>CAMYJH010000014.1:127351-279964 GCA_947258715.1 uncultured Gammaproteobacteria bacterium
TGAAAGCCCGGGAACTGAGCAGCATGTTCGATCTCCATTGCACCGGAGTCATGCGGTGCACCCGCGCCGCGCTGCCGTATTTGCGCCGCTCTCAACGGGCGCTGCTGCTGAACGTGAGTTCTCGTCTCGGATCCCTGAAAAGAAACGCCGGCGGGTATTTCGGCACCGGCCGGTTTTCCTACGATTACCGCATCGCCAAGGCGGCGCAGAATATGCTCACACTATGCCTGAGCGCCGAGCTGGCGGGCAGCGGTGTCAGCGTTTGTGCCCTTCATCCGGGCCGACTCAAGACCGAAACAGGCGCTGACGACGCGGACACCTCGCCCGGCGAGGCCGCCGAGCGCTTGTTGAACTTTGTCAGGACCGCGACGCCGGAGGTAAACGGTCGCTTTTTCGACCTGTTCGACGGAGAAATTCCCTGGTGACCAGGCCGCCCAGGTCGATTGTGGAGACCGAGCGCAAAGGCCTGAGACCGTCCACCGAAGACGATCTCGCGTTGCTGCTGGTGCCGCAGCGGAATGCGGAAAACGCGCCTTGGCTACATCGATCGCCGGACGATGCGCGTCGCGCCGCCGTCGTGGACCCCGGCCGGGCGCACCGGATGGTGCAAACAATTGGTAGCGAGAAAGTTGTTGGCTGCCTGATTCTGGCTGCGCTTCAGTCGCCCACCGCGGCATCGCGCCCGTCCGAATCATCCTTGGGCGCAAGGGCGAGGGTTAGGGACGCGAGTGTCTGCGCGCGAAAAAAAGCGCATGGCATGCGACTCGCTGGGCGCGCAGCGACTTTAGCTAGGCGTCATGAGTCATAATGTCCGCGCCGAGGCGCTGTACCTTGCAGCGGGCTTCATCGAAGAGGGAGCACTGCGCGCAAGCATCGAGATGGACGGGCGACGGATTTCCCTAATTATGTTCTGCATGCCCGAGCAGGAGCTCAGACAGGAGCGGGAACGTGCTGGGGTAACGTGTAGGTTCTAAAATGGCCGTACGCCTAATTACATTCGATTTAGACGACACGCTGTGGGAGTGCGCCTCCGTCATCTCGGCGGCGGAGCATGTCTTTTACCGCTGGCTGGGCAAGCATTATCCGCGTGTTACCCAACGCCTGGAGCCGGAGGCACTCATTCATCACCGCAGGAGCTTTTTCAACACCTGTGACGAGATCAGCCACGACGTGACTTCCATGCGCAAACGGTGGCTCAAAAAGCTCGCCCTCGAGTTCGAATATCCCGAAGACATGGTGGAACCAGGCTTCAGGGTGTTTTGGGAACATCGGAACGCGGTGACACTGTTCGATGACGCTTCGGACCTTCTGCCGGTGCTGAAGAGGCGCTACACAGTCGGCGCCATTACCAACGGTAACGCGGATGTGCACTACATCGGCGTCGGACATCTATTCGACTTCGTTGTCAACGCCGCACAGGCCGGGGCTGCCAAGCCGTCGCCGGTAATTTTCAACCGCGCCCTTCAGCACGCCGGAATCTCGGCCGACGACGCGGTGCACGTGGGCGACGACCCGGTTACAGACGTTCGCGGTGCGAATAAGGCCGGCATGCGCACCGTATGGTTCAATCCGGAGCGTGACCCCTGGCCCAGCGGCCCGCGCCCTGATGCAGAGATTGCGTCTCTGCCGGAGCTGATTGCGGTGCTCGAGCGGTGGCAGGAATGGTGAAGCGGGGTGAGTCAATGGGGGATGAGCGCGGGCAACAGACGCGCCTCTAGCCGGGTTGGGCGTCCAGCCGCCGTGTGCTATCGGATCAAAAAGGTAAAAAACACGCCACGCGGTTTTCTTCCTGGTCCATACGCCCCATGGCAATTCGCCTACGTCGCCCACGCTCTCCGCCTACATCCCCGTCTATTGCAGCCGCGTCGGTGTCTTTAATCTCTCTTCTCGCGCGCCGCTCAATTTCAAATTCGGACGGCGCCAACGACGGATCAACGGAATGAAACCCAAACTGTTAAGGAGAAAACACCATGAACGCACTGAAATCGACGCTCACTGTCCTCACACTTCTCGCTTGTGGAGCCGTTTTCGCCACCGAGCCGGTGAATATCAACACGGCCGATGCACAGGCGTTGGCCGAGGCCATCAACGGCGTTGGACTCAAGCGTGCCGAAGCCATCATCGAGTACCGGAGAGAGAACGGGCCGTTTACCTCCGTAGATGAGCTGATGCAGGTGCAGGGCGTCGGAGAAAAGACCCTGGAGAAGAGCCGCGAGCGGCTGACGACAGGCAGCGAATAATCAGCTCTGCACGCGCGGCGACCGGAGCGTTTGCTCCGGTCGTCGCTCATTTCCCCGCCAGTGCGGTCCTCAACGCCTCCAGCCGCTCGATGCTACCCACGTCCCACCACTCGCCGCCAAAACGTTCCGCGGTTGCGCGGTCGTCCGATGCTGCCTCGCGCAGCAGCGGTGCCAGCGGGAAACGGCCGGGCGACCGGCCCTGGAACAGCTGCGGACGGTAGACGCCGATGCCCGAGAAAGTGAGCCGCCGATCACCTCTGTTGCGTAGCCGTCCGTTGTCGATGGCGAAGTCGCCGCCCGAATTGTGGGGCGGGTTGTCCACCAGTACCAGATGTGCCAGGCCGTCCGGTGCTTTTGACAGACCGGCGAACGGGAAATTGGTGTAGATGTCTGCGCTGACGGCGAGGAAAGGCGCGTCGCCTAGCAGCGGCAGCGCATTCAGGATCCCGCCGCCGGTTTCCAGGGCGTCGTCGGGTTCCGGCGAGTAGCTAAGTTTGGCGCCGTACCGGCTACCGTTACCGAGAGCGGTTTTTATGGCGTCGCCGAGCCAGGCGAGGTTGATCACAATGTCATCGTGGCCGGCCTCAACCAAGGCCTCGATCAGATGAACGATGAGCGCCTTGCCGCCGACCTCGATTAGCGGCTTTGGGACCCGGTCGCTCAGGGGACGAAGCCGCTCCCCGCGTCCGGCAGCAAGCAGCATGGTCTTCATTGTTTCAGACCCGACCTTCGACCGCGGCGAAGCGCTTCTGTAATTCCAGCGCGTCAAGGGCGTCGACGAAGCCGGCGGTCTCTGCATAGCGTGCCCCCACGGTCATCAGGTAGCGGAGGGTCAATGGAACGTCTTTGAGGTAGCCGGGCTTGCCGTCCCGGTGCCAGAGGCGGCAGAAAATTCCCGCGACCTTGATGTGCCGCTGGACACCGGTGAGGTCGAACCAACGCTGGAAAGTGTTCAGCTCCACTGGTGCCAAGGCGTCCTGGGCGCGGCGCGCCCGCGCAAAATAGTCAGATAACCACGCCTCTAATTTTTCACGCGGCCATTCGATGTAGACGTCCCGGAGCAGACTCACCAGGTCGTAGGTCACCGGGCCGGTTACGGCATCCTGAAAATCCAGCACCCCCGGATTTCTCTCCCTCACCTGCATCAGGTTTCTCGAGTGGTAGTCCCGGTGAACGAATACCTGCGGCTGTTCGAGGCAGCACTCGATCAGCAGATCGAAGCAGTCCTGCATGCAGCGGCGAAACGCGTCGTCGATCTGCAGTCCCAGATGCTGTTTGAGAAACCAGTCCGGAAACAGGCGGAGTTCGGCCGAAAGCTTCTGCCGGTCGAAGTTGTCCACCGCGCCCGCGGGCACACCTGTCTGCATGCGCAACAGCGTCTCCAGCGCGTCGGCATATAGCGCGTCACAGTTGTGGTCGTTGAGCACGTGGAGATAGGAGCGCGAGCCGAAATCGGTGAGCAGCAGCAGGCCCCGCTCGACGTCGGCGTGCACGACGGCGGGGACATTCACCCCGGCATTCTGGAGCAGCGACTGAACGTGAAGAAACGGCCGGCAGTCTTCGTGCTCGGGCGGCGCGTCCATGAGAATGAGGCTTTGGTTTTTGGTCGTTACGCGAAGATAGCGCCGGAAGCTCGCGTCGCTGGACGCGGGCGATGTGCGGTGGGACGGTCCCTCGACCTCGTTCAGCCATTCTCGGATCGCCTCGTCGCGATCGGAAGCATCAGGATCGGGCGAGCCGTCTATCATGAGTTGAGCGTACCTTCGAGTTCCTCTTTGAGTTGAGGCGAGCGAAGCTTAGCATGCCCCGCGCGACTGGATGCTGCCTGCTGCAAAATGAAACCGAAATGGAAAAACCTCGCTGCTGCCGCCCATGCTGCTGATCTGGATTAGCGCAGTCGCCACTGGGCTGGCCCTGCTGGTGTGGGGCTCGGATCGCTTCGTCCTGGGCTCGTCCGTGACGGCACAAAACCTGGGCGTGCCTCCTCTGGTCGTCGGCCTGACCATCGTCGGCGTCGGCACTTCCGCGCCCGAGATTTTCGTCAGCACGGTGGCGGCCCTGGGGGGCAATCCGGGTGTCGCGGTAGGTAACGCGGTGGGATCCAACATCGCCAATATCGGCCTGGTGGCGGGTGTCTGTGCGCTCGTACACCCGGTGAACGTAAAGTCGGAGGTGCTGCGGCGCGAGTTTCCCTTAATGTTCGTCGTAATCGCGCTGGCCTGGTTCGTGCTCAACGACCGCGTCCTCGGGTTTAGCGATGGCCTATTGCTGCTGGCAAGCTTCGCCGCGCTGCTTGGCGTCATTGTCCGTACCGCGGCCAAGGCGAAGCAATCGGATCCCCTCGCCTTGGAGCTGAAGCAACACATTCCAAAGGACATGCCGACGAGGGTCGCCTTGACCTGGCTGCTCGTCGGGCTGCTGGTGCTGCTGGTGAGCTCGCGCCTCATCGTCTGGGGCGCGGTCGGCCTGGCCGGGGCGCTGGGTTTGAGCGATCTGGTGATCGGACTGACCATTGTTGCCATCGGGACCAGCCTTCCAGAGCTGGCGGCGTCGGTGGCCAGCGTGCTCAAAAACGAGCCGGATCTGGCCATCGGCAACGTGCTGGGGTCAAACATGTTCAACCTGCTGCCGGTTCTCGCCGCCCCGGCGCTCATCGCGCCCGGCCCGGTGGAAGCGGCTGTTCTGAGCCGTGACATGCCGGTCATGATGTTCATGAGCGTGGCTCTGTTCCTGATGGCCTCAGGCTACCGGGGGCCCGGCCGGATCAACCGCCTGGAGGCCGCCCTGCTGCTGGCGGCGTTTGCCGGCTACCAGGGAATGTTTCTATTTTCTGGCGGTATCTGAAGCTTTGCTCGCGCCGGGGGAGTTAGGTGGCGCAACGGGTTAAACTTAGACGACTCAGTTCGTGGAAGGCGAGACTAAACCCATGCCCCAGCAAAGCTCACCCATCGACCCGACGCCGCTGATACCGGACACCGAGCGGTTGCTCAGTTCGGGACGCGAGGTCATCGATACCGAAGCCAGGGCGCTCGACAATCTGATGGTCAGAATTGACGACGCGTTTGTCGCAGCCTGCCGCGAGATTTACAGCTGTCGGGGTCGGGTGGTGGTCACCGGTATGGGAAAATCGGGGCACATTGGGCGCAAAATAGCCGCCACCCTGGCGAGTGCCGGCACTCCGTCCTTTTTCCTCCATCCGGGCGAGGCAAGCCACGGCGACGTGGGCATGATTACACCTGAAGACGTGGTGCTGGCCATTTCTAACTCCGGCGATACCTCGGAAATCCTCACCATTCTCCCGCTCATCAAGCGCCTGGGCGTGCCGCTGATTGGCCTTACCGGCAATCCCGACTCTCGCATTGCCCGGGAGGCGAACATCAACATCGACGTCAGCGTCGAGCAGGAGGCCTGCCCCTTAGGGCTCGCGCCCACCGCCAGCACTACCGCGGCGCTCGCCATGGGCGACGCGCTGGCCATCGCCTTGCTCGAAGCACGGGGCTTTTCCGCCGAGGATTTCGCCCGCTCTCACCCAGGAGGCCGCCTCGGCCGCAGGCTTTTGCTCCATATCAGCGACGTAATGCACACCGGCAGCGGCGTTCCCGCGGTCTCCGCGAGTGTCCGGCTCTCCGACGCGCTGATGGAGATGAGCCGCGCGCGTCTCGGCATGACCGCCATCGTCGACGACGAAAGGCGGGTTCTGGGCATCTTCACCGACGGCGACTTGAGACGCACCCTCGATAAACAGGTGGACGTGCACAAGGCGTCTATAGACGACGTCATGACGCCCAGGTGCATCACCGTTCGCGCCGACCTGCTGGCGGCGGAAGCCCTCAACATCATGCAAAAATACGCAATCAACGCGCTACTGGTGGTTGACGAAGACGAGCGGCTGGTTGGCGCGCTCAACATGCACGACCTGCTTCGCGCCGGCGTGCTCTGAGGGGGAGGCGTCGTTTTGGAAAATGCGCTCAAACGGGCGGCCGAAGTCAAGCTCGTCGCCTTCGACGTGGACGGCGTACTCACCGACGGCGGCCTCTACATCGGCGACAACGGCGTGGAGTACAAGGCGTTCTACTCCCGCGACGGCCACGGCATGCGCATGCTCTTGGACAGCGGTGTGCAGATCGGAGTGATTACGGGCAGACGATCGCAACTCGTCGCCGACCGCATGGTCTCTTTAGGAGTAGAGCATGTTTATCAGGGCTGCCGGGAGAAGGGTCCCGGTTTTGAGTCATTACTGAGAGATACAGGCTTGAAGAGAGGCCAGGTCGCATTTGTGGGTGATGACGTCATGGACCTGCCGGCCATGTCCCGTGCCGGACTGGCTATTGCCGTTGCCGATGCGCACCCGCTGGTTATTGAGCGTGCCCACTGGAAAACCCAGAGTCCCGGCGGACGGGGGGCGGTGCGAGAAGTCTGTGAGCTGGTCATGCAGGCTAAAGGCAGCCTGGAACGCGTGCTTGGCGCCTATCTCGACAGCTGAACGGGACCATGTCCAGCCGCTATATCGTTGTCTTTTTGGTCTTGGCGGCAGTCGCTTTGCTGAGCGGCTGGTTTCTTAAACGTCTGGACACCGAGCCGCCGAAACGGACAGACGGCGCCCGCCAGCTGCCCGATTATTACGTCGAGAATTTCACCGCCACGACTCTGGGACGGAGTGGATTCCCCACCCGGCGACTGGACGCCGCTTACATGGCGCATTATCCCGACACCGATACTCACGAGCTGAGGGATCCGTACCTAGTTTTTTTTGCCGAGCTGGCAACGCCATGGCACGTCCGCTCGGAGCGCGGCTGGGTGTCGCCCGACGGCGAGGAGATGCTGTTACTCGGCAAGGTTCATATCTGGCGCAACAATCAGTCGGGAGATCGCCAGGTCGATATTCGCACCGAGGACCTTCGCGTTTTGCCGCGTACAGAATACGGAGAAACAGACAAGCGGGTCATCATCACCACGCCATCCAGCGAGTCCCGCGGCCTGGGCATGCGGGCATGGATGGGAAAAAGCCGGCTGGAGCTTCTTTCACAGGTGCACACGGTTTATGAGCAGCCTGCGAGATAGTTTTCTTCTTTGCTTGCTGGCGCTTCTCTTCAGCCAGGAGGCGGTGGCGCTGTCCACGGACAGGGACGAGCCCATCAACATCGAGGCGGACCGCGCCGAGGCTGACAACGCGAGGCGGATCACCACGTATTACGGGGACGTAATCATTACCCAGGGCACGCTGAAGATCACGGGTGAGACCGTGACCATCGAATACGATGATCGGAACCGGGTAACCAAGCTGGTTTCCGAAGGCGCCCCGGCGCGTTTCCGTCAGCTCCCCGACGGCAAATCGGACGTGCCAATCAACTACCAGGTCGCCCAAGCATCGCGGATGGAGTACTACGCCAGTGACGACCTCATCGTCCTGCTCGGTAAAGCGGTCTACGGTCAGGGCGGAGATCGGGTTGCGGCCGATCGCATCGTTTACGACTCGGTAAAGAGCCAGATGAAGGCGGAGTCCAGCGCCACTGCCGGTAGTGAGGGCGACCAGACCTCCTCTCGCGTGAGGATAAAGATCGAGCCGAAAAAGTCTCCATAACTTCGCACCCGCCTCTCTCAGTCCGCGGTTTCGCACCAATCAGCAACTGTCTACACCAATGAGCATTCTCGCCGCACGCGGTCTGGCCAAACAATACAGCTCCCGCGCAGTCGTCAACGACGTCAGCTTTTCCGTCAACAGCGGCGAAGTCGTCGGCTTGCTCGGTCCCAACGGGGCGGGAAAAACCACCAGTTTTTATATGGTCACAGGCCTGGTGCCCGCCGACGCAGGGCGGGTTCACCTGAACCATGAGGACATCACCGAATTGCCGATTCACGAGCGAGCCCGCCTCGGACTCGGCTACCTGCCCCAGGAACCTTCCGTATTTCGCAAGCTGACCGCGGCACAGAACATCATGGCGATTTTAGAGACACGTCCGGGGTACAAGTCGTCCGAGCGCAAGCGGCGGCTGGAAAAGCTCATGGATGAGCTGAACATATCGCACTTGCGCGACCATCGCGGGGACACCCTTTCAGGCGGCGAACGCCGGCGCGTGGAGATCGCCCGGGCGCTGGCCGCGGAGCCCCGTTTTATGCTCTTAGACGAGCCTTTCGCTGGTGTCGACCCGATTTCCGTGAGCGACATTCAGCGCATTATTCGTTTTCTCTGCCAGCGCAGCATCGGGGTTCTGATTACCGACCACAACGTAAGGGAAACCCTGGGGATCTGCGATCGCGCCTATATAGTCAATGACGGGCGTATCATTGCGGAGGGGGATTCGGAAGCCATCCTCAAGGATGAGCGGGTGCGGGAAGTCTATCTGGGGCACGACTTCAGGCTGTGACCGTCATATTTGCTTATTGCTAAGTTTCGCTGCCTAGGTCAAGTGTCAACGGCCGTCTCACGGCGGGTACAAAAAGGCTTGCTTGCGTGGCCCTGTAGCTACCCCCTCGGCACGATCACAACGGGCGGGCTAGACGCCCTCGAGTGGATTCGTTAAAGGTGATCTACTTGAATTTGACGCAATTTTCCGACTGCGGGAGGCCTTTGCCGGTCCGCCGATCTTCAGGCAGTTAGAGACGGAAAAAGAAGCGTTTTCTATCCACAAACCGATGTGATTAACACCTCATTTCAGCAGCGACAGCCCCCTTTGGAATTTCCATCCTGCTAAAATCCGTAGTTATAAGAAGCACGTAATGGCCCGTCAGTGAAACAATCCCTACAGCTCCGCTTAGGCCAGCAGCTGGCCATGACGCCTCAGCTGCAGCAGGCGATCCGCCTTTTGCAGCTATCGACGTTGGAGCTCAACACCGAGGTCCAGGAAGCTCTCGAGTCCAATCTGATGCTCGAGGTGGACGAAGAGGACAACGAGGTCGAGACGCGGCCCGCTGACGGTAACGGGCAGGACCGCGAATCAAGCGCCGAGCCGGTGGATATACCGAGCGATCTTCCCGTGGACAGCGTTTGGGAGGACATCTACGACAGCATACCTACGTATTCGAGCGGCTCTGGGACGTCCGAGTTTTCCGATGGCGAGTTTCAGCGCAGCGCGGCGGAGACGCTGGCGGATCATCTCTTTTGGCAGATGAGCCTGATGCGGTTTTCCGATACCGACGTCGCTATTGGCGCAGCTATTATCGACGCCGTAAACGACGACGGGTACTTGCGGCTGAGTATCGAGGAGCTGCAGGAAAGTCTTGCTGCGCAGCGGATCGAAGTTGGGCTGGACGAAGTCGAGGCGGTACTTCACCAGGTGCAAAATTTCGACCCTGTAGGTGTGGCCGCGCGGGACCTGCGCGAATGTCTCATCCGCCAGCTGCTGCAGTTTCCGGAAGACAAGCGCTGGCGAAAGGAGGCCATCGAGCTGGTGGATAAACACCTTGAGCTACTGGCCTCTAGGGATTATGGGCAGCTGAAAAAGCTCATGACGCAGGACGAGGACGGTTTGAAACAGGTCATCTACCTGATTCAAAGCTTGAACCCCCGACCCGGCTCGCAGATCCAGCCGGCCCCGGCGGAGTACGTGATACCAGACGTGTTCGTGCGCAAGCAAAATAACGCCTGGCGGGTCGAGCTCAATAGCGACGCCTTTCCCAGGCTCCGGGTCAACGCCCACTACGCGCGGCTTGTGCGTGGTACCGAGAACGGCGCCGATAAAGACTGTTTGAAGTCACATCTGCAGGAAGCGCGCTGGTTCATTAAGAGTCTGAAGAGCCGAAACGATACCTTGCTGAAGGTTGCAAAGACCATCGTCGAACGCCAGCAGGGCTTTCTGGAATTTGGTGAAGAGGCGATGAAGCCCATGGTTCTCCACGACGTTGCGGAGGAAGTGGAAATGCACGAGTCGACCATTTCGCGGGTGACGACGCGGAAATACATGCACACACCGCGAGGAATTTTCGAGCTCAAGTACTTCTTTTCAAGCCATGTCTATACCATGAGCGGTGCCGAGTGCTCTTCCACTGCCATTCGCGCTTTGTTAAAAAAGCTCATCGCCGCCGAGAACCCGTCCAGGCCGCTTAGCGACAGCAAGCTCGCTGCGATTCTCTCGGAGCAAGGTATCAAGGTTGCACGAAGAACAGTTGCGAAATATCGTGAGGCCATGGCTATACCGTCCTCTACCGAACGCAAGTCTCTCACTTGATTTTTCCCAAGCATGGATTCCATGCCCGATAATCAGCAAGAAGCCTCCGGGCGGAGGTATTTTTCGCAAAAAATCCCACTTGGCGCCCGCAGGGATGAGTCCCCCAATGTGTTTCCACCGATTCCCGGGCCCAGAACCGGCACGGGTAGCGAAAGGAGCCCGACAATGCAAATAAACTTGAGTGGACACCATGTCGAGATCACCGAACCGTTGCGAGATTACGTCACGAGCAAACTGAGCAGGCTTGAGCGATACTTCGACCATGTAACCAATGCGCATGTGGTGCTCACCGTGGAAAAGCAAATTCAAAAGGCAGAGGCCTCGCTTCACATTTCCGGTGGCCTGCTGTTTGCAGACGCGACAGAACAGGATATGTACGCTGCGATCGACGCACTGACGGACAAGCTCGATCGTCAAATCCGCCGGCACAAAGATAAGCTAACCGATCACCGTCGCAACGAAGGTGGGCTCAAGGCCATACAGGAGGAGTAATCCCTTACGGCAGAAAAGCGGGTTTCGGCCGGATGCTTTCGCTGAAGCGAATCAGGCTTGGCGGAGGTAAGGGTGGGGCGCTGATTCTCGGTGAGGATCGGGGAGAGGCGACAAGGTCCGGCTCTCGGGCAGACGCGCTTTCAAAAGAAGATGCAACGCGCGCCGCCGTTTCGGACCCAAAAATCATGAGCAAAACAGAGCTTCTGGTTCCGGATCGCGCCCAATGCCAGGTGGATATCACCAGCAAGAAGCGGGCGCTGGAGCTCTTGAGTGAGCTCATCTCCAAGGGTCACGACGAGCTTACGCCGCGCGATGTGCTCAACTGCCTCGTCTCCCGTGAGAAGCTGGGCAGCACGGGTCTGGGTAACGGCGTGGCCATTCCTCACGGCCGCATGCCCCAGATTGGCTCGGCCCTGGGCGCGGCGCTCACGCTTAAAAACGGTGTCGAATTTGACGCCCCCGATAGCGAGCCGGTGGACCTGATAGTGGGGCTCGTTGTCCCTGAAGAGTCCACCGACGAGCACCTGCTCATTCTCGCTAATCTTGCCCGAGTCTTCAGCGATCCGGAGTCGGTGAGCTCGGTGCGCGAGGCAGAGACACCGGAGGAACTTTCGAGCCTGCTCGGCAGATTCCTGGCGCAGACCTGAAGCCAAAATACCAGCGCTTGCCCCCATCCGGAGCCGTTAAAGAAGTTCGAAGCGCCGCAACGGAGCCCCATGTGAACTCAAAGCTTGACGAGCTGACGGTGGATGCACTCTATGCGCGCCACGCCGAGGGCCTGGAGCTGGAATGGATCTCGGGACGTTCCGGAGGCAGCCAGGCGCTGCGGACTGAGGAATCGTCCAGCTGGCCGGCGAATCTGGTCGGCCATATGAACCTGGTGCGACCCCACCAGGTGCAGGTAATCGGCCGTTCGGAAACCCAGTACCTGGACGCGCTTTCGAGCGTGGATGCCGATTCGGCGAGCGCGCGCCTGTTCAAGGCAAAGCCCGCATTGATCATCATCGCCGATGGGCTCAAGGCGCCCAAAAGCGTTATCGCTGCGGCAGCTGAGTCCAGAACACCAGTGCTTTCATCCCGGGTCGCCAGCGACACCGTGGTACAGGCGCTGCAGCATGATCTCGCCCGGCGCTTCGCCCGTCGTCACGTGGTTCACGGCGTATTCATCGAGGTGATGGGTGTTGGCGTGCTTATCACGGGCGAGGCGGGCGTTGGTAAGAGCGAGCTCGCCCTGGAACTGATCAGCCGGGGCCATCGTCTTGTAGCCGACGACAGCCCGGAGTTCTACCTCACCGCCCCGGGGATCCTCGAAGGCTGCTGCCCGCCGGAGCTGCAGGATTTCATGGAAGTCCGAGGCTTGGGAATCGTCAACGTGCACGAACTGTTCGGCGACGGCTCGGTCAAACGCGATCGAAACTTAGGCTTGATAGTCCGGCTTCTAGTGCTCGACGAGGGCAGCTTGAATCCCGAGGAGCGTCTCGAAGGCATCCGCCGCATGCGCAAAATCCTCGACGTACCGGTGCCCGAGTACACGCTTCCCGTAGCGCCAGGTCGCAACCTATCGGTGCTGGTGGAGTGCACCGTACGCAACCATCTGCTGCTGAAGAAAGGCTATGACGCCGCCCACCAGTTTGCCGAACGTCAAAATCGGCTCATGCACGGCAATGGGGAAGAGAACGGCTAAAAGCGCCACCATAGCGTGGCCGCTTTCACAGTCATCTGTTCGCAAGTTCCTTCAGACGGAAACTGATGTAGCTGCGAGTCCGCCGAGTGTTCCTCGGGTCCGACCGTTGCGAGAGTTACGATCTACAATTAGTTGTTGGTGATTCGCGATCAGTAACATCGCACGCCGATTACAAAGTGGACATTCTAAAATCGATCGCGAGCAGATACGTGTGAACTGGATACTGATCAGCGGTCTTTCCGGCGCCGGCAAGAGCATCGCCATGCGCGCGCTGGAAGATCTTGGCTTTTTCTGCGTCGACAATCTACCCATGACCATGGTACCGGCTCTGGTGGAGCAGGTTCGGGCTGCAGGTATGGACCGGGAGCGTCGCGTTGCCGTTGTGGTGGACGCCCGCGGTGCCGGGCGCGGCCTGGAGAAGTTCTCCGACGTGATCAGTCAGCTACGTGAAGGGGGAATTAATCCGCAGGTGATGTTTCTCGAAGCCGAGGACAATGCGCTCATCACGCGCTTCAAGGAAACCCGGCGCCGGCACCCGCTGACTTCTAAGGACTGCACGCTTTCCGAAGCCATCAACCGTGAGCGTGCCCTGCTGGCGCCGCTGCGCGAGAATGCCGACGTAGTTATCGATACCACCCACACTCATCTCTACCAGCTGAGAGACTTGGTACGTCAGCGTCTTTACGAAAGCGCGCCCAACGGATTTTCGGTGTTACTGCAGTCCTTCGGCTATAAGAACGGCGTGCCTCAGGACGCCGACATGGTTTTCGACGCCCGCTGCCTGCCCAATCCCTTCTGGAAGCCCGAGCTGAGATCGCTCACCGGCCATGACGAAGCGGTGGCCCGTTATCTCGAAGATCAGCCGGAGGCGGCGAAGATGCTGGCGAGCCTAAAAAGTTTTTTAGATGAGTGGATCCCGGCCTTTGAGCAAGACAACCGCGCCTATCTCAACATCGCCATCGGTTGCACCGGAGGCCAGCACCGCTCGGTCTATCTGGTGGACAAGATCGCCGAGCACTTAAGTGCAAAGCGGGAGGGCGTCATCGTCCGCCACCGCGAACTCGGCTGAGTGGAAGGCGGCACGATGCTCGTGCCGCCTTCGATTTATTTTGAATCGCTTTAGGGAAGGTCTGATTTATCAGACCTTCCTTAGCTAAGCAGGGATGCGCTGCCGAATCCGATGACTGTAAGTCATTGGATTCGTGAGGCAAGTGGAAACCGCGTTTTCACTTGCCGACTCTGAAAATTCCAGGGATGGAATTATTCAGATTTCCTTAGGCTGATGCGTTTCACCACTCACCAGTGAACCCGGTGCCTAACCTTCCCACCGGTGCTGCTTGCGTCTCCGCTTAAGAGGCAGCCTATTTTTGCCCGGTTAAGGTTCGTGTTATGGGATCGTTACGCCTTCGAGGCAAAGTAAAAGGCTCAGGGAAGAAACATCAGTAACAGCACCACGCCGGCAGCGAGCGCCCAGGCCCAGATGACATCCATGACCTCCAGGCAAAATGCGTGGAAATCGTAGCCGCCCTCTTCGCCGCTGCGGGCCTTACGATGCGGCGCCTGAATCCAGGTGTGATTGATTGCAAATGGAAGCGCGATCATGGTGGCCACCTTCTAAACCATTTTCATACTTGAAGATTGGCACAATATTCGCGGCGAGCCTGTGGCAATTGCCACCTAGAAAACAAGAAAATTAGAGTCGGTTGCGAGGGGTCCTGTGTGGAAAGCGGGTCCGATGTGAGTTTTCTCACCCAACGGGCCTGATTCCGGATGTGAAAGTGCGTATATGCGGTCGGAAAACCCGAACGGCGGCGCCGACTACTCCAGGCACCGCATCTTTTCGGCCGAAGGACTATGTTCCTTTGACTTCTTTGACCATATTCGAGAGCTGTGCCAGATCACGGATGAATATAGCGCCATCTGATCGCTTGATTAGACCCGAATGTTCGAGGTGATTGAGCTCTCTGGTCACTGCCTCCCGGTGAGTGCTGATCCGGCTCGCAATGTCCGCGTGCTTGGGTGCCGGACTGATTTTCGCAGTGTTGTCACCCTGGTAATTATTTTGCGCCAGGCGAAGGAGCTCGGCGTGAATACGGTTTCTTACGCCAAGGGTGCTGAATTCGAACACGCGCTCGGAAAGCATTCTAATGAGAGCGGTGAGTCTTTTGAGCTCCGCCGTGGAGGTTGACGGATATGTCTCGATCATCTGCCAAAATACTTCCGACGACATTGAAAGTATGAGGGAGTCTTGAAGAGCGACGACTGAGCTCGATCGGGGCATACCGTCAATAGCCGCCAGGTCCCCGAAGACCTCACCTGACCCTATGTCTCGAAAAGTGACTTCTTTTCCAGTTACCGAAAACAAGGTGGCGCGAACCAGCCCGCTGACAATAAAAAAGACATCATTGGTCTTATCTTGTACTTGAACGATGACCTGGTTCCGGGAAAATTGCTGCAGCTTACACTGCTGAGCTACGGTCGCGCGCTCGTCAGCGTCCAGGTCCCGAAATAAATTGATTCCCGCAAGAGTCTCGGCGGTGGGCTGCATATAGCGCTCCTTTCAAGGCCCCCAAGGACCCCATGATTTGCCTGCTCATTAAAGGTATTTAAGCTCTGGAAAACAAGCGGTAAAAACTCGTACGTGCGATTCAAAAAAGCGCATTTCGGCGAAACGACGGCATCGTGCCGCACGGCGCTGGAACGGATAGTCGAAAGCGGGCCTAAGAGTCCCGGCAACCACGAGGCGCTGATTCGATCCCTCGAAGCCACTGCGCCCAACGCCCCGGCCGCGAGAGCAGCCGTGGATGCGGCCATCATGGACTGGGTGGGTCGCTGCTCAAACGTGCCGCTGTTCCGGTTCTGGGGCATTGATCCGGCGAACATGCCGCCTACCAGCATGACTATTGCCATCGACGCCCCGGACCGAGTGCGCGAGCGGGCGAAAGAGGCGGGCAACTTTCTGGTCCTCAAGCTCAAGCTAGGAAGCAAATGGGATCACGCCATGGTGAGCGCCATCCGTGATGTCACCGACACGCTCATTCGCGGCGACGCGAACGAGGGCTATCTGGACCGTGAAACCGCCCTTCGCGAAATCGAGTGGCTGGCGGAGCGCAACGTGGAGCTGGTGGAGCAGCCGCTTGCGGCGGATCGCATCGACGATATGATCTGGCTCAAAGAGCGAAGCCCGCTGCCGCTGATTGCCGACGAGGCGTTCATGCAGGTGCGGGATCTGCCAAGAGTCGCCGGGGGCTACGACGGCATCAACATCAAGCTGGTGAAATGCGGTGGCACCCTCGCCGCGCGGGAGGCCATAGCGGCCGCGCGGGCCACAGGTCTCAAGGTGATGCTTGGCTGCACCATCGAGTCATCCTTAGGCATCGCCGCAGCGGCGCATCTCGCGCCACTGGCGGATTACGTGGATCTGGACGGCAACTTGTTGATTGCCAACGATCCCTTCGACGGCCACCCTGTCGTCGACGGCCGCATTGCTCTGCGCGACGCGCCGGGGCTGGGTATTCCCTGATACTGCGCATGTGACGCCGGAAAATATCGAGGCCCCGCTTGCAGGCGGGTCTTTAACGTTTGTGTTCGATGGGTTCCCGGGTTCCCGGGTTCGCGGGAATAGCAGCGTTTTTTTTAAACGCTTTCGTTGGTCTTGATAGCGCGTGCCGGCGCAATCTTAGCGCGGCGCCGAGACGAGACCTTTATCTATGTGCCTATTGGAGTCCCGCGTTCGCGGGAATGGCGGAAATTTCAGTGTCGAAATGTTTTGAGATTCCTTTTTTTAATCCGCCGCCACGGGTACGTCGGGCGGCTTGATCTGGTCGGCCTTCGGCCAGGCTTTCAGTACCGCCTGCACCAGTGTGGCCAGCGGTATGGCGAAGAAGATCCCCCAGAAACCCCACAGCCCGCCGAAGATCAGAATGGCGACGATGATCGCTACCGGATGCAGATTCACGACCTCCGAGAACAGAAGCGGCACCAGCACATTTCCGTCCAGCACCTGGATGACGCCGTAGGCTGCCAGCACCCAGGCGAAGTCGGCGTTAAAGCCCCACTGGAAATAAGCCACGATGGCGACAGGTATGGTGACCGCAATGGCGCCGATATAGGGGATCAGCACGGAAAGACCGACGATCACGCCCAGCAGCAGGGAAAATTGCAGCCCAAGGATGGCGAAGGTGACGTAAGTCACTATCCAGACGATGATGATCTCGACGAACTTTCCGCGCACATAGTTGCCGATCTGGTCGTCGACGTCGTGCCAAACGTCGGCGAGAAGTTTGCGGTCTTTGGGCAGAAAGCCGGTCATCCAGCCGATGATCCGCTTGCTGTCTTTCATGAAGAAAAACACCATCAGCGGCACCAGGAAGAGATAAACGATCCAGGTGATAATGCCGACCACCGAAGCCAGAGAAAGGGAGACCACCTGCTGACCCAGGGCCACTGTCTCTGCGCGGATGTCGGCGATCAGATCGCGCACCTGCTCCACGCTGAACACCTGGGGGTAGCGCTCCGGGAGCGTCATCAGCAGATCTTGACCTCGGCCGATCATAACCGGTAGCTGCTGGATGAGCTGAGTAGTTTGCCGGGAAAGCAGCGGCATCAAGCCGAAGATGAGGAACACGACGAACGCCATGAATCCGGAGAATACGATCAGCACGGAGAGAAACCTCGGCAGACCGAGGCGCACCAGGTATACGACCATTCCTTCCAGAAGATACGCGATGATGACGCTTGCGAGCACGGGCGCCAGCATGTTGCCGGCGATATAGATAATGGCGAAGCCGGTGAGAAGAACGGCCGCAAGTCCGATGACCTGTGGATCGGAAAGGTGTTGCCGGAACCAGGCGCGTATGACTTCCATTTTATCGGCGTTTCGGTAACGGTTTAACGCCGCAACAGCGGCGCGACTTCAGCCGCTTCGGATTCGCTGCAATCGCTTGCGCGCAAGTCCCGCCGCGGTGGAATCGGGGAAACGCTTGATAAGGTCATCGAGAACCTGTTCCGCCTGTTCGCGCTGACCGAGTTCGTCGTGAATGTAGCCGATCTTGAGCAGCGCGTGGGTGAGCTTCTGGCTTTGCGGATAATCCGCAACCAGTGACTCGAACTGCTTTAACGCAGGCTCGAACTTGCGCGTGACGTAGTAAGCCTCGGCCAGCCAGTAGTTGGCGTTGTCGGCGTATTGGCCGGAAGGATACTTGGCAAGAAAGTCCTGGAACGCCAGGGTTGCCTGATCGTAGCGGCCGGACTTGAGTAGGTCGAATGCGGTCTGGTAGCTGCGCTGCTCTTCGGCCGAGTCCACCGGAGCCACGGTGGTGGGAACCTGGTCGGGGGACGCTGCCGCAGTGGTCGTCCCCGGCTGTGCCGGGGCGCCGGGCTGCATTGCCGGTGCCGCGGGGGAAGTGGCGGGTGCCGAAGCTCCCGCCTGTCCCGTTTCCATACGCTGCAAGCGTCGGTCGATGTCCAGGTAGAGCTCGCGCTGTCGTTGCTTGAGTTGCGACAGCGTGTGCCCCTGGAGCTCGACCTCCCCGCGCAGACCCTGCACTTCCCGCTGCAGCGCCTGCACCGTCTGGTGCAGCTCAATCAGCGTTTCGCTGCTCATGAGCTGCTCCAGCCGATCGACCCGCTCCCCGAGCCTGGCGTTGTCCTGGACAGGCGCCTGGGCGGCGGCGGTCCCGAACATAGCAACGGCGATGGCGACGGCGCCAATCCGCCAGGGGCTGCCTGAGCGCTTGAGCATGAGTCGAACCGCTTACCGTGTCCTGTAAATTATCTCTACCCGGCGGTTTTGCGACCAGCATGACTCGTTGTGCTCGGAACACACCGGCCGCTCTTCGCCATAGCTTACGGTGCGGTTCTGCTGTCCGGAAGCGCCCATCAAGGTTATCAGCTGGCGCACGGCGTTGGAGCGACGCTCGCCGAGC
Organism: uncultured Gammaproteobacteria bacterium; assembly: GCA_947258715.1. Lineage (GTDB taxonomy): Bacteria > Pseudomonadota > Gammaproteobacteria > HK1 > HK1 > CAMYJH01. The sequence goes on from CAMYJH010000014.1 coordinate 145,860, forward strand.
GCTACGTTGTACTCGCGCGTGCCGCGTTCGTCAGCGTGACCTTCCAGGGTGATGGAGGCCGAGCGATTGCTGGACAGATACTCGGCGTGGGCTTCGATGATCCCACGCGCGTCGGGTTTGATCTCGCTGCTGTCGAAATCGAAGTAAACGGTCCGCCTCGAAAGCATGCTCGAGGGATCATCCAACGGATGGCCCTGAAAGCCGCTGCTTGGCATGACCGCGCTAGAAGTGCTTGAAGAGGCCGTGCCCACCTCACTGCCCGTGGTCGTCCCTTCCTGCGTACCAACGGTTCCCTCACACGCGGCCAGCGCCGCGGCAGATGCGAGGATGAGGAGAAATTTCGTGATCCGGTATTGCATGACTAGCTCCTTACTCGATTTCCATTGTCTTAAAGGTAGTCCTAAATAAGTCCCATTGGGGGTCAATCTCGAATCGGCCTGATTACTTGGCCGTTTTCGTCAGTTCGTTGACGACCACGTCAAGGATTTCTAAACGGTCCCCAGGCCGGTTCCCGCACCACCTGGAGAGCTACGCCAAGCCTTTGGCGCACCCGGCCATCGGTAGAAACCGCGGCCAGTGACGAGCCTTCGTCATCGCTCGTAGCATACAGGATCATACTCCCATTGGGCGCGAAACTGGGCGACTCGTCCAGCCGGGTGTCGGTCAGTATACGAAGCGCATTGTTCTCCATATCCAGGGTAGCAATACTGAATCGGCCGTCGACGGCATGAACAAAAGCAATCTTCGTTCCTTGCGGAGAGAACGTAGCGCGTGAATTGTATCGACCCTCGAAGGTCAGACGCTCCTCGCGTCCTCCGGTAATGGGAACGCGATAGATGTTCGGCGTGCCGCCGCGGTCGGAGGTGAAGATGATGGAGCGGCCGTCCGGGGCCCAGGCCGGCTCGGTATCGATGGCCGGGTTGTTGGTGAGCCTCTGCAGCCGGTTGCTACCCAGATAAAGCAGATAGATCTCCGGGTTACCGTCCTTGGAGAGCGCCATTGCGAGTCTCGATCCATCCGGCGAAAACGAGGGCGCGCTGTTCAAGCCCGGGAAGTCCGCAACCATCCGACGCGTGCCCGTGGACAATTGCTGAATAAAGATCCGCGGCCTTTCCTGCTCGAAGGAGACATAAGCGAGCTGCTGTCCGTCCGGCGACCATGTCGGCGAAAGAATCGGCGCCGGAGATTGCAGCGTCGGCTGTGGATTGAATCCGTCGCTGTCGGCGACGATTAGCCTATAGCGCCTCTTGGGGTCGCCTAGCTTGTGTTCGGTGATGTAGGCGATTCGCGTATCGAAAGCGCCCCGCTCCCCGGTCAGACGCTCATAAATGATGTCGCTGAACTGATGCGCCTTGCGGCGAAGATCCGCGGCGCTCGATTCCACCTGAAATCCGGTGATCTGCTGCGCGCGGAAAACGTCGAAGAGTCGGAACTCCGCCACGAACCGGTTATTGGCCTGCTGCGTAAGACGCCCGATGACCAAGTTGGGCGTGCCCAGCATGCGAAAGTCCTGGAAGTTGACCTGATCGGCGGCCGCAGGCTTTGAAGGCAGCTCGGAGAAAGGAATCGGCGCGAAGCGCGCGCTGCGGGCGAGATCGTCGGCGATCACTTGCGCCATATCCGTCTGCGGCGGGATATTGCCGCCAATCCAGGAAAAAGGCGCGATGGCAATCGGCTGTGCACCCTCGATGCCCTGGGTGATGCGGATCTTGAGCACGTCGTCCTGCGCATGTGCCGAGATACTCGCGACCAAAAGCAAAAAAGAGAGTCTCTTAAAGACACAAAACAAGGGTTAACCCTCCGGGTCGAATTCGAACTGAAGATTTCTTGAAAACAATGATGGATCCTTGGGTTGGGGTAGCGGCGACGCCTTCCAGATGGCGTTCACCACCGATTGATCGAAAGCCACGTTGCCGCTGCTTTGACTGATCTCGACGCGAACCACCTCCCCGCCCGGGATCTGAGAAACCAGTACCTCACACTTTAAGTTTTTACCCGTGTCCGCCGGCCGGATCCACCTACGCTCCACCGCAGCCTGAATTTGCGAAATATATTCGGCCTGCAGACGGTTGCGCAAACTGAGCGCGGCGGCGTCGAGACTTGCCTGCTCCGCCTGTAGCTCAGCCAGCATTTGCGCTTCGGCCTCTTTGCGCCGGCGCTCTTCCTCGGCGCGCCTTGCCTCTTCCTGTTTTCGTTTTTTCTCCGCCTCTGCCCGCTGGCGGGCTTCTTCCTCTTTACGCTTACGTTCCTGCTCCGCTCGGACGCGCTCGGCCTCCGCGCGCTTTTGCTCCTCTTCCGCCTTGCGCTGCTCCTCTTCGGCTTTCTGCTTGGCTTCGCGGGCGAGTTGTGCCTGCTCCTGAATGCGTTTCTTCTCCTCTTCCGCCCTGCGCCTGGCCTCGTCGGCTCGCTGCCGTTGTGCTTCGAGTCGCTCGCGTTCGGCCTGCGCTTTTTCCTTGAGCTCTTCTTCCTCGCGCTGCCTCGCCGCCAGCGCGGCGAGGCGCTCGGCCTCTTCCTGCCGCGCCTTGGTGAGCTTTTGCCTCTCCTCCTCGAGCTTCTTGAGCTGCTCCTGCTCCTCGAGTTTCTTACGCCTGAGCTCGGCCAGGCGATCCGCTTCCCGGCGCTGTTCCTTTCTCAGCCTCTCTTCGTGGGCGCGCTTTTCCTCCACCAGCCGCTTTTGAAGCTCGGCCAAGCGCATCTCTTCTTCCAGGCGCTGCTTTCTAGCCTTCTCGGCGTCCGTTTCGAGCTTTTCCAGGCGTTCCCTTTCCTGCTCCTTCTTTATCTCTTCCTCTTTTTTGATCTTCTCCAGCTCTTCGATCACGCGGGTCTCGTCCATCACCACCGCGTTTACCGGCTCCCCCTGGGGCGGCGCGGACACCGTTGCCGGGAGCCAGTCAAAGCTCACCACCAGCAGCGCACCCAGGATCAGGTGCACGACAACGGCGAGGACCACCGCCGTGGTGTTGTCAAAAAAACGGCGAAGCTTCACTGGCGCGGATTTTCCGGCGGATCGGTAATCAGGCCGACGCTCTCCGCGCCTGATTTTTGCAACAGCGCCATGGCCAGAACGACGTCACCGTAGGGTACGCTGCGGTCTCCTTTGACCAGCACCTGCATATTGGGCCGGTGGCGCAATAGCGCGCTGACGCGATTCACCAGGTCCTCGGTGGTCACCGGCGAGTCCTGGTCTTCACCGTAGTTGAGGTAATAGTCGCCTTCCACGGTGACGCTCACCACCAGAGGATCAGACGTGGTCGTGTCCACCACCTCGGCGTCGGTCTTGGGCAGATCCACCTTGACCCCCTGGGTCAACAGCGGCGCGGTGATCATGAAGATCACCAGCAGCACCAGCATGACGTCGATGTATGGCACCACGTTGATTTCGGACATCGGCCGCTTGCGATCTCGAGGTCTTGCCATGGTGATTCAGTGCCTGTCTTTGATTTTCAAACGAATCTGGCCCCGATTCGGGGTTAATCGTTCCCCGAAACGTGGATCTGGCGCGCGAGGATGCTGGAGAACTCCTCGACGAAGGTGTCGTAGCGGTTGTGAAGTCTTTCCACATCGCTGACGTAGCGGTTGTAGGCAATCACCGCCGGGATAGCCGCGACGAGTCCCATCGCGGTGGCGATCAGCGCTTCGGCGATGCCGGGGGCGACCATGGAGATGGTTGCCTGGGTCACGTTACCGAGCGCGCGGAAGGAATTCATGATGCCCCAAACGGTGCCGAACAGCCCGATGTAGGGGCTGGTGGAGCCCACCGTGGCGAGGAAAGGCAGGTGCAGTTCCAGATCATCCACTTCTCGTCTCAAAGCCACGCGCATGGCGCGCTGGGTGCCGTCGAGGATAGCCGCAGCCTGGATCCCGCTCTGGTTACGAAGCCGGGCGTACTCCTTGAACCCGGCGTGGAAGATCCGCTCCATTCCCGTCGGCTCATGAGTGTCCTCGTTGATCCGCTTGTAGATCTTCACCAAGTCCTTACCGGACCAGAAATCGTCCTCGAATACGTTGGCGGCGCGACGAGCGCGATTGATGCCGGCGCGCTTGGTAAAGATCAGCGTCCAAGAGATCACAGACGCGAGCAGCAGGATCAGCATCACGATCTGCACGATGACGCTCGCGTTGAGGACAAGCCCGGCTAGGGAATGATCAAATGACACGTTGCAACTCCGTAATCAGCTTTTGCGGCATCCTCCTGGGCTTGAGCGTGCCTGCGTCCACGCAGGCGATTCTGACCGTGCCCCGGCAGATGAGTTCTTCGTCGGCGCGGGTGACTTTTTGGATCAAGTCCAAATACGTCCGCGCCATGCGCTCCATTTCCACGCTCACCGAAAGCGTATCGTTGAAAATAGCGGGTTTGTTGTACTCGAGGTTGAGCTTCGCCACCGTGAACAACACAGCGTTCGTGCTTTTCATGTGGGGTAACTCGAAGCCAAGGCTTCGCAGCCACTCGGTGCGGGCGCGCTCCATAAACTTGAGATGGTTGGCGTAATAGACGATTCCGGCGGCGTCGGTGTCCTCGTAATACACCCGGACCGGAAAGATGAAGGAATTTGCTGACAAAGCCGTCTTCCGTGCCTGCGATGTCCTTTGCCTTCCCGATAAGCCCCGTGAAACACACGGCGGCGTCATTTCCCCGCGAACAGGTCGCGGACGGTTTGATCCATGCTAATCGCCGGCGGTTCCATTCCGAAGTGCAGCCAGGCGCTGCGCGTGGCGACGCGGCCGCGCGGAGTTCGCATGAGGTAGCCCTGCTGGATCAGGAAGGGCTCGAGCACGTCCTCGATGGTGACGCGTTCCTCGCCAATGGCGGCGGCCAGGTTGTCGATGCCCACCGGTCCACCGTCGAATTTCTGTAATAAGGCCATCAAAAGCTTTCGGTCCATGACGTCGAAGCCTTCCGCGTCCACGTCAAGCATTTTCAGCGCCTTTTCGGCGATTTCGGCGCTAATGCGCCCATCGGCTTTGACCTCGGCGTAGTCGCGCACTCTTCGCAGCAGCCGGTTGGCGATGCGCGGCGTGCCGCGGGAGCGTCTCGAGAGCTCCACCGCGCCACCGGCGGTTAGGTCAACTTCCAGGATCCGCGCCGATCTTTCCACGATTCGGGCCAGGTCCTCCTCGTCGTAGAACTCGAGCCGCTGCACGATGCCGAAGCGATCTCTCAGAGGCGAGGTCAGCATGCCGGCGCGGGTGGTGGCTCCCACCAGGGTGAAGGGCGGCAGCTCCAGCTTGATCGAGCGCGCCGCCGGGCCCTCGCCGATGACAATGTCCAGCTGGTAGTCCTCCATAGCCGGGTAGAGGATTTCCTCCACCACCGGATTCAAGCGATGGATCTCGTCGATGAAGAGCACATCCAGGGGTTCCAGGTTGGTGAGCAACGCGGCGAGGTCGCCGGATCGCTCCAGCACGGGCCCCGCGCTCTGGCGCAAGTTTACGCCGAGCTCGGCGGCGATGATGTGAGCCAGGGTGGTTTTGCCTAAGCCCGGGGGCCCGAATATGAGCAGGTGGTCCAAGGCCTCGCCGCGATTCGCGGCGGCGGTGATAAATATCTCCATCTGCTCCCGCACCGCGTGCTGGCCGACGAATTCCTCCAGCGTTTTCGGCCTGACGCTGCGCTCGATGGCGGCGTCGTGGGCGCTCGCCTTGGGCGAGACCACTCGTTCCGTGTCCATTAACCTTCAGCCAGCCCCAAGATCCCTGTCCGCGGTCCGTTTCGCCGCGGCGGCAACGTCATTCTGCGCTCGGCGTGTGGAAGCGCTCTGTCCCCCATCTGGCCGATTGCGGGTATAAGCCGGGCAAATCGAGGCAATTCCCCCATTGCCCATGCTCAACTGATTACTTTACCAACGACTGGAGCGCCAGTCGCACGATCTCTTCACACACCAGACCTTCACTCGACACCGCGCGCACCCGCTGGCTCGCTTCCTGGGGCTTGAATCCCAATGACACCAGCGCGCTCACCGCCTCGCTCACCGGATCGGCGGAGGGCGGGAGGGACACGGTTCCGCTCGCCGGCACCCCGGCGGCGCCGTCGGCCCGGTCCAGGCGGTCGCGCATCTCAATCACCAGGCGCTCGGCGGTCTTTTTGCCGATACCCGGGAGCCTGGAAAGGCTTGTGGTGTCGTTCTCGAACACACAGCGGGAGAAAGCGTTGGCGTCCATGCCGGAGAGAATGGCGAGCCCAATCTTCGCGCCGACGCCGCTCACCCGGAGCAGCATGCGGAACACGTCGCGGTCCCGGCGCACGGCAAAGGCGTAAAGATGTTGCGCGTCCTCGCGCACCAGCTGGTGGGTGTAGAGCTTAACCGAATTGCCCAAGCCGGGCAGGGTGTAAAAAGTGGTCATCGGCGCTTCCAGCTCGTAGCCGACACCGCTCACGTCCACCAACAGGTAGGGCGGGTGCTTTTCCTTTAGCGTGCCCTCGATCCAGCCAATCATGGGATTTGCGCCGTCATCGCGTCGGCCATGCGCCGCCTCGTTTGCGACACATGGGCGTGGCACACTGCCGCGGCTAGCGCGTCGGCGGCGTCCGCGGCCGGCACCTGTTTGAGCTTGAGCAGGACCCGAATCATGTGCTGGATCTGCTCTTTGCCGGCGTGGCCGCGGCCGGTAACCGCCTGCTTGATCTCATTAGGGGAATACTCGAACACGTCGAGCGCGCGCGTCGACGCGGCCAACAGCGCAGCGCCACGGGCCTGGCCGAGCTTCAACGCCGAGGTGACGTTACGGTGTACGAACACCTTTTCTATAGCGAGCTCGCTGGGCGCGTGCTCGGCGATCATTCGGCCAAGTCCATCGAAGATGCGTTTCAGACGCAAAGCGACGTCGTCGTCGCCTGCCTGAATCAGGCCGCAGTCCAGAAAACGCACCTCTGCGCCGGTCGCTTCAACGAGCCCGTAGCCGGTCAGTCGCGAGCCGGGATCGACGCCGAGAATACGCACCGGTCGTGCCGCGCTCAACATGACAGCATTCGCCTAAACAAACGCTTCACGCGATCTTTTCCAGAATCTCTTCCGAGATGTCGGCGTTGGAATAAACCTGCTGCACGTCGTCCAAGTCTTCCAGGGTTTCGAGCATAGTCACCATACGTTCGGCATCGCTCGCATCCAGGTTCACGCTGGTGGAGGGGCGCATTGTGACCTCGGCGTGCTCGGGATCGAGTTTTTGCTTTTTCATCGCCTCGCGCACCCGCGTGAACTCATGGGGATGGGTGAGCACGTCCAAGTAGCCGTCGTCGTTGTTGACCACGTCCTCGGCGCCGGCCTCCAGCGCCGCCTCGATGATGCGGTTCTCGTCGCTTCCGGCGGGGAAGCTTAACTGCCCCACCTCGGAAAACAGGTAGGCTACGGATCCGTCGGTGCCTAGATTTCCTCCGAACTTGGTGAAGGCGTGGCGCACGTCGGCCACGGTGCGATTGCGGTTGTCAGTCATGCAGTCCACCATCACCGCCACTCCGCCCGGTCCATAGCCCTCATAGCGCACCCGCTCGATCTGTTCGCTGGAATCTTCGCCGGAAGCGCGCTTGACGGCGCGCTCTATGGTGTCCTTGGGCACGTGACCGGAAAGCGCCTTGTCGTAAGCGAGCCTTAAGCGCGAATTGGCGTCCGGATCGGGTCCGCCCTCGCGCACCGCCACCGTGATCTCGCGGATAAACTTGGTGAAAAGCTTGCCGCGCTTGGCGTCCTGGGCCTTCTTGCGGTGCTGGATATTGGCCCATTTACTGTGTCCCGCCATGGAAATCTCGCCTTAGCGTCCCTTTAGACTCCGCCAAAGGCGCCATTTTAGCGTTTGCGGCAAGAGAAGCGTGAGCGGGAAGGGATCGAGGTTCGAATCGACTCCGACAGGATGCGCCATGCGCAGCAAGATGCGACAGAAGGCGCGTAACCGCTATTTTTAATTTGTCTCACTGGATTCCCGCTTCCGCGGGAGTGACGGCATAGGTAGTCTGCGCCGCGCGCAGCATTCAGGGGTGCGCCGACCCCGCCCTCCGATCTACCATATATTCGACACGAATATACGGGTTTTCGGCGACCAGCGGGTGCCAATCCTGTCCAAATCCACACATCCCGAAACGAGCTGATCCAATGGCCGTGCGCCGTGTGTTGAAAATGGGTGATCCTGATCTGCTTCGGGTCTCGGAGCCGGTGAAGGTCTTCGATACGCCCGAGCTCAAGGCGCTGATTGAGGATCTTTGGGAAACCATGGAAGCCGAGGGCGGTGTCGGCATCGCCGCTCCTCAGGTGGGCGTCGCCGAACGGGTGGTGGTCTTCGGCCCGGAGGAGAGCGAGCGCTATCCGGAAGCGCCCGCGGTCCCGCGCACCGTGCTCATCAACCCTAAGATCGAGCCCATTGGGGATGAAACGGCAGAAGGTTGGGAAGGCTGCCTGAGCGTTCCCGGCATGCGCGGCGTGGTGCCGCGATATTTGCGTATCCGCTATTCGGGCTACAACGAAAATGGCGAGCACATCGAGCGCGAGGTGGAGGACTTCCACGCCAGAGTCGTGCAGCACGAATGCGACCACTTAGACGGCATCCTCTATCCCATGCGCATCGAAGACATGCGCCTCTTCGGCTTCGAAAGCGAGCTCATCATCCAGAGCGAAGGCGACGAGATACGCTGCGAAGTGTGATCGCGCGCTGACGTACCGATTGTCTACCAGACTCCCGCTCCGCGTTTTCGCGGCGACAAGCTTCGCGGAAATAGCGAGCTCTTATAATCGGCGTTTGAATTCATCACAGCTGCCTGATCGCGCCTGCCGCGAGCGATTCACCCATGGCGTCATTCCCGTGAACGCGGGAATCCAGTCAATCGAATCACAAAAAGGGGCGAACCCTGAGTAGAGTAAGGGACAGGGTCGCCCCTGTCCCTTACTCTACTATGGGGCGAAGCCCCTTATTTCACATTATCTTGGTGCGAACGGCGCGCGCCGCTGGGGTCACGCCTTCTCGATTTCTTTGAGCTTTTTCTCCGCCTCGCCAATAGTCTGCGCGTGCTCATCCATTTCCGCCCACGGATCCCGCTTCCTGCCTAAACGGCTAAAAATGTTTTCGATGTTATAGCTTCGCGCGTCCAGCTCGAAGCTACCCAGTTCCTCCCATTCGAGAGGCGTAGCCACCGGCGCTCCAGGCTTGGCGCGCACGGCGTAAGGCGCTACCGCGGTCTGACCGTACGCGTTCCTCAAATAATCAATGAATACATGATCGCTGCGCTTCTGTTTGCGTTGCGCGATGGTCAACTCCCCCGGAAAGCAGGCCTCCAAAAGCGCGCCCACCCGATGGGCAAAATCCCGTGTCTCATCGAACGTCTCTTTACGCGCAAGCGGCACCACGATATGCAGACCCCGCGAGCCTGTGGTCTGTAGAAAAGCTCCAAGCCGTAACTCTTCGAGCAACGCTTTCACGCGCCTGGCAGCGCTTCGCACCTTGTCAAAATCGTCGTCGGATGGATCGAGATCGAAGATCAGCCGGTCGGGATGTTCGACATCATCAATCCTGAACAATGAAAGATGCGGCGTAATGCAGCTCTGGTTGGCGAGATAGACCAGAGTCGCGGCATCATTACCCACCACCTGAGTGATGCTGCCGCCTTCCTTTTTCAGTTCCGCTGTCTTAATCCACTCGGGAAAATGATCAGGCACAGATCTCTGAAAAAAGCCTTTTTCATGGATGCCTTCCGAAAAACGCTGCATGGTCAGCGCCCGGTTCCGGTAGTGGGGCAGCGCCACGTCGGCGATACGCCGGTAGTACTCCGCCAGGTCGAACTTGGTGAACCCGTCGTCGGGAAACAGCTCCCTGTCCGCGTGGGTGATCTCGATCTCGCGTCCTTCGACTTCCAGGATTTCGCTGACTTCGCTCATGATTCATGCGGCCGCTCTGGCCGAGTTTCATTCTCGATCAATCGATGCCAGCGTGATTGATCTGCCTCAATCTCGAGCGAGGTGCGCCGCGGGCTTCTTGCATATGCCGTCATTCTTGGAGAACAGGCCGTGTGAAAAGTCAGCTCGATCGTTGCCAGTGGGGCGGATCCACATCATTTTTGCCATCTAGTGCGCTTGGGTGGGGGAAAACTTGGGATAGCTGATCGAAATTCAGCCGTTCTTACCAACCTCTCCCACCGACTCACATGGGCGCGAATTTTTGCACGCCCTGGGAAGCGGGAATCCAGTGGAAGATTCGCGCGCAAGCGCGCTCGTTAGAGGAGTCGGTTTATGGGGCCCGCGGGGCTCCCTATAATCGCTTGCCCGCCACCCGCATAGTCCCCTCGGCAAAGCGGATCGTCAGCACCCCGCCGGTCTCGGTGTAGGCCCGGTCCAGGCTTGCATCCGGATTAAAATCCAGCACCCGATCGATTAAAAGCGTCCGGTCTCCGGTCTCCATCCGATAAGGCCGGCCCAACGCTGCGGTGGCGCTGACGAAGCGAAACGCGTGCCTCGCGCTCCAGCCGGGATCCAGGGAAAAGTCATTCTCCCCGGGCCAGGGGTGAGCGCTCGCTCTCGCCTCGTCCTGCGGCGTAAAGCGCGCCTTGCCTGAGACGATGTCGCCAAGCGCGCGCGCGAAGGCCCGCGCGCCGGCCGTGGCCAGCATTGCGTTCAAGGTCGCCAGGTTGTCTTCCGGACCGATCTGGTGGGCCTGCTGCAACAAGATCGGCCCGGCGTCGATCCGCGCCTCCACCCGGTGCACGCTGATGCCGGTCTGATCCAGCCCGTCTTTCAATTGCCAGAATAACGGCGCCGGTCCCCGATAGGCCGGCAGCAGCGAAGGATGCAGATTGAAGCAGCCGGCGGGCGAAAGCGAGATCCAGAAATCATCCAGTCGCTCCGGCAGGCAGGCCACCAGCACCACCTCCGGTCCAATCTCGTGGGCCAGCTCCCGCGCCCACCGCTCGCGGGTGTTCTCGCAGCGAATGGTGACGATGCCCTCGCGGGCGGCGAAATCCGAAACCGAGCCCGGCTGGGACAAGGGGATGGACCCCCGGATCACGGGCTGCGAAGCGCGCTCGTTCGAACCCGACGCGATCAGCACCCCGGCGACGTTCACCCGACTGTCCCGCAGGGCTGTGAGCGTGTGAAAGCAAAAGCCGCTTTCGCTCCCGAGGAGCAGCACGCGGGGCGCGTGGGTTGGATGATTCAATGGCCCCTCCGCCCTGGCTGGCAATCGAAGTCCGCGTGATCCGCTTGGTCTTGAAGGCAAACCTTCCTAACATTACCAGACTATTCATCAAGCGGTGCCCATTCATGAGCGTTCCTGTCCTGTTCGACACCCCCGACGAAGCCGAGCGCGCCTTTTACACCGCTTTCGAGCAGGCCGATCTGGAAGCCATGATGCAGGTCTGGGAGGACGACGATGACGTGGTCTGCATACATCCCATGGGCGCATGCCTCAAAGGAGTGGAAGCGGTGGGTCAAAGCTGGCAGGAGATCTTCGACTCCGGTTCACCCATGCGCTTCGAGGTAACCCAGCGCCGTTTCACCCGCAACGAGACCATCTCGGTTCATTGTGTCACCGAACACATTGCCCACGGCCCCAGACTCGAGGGCCGTTCCACGGTGATCGCCACCAACGTCTACAAGAAGACGCCCTTTGGTTGGCGCATGATCGTCCATCATGCCTCCCCCGCCGGCGAAGAGCCCGACACACAATCCGACACCCTGGTCCGCGCCGGCCGGCTGCACTGAAAACGTGATGCGTGACGCGAAACGCGTGATGCGAAGATGAACGAGATCTGCTGTAGGAACGCGCCTGCGCGCGCACCGAAACGGTTCATTGGGCCGTTTCGTGAAGCGGCGTCGTTCACTTTACTCGTGGCTCCGAGCCCCTGTGGGGGCATCCTTGGCCGCGAATCGGGGTCTAGAACCCCGCCGGCTGCATGCGACAATCTGCGTATGTTTGATCTGGATCAGGCCGCAGGCGCCCGGTTCGGGCATATCTGCATAGGCCCATGTCGCCGACGCGGCGCGGCCCCGAAAGCGCGTCAGCGCGCACGTCTTCATTGTCTGCCACGGGAGATCTCATAGGTGCTGTCCTATCCGCCGCCCGCATCGCGCGACCGCGCACCCGCCGCCCCCGGGCACACGCGGCTGCGCGACGATTTGTTTCAGTTTCTGGCGGCGCTGGCAAGCGTTCCCTTGGGCTGCATCCCTGAGTCGGTGCACTCGCGGCTCTTATGCGAAGTGCTGAACCGCGTCCTCGGACCGGAGTTGCGTGACGGCGAGCTGGATTTCCTTCAGCAGCGCTGCCTCGCCATTCACATACCGGAACTGAACACCCGTTTTCGCATCACCTCGAGCGGCGCGCGGCTGCATCCGGCCACACGCCGGGGGACGGACCTGACCCTGCGCGGCGGCGTTCGCGAGTTCTTGCAGCTGGCCACTCGGATAGAGGACCCGGATACGCTGTTCTTCCAGCGTCGGCTTCACCTGGACGGCGACGCGGAGCTGGGTCTGCTGGTGAAGAACTTCCTCGACTCCCTGGAGCTGGACGAGCGCCGCCTGCCCCCCTGGGCGGCGCCGCTGGCGGATCTAATTCGGCGGGTGGCGCAACGGATCGCCAGCGCATCCCGTCCGACCTGAAGCCCGGCTGCAAATTCTGAGTGATCGCCTGGCGCAATCTCGAATAACGCGAAGCAGTTGGGCGGGCCGGCCTAAGCCGTGCGCAGCGCCATGCCCGGTTCGCCGTACCAGTAGCCGTTGCATCGGTCCCCGGGCATGTAGGCATCCAGGGCATCTGCCGCCGGCGGTGCCCCGGGCTCGCTGCGTGCCCGGTGGAAGGCCGCGACCACTTCAGCGGTGTGCTCCGTCTGCGGCGTGATGCGCAGCACGTCGATCCCCAGATCCATAGCCGCGGGCACTTGGTCCAGCAGACTGAACGTACTTGCGGACTCAATCTGGATCCCGTTCAGGTTCAGGAACGGCTCGCCCTCACGGGTGCGGATCAGCCGGCCCTGGGGATCGTCTAAGCAGCGGAACTCGCAATCGTCCTTACCCACGCCGTGGGCGCGGGCGGTGAAGCAGCGCGCCGACCAGGCGAGCGGAAGCCGGCCGTAGGCGAACACCTCCGTTTCTACACCCGCGGGGCGCGAATGCTGCATGTCCGCCAGCGACCGGCTCGAGAGTTCCACCGGTGCCACCCATCGCTGCAAGCCCAACCGGGCCAGCAATGAAAGGGTCTGTGGGTTGTAGATGTTGACCCCGGGGCCGGTGATGAACGCCAGCTTCAGTTCGGTGAGCATTTGTACCGCGGCCATGTCGTTGGCCTCCACGCGGAAGCGGCCGTTGGCGCACAACCGGCGCATGGCCCCGAGCTCCGATTCCGCCTCAACCAGCGCCAGCGTGGACAGCACGGCCTGTTTGCCGGCTTGCTCCAGCATCGCGGCCAGTTCCTGCCACTGCCCCGGGCGAAGAGAACGGCGCTTGGAGCACACCGTCTCGCCAAGGTAAACGATGTCCACCGGCCAGGTAGCGGCTTGTTGGTAGAACTCGAGCAGGCGTTCCGGTGGCCAGTAGTAGGGCACCGGGCCGAGCGCCAGCCTGATAGAGAGGTCAGTCTTTTTTGTCGTTTCGTTCACTGCCACGCGCGCTGGTAGGCGCCGAGCGTGGTCTGCGCGCCTTCCGACAAGCTCGCCAGCTCGCGCAGCCAGTCGGGACGGGCCGCGAATCGAACCGGATCCCGCAGGCAGGCGTCAATGGCGGCACGCCACACCCGGGTGACCTGCGCCACATAGGCAGGACTCCGCTGGCGGCCTTCGATCTTAACTGCCACGACACCGGCCGCCATGAGCTCCGGCAGCAGCTCCAGGGTGTTGAGACTGGTGGGCTGCTCGAGGGCATAGACCTGTGGCTGTACGCCGTCGTCGTAACGCCCCTTGCAAATCGTCGGGTAGGCGGCGTTCTCCTGTTCCGAGTAACGGTCGATCAGTACCCCGTTCAAGCGCGACTCCAGGCTCTGCCCGGTGGTCTCCCAGCGCACGAAGCTTCCCGGCGAGCAGGCGCCGAACGTATTGGGAGACTGTCCGGTGACATAGGACGACAACATGCAGCGGCCTTCCACCATCACGCACAGGCTGCCGAAACCGAACACCTCGATCTCCACCTCGCTGCGTTCCACCAGCCGGCGCACCTGGGGCAGCGCCAGGACCCGCGGCAGCACTGCCCGGCGAATGCCGAACTGCTGGTGGTAGAAACGGATTGCCTCGTGAGACGTGGCCGATCCCTGCACCGACAGGTGCAGTCGCAGGTCCGGCCAGCGCCGGCAGGCGTAATCCATGACGCCTATGTCCGCGACGATGAGCGCATCCACCTGCAGTGCCGCCGCCCGGTCCACGGCGGCCTGCCAGCGCGGCCAGCCGCTCGCCTGGGGGTAGGTGTTGATGGCGCACAGCACGCGGGTGCCGCGCCCGCGCGCGTACTCGATGCCGTCGAGGAGCCGCTGGTCGGTGAAGTTGAGACCGGCGAAATGCCGCGCATTGGTGTCGTCCTTGAAGCCCATGTACACGGCGTCGGCACCGTTGTCCACGGCGGCCTTCAGCGACGGAAGATTGCCCGCCGGACAAAGCAGTTGCATGGTGGAAAGGACCTCCCGGTAATCGCGGGCGGCGTGCCGGACCGGCGCACCGGGGCACTGTCCCCGCGCGCTTGCCGCACCGCGCCGGCGCCGGATCAATCACATAGGCTGCCCTGCCGCCGTCCAAGGCGGCTTGATCCAGATCAACCTAGGGCGGAGGGTTTCCCGCCCTGCTCCGGATTCACGCCGCCAGTCGGGCCCAGCCGGTTGGGGAAACTGAAGGCGGCCGCACTCGGTTAGGCAAAGAGGTGTAAGGCGCAATAGCGAAGCGTATTGCGCCGGAGCTAATTCTTCTTTTCCGGCCCCTTTCTCAACCTGATCCCCAGCTCTCGCAACGCCTTCTCCTCCGCGGGACTGGGCGCGCCGGTCAAAGGGTCATTCGCCGTCTGCGTTTTCGGGAACGCGATCACCTCGCGAATCGATCCCGCCCCGCTCATGAGCGCGGCGATGCGATCGAGCCCGAAGGCAATTCCGCCGTGGGGCGGGCAGCCGTACTGCAATGCGCGCAATAGAAAACCGAACTTTTGCTCCGCTTCCTTTTCACCGATGCCCAGAACCCGAAACACCGCCTGCTGCACATCCTGGCGATGGATACGCACCGAGCCCCCGCCGATCTCGGCGCCGTTGACCACCATGTCGTAGGCTTTGGACAACAGCTCGCCGGGCGTCTCCTCGATATGCTTCAGGTCGTCTGTGTCCGGCGAGGTGAAGGGATGGTGCAGCGGATCCCAGCGCTTCTCATCCAGGTTCCACTCGAACATGGGAAACTCCACCACCCACAGCGGCCGCCAGCCCTCTTCGATCAGCTTCAGCTCCTGCCCGAGCTTGACTCTCAGCGCGCTGAGCGCGTTGTTCACCACCTTCGCCTTGTCCGCGCCAAAGAAAATCAAGTCTCCATTTTCAGCCCCGGTGCGATCCAGAATTCCTTTCAACGCCTCGTCGGTTAAGAACTTGACGATGGGCGACTGCAATCCGTCTATCCCCTTAGTCCTATCGTTCACCTTGATATAAGCGAGTCCCCTCGCGCCGTGGGTAGAAACGAACTTGGTCAGATCGTCGATCACCGAGCGCGGCATCTCGCCGCCCTTGGGCACGCGCAGAGCGGCGACGCGACCGTCCTTGTCCTTGGCAGGGCCTGAGAACACTTTGAACTCGACGTCTTTGACAAGATCGGCAATCTCCACAAGCTCCAATGGAATCCGCAAGTCAGGCCGGTCGATACCGAAACGCTCGACGGCCTCCGCGTAGCCCATGCGCGGAAAGGGATCCGGCAGGTCCACGCTGAGCACGCTCTTGAAGACGTGGCGCATCAGCCGCTCCATGATCCCCATGATGTCTTCGGCCTCTAAGAACGAGGTCTCGATATCGAGCTGGGTGAACTCCGGCTGACGATCGGCGCGCAAGTCCTCATCTCTGAAACAGCGCACGATCTGGTAGTAGCGCTCGAAGCCGCTCATCATCAAAAGCTGCTTGAAGATCTGCGGTGACTGGGGCAGGGCAAAGAACTGCCCCGGATGGGTGCGGCTCGGCACCAGGTAATCCCGCGCGCCCTCGGGCGTCGCCTTGGTGAGCATCGGGGTCTCGATGTCCAAAAACCCCTCGCCGTCTAAGAACTCGCGCATGGCCCGGGTGATCCGCGCCCGGGTGCGCAAGCGCTCGAACATCACCGGCCGGCGCAGATCCATGTAACGGTAGCGAAGCCGGGTGTCCTCGCCCACGTCCTCTTCGTCCAGCTGAAACGGCGGGGTCTCGGCGGTGTTCAGGATCTGGAGCTCATGGCCTAAGACCTCCACCCGTCCGGTTGAAAGCTCCGGGTTTACCGTGCCCTCAGGCCTAGGCCGCACCTTGCCCTGAATGCGAAGCACGTATTCACTCCGCGCCTGCTCGGCGCGGGCGAAGGCCTCGGGCGTGTCGGGGTCGATCACCACCTGCAACAGCCCCTCGCGGTCGCGCAGGTCGATGAAGATCACGCCGCCGTGATCGCGCCGCCGGTTGACCCAGCCGCACACGGTGACCTGCTCACCGATGAGCTTCTCGGTGACCTGACCGCAGAAATGGCTACGCATGGGAAAAATTCCCGCCCCAAGGAAAAGGGGAGATGCTACTCAAACTATATATAGCGATCTACTTAAGGCGCCCCGAACCGGGAGTATTCAGGAACGAGGGTCCCGAGCATGAGGGCCGGAATCCGCACCCTTCGTCGTTCCCGCGAACGCGGGAATCCAGTGGACGATGCGGCGAAGCCGCACAATTCTTCGGCCTGTTAAGCCGCCGCTTCCGCCTTAGTCCCCTTGGAATCCTTCGAATCCGACTTCGACTCGCTCTTGGAATCGGACTTCTCTAACTTCGAGCTGTCCTTGCCATCCCCCTTCCCGTCGGCCTTCTTCTCCTTCTTCTTACCCTTGTCCCGGAAGTCGGTTACGTACCAGCCGGTGCCTTTGAGCTGAAAGGCCGCCGCAGAGACCAACTTTTTCAGTCTCATCGCCCCGCAGCTCGGGCATTTTCGCTTCAAAGGCTCGCTGATCTTCTGCAGAATCTCATGGGTCTCGCCGCACTTGCGGCACTCATATTCATATATGGGCATGGTCCGTTTCCCCGGAAAAACAGGTAGTACCCGGTTCAATAGGTCCGAATTCCCCCAAACTCAAGGGCTTCCGGATCCGCCGGGCGCGAAAGCCCGGCAGTCTACCGGCAAAACCTTAGGCTTGCCACGCTGCCCAGCCCGGGTATCATCCCCGCCTCAGTCCCCCCGAGCGGGGACATGTCTGACCCCCCTTTTTTTCTTTGCGTCGCATCCCCGAGGGGGTTAGGGGAAACGACTTCAACCGCAACAAGAACGACCCATTAAGGAGGAACCGGCCCATGCGCAATCCCACCGTGACATCCCGCTTTTCCGCCCGTGCCTCCAGCATCACCAGACCTTTGATGCTGGGGCTTGCGCTGTCGGCGCTGGCGATGCCCGCCCCGTTAGCGGCACACGACGGCAAGTCGCACGGCAAGAATGACGACCCTTACGAGAAACTCGCAAACGACAGCCTTCAAATCAAGCGCGGCAGGAACACCGGCAAGGGCATGCCCTCGATACTGGGACCTTTCCCCGACACCGTCGGCCTCGAGTTCTTGGGCCAGCTCACAAACGCGGAACTCGGCGCGTCCAAGCTGGTTTTTACGGGCGCGAGTTTCTTGAGCGACATCTGGGGTTGGACGTCACCCTCGGGCCATGAGTACGCCATCGTCGGCACCTCCTCCGGGGTCTCTTTCGTTCGCATCACCGATCCCACCAACCCGGAATTTCTCGGCAGGGTTCCGACCCCCAATACGGACACGCTGCGTAACTTCTGGTGGGACATCAAGACGTACAACAACCACGCCTATTGGACGACCGAGGTCAACGACGCCGGCGTCGGCATATTCGAGCTCACCCAGCTCGACGGCCTGCCGGCCGCGCCCGCCGACACGATCTTGGCGGCCACCGCCGTCTACAGCGCCAACGGGTATATCCGCGCCCACAACATCTCCATCAACGAAGCCACCGGCTTTGCCTATCTGACCGGTGTCAGCAAGGACCCAAGCGTGGATCCGAACTTTATCGACGACGGTATCGTCATTCTGAATTTAAAAGGCGACCCGCTGGCGCCGGTGGAAGTGGGGCAGATTTACGGCCGCGACACCCACGACGCGCAGATCGTCAACTACACCGGGCCGGACCTCGATCATCAGAACAAAGAGATCGCGGTCGTTTTCAACGGCAGCGATCTGACGGTGGGGATTTACGACGTCACAAACAAAGGGTTCATCGACCTCAACCAGCCCAATGCGATCACCATTTCCGAGACCACCTACGCCGGCGCCTCCTTCACCCACCAGGGCTGGCTGACCGAGGACCACCAGTATCTTCTCGGCGGTGACGAGGAAGACGAGCTCTTCGGCATCTCCGATCCCCGGAACCCGGACCTGCCGGACACCGCGCGCACCTACATCTGGGACGTGCGGGACCTGGACAACCCAGAAGTCATCGGCACCTTCGACTCGTCGGCCGCGTCCATCGACCACAACCTGTTCGTCAAAGGCGACAAGGTCTACCAGGCGCACTACACCGCCGGCGTTCGTGTCCTCGACGCGACCAACGTTGCCAGCGGCGTGCTCGCGGAGGTCGCCCACATGGACACCGAGCCGCGGTTGCCGAACAACCACATGAACCACAACATCAATATTTTCGTCGGCCCGTGGGGCGTGTTTCCGTTTTTCGCAAGTGGCACCATCATCGCCAGCGACGGCCTGAACGGCCTCATTTTGATGCGGCTCTCGCCTTAATCGCGATAGGGGAAAAGCGCCAAGTTTACAGAGCCCCGGTGATCAGCCGGGGTTTTTTTATTGCCGTGATCCAGCGCCGGCGGCCCACCGGGCAAGGACCATTCGGCCCTTTCCCGGGCAGCAAATTCACGAAACGCGCCGAGCGCGACTCGTTGGGGTTGCCCCACGCCCCAGCCCGGGTATCATCCCCGCCTCAGTCCCTCCCGGGAGAGGGACTGTCCCAATCTTTCGCAGGAAAATGGGACTGTCCCCTGTCGAGACCGTCCCGGGACCCGAGCATCAAGCATGCTCCCTGTCAAAGAAAACGGGCCGTTAGCTCAGTTGGTAGAGCATCTGACTTTTAATCAGGTGGTCGCAGGTTCGATTCCTGCACGGCCCACCAGTCAAGACGCGGGTCTCCGAGAGTTTCACTCCTAGCCGCTTTCCGCCGGGGTAACGCTCGGGGTAACACT
Organism: uncultured Gammaproteobacteria bacterium; assembly: GCA_947258715.1. Classification (GTDB taxonomy): domain Bacteria; phylum Pseudomonadota; class Gammaproteobacteria; order HK1; family HK1; genus CAMYJH01. The sequence goes on from CAMYJH010000014.1 coordinate 165,182, forward strand.
GGCCCGCTGCCGCCCCGTCGTACTGAGGCAACCTCCCTCAGAGCCGGCCGGGGGTGGGACCGACTGTATCCATCGGGGTGAAAGAGGCCTGTAGAAGCTGTTCTGGTGGCCCACCTTGACCACGGGCGACGTCCGCGACGCCAATATTAACCCTTAGAATCGCCGATACCTCGACGCAGAGTCTTGGCGACATCCACCACTTGCTCAGCGATCATCTTTGGAGAACGACCGTAGTCAATACCGCTTGGTGAGAGCACATCAATAGCGTCTGAGCGCGGCGGAAGCGCTCGACATGGGGCTCGTCAGCCGCGTCGTGGCGCCCGACACCTTGTCCGCGGAGGTCGAGCGGCTGCTTTACACCCTGCGAGACATCCCGGCGTCGGCGCTGTCCCTGAACAAGCGGGGGTCAACCGCGCCTACAAGGCGATGGGCATGGCGGCGCACATCGAGAGCTGGGGAGAGTCGGCCGCCTACCTGTCCTTCCTGATGGCGGAAGCCAGCGGCGAGTTCCAGCGAATAATCGAGGAACGGGGAACGGCGGCCGCGCTTCGCTGGCGGGAAGAGCGCTTCACCGCCGAGCGCAACCGCGAGGACCCGGCGTCATGACCAACGTGATCGTCCCCGGACGGCCGCGGTCAGCCGATTCCGCCGGCCGGGGCCTGAGGTACCGTCCATATGGTGGATCCACTGAAAGGACGCAACGCCCTCACCCGCGGCGGCGTGAGGCGGCGATTCCTCAAGCGTCAGGGGATGAGACACCCTATCGATATGAAAGAATTAATCATTTGCTCCTATAGGATTTTTGCGTAGGATTCCCCGTTACACCCGTCATTAAAGAGCCTCCTGCGGCTCCCGGATCGTCCGGGTCGCCGAGGGCGTTTACTCAGAAGTGGAGATTCACAAATGAAACTAAGAAGCAGACTCTTTGTTGCCGCGCTCACTACCGCGCTGCTCGCGGTCGCCGGGGCCCAGGCCCAGGAAATGAAGTTCTTCCGCATCGGCACCGGCAGCGCCGGCGGCACCTATTTTCCCATCGGCGGGCTGATCGCCAACGCCATCTCCAACCCGCCCGGCTCGCGCCCCTGCGACAAGGGCGGCAACTGCGGCGTGCCGGGCTTGGTCGCCATCGCCCAGTCGACCAACGCCTCGGCTCATAACGTCACCGCCATCAACGCCGGTCAGATGGAAGCGGGGCTCACGGGCGCCGCGACGCTTTACTTCGCCTATCACGGCGAGGCCAAGTTCAAGGGCAAGCAAAAGCCCAAGCTTCGGGTCATCGCCAACCTGTTCCCTGAAGACCTGCACCTGGTGTTGCCCAAGGGCAAGATGCTGGGCTCGCTCAAGGACCTCAAAGGCAAGCGCGTGGGCATCGCCCAGGCCGGTTCCGGCACGCAAATTGCCGTCGAGCTGATGCTCGCCGAACAGGGCATCACCCGCGACAACATCAACGAAGCCGAGCTCAACAACACCCAGAGCGCCGAGCGCCTCGCCGACGGTCAGCTGGACGCCTACTTCTATGCCGCGGGCACGCCGGTGGCGGCGATGATCCAGCTCGACAACACCAAGGGCATGGATCTGTACTCTTTTAGCAAGGCCGAGGTGATGGCATCCAACAAAGCCGTTCCCTACTATGTGCCGTCGACCATCAATGCCGACACCTATGCGGGCGTCAAGTACGACGTCAGCACCCTGGCGGTGAACGGCATCCTGGCAACCAGCATCGACCAGCCCGAAGATCTGATCTACGAAGTCACCAAGGCGCTGTGGAACAAGACCACGCGAAAGCTCCTGGACAACGGTCACGCCAAGGGCAAGGTCATCCGCTTGGAAACGGCGCTCAAGGGCATCGACGGCCTGAACGTGCCGCTGCACCCGGGTGCCGAGAAGTACTACAGGGAAGTCGGACTCATCAAATAAGGGAGCCTTACCCGGACAGGACTGAAACCGGCCGGCAGGCGGATCGTGCAGCTCCGCCGGCCGGCCGCCTGTCGACACGTTCGCTCTGCGTTCTCGGATTTAAGAAAACGCAAGAGCATGATCCGTTGCGACATCGGCCCGCTTAATCAAAGCACCGTTTCCAACACCGGATTCTGAGTGCAGCGCGTTGAAAAGATCGGCGCGATCAATTTCAAAATCCTTTCAAGAGGCAAGGGAGGAGTTTTAATGGTCGAGCACCCAGCCGGCACACTCGACATCGAAGCCGCCGACAAGCTTGAGAAGAAGTACGACACGGCGCTGGTCACCCGGGACAACGGCGCGGTGCTCAGGCGGATCCTGTATTTCGTCGCCATCGCCTTTGCCCTCTATCACATCTGGACCGCGGGTTTCGGCACGCCGGTGGAACACGTCCACATGGGGATCCACTTAACCGGCCTGTTTATTATGATATTCGCGCTCTTTCCGCTCATCCGGACCCAGAGCGCGCTGGAATACGACGACAGCAGCTGGTGGCGCATTGGCAACGTGCCGCTTTACGACTGGGCGTTCGCGGTGATCGGCGTTACCGCGGCGCTGTTCCTGGCGTGGTCCTGGACGGGGCTCATTATCTTCGGCTACGAGATCCCGGAGCAGGCGCTGCGCCAGGGCGATCCCTCCACCCCCGACATCATCCTCGGCACCGCGCTGGTGGTGCTGGTGCTGGAGATCGCCCGCCGCTCTCTCGGCTGGGTGCTTCCGCTTATCATCCTGGTGTTCGTCGCCTACGCGCTGTTCGGGCCGTATATGCCGTTTCAGGTCCTCAAGCATCCGGGCGTCGACTGGCGGCAGTTCATCAACAACATGTACTTCCCCCAGGAAGGGATCTTCGGCGTGACGCTGTGGGTCGTCTCCACCGTGGTTTTTCACTTCGTGCTGTTCGGCGTGGTCGCCCAGCGCATGGGGCTCGGGCAATTCTTCGTCGACAACGCAATGGTGCTCGCCGGACGCTATACCGGCGGCCCGGCCAAGGTGAGCGTGGTCTCGTCGGCCTTCTTCGGCACCATCTCCGGCTCGTCCATCGCCAACACCGTCTCGACAGGTTCATTAACCATCCCCAACATGAAGCGGCTGGGCTATCCCGGCCACTTCGCCGGCGGCGTCGAGGCCGCCTCCAGCGCCGGCGGACAGATCACCCCGCCGATCATGGGAGCGGCGTCGTTCCTGATGGCCGAGTTTCTGGAGGTGCCCTACACCACCATCGTCATCGCCGCGGTGGTGCCGGCCGCCATGCACTACATCGGCGTGCTCTCCATCGTGCACTTCACCGCCAAGCGGCTGGGCTTGAAGGGGTACACCAAGGATCAGCTGCCCAAGTTCCTCGAGGTGTGGCGCGAGGGCTGGCACACGGTGCTGCCGCTCATCGCACTGCTCATCGTGCTGTTCAGCGGCTATTCCCCCAACATGGCTGCTTTCATGGGACTGATGTTTTGCATCATCGTCGGTTTCACTTCCTTCCGCAGGCCCTGGACGCTGATCGTCCCCGGGGGAATGATGACCTTCATCTTCTGGAAGGCATCCGATGGCGGCTTCTCGCCGGTGCTCGCAGGTATCCTCGCCTCCGGCGTGATTCTGAGTCTCATCCACAAGCGCGAACGCCACGATTTCCAAAAGCTGTTCGACAGCTTTCACGTCGGCGTTCAGTATGCGCTGGCCGTCGGCGCGGCCTGCGCCGCCGTCGGCATCGTGGTCGGCGTCATCAACACCACGGGCGTTGCCTTCCGCCTCGGCTTCATGGTCACCAACGGCGCCCGCGACATGGCCGATGTGCTCCACGTGATGCTCGGCTGGATACCGCTCGACGTGTTTGCCCAGGCCTCCATCCAGCAGTTCCTGTCGCTGGTGCTGATCGCCATCGCCTGCATTCTGATGGGCGCGGGCCTGCCCACGACCGCGCTCTACATCATGCTGGTCTCCGTCGCCCAGCCGGCACTCTCGCAGCTCGGCGTGCCGGCGCTGGCGACCCACATGTTCGTGCTCTACTACGGCGTCATCTCGGAGATCACGCCGCCGGTCTGCGCCTCGGCCTACGCCGCGGCGGGCATCGCCGGCGCCAACCCGTTCCGCACCGGCATAAACGCCTTCACCTTGGGCATAGGCAAGCTCATGGTGCCCATGGTGTTCGTCTACGCGCCGGCCATGCTCATTGTGTTGCCCGAGCATTTTACCTGGGCCACCTTCCTGCAGGTGTCATTGAGCTGCGCGCTCGGCATCTTCGCCATCGCCACCGTGGTTTCTGGATACTTCCTCGCGCCGCTTAACGCCGGCTGGCGTTTGCTAATGGTGGTCTCTGGATTCCTGCTCGTGGCGCCGAGCTGGCAGAGCGATCTGGTCGCCCTGTTGGTGGCGGCGCCGGTGATGTTCGCGCAGGTGGCGGCGATCCGCAGGGAATCGATCGCGGTCTCCGCCGCAGTCGGCGGCGACGGCGAATGAGCGTGGCCGGGGAGAGCGCTTCCGATGCGGCGCCGGCGTACACCCGGATCCTGGTGCCCATCGATCTCGAGCACGGCAGGCACGTCGAAGAAGCGCTGCGCTTAAGCGCCGAGATCGCCGAGTCCCACGGTGCCGACGTGCATCTTTTGAGCGTCATCCACGCGGCGCCGGTGGTGGTGTCGCAGCACCTTCCCCAAGGCTACGAGCAAATTGCCGCGAAGTCGGTGGAAAAGGAGCTCGCGCCCTTGGTCGCGCAGATGGGGCCCGCGGCGAAGCGGGTCACCACCTGCGTTCGCTTCGGCGGCGTTTACCAGGAGATCCTCGCCTATGCGAAAAAGATCGGCGCCGATCTCATCGTCATCGGTTCGCACAAGCCGAACGTCGGCGACTACCTGCTCGGCAGTAACGCCTCCCGCGTTGTCCGCCACGCCGACTGCTCGGTATTTGTAGTTCGTTAGTGTCCCGTCCAGCAAATAACGCACAAGGCTCGCCGACGCCCGCGCCTTGCCACACGAGCCCGGATAGCTTGCCGAGAAAGGCACACTATTTACGGGGCGGGACGCTAGCCGCCGCTGGAGCGAGCAAGCCGGCGAAATGTATAGAACTGATAAACAGCCCGCGGTTGCTGTCGTCATCGTCGGCATCTGCGGCACTCTGGCGCTGCTCGAAAAGGGTCGCGCGATGCGCATGATCGACCGCGACACGGCTACGACGATGGCGTCCCGTTTTATATACTTGACTAACGAAGGTCTGCTTCAGGGGTGCGACCGGATGTTCAGAGCATTGATTTCGTTAATTGGTCACCTCCCTGCTCTGGCTGGAAAAGGGCGGCACTGTTTCCAACCCGAGAGAGACTCGAGCCGTCGATGGGACAAGCCCTGGACAGTTATGAGACATATCATTTTTGCGCTTGCCCTGGTGGCGGGGCTGGCGGCGCCGGCGTGGGCCGACAGCGCGAAGGCGGTCCAAACGCTGGCCGAACAAGGTGATGCCAAGGCCCAGTTCGCCCTCGGCACCATGTACCGTGACGGTCGAGGCGTGGCACAGGACTACGACGAGGCGCTCCGCTGGTGGCGCAAAGCCGCTGAGTCGGGGCTGGTCGATGCCCAGTTCGCGCTCGGTAACATATACGCGGGCGACGCCGGCATCGCGCGGAACAACATCCTGGCCTATATGTGGTACAGCATCGCGACGGCGCAATCGGGGGACGAGTGGCTCCGTGCGATAGCCGGCAGCAACCGCGATGTCCTCGCTGCGCGCATGACCCCCGCCGAAATCTTCGAATCCCAGCGACTGGTGACGGAATGGGTTGCGAAGCACGGAAAGAAGTAAAAGGGGACGCACTTATTTTCCACTGCCTGGGTTGCCGAAGATAAGTGCGGCCCACCGCCTCTACCGTACCTATACGTACTGAATGCCAGCGACTGGCGAAGAGGCCGTGGGTGTAATCTTTGTTTATTAGATAAGGAGCCGGCGCCGAAATGCTTTCCCGCCGAGGAACCCTGCCTGAAGAATGGTTCGGCCCCGGCTTCATTAATCATACCTAAGGCACCTCGATCACCCGAAACCGGGCGTCTATTCTTTCTAGATTCCAACGGACACGGGATGGATCGGGTGAAATACCTACTTTATTCGCTGCTGGCTGCGAGCATTCTCGTGACGGCCGGCTGCGGCGCACGCCGCGGCGGCGTGGTGATCGATCCTGCTGGAGTCGATATGGGCCAGTATCACCAGGATCTCGGCGAATGCCAGGAAATCTCTAAACAGGTGGACGGCAAAGCAGTCGGTGGCGCCGTGGGCGGCGCGGTGATCGGCGGTGCGGTCGGCGGTATCGTCGGCGACAGCAACACCGCGGGAAAGGGCGCCGGTGCCGGTGCTGTCCTCGGCGTGGCACGCGGGGCGCGCGCCACGCGGAAGGAACGGCAGACGGTGGTGAAGAACTGTCTGCGGAATCGCGGATACGCGGTGCTCAACTGAGCCCGGCCCCGCTCCAGTTTTATGCTGACCTCGTGCTGCTCACTGGGAAGAGCCGCATTTCGTCTGCTAGCTCTCGCTCTTAAGCGTCGCCGCCCGTCCCTCGGTCACTCGGACTAGCTCATCTGGAGCGATGGCGAAAACCGCGTTAGCGGTGCCGCCCGCCGCCCAGACCGTATCGAACTGCCAGAAGTCCTCGTCGATGAAAGTGCGCAGCTTTTTCGCGTGAGCGAAAGGCGGCACGCCTCCGATTGAGTAGCCGGTGACCTCGCGCACCCGGTCGGCATCGGCCCTTCGAACCTTCTTTTTGCCGACGCCGCAGAGCGCCGCCAGCTTCTTCTCGTCGAGGCGATTGGGGCCGCTCACCAAGGTCATTAAGGCTTCGCCGTCGACCAGGAAGACCAGGGACTTGACGATCTGGCCTACGCTGCAGCCGATGGCACGGGCAGCGTCCTCGGCGGTGCGGGTGGTGGATTCGAACTGGCGTACCTCGACCTCGAGCCCTAAGTCTCGGGCGGACTCGGCGAACTTCTGGGCGGTGGGGTGTAAACGGTCCAATGCTTCAAGTCCCGGGACAGTATACCTATTCGATTTCGGGCCCCGATGTGCAGGGCCTTCCGACCGATTCAAGGGGTAAAATCTGTTGATTTCAGATCACGGTGCTCAGGCCTCCACCCCGATTTTCCGAAAAGCGGACGTATCTCCCGGTAAAATTGGCTTGCAGACGCCTATTCTGCGCGGACCGGCAACGCGTGCCTCTCAAAAACCGGAGCAAGAAATGGATATCAATAGCCTGGTCGACGGCGGAATCAGTTTTTTCCGCGACCATACTCTCTGGGCAATTCTGACGGTGGTCGTGATAGGGGCTTTCATTTATTGGAAGCCAAAGGGCATGTTCAAGCTGGTGCTTGTCGGGTTAGCTGTCGGTGCGATCATCTACGTTCTTTCATTTCTGTTTGAATTGACCTCCCGCGGTATCGATGAAACAGAGAAATTCACCACTACTCCCGACGTCAAAGTCGATTGAAAAAAGTCACTGGGCCAGTCGGGCGGCCTGGTGTGGCCTGGGGCGAAAAGGTCCGATGTGTCATGATCCCCACCTCGCTTGGCAATCCTGATGGGAGACCAAAAGTGCTCGTCCCGCGCATATTTTCACTGTTGCTGATCGTCGTTCTGATCGCATCCTGCGCGACTTCGCCCACCGGCCAGCGTCAGCTGCTTCTCTTCCCTGATTCGGAAATGTCGAAGATGGGGGCGGTCGCTTTCGAGGAGACGAAGAAGCAAACGCCGCTGAGCAAGAACACCAGGCTGGTCGCTTACGTGCAGTGCGTCGCGGCGGCGCTCACCAAGCAGGTTCCGGGCAGCACGCAGTGGGAAGTGCGGGTATTCGAAAGCCCCGAGATCAATGCTTTCGCGCTTCCGGGTGGAAAAATCGGGGTGTACACGGGGATCTTGAAAGTCGCCTCGAATCAGCACCAGCTCGCCGCGATTTTAGGGCACGAGATCGAACACGTGCTCGCGAATCACGGCAATGCACGAGTATCGGCTGCCTATGCAGCCCAGGGCGCGCTCAGCCTGACCCAGGCGCTGGCCGGCGCGCCCAGTCCGATGAAGGACCAGCTCTTCGGTTTGCTCGGCATCGGTGCGCAGTACGGGGTCTTGATGCCCTACGGCCGCGGTCAGGAAACCGAAGCCGACGTGCTGGGTCACGATTTGATGGCCAGGGCCGGCTTCGATCCGCGGGAAGCGGTGCAGTTGTGGCGCAACATGAGCAAGGCCGCCGGGGGCAGGTCACCGCCGGCCTTCCTTTCCACCCACCCCGCCAATGAAGAGCGGATCCGCGGGCTGACTCGGCGTATGCCCGAGGCGATGAGGATCTATGAGGCCGCCCGAAAGAGTGGCCGGCGTCCCGATTGCGGGCAGCCCTGAGAGCATATCGAGAGGCTCGACCAGCGGTCAGGGAAATGGGGCCGGAACCCTACAAAGAGCACGAGTTCGAAATCTGGGGACCTGACCCTTGATTTCGAGTCTGACCCTTACTGGCCGAGCACATACGCGAATACGAGTGGCGCCACGATCGTCGCATCGGACTCGATAATGAAGCGCGGGGTATCGACGGAGAGCTTCCCCCAGGTGATCTTCTCGTTCGGAACCGCACCGGAGTAAGACCCGTAGCTGGTGGTCGAATCGCTGATCTGACAGAAGTAGCTCCACTTCGGTACCGGTTCCTGGAGGTCCTGCTCGAGCATCGGGACGACGCAGATCGGGAAGTCTCCGGCAATGCCGCCGCCAATCTGAAAAAAACCGATACCCGTATCACCACACGCACCCCGATACCACTCGGCGAGCGACATCATGTAATCGATGCCTGACTTCATCACCGAGCGCGCCACATTTCCTTCCATCGCCTGCGCGGCGAAGATATTGCCGGTGGTGGAGTCTTCCCAGCCGGGCACGAACAGCGGCAGCCCCTGCTCAGCGGCGGCAGCCAGCCACGAATCCGCGGAATCGATCTGATAGCTCTTCTCCAGCAGCCCTTCGTTGATCAGCTCGTAAAAGTACTCGTGTGGCAGGCGACCCTCGTTTCTGCCTTCTGCCGCTTTCCACAGCTTCATGATCGCGTGTTCGATTCGGCGCATCGCCTCCGCCTCGGGAATGCAGGTGTCGGTGACGCGATTCAGGTGACGCTCGAGCAGCGCCTGTTCCTCGGCATCGGAGAGATTGCGATAGTTCGGAATGCGCTCGTAGTGATCGTGAGCGACCAGATTGTAAATATCCTCCTCCAGGTTCGCACCGGTGCAGGTGATGGCATGCACCTTGTGCTCCCGGATCATGCGGGCCAGGCTTAAGCCCAGCTCGCCTGAGCTCATGGCGCCCGCCAGCGTTACCATCATCTTTTCGCCTCTGTCTATATGCGCGACATAGGCACGCGCCGCATCGCGAAGTGTCGCGGCATTGAAGTGGCGATAGTTGTGCTCGATAAACGTGCTTATTGGGCCCATAGACTCAACTCCCATCGGATGTCGACATATTCCGAGATCTCAATGCCCATCCAATGAGCTTATAGAGAATACGCGAACCCACGTTTCCGTCCCACTCGTCACCTGGCGTTCCCGGCGCCACCTCGGCCAGGTCGAAGCCGACGATCTGCCGGCCCGAGCGCGCCACGGCGGCGACCATATAGACAGCCTGGTTGAACGAGAGCCCGCCTGGAACCGGCGTTCCCGTATTGGGGCAGAGTGCGGGATCGAGTCCGTCGATGTCGAAGGATACGTAAACCTGCTCGGGCAAGTCTTCGATCATGCGTGTGACTTGATCCGCCCATGGGACGCCAGCGAAACGTTCGCGCACGAGCTCCGCATCGTAGTGCGTTTTGATGCGTCCGGCGGATGCGGCGATACACTCTCGCTCTTCTTCGCACAGATCCCGCACCCCCACCTGCACCAGTCGGACCACACTCCGATGGCGCCGATACACGTTGTCCATGATCGACGCGTGGGACCACTCGAATCCGTCGTAGGCGTGTCGCAGATCCGCGTGGGCGTCGACGTGGAGTATTCCGAGCGTGGAATAGCGTTCGGCGTGCGTCGCGATGGCGCCGTATACGCAGCCGTGATCGCCCCCGATGGTGCCGACGATCTTGCCGGCGTCGAGCCACTTCGACACCTCATCGTGCACATGCCCGTTCACCCGGGCGCAGAGATCATTGACGCGCCGAACGTCTGCCGCCCTCGCCTGATCGTCGTCGCGAGCCGCCATGGCGCGTTCCGCCGCGCCGCGTGCGGCGTTGTTCCAGCTGCGGATCTCCTCAGCCTCGGGAAGCAGTGCGATGCCGGCCGACCAGGGGTTGCCCGTCTCGACGTCGAATAAATCCACTTGACGACTCGCCTCAAGGATCGCCCGCGGTCCGTTGGCCGCTCCAGGCCGGTACGAGGTGGTAGCGTCGAACGGCACGGGCATCAGGACGACAGCCGACTCCTCCGGTGAGTACGGCAACCCGAAAATGCCGGCTTCGGTCGAACCGGCCTTGTTTCGATCGAAGCTCAAGTCACACTCGCAACACTCGTTCGAATAAAAGGACGAAGTTAACTATTGGACTATTCGCGCACCGAGCTATGAATTTTCCAACTGAAAAGGTTAGAAAAGTCGGTTTAAGTCAATAATCTTGGTGAAAGCTTGAAAGCGATTAACTCTGATCCGTCTTCTTGTCATCGTTTAACTAGAACCTATCTCAAAATTAGCGAGCGCAGGCGAGACAAGGCAAAAACAGGCGAAAAAGCGGAGTTTACACGCCAGTAAATGAGCATTTTGAGCCTGGATCGATGAACAAGTACAAGCCTGCGCCGAGGAGGATCAACACGTACGCAAGCGGGCGTATACGCCGCCACTTTTGAAAAAGGGGACTCACTCCAATTCCCGCTCCGCCATCGGCGGCTGGCGAAACACCTTTACCTCGGGCAACGGTTGGTCGTAGCGCTCCACTTCGACGAGACAGCTGTGCGCGCTGGTGCCCTGGGCGAGCGTCGAGGTGCCGATGTCCGGCGTGAGCACGTTAGGGTTGCCGTGGACGTCGAGGCTTTTGGGTTCCGCGGAATCGTTCGGGTCGTACCAGGCGCCGGTGGGCAGCACGACGACGCCCGGGCGCACGCGATCTGTTATTACGGCAGCGGCCAAGGTTGCGCCGCGGTCGTTGAACACGCGCACGATGGCGCCGTCGTTAATGTTACGCGCCTTGGCGTCCGCGGGGTGAATGCGAATGGCTTCGCGGCCGTTGATCTTTGCCTTGCGGCTTGTTTCGCCGAAGTCGTACTGGCTGTGGAGGCGGGTGACCGGCTGGTTGGAGTTGAGCGCCAGCGGATAGGTTTTAGACAGCGCGCTGCCGAGGAACTCCTGCTTGTCGAACCAGGCGGGGTGCCCGAGGCAGTCTTTGAGTCCGAAGGAGGCGATGGTCTCGGAGAAGATCTCCACCTTGCCGGAGGGCGTCGGCAGCGGCGATGCCTTCGGGTTGGCGCGGAACTTCTCCAGGGTGAACGCGTGCGCGGGCACGGTTGACGGATCGAGATTCAAGACCCCGCCGTGCCAGAAGGTGTCGAAATCCGGAAGATCAATGCTCGCCTCCGCGGCGCGCTGCAGGGTCACTTTCCACAGGTGCTCGATCCATTCCCGCGGGGTGCGGTCCTCGGTGAAGCGCGCGGCGAATCCGAGCCTTTCGGCCAGCCCGGCAAAGATAGCGTAGTCGTCCCGGGATTCCTCGAATGGTTCGAGCACCTGGTGCATGGGCGCGGCGGACAGCTCTGAAGTGCCCCAGGCGAAATCCTCGCGCTCGAGCGGCGTGGTTGCGGGGAATACAATGTCCGCATGGCGCGCGGTGGCGGTCCAGAAGGGATCGTTGACGATGATGGTCTCAGGCTTGCTCCAGGCCTGGCGCAGCCGGTTGAGATCCTGATGGTGGTGAAACGGATTGCCGCCGGCCCAGTAGATGAGCTGGATATCCGGGTAGGTCAGCGTTTTCCCGTTGAACGGAAACTTCTTCCCGGGATTGAGCAGCATGTCGGTGATGCGCGCACAGGGAATGAAGGTTCGCACCGGATTGTCCCCCTGGGGCAGCGCGCCCACCTTGAACGGCAGCGCGCGTCGCCCGGCAAAGCCGAAGTTGTGGATGCAGCCGTAGCCGTAACCCACACCCTGCCCGGGCAGGCCTAAGTTCCCCAGCATCGCGCCCAACACCGCGATCATCCAGTAGGGCTGGTCGCCGTTTTCAGTGCGCTGCAGCGACCAGCTGATGGACAGCAGGCACGGTTGGTTCGCCATGCGCCGCGCCAGCGACCGGATCCGATCGGCATCGATGTCGCATAATTTCGACGCCCAGTCGGCGTCCTTAGGCGTGCCGTCGCTTTCACCCGTTAAGTAGCCGGCGAAGGTGTCGTAGCCGACGCAATGGGAGTTAAGGAAATCCTCGTGGTGAAGATCTTCGCTGTGCAGGGTGTGCGCCAAGCCGAGCATCAGCGCAACGTCAGCGTTGGGCCGCACCGGCCACCAGTCGGCATTGAGAAATTCCGCCACGTCGTCACGCACCGGGCTGATACAGACCACGTCGACTCCGGCATCGCGCCAGCTCATAAGTTGCCGGCGCGCGGAATGATCGCCGATGCCGCCCTGGTTGATCTGCATGTTCTTCATGCTGATACCGCCAAAGCTCACCACTAAACGCGTGTGCTCGAGCACGTCCTCGACCGTGGGGGACTCCATCATCAGATCCGGCGACTTCACGCCGAAGACATGCGGGATGATCACTTGCGACGTGCCGGTGGAGTAGGACTGCACCGAGTAGGTGTAGCCGCCGTGCTGATTTAAAAAGCGATGGAGCTGACTTTGCGAATGATGAAACCGCCCGGCGCTGGCCCAGCCATAGGAGCCGCCGAAGATAGACTCGTAGCCGTGCTTGCTGACGACCCGCTTTAAGGCTTTAGCGGCGATGTCCAGCGCCTCGTCCCAGGGCACGGCCACGAAGGGCTCGATGCCGCGCTTTAAGCCGTCGCGTTGCCAGGGCTTATCGAGATAGCCGCGGCGAACGCAGGGGCGCGGAACGCGGCAGCCCGGATGCTGCGAGTCCACCAGCGAGCGGCCGATGGGTGAGGGATGGGTGTCGCCTTCCGCCGGGTGGATCGCGTGGAGACGCCCCTCCCGTTTCTCGGTGAGGTAGTTGCCCCAGTGGGTGCTGGTGAGAATGCGCGCGGGCTTGTTCATCGGATTTCCGGAGGCAGTATATTTATCACTTCTCGGCCCACTTTTGATGTCACGTTTTAGAATTGCTTGGTAATAAGTAAACTGTCCCCGCAATTCTCCTAAATCTTGTGATGCTGGCTTCGCTCTTGGCCGGTGTTGAACCTCATCCATCCACCGTTCCATCTCCGTCGTCGGAATAGTTGAGACGGTTTGCCGTCGTGACTAGTGGAGTGTCTGGTTGTTTGGGCACCTGGTCTCGAATCTTCTCCAGTTCTGCGACGAGGAAATCTCCAAACCGGGCCGCCAGCAGCGAGGCCGGGCGATATGCCGGGGTCAGCACGGCGATGGGGTACAACACCGTCGGCTCGAATGGCCGGAACACGATCCGCGGCGCCAGCGTCTGATACATGCTGTAGCTCCGTGCGGTGAGTGGATCGCAGATGCACGCGCACAAGCCTTCCTCGACCAGCTGCAGCGCCGGCAGGAATGTCTGCAGCTCGAAGCGCTGCCGGAATCTCGCCCCCGCCTGGGCGAAGGCACCCGTGGTATTGATCCAGGTGTTGTGCTCGCTGAACAACGCGGCCATGGGCCGGTTGTCAAGGTCTCGTGGTGTAATCGCGGGTCTGGCGGCGAGCTCAGACTCGGCCGGTACCGCACACACGCACGCCATATCGAATGCCCGCACGTTCAGTGCGCGCCGTGGAGCGGGCGTCTCTGCTATTCCGATGTCGTATTGCTGAGACGCGATCCACTCCTCGATGATCGCCGAAGAACGCATCATCAGCGACACCTGAACTTCCGGCCGCCCGTCGAGGAAGCGCGCCACGGCCTTCGGTATGACGAAGCCTGAGCTGGCCGGATTGCAGGCGATTCTCAGCACGCCCCTTTCCAGGTTGCCGATCTCCGCCATCGTTCTCGTCGACTGCGACAGTCGTGCAAGCACCTGCTCGGTCTCTTCGAGGAAGTAGTGCGCCTCGGGTTTTGGCACCAAGCGCCCACGCTCGCGCAGGAACAAGTCGAAGCCGAGTTCTTGTTCCAGCTTGCCGATGGCCGACCCCACCGCCGGCTGCGTGCGGCCCACCGATCGCGCCGCCTCGGCCAGCGTCCCGGCCCGCATCACCTCGCGGAATATCAGCAGTTGCCGGAATGAGAGGTTCATGAACAGAGTCTAAACAAAATTATTCGACTTATAAGAATTATTAAATTGTATCTATATGATGACAAATTTAGGCTGCACGTTCACCAACTCTCGGCTCTGTGCGGCGGCAGCAGGGGGGTGAGCGCCTTGGACCGATTCGCGAAATATCTGCTGACGAGCCTGATCTGCATCGTGGCCGGCGGCCAGTTCGTTCAGGTCATCACCCGTTACGTGCTCCAGGTTCCAGTCATGGGCCTGGAGGAGACGATGCTGTATCCCACCCTCTGGCTTTACATCCTCGGCGCCGTGAACGCCTCCCGGGAGAACTCCCACATCCGGGCCAACGTGCTGGAGATTTTTCTCAAAACCCCCCGGCAGCACACAGTGCTGGCAGTGGTCGGAGAGGCGCTCAGTCTGGCGATCGGCATCTGGTTGACGACCTGGGCGTGGGACTTCACCCGCTATTCGTGGCGGGTATGGAAGGAGAGCCCGACCCTGTACATCCCGACCTTCTGGTTCGACGTCGCGCTTTTCGCGGGGATGGTTCTGATGATGCTCTACACGGCGATGCACCTGGTTCGCCACATGCGCGATTTGGCCAGCGGAGGACAGCAGCATGGTTGAAATCGCCCTGATGGCAGTCGGAGTCCTGGTGCTGCTGCTCACCCTCGGTGTTCCCCTACCCTACTGCTTCGGCGGCGGCCTCATGGTGATGTACTTCGTCGGCGACGTGACGATGAAAGGCAACATGTTGTGGGGCTTTCAGCAGCTTGGCAATCCGGTGCTGCTGGCCATTCCGCTGTTCGTGCTTGCGGGCACGGTCATGAGTCAGAGCGGTATCGCCGGGAGTCTGCTCAACTTTGTCAACGCATTCATCGGCCACGTGCGTGGGGGATTGGGCGTGGTGGCCGCGGTAAGCTGCGCCATCATCGGCGCTATCTCCGGCTCGGGCCTCACCGGTATCGCCGCTATCGGTCCGCTGCTCATTCCGGAGATGGAGAAGCGTGGCTATCCGCGAGAGTACGCCACCGCGCTGGTCGCCAACTCGTCCATTCTCGGCCTGCTGATTCCGCCTAGCGTGACCATGATCGTGTACGGCTGGGTTACCGATACCTCAATACTGGCGTGTTTCCTTGCCACCGCCGGCCCCGGCCTGCTGGTGATGCTCAACTTCGCGGTGGTGAATCTAATCCTGTCGCGTAAGTTCCCGCTGAAGCTCGACGCCAAGCCCGCCACCAATGAACTGCTCTCCGAGGTCGGTCGGCGCGGCATCAAAGCCGGACCCGCCCTGCTCATGCCGATTATCGTTCTCGGCGGGATCTACGGCGGCATCATGACGCCGACCGAGGCCGCTGCGGTTGCCGTTATCTACGCTATCCCGGTTGGATTTCTGATCTACAAAGGGCTGCGATTGAGCAACTTTCTCGGTGCCGGCATGGAGGCGGCCACCGCCATCGGCACCATCATGCTGATGATCCTGTTCTCCATGATCCTGTCGCAGATGTTCGTCATGGAGAGCATCCCCCAGGAGCTTGTTGCCGGCATCTTCCAGATTACCGAGAACAAGGTCCTGCTGCTGGTGCTCATCAATGTGCTGTTGTTCCTGGTTGGCATGGTGGTCAATGACATCACCGCGATCATTCTCATCGCGCCTTTGCTGCTGCCGCTGATGGAGGCCATTGGCATCAGCCCGGTGCAATTCGCGGCAATCATGGGCGTCAACACGGCGATGGGTGGGGTGACGCCGCCCTATGCATCGATTCTTTACCTTGGCGCCCGGATCGGCGACGTCAAGGTCACGAAGGTGATTCGTCCGGCGATGGTGCTGATTATCACCGGCTACGTGCCGGTCGTGTTCCTGACCTCGTTCTGGCCGGATCTCTCTCTGTTCCTGCCAAAACTGTTCGGCTACTAACCTACCCGACGAAGGAGTGATAACGATGAAGAGAACGTTCGGTCTGTTTTGCGCGGCAGTTGCCGCCACCATCGCGTTCGCCAGTGCCGCCGAGGCGGCACGGCTCAAGATTAGCCATGTGCGCCCTCAGGGAACGACCATCGATCTCGAGCTGAAGGAGTTTGCAGCTGCGGTCGAGAAGGCCACGGACGGAGGCATCAAGCTGCGGATTTTCGCCGCCAGCGCCCTGGGCGACTACACCACGGTTCAAGAGCGCATCTCGGTGGGTGCCGTGGACATGGCGTGCCAGCCGGCCGCCACCGGGACCACCCGCAAGATGCAGATCAGCTCGTTTCCATACCTGGCGGAAGATTGGGCCAGTGCGCGCAAGATTTACGGTCCCGGGGGACCGGTGCGCGAAGCGATGGCCAAGCTCTACACCGGCGAGGGCATCACCATGCTTGCGGCATACCCCGTTTACTTCGGCGGCATCTCCTTGAACAGAGAAGCGGTGGCCCCCGGGGACCCGAATGCCAAGAAAGGCATCAAGGTACGCGTGCCGGGGATCAAAAGCTTCCAGATGCTCGGCGACTCGCTGGGCTACATCTCTTCGCCCATCCCGTTCTCGGAGGCTTTCACCGCCGTCCAGACGGGAGTGGTCGACGGCGTGATCGGCTCCGGCGCGGAGGGCTACTACGCATCATTCCGCGACGTGACCAAGTCCTATATCGCCGCCAACACGCACTTCGAGGTTTGGTACCTGATCATCAATAGCGAAACGCTGAACGATCTCGACGCTGCCGATCGCAAGGCGCTGATGAAGGCTGCCGAAGAATTCGAGAACAAGCGGTGGGCCACTGCCGAAGTCGACCAGGCCAAGAACGAGAAGAAGCTCGCGGACAACGGCGCGACCATCATTCATCTGTCCAAGCCTGAGCTCACCGGCATGGCGAAGAAGGTGCGGGCGGAAGTCTGGCCGGAGATCCTCAACGACGTCGGCGCGGACTGGGGCAATGCCATCCTCGAAAAATCCGCCAACTGATGCCGTCAGTGTCGGCACATTCGTAAGGCGGCGGCAGCTCAAGCTGTCGCCGCCTTACAAAAATATTTGATCGATTGAAGTAGCGGCAGTGGAAACCGAGTACACAGTGGTAGGGGGCGGCGTCGTCGGCTTGGCGGTTGCCTGGGGTCTTCTGAAGCGCGGCCGAAGCGTCCGGGTTCTCGACGGCGACGACGGCAGCTTCCGCGCCTCGCGCGGCAACTTCGGGCTGGTCTGGGTGCAGAGCAAGGGGCTGGACGAGCCCGCATACGCGCGCTGGTCCAAGCGCGCCGCCGCGGCCTGGCGCGACTTCGCCGACGAGCTTGAGGACGGCAGCGGGATCGACGTCGCGCTGGTCCAGGATGGCGGTTACGACATTCACTTCGACGACCAGACGCTGGCCGACACCGTCGAGAAGTACGAGCGCCTCAAGGCGAAGCTCGACGGCGATTATCCATTCGAGGTGCTCGGGGCGAATGCCTTGCGCAACGAGGAGCCGGCCATCGGCCCGTCAGTTAAGGGAGCGATACTGCACCACGAGGATGGCCACGTGAATCCGCTCAAGCTGCTCAAAGCGCTGGCGTTTGACGTGCGCCGGCTCGGCGCAGAGGTCTTGACCGGCCGTGAGGTGAGTGCCTTCGAGCACAGCGGAGGGGAGTTCCGCGCCAGCACCGAGGGCGGCGAGGTGTTCGCCAGTGAAAAGGTGGTCCTCGCGGCCGGGCTCGGCGCCATCCAGCTCGGTCCGTTGCTCGGTTTCAAGGCGCCAATCAGCCCGCTGCGCGGTCAGGTGCTGGTTACGGAGAAGATCCCGCGTCTCATCAATCGTCCTTCGCTGATTGCCCGCCAGGTGGACGAGGGCGGCGTTCAAATCGGCGATTCGAAGGAGAATGTCGGATTCAACGACCAAGAGACACTGGCCACCAGCGCCAAGATCGCGGCCCGCGCGGTGCGGGCCTTTCCCGATCTCGCCAAGGTCAAGCTTGTGCGCAGCTGGGGTGCGCTGCGGATCATGTCTCCGGACGGTTTGCCGATTTACCAGCAGTCAAAAACGATGCCCGGCGCATTTCTTGTCACTTGCCACAGCGGGGTGACGCTGGCGTCCAGCCATGGCCGCTTCTTGCCTGACTGGTTCGAGCAGGCCCAGGAGGCGCCCGATCTCCACGTTTTCAGCGAGGACCGGTTCGATGTTTGAGCGGCTCGAGGGTGCCGGCGCGTTGGTCAGCGTGAATTTCGACGGTGAGGAGGTTCGACTGGCCGAGGGTGAGAATCTCGCCGCCGGACTGCTGGCGGCGGGGATCGGGGTCTTTCGCCGCACGCCGCTTTCGGGTGCACCGCGCGCCCCGTACTGCATGATGGGCGCGTGCTTCGAATGCCTGGTCGAGGTCGACGGCGTGTCGGTGCAGGCCTGCATGGTCACGGTGCGCCCGGGCCTCGTGGTGCGTCGCGCGGGATTCCGCGCGGAGGCCGGTCATGCAAAGCTGTGATCTGATCGTCGTCGGCGCCGGCCCGGCCGGTATGGCGGCCGCCATCCGGAGCGCCGAGCTGGGCATGACGACGGTCATCCTGGACGAGCAGGAGGGCCCCGGGGGCCAGATCTACAGGGCCGTCTCGAGCGTACCAAAGCGGCGCGCGGAGATCCTCGGCAAAGATTACCTCGCTGGCAGCGAACTTACGGACACCCTTGCGAACTCGGGTGCGCGGCACCTCAATCAGGCCACGGTGTGGCGAATCGAGGCCGACGGCACGGTCGCCTGGTCCAAGGACGGCGCCGGTCGCTGCATGCGCGGCAAATGCGTGGTCATCGCCACCGGTGCTCTTGAGCGCCCTATGCCCATTCCCGGCTGGACGCTGCCGGGCGTGATGACCGCCGGTGCCGCCCAGATCCTACTCAAGCAGTCCGGCGTGACGCCGCAGCAGGCGGTCATCGCGGGCGCCGGACCGCTGCTCTACTTGCTGGCGCAGCAGCTGGTGCGCGCGGGACAGCCGCCCCTGGCCCTTGTCGAGACCCGGGCGCCGGGGGCGCTTGCGCTCGCGGCCCGTCATCTGGCAGGCGCGCTGCGCGGCTGGCGCTACCTGGTCAAGGGCAGCGGTATGCTGGCGGAGATCCGCCGCGCCGGCGTCCCGCGCTACACCGGGGGTACGGCGTTGCAGGTCGAAGGCGATGAAGCCGCGCAGGCGTTCATTTTCGAGCACCGCGGTCGAAGGCGGCGCGTCGAGTGCAGGCACGTGTTGCTGCATCAGGGCGTGGTGCCCAACATCCAGGCCACCCGAGCCCTTGGCGTCGAGCACGTCTGGGACCCGGCGCAACGTTGTTTCACGCCGCGGCTGGACCCCTGGGGACGCACCAGCAACCCGGCCATCTACGTGGCCGGAGACGGGGGCGGCATCGGCGGCGCGCACGCGGCCGAGCACGCCGGCCGGCTGGCCGCGCTGAGCGTGGGTCTGGCGCTGGGTGCCCTGCCCCAGGCGGACTTCGACCGTGAGTCCCAGACACTGCGCGCTGCCCTGCAGCGTGAGCTGGCGATACGCCCTTTCCTGGACGCCTTGTATGCCCCGATGCCGGAGATCCTGCGCCCGGCCGATGACACCGTCGTCTGTCGCTGCGAGGAGGTCACCGCCGGCGATATTCGACGCTATAGCTCGGCAGGCTGCATCGGGCCGAATCAGACCAAGGCCTTTGGCCGCTGCGGGATGGGGCCGTGTCAGGGACGCTACTGCGGGCTGACGGTCACCGAGATCCTGGCGAACGCCAACGGCATGGCACACCAGGACACGGGTTACTACCGCATCCGCATGCCGCTGAAACCCGTGACCCTGGGCGAGATGGCCGCCATGGTCAGCGTGCTCGAGGGGCAGGATGCGTAGCAGAGGACTCCGGAGCCGGTTCCGCCGGGGATGCGTCGTCCCGCGCTTGGGTCGACGCGCCAGGGAAAAGGACAGACAGCGCACGACGAGGCCCCGGGCACGCCCGGCGATGCCACGGACGTCACGGCTGGCCGCCCCGGCGAGATAGGAAAGATCAAGCCCCGACGCGCCCCGGGCTGGAGGATTCGATGAAAAAACCGCTGAGCATCACAATCCTTTGTTGTATGGCGATAACTCTCCTTGTTTCAGAGAGTTTCGCTGAACCCGTACGCACCTGGAAGATAGGCCACGTCAGGCCAACGGGATCGGTAATCGACAGGGATGTGGGAACGTTTGCTAAAAACGTTACGGCAGACACGGGCGGTTCGGTGCGTTTCGAGATCTTTTCGGGCAACAAGCTCGGCGATTATTCCATCGTCCAGGAACGTGTCTCCTTTGGGGAAGTGGAAATGTTTGTCGGGCCCTTCGGCACGGCGGCAGACCGGAGACTGGCGCTTGCCTTTACCCCTTTTCTGGTTACGACCTGGGAGCAGGCGCGACGACTCTACTCGCCTTCAAGCCCGCTTCTTGAACACATGGGTAAATTTCTCGAGTCCCAGAACATTAAGATTCTGGGCGGATGGCCGGTCTATTTCGGCGGCATCGCTTTAACTGAAAAACCCCGAAATCCCGATGATCCCGATGTTTCCAAAAAGATGATTATAAGAGTGCCCCCAATTCGTAGCTTTGAGCTGACCGCAAAGCAGCTTGGCTACACTCCCTATCCGATAACATGGATGTATGCCAAGTCGGGGCTGAGGACGGGAATGGTCGGCGGCTTGATTGGTGGCGGTGCAGAAGGATACAAAGGTCTGGCAAACCTTGTCCGTTACTATCTGCCGGTTAAGGATCATTTCGAATACTGGTTTATCTATATCAACCTCGAGCTCTGGAATTCCCTATCCCAAAAAGAGCAGCAATCGATAAAGCAGGCTGCGGAAAACATGGAGATGCAGCGCTACCGCCATGCGGAAGACGATGAGCGGGCAAGCATCGCTGAATTGCGAAAAAGGGGCGTCGAGGTCTTGGAGATGAATGAAGCAACTATCAACAGGATGCGCGAAAAAGTTAAGCGGAACATCTGGCCCATTTTGCGTGAAGACATCGGCCCTGCATTCGATGAAGTCGTGAACTTTGTGGAAAAAGGTTGAAAGTTACGTCGACTTATCGCGCATCCAAACCAGACTTGTCGACTTTGCGTCACAAGTTAGTACGAGAGACCCCAAAGTTTTTGAATCTTCTGGCGCTTTCGGATGCATGCTTGGTCTTCGGCGGCGGCGCGAAGCGTCGCCATGGGACGGTCGCGGTGGAGGCGGGCAACCTCGGGCATTTGCGAGAGACGAGCGTGGCGTGTAATGACAGTGATCGACAAGTGGAGTCAGGTCGATGATCGAACGAATCGAAACCGGCACGCGCATGAGCAAAATCGTCAGGCACAACGGCGTCGCCTATCTATGCGGCCAGGTTGGCGACGGCGCCACTGTCGGCGCGCAGACCCAAGACTGTCTGCACCGGATCGAGGCGCTTCTCGAACGCGCCGGATCTTCCCCTGAAAAAATCCTGCAGGCCATCATCTGGCTCGCGGATATGAGCGACTTCGATGAGATGAACGCGGCGTGGGACGCTTGGGTACCTAACGGTTGCGCGCCGGCGCGTGCCTGCGGCGAGGCGAAGCTGGCCCGACCCGACCTTAAGGTCGAGATCATCGTTACCGCCGCGTACGGTCCATGATCACGTGTTCGGACGCAATCCCGATGAACGCTCATGTGGCGTAAGTTACTCTTTCAACCGAATTTTTGCGTTATCGAAAGAATTGCCTATGAAACGCACTGAACGCTTATGCAACATAGTGTGACAGCTTTAGTCACTGACTTTTCGCCGAACGGCTGCAGGTTCAATTCTTGCACGGCCCACCACGCCTTCATCGCAAGTTAGGAACATGCGCCGGAAATATTTCGGGTCTGAGCTAGCCCGGTTCTATACGAAGCACTTCCGCGCACGGGTCTATGTCGTCTTATTTCCACTCAAGTGGAATTAGGTCGCGTACCAGAGAACCGCTATGAAGTGACACGCCGTTCCCGCGACTACGAACAAATGCCATACGAAGTGCGCGAAGCGGACCCGCTCGTCCAGCACGAAGAACACCACGCCCAGCGTGTACGCGATTCCTCCCGCCAGCAGCCACAGCAATCCTGCGAGCGGGAGGTGGAGCAGCAATGTCTTGGCCGCAATCAGAACCAGCCAGCCCATAATGAGATAAAGGCCCGTCGAGAGCGCCGGGTATCGAGTCCCAAAAATACCCTTGAAGACGATGCCCAAGAACGCCAGGCCCCACACCACGCCAAAAAGGCTCCAGCCCCACGCACCGCGCAGCACGCCAAGGGCGAAAGGAGTGTAGGTCCCCGCGATCAAAAGATAGATAGCGCCGTGATCCAGGATTAAGAAAACGCGCTTTACCGTCCCGGGTGGGAGGGCGTGATAGAGCATCGAGACGAAGTACAGCAGCACCATCGTCGATCCGAACACGCTCGAACCGACGATCGCGGCCGGGCCGCCGTCGCCCGTGGCATTGGCCACCAGTACCGGTAACGCCGCCACCGCGGCGAGAAAAGCGATGCCGTGGCTCAGGCTGTTGGCGATTTCCTCAGCGGGAGATTGCTGTCGGGGAAGGGTGATGATCTTTTCCATGACGAAAATGATTGTACTGCGGCCCAGTCAATTCAAGCGGCGTGGGTATTGACAATTGAATTAGCCCTGATTTGAAACAAATTCGCGCCCACTGCTTGTTTTTGAACTTTTAATCAGCGGGTTTATGTGCCCCCGCCCCGACGTTATGCCGATCTTCATTCCGGCACACCGTTTTCAAGTTGAAAGCGGGCTAGCGGGCCCCCGCCTGTTCGAGGATACGGACCATTTCCGTGTAGCTCCGGGCGCGCGCGAGGGCGAGCGGGGTCGCGCCGCTGCCGTCAGGGAGATTGACGTTTGCACCGGCCTCGACCAGAGCACGCAGGATCTCGATATGCGCCGGGCCGCCGTCACCGAGCACGATGGCTTCGATCAGCGCGGTCCAGTCAAGATTGTTGACGTGGTCGAGGGGTGCCCCGGCGTCGATCAGGATCTTCACCACCTCGGCGTGGCCCAGGTGCGCGGCGGCGATGAGGGCGGTGCCCTGGTAGGGGCTGGTCACGTTCCCCGGGCTGGCTCCGAGTTTCAGTCCGAGCCTCAAGGTCGCCGGATCGTTGGCCACGGCGGCGATGGTGACGATGTCGTAGTCGTCGTTTTCGAAGGCATTGGGATCGGCACCGGCCTCAACCAGGGCGCGTATCATGGCGTGCTGTCGGAAGTAGGCGGCGACATGCAGCGGCGTGCGGCCTTGGCCGTCGCGGGCGTCCACGGACTCGCCCCGCGCCAGGGCCTCGGTGACGAGGGCGGTTTGCCCGCTGACCGCGGCCGCGTGCAATCCGGTGTATCCGGCCCGCTCGGCGGCGCTCGGCGGCGTTTGGGCTGCAAGTGGGAGAGCCGAGCCCAGCGCCATCAGCGCGAGACCCATGGTGAAGGTCATACGAAGGATCGAAAGCGCGCCCGGTGCGTGCCGCTTACAGCTCAAGCGATTGACCCCATGTCTTAGAGCGATCGATTCCAGCGCGGCTCGGCAGCATGCAAGGCGCGCGGATCAGGATGTCTTGGCGACCTTAACCACTTTACCGGTGTTTCCGTCGATCTGTTCATCTTCTTTGAGATCGCGAATGTAGCGCCACTTTCCGCCCTTGCGCAGGAAATAATAGCGCCGTTCGATGGCATCGGAGTCTCCGTAGGGCTTCAAGCGCAAATGGATGTCGGCATAACCGATCTCCGTGTTCGAGGCGCCGGTAAACCGGACTGACCACGGATACTTGCCCGGATGTTTCTCCCTAAACCATTCTTCGGTGTGCATCGCCGCGAGGTAGTTCACCCATTGACCCTCGTTCTTCGGATCCGGAACCTCGATCGGGTGCGCTTCTGCCAGATACGTCGCGTCCAGTGAATCGACCACGCGCCAGTATCCCTCGCTGGTCGAGATCCGGAGCATACTGGCGGCTTCCTCGCCGTCTACGCTGTAGACCACCATGATGTGTCCCCGCAGTAGCGTCGAGGCATCACCCACCTGATGCGAATAGGTGTCGTCCTTGATCGTGACTTCGGATCCCGGATGGATCTCTCTCAAGTATTGAAACGCGATGTATTTGAAGGTTTGCCCTCCCCCTCGCGTCAGATCGGGTTCGATATCCGGGTGTCCGTCCACCCACGCCTTGAAGGTACCGGCGAAACGGGTCTTCATGAATAAAGGTAGAGAAAGCGAAATGCGGCCCCTGAGTCGATTGCCCCTGAGCGGCGCCAGCTTGAGGTCGAGGTCATAGCGGTCGGAGACGAACTCGGTTTTGGGCAAATCGCTGCCGCTTTGCGGCGACCTCATTATCAGCTTGGGCTGGCCGGACTTTTTCTGCTCTTTGCTCACCCGAAGGTCGAGCCCGGTGGCGAAGTCATAGCTATCGGGGAGCCCTTCGATCTCAACCTGGAAGTCCTCTCCTGCGTGCAGCAGCAGTGAGAGGCGCTCGAAGCCTTTGGATTTCACCCTGCCGCCGGCGTCACGGGTCTGGCCTCCTGCCACCGTCCACGGGGTGGTTACCTTAAGGGCCACCCGGTCGGGATTGAACGGCCTGCCCGCCAGCTGGCCTTCCACCGGTCCTGAAGGAATTGTTGCAACAGTCTCGGGCTTGGGTTTAGGCAAAGTGCGGGTCAGCTCTTTCCGCGGTACCGGCGCCGGCGGCGATGCCGGCGTCGGTGCCGTTGTCTGCGTTGGGGCCACTGCGGCGTTATTACCGAAGTCTTTGTCGTACGCCAGGTAGGCCACCACCGCTCCGGTGATCACTATGACGCCCACCGAGATTAGGACGCCGAGCCGGGAGAACGCACCGGGCGTCGCGTCGGGGCCGGGTCTCGGGTCGGCAGCGGTGATCACCGTCGGACGGATCTTGGTTGCGGTACGGGGTTTCGTGGTCGCAACAGGTTCCGCATTCGTGCCGGGTCTCGCGGCTGGCTTGGTATCCACGCCTTGATGAAGACCCAGGGCTGCGAGAGTGCCCAGCAGCCCGCCGACGAGGCCAGGAAGCTGGAGGTAGCCGAAGCCCAGCAAGGCAAAAGGTGCGGCGTCGGCGACGATGGCCGCCGCGCAGCCGATATAAATCATCTTCCCGGGACGTCGCCTGAGGAGCCGGATCCCCGCGCTCAGGGCCAGCAATCCGGCGACCATCAGCAGCGCTCCAGCGGCGGCCAGCGCGTCGCCGAACGAGGCCCCCAACGCCGTGAGCTCGGCGATAACCTGACCCAGCCTGTCGCCGCGCGCCGTGAGTTGAGCCACGACATGATCCAGCTTGCCCTCGAGCGCCATGATCGCCGCGACTGCGCGCTCCAGCTTGCCTTCGAGCAACCCGGAGTATTCACCCGCCATCTCGCCCATCATCGACAGCGCGCTCGACAGCATGCCTGTCAGCACGTCCGCCCCCATTACGCCGAGAATGAGACAGCCCGCCCCGGCCAGCACATCGAGGACGAAGGCGATGAGGAGCAGGACTGCGGCCGCAATTCGCATAGGATTGAGTATAGATAGTGGGCCAAGGGGTGGCCGGTCGCCGCCGTTGCCAAGGTGCTCGAATACTCGGTGCCGGAACGGCTTCAGGGCGCCCGCGGCCGTGCGGCGGCGTTCGGTCAGGTTGCGGTGCCCACCAGGTCAAGGAAAAGGGGCGTTATTAATAAGGTGTCGGGACAAACGGATGGGCGCCGGGCTATTCGATGCTTGAGCTCGAAGGCTGAGACCGCCCGATAGAGAAATTTGGCATCACGAGATCCGAGCTCTTAATTGTTTATCACTACGGGATCGACGCAATCACCGCCAACGAGCAATTCAAGGCTCCGGATCCGATGAAGAAACCAGCGCTTGCAATCGAATTGGTTTGAATTCGATGCGTCCAGGAGAGCGGCACCGAAAGCGATCGATTGACTTGGCTGTGGGCGACCGCGGGCGCATTCCCCGCGCTGCCGGAGTGAGGGTGAGTCGTAGTCCTGTACGTCTGCTCCTATGCGTGCTCGCCGTCGCGCTGATCGACGTATCCGGCGCGCACGCGCAGCGCGAGCCGACGACGCAGACCAGCATCGGTCTCTTCTATCGCGCCGGGGCGCCGGAAACCGCGGATCTTTGGCGGAAGGGTGACCGGGGCGAGCGGCTCAAGCTGCAGGGGAGAGTGCTGGACCGAACGGGACGGCCGGTGGCCGATGCGCTGGTCGAGCTCTGGCACGCCGATTCAAGCGGAAGCGTGGACGAATCCCGCTACCGTACGGCCCAGCGCACCAGTGCGGACGGCCGCTTCGGCGTCAGGACGGTGTTACCGGGTCATATCGAGATGGCGCGCTACAGTGCGGTGTTCGCGCCCCGGCACATCCACATCGCGGTGTCGCATCCGGACTATCCGCGCCTGAT
Source organism: uncultured Gammaproteobacteria bacterium (assembly GCA_947258715.1). Lineage (GTDB taxonomy): Bacteria > Pseudomonadota > Gammaproteobacteria > HK1 > HK1 > CAMYJH01. The sequence goes on from CAMYJH010000014.1 coordinate 191,778, forward strand.
CTCGCTCATCTTTTTCCAGGGGGATGAACGCCTGAACGGGACGCCGTATCCGGAGCTCGCGATCCCGCTGGAGAAAGTTCGCACCCAGGACGGCGAGGTTTACGTAGCGGGTGTCGAGATCATCCTCGGTGCTACACCCCTGCCGGCCGGGTACTTCGAGGATGCGGACTAAAAAAGCGCCGCGAATCTGAGCCAATTGACGCAGACGGACAAAAGCGCTTAAGAGTTGCTTTTGATCTAAAGGGGTCGGCCGAGCTGGAATACGATCTCGGGGCCGTCTTCGTCCAGCCTGTCGGGTTGTTCCAGAGGCCAGGACGCGCCAATGCGGAAAGTGGAGAGGCCTCCCCAGCCCGCCTCCAGGGAGGTGACCAGCTCGAAGCCCCCGCCGACCAGCAGATCTTCGGATGAGAGGTCGTTGCTCGCGAATCCCGCGTCCACGAAAACCCCGAGTCGCAGCCGGTGGAGGAAAACAGGCAGGGATTTGTAGCCGAACTGGAGGTTCGCCAGCGGCCAGGACACTTCCACGCTGGCGGTGGCGGCCGTGGTTCCTTCGAGCACGCCGGAGTCGAATCCTCTGATGGGAAAAAGGCGTGTCGGTCTCCGGGTAAAATCGCCTTCGGTCAGGTTGCCGCCGACCCGAAAGGTGTCACGGCCGACGGTTGGCTCACCCCAGATCTTAGCCCCCATGAGCCGTAGTGAGGTGATCACTCGATCACCGAACGAGTAAGCGGCTCCGCCGGATAGGGTCTGCCTGTTTTCGGTGAACAGCTCGACGTTACCCCAGGTGCTCAAGTTCCCGAATCCCTTACGGGCGCCAAGGGCAACCCAGGCTTCGTCATCCGCGGAGCCGACGCCATTGTCGGGGTCGAAGTGTCGCCAGTTGAGCGACAGGTCGATCGCGTTGACCAGCCAATCCGATTCTGCCGTGGCCCTCAGGATCTCGGCATCCTCCGCTCTCCGTGCATCCAAAGGTCTCCAGTACAATGCAACGTCATTGCGATCCTCAGTGACGCTCACTCCCAGTGCGTCATCGTAACCGAAGGGATATCGCGCGTAGCGTGTACCGACGGTCTTCCTTTGAAACAGCGCCCGTAGAGCAAGAAAATCCTCGTCGAATGTATATCGAACGCCGGTGTCGAAGAGATAGTCGCCGGAAACATCGCGGCCACGTGTCTTGACCCCGAGTTGAAAATCGGAAATTCCGGCGAAGATGTCCGGCTTGATGTAGTTGGGCCAGAGGCTCTTGAACGGGTTGTACGCTTGCGGCGCGATCGGTGGTGTCGCAGCGACGTCTACGCGGCCCGCTTCGGGAAGATACTGCAGTGGGGAAATATCCGGCAGCGCGAAATCATAACTGAGAACTCGCCATCCGTTCGCCGTGAGTTCCAGATACTTGCCGTCTCTAGGCAGCAAAGCGCCGTGGCTTGCGGAGGTGATGGGTGTGTTATCCGCCTGGTGGATCTGAAACCTGCCCGTCGCATTCGATGCCCACACCAGGGTTTCGCCCTCCCACCACGGATCCAGCTCGATCGAGGGTGACTCCGTCAACCGATGCCACCGGCCATCGTGAACCCAGATGTCCCAGTTACCATTGAGATTTGCGGCGACCGCGATGTGGCCGCGCTGGTTTCGAACGGGGCCGGAAAGCTGGATTACGCCAGCGGGCGCCGGAATCTTTTCCACTGCATCGACGTCGGCTTTACGCGCACGTTTCAAGCCGCCATTCCCGTCGTCGGGAAATATCAATATCCAGCTATTGTGACCACGTCGGCCGACGGCAACGCGTCCCGGGCCCGGATCCCAGAGGGAGAGTAACTCCAAGGCGGATTGGGTATTTTCACCGTATCCGCGGATGATTGAAGCGCCCGCATACTCGGAAATCCAAAGGGTGCCGGCAGCATCGACATATCCGTATCTACCACGCTGGGCGATGCGCAGCTTGCCTGGAAAAACGCCGGCGTTGTTCCAGTACACCCGGGGTGCGTTCCAGTAGCCGCTGACCAGCAAACCCGGGGGGGCATCGATCTTCCGTTGATGAAGGGCCTGGAACTCGCTCCACAACGCAGCGCCGGACCTTCCGAATACCTTGATCGCCTTCAGATCGATCTCGAACGGAATGATCCCGCGCCCGTGGACTTGAAGGAACTCGAGAATCTTGTTCCAGCCGTATCGTCGATAAAGCCATGCCATAAACGGCCGGCCGTAAATGCGGTGGGCGTGATAACCCGGCCAGACTTGCGGATAGTGACTGATGACATCGAGGTCAGGGACGGTCCCCGCCGCAAAGATGCTCGCGGCAACAGGGTCCTGAAGTTCTTTACCCCGGTAGAGTGAGTACAACAGGCTGCAGATGCCATCGTCCACCCACGGCGGAAGAACGCGGTTGGGCGAGATAATCTCGCCGAATCCCTTGTGCAACAAACCCGGTATACCAGACCGGACTGCGTAGATGCCTTGCAGGCAGAGGCCTCTGAACATGAAATACGCCCAGGGATCGGCCTCGGCGTAGCCGTCTTCCAGCACGCCGGGTGCTCGAATTGGAATCCGGATCGCCTTGTGGGGGATAACCCGATCCTTGACTTCCGGGGCGTCCAGCCGCTCGTCCAGAATCACATGCAGAGGTGGTTCTACCGACAACCCCTTGTCGGACAGAAAGGCGAGCATGTCCGGCAGCGGCTCTGTGAATGTGGCGACCAGCTCAGCTTCGTGCTTCGGGAAATAGACATAAAGCCCTTCCTTTTCCACCATCTGCAACGCCGATGCATTGCAGCTCAACAGGAAGAGGACGGCCGCGAAAAAAGTGGATTTGCGTACCATTCAGCAACAAGTATTGGTCGTTTTTGTGCCCGTCACCAGGTCGCTGAGCGGGGACTTGGTCAAGGAGGTGACCAGCCGGATCGGTTGCGTAATAGGCTATGCGTCGAGAATTGCATCACCGGCATAGGTCCCAGCTTTTGCACCAGAGCTCCGCGAGGAAAATTGCGTCCCCAAAAAGAGATCGGAACAAATATATTTGGTGATATCTTGAGAAGCAAAAAAAGGTCGCGCGGCCGAAAGATCTGACGCTTGACAAAGACTACATGGATAAAAAGCGAGAGGCCAAAATGTTTCGAGAATGAACGCAGGGAGTCAGACCTGAGGGATCCCCACGAGTATTTTCGTCACGACGGCAGCTGAGCGGCGATCTGTTGGCGAAGTATCCCGAGCGCATGATGATAGTCACTTCGCGTGATTGACACCCGTTTCGTCAGTCATCGAATCCTAAGGGAGAACAACGATAACACCTTGCGTCTGTTCCCTGTGTTTGCTTGCATCCCGCGATGCAGACCGAATGGCATGACCATGCGGCCCCCAATGCCAAGTTACCCGCACGCCCGAAGCGGCCGACAGCAGCAGTTTGGCGGACCTCTAAACGCCACGGCATAGGTTCCTCCTTAAGGCAAACTTCATCGCCACCGACCGAGAATGCCGCTTTGGCCGGCGGGCGATGGTGCTTGAATTGAGAACGTGACTCTCCCGCTTCTCTGCTACCACAGAAATTCTCTGAACTAGAACGCTGCCTGCTGGAACGGGCGCAGGTTGCGGGCCGGACCAGGGTGCGAATCTTGACCCCGATCAGGGCAACGTGAGCCGTTGCGGTGCTAGCGTTCACGCCTGGATCAGGCAGCGTCAGCGGCCGCGATCGAGCGCGGCCGGATGCGAAGGAATAGCGGTGTCTTCCACAACTCAGCGGGTCTTCCAGTTCGGAGCCGGGCGCGCGGACGGCGGGGCCGACATGCGGGATCAACTCGGCGGCAAGGGCGCAAACCTTGCCGAGATGGCGCGGATGAAGATCGCCGTGCCCCCGGGTTTCACCGTATCCACCGAGGCCTGCCTTCACACGCTCGCCAACAAAGGGAGACTCCCCGAGGGGATCGAGTCGGAAATCGAGCGCGCGGTGGAGCAGGTCGAGCAGCTCGTCGGGGCGCGCTTTGGCGACCCTGCTTCGCCGCTGCTGTTCAGTGTTCGCTCCGGTGCGCGCGTAAGCATGCCGGGAATGATGGACACTGTGCTCGACATCGGAATTGACGAGGCTACCTTCGAGGGGCTCGCTCGCAAAGCCGACTACCGGTTCGCCTTCGACTGTTACCGCCGTTTTCTCCAGATGTACGCCGACGTCGTTCTCGGTGTCGACAAAGCGTTGCTCGACCGGCTGGTCGAGCGGGCGACTGACGATGCCGACTGCGGAGGCAATCTCAACGGCGCGTGGCGCAAGCTTAGCGAGCTTGCCGACGCGATTCGCGACGCGAGTGGCCAGGCCGTTCCGACCCATGGCCGGGAGCAGCTTCTCGGCGCGCTCCGCGCGGTGTTCGCGAGCTGGAACACTCCGCGCGCTATCGCCTATCGCCGGATCCACGGGATCGCGGATAACTGGGGAACCGCGGCCAACGTGATGTCCATGGTCTACGGCAACATCGGCCCCGATTCCGGAACAGGGGTCGCCTTCAGCCGAAGCCCCGCAGACGGTCAACCGGGGCTCTACGGCGAGTTTCTTTTCAACGCGCAGGGCGAGGATGTGGTGGCCGGAGGGCGGACACCGGGCCCGATCTCCGAGGGGGCGGATGCGGCGTTCGCTGGCGCTCCGAGCCTAGAGTCGCGGCTCCCCGAGGTGCACGTCGAGCTGTGCGCAATCGTCCAGCGGCTCGAGCGCCACTTCGGTGACGTGCAGGATGTGGAATTCACCGTTGAACGCGGACGGCTTTGGATCCTTCAAACCCGAAACGCGAAGCGTGCCGGGCGGGCAGCGGTGCGGATCGCGCTGGATCTGCTCGACGATGGGGTGATCCCCAACGAGGCTGGGGCACTCGCGCTGGTCGACGCGCGGATGCATGTTGAGCAGGTGTTGCACGCCGAGATCGTGCCGGGGTGCGAGCGTCCACCGGTGCTGGCGACAGGGCTGGCGGCCTCTCCGGGCGCTGCGGCGGGCTGCGTCGTGACCGACGCGGACGAGGCGGAGCAGCGCGCAGCCAAGGGCGAAGCGGTGGTTCTGGTCCGGCGCGAGACCTCCGCCGACGACGTGCACGGAATGCACGCCGCGAAGGGGATCCTCACCGCGACGGGTGGGCTCACGTCCCACGCCGCGGTGGTCGCCCGAGGGATGGGCGTGCCCTGTGTGACCGGCGCCGGCGCGGTCGAGATCGCAGAGGGCGGCTCGGGCTTCCGGGTCGGAAATCGCGCCGTCGCGATCGGCGAGTGGATCACCATTGACGGTACGGTCGGCGCCGCCTACCTGGGCCGCCTGCCCGTCGTCCCTGCGGATCTGTCGCCTGCGCTCGGTCGGCTGCTCGCCATGGCCGATGGTCACCGGCGCTTAGGCGTCCTCGCCAACGCCGACACGGTCGAAGACGCGCGGCGCGCACGCAGTTTTGGTGCCGAGGGGATCGGGCTCTGCCGCACCGAGCATATGTTTTTCGGCACCGATGAGCGCCTGGTCACGGTGCGCGCGCTGATTCTCGCCGACACGGACGCCGAGCGCGACGCGGCCCTCGCGCGGCTGCTGCCGCTGCAGCGGGCGGACTTCGAGGCGCTCATGCGGGAGATGGACGGCCTGCCCGTGACGATCCGGCTCCTGGATCCGCCGCTGCACGAGTTCCTGCCCGACGAGGCGGAGGGATTCGCTGCGCTTAGCACGCATCTCGGCCGGCCCCCGGACTCGATTGCTGAAGCGGTGGCGCGAATGCGCGAGCGAAATCCGATGCTCGGATTCCGCGGCTGTCGGGTGGGAATAGTGCACGAGGCGATCTACCGAATGCAGGCGCAGGCGATTCTGGAAGCGTCGCTCGCGCTCCGCGCCGAGGGCCTCGATCCGCATCCGGAGATCATGGTTCCCCTCGTCGCAGTGCCTGAGGAGCTCGCCCACGTGCGCGCCTACATCGACGAGGCGGCAACATCGCTATTTAACCAGCACCGCGCGCGCGTTGACTACAAGGTCGGCACCATGATCGAGCTGCCGCGCGCCGCGCTGGCGGCGGACGAAATCGCGGCGCACGCGGACTTCTTCAGCTTCGGGACGAACGACCTCACGCAGACGACGTTCGGCCTTTCGCGCGATGACGCCGAGCGCTTCCTGCCGCAGTACGAGTCGATGCACCTGGTCGCGCACAACCCGTTCGCGACGCTTGACGAGAAAGGGGTCGGGGAGTTGATCACAATCGCGATCGAGCGCGGTCGGGCAACGAAGCCCGGACTGACTATGGGGATCTGCGGCGAGCACGGTGGCGACCCGCGGTCGATCGCCTTCTGCGACCGCACCGGGCTCGACTACGTAAGCTGTTCGCCTTACCGGGTGCCAGGCGCGCGGCTCGCCGCGGCTCAGGCCGGCGCATCGAGCACTAGGAAAGGGGTCTAAAAAACTGTCGGAGCCCTTAAAGCGAGCGCTGGCAGACTCCCTATCGCAGTTCGCTGGCCAGACGGAGCAACGCTTGGCCTCGAGCATAGACGATTCCCCCAAGCTCGCTGCGCTCCGTGCTGCCCAGCCGAGGTCCATCGCGGCCCAAAATGCCCGTTGCTCCGGCGATCGCATTTTCCGCGGCCTCCACTAGTTTTGCTGGAAAGGGTTTGGGGCCAGTGCTCGCTTTAACGGCGATGGGAGCGCCTACCGCCTGTCGGGGACAACATGCGCTTCAACGATCTCAGCAAGATCACGCAGTATTTCCAGATCTTCTTCCGTCCGCGGGTGCGGTTTCGAGTCGACAGCGCAGAAAGAGCCGATCGCCTGGTCCCGGCCCACTGGTAAGAGTACTCCGGCGCAGGCGATCACACCCAGATCCTGGACGGCGGGATTATCCCGCAGGAGCGGGTGTTGCGCGCATCGCTGACGGCAAGATGTTCATTACCGGAAACCACCCACTGGCAGAACGAATGCGAAAGCGGGGTCTGGGGCCTCTTTGACCACTGTTCGCTTAGCCCGATCTGACTGTTGAAGAACGGGCGGTCTTTGTCCAAGAGAGACAGGAGTGCTCCGGGCGTGCCTGGCAGCTTCGAGGCTAGCTCGGTCAATCTGTCGAACGACTTTTCCGGCGCGCTGGCCAGCCGTCCGGTGTCCTTCAACGCCGTCATGCGCGCAGGATCGCTGATGGCGTCAGCGGGCGCCTCGGCGACCCTTTGTCCCTGAACAACTTGCTTTTGTATAGCTGAACCGAGCAAAACCAATTCGACAGGCTGCGCGAGGCATTCTTGGGCGCCGGCGGCCAAAAGTTTCCGCTTCTGTGGATCCACGCTGATGGTGATCACTGAACAGCCCGCGATAGGAAAACAACTACGGATACGTTCAAGGACGACCACGCCCCTGCCGCCGGCAGCTCGCCACTCTCAGGAACACCGCGTCCGCTTTGACTCGACGGGCGACGCCGAGCGCCACCTCCCGGCCTTTTTCCCGCATCGCCGCTGCGATCGATATGGCGACCGCTTGGTCGCCTTCCAGCAAAAAAATCTTCGGTCGATCAGCCATTCGGATTCTTGTTTCCACTGCTGATCAACAATCCCTCAACCAACAGACGCTGGGCACCGGTGGTGGTTGCTCGGGATGGAGCATTCTTTTGCGCTCGCAGGCGACGCCGTCCTTGCGCAGCTCGCTGAAGCCGGTGACGCTCCACACGCCGACGGCGACGCCAAAATCGGCTTCGGGAAGCTAAACCAGAGGAACTCCTCCGGGCAAAACCCGGCAAAAAGGGGCCGGAAAGCTAATACTCAATAGTGGCTCAACGAATCTCAACCGCGAGCTTTTTTCCCTTTACCCGGTTATGGGCGTTAAAGCGAAAGAGCGAATGGGCGATAACACGATAGACGACACCGCATCGAGCAGAAAGCAAGAGACGCTCAGGAAGAAATACATGCGTAAATCACTGATAATATTTGCATTTCCCGTTTTGCTTTGGGTCACTCCCGCGGCCGGTGACCCCTATCTCCTGTCGGTTAAGACCGATGAGGGTCCGGTCATCGACGGCAACGGCAATGACCGGGTCTGGGAACAGGCAAACCCCGTCACTACCCGCGACCGGATAGCGAATATCGATATCACACTGCGGTCGGTCTACACCGATGATGAAGTGTTTATTCTGGTGGAATTTCCGGACGAGACGGAAAACCGGGCACACAAAACCCTGGTCTGGGACGAGGCGGCCGAACGATATCGAGGCGGCCCCCAACGCGAAGACACGTTCGTCTTCAAATGGAGCATGGAACCGTACCCGGTCGACTTGAGCGTTTCCGCGAATAAGCCTTACCGGGCCGACATCTGGTACTGGAAAGCGCACCGTACCGACCCGTCAGGCTATGCCGACGACAAGACGCAAATCTACGGTGTTACCGAACTCAAACACGCCACCAGGGTGATCTCGAAAAGCGGGAGGCGCTTCTATTTGTATCGATCCGGAGACGCAGGAGCGGCCGCATACCAACCCGTGATCGCTGACGACTACACGGGGCCTCGAGTTTCCAAGTTCAATTCTCAGGAACCGAGTGGAAGTCGCGCCGACGTTCGAGCCAAGGGAGTTTGGCGAAACGGTGTATGGACCATTGAGTTCCGGCGCAAGCTACGAACAGGCCACGACGATGATGTGCAGTTTGAAATATCCAAGGACTACCGCTTTGGAGTATCGCGCTACGAGATCGCGGGTCGGAAAAGCAATCCAAGGGCGGAGCAACCGAACCACGGCGCCGGCGAAATCGGCGAACATCTTACGCTCGGTTTCAGATAGTCAAGGTGCACGTCAGCGGTGCCGTTCCGCACGATTAAGAATCTCGGGGTTGGTGGGTTAATTCTCATCATACTCGTTGTTGTTGTCTCTGCTTATCGTAATAGCCAACAAGCGCTCCTTTCGCTACAGGAAAGCGTGGAGTTGTTCGCGCCTACCGAGGCGTTATTAGATGGGATCAGCAAACGTATCGATGCAGCCAAATATGAGTTTAAGCTGTACGCGAGTAGGGATCGAATATCAGCTGAGGAGGTATCCGGCATCTTGTCGTTACTGGACCGACGGACCAGTAGCCTTAGCGAACGCCTCGGCGGCAACAACCGCCTAGCGGAGATCGCTAGTGCCAGGGCGCGGGATGCGAGACTGGCATTTTCCGGCTACGCAGATGAAGAGCTCGAGGATCCGTCGGGCGCGACGGATAGCGCGATGCAAATGCGCGAGCGCGTGAGTAACAGTCTGCTCGAGGTGCGAACGCAGCTTGCGGCGATTCCGTCTCTGATGGCGTCCGCCGGCCGGTTGAAGGAAGTTGAACCCGAGCTAGATCAGGTCAGCTCCTTGGCCGCAGTCGCTGAGCAGGAATGGTACCGTTACTTCAACCGAAATCGTTTCACGTTTGACGAGGTCACCAGCCCCATAGACCAAGCGATCGATCTGGTTGATGGATTAACAATCCCGCATCGGGGCGACGGCACCCACGACCCGGAGAACGAAGGCGATAGGTTGGAACACGAGATGCTCGCCGATCTGAAGCGGGCCTTCGGGCGATATTCCCATCTAATTCAACTCTACCACCGGGAGGAAATAGATTATGGCCCCGGAGACGATTTGACCCACTTGGAGCGCGGGTCGGTGGAGGCATTGGGGCTGGCGGAAATTGCTCTCATCGACCTCAGAGAAACCCTAGGCCAGCGCCTGCGCGAGGCCCAGATATCCGCTGTCGCCGCTGGGGAACAGGGGCAACGCCTGTTTATCGGGCTTGCCGCGTCGGGGTCGGTGATCGCGCTGATCATCTCTTGGCTATTGGGCCGTCACCTGTCGCAGCGTGTTCTGTATTTGACGGATGGGACGGGCCGATTGTCCAGGGGAGATCTGGAGTTTCGGCTCGAAGTGGCGGCTGATGATGAGTTCGGGCAACTGGCCACTGCTTTTAACCACATGGCCGCAAGCCTGCAAAGAAAGATCACTCGGTTCCAGGCGCTGATTCGCACCAGCGCCAGGCTCACCGAAAGCATCGAGGAGACGAACGAGACTCTCAGCGGCATCGCCGAGGAGGCGGCGAATCTCCTCGGGGTCGAGGGTGCGGGATTCAGACTGCTCGAAGGGGATGATGATCTGGTGGTGGCCGGGCGCTACGGGCTCGCCCATGAGGTCATGAGCAAACACGCGCTCAAGGTGGGGGAAAGCCTGACTGGGTTGGTGGCGAAGGAAGGTCGTACTATGGCCGTGCCGGATATGAGCGCGGATCTGCGGTTACACCCCCAACACAAGCGGACTGCCATCTCCGAAGGCATCCTTGCCTATATGGGCACCCCGTTGCGCTACCGCGGCAAGTTAATCGGCGTGCTCAACGTCTATGGGCGCTCACGTCACCTGTTTGATGAGGAAGAAGTGGGCCTGCTGCGCGTGTTCGCAGATCACGCGGCCATCGCAATCGAAAACGCCCGCCTCTTTAGCCAGGAGAAACGCCATGGTGAGGATCTTCGCAAGGAGGTCGCCGAGCGCATGCAGGCAGAGGAGGTGCTGCGCCGCTACGAACAAATTGTTTCCGCAAGCAGCGATTTTATGGCGTTCACTGATTCTCAATTTAGGTATCAAGCGGTAAACACGGCGTTCCTCGAGGCATTCAGGATCAAAAGGGAGGACATCATTGGACACAACGTCTCCAAGGTTCTTGGGACGGAACTGTTTGAGACATGGTTAAAACCGCGCCTGAATGAATGTCTGTCGGGGAAGCGGGTCAAGTTCCAGCACTGGTTAGGGGTGCCGACGCGAGGACGTCGCTTTCTCGAAGTACACTATGACCCGTTCCGTGACGCCGGCGGCTCTGTTGTCGGGGTCGTGGTGAATGTTCGTGACGTCACCGAGGCCCGCAGGCTCTCCGAGCAGCTTTCTTATCAGGCGAGCCATGACGCCTTGACACACCTTATCAATCGCTTTGCGTTCGAGAATTATCTACAGGAATTCTTGGACTCGGCCCGGGCCGAGGGGATCGGGCACGTCTTATGTTATTTGGACCTCGACCAGTTCAAGCTCATTAACGATACCTGCGGCCACACCGCCGGGGATGAACTCTTGCGACAGGTTGCCGCAGTGTTGAAGGAAAAGATCCGGGAGCGCGACATTCTGGCGCGTCTCGGCGGCGATGAGTTCGGTCTATTGCTGGAACGCTGCTCGGTCAGTCACGCGCAACGCGTAACTAACGAGATGCAAAAGGCGCTCATAAGCTACCGGTTTCAGTGGGAAGAAAAGACCTTCACTATCGGCGCCAGCATCGGAGTCGTTGCAATCAACCAAGCCAGTGAAAGTGCGGCTAGCGTGCTCGGTAAGGCGGATGCTGCCTGCTATGCTGCCAAAGACGCGGGACGCAACCGCGTGCACGTCTACTACGAAGACGATGTAGAGCTTGCTAAGCGACGCGGCGAGATGCATTGGGTGTCCGTGATTAATCGGGCGCTCGATGAGAATCGCTTCGATCTCGTTTTCCAGCCGATTAGGTCGCTTGGAAAAGTGCAGGTTGATGGAGAGCACTATGAACTGCTGATCCGAATGCAGGGCGAAAACGGTGGAACTGTGGCGCCAGGTGCGTTTCTGCCGGCCGCGGAGCGCTACGGTATTTCAACAAATATCGACCGCTGGGTCATCGAGGCGGCCTTCGGGTGGCTCCGCGATCATCCACTAAACCTGAAACGCTTATTTCTATGCTCCATCAATCTATCCGGCACATCCCTCAGCAGTAAGGGGTTTATGGAGTTTGTCGTCCAGCAGTTCGAAGATAAGAATCTGCCGCCTCAGAAGATCTGCTTCGAGATCACTGAGACGGCGGCAATTGCCAATCTGGCGCACGCCACCCAATTCATCGCTGCGCTGAAGAAGTTGGGCTGCCGTTTTTCTTTGGATGATTTTGGCAGCGGCCTGTCTTCCTTCGCCTATCTAAAGAACCTGCCGGTAGATTTTCTAAAGATCGACGGAATGTTCGTGAAGGATATCGTTGAAGATCCCATAGACTTTGCGATGGTGAAATCCATCAACGAGATCGCCCACGTAATGGGGAAGCAGACAATCGCCGAGTTCGTGGAGAATGACGCCATTCTGGAGAAGCTAGAACGTATTGGCATCCATTTTGCCCAGGGCTACGGTATCGGCCGGCCCCGACCGCTGGAGGAAATGGCAACGGGTCCCAAGCTTGAACTCATGAAGCCTCTCTCTGCCCCTACAAGGCGAGCGAGAGCTGGCGGTCGCGGCAAGTAATACCCGGTGAAAAGGAGTCCTCAAACCCAATCCAAGGGCTCGAAATTGGTCGCTCGGCTTAGGGCAGATCCTTACTTAAAGAACCAGCGGGCTCGGTTTGCGGGTGTCGATTTGCAGTTGCTCGATAGCACTCGCTAGCGACTCGGGTGAACGTTCTCCCTCGCCGACCAGACTCGAAATCGCGGCCAGCGCGACGTAACGCCTATCCATCTCAAAGAAATCGCGCAGCGCCGCGCGGGTGTCGGAGCGGCCGAAGCCGTCGGTGCCGAGCACCGTATAGCGCCGGCCCACCCAGTTGCGGATGAGGTCGGGATAGGCACGGATGTAGTCGCTGGCGGCGATCACCGGACCTTTGTGGAGGGCAAGCTGCTGGGTGACATAGGGGACCGGCGGCGATTGGTCGGGATGAAGCAGCCTTTTGCGGTCACAGGCGATGCCGTCCTTGCGCAGCTCGCCGAAGCTGGTGACGCTCCAGACGTTGGCGGCCACGCCGAAGTCGGCTTCGAGAAGCTCGGCCGCGGCAATCACCTCGGGCAGGATGCTGCCGCTTCCCATCAGCTGCACTCTCGGCTTGTCCTCTTCCATTGAAGATCGCCGCAAAAGGTAGATGCCGCGGCGAATGCCTTCTTCGGCATCAGCGGGCAGCGCCGGATGCGGATAGTTCTGGTTGTACAGCGTAAGGTAGTAAAAGCAGTTTTCCGCTTCGGTCATCATGCGGCGCACGCCGTCCTCCACGATGACCGCAACCTCGTAGGCGAAGGCCGGATCGTAGGCGCGGCAGGTGGGCACGGTGGCCGCGTAGACATGGCTCTGGCCATCCTGGTGCTGCAGGCCTTCGCCCGAGAGCGTGGTGCGCCCGGCGGTGGCACCGAGGAGAAAACCGCGCGCCTGGCAGTCGGCCGCATTCCATATGAGATCGGCCACGCGCTGAAAACCGAACATGGAGTAAAAGATGTAGCAGGGCAGCATCGGCATGTCGCTGTGTGACCAGGCCGTGCCGGCCGCGATCCAGGAGCTCATAGACCCGGCTTCGGTGATACCCTCCTCCAAGATCTGGCCTTTCAAGTCTTCACGATAAAAAGCGAGCTGTTCGGCATCCTGCGGCGTGTAGCGTTGTCCCCACGGAGAGTAGATCCCGAACTGGCGGAACATGTCCTGCATGCCGAAGGTGCGTGCCTCATCCGCCACGATGGGCACCAGGCGCGGCCCGAGCATGCTGTCACGCATCAGTTTCGTGAGCAGGCGCACGAAACACATGGTGGTGGAGAAGGAACGTTCGCCCGACTGTTGATAAAAAGTGTCGTACAGATCCGGCGTGGCCATAGTCACCGCTGTGGCCTGTTGCCGACGCTGAGGCAGGTAACCGCCTAGCGCTTCGCGGCGCTGCTTCGTGTAGCGTACTTCCGCGCTCTCCTCGCCCGGATGGTAAAGCGCCACCGTCTCCAGGGCTTCGTCGCTTAAGGCAAGACCAAACTGTTCGCGGAAGTGCTCCATATCTGCGCGGGTCAACTTTTTGGCCTGGTGCGCGGCATTGGTGCCCTGACCGGAACGCCCCATACCGTAGCCTTTCCAGGTCTGTGCGAGGATCACCGTTGGCTGGCCGCGATGGGTAACCGCCGCGGTGTAGGCGGCGTAGATTTTTACCGGATCATGTCCGCCGCGCTTGAGGGCGTCGATGTCTTTATCCGACATGTTGCCCACCAGGGCCGCAAGTTCCGGATAGCGAGAGAAGAAGTGCTCGCGGTTGTACAAACCGTCGCTGGCGCCGAGCTTCTGGAACTCACCGTCCACGGCCTCGGCCATCCGCTTCAAGATCCAGCCTTCTTTGTCGCGAGCAAACAACACGTCCCAGTTGCTGCCCCAAAGACACTTGATCACGTTCCAGCCGGCGCCGGCAAACAGGGTCTCTAGCTCCTGGATAATGTTGCCGTTGCCGCGCACGGGGCCATCGAGTCGCTGCAGGTTGCAGTTGACCACCAGAATCAGGTTATCGAGCTGTTCCCGCGCGGCGAGCGAAATGCCGGCCAGGGATTCGGGTTCGTCCATTTCGCCATCGCCCACGAACACCCACACCTTACGGTCGGTGGCGGGAATGATTTCGCGATGCCGAAGATAGTGCTGGAAGCGCGCCTGGTAGATGCCCGTTAGCAGTCCGAGACCCATGGAGCCGGTGGGAAACTGCCAAAAGCCCGGCATCAGCGTCGGGTGGGGATAGGACGACAAACCTTCCCCCATGCCGCCGGACAGCTCGCGGCGGAAACGGGCGAGATGATTTTCGGTCAGCCTTCCCTCCAGGTACGCGCGGGCATAGACGCCGGGCGCCGCGTGGGGCTGGAAGTAGACCAGGTCGCCCGGATGTGCCTCCGACGGCGCACGAAAGAAATGATGAAACCCGACCTCGAATAAATCGGCAATTGAGGCGTAGGTGGCGATGTGTCCACCCAGCTCGGGATGGGCCTGATTGGCGCGCATCACCATCGCCAAGGCGTTCCATCGATGGATGGCCGTGATGTGTAACTCCAGATCCAGATCCCCGGGGTAGGGCGGCTGCGCTTCCACGGAAATGCTGTTGCGGTAAGGCGTGGTGTGGAGCGTATGGAATCGACCACCCGCGCGGCGGCCCGACTCGATCAGCTGGTCGACCAGGAATTCTGCGCGCTGCACCCCGTCGCGCTCGATGACGTCGTCCAGACCATCGAGCCAGTCCTGGGTCTCGTCCGGGTCGATGTCCTTCAATCCGTGGGCGGTGAGCGCTGTTAGACCGTCGGACCCCGCGGGTTGGTTTTTCATCTGACCTCCAGCGTTTCAGCCTCTGCGTGGGTAAGCGATTAGGATAAACGGAGCTGTACGCGTTGATCGTGAGCGCGCCGCCCAGGGGAATGGGCGCACGACCGTAGTTTACAAGCCAATGCTTCCTGCTTGCAGGTGCTTGATATGTTGCCAGTTGCGGCGCTAAAGGAGCCGTGGTTTTAATATCTTTTGGCGTCAAAGAGCGTATCTGTCTTGAAGCCGTTTAAAGTTTAGTCTTGGCGATGTACCGGAAAGTGGTGATCAGAATAAACTGAAGCCGGTAACCTAATTTCTGCAGGTTTTAGCGGTCATTTTCTAATCTTTTCATCATCTCGGCGAAGTCTGCGGTGGAGTTGCTCCGCGGGAAGGGTTGGTTCGGAATCGGCTTGTCCAGGAATCGGCATAACGGGTTCCAGCCGTCGCCGATTTGATAGCTGAGCAGCCTGTCTTCGCCGAAGGCCGCCTGAACTTGGGCGGTATTTTTCTCATAGGTCGCGATAGCGTGATGGCGATCGCGGAACCGTCCTTCGAAGACGCGCTCGCCGATCAGCTTCAACCCTACGGACTCCGGATCCGTGCTCTCATCCAGAATCTTGAAAATGGTATTGCTCATGCTTTGGTACCAGCTTTCCGATGAGCGCAGGGTGAGAATGATCTTTGCATCTGGATAGGCTTCGCTCAGCTCACGCCAGAAAAACGCCGAAGGCCAGTCCACGCACGAGCTGTAGCCCGCCAAGGCGGCGCCCCAGTCCGGCGTCTCCCCGCGCGCGATGGCCCGCCACAGCGTGAGCTGCTCCGGACTGGAAAGGACTTCCTTCATATGGTGACAGGGGCCGAGGCCGAGTTGCTCCAGCGCAAGCTTCATGGACTCGGTTCCGGTGCGCCCGAATCCCGCTCCGATCACGGCTATGGTCATATGAAAGACTGCTGCTCGATTTCCGGGGAAAGTATACCTGCCTAATTACGGTTTCTTTTTTCCGTTTATGTCGCTGACTGTTGGTCACTCGAGCGCTTTGTGAACTGGTCCGGAATCAAAAGCGGTGGAACCAATGGTGTGGCGGCGGGCGCGATGTCTGACCGGCCGCGTCGGCGCTCACCGTTGCATGAACGCTATGAGGGATGTAGGGTCGCGCGTGGGCCACGTTCGCGAAGCTGAAGTAATCCAAAAAATTAAATCGCGCCGGTATTTGCTGTGATGCAGCACGCCGGATCGGAGCGATTCCTGACGAGAAGAGCAGGGATCCCCAAGCGCGTCGAACGTGATCAAGCATGCCGATACTGGGTAACGGTTACCCGGGCTGCTGAAAATCGCCCGCGGACCATGAGAGGAGGAGAAACGCCGTGGAGAACAAATCATCGCAGCAAGTCGCCCAAAGCGGCATTTGGAAAGGTCTTCATCCCGCAATGGGTATCGCCTCCAAGGGGATGGTGGCGGCTTTTGTCGTCTTCACCGCGCTGAACGTGGAGTTCGCCAATACCATCTATTCGGCGATTCGCGGCTGGATCGAATCGGCGCTCAATTGGTACTACATCAGCGCGCTGGTGGTCATGCTCTTCGTTTGTTTCTACTTGATGTTCAGCCGCTTCGGAAAGGTGAAGCTCGGGGACGACGATAGCGTTCCGGAGTTCAGCAATTTCTCCTGGTTCGCCATGTTGTTCTCGGCTGGTGTTGGAATCGGGCTGCTGTTCTTCGGCATCGCCGAGCCGATTTTCTATTTCGACAACACCCAGCCCTGGGGCTACCCCAACAATCCCTTCGCCGATCATGCGCTGAGAACCGAAATGGACATTGATCGCGCGGTCGTGGCGATGCGCGTGACCTACTTTCACTGGGGATTTCACGGCTGGGCGGTATACGTGATGATCGGGCTTTGCCTGGCTTATTTCGGATACCGCAAGAAGCTGCCGCTGACGCTGCGCTCGGCGCTTTATCCCATCATCGGCGACAAGATCTATGGCCCCGTCGGCCACGCGGTGGATCTGCTGGCGGTGTTCGGCACCGTGTTCGGCGTGGCCACCTCGCTGGGGCTCGGGGTCAGCCAGATGGCGACCGGGCTGAATCATCTTTTTGGTATCGACCCTGGAACGACCACCCAGGTGATCCTGATTGCGATTATTTCGGTTATCGCCACCCTGTCGGCGGTATCCGGCGTGGGTAAGGGGATCCGTATCATTTCCGAATGGAATATCTGGCTGAGCGTTGTCTTGCTTGCCTTTTTCCTGTTCGGGGGCCCGGCCAAGTGGTTGATGGGATTCTTCGTCACCACCGTCGGCGATTATCTTTGGAACGTCATCCCCATGGGGTTCCGGACCTTCAACGCCGAGGGCGACGCGGCCTGGCAGGGGGGTTGGACAATCTTCTACTGGGGCTGGTGGATATCCTGGGCGCCGTTCGTCGGCATGTTCATCGCCCGCATCAGTCGCGGGCGCACGATTCGCGAGTTCATGGTGGGGGTCATGTTCGTACCCACGACCATCGCCTTTTTCTGGCTCTGCATCTTCGGCGGCAGCGCCATCTACGCCGAGCTGAACGCGTCCGGCGGCGTGGGAACGGCGGGCATCGCGCAGCTGGTGCGGGATTGGAATCTGCCCGCCGCGCTTTTCGGCACCATCGACCAGGTCACGGAAATGGCGTGGCTAAACTGGGCGATGGCGGCGCTGGCCACCTTCCTGCTTGCAACCTGGTTCATCACATCGTCGGACTCGGGCACCCTGGTCATCACCACCATGCTCAGCATGGGCGACGAGAACCCGCCGCAGGCGTTTCGTATCGTGTGGGGAATCGGTGAGGGCTTCGTAGCCGCCGTGCTGCTGCTTGCGGGAGGTCTGAAAGCGCTGCAAACGGCTTCGATTGCCGCCGCGCTGCCGGTAAGCGTGATCATGCTGATGATGACCTACGGCATCGTCAAGTCGCTGCATGAAGATTCGAGCGCCGTGCCGGCGCCCGCTCAAGCGAGAGCACCCGACGGCACCAGCCTTAGCGGAGAACTTCATACTTAATCCCGCGCGCCGGAGAAGGTGAGCAATCGAAGGGGAGGATGTAGAAATGAAATCGAGCCACAAGGCGAAAATCATCGTTCCGGCCACGGCGCTCATGGTGTTGATTTCGGCGATGGCATTCGCCACGCCGGAAAAGCCGTTGACCGTGGTTTCCTGGGGCGGCAGCTACACCCGCAGTCAGATGCTGGCCTATGTAAAACCCTACCGTAAAGAGATAAACGAATGGGTGCGGATGGAAACCTACAACGGAGGTCTTAAAGAGATCCGAACGCAGGTCGAAACCGCGAATGTTGTTTGGGACGTTGTCGATTTCGAGCTTTCGGATCTGATCCGTGGCTGCCGGGAGGGTCTGCTGGAGAAGATCGACCACGGTACCCTGCCGCCCGGCGCTGATGGCACGCCCGCGGAGCAGGACTTCATTGCCGGCGCCTTCACTGATTGCGGCGTCGGGCAAACGGTATGGTCCACGGTGGTCGGCTACAACGCCGAGCGCTTCAAAGACGCACGCCCCGCCACTGTGGCCGACTTTTTTGACGTGGCAAAGTTTCCCGGAGGGCGCGGCCTAAGACGCGACCCGAGGGTAATCATGGAGTGGGCGCTGATGGCCGACGGTGTCGCGCCCAGTGAGGTCTACTCGACGCTCGAGTCGGAGCAGGGGCAAAAGCGCGCGTTCGCGGTTATGGATCGAATCAAAACGAAATTCGTCTGGTGGGAATCCGGCGAGGACCCGGTCAAGCTGCTGGACTCTGGCGCCGTCGTCATGACCTCGGTCTGGAACGGGCGCATGTACCGCCCCATCGCCGAGCAGGGCAAGCCCTTTGCCATCTTATGGGACGGGCAGATCTGGGACATCGACTCCTGGGGCATCCTAAAGGGCAGCGACAACCTGGCTAGGGCAATGGATTTCATTCGCTTCTCGACCAGCTCAGGCCCGCTCGCCGAGCAAACCAAATACATCACCTACGGCCCGGCAAGAAAATCCTCCATGGCGATGGTGGCGGAGCAAACAAAACGCTTGCTCCCCACCGCGCAGGAAAACATGGCGAATGCGCTGCAAACCGACGCCGCCTGGTGGGCAACCCACCATCTGGCGCTGCGGGCCAGGTTCGAGCGGTGGTTGGCGACCGGCCGCGGCTTGTCCGGAACCGCCCGCTGAACGCAGGACGGCAGGATGGGGACATTCAGAGTTCGTAAGCTATTGATTATCTATTTTCTGAACGTTGAAGAGGCATCACCGCGGTAAATCTGAAAATCAACAGCTTACGAACTCTGAATGTCCCCGTCATTTCCCGCGCCGTCGCACCTGGGAGCTGCGCGTCCGCGGCGGCGTCGCGCAGATTGCCAATGTGCTCAAGAAAATTGCCCGACACTGTAGTCGCCTGACGTCCGATCCCTTGGCGTAAGCTAATAAGGGCACTCATTATTCATGTACATCGGAGAATGAGGCGATGCTGGAAAAGCGAGAGTTCTACATCAATGGCCGCTGGGTTTCTCCGGCAAAGGCCAATGATTTCGAGGTGATCAATCCTTCGAACGAAGAACCCTGCGCAGTGATATCCCTTGGCGGCAAGGCCGATACGGACGCCGCGGTGGCGGCGGCTAAAAGCGCATTCGGCGACTGGTCGTTTAGCCCTAAGGAAGAGCGTATCGCTCTGGTCGAGCGGATCTTCGAGATCTACGAAGCGAGATCCGACAACATGGCCGAGGCAATCAGTCTTGAGATGGGTGCGCCCATCGAGCTGGCAAGGACACAGCAGGCGCCGTCAGGCACCTGGCACATCAAGAACTTCCTCCGCGCCGTCAAGGGGTTCGAGTTCGATCGGATGCTGGGCGAGCACGCGCCGAACGATCGGATCCTGTACCAGCCGATCGGGGTCTGCGGCCTCATCACGCCCTGGAACTGGCCGATGAACCAGGTGACGCTGAAGGTTATCCCGGCGCTGCTGACCGGGTGCACCATGGTGCTCAAGCCCTCGGAGATTGCGCCGCTTTCCTCGCTCCTTTTCGCAGAGATCGTCCATGACGCAGGTGCGCCGGCCGGTGTGTTCAATCTGGTCAACGGCGACGGCGCGGGTGTCGGCACGCAACTCTCGGGCCATCCGGACGTGGAGATGATTTCCTTTACCGGCTCGGCCCGGGCGGGCGTCGCCGTTTCAAAGAAAGCCGCAGACACGCTCAAGCGTGTGCACCTGGAGCTGGGCGGCAAGGGCGCCAACATTATCTTCCCCGATGCCGACGAGAAGGCGGTGAAGCGCGGCACGCTCCACTGCTTCAACAACACGGGCCAGTCCTGCAACGCGCCGACGCGCATGCTGGTCCAGCGCGATATTTACAAAAATGCCGTCGAAACCGCGGTGAGCGTTGCCGATGCCACCCGCGTGGGACCGGCCGATAAAGAAGGGCGGCATATTGGACCGGTGGTCAGCCAGGCTCAGTTCGACAAGATCCAGGACCTGATTCAGAAGGGCATCGACGAAGGCGCGCGCCTGGTTGCCGGCGGGCTCGGCCGTCCTGAGGGTTTCAATCGCGGCTACTTCGTCCGGCCCACGGTGTTTGCCGACGTCTCCAACGACATGACCATCGCCCGGGAAGAGATCTTCGGCCCGGTATTGTCGATCATTCCGTTTAATACCGAAGACGAGGCCGTCAACATCGCCAACGACACGCCCTACGGTCTCACCAACTATGTGCAGAGCACGGACGGCGTTCGTCGCAATCGGATTGCGCGGCGTCTGCGTTCGGGGATGGTGGAGATGAACGGCCAGTCCCGCGGCGCCGGCAGCCCGTTTGGCGGCATGAAGGCTTCGGGCAACGGACGCGAGGGTGGTGTCTGGGGGCTGGAGGACTTTATGGAGGTCAAGTCAGTCAGCGGCTGGGCCGACGAACCATTCGCCTGAATTCGTTGCGGCCAGGTTCGAAAGTGAACAAGGTCCTCTACCAGAAAGACGGGCGCATCGGCCGCATCACGCTGAACAGGCCGGAGGTGATGAACACCATCGACGACGACCTGCCCGGGGAATTGTCAGCCGCGGCGGCGAAGGCCGATGCCGATCCCGACATCCATGTCATGGTGCTTGCCGGAAACGGTCCGGCTTTCTGCGCAGGATACGACCTCACCTATTACGCCGAGCAACGGGCAGGCAACGAGATCGTCCAGGAGATGCCCTGGGATTCGTTCAAGGACTTCGCTTTCATGTGGCGCAACACGCAGCACTTCATGTCGCTGTGGCGCGCGAGCAAACCCGTGATCTGCAAGGTGCACGGCTTTGCCGTCGCCGGCGGTTCCGACATCGCGCTGTGCGCCGATCTCACCTTCATGGCCGAAAGCGCACAAATCGGATACATGCCCGCGCGCGTCTGGGGCTGCCCGACCACGGCCATGTGGGTCTATCGCCTGGGCGCGGAAAAGGCCAAGCGGATGCTCTTTACCGGCGACAAGATCAGCGGGCGCGAAGCCGAGCATATGGGCCTCATTTTCAAGGCCGTGCCGGACACGCAACTGGACGCGGAAGTCGACGCCATGGCCGAACGCATGGCGAGCGTGCCGATCAATCAGCTTGCGATGCAAAAGCTGGTGATCAATCAGGCTATCGAAGCCTCCGGTCTGATGAACACCCAGCGCCTGGCGACCATCTTCGATGGTATCTCGCGCCATTCACCTGAAGGCATGAACTTCAAAAAGCGAGTCGAAGAAGTCGGTTGGAAACAGGCGGTGCGCGAACGCGACCAGGGCATCTACGATTGGACGCTAGACCGCCCGATTAAGAAATAGGGGTAAATCCATAGTTTGTACTTTAATGAGCTGTTCTGCGACACGTTTTGAAGGGGCCAATGACTTACAAGCTATGAATATCCCCTTCTGTTCCTACGCGCGTTTAATCCGCACCACGTGCATGATCTCAACTTCTATTCCAGCGACGAGGTTAGTCGCTGGATAGTAAGTCATATTCACGAACGCTCCCTGGAGGCTCCTGTACATACGTTTTCTCTTGTAGCGGAATGGGATATCGCATCCCTCTGTCATTACGGTATTAATGATCCACTCGCCGGCGTCGCGCTGCACATGGGAAACCACTTTCCGCATTTCCGAATGCACTAGACCTGCATGCCGCTCGATCAGTTTTTCAGGTTCGGATTTCAAGGCGTCAAGCGAGGGTAATGGATCCGGAGTTGACTATTTTCCTTTCGATAAAAAGAGCCCTTTCTCTCATGGCTGCCCGTCTACTCAAAAAATATCAACTCCGATCCCTTTACCCTAAACCAGCCTAAGGAAACTCTGAATAATTCCATCCTTGGAATTTTCAGAGTCGGCAAGTGAAAACGCGGTTTCCACTTGCCTCACGAATCCAATGACTTACAGCCATCGCCTAGCGGAAGGTCTGATAAATCAGACCTTCCCTAATAGAATTTGACCAGTCTCAAGCCAAGCTTAAGTCGCGATAAGCTTGGTCGCACACAGCTCGGCGATCTTGCTCTTGCCTGATTCAATCCCGGGGATGTTCGCCCAGTTCGCCTTTTCAACGAACTCGCCTTGTTTCCAGGTCGACAGCCCCGACAATTCTTGAATCGACGTTTCGGAATTGGGGGAGCTTCGGGCTTTCGCAGCGCAAATCGTAGCCAAGCTGTTCTGAACGGCCTTTTCCGACATTTGTGTGGCGCTGCCTTGCGTCGTCCAACTGAATCCGGGCCCGAACCAGCTAAAACCAACGGCCGTCCAGACCACGGTGGCTATGAGCGCGCTCCATATAATCTGTGGTGGTGACCAGGGACGTTTATTGTCTGTCATCTCAATATTCCTCTTCGCGCGGCCCGGGACGTTCCTGATCGCATAACCACTTGTAACACATCGATGACCATTGAAGGGGATGGATAAATGGAAAGCGACCTGTTTTTCGCGTTCAGTCAGGTCTTTTAACGGATTAGTGAGGGCGCGGAGAAACCACGCAGGCAAAGCTTTATCGCCCAGGTTCTAGGGATTGGGAACTTTCTAGGACTCAAACAAAGCTTTTTTCGAAGGAATCGAGTATTCTTATCGGCTGAGGCTGACAAACCGGTTCTAATCAGCCCCCGCTCGCGGCATATCCCCTCCAAGGTTTATTCCCGACTTTTTGATCACAACGCCTGGACCGGTGCGGGCAAGTCCTGCCAGGCCGCTACCAGGAGCAAGTTCTCTGAATTTCGAATCCCTTGGCCTCAAGGCCGCGCTGCTGCGTGCCGTGCGCGAGCAGCGTTATGACACCCCTACGCCGGTGCAGCTCGAGGCTATTCCGGCCATTCTCGGCGGCGAAGACATACTCGCCGCGGCCCAGACGGGCACCGGAAAGACGGCCGGCTTCACACTGCCGATACTGCAGCGGCTGACGGCAACGCTATCACCGCGCTCTCGGTTTCGACCCGTTCGCGCCCTGATTCTGGTGCCGACGCGCGAGCTTGCGCTCCAGGTGAGCGAGAGCGTTCGCACCTATGGCGCCCACGTTCCCATCCGCAGCACCACGATCTATGGCGGCGTCGGCATGAGTCCGCAGCTCAATGCCCTTGGCGCGGGTTGCGACATCGTGGTGGCAACGCCCGGACGGCTGCTGGATCACCTCGGTCGCAAGAGCATCGACTTGAGTCAGGTGGAGATCCTCGTCCTGGACGAAGCTGATCGCATGCTCGACATGGGCTTCATCCACGACATCAAGCGCGTGCTGGCGCACCTGCCACCGCAGCGGCAGAACCTGCTTTTCAGCGCCACTTTTTCCGATGCAATCAGGGCGCTGGCAGATCGGCTACTGAACCGTCCGCGCCTGATCGAAGTTGCGCGGCGAAACAGCCCCGCCGAGAAGGTTGAGCAAATTGTCTACCGCGTCGATCGGGGGCGCAAGACCGATCTGCTGGCAGAGCTCATTCATCGCGGCAACTGGAAGCAGGTGCTCGTGTTCACGCGCACCAAGCACGGCGCAAGCAAGCTGGCGCAAAAGCTCGAGCGCGCACGGGTGACGGCGACCGCGATCCACGGCAACAAGAGCCAGGCCGCGCGGACCCGAGCTCTGTCGAGCTTCAAGCAGGGTAAGGTTCGGGTGCTGGTAGCGACCGACATCGCCTCGCGGGGACTCGACATCGACGGTCTTCCCCATGTGGTCAACTTCGAGCTGCCCCACGTGGCGGAAGATTACGTGCACCGCATCGGAAGAACCGGGCGCGCGGGCGCGAGCGGCGAGGCGGTGTCTCTGGTGTGCGTGGACGAGACAAGACTGCTGCGCGAGATCGAAAAGCTGCTCACCCGGCGCCTGCCCGCCCGGGAGCTTGCCGGCTTCGAGCCGGATCCAAAGGCCCGCCCCCAGCCGATCGTCCAGCGAACGGGCCGGGGCGCGAGCCGCGCGCGGCCGAACCCGATGGGTTATGCTTCGCCAATTCACGGAAGCGGTTCGCGACGGCGCAGGTCGGCCGGAAACGTTCGACGCGTGGACTGAGCCACTTAATTTAAACTCCGGCGGCCGCACCCGTTAACGCGGCCGCCTATCTTACTCTTTAGGCCAACAGGAGATCGTATACGATGGCGCGAAAGCCGAATTACTCTTTCGAAAAAAATGCCAAGGCCAAAGCCAAGGCCGCTAAGCGCGAGGCGAAGCGGCAGGCCAAGCTCGCCGCGAAGGCGGAAAAACAGCCTCTCGAGTCGATTCCCCAGTCAGACGACGACGCCCGGCCGGTAGATACCGCAGCGGACGATTCTGCTTAGCAGAAAATCAAAAAGGAGTTGGCGTTAATGTTTCTTCCCCGCGGACAGTAACTATTAGCACCAACTCCGTTTAAATCCGCGGATGCGTTCCCCTCACTCGGGAGTGGGCGTCCTGTAGCTCACGCCTGGTTTTCGGCCTTAGACTATGTTTTTGGGGATCGTCACGTCGCTCCCGGCGACTGCCGGTCTCCGCTGGTCCAGGTAAGGGTATCTCAATGCTCAACATGCCGTTCGGTCGTTCCGGCAGATTCTTCAAAGGCAACATGCACACCCATTCGACCAACTCAGACGGGGTGCATCCTCCGCAGACAGTTTGCGCAGCCTATTGCGATAAAGGCTACGACTTTCTGGTTGTGACCGATCACTTCATGGCGCAATACGGTTGGCCCATCACCGACACGCGCCGCTACCGGAACAACGGCTTCACGACTCTCATCGGTTGCGAGCTGCACGCGCCGCGAACCGAGCTGGGAGAGCTTTGGCACATCAAGGCAATCGGTTTGCCGTTCGACTTCGAGCCGCTCGGCGAGAACGAAACCGGCCCCGAAATCGCGCGCCGGGCCTACGAGGCCGGGGCGTTTATCGGCATCGTGCATCCTTCGTGGTACGGACTCACACAGAACGACGCGCGCAGCCTGCCTTTCGCCCATGCTATAGAGATCTACAACCACGGCAGCGCGATCGAAGTGGACCGCGGAAACGACTGGCCGTTTCTAGACAGCTTGCTGAACCAAGGTTGGCGCCTGAGCGGATATGCAACCGATGACGCCCACCACCTCACCCACGACTGGCTGGGTGGATGGGTCATGGTCGAGGCTGAGGAGCGGGACCCGGATGCGCTGCTCGAGTCCATCAAGCAGGGGCGCTTTTACTCCAGCCAGGGACCGGAGATTCACGACATCCGGATCGACGACACCGCCGTGACGGTGCGTTGTTCCCCGGCGAGGGTCATCGCCCTGCAGGGGCGGGGCTCGAAGTCCCAGCGCGAGATGGGAGACCAGTTAGAGATGGCGATACTTCCCCTGAAGCGATTCGAGACCTCCTGGTTCAGGGTCACGATCATCGACGGGCAGGGCCGGCGCGCCTGGTCGAATCCTATCTGGCTCACGGCATAGGTGAGTTGCCGAGTGCAACAGGGGGACATTCAGAGTCGGTAACTCATTGATTGGTGTGAACGTAGCGGAGGTCGGCCGTGTTTAGGAAACTACAAGAATGAAAAAATCTCGGCTCGAAATGTCTTCGGCTCGATAAGAATTTAAATGCCCTCGTTGATTTCCCCCGATCGGTAGCAGCGAGCCCCAGTCTATTCCTGCAGCAGAGATGGTCAGCCCGGTGCCAGCAGCGTACTGCGGCTGAACCGATGGCAGCGAAAGCGTTTGATTGGAGTACTTGAGCGCGCGCACGACGCGGGCTACGTGCGTCGAGCGCAAGCAATCTTCGCCCTCGGCGAGCGCGTGGCGGTCGCCGGCCGTAGATACGGCGGGACCGCCCGCTTCGTTCGCCCACCGCCTCAGTAGGAGAGGCTGTTGATGAGATACATGATCTTAAGCACCTCTGTCGGCGCGACGCCGCTGCCGAACGCGGCGACGAAGATCGCCTCGATGTCGCCGCTGCGGTAGGTGTTGCTGAGGGTGCGATCCACCAGTAGGCGGAAATCGTTGTCACCGCGTGCCAAGGCGAGCGCATAGGGCTCATGGGTGAAGTATCGGGAGGACAGGTTCAGCTTCACCGGGGCCGCGCTGGAGCGGAGCAGCTCCACCAGGATCATCCGATCCGCAAAGTATGCAGGGATATCGCCGGCCTCGAGACGCGCCAGCCCGTCCTGGTGGCTCTTGACCGCAACCACATCCGCGTCGATCTTGAGCTGCTTGAGGCTACGCACGAGCGCCTCCTCGGTCGTGGTTCCGGAGCGAACCCCGACTCTTTTTCCAGCGAGCCCCTCAAAATTGTCTGGGCCGTCCTCCCGGAACAGCACGCTGGCGCCGTCGACGAAGGTGTAGAGCGAGAAGTCGACGCGCTCGCGCCTTGACAGAGTCACGGAGGTGGGCCCGCACAGGATGTCGATTTTCCCCCGTTCCACCATATCGAAGCGGTTGTCAGCGCTTACCTCGATGTATTCCACCTTCATGTCCTGAAGTCCCAGCGTGGACTTCACGCTCAGGGCCACGCGTCGACACAGCTCCACGGCATAGCCCGCCGGCTCGCCAAGGGCGTTCCTGAATGCGAACGGTGGCGCATCCGAACGGTAACCAATCCGGAACGTGTTGGACTCCTTGACGCGATCGAGCGTGGCCGCCTGTCCCGCGCCACAGAACAGCAACAGAGTTGCCGCAACCAGCAACAGAGTTGATCTCATCTTCAAATCTCCCGTTTTAGTCGTTAGCGCACAATTCCGCGCGACACTAGCCGAGGGCATTGCGCCCGTCGAGCTTCTTCTTCTATTCGTTTCGCATCATCGTTTCTTTTATTCCTCCACGCAAGAAACGGCCGGAAAATTGGCCGTCGCTCGTCAACCAGGTCTAAGACGCGGTTTTCGTAGCGTTTGTTTGCCTCTTATCATCGCCCTTTTATATGGCGAAAATTGACCTTTGAGGGTCAATTCAACGGCTGGGGTCCCTCGACTTCCTAGCGACGCGGTTGGGGCTCGAGTTGAAATCGGTTGCCGCGCTATCGGCGGTTGACGGGCGTGCTCTCACCCTCCGCTTAAGAGGCGCGGACCGTACGGAAGCGATTATCGACGGAAAACGGGAACGAGTCATCGTAAATTTCAAACGTTTCGAACCGCGCGCAGGAGAGAAACAACCGGTGGTTAAGATAAGTGCGTGCGCTCCCACACACGTGCTCGCTCTGACTAGAACCTATCTCGCAATTTCTGTGCTTAGCCTAACAGCGTTAAAAGACAGGCTCGAAACGCTCATTTACCGGCGTATAAACTGCGCTTATTAAGTCTGTTTTTTGCCTTGTCTTATCCAAGATCGCTAATTTTGAAATAGGTTCTACACAAAGGCTGCGAAAACCACTCCGATTACAATCGCGCCGACAATTCCGAAGCACATGTAGGCCAGGAACACAGACCGCTTCACCAGCGACCATACCGCGGCCATGGCGGGGACCGAGCTGACCGCGCCAGCAACCATGAAGGCCATTGCCGCGCCGGCGCTCATGCCTTGCTCCATCAGACCAGCGACGAGCGCCGGGGCCGCATACCCGTTGAGATAGGCGGGGGCGCCCACCACGGCGCCGATCACGATCGGGAACAAGCCCTCGCCGCCGACCACGCCACCAATCGCTTCCGCCGGCACGTAGGTGACGAGCAGCGCTTCCAGCAGATAGGCCAGCGCCAGCCATTTGATCAGAAAAAGCGCGTTCACCATCGCCTCGGATCTAAAAGACTTGATCCGCCTCGAATCCTTCCAGAATCGCCACATTGATCTACCTTCGAACGGTGAGGGTCCGCCGCCGCAGCAACCGCCGCTCGAGCGATTCTTTAGCGGTTGCGCGAAGGCTCCCTGGTTGATCAGGAACCGAACGCCAAAGCCGCCCATGAGGCCGAGCGCCACCGCCGCCACGGCCTTGCCGATGGCGAACTCCCATCCAAGGGCGGCAGCGGTGATAAGCACCGTCGGCGGGTCGATGAGCGGCGAGGACAACCAGAACGCCATCACTGCCGAAAGCGGTGCACCGACGGCCAGCAGACCGGCAACGAATGGAATCACCTCGCACGAGCAGAAGGGGGCGAGCCCGCCGAAAAACGCCGCGAGCACGATCATGCGAGTCTCGCGGCCTTCAAAGGCTCGGGCCACGACGCTCTCCGCGCCGCTTGCCTTGAGATAAGCAATGAGCAGAACCGCGACCGCAATGTACGCAAGCGTGCCGCTGAATGCACCAATCGCGATCCGGAGGACCGGATCGAGCTGCTCGCCGTCGAACAGCGCCACCGCGACCGGTATGAGCAGAATAAGCGTCCAGACCGAAAAAATGCTGTCGGCGCGCCTGCGCAGCTCGTCGAAGCCTTTGACCGCGATCTCGGTCATGGTGTTTTTCCCTTACCCGCCGGCTCGGGTGTGCCTGGCCTCTGCGCAGCACTCCCGAAGCAGGAAGCCGGCCAGCTCCTCGATGCGCGTGTAGGCGGCACGATTAATCACCGCGCGGCCCTGGCGTTCCTGATCGATGAGCCCGCCGGCGGCGAGAAATCTCAGGTGGTGGGCCAGGGTGGACGCCGGCAAACGGACGCGTTCCTGAAGCTCGCCCACCGCGAGGCCCTCATCGCCGGCGCGAACAAGTGCCAGCAACACCTCGAGCCGAGGCTCCGAGCCGACCGCCGCGAAACCCTGGGCTGCCTCCTCCAGATCGAGCATGGCTTTACTATCCTGAAAAGAAACTATAAAACTAGAATATTAGTTATATAGTCCCATGTCAAGCGTCCACTAACGAGTGCGTAAAAACGAGTAGGGAAAGGTCAGGGAGCGGTAGTCGCCCAGACGAATATCGCTCTCGTTGGGATGCAGTTCGGCAGCTAAGGGGGCTACGAATGAATTTGAGCGTCCTGTTTCTTCGCTACTGCCGGAACGGGTAGCCGGCCTTCTGCCATTCGGCGAGGTGCATCACCACGGCGGTGACGTTGGTGAATCCCAGATCCTTGATCGTCTTCGCCGCAAGCGAGGAACGATTGCCGGACACGCATTGCACATAGATAGGCCGCTCGAAGTCGATGTTGGCGGGAAAACCCACAAGCTGCCAAATCCCGAATTCAACCACTCCTCGCGGCAGGTGGACCGCGCCAGGGATGTGTCCGGACGCATATTCGGATTCCTCTCGTACGTCGATGATCAGCGCGCCGGCGGGGTTGTCGACCACCTTCTTGAAGCCTTCAATGTCGATGACGTTCACGTCGTCCCGAGCCGCCCTGATTATGTCGCCAACGACCGGCGGCAAGTGCGCCGCCGTGGCGACCGCGGGCAGCAGAAGCAAGGCTGCGAGCGAAAGTTTCATTCTGTTCATATCCTTCTCCTCGCCATAGGTGGGGGACATTCAGAGTTCGCAACCCCTTAATATTGAACTACCTGAAGTTTCTTGAGCAAACTCGTCGCTGTTCCGGATTTTGCTAAGACTTCAGCATGGAGGTGAAAATCAGGCGCGTGTGTTGCCGTTCGTCCTCCATAGGCCATCATCGGGGCGATACCAGGAATGATGCGGCTCCGAATGCTGCAGTTCAATCAGTCCGATTTCGCTAAGGCGGCGAAGTTGGTCCGATTTGCGCGTAGTTGGTTTCTTCCCAGACAGACTGGCAAGGTTCTGGCGACACCCCGAGACGACTGCCCGAGCTTTGGAGGTTTTTGAGCAAAAAGCGCCGCGTGGAAACGGCACGGCAGTCGACTATTGATCTAATAGTGTCTCGTGGTGCCTCTAAACCTTCGATGGCACATATCTAGAGTGACTGGAGAAAAAGCTGGCCGTGCTGGAAGAAAATCCCAGCCACAAGCGCTCGCTATATGTCGCTTTGAGCAACAAGGTAAGCCACTTGTTTGGGAAAATCGCGAACAGAGACGAAGAATTAACCGAAACGGTATTTACGAAGGTCAGTAAATCCAATCCGAAAACGACGCGACAAAGACTTGAAACTATGTTGAAGAATCTATCTACAGGAGCACATTCGTGAAGCATCATCTTTCAAAACAATTCTCTAAATGCCGTTTACGCAATCCTCACATTCCTTTTCGCGTCGGTAATTCTGCTGTATTCCTGGAACACCATATCACTGCTGCTTGACTAGCCTCTCACCCAGTATAAGCATGCGGTTGTTACACCGGCCGTTGCCTATATGCTGGGACGGGTCATGCGCGGTGCCGTCGGTCACGGCCGCCGGGCGCTGCTCTAGGGGCCGAGTGGCGGCGCGTGATTGGTCGTCGGAAAAGGTCAAAAAGCGTCCCGGAGTTGACTTGTCGCCAAAAAGACAATTCCGCAGAAAGGTGGCCGGCTAGGCTCCTCAGCGTGATTAGAACCCATCTCAAAATTGCGCTGCTTAGCCTAACGGCGTTAAGAATAGGTTCAAAATGCTCATTTACCGGCGTCTAAACTGCGCTTATTAAGCCTGTGTTTGCCTTGTCTTATCCAAGCTCGCTAATTTTGAGATAGGTTCTAGTGTCCCGTCCCGTAAATAGGTTGCGTATATCGGCGAGCTACCCGGGTCGTGTGGCAAGACGCGGGGAGGAGGAATAGCCGTAGCTATTGCGACGAGTCGCAACGCCGCCACACGGCGCGGGAGCCGGCGAGATACCGAAGTTATTTGCGGGACGGGACATTCCCCGCGTGCGGGAATCCGCACAGACCCCGGCGCCGACTCTGCGGAATCCCGCACATCTAGCCGGCAGCGGCTAAGGCCACCGCGGAAGCCCCGGTGCCCAAAAGGCCCCGTTTAATGTAAGGTAAAATACTCCAACAAAAAGACCGGGCGGGCCGCGACGCGACCTGGCCCGATGCTTGCAAGCAAACCATCCGAACCCGGCACGAGGCGGTTCGACGCCCCGAATCGGAAACGGAGCCCGGCGACAAGAACCGGGACGCCACCGGCGGTTCGAGGCGAGCGCTGCTGCCGTGGGACCCATAAGCAAACAAAGAGGAGATTACCGATGCGCAAGACAATGATCGCGGCCGCCGCCGGCGCTGCGCTATTTACCTTCACCTTTAGCTTCGCCACGCCCGCGGTCGCCGCCTGCGACCCGGGCGAGGTCGTTATCAAGTTCAGCCATGTGACCAACACCGACCGTCACCCCAAGGGGATCGCGGCAGCGCTGCTTTCGAAGCGGGTCAACGAGGAGATGAACGGCAAGGCGTGCATGGAGGTGTTTCCCAACTCCAGCCTCTACGACGACAACAAAGTCCTCGAGGCTTTGCTCAACGGGGACGTTCAGCTGGCTGCCCCGTCGCTGTCCAAGTTCGAGAAGTTCACCAAGAAGTACCGTATCTTCGACCTCCCGTTCTTGTTCGAGGACGTGGGCGCGGTGGATCGCTTTCAGAACTCCCCCGCGGGTCAAAAGCTCAAGAATTCGATGCGGCGCCGCGGATTGCAGGGGCTGGCTTTCTGGCATAACGGCATGAAGCAGATGTCGGCCAAGGTCCCATTGATGATGCCCGAAGATGCCAAGGGTCTGAAGTTCCGGGTGCAGGCCTCCGACGTGCTCGTGGCGCAGTTCGTGCAGCTAGGCGCCAACCCCCAGAAGATGTCGTTCAGCGAGGTCTACGGCGGGCTGCAGACCGGAGTCATCGACGGTCAGGAAAACACCTGGTCGAACATCTACGGCAAGAAGTTCTTCGAGGTCCAGGACGGCATCACCGAGACCAATCACGGCATCATCGACTACCTGGTGGTGACCTCCACCGAATGGTGGGACGAGCTCAAGCCCGGGGTGCGCGACCAGTTTGCCCAAATCCTCAAGGAGGTCACGGAGGAGCGAAACTCCGAGGCGGTCAAGGTCAACATGGCCAACAAGCAGAAAATCGTCGAAGCAGGGGGCACGATTCGGACCCTCACTCCGGAGCAGCGTAGCGCTTGGATCAAGGCCATGCGGCCGGTGTGGAGCAAGTTCGAGAAAGACATCGGCGCCGATCTGCTGGAATCCGCGCAGAAGGGCAGCTGATCGCCGTTTCGATTCGGATTTAACCCGAGGCGCCCGGCGGCTCGCGCCGGCCGGGCCCTCGGTCACCTTCCCAGGTCACCTTAGCTCAAGGATATGGCCATGAACGACCAGACCTTGCATAAAATCGGCCGCGCGGTTGATGCGGTCGAGGAAACGCTGATAGCGATCCTGCTCGCAGCGATGACCCTCATCACCTTTGCCAACGTCGTTGCACGTTACGTCTTCAACGCCAACATTCTGTGGGCGCTCGAGGTCACGGTGTTCCTGTTCGCCTGGATGGTGCTGCTGGGTGCGTCGTACGCGGCCAAGAAGCACATCCATATCGGTGTCGACGTTGTCATTGTGCGCGTCCCTTCGGGGGTGCGCAAAACGCTCGCGATCATCGCCGTGATCGCCTGCCTCGCCTTCAGCGTGCTCCTCCTGATAGGAAGCTGGGATTACTGGTGGGCGTTCGCCACCAAGCGCGCGTTTCTGGAGACCGACGATGTGCCGATGCCCGAGTTCCTGCAGTTTCTCGCCGACGCGCTCAACGAGGGCGAGCGCTACGAGAAGATGCCCCGCTTCATCCCCTACTTCATCTTGCCGCTGAGCATGGCGTTGCTCACCCTTCGTTACCTCCAGCTCGGCTGGGAAGTGCTGCGCGGAAAGGAGGACATGATCATTGCCAGCCACGAGGGGGCCGAAGAAATTGAGGGGCTGGAGGAAAGCGTAGAAACCGGTGACCCCGCCGAGCCGACAAAGAGGGACTGATCATGGCCGTAGCAATACTGTTTCTGCTCGTGATCGGGATGCTCTTGATCGGGGTACCGATTGCGATATCGCTTGGACTGTCGAGCATACTGTTTCTTGTCGTACACGGAGGCGGATCTCTGAGCTCCATCGCGCAAACTCTGTTCTCCGCCTTTCACGGTCACTTCACCCTGCTGGCGATACCTTTCTTCGTTCTTGCCTCCACCTTCATGACGACGGGAGGCGTCGCCCGGCGCATTATTCGCTTCGCCATCGCCGTGGTGGGTCATTTTCAGGGCGGCCTCGCCATCGCTTCCGTGTTCGCGTGCATGATGTTCGCCGCCCTCTCCGGCTCGTCGCCCGCAACCGTAGTCGCGATCGGCTCCATCGTCATCGCCGGGATGGTCAGAGTCGGTTACCGAAAGGAGTTCGCGGCCGGCGTGATTTGCAATGCGGGGACGCTCGGCATCCTGATTCCCCCTTCCATCGTCATGGTCGTGTACGCCGCGGCGGTTGAGGTATCGGTAGGGCGGATGTTTCTGGCCGGGGTGTTTCCGGGGCTGCTCGCCGGATTGATGCTGATGCTCGGAATCTTCGTCGCGGCAAAAATGCGCGGTCTGCCTTCGCAGCCCTGGGAAGGCTGGGGTGAGGTGCTCGCCGCGGCGCGGGACGCGGTATGGGGACTCCTGCTCATTATTATCATACTCGGCGGAATCTACGGCGGTATTTTTACCCCCACCGAGGCCGCTGCGGTCTCGGCCGTTTACGCGTTCGTGATCGCCAACTTCGTCTATCGCGACATGGGTCCGTTCAAGGAACGCGGGCCAGGTGGCGCCATGCTCGTGTTGCGCGTCGTGTCCGTGCTTTGGCACCCCGACACCAAACGCACGCTGTTCGAGGCCGGAAAGCTGACCATCATGTTGCTCTTCATCATCGCCAATGCGCTGATCCTCAAGCACGTACTGACCGAAGAGCGCGTTCCTCAGATGATCACCGAGGCCATGCTGTCAGCCGGTTTCGGACCGATTATGTTCCTGGTGGTCGTGAATGTGATCCTGCTCATCGGCGGGCAGTTCATGGAGCCGTCCGGACTGCTCGTGATCGTGGCACCGCTGGTATTTCCCATCGCGATATCGCTGGGAATCGATCCGATTCACCTGGGCATCATCATGGTGGTGAACATGGAAATCGGAATGATTACGCCGCCCGTCGGTCTGAACCTTTTCGTTACCGCCGGAGTCGCGAAGCTCTCGGTGACGGACACCGTGAAAGCGGCGCTTCCGTGGCTGGGCATCATGTTCATTTTCCTTATTCTCGTGACTTACGTGCCGATCATCTCTACATGGTTACCGACTACCCTCATGGGATCAGAGATCATCACCAAGTAGGTCAAAGACAAGGATCAATCGGAGCGTGTCTATGTTCCCCGAGATCAAGAAGATACTTTACGCGACGGACCTGGGTGACAACATGCGCCCAGTGTTCAGGTTTGCGCTGAGCCTGGCGGAAAAGTACGGGGCCAAGATCAGCATGCTTCATGTGGCGGAGCCTCTCAGTCCACAGGTGCGCTGGGCCCTCGAGACCTACATGTCGGAGGCCGAGGCGCTCAAGGCGGAACACGAAGGTCTACAGAAAGTGCGGGATAAGATGCGGGCGCGGCTGACCGAGTTTTGCCAGCAGGAGCTGGGCAAGGGTCCGGAGGACAGCCACTTGATTGCGGAAGTCAGCGTGATCTCCGGCAGAGCGGCCGAGACCATCACCAAAAAGGCCGATGATTGGGACGCCGACCTGATTGTCGTCGGCACCCACACGGACCCGTCCCTGGGCGCACGGCTGCTGGGCTCGACGGCGCGTAAGGTCACCCAGCTGTCGAGAAGGCCGGTGCTGGTTGTCCCCGTCTACTCGAAATGACTGTGGAGGTTCGCTAAGCCACCCCCGGCGGAAGGCCCCGATCAGCCTGCATCCAGCCGACATTGACGCTCTGCGGCCCAGCGGGCGACGATATCGCGAGCTCGACGCGGATGACTGGGTGGTGGAGACAGGGCGGGAGATTTTCAGCAACGCGGCGCCGGCGGGGCAGGGTCGGACTCGGTTACCGACCCTCACCGGAGGCATCGTCGGCGCGTTTGCCGTCGCCTTAGTGGTGTGGTTGGCAACCGACTGGACTCGCGCCACGGTGCTTGCGGAGCATGCCACACACACCCAGCAACAGCTATCACTGGTTGTTTCGGGGCTGCGCAGCGAACTAAAGAAATACGAGCTGCTGCCGGAAGTACTGTCCCGTAACGAAAAAATCATCCGCCTGCTGGAGTCGGAAGGCGAGTTGCGGGCCGTGGATGAAGCAAACCGTTTTCTTGCCGCCATCAACGCCTCTATCGGTGCTGCCGCCACCTACGTCATGGACCGGGACGGCCTCACCGTAGCGGCGAGCAACTGGGATGATCCGCGCCCGTTCGTCGGCAAAAACTTCGCCTTCCGGCCCTATTTTCGCGAGGCGCTGCGCGGCGAGACCGGACGCTACTTCGCGCTCGGCACCACCTCTGGCGAGCGCGGTTACTACTTCGCGCGCCCGGTGCAGGCGGCGATGGAAGTCATCGGCGTGACGGTGGTCAAGATGAGCCTCGCGGACATCGAGGCCGCCTGGGCGGGATCGTCGGACGTGGTTGCGGTCACCGACTACGACGGCGTGATCTTCGTCACCAGCCGACCGGAATGGCGATTTCGCACCTTCGGCCATCTTACAGAGGAGGCTAGAGAACGCATCCGCGGCAGCCGCCAGTACGAGGGCGCCCGTATCGAGCCGCTCGAGGTGGTCGGAGAGCGACCCGCCGGGGCCGGTGAGGCCCGGCTGGTGACGCTTCGCGACGAGGTGGTCGGAGCCGCTGGCGGGCGCGCCCGGGATCTGAGTTTCCTGGCCCAGAGCACCCGCCTCGACGTGCCTCGGTGGGTGGTGCACGTGCTGTCAGACGCGCGGGACCTGCGCGAGCGGGTGGTGTTCAGCGGGGCGCTGGCCCTCTTTGCCTCGATCATCCTGGCGTTGGCCGGGCTCACCCTGTGGCAGCGCCGGCGGAATCTCGGCCAGCAACTCGCGCACCAGCGCATGGTAGAGGACGTGTTGCGCCGCTCGCGGGCAGACCTGGAGCGGCGGGTGCGAGAGCGAACCGCCGCCCTCACCGAGGCCAACGAGCAACTCGATCGCAAGGTAGTCGAGCTCGAATGCGCTCAGGCAGATCTGCGCCTCGCCCAGGACGAGCTCATCCAGGCCGCCAAGCTCGCGGCCATCGGTCAGATGTCCGCCGGCATCAGCCATGAGCTCAATCAGCCCCTCTCCGCCATCCGTTCCTTTGCCGACAATGCGCGCGTGCTGCTCGAGCGCGAGCGCCACGCCGCGGTGGACGAGAATCTCGAGACCATCTCTGAGCTCACCGAGCGCATGGGCCATATCACCGGGCAGCTCAAGACCTTCGCGCGCAAAAGCGTGGACAAGCACGAAGCGGTGTCGCTGCGCGCTGCCATCGAGCGCGTGCTGCTGCTGCTTTCTTCCCGCGCCCAGAGCGAGGACATCGAGATTGAGACTCGGATCTGCGAGCGCGAGCCCGTGGTACGCGCGGACGGGATCCGCATCGAGCAGGTGATGCTCAATCTGGTGAAGAACGCCATGGACGCGGTGCAGGGCACGAACCGGCGCCGGGTTCGGGTCGAGATCGAGCATCAGAGCGAGTGGGTCACTTTCCGGGTAACCGACAGCGGGCCCGGGATCCCGCCCGAGAATCTGGAAAATGTGTTCGAGCCCTTCTTCACCACCAAGGAAAAAGGCGAGGGTCTCGGACTCGGACTCTCGATATCGTTCGGCATCGTCAAGGATCACGGAGGCACTATCCGCGCCGAGAGCTCGTCCGACGGCGGCGCCTGCTTTACCGTGCGCCTGCCGGCCGTCGACGGAGAAGAGCAGGCGGCATGAGCACAGCCGCCAATGTCATCCTGGTGGAGGACGAGCATCACGTGCGCCTCGCGGGCAAGCAGACTCTGGAGCTGGCGGGCTACACGGTGGACGCCCTCGAGTCCGCGCCGGCGGCGCTGGAAAAGGTCTCCCGCGATTGGGCGGGCATCGTGGTCAGCGACGTGCGCATGCCGGGAATGTCCGGCCTGGATCTGATGCGCGCGTGCCGGGAGCTCGACCGGGACCTGCCGGTCATCCTGGTCACCGGACACGGCGACATTAGCATGGCGGTGGAGGCCATTCGCGACGGCGCCTACGACTTCATAGAAAAGCCGTTTCGCGCCGAGATGCTGGTGGACGTGGTCAAGCGCGCGCTGGAGAAGCGCGCCCTGGTGCTGGAGAACCGCGCGCTTCGCTCCGAACTCGACGCTCACGGTGAGGCCGAGGTCCGAATCATCGGACGAACGCCTGAGATCGAGCGCGTACGCGCGGCCATTGACGACGTTGCCGACACCAATGCCGACGTGCTCATTATCGGCGAGACCGGCACCGGCAAGGAGCTGGTGGCGCGCGCCCTGCACCAGAAAAGTGAGCGGCGGGGGCGAAACTTCGTTGCCATCAATTGCGGCGCGCTGCCGGAAAGCATCATCGAGAGCGAGCTGTTCGGGCACGAGGCCGGCGCCTTCACCGACGCTAAGGAGCGGCGCATTGGAAAATTCGAGCACGCCCATCGCGGCACCCTTTTCTTAGACGAGATCGAAAGCATGCCGCTATCGCTGCAGGTCCGACTGCTGCGGGTGCTGCAGGAGCGCACCATCGAGCGACTCGGATCGAATATGCCGATATCGGTCGACGTACGCGTGGTTGCGGCCACTAAGGGGGACCTGAAGGGGCTTGCCGCGAAGGGCGAGTTCCGGGAGGACCTCTATTATCGCCTGGACGTGATTGAGATCGTGCTGCCGCCGCTGCGCGAGCGCCGGGAAGACATTCCCTATCTGTTTCAGCACTTCGCGCTCACCGCCGCGGCACGCTACGAGCGCGATCCCCCGCCGGTGAGTCCCGAGATCATGCGCCGACTCATGGCCCAGGAGTGGCCGGGGAACGTGAGAGAGTTGCAGAACGCGGCCGAGCGTTTCGTGCTGTCCCCCGCCGCTTTCAGCGGACGGGACGGGGAAACGCCCGGCGCCGGAAGCGCCGGGCGCACGCTTGCCGAAGAGGTCCGCCATTTCGAGCGCGCGCTCATCGAGCAGGCGCTGAGCGAGCATGGCGGTAACGTTACCGAGGCCTGCGCCGCCTTGGGGGTGCCCCGAAAGACCTTCTACGAGAAGATGCAAAAGCACGGCTTGAGTCGCCGGGATCACCTTTGAACGTGAACGCGTGGTGAGGCGCGTTTGGAATCCTCAAAGCCTTGTGCACGTCCGAAAAGAAAAATCGATAAATGCAGTTCAGAAAAAGCGGACGCGGTGGATATGAGTGATAACTGATTCAGTCTCGTTCAGGAACCGTTCTGGTTGCGCAGAGCGAAAACACCGTCATGCTGCGCACTTTCTCCTACGATCTACGGGCTTGCGGGAGCCAGTGTCGGCTGGGCATTCTGCCCGCCGGCTATCTCCGATGTGCTCAATCGGGCGCGTTTGCTGAGCAACGTCTCGGCTCCGTCGCGGGCGGCTGCCGTCGCGGCGCCTGCCGAGCAGGGCGGGATCGTTGCGCTGCGCGCGGAGAACGCGAGATTGAGGGAAGAATTCGTTGAAGGCGTCACCGCTCTCGGCTTAGAGGCATATGAAAGTCAGGGCAGCTTGGTGTCGCTGCGGTGCCCGGGGGGCGCAAAAGCGGCAAAGGATTTATACGCCGCGCTCAGAGCACGCGGCATCATCGCGAGAACTATGGACACCTACCGCTTGCCGGATTGCATTCGCCTCACCGTGGGCAGCGCCGATGACAGGACGCAGGTCATAGAGAGCCTCGGCGAGATCCCGTGAATGAGCCGAAGTCGAATTGTGCAGCCCGTTTGCGGGCGGATCATTCTATTGTCTGATCGGCCTACACCGGCTGTTCAGCGCGGCTAGTCGCGAAGCATTCGCCGACGTTCCTCGAATTCCTCTTTGTCTATTTCACCGCGAGCGAAGCGCTCTTTCAGAATCTCGAGCGCCTTGCCTTCCGACGATGCGCGGGAACCGGATCCGTGGCCGCCAAGCCAACGCACCAGAAAGACCGCGATCATCACGATGAGCGCGATAAATATAATCATCATCACGGGGCCGAAGAACATCCATCCGCTCTCCCACATCATGTGTGGACCGTGGTAATCCGCCCGCGGTTGCTGCGCCCAGGCCTCCCATGGTTCGGCTAGCGAGGCGAGCAAGAAAAGTCTGCCAAGCAGTGTAGGTTTCATGATAGTCGCACTCCTTTCGAGTCGCGCCCCGGAAGCGACAGCGCGCATCAAGCCGATAATTGCCCGCATATCGTTCGAAAACCAGAGGTCCGTTTTCTTGTCCTGGGGCAGGTCCTGTGGAGTCCGGCGGCTGTTCTCGTGTATCCCCTTTTCTTGATTGACACCTCAGCGAGCGGTGCCGGCGAGGGTCTGAATATTGCTCGCGAGCTTTGCGGCCATGTCGCGCAGCGGCGATTTCAGGACCCCGCTCGCGGTAAGCGGTAGCTCCCGCAGCGGATAAAGATCGCAATGCATTTCGCCGATGCCGTCATAGGCCTCACGGTGCTGCTCGGGGGCGCGCTCCCAAGGCAGACGGACATCAGCGGCCGCGGCCTCGGATACCAGCACGTATCGCTCCCGCCCCACCGAGTTTTTGAGCAGCCGGTGTGCCTCGATGACGGTCACGCCGCTCAAGTCTTCGAGTCCCCGCAGCTGGTAACGCACAACGTTGCCCCGGTGCACCACCACCTTGAGCTCGAGCCCAGTAATGTGCTTGCAGGCTTCACAAGGACAGAGATTGCCCGCCAGCAGTTCCGCGCGCTTGCGATAAAAAGCGGTGACCATATCGTGGACGGCGGCCGCCAGTTTGGGTCCGCTGGCACCTTTCGCCGGATCCGCGCGCTCGGACACGGTGTAAAACATGACTGAATCGCCCTCTACGCGAGTCGGCAAAAGCGGCGGCTGCGCGGCGGTCATGATGGCATCCAGAAGCTGCGCCACCACGAACTGCGCGTGGCCGGCGGCAAAGCGGGTGAGCTGCATGAACCGGGTATAGCCGGAGATGTCCGGAATCACCACGAAGGTGTCGCGCTCGATGCCGGGATTTGGATCGTCTGATACCGGGCCGTCCGGCTTAGTGACACGGGTCGCTCCGAGTGTGCTGACGTCCACGGGGCGGACGAAGTAACGTGTCAACAGCACGATACCGACGACCGCAAGCACCAGCAGCACCAACATCAGCAGCAGCATGCCCCAGTGCGGGGCTCCGCCCTGCATCGCGGTCATCGATTCCGGGCGCATGGGCGAGAAAGAAGCATCATCGGGGGCACGGGAATAAAGCTTTTTGGCTGACGGGTCGCGAAATTATACTTGGCCACGTAACTTTCCATGGAGTCGCGGTGCTAAGCAGCGGAAAAGATTTTCAGCAAGAAAAGCTATCTCAGCTTCGACCGCTTGACCCGAGCTAGTCAGTCATTTGAACTCACGCCGCCGGCGCCACCGTGAGTCGACCCGTCACCCCGTGCTTATCGATCAGGCTCGCAACCAGTCCGTTTGCCTTCGCCTCCTCGACGAACTCGCGCAAGAACGCGGCGCCGGTCTTGCGATCGGGCTTGGTGCCGATGGCCTGCTGCACGGCGGAGAACTTGCCGTCCAGCAGGCGCGAGCCGGGCAATTTCTCCACATCTTTAATGAGTCGCGGCCGAAGGCCCGCCAGGGCGTCGAGCTTTTGCTCGACGAAAAGATCAAAAGAGGCATCCATACCGTCCGTCTTCACCAGCTCCGCGTGCCGGATATTGTCGGCCAGCCACAAGCCGTAGGCCGCGCGGCCGTAGACCGCGATGCGCACGCCCTCGCGGTCCACCTCCTCGATGGATTGAATCGGCGAGCCGGCCGGCACCAGGTACGTGGCCTCGATCTCGGCATAGGCCGCGCTGAAGGCGATGGTCTTGGCGCGCTCGGGCTCGGCGCCGATGTTGCCGATATCCCACACGTCGTCGCCGGCGGCGTCCGCAAGCTCGCCGGGGGTTTGGAAAGTCACGAAGTGGACCGGCACGCCCAGGCGGTCCGCCACCGCGCGGGCCATGTCGGGCGAGACGCCTTCGGGATCGCCAGTCGGGCTCTTGCCGGTGACGAGCAGGAAGTTGGAAAGATTGATGCCGGCGCGAAGCACGCCGGTGGGCGCCAGCTCGGCGCGCGCTTGTTCTAGCATGAAGATCAGTCCGCTTTTGAAGGGATCGCTAAGTTATTCTGGAACTCACGGATAGTCCAGCTGAATCTCGGGGGGCGTTGGAAATAGAGCGTTATTCAAAGCTTGTATACCGTTAATTCGTCGCTCCGTAAGTATTGGTGCGCACCAACTCCTCACCGCCAATGATTGTCCTTTATTACACTAAAAATCGGTTCGAAAAGCGCTGACCAAATAATTCGAGAGTGCAAAGCAGTTGCTATAATGCGGCTCCACGCTCGTAGCCATCGTTTCAGAACATTCAAGCGCCGATCTCTTTTTATGTATCTACATTACCCGCGAGGCGCTAATCGATACGGTCAACAGCGAGGATGAGCTTTCAGCGCGACACCGAGGGACAGGAGAATCAGCCCGGCCGAGATCGGCGCCGGCTCGTGTACCGATTCTATCTTTCGATGCTCGGCATTGCAGGAATCGATCTTTGCTTTGCGATCATCTATCAGATTCCCTTTGCGCGTTTCTTGCCGACGGCAATGATCCTCGTGGTGCTTACGCTCACAGGCGCGCACCTCATCTTTCGGCCGATTCAAAACTTCCTTCGTGATCCGGAGGCGGTGCCGGTTCCGAATAGAAGCATCGCGTCTCTAAGCTACCGCTGCACGGCTTTGATTGCCGCGCTGATCGGCACGCTGGCGGTAGCAAAATTCGTCCTCCTGCCGCATATCCTCGGTTTCGACATCGAGTCGTTGCTGACACGCAATGAGCTGCTCTGGCTGCCGGTGCTGCATACGCTCTATTACACGGCGCTGATCTTCTTCGTCATGGTGGATTACGAAGCCGTTCTAAGATTTCGAATCTATATCTGGTATGGAGCCCTGGTGCCCGCGGCCCACGGACGTCTGCTGTATCGCCTCCTGGTCGCGTTCACGGTGACATCGCTTTTGCCCATCAGCCTCATCGTGCTGCACGCGGTCGAGTACGACAAGGCGGCAGAGTTCCGTAGTCTGGGTCAGGACATCGCCGCCACGGCTCTAGCCCTCGCCGTTACCCTCTATTTTGTTACCCGCAGCCTGCTGCGTCCGATCCTGGCTCTCGACCAAGCAACGCGCAGTATCGAGCGCAACGATTTGAGCGTGAACGTTCCGGTTCTGAGCAACGACGAGACGGGCCATATGGCGGACGGGTTCAACCGCATGGTACAGGGACTACGGGAACGGACGTTGATTCGCGAAACCTTCGGCAGGTACGTGCCCGAGCGCGTGGCCGCGGCGATTGTCTCCAGCGAGGGTAAGCTGGCGCCAACATCGGCCACCGCGACCATTCTGTTCGTGGATATCGCGGACTTTACACAAATTGCTGAGCACGCCACCCCCGATCAAGTGGTAGAAATACTGAATGAATATTTTTCTGCGGTGGTCGAACCCATAGAAAAAAACAATGGCGTTATCACTCAATTTCAGGGTGACGCTCTGCTGGCGATGTTCAACCTCCCGATGCCGGATCCGGATCACGCGGGCGCGGCCCTTCGCGCTGGCGTCAGCATCCATCGGATCTGCAGCCAGAGGCGATTCGCAGGCGTTGTGCTGAAGGCGCGCATCGGTATTGCCACCGGGCGAGTCACAGCGGGCAACGTCGGTTCCGACAAACGCCTGACTTACACCGTGCACGGGGATGCGGTAAACCTGGCTGCCCGCCTAGAGCAGCTTAACAAACAGCTCGGCACGCATCTGCTGGTGGACGAAGAGACGGTGCGAAGACTAGACGAATCGGCGTCGCTTGAATTTGTGGATGAGGTAAAGGTGCGGGGGCGCGATTCCACCGTT
This sequence comes from uncultured Gammaproteobacteria bacterium, assembly GCA_947258715.1. Classification (GTDB taxonomy): domain Bacteria; phylum Pseudomonadota; class Gammaproteobacteria; order HK1; family HK1; genus CAMYJH01. The sequence goes on from CAMYJH010000014.1 coordinate 234,958, forward strand.
CGCGTCTATACCCGCAAGGAAAACGTTTCGAGTTCATAAACCGTAACTCGGCTGCAGCCGCGCTATCCATTTATCCACACGACTTTCGAATCCTATCCATCCGATTCTTCAGCCGGAGGAAAGAATATGCCGGATGAGTCTGAATACGAGGGCGGTTGTCTCTGCGGCGCGCTTCGCTACCGTTCGACCGCACCACCGCTGCGTGGCGTGATCTGCCACTGTTCCATGTGCCGCAAGCACTCCGGCGCGCCGGTATTGGCATTGGTGCATTTCCCACTGCAGTCCTTCCGCTGGCTGAAAGGTGAGCCGACGCGATACCAGTCCTCTCAGTTCGCGCAACGGGGGTTCTGTTCCGCGTGCGGCAGCACGATCACGATGCACGAAGAAGTGCTACGAGACCGAGTGCAGGTGGCGCTGGGAAGCCTCGATGATCCCGACAGGGTCAGAGTCGACGACCACGTCTGGACGCAAGAGAAGATCTCGTGGTTCGAGATCGACGACGAGTTGCCGCGCTTTCGCCAAAGCAGCACTGCGGTGCCCACTAAAGCCTCGGCCTCCGATGACGGTCGGTAGAGTTGAGAAGCACTTGCGGCGGGGGACAATCAGAATTGGCTCAATGAACACTCCGAGTCCGTAGCTTTTTGTTCTCTCACGCATTCGAAGCCAAAAGCTGCGCGCGCAGATAAGCGACATTGGTGACCAGCCCCGGCAGCAGCCACTGAAATAGACGGCAGACGTCGCAGACTTCCTCCAATGGCGCGTCCTTCTCCGCGGCGGCCCGGAGTGCATTGGCTGTTATCCCGCCGGGGTTGGGCAGGCGCATTGAGGCCTGCTCGACACAGCGTTCGTGTACCGCCTGGCAGATTGCTTCGTGGTCCGATGTGCCCACAACCTGTCGCAGATCCTCCCAGGCCAGCGACCAGTAGCTCGGCCAGCGGGCGAAGGCGCGGTAATCCGTGTTGACGAAAGGCAGCTTCAGTACTTTCTTGATGTCCTCGTAGACCTTCCGGGAGGCGGGATCGGCGTGATGCGCCTCCATCAAAATTAACGCCCCATTGAAGTCAGGCGCGTGGCGGCCTGTATAGCGTGGAGCTGCCTTAGCATCCGTTGGTCCACCCAGGTCGCCCGCCTCCAGCAGGTATCGGGTGATTGTCGCCAGCAGTACGTAGCCCTGGTTGCCGTGGCCGAACACGTCGATCATCTGGCGGATGTCCTCGATCTCCCGGGGCGCGTACCCGATCTCACGGAGCCGCTCGGTGACGGTCGGCGGTCGGAGCTTGTTCACCTCTGCCTCGACAAAAGCGCGGTTGGCGAGACAGGCCTCCACGTAGGGGCGGCTGGCGCAGAGATCGCGCACACCCCGCCAGAGGGTTTCGTAGAAGTTGGGATAGTGGGCGTAGGCCATGGTCACCACCCCTATCCATGGCACCTGAAAGATCTGCTTCATCTCCCTGTACCAGGCCTTGCGGCGGCCCTCGGCCAGGTACTCGGGCAAAGGATGGATGGCCGGGGTGGGCTCCGGCCGATGCCTGGGCAGGTTCATATTCTTGTCCTCCCCCGAAATGTGCGCGCCACGATAACAAACCCCGACTCGGATCCCCCCCCTTTGCCCCGAAATTGATCTGGATCAATCTTGGCTCGGGACGTTCGGCTAGCGTCAACGGTTGATTTGGGTTCCCAACCGGGCTCAACGGATGGCGCCGGGCATCGTAACGTTCAGCACTTCCGACAAGCGTTTTTGGACCGGACGCGTTGTGTAGACGGAGGGGGCGCGGAAAAATGAGCGGTGGCAGCGATGATCGACCATCTAATACGAATCGACAGAAAAAAGAGCGACAGATCGTGGCTCCGGAGCTACCCGCCGTAGGGGTGAATGGCGCTGCGGTGTCTCCCGGAGGCGGCGTGCTACGAAAGGGAAGCTCCGAGCGCGCCTGCGCCCTGCGCGATCGCGCAGTTCGATTGTTGCTGATCAATCCGCGCTTTCCCGAAACCTTCTGGAGTTTTCGCTGGGCTCTGAACAGGGTCCTGCCGCAGAAACGTGCTCTCAACCCTCCCTTAGGCCTGGCGACTCTGGCGGCTCTTTGCCCCCGCGAGTGGGAGGTGACGATCGTCGATGAAAACATCGAGCAAGTTCCGCTGGAAACCGACGTGGATATCGTCGGCGTCTGCGGGATGGCGATCCAGTTTCCGCGACAACGGGAGTTACTGAACTATTACCGGGGTTGCGGCCACTTCGTAATTGCCGGAGGGAGTTATGCCTCGCTGTGCCCGGAGCGCTTCGACGGACTTGTGGACAGCATTGTTGCAGGCGAGGCCGAGTACATCTGGCCGGCATTCTGCCGTGACTTCATGGCCGGCTCCGTGCGTCCGCGGTATCGGGAAACCGGCGTCGTCGAACTTTCTGATTCTCCAACTCCGCGCTTTGATCTGCTCAAGCTCGAAAAGTACACCACTGTAAGCCTGCAATTTTCCCGCGGCTGTCCGTATGTCTGTGAATTCTGCGACATCATTGTCATGTTCGGCCGAAAACCCCGGACCAAAACACCTGAGCAGATCGGCCGTGAGCTCGACCTACTTCGCTCTCTCGGTGTACGCAGTATATTCTTCGTCGATGACAATCTGATCGGTCACCGGCCAAAAGCCAAGGCTTTACTACGCTATCTCGCCGACTACCAGAAAAAGCACCGCATTGCGTTTCAGTTCGGCACCGAAGCCTCGCTGAACCTGGCCGAAGACGAAGAGCTTCTGACACTGTTCAGGGAAGCCAACTTCGCCTGGCTTTTCATAGGCATTGAGTCACCCGACGAGCTAAGCCTCAGAGAAACGGGAAAGGTTCAAAATCTTCGCCAGGATATTCTCTACTCGATACACAAGATTTACCGATATGGAATCGACGTCTTAGCAGGTTTCATTGTCGGCTTCGACAACGATACGCTTTCGACTTTCGATCGCCAGAAACGCTTCATTATGGACGCCGGGATCCAGGTGTCGATGATCGGGCTGCTGACGGCTTTGCCGCGCACACCGCTTCATGAGCGCTTGATGCATGAAGGGCGACTGATCGCGGAAGCCGACCATGGCGACAATACGGGAACCGGAACGAATATTCTCCCGAAACGCATGCGCTATGAAGAGATGGTGGACGCCCACAAGAGACTGTACCGCCAGCTGTTCAGTGACAGAAACATCGCCGCTCGAATTCGCAACAAGATGCGCCATCTTCGAGACCCCGTGTATCGCGGCGGATATTCGTTGCCCCAGGGATTGGCGATTATTGTTCGGCTTTTGACACAGGGTATTTTTCGGGGTGGTCCTGCTCGCTGGTTTCGGTTCCTCGGCACCGTCTCGGTCAGCCGCCCGTGCGCCTGGGCACAGGTGATCAGCGACTGGATCGCCGGGCTCGCGATGCAAGACTACGCGGCGCGGCGGTTCGGCACGGATCCTGGGCGCGAGCTCGATATGGCCCGAACCGCATTGGCATATCTGCGGCGCCACTGTGCCCCTTCATTGACCCGCGGCACGCTGGCAGTGAGCACCAGCGCAACGGAAAGCGGCGCTCATGTGCGTCTGCGGCTAAAGGGATTCGTCGAGCCTAGGATCTTCCTTCGTGCAGGCCGAAGGCTCGAACGGTTGCTGCGCCGATCGGCCGTTTGCCTCACCTTATACGTGGACGAGCTCGCGGAGGAACAACGGCCGCACCTGGAACGCCTGCTACGTCGGCTCGCGCAGCATGGTGACCGCGTATCCCTTCGAATCAAACAAACTCTGCTGCCGGCACTTTCGGTAGATGCATCGGTATTTCATCTAGTGCTCGAAGATGCCTGAGGAGCCGGCGTTCGCTGCTACATAAAAATCTACGCACATAACTTGCCGGGTTGATGTCCAACGGTCCCTGAGGAAAGAGGCGCCCGTTGGCGTCAAACCGAGCCAAGGGAGGCTTGGATCAATCCAGAGGACAGTGAGGATTCTTCCAAGTCACTCCCCCATAAAATCTTTCACCGCCGTCATGTTTGCGCCAGCGTTTTTGAACAGGCGCATGTGACGTTCCTACTGAAAACTTTGGTTGTGTGAAAGCAGGCCTCGAAGAAAGAGGTGCATGCCTATTGCTCGATCCCCATTAGGTCGATCTCACTCTGGAATCCTTACAAGCGCTGCTCGTCGTCGTAAGCTGATGCGGTGCGTGGCAGGGCAGTTGGGGTGTCGCAAGGCTTTAAGCCATTGCTTAGTTCCGAGCACCCTTGGATCGCGGATCAATGCCTTGGTTACTCAGAATGTCCCCCATTCTCCCTCGTTTTTTTGTTTTTGTTTCAACCCCGCAAAGCCCTAAACTCGCTGCTTATGAAAATCTGGATCCCGGTCGGGGTGGTGCTGGTGGCTGTGGCCGCGGCCGTCTGGCTCGGCCAGGGTCGGCTGCAGGATGCGACCCCGGGACCCGCCAAGCGGGCTAAGGAAACGCGGGCGGTGCCGGTGGAGATCGCGGCCGTCGAACGCGGCGCCATCGAGCGCCGTCGCGCCTTTACTGGCACGCTGGAAGCGCGTGCCGAGTTCGTGGTCGCGCCCAAGGTGAGCGGGCGAATTGAAGAAATCAGCGTCGATCTGGCCGACACGGTGGCACGCGGCGAGCTGGTGGCGAGGCTCGACGACGACGAGTTCGTCCAGGCGGTGGCCCAGGTTCAGGCCGACTGGGCGGTGGCGAAGGCCAATCTGGGAGAGGCCCGCAGTCTGCTCGTGATCGCGGAGCGGGAGCTCGAGCGCGTCGAGCGCTTGCGCAAGCGGGGCGTGGCCTCGGCGTCTCAGCGGGACGCCGCCAAAGCGGACCAGCTCGCCAAGCAGGCCCATGTGGAAGTGACAAAGGCGCAGCTCACCCGCGCCGAGGCGGGGCTGGAGGCTGCGCGGATCCGACTGGGCTACACCCAGGTGGCGGCCAACTGGCGCGGCGGCCGAGACCAGCGTTTGGTGGCGGAACGCTACGTGGACGAGGGAGAGACCGTGTCCGCTAACGCGCCGCTGCTGCGAATTGCTGAAATCGACCCCATCATCGCGGTGTTCTTCGTTACCGAGCGCGACTACGCATTGCTGAAGCCGGACCAGATCGCTTTGCTTCGCACCGACGCCTTCCCAGGCGAGACCTTCGAGGGGCGCATCGCCCGCATCGCGCCCGTGTTTCGCGAAAGCACGCGCCAGGCGAGAGTGGAAGTGTGGCTCGACAATTCCGGACTGCGCCTGAAGCCGGGCATGTTCGTTCGCGCCACCGTGGTTCTCGACCAAGTGGCCCAGACCACTATCGTCCCGGAGCAGGCGTTGGTGCGCCGCGACGGGCGCGACGGAGTATTCGTTCTGGACCCCGACCGAAAGTCGGTGGTCTGGCGAGAGGTAATCGTGGGTATCCGCAATGCGGCTCGGGTGCAGGTGGAGGGCGAGGGGCTCGGCACCCACGTGGTGACCCTGGGCCAGCAGCTGCTGGACGACGGGTCCGCGGTCTCGGTGCAGGACGGCGGGGAGAAGGTCCAATGAACCTGGCCCGCGCCAGCGTCAACCGTCCCGTCTTCACCAGTATGGTGACGCTGATCGTGATCGTGCTGGGTACGGTGTCGCTGACCCGTCTGCAAATCGATCTGCTGCCGAGTATCGAGCTTCCGACCATTACCGTGCGCACGCAATACGAGGGCGCCGACCCGGTGGTGATGGAGCGCCTGGTTACCCAAATCGTGGAAGAAATCGTCGCCACCGTGCCCGGCGTGGTGGAGCTCACCTCGCAGTCCTATGAAGGCAACAGCCGCGTTCGCGTGAGTTTTGCCTGGGGCACCGACATCGACGGCGCGGCCCTGGACGTGCAGGCCACCCTCGAGGACGAGATCAGCGAGCTGCCGGACAATATTCAGAGACCGCGGGTCAGCAAGTTCGACATCGACAGTTTTCCAGTAGTGCTGCTCGGAATCTCAAGCAAGCTGGATCCTGTAGAGCTGACGCAGATCGTCGAGGATCAGATCCGCTACCGCTTCGCCCGTATCCCGGGCGTCGCCCAGGTGGATCCCTGGGGCGGCTACAATCGCGAGGTGCGGGTGGAGATGGACCCGACGAAAGTCAACGCGCTGGGTTTGCCGCTCGGGGATATTCTGAATGCCATCCGTAACGCCAACCTGGACCTACCCGCCGGCCGAATCGAGCGGGGCCGCTATCAAGTGACGCTGCGGGCTCCGGCGGAGTTCATCAATCTCGATCAGATCCGCAACACGGTTATTGGTCGCCGCGACGGCACGGTGTTGACCTTGAGTCAGGTGGCCACGGTCAAGGACACCTACGAGAAGCTCACCCGCATCATCCGCGTCAACGGCGAGCGAGGCCTGCGCCTGGCGATCCGCAAAGAGCCCGGCGACAACACCGTGGAAGTCGCGCGTCGCGTGCTTGCCGAGGTCGAGAAAGTCAACCGCGCGTTTCCCCAGATCAGCATCATCCCGGTCATCAACCAGGGCAACTTCATCGAGCGCGCCATCGCCAACGTCGCCCGCTCGGTGCTTTACGGCGGCGCGCTGGCGATACTGGTGCTGCTGTTCTTTCTGCGCGATCTGCGCAGCACCCTGGTGATCTCGCTGGCCATCCCCATCTCCGTGGGCGCCACCTTCGCCCTGCTCTATTTCGGCGGCTTTACCCTCAACCTGATGAGCCTCGCCGGTCTTGCGCTCGGCGTCGGCATGATGGTGGACAGCTCGGTGGTGGTGTTGGAAAACATCTTTCGTCGCCGCCAGGAGGAAGGCGAGTCGCCCGCCGTCGCTGCGGTGGCAGGTACGCGGGAGGTGTCCTCGGCGGTGATAGCCGGCACCGTCACGACGCTGGTTATCTTCCTGCCCCTGATTTTCGTGCGCGGCGTTTCCGGAGTGCTGTTTAAAGAACTCGCTTACGTGATCATGTTCTCGCTCTTCTGCGCGCTGCTGGTTTCCTTGAGCCTGGTGCCAATGCTTGGTTCGCGGCTGCTGGCGGTGCCCGGCGGAGCGGCGGACGGCGGCATTGGTTCCCGTGTTTTCAAACTGTCCGGCTTAGCACTCGAGAGTCTGGACCGCGGTTATCACCGCCTGTTGGATACGGTACTGCGTTTCCGTTGGTCGACGGTGTTTTTATCCATGGCCATCTTCGCCTCGAGCTTTCTGCTGCTGCCTTTGATCGGCACCGAGTTTCTGCCCCCGAGCGATGAGGGTGAAGTGCGCGTCATCGGCGATATGGAGGTGGGCACCCGTATGGATTTGATTGACCGCCAAACCCGTCTGATGGAGCAGAAGGTCTATGCCGCGGTGCCGGAGACGGTGTCCTCTGTGGTAAGCGTGCTCACCTCCGGCGCCCGCGCCAACTCCGCGGCCCGGGGGCAGATCAGGCTGGCACTGTCGCCGGCCATTGAGCGCGATCGCTCGAACGTGGAGATTGCGAAGGACCTCCGCCGCCGCTTCGAACGGGAAGGGATCCCGGGAATGAAGGTGCGGGTGCGCGCGCCGCAGGGGCAGTTTCTGCTGGAGCGGTTACTGGCGAGCGTGGAAGGCGTGACGGTGGAGATTCGCGGCTTCGACCTCGACACCCTGGGCCTGCTCGCGCGCCGGGTCGCCGACGCCATCGCGGACGTGCCCGGAGTCAGCGATATGGAGCTCAGCCGCGAGGCCGGGATCCCGCAGCTGCAGATCCACGTGGACCGCGACAAGGTCGCCGATCTGGGACTGAGCGTGCGGGACGTGACCGAGGTGATCGAAACCGCCGTGGCCGGCTCCACCGCGGGCGAGTTTCGCGCCGAGGGCAACTCCTATCGCATCCTGATCCAGCTCGAGGATGCGGAGCGGCGGTCCATGGACGAGATCCTCGATCTCACCCTGCGCACTCCCGGTGGCGAGCTGGTGGCGTTGCGCAACCTGGTGCACACAGAGAGCGGGCGCGGACCGGTGACCGTCCAGCGCAAGGACCAGCAGCGTCTGGTTACGTTGACCGCCAACGTGGCCGGCCGGGACCTGGGCTCGGTGGCGGCGGAGGTGCAGGCCCGCCTCGACCGCATTGCGCGACCGGCGGCCTACGATCTTCTGGTGGCGGGTAACTTCGAAGAACAGCAGAAAGCCTTCGACGAGCTCTTGATGTCGCTGCTCTTGGCCTTGCTCCTTGTTTATATGGTGCTTGCCTCCCAGTACGAATCCTTCGTCGACCCGCTGGTGGTCATGCTCTCGGTGCCGCTGGCGGCGGTGGGGGTGCTGGTGACGCTGTTTCTGACCGACACCACGCTCAATCTTCAGTCCGGCATCGGCTGCGTCATGCTCGGCGGCATCGTGGTGAACAACGCCATCCTGCTGGTGGATCAGGCCGGCCAGCTGCGCCGTCAGGGCTTCGAAACCCGGGCCGCGCTTCTGGAAGCGGGCCGCCGCCGGCTTCGCCCGGTGCTCATGACCACCTGCACCACCATCCTCGCGCTGCTGCCGCTTGCGCTCGGCATCGGCGAAGGCGCCGACGCCCAGGCGCCGCTCGCCCGTGCCGTCCTTGGCGGGCTTACCGTTTCGACCCTGATTACCCTGGTACTGATCCCGGTGGTGTATTCACTGTTTCACCGGCAACGCAGCGGAGAGGGCGCTTTAGGGGGACATTCAGAGTTCGTAAGTCGTTGATTTGCGAAATCCCGACGATACTTCACCTAGTCGAAACAAGAACTTGGGAACTCTGAACTTGCGGACTCTGAATATCCCTAATCGCTCTAACGGTGTAAGCTGCAATCAAACGCGCGAGCGGAAGAGGACATCCAAAATGTACAACGACTACTTGTGCTTTTGCGATATTGGCCGTGTAAGGCGCTTTCGCCTCGCCATCTGTAGATGGCTCATTTGCGCGGCGGCAATTTGTCTGCCTTTCGTTGCGGTCAGTGCGGAACCGGCGCTAATCCGTTTCTCCCACGTGACCAGCGAGACCTCGCCCAAAGGGATTGGAGCAAAGCGTTTCAAGGAACTGGTCGATCAGCGGCTTGCGGGCAAGGTGCGGGTGGAAATCTACCCCGGTGCAAGACGCTATGACGACGACCGTGCGATCCTTGCGCTGCTCCTCGACGAACTCGAAATGGCGGCACCGTCGCTCTCGAAGTTCAGGCCCGTTTCGAGGCGGCTGCAGGTTTTCGATATCCCCTTCCTGTTTCAAGACCTGGCTCATCTGAGGCGGTTTCAGGAAGGGCCGTCCGGCAGAGAGCTTCTCACATCGATGGAGGGCCGGGGCCTCAGGGGCTTGGCCTACTGGGACAATGGCCCGCGGGTCATTGCTACCAAGCGCCCCCTCGAGTTGCCTGGAGATCTGAAAGGGTCCGTCTTCCGAATCGAACCGTCCGACGTCACGGCGGCGCAGTATCGGCTGCTCGATGTCGTGCCCATAGCCTTGCCGTTCAGCCGGGTACGGGACGCGGCGATCACGGGTCTTGTCAATGGTCAGGAGAATTCGTGGTCAAACATTGCCTCGAAGCGGCTTCACAATTACCTGCCAAATCTGATCGAGCTAGACCACACCTATCTGAGCTACATGGTAGTGATCCGCGCGTCGTTCTGGAACGAACTTGCCGAAGATGTGCGCGCTGAGCTGGAAGAAATTTTGGCGGAAGTGACGGCGGAGGTAAACAGGCTTGCGCTGGAGAAAAACAAGGCGGCCCGCGCGGCGATCGCGGCAAGCGGCAGCGTAAAAATCACGGAGCCCGGCCCTGAGCAGAAGTCGGCGTGGAAAGCGGTACTCGCTCCCGTGCGAGAGCAATTTGCCGACGTGGTAGGCCGAGAGCTGATCGAGGAAGCGGCAAGGATTGCCGCACAGTCGAACTAATCCCCGATCCTGAAAGCGGAGATTCATCAAGAGAACGGAAGGGGTCAAATCTTGTCCTATGCCATTCTCTCCCCCCGATTTCATTGCCCGGCTGACCGCCTCGGTCCCAAAGCCCCGGGGCTAACCTGACGCGTTTCGATGGCGTATTCGCCGCGAACAGCCAGTCCCGTGCGCGGGTGACGCCGGCGAAGCGGGGGAAGTGGACCCAACCCGAAGCATCCGATGAGGGGGAAGAGAAAACGGCGGCCGAATGCCGGGCATCGATGAGCTTCAAGCGCAGGGTCTGAAACGGGTGTTCCACATCGACGTCGAGATCTGCCGGGCATGCGGTGGCGCCGTCGGGATCATCGCCAGCATCGAAGACCCGGTGGTGATCGAGAAGATCCTCACCCACTTGGAGAAGAAAGACGCTTCATCCGCGGCCCAGCGTTCGCCACCGGGTCAGGCGCCGCCCTAAACGGGCGTGTTCGACTAATGCGCAAGTAACCGGGCGCTTTAGAGGGACATTCAGAGTTCGTAAGTCGTTGATTGGTGGAACCGCGACGATGCTTCACCTAGTCGAAACAAGAACTTGCGAACTCTGAATGTCCCTAGCGTCTGGACCCGGGCCGCGGGCGTTGCGGCGCGCACGCCTGCGTCGCGGAATCGCTACGTCGATTTTCTGCGAGCGCTATCGATTCTGGTGGTCATTACGGGGCACTGGCTGGCGGCCGCTCCCTACGTGGTGGACGGCCAGCTCACCCTCGGCAGCATGCTGGAGTACCAGTGGTGGCCGCAGCTGTTGTCCTGGGGCGTTCAGGTTATGCCGGTGTTCTTCTTCGTCGGCGGATACTCCAATGGCGTGTCTTGGAAAGCCGCAACCCGCGACGGACGCAGCTACGCCGAGTGGCTGAACGGCCGGCTCCAGCGCCTTGCCGGACCGGTGCTTCCGCTGCTCGTGGCCTGGGCACTGCTGGGGATCGTCGGTTACTTAATCGGCGTTCGACCGGAGATGGTGAAGGTCGGATCTCAGCTGTCCATGATCCCCATCTGGTTCCTGGCGGTCTACGTTGGGGTCGTGGTGATGGTGCCGCTGACCTATGCGGCCTGGCAGCGCTTCGGGATGGTGTCGTTCTGGGTGCTTGCCGCTGCGGCTGCGGTGGACGACCTGTTGTTTTTCGCCGCCGACTTCCGGATTGTCGGCTGGTTCAATTACGGCTTTATTTGGCTGGCCGTACACCAGCTGGGCTACGCGTGGCGCGACGGTAAGCTTCGAAGCGGCAGCAAATCCCTGCGCTGGACTGCGGCCGGTCTGGCGATCCTCATCGCGCTGGTCGCTCTCGGGCCACATCCACTGAGCATGGTGAGCGTGCCTGGTGAGGAAGTGAGCAACTCCCTTCCGCCCAAGCTCCCGATGCTGCTGCTCGGCATGATCCAGATCGGGTTGGCGCTGACGTTTGAAGCACCTGCGCGTCGCTGGCTGGAGCGGCCGCGCCCGTGGACCGCGACCGTGCTGGTCAACGGCATGATCATGACCATCTTCCTCTGGCACCTCACGGCATCCACGCTGATCATCGGCCTGGCTTTGCAGCTCGGGGGCGCGGGGCTCACGCTGGAGCCCGGAAGCGGCGCCTGGTGGGCGGCGCGCCCGCTGTGGCTGAGCGTCTATCTCGCCGCGCTTATTGCGTTCGCCCTCGTTTTCGGGCGGTTCGAGCGCGGCGGTGCGGGGGGCCCGCCGGCGGCGGCCTGGCGGCAGATCGTCGGCGCCGTTCTGGTGTGCGGTGGGCTCGCCTTCCTGGCGCTCGACGGCATCGGCGGCGCAGGCTGGCTAGGGCTGCGATGGTGGGTGGTGCTGTTGCCGTTAGCGGGTGCCGCGCTTGCGGGGGTGAATCCGCTCGCGCGGGCAAAAACGAAAGACACCTGACCGCTCGGGTCGACGCGGTTCATTCTTAAAAAAACAAGCGGTTCAGGATCGGCTGTTACGAAACGCCATGCAAGCGCTGATTTCTAATCTCGATTTCTGTGTTTTTCCGTTGCCGAATCGTCCACGCCTCGCGCCAGGCGGGCGAAGGCAGCGCCGCGTGGACGATCAAGCATCCGCGCGTTGGCTATATTGATCTACTGTCGATGCGCTTTTTTCGGCAAATGGTGAGTTCGGGTAGCGTGTTCGAGCCGCCGGCCGAACTCAAAGCGCGCAATGCGATAAAAAAACAGGACTGATACCATTGCACCTTAATGCCGTAGGCTAAATGATTTTAGCGTGCGGTTAACGATCACCTGAAGACGACGGGTTTTGAAGGGAGGAAGTATGGCGAACCATAGATTCGGTGACGACGACGAGCCCGGCACGGGCTCCGACAAGAAGCCCGAGGAGGGCGAGGTTGAAAAGACACCAAGCGGCGGATCGGGGACCGACCCTTCGCGCTGGTGGGAGACGCGTCAGCCCCGTTCGCCGGGAATGGCCCCGGCGGACCAGCCGAGAAGAGAAGAGCGGCCGTCCTGGGAGAGGCGCGAGGAAGTAACGAGACCGGCCTGGGAGACACCGCAAAGCCCGCCCGAGGCCGCGCCCGAGCGGCCGGCGGCAAAGCCGAAGAAAAAGGCTGCCAAGAAGAAGACCGCGGCTAAAAAGAAACCCGCAAAGAAGAAAGCCAAGAAAAAAACCAAGGCGAAGAAGAAATCAAAGAAAAAGGCGGTGAAGAAGAAAGCCAAGAAGAAGGCGCCGGCGCGGAAAAAAGCCAAGAAAAAAGCCAAGAAAAAGGCTGCGGCGAGGAAGAAGACCAAGAAGCGCGCAGCGAAAAAGAAAAAGGCAACCAGACGCAAGGCAAAGAAGAAAGCCAAGAAGAAGGCTAAAAAGAAGGCGAAGAGGAAGGTGGCGAAGAAAAAGCGGGGCAAGAAAAAGGCCGCAAAACGCAAGGCTAAGAAGAAGACCAAGAAAAAAGCCGCCAGAAAGAAGGCCAAGACCAAGCGCAAGACGGGGAAGAAAGCAGCGAAGAAGAAGGCCAGAAGGAAGAAGTAGAGCAGGCGTATCAACTCAGGGGACGCGCTTATTTTGCGGGCTGAAAAGCGCCGCAAATGAGTGCGTCCCCTCTTCCCGCAGGTTGCTGGAAGCAACAGCAAATCGCTGCTCGGTAAACGCCGGCGGAGTGTCCAGTTTCTTGCTCCAATGCGGCCCCGGCATCTTCCATCCAGAGGCGACCGCAAGTCGGTGCGCGCCGGGAGAAAGTGAATACAGAAGCTCCGGCTCAAAATCCGCGGCCAATTGTCATCCTGATGCTCCCCGCCGTTTAGCGAGCCGCTTGTTTCCCACTTGAAGGAGATAAAGGACAGTTGAGATTCGATAACTGTTGTCTCATGCTGTTGTCCGGCGCTGGCGCCACGCAACCAACTGGCTAATCCTGTTGTCGGCAGCTAACAGCGACCGCCAGGCGCCTAGAGTCAGAATCTTCACCTGCCGCGGAACCTTCGAGCCGATCCGTTTGGATCCCGCGGCCAACCAGGGTTTGCGCGTTCGATTGACCGATCGCGCGGGCTAAGGAGTCTGGAGCGATGATCTCATTCAGCGTGAACGGGAAACCGGTATCGGTCTCGGCGGAGCCGGACACTCCGCTTTTGTGGGTGGTGCGGGAACACCTCGGGCTCACCGGCACCAAGTTCGGTTGCGGCGCCGGCTTGTGCGGCGCGTGCACCGTCCACCTCAACGGTCGTCCGGTCAGGGCATGCCAGACCTCGCTCGAGAGCGTCGAGGGCGAATTGGTCACCACCATCGAGGGCCTCTCACCGGACGCCTCACACCCGGTGCAAAAAGCGTGGATCGCGGAGCAGGTTCCGCAGTGCGGCTACTGTCAGTCCGGCCAGATCATGCAGGCGGCGGCGCTGCTCGCCGATAATCCGAGCCCGTCGCGGGATGAGATTGTCGCCCACATGAACGGCAATATCTGTCGTTGCGGCACTTACACCCGGATCATCGCCGCCATCCAGCGCGCGTCGAGGGAGGGCTAAATCATGGCTTCCATGGAAACCAATACCCCCCGCTTGACGCGCCGCAGCTTCCTCGGCGGCGCGGCCGGGCTCACCTTTACCGTCGCCCTCGGTCCCAAGGGCTTCTTCTTAGTCTCGCCGGCACAGGCAGCGGCGCGAGAGCGCCCGATCGGCGCCTGGGTGCGAATTACGCCCGACGATCGAATCACCATTGTCACGCCCGCCGCCGAAATGGGTCAGGGATCGATGACCGGCGTGCCCATTGCGCTGGCGGAAGAGATGGACGCCGAGTGGTCGAAGGTGACCCTGGAAATGGCGCCGGCCGAGCCCGAAATCTACGGCTACGTGAGCTGGGGTGGACGCAAGAGCATGGGGATCTACGGAAGCCGCGCGGTGATGATGTACTTCGAGCAAATGCGCATTGCCGGCGCGCAGGTGCGCAAGGTGCTGCTGAACGCCGCGGCCGAGTCATGGGGCGTCGATTCGGCGCAGCTCACGACCGAGCCCAACGTCGTTATTCATACGGCCAGTAATCATCGCATCAGCTACGGCGAGATCGCGGCCTTCGCGCAAACGCCTTCGACGATGCCGCAAGTGACCCACGCGGATCTCAAGCCCAAGAGCGCGTTTCGGCTGATCGGCAAGGCAGTCCCGCGCCGCGACATTCCGGAGAAGGTGAACGGAAGCGCCCGGTATTCCATTGACGTTCGGCTGCCGGACATCGTTTATGCGAGCACGGTGCACTCCCCGGTGCAGCTCGGACGGCCGAAGCGCTGGAACGATGACGCGATCCGATCCATGCCGGGCGTCGTTGACGTGGTGCCGCTCGAGCACGGCGTGGCGGTGGTGGCCGAGAGCTTCGAGCAGGTGCTCGCGGCGCGCAAGGCGCTGGAAGTGGTTTGGACCGACGGCGCGAAGGCGCAGGGCTACGATTCCGAGCGCACGCTGATGTCCGATTACGATCGGATAGCAGGCGACGAGAACGCCGCTTCGGAGAGGATCGGCGGCAAAGGCGACGTGGACAGCGTCTTCGCCCGCGCGGCGAGGGTCTACAAGGCGAGCTTCCGCAGCGACTACGGCTACCACGCGCAAATGGAGCCGCTGAACGCGGTGGCCAGGTTCAACCCCAGCGACGGCACGCTGGAGGTGTGGGAAGGGACGCAGGCGCCGGGATCATCCCGTCGCCGACTCGCCCAGGCGCTGGGACTCGATGTCACTAAAGTGATCCACCATCAGCAGTATCTCGGCGGCGGCTTCGGGCGGCGATCGATCAACGACTACACGCTCGAGGCCGCAGTCATTGCGCGCGCGAGCGGGCGGACGGTGAAGTTGATCTGGACCCGGGAAGAGGACCTCTCCTACGGCATGTTCCGCCCTCAGGCGCTGCAGTGCCTGGAAGCGGGGCTGGATGAGAACGGCCGCGTCGCAGGCTGGCGCCACTGCGTCATCGGTGACGGCGGGCGGTTGATTTACTCGGGGATCAAGCTCGACAAATACTACCCGATTCCGAATCAGCACATCGAGCGGCGGGGTACCTCCCACGGTATTCGTCTCAAGCACTGGCGGGCGGTGGCGCATCCCTTCAACGTATTCGCCATCGAAGGTCTCGTCGATGAGATTGCAGCGAACGAGGGACTGGACCCGTTTGCGTTCCGGCGTGAACGCATGCCGATGACGTCAAAGGCAAGGCGCGTGTTCGACACCGTGGAGCGGATGTGTGACTGGAAAGCCCCGAGGCCGAAAGGCAGGGCGCTCGGGCTCTCGGTGACGGAACGCTCAGGCTCACTGGGTGCCGGGGTGGTCGAGATATCGATGGATCGGGCGTCAGGAAAGATCCGGGTGCACAAGGTGTGGGTCGCGGTCGACGGCGGCATGATCGTCCAGCCGGAGATGGCGCGGAGAAATGTCGAGAGCGGGATCGTCTACGGGCTCTCGAGCGTGCTGAAGGAACGCGCCACGATGAAGAACGGCGCGGTGGAGCAATCCAACTTCCACGATTACGAAGTGCTCAGGATGTCGGAGGCGCCGGAGGAGATCCACGTCGAGTTCGTGGACAGCGGTACCAAGCCCACGGGCTTAGGCGAGATCGGCAATCCGTTCATCGCCGCGGCGGTGGCCAACGCGTTCCATGCGCTGACGGGCAGACGGCTGTATCACATGCCGTTCACGCCGAATCGCGTGCGGGCAGCGCTGGAGGCCTGATTCGGCAGCTGAAATACAAACGGATCGGGGTTGGTTAGCTAGACGAAGCGCGGCTTTGAACGGAGCTGTTCGGTCGACCCGCCAGCTTGCCTTAACGCTCGGCGGTCGGTCGAAAGCTCTACTCGTCGTTTGGTTTTTTCCGTTGCTCACTGAATCATGAGTGTCCGCAATCTCGAAAGCCTGTTCGAGCCCCGTTCGGTGGCCCTGATCGGCGCATCCTCCCGGCCCGGAAGCGTGGGGGCTACCGTGATGCGCAACCTGCTTGCCGGCGGATTCACGCACCCGGTGTATCCGGTCAACCCGAAATACCGCACCGTGGCCGAGCTCAAGGCGTATTCGAAAGTAGAGGCGCTGCCGCAGGTCCCGGATCTGGCGGTCATCTGCACACCGCCGCGGACGGTTCCCGGTCTCATAGATGAGTTAGGAAGGTTCGGCAACAAAGCGGCCATCGTTCTTACCGCAGGTATGGCGGCGGAGCCCGATGCCGATGGTCACACCCTGCAGCAGGCGATGCTCGATGCGGCACGTCCGTACCTGCTGAGGGTCCTTGGACCGAACTGCATAGGCCTGATGATTCCGGGCATCGGCCTCAACGCCAGTTTCGCCCATGAAGGGCCTTTGCCCGGCAAGCTTGCTTTCGTCACTCAGTCCGGTGCGCTGGCGACCGCGGTACTCGACTGGTCGAAATCGCGTGGCATCGGCTTTTCTCATTTCGTCTCCCTGGGCGACAGTGCCGACGTGGACTTCGGCGATGTTCTCGATTACCTGGGTGGCCAACCCGGCACTCGCGGGATCCTGTTGTACATCGAGGCGATCAGGCATGCCCGCAAGTTCATGTCTGCGGCACGAGCGGCGGCGCGGAACAAGCCGGTTGTGGTGATCAAGGCGGGCCGGGTTGCCGAGAGCGCGAAAGCCGCGGCTTCCCATACCGGGGCGCTGGCCGGAGCGGACGACGTTTACGATGCGGCCATTCGGCGGGCCGGCATGTTACGGGTGAACACCATCGAAGACCTGTTCGACGCGGTGGAAACCCTGGCAAGGGTTCCATCCATCGATGGTGATCGCCTGACGATACTTACCAACGGCGGCGGCCCCGGCGTCATGGCCACCGATGCGCTGGTGCGCGCCGGCGGCAAGCTGGCCATCCCCAGCGCGGACACGATCGGGAAACTTGATCAGATGCTTCCTCGCAACTGGTCCCGGGGCAATCCCATCGACATCATCGGCGACGCGTCGGCCGAGCGTTACCTGGCGTCGCTCGACATTCTTATTAAGGCTGCGGAGACGGGCGCTCTGCTCGTCCTGCACGCCCCCACCGCGCTCGGATCCAGTGCCGAGATCGCCGCCAGCATCGCCCCAGCCATGGCAAAAAAGAATCGGCCCGCATTTAGCTGCTGGCTCGGCGGTGACAGCACCCGCCAGGCCAAGCAGATTTTCTACCAGCATGGTCTGGCCACGTACGACACCCCAGAGGATGCGGTCAACGCCTTCATGCAGCTCGTGGACTATCGCCGCAACCAGACCATGCTCGGCGAAACGCCGCCCTCGCTGCCCGACGACTTCAGCCCTCAAGCAGAGCAGGCGAGAACAGTGATCGAGAATGCGCTGGGCGAGGGACGGGGGATGCTATCGGAGCCGGAAGCGAAGGCGGTTCTAGCCGCGTACGAGATCCCGGTCGTCGAAACCATCGTTGCGTCGAATCCGGCGGAGGCTGTTGCCGCGGCCGGGTCCCTCGGCCTTCCGGTAGCGGTAAAAATCCTGTCGCGGCAAATCTCGCACAAATCGGATGTAGGCGGAGTCATGCTCGACGTGGAGACGCTCGAAGAAGTGGACGCCGTGTGCACGCAGATGATCGGGCGGGCAAAAAAGCTGATCCCGGAAGCAGAAATCGACGGCTTCACGGTTCAAAAGATGGTGCGAAGGTCGGGCGCGCGCGAGCTCATCATAGGGGCCGCCACCGACCCGGTGTTCGGCCCCGTCATTCTTTTCGGCCAGGGGGGAATCGCGGTAGAGATTATTGCCGACCGCGCAATCGCGCTGCCGCCGTTGAATCTTTCGTTGGCGCGGGACCTCGTATCCCGGACCCGGGTATCACGCTTGCTCGCAAGCTACCGAAACCTGCCGCCGGCGGATATGGACGCGATCTGCCTTACGCTGGTCAAGGTCTCGCAGCTCATCGCCGATTTCCCGCAAGTGCTCGAGCTCGATATCAACCCGCTTTTTGCCGATGCCGACGGCGTGATTGCTATCGACGCACGTATCGGCGTGCGCGCCGCCAGCCAGCCCGGAACGGATCGTTTTGCCATTCGCCCCTATCCCCTCGAACTCGAGCAGCGGATCGAATTTGACGGGCGCGAAATTCTTGTCAGACCGATTCGGCCTGAAGACGAACCGATGCATCAGGTTTTTTTCACCCGGCTCTCTCGGGAAGACATCCGTTTTCGATTTTTCGGTGTCGTGAAAGCGCTGGATCACTCCCAAATCGCGCGATATACGCAGATAGATTACGACAGGGAAATGGCCTTTATTGCCATCGACAAGAAAATCGATGGAACGCCGGAAACGCTGGGCGTCGTCCGGGCGATAACCGATCCCGACAACCTACGCGCGGAGTTCGCGATTGTTGTCCGATCGGATATGCAGGGCAAAGGCTTGGGCCGAATCCTGATCAACAAGATCATTGACTATTGCCGAGATCGCGGCACCGGCAGCCTGGTTGGAGAAGTACTCGCAAATAACGAGCGAATGCTCGCGCTCGCCCGTGAGGTAGGATTCAAGGTGCGGAGAAAAGAGCTGAGTATAGATTCGGTCGTACTCGAGCTGCAGCAAGAACCGAATTTCAGGGACATTCAGAGTTCGTAAGCTGTTGATTTTGGGTTACACGAACCCATTGATCTCAGCCCGGCGCCCGGTCGGTTTGAGTGAAGATTCCAAGTGGAGGTCTTGCGCCGTCATCCGCACCCAGGCCTCGTCACCGAAGGGCCGCTCGCGATTGACGCTCGATCGAAGCACATCCAGTTCGGCCTCCTCCTGTGGCCGATTCACCCAGGCCACCCAGTCCTTCGGGCGATCCAGCGGGCCATCCAATGGCAGCTCTTTTTCATCTGTGCGCAGACTCGACCACGGCCAGGCTTCAGCCCGATCCACCAGATTCGCCCGCAGGGCGTTGCGCTCCACGTAACGCAGCACCGCCAGCAGATGTCCGTCATGCTGAATCGGGAAGCCTTTGAATCGCCCTTGCCAGATGTGACCGTATGTTTCGTAACGCCTGCGGTGTGACTGAACGTGACTTGTCATCCAGCGATGCATGAAGCGGCCCAGATCGCCGTCTTGGTGCGGCCAAAGAACAAAATGGAAGTGGTTGGGCATGATGCACCACCCGACCAGGCGCATGCTGATGCTTTTCTGGACGCGCGCGAATTGATTCAGAAAGCGCGCGTAATCCTTGTCATGGTGAAACACTCGAGCGCGAGCGTTGCCGCGATTAATGACGTGGTAGCAGATCCCACCTATCGATGCGCGAGCCGTCCTTGGCATGCGGATAACCCTAAATTGTCTACGCGTCGGTTGGAATAGGCGCGGCCGAACTGTTAGAGATGTGTAACCCCCAATCAATCACTTACGAACTCTGAATGTCCCTGATTTCTAGCTGGACGGCGCGCGGCTGTACCAGGGCAAGCCCGCCGAGCATCATTATCAGCGCCATCCACACCCAGCTGGAATAGCTTTCGCTCAGGATAAGGGCGCTCAAGAAAACGCCGGCCAGCGTCACCACGTAAGAGACTTGACTGGAGAACACGGGTCCGGCCACGCCCACCAGCCAGATATAACCGCTGTAGGCGGCCACATGGAAGAGCGAAGTGAAAAGCAGCGCCCACTCCGGCGCACCCCACGGCGCGGACAGATCCACCCAGGTGCCGGTGGCGAGCGCGAAAGGTGCAGCGATGAAGGTGCCGAGCACCGAAGCCCCGAGCAGCGTGGTCACCGCGTCCACGTCGCGGGGCGCACGCGCGGCGATGTAGTTCCCTTCGGCGCCGTAACAAAGCGGCGCTATCAGCGCTACCAGAACAAAAATTGCCTTGTCCGGCTCGGGCAGGCTGGTCTCCGGCAGGATCAGAACCGACACCGCGACGGCGCCGAGCAGCACGCCGATGAGGCGGATCAGGGAAAATCGTTCGATACGCAGCGTATTCGCAATCGCCAGCGAAAACATCGGCACCGAGGCGATAATAATCGCCATCACCCCGCCCGGAAGCCTTGCCGCGGCGAAATAGGAAAAGCTGTTGGGAAAAATCGTTCCGATCAATCCGATGACCAGAAAGTAAACCAGCTTACGACGGTCGAGCGTAAGCGCTACCCGGCGCCGCAGGTTAATGCAGGCGAGAACGATGGACGAGAACAACAGCTGCCAGAAAATGAGCCCCGGCGGCTGATGTCCCGAGGACACCGCAATCTTGGTCAACGGAATGGTCGATCCCCAGGTCAGCCCTATGGCGAACAGCGCCAATGCCGTAGAAAGTCGACTCATGGGGCGTGAGCTAGGTGGGGACATTCAGAGTTCGTAAGTTATTGATTTTCAGATTCACCGTGGTGATGTCTTTCAGATGTTCGTCAAATAGAAAATCAATAACTTACGAACTCTGAATGTCCCTGATCACAGTGCTTCGGTGAGCCAGGCGTAGAGGGCCTTGATGGAGTGTTCGCTGTTGACGCCGCCTTGGGGATTGATGATGAGCGGGCCCGGACGATAGCCGCCACTTTCCAGACCGCGCTGCACCGATTCGACCAGGCGCACGTCCTCGGCGACGGTGGTGTTCAAGTCCTGCTCGGCGAGCCGCAAGAGGGTGCCCGATTCCACGCCATCTACGGCGAACCACTGGCGAACGACTTGGGTCGAGCGATGGTTGGTGGCCCGCCAGTGATAGGTGTTGAGCACGTTGCCGGGATAGATCTGGAAAGAAAAGTGCGGCCACAGGAACCACGAGGTGTAATCGAGCGCGCGCGGGTGCGAGTCTGGATCAACGGCATAGCTCAACGCGTCCGGGGTCACCGATCGGGTGACGTGGCGCAGGCAATATCCCTGCGGCACGATGTCATAGCTGTCGGCGTCCACCACGCCGTCGGCGAAAGTGGGATGGTTTCGCCGGCAGTGATAGCACTCGCTGTAATTCTCCACCGACACCTTCCAGTTGCACTGCTCCTCCACCTGGCGGCTGTAAACGGGTTTGAGGCGGTCCAGATGCGGCAGGAATTCCTCGAGCCCCGAGGCAAGCCCCGGGTACCATGCGTCCATCGGCTCGGCGTTCTGATCCAGGTTGACGAAGATGAAGCCACCCAAAACCTCCGAGCGCGCCGGCGTCAAGCAGATGCTGCTCAAGTCGAAGCCCGGAACCTTATCCGCACCTGGCGCGCCTCGCAGGTGGCCGTCGAGCTCGTAGCTCCAGGCGTGATACGGGCACACCAGAACGCGCTTGTTGCCGCTGCCCTCCACCAGCTGATGAGCGCGGTGCCTGCACACGTTGTAAAAGGCGCGGATCGTCTCCTCGCGGTCCTTGACGCAGAACAGACTGCGTCCGTGCAGCTCGAAGGCGAAGTAGTCGCCCGGATCGTTGAGCTGCGACGCGTGTCCCGCGTACTGCCAGGTGCGCCGAAAAATACGCTCCTGCTCGCGCTGAAACTGCGCCGGATCGGTGTAGTGCGCGGCGTCGAGGGCGTGGGGGAGATCGGTTTTCATCGCCCTGCATCCTCGTCCCAGTAGACGCCGATTTCATGCCGGTGGCGGTGAAAGCGCTCGATGCTGGCGACCACCTCGTCAGGCGCGTCGGCGATGACGAAGGCCATCAGGGTCTCGAACAGCGCGGCGAGGGCCACCGTCGAGGTGAAAAACTGCGCCGACTCCGTCGGCACGCAGAACACCTGCCGGGCATCGCGCGCGATGGGGGAGGCGACGCTGTCGGTGATCGCAATGATAGACACCTTCTGCTCGAGTGCCGCCTGAACCGCCTGGATCACTTCGGTGCGATAGGGCTGAAAGGTTACCGCCAGCAGCAGGTCGCCGGGACCGGCCCGAACCAGGTCGTCCACCGGCAGGCTGCCGTTCTTGGGGATCGCCACCACCGATTCCAGCGCCATGCCGGCGAGATAGGCAAAGTTGCGCACCACCGAGTGCGCAATGCCGACGCCGAGCACGTATGTAGTGCGCGCCTGGACGATGCGATCCGCCGCCGCCTTCAGCGCATCTGCGGTGATGCCGGCGTAGAGCGCCTCGATGTTGGACAGCGCACCGCTTGCCATCTCGATCAACAGCTCTCCGTGGCGCCCGCCGCGGGCGATGGACTGCAGCCAGCGCGCGCGGTCGGGAAAGTCCTGCCGGCCCTCGCGGATCACTTCGCGAAACGGCTCGCGAAAACCGTCGTACCCCTCGAATCCCACCGCACGCGCCATGCGCACCAGGGTATTGGGCTTCACCCCGGCGGCATCGGCCAGCTCGCTGATGGAGCTGATGCCCACCTCGCGCGGGTTGTCGAGCACGTAGCGCGCCGCCTTGCGCAGCTGCGGGCTCATTTCCGGCAGCCCGTCCAGCAGACGGCCGAGCACCTCGGGCGGGGCGGAGGCGGCGATGTTTACGGCTTGTGGTGTCATGACGAATGTTTCGGCGCGATCAGTAGATGCCTTGAAAACGCTTTCTAACCAGACCCGAGAAAACGTAGTCCGCCATGGTGGTGTAGTCGAACACCGGCAGCCCCGTCGCCTCCTGCACTGCGGCGGCATAGGGCGGCAGGTCGGTGCACTCGAAAACGATTGCCTTGACGCCTTCGTCAGCGGCGAGCGCCCGGGCGGTCTCGACCACCTCGGCTTCGACACCATCGAAATCCAGCTCTCCTTTCTCGGCGTGGATGGCGGAGTGGAAGCAGGGCTTGTCTTCCAGCCCGGCGACGGCCAGCGGGATGTTGGCACCGCCGGTGGCGACGCGCAGATGCTCCGCCGTCAGCGTCTTGCTCGACGCGGTCACGATGCCGATTTTCTCGCCCGGCTTTAACAGCCGCGAGATGACGGGCAGCTGCAGCAGGCTCGACATGAAGACCGGCACCGGCAGCTCGCGGGCCATGTCGTCCTGGAACAGGATCATGAAGCCGCAATTGCCGCTCACCGCCTTGACCCCGTCGCGCACCAGCTTGCGGCCCGCATCCAGCAGCGGTTCGAGCAGCGTGCGGTCGGGGTTGAATACCACCCGATCCATGGTGGCGTTACGGACCACCTGATAACGGACTGGGTAACGGAAAGTGGACGCGTTCCCCGGCGAGCCCGGTGGAAAGGGCATGAAGGTCTGCATCATGATGATGCCGATGGCCTCGCCGTAAGTGACCTGGCCCCGGCGCGCTGCATAGATCAACGGCTGTACCTCCCGCCCCTTCGACGCCGCTTTGGATACCGCATTTGGTAAAATCTGTTGTTTCACATTAAATAATGGTAAATACTTACCATCTAGTTGTCTACACGGCTTCACGCGAGACACTCATTAAATAAGGTCCGAACTCTGACCAGCCAGGCACGAGTCGTCATCGTCGGCGGCGGCATCATGGGCTGCTCGCTGGCCTACCACCTGGCCCGCGAGGGCTGGTCGGACTGCGTTCTGCTGGAGAAGGCGGAGCTTACTTCCGGCTCCACCTGGCACGCAGCGGGACAGGTGACGCACTCCACCTCGAGCTACGCCCTGGGGCGGATGGCCGGCTACGCCATCGATCTCTACCGGAGCATCGAAGCGGAGACCGGGCAGTCGGTGACGTTTCACGACTGCGGATCATTGCGTCTCGCCTACACCGACCATGAGATCGACTGGCTGCGCTACACCTTGAGCGTCGGCAGGGCGCTCGGTCACCCCATGGAGATTGTCGGACGCGATGAAATTTCCGAGCGCCATCCCTTCTACAACCTGGAAGGGGTGAAGGCGGCGTTGTGGACCCCGGAGGACGGCCACGTGGATCCCGCCGGCGCCACCTTCGCCCTGGCCGCCGGCGCGCGACAGGCGGGTGCCAAGGTCGTGCGCAACAACCGAGTCACCGGCATCGAGCTCGGAGCCAACGGCGAGTGGCGAGTGAACACGGAGCAGGGCGACTATGTCTGTGAGCACGTGGTCAATGCCGGCGGCACCTACGCGCGCCAGATCGGCGAGTGGACCGGTCTCGATCTACCCGTCACCTGCATGACCCATCACTACCTGGTCACCGACACCGTGCCCGAATTTCTAGAGCTCGAAAAAGAGCTGCCGGTGGTGCGCGACGACCGCGAGGTGTCCGGCTACGTACGGATGGAGCAGAAGTCAGGCCTCATCGGCATTTATGAAAAAGCGAATCCCAACAGCGTGTGGCTGGATGGCACGCCGTGGGAGGCGGAAAGCGAGCTCTTCGAGCCGGACTACGACCGCATCATGCCGTGGCTGGAGAAAGCGATGGAGCGCATGCCGGTGCTCGCCGAGCGCGGCATCAAGCGCGAGGTGCACGGGGCCATCACCCATCCTCCGGACGGCAACATGCTGCTCGGTCCTGCGCCGGGACACGTTAATTATTGGTGCTGTTGCGGCTGTCAGATTGGTATCGGCTGGGGACCGGGCGCCGGCAAGTATCTTGCCCAGTGGATGGTGGGCGGCGCCGCCGAGATCTCCATGCGCGAATTTGATCCGCGGCGCTACGGCGACTTCGCCAATCGCGACTACGCCGTGACCAAGGCGAGGGAAGACTATCTGCTTCGTCACGAGATCCCCTATCCGCATTTCAACCGGCTGGCGGCCCGGCCGGTGAAGCCGAGCCCGCTTTATGAGCGTCTGAAGTCGGAAGGCGCCGTGCACGAAGAGGTGTTCGGCTGGGAGCGGCCGCGCTGGTTCGCGCGTAACGGTCTGGCGCAAGAGGACGTTTACTCTTTTCGCAGGCCTGATTGGTACGAGGCAGTGGCGCAGGAAGTGGGGGCGGTGCGCGAGCGCGTTGGGATCATGGATATCTCCGCCTTCTCCAAGATCGATGTCTTTGGAAGTGATGCGGAAGCTTTTGTCAGTCGCATGATCGCCAACCGGGTGCCGAGAAAAATCGGCGGCATCGTGCTGAGTCATCTGCTGAACGAGAAGGGCACCATAGAGGCCGAAACCACGGTGGTGCGCATGGACGAACATCGCTTCTATTTCGTCTTCGCCGCGTTCTTCGAATTGCGCGTTCGCGACTGGCTCAACAAGCACATGCGGTCCGGCGAAGACGTGCGTATCGAGAATCTATCGAAGGACTTCGGCGCAATCGCGCTGCAGGGCCCGCGCTCTCGCGACGTCTTGACCCAGGTGACAGAAGCGCCGCTCGACAATCAATCCTTTCCCTGGCTCAGCGCGCAGACGATTTCGATTGCGGGTGCTCAAGTTCGTGCCCTGAGGCTTTCCTATGCGGGAGAGCTCGGCTGGGAGCTGCATCTGCCGAAAGCGAGCACGCTGGCCGTGTTCGATGCCCTGTGGTCTGAAGGCCAAGCGCACGATATCGCGCACTATGGATCCTTCGCCATGAACGCGATGCGGATGGAGAAGATGTTCAAAGGGGCTTCCGAGCTCACCAACGAGGTGACGTTGCCGGAGGCCGACGTGATGCGTTTCGTGCGCCTGAACAAGCCGGGTGGTTTCTTAGGCGACGCGGCAACGCGGCGAAGCTTGGATTCGAACAATCGTCCGTGGCAGTGCGTATACCTCCAGGTGGATACCGAGGATGCCGACTGCCTCGGCGGAGAAGCGATCTTTGCCGACGGCGATCGCGTCGGCGCGGTATCCTCGGGCGCATGGGGACCCAGCGTCAAAGCGTCGCTCGGCTTCGGTTACGTGACGCCAGATCACGCCGCGCCGGGCACCGGTCTCGAGGTGATGATGCTTGGCAAAAAGCGGCCGGCGCGGGTTGTCGCCGAAGCCCTGTACGATCCCGACAATGAGCGCCCGCGCGCCTGAAGTGTTTTTTTGGAGGCTGAGATGAAAACGACAATGAGCGAAACACCGAGTGTTCAGGACGGACTCTATCAGCGGGCGGAGCGTGTTTTGCCCGGCGCGGGCCTCGGTGGCTATTCCCTGCCCGAGCACGCGCGTTTCGTCATCGACGGTGCCCGCGGCGCGCGCCTCATCTCCGCCGAAGGCCGCGAATACATCGACTACGTGGGCGGCGCCGGGGCGAATATCCTGGGCGCAAACCATCCGCAGGTGGTAGAAGCGGTGCAGCGCCAGGCGGCCAAAGGCCTGCACTTCTTCGGCACCCTGAATTCCACCGCCATCGAGCTCGCCGAGCGGCTGCTCGGTCTCATTCCCTGCGCCGAGAAGCTGGTCTTCACTACCACGGGCTCGGAAGCCACCGCCTACGCCATGCGCATCGCCCGGGCGTTCACGGGAAAAGAAAAGATCCTCAAGTTCGAGGGCGCCTACCACGGCAATCACGACTACGCGTCGTTCAGTCAGTTTCCGACGGCGCCGGCAAACTATCCGCAAGCGTCTTCGGATTCGGGCGGCGTACCGGCGCCGCTCAAGGACACCATGTTGATCGCGCCCTACAACGATCTCGATGTGGTCGAACAGATCGTGCGCGCGCAGCGCAAAGATCTCGCCGCTATTATCGTCGAGCCGGTGCAGCGGGTGATCTTTCCGAACCACGACTTTCTGCCGGGACTGCGCCGCATCGCCGACGAGAACGACGTGCTGTTGATCTTCGACGAAGTGGTGACCGGCTTCCGCCTGGCTTTAGGCGGCGCGCAGGAGTTCTTCGGCGTGAAGCCGGATCTGGCCTCCTACGGCAAAATTGTCGGCGGCGGCGGACCGCTTGGCTGCGTCGCCGGGCGCGAAGATATCGTTGACCGCACCAATCCGCGCCACAAGGGAAAATCCGACTACGCCTATATCAACGGCACCCTGCACGGCAATCCGGTGGCCGCCGCCGCCTCGCTGGCGACGCTGGAGCTTATCTCCGAGCCCGGCTTCCACGACGGGCTCAACGCGCGCGCCGAAAGCTTTTATCTTGAGATGCAGGGCGTGCTCGACCGCCACGGACTTCCCGTCCGCGTCACCGGCCGCGCGTCGTTGTGGCAGTTTCTGTTCAGCGACAAAGATCCACGCAACCAGATGGATATCCTGGCCAGCGACCTGGAGCGCTCCATGGCGCTGGATCTCGCGCTGCTGGAGCGCGGCGTCTACGTGCTGCCCAACGTGCGCCGCTTCGTCTCCGCGGTGCACACCGACCAGGACTTCGCCGACACGCTAGAGATCCTCGACACCACGTGCAGGGACATTCAGAGTTTGTAAGTCCACCATCGTTAGGCACGGATGCCATGCCCTGACGGGCATGGGCACGGACCCACTCGTGCTGAGCTGCGCCGGGCTCACTGTTCGCCCGCGAAAACACCCGTCACGGCACCCATTTGCGACCGAGCCTGAGACATTGCAAAGAAATTCGCTTTCAAAGCTGTTCAAAGCAACGCGCGTACTGCTGATTTCGTGGCTCCGAACCGCACCGACGCATGCTCGACGAGGCGAGAAAGGCCGTTTATCCTTCCTTGTATGTCCGTCCCGACACCTCCATACCTGTCCGCTCACCGGTCGGTCGTGCGCGGCAGACAGACGTAGAGATCCTCGCAGATTTCCTTGCCGGCCGCGTAGATGCGCCATCGCGAATGGCGCTCGCCGATGAACTCACAGCGCGTCCCGCGGGATATGAATGTATTCAGGCTGTAGCCTTCGCTGCCGTTGGGGTTGCGGATTCGGGCGTTTAGCTGAAGCTTGCCGGCGTCATCGATCATTTTTTCCAGCTCCGCGCAACTGTGCTTGTCGGCCTCTACCGGCGACTGCGCCACTGCCACGGGGGCCACAGCAAGAACCACGATGGACGCCAATCCGGCTGATCTCACGAACTGCATGTCAGTGCCTCCAAGTACGTTGTGAATTGCGGTTTCTAGCCGTGGCGTAGGCCGACTGTTTCGTGAGACGGCAATACGGGCTGGATGTTCCTTCCCGTCACCCCGTTGACGGGTTCGGCGTGGGACCGCTGCGGGGCGACGGCCGGCTCCTGGACACCGTTGGGCAGCTGCTTCCTCATCCTCTAATAGACGGCCGGCACGAAGCGCCTCTTGGCCATCGACGCGCCGTCGTCGAACTTGCCTTTCGTGTTCCGCCTGCCCAGGATCACCTTCTTCCCCGTGAGATCCTTGTAGGGGATTTGCGACAGCAAGTGCGAGATGCAGTTGAGACGCGCCCGCTTCTTGTCGTCGGCCTGGACGACATGCCACTGGGCGGTGTCCGTGTCGGTGGCTTCCAGCATCGCGTCCCTGGCGCGCGAGTAGTCGTACCAGCGCTTGTAGGACTCGACGTCCATCGTGCTGAGTTTCCAGATCTTGCGCGGGTCGGTGATCCGCTTGCGGAAGCGACGTTCCTGCTCCTCCATCCCGACGTCGAACCAGTATTTGATCAGCTGGACACCGTGCTTGACGATGGCCGACTCGAACAACGGCGCCTCGCGCAGGAAGCGCTCGCATTCTTGCTTGGTACAGAAGCCCATGACCCGCTCGACCCCGGCGCGGTTGTACCAGCTGCGGTCGAACAGGATGATCTCGCCCGCCGCCGGGAAGTGGGCCATGTAGCGCTGCATGAAGAGCTGGGTCTTCTCACGATCCGTCGGAGCCGGCAGCGCGACCACGCGGAAGACGCGCGGGCTCACCCGTTCGGTGATGCGCTTGATCACCCCGCCCTTGCCCGCCGCGTCGCGGCCTTCGAACACGACGATGATCCGGGCGCCCTCGGCCTGGACCCAGTACTGGAGCTTGACCAGCTTGCCCTGGAGCCTGGTCAGCTCCTGTTCATAGTCCTTGGTGGCCAGTCTGGCCGGTCCGTCGCGTTCGACACGCTTGGCTTTCTTCGATTTCTTCTTGTCCTTGGCCATTCTCTGGTCCTCCCCTTGAGCCTCGGCTTTGGGATCTCCACGGCTGTCACCGAACGGATCCGGTCACCCTCTTTCCTTCTAGAGTAGGCGGAAGTCAAGGCCCACAATATCCAGAATGCGTCGTGCGCCAGCCGATAGTAATTTCAAAGCTCGAAAACGAATGCCGGCGGAAGCATCGGGACTCTGACTAAGGGAACCTCTGATTTATTAGTCTGATATGAGATCATAGGGTTTCCAGGGATAAGAGACGAATCAGGGGTCTGCGATGCATCAGAAGACTTTTGCGGAAAATGGATTTGAGCGCTACGCAAAGCGTACACGGCGCGAGCAATTTCTCGACGAGATGGAACGTGTCGTGCCGTGGGGTGACTTGTGCGCACTGATTGAGCCGGTGTATCCCAAGGGTGACGGGGCTGGCCGCCCGCCGGTGGGTTTGGAGCGCATGCTGCGGATTCACTTTCTTCAGCACTGGTTCAACCTGGCAGATCCGGCAGTGGAAGAAGCGCTGTACGACTCGAACGCGATGCGCCGTTTTGTGGGTATTGACCTGGGCAAGGAGCCGGTGCCGGACGAGACGACGGTGTGCAAGTTTCGCCATCTTCTCGAGGGGCACGGTCTGGGCAAACGGATATTCCGTGCGGTTGGGCGGCACCTGCAGTCGCAAGGACTCAAGGCGGGTACCGGGACGATTGTGGACGCGACCCTCATCAGCGCGCCGACTTCGACGAAAAACAAGGCCAAGCGGCGCGACCCCGAGATGCATCAGACGAAGAAGGGCAATCAGTGGTATTTCGGGATGAAGGCGCACATCGGGGTGGACTCGCGCTTGAAGCTGGTCCATTCGGTCGAGGCGACGCCGGCCAACGTACACGACTCGCAGAAGCTGCCGGCATTGCTGCATGGAGGCGAGACCCGGGTGTGGGGCGATTCGGCCTACGTGGGGCAACGCGAAGCGATGCTGGACAAGGCGCCTTGCGCGCAGAGCTTCATACATGAGAAAGGTACGCGCAATCGCCCGCTTAGCGATGAGCAGAAGTCGCGTAATCGTACCAAGTCTCGGGTCAGGGCCAAGGGCGAGCATCCGTTGCAGGTCATCAAGCGGATCTTCGATTTCACCAGGGTGCGTTATCGGGGGTTGATGAAGAATTCCCATCGGCTTCATGTCACCTGCGCGCTGGCCAATCTGTTCATGGTGCGAAGGCAATTGTTGCGACTATCCTCGGGATAATCCGCCCGCAGCAAACAGAACCCGGCGAGAAACAGAGAAATCGGCCCCAACCTGGGCCAGCGAGAGCTCGAAATACCCCCATCGGCCATCGCTAGCACCGCAACCCATTGCATCACGTGAATACATCGAATAGATCAGACTTTCCTTAAAAAAGGTCACCCTGGGCAAGCGAAACATGAGGGACAAGTACGACGACGAGGCATCTCTGGGGGAATATAGCTATATCCCTGAGAGATACCGATCTATCCTATCACCTCAGATGACCGGAGGCGGACATGGCAGACACATCAAAAGATACGGGACTCATTGAAGTGTTGGCAAAAAGGCTGGAAACCCAGCGCTTGCCGCGGGCCCTATCCCTCAAGGAAATGGTGGACCGAGGTGAAAAACTCGCCGAAGTAGATATCCATTTCCTCGAAACGGTATTCGAAGACGCGCAACGCATTCGTCCCTTGGTCGACCGTCATCCGGAATGGCAGGACCTGGCAGCGAAAATGATCCATCTTTATAAAGAAATCACGGACAAGGCCCTGGAAAACGAGAAGGCGAAGAACAGCGATTTCTGACGCTTGTACAGCCGTCAATACAAATAACGTTTTGCTTGTTCCAGGAAGTCCGGTTGCTCAGGAAGTTCCTGCCGTGGAAATCTTCCCGGCATCACGACGCGACGCTCGCCCGTACAGGAAAACAACTCGGTCAGTTCCAGTTGGTTGGCGCGCCGGGTTGAGGCGACATCAACCTTGATCAACATGTCATCCAGGTTCAGATTAATTTTGCGCTGTGCAACCCAGTCCGACGGGCGGCCAAGCGTCTCATCGATATGTTCACAACACGCCTCCAGACTTCGCGGTCCGGCTCCGAGTTTGAACAACTGTCCTTCGATCGCTTTGATCTTGGACTCAAGCGCCACGTGATCCGGTTCTGACGTTTCCGTTTTGCCGAACATCGGCTTCAGCCCCCAGTTGCCGCTCTTCATCGTATCGAGCTTGCGTTTCAACAAGCGCTGCTGTTGTTTGAGTTCGGTCTGTTTGCTGCGTGCCGCCACAATGCGCCCCAGTGCCTGCTCGATCAGATAGTCAAAGATTCGTATTTCCACCTGACGGCGTGTTTCCGTTTCGCTACCACTGGGTCCCACATAACGGTGATTGAAGAAATTTACCGTCACCTGCGGCACGTCCCGCTGAACCGTGTCGCCTACGAGTTCCATGCCGAGTACATTCTTCTCTTGCCATTCCATGGCCAGCACACCGAAGATCTCATCCGGCAGCGTATCAACGGCGTTGCCAACATAGTCTCTGATTGCCCTCGAGTTCCCGATAACCTCCAGCAGATGAGAACTCGAAACAAAGAACGCGCGCAGGCACGGATCCACGCTGTATGCTCGGCGGCTGATTTCCGCGGGTTCCGGGAGATCGTCAACCATGCCCAGCACATGGACCACGGCTTTTTCCACCGCCGGACGCAATCGCTTGCGATATTTGGTCAGTCCTCGCAGGCGCGGGTCGGTCCCATCTACTACGCGCTCGATCGCACGTTCGATCAGGTCTCTATCCGGCCCCGCGCGCTGCTCTCTTGACCCGGCGAAAACCGAACTCAGAAATTGCAGCATGACAAGTTATGGTGACGGTTTACTTAATTCTCACTTTTGTTCCGCACAAACATCACAGCCAACTTAGCTTACTACCGTTGAGACTTTCGGAACATAGCAACCGGAGCTAAGAAATTGGGATCTGATTTGGACTCAGCCCCAAACGACACTTATATACATACACAGAGAGAGGCTGTTACGGGTTGATTCGAGGAAAACTTTCCGAGACCGTCACCAGTAGGCACGCCGGCGCCGAGCTAACATGGATGTATTCACGGCATGGCCCGGATGGCTTAATTGGGTTCAGGCCAGACTCGACCCTTAAGCAAGTATCAGTTAATTCTATAACAACGGACGGTGCATCGCGGAAATTTGAAGCGATTGAATTGCGTGATGTTTCGTGTGGGCGGCTTCGTCAGGCCGCTTATCGAGTCTCGTGCAGTCCCGTAAGGCCATAAACGACACGATTCACGCGATCCTGTTTCTTCTCAGGTTCAGGCCAGGAGCTGACATGCGGCGCAAGCTCGTTCCACTCGTTCGACGCAACGCAGTACAAGCAAAAGTCGCCGTGATCACAAAAAGAACGGTTGGACCGCACTTACCCGTACGTAAGTAGGCGCCGACAACGCACTTTCGTATCGGGGCGATCGCCCGGACGGTTTCGCGCTTCCTCGAGATTATAGTGAGCTTGTAGTCCCAGCCTGCCGAAGCGGGCCGGTCATAATGATGACTGGCCGCATCACAATGATTGTCCTGCCGAGCCCAACATCCCAAGCGAGGTTTTCTTGATCTGGATCACAGTGAAATGCTGCGACGCAGCATAGCGTTAGGTAACGACCTAATGGAGACAACGATGGACCCCATGAGTGAATATCTGATCGACGCTGCACAGCGTACGGTGCTTTACTGGGACGTAATGCGGCAGCGCGGTAATCAGTACCGTGAGCACATGGCGCAGACTGCTCCGCACGTGCTTGATTATGACTATGAAGTCTTGATCGACGGGCGCACGTTGCCCGAACCGGTCAACTACGGTCTGGTTCGCATCGTGCCGCCCAAGGGCGTCGAGACGCTCAAGCACAAGCGCCCCTTCGTCATTATCGACCCCCGGGCCGGGCACGGACCGGGTATCGGTGGATTCAAGGCCGATAGCGAGATCGGCGTCGTGCTTGGTGCCGGTCACCCCTGCTACTTCGTCGGCTTCACTCCGAAGCCCGAGCCGGGGCAAACCATCGAAGCCGTCTTGAGAGCCGAGGCGCGCTTTCTCGAGCATATCCGGGACTTGCACCCGGAGGCAGAGGGGCGAGCCGCAATCATCGGCAACTGCCAGGCCGGGTGGGCGGTCATGATGTTGGCCGCGGTGTACCCCGAGCTTTGCGGCCCGCTCATCCTGGCGGGTTCGCCGCTTTCTTACTGGGCCGGCGTCAAAGGCCAGAACCCTATGCGCTACACGGGTGGGCTGCTTGGTGGCAGCTGGCTCACGGCACTGACCGGTGACACGGGCAACGGCATCTTTGACGGCGCCTGGCTGGTCCACAATTTCGAGGGGCTCAACCCAGCCAACACTCTGTGGAGCAAGCAGTACGGCGTCTACTCGAAGGTCGACACCGAGGGCCCGCGCTATCTCGGCTTCGAGCGCTGGTGGGGCGGGCACGTTCTGCTCAACGCGGAGGAGATGCAGTGGATCGTGGACGAGCTCTTCGTGGGCAACAACCTTTCCACCGGGGAAATCGTCCTGTCCGACGGCGTGCGCGTCGATCTGCGCAACATCCGGTCACCCATCGTTTGCTTCTGCTCCAAGGGCGACAACATCACGCCGCCGCAGCAGGCGCTCGGCTGGATCCCCGATCTCTACGAGGGCACCGACGACATCCGGGCCGCCGGTCAAACGATTGTCTACGCGGTTCACGAGAGCGTCGGTCATCTCGGGATCTTCGTATCGGGAGGCGTCGCCAAGAAGGAGCACCGCGAGTTCGCCAACAACATCGACCTCATCGACTGCCTGCCTCCGGGCCTCTATGAGGCCGTGCTGAGCAGCAAGCAAGTGGACGACGCCGGCGTGGACCTGGTCAAGGGAGACTACATATCGCAATTCGAGCTCCGCTCGGTGGACGATATCCGCGCCATGGGGGAGAACGACGCCAACGACGAGCGCAGCTTCGCCGCGGTCGCGCGTCTGTCGGAGATCACCCATGGTCTGTACCGCACCACGGCGCAGCCCTTCGTGCGCGCCATGGTGAACGAAGAGATCGCCGAGCGGGCGCGCCACCTGCATCCCGCCCGGGTCGGCTTCGAGGTGTTCTCCGACCTCAATCCCGCCATGAAGATGGTCGAGTCGCTTGCCGAGCGGGTGCGCACCGAGCGTCAGCCGGTATCCGACGACAACCCACTGCTCGCCTGGCAGAACGCCTGGTCGCAAGCGTTGACCGCCGGGCTCGACGCGTACCGGGTCTGGCGCGACGCGACGCAGGAGGCGTTCTTCTTCGCCGTGTACGGTCAGCCGTTGGTCCAGGCGCTGCTCGGGCTCAAGGGGTCCGACGCTCCCGCGCGGCGACATCCGGGGACGTCGCCGGAGCACCTAGCCTTCGTCGAGAATCGCGTCGCGGAGCTGCGAGCATCGATGGACGAGGGCGGGCTGCGTGAGGCCGCCATCCGTGCCCTGGTCTATATTCGCATGCCGACCAAGCTGGTCGATGAGCGCGGCTTCGAGATGCTGCGCCAGATCCACGAAACGGAGGGCGGGGATCTCACGCTCGAGGAGTTCAAGGCCCTCATACGCGAGCAGTTCTTCATGCTCCTTCTCGATGAGGAGCGTGCCATCGAGTCGCTTCCGAAGCTCATCGAAGGCCACGAGAGCGAAGCGGCCGCGATGCTCGAGCGCATTCGTAAGGTGGTGACGGTCAGCGGCACGATGACCGAAGAGTCCACGGCGCGGCTCGAAGCCGTTGCCGCGATCTTCTCGCCCGCAGCGCTTACGCCGGCCAAGCCCCGTACGCGCCGCGCCGCAGCGGCGAAGAAAGGCCAGCCCCGGGGCCACCGCAAAGCGGCAACCATTTTAACAACCGGTAGCGGGTGATCCCGCCGGCGCCGTGGCGGAAGATCGGCCCGAAGCCAGAGGTTGAAGAACTGCGCATTCGGAGTGTTTATGGAAACACTGGAGAATCAAACATTCGACGAGATCGAGCTCGGCGACTCCGCTCGGCTCGAGCGGCGCTTGAGCGAGCGGGACATCGACTTGTTCGCAGCGTTATCGGGCGACCTGAATCCTACTCACATGGACGAGGAGTACGCCGAGTCGAGCGAGCTGGGCGAGGTCGTCGGTCACAGCATGTGGGGCGGTGCGCTGTTCTCCACTCTGCTCGGAAACGTTCTCCCCGGGCCGGGCACCACTTATCGTAGCCAGAGCCTGCGATTTCATCGGCCTCTTGCCCTCGGGGATACCCTAACCGTGTCCGTGACCGCGACCGAGAAGCACGACGACGGGGTCGTGGCCTTCGACTGCCAGGGAGTGAATCAGAACGACGAACTGGTGCTCAGCGGATCGGCGGAGGTGCTCGCACCGAGAAAGAAGGTGGTGGTGGAGCGCCCGGAGATACCGGGCGTGACAGTCAGCGACCACGAAGGCTACGAGAAGCTCATCGATCGATGCGAGCCGCTCGACCCGATACCTACCGCGGTCGCACATCCCTGCGATCACTCTTCGCTGGCCGGGGCCCTGGAGGCGGGGCGGGCGGGCCTGATCGTCCCCCTGCTGGTGGGGCCGGAGGCAAAGATCCGCGCCGTCGCCGAGCAGTGCGGGCTGGATCTCAGCGGTCTGCGCCTCGTGGACGCACCCCACAGCCACGCGGCCGCCGGCGCCGCGACGGAATTGGTTCGCGAGGGCGAGGCCGAGATGCTCATGAAGGGCAGCCTGCACACCGACGAGCTCATGGGGGCGGTGGTGTCGTCTGCCGCCGGTCTGCGGACGGAGCGACGCATTTCCCATGCCTTCGTGATGGACGTGCCGACGTATCCAAAGATGCTGATCGTCACCGATGCCGCCATCAATATCGCTCCCGACGTCGAAACGAAGCGCGACATCTGTCAGAACGCCATCGACCTCGCTCGCGTGCTCGGTGTAGCCGAACCGAAGGTGGCCATCCTCTCGGCCGTCGAAACGGTGACTAAGAAGATCCCTTCGACCTTGGAGGCGGCGGCGCTCTGTAAGATGGCCGACCGGGGCCAGATCACAGGCGGGGTGCTCGACGGCCCGCTCGCGATGGACAACGCCATCAGCCCGGAAGCGGCACGGACCAAGGGGATCGACTCGCCGGTGGCCGGCGTCGCCGACATCCTGCTCGCGCCCGACCTCGAGGCGGGCAACATCCTCGCCAAGCAGCTGACCTTTCTCGCGCGGGCTGATGCGGCCGGCATTGTGCTGGGCGCACGTGTGCCGGTGATTCTCACAAGCCGTGCAGACAGCGTGCGCACGCGGATGGCTTCGTGCGCGGTGGCCATGTTGCAGGCCCACGCGCGCCGCGGCGATATGGAGAATGCGGGATGAGCGACGTGCTTCTCGTCGTCAACGCGGGGTCCTCGAGCATCAAGTTCTCGGTGTTCGGGGTCGGAGAACCGGAGCTCGAGCTGGTGTGTCGTGGGGAGGTGGCCGGTATCGGCACCGCGCCGCGGTTTCGCGTGCGTGACGCGTCGGCGCAGGTTCTCGTAGACGATCAGTGGGATCCGTTGCCAAGGGGGGAGGGTCACTTGCGGGCGATAGCGCGGATTGGCGCCTGGCTGCGCAGCGAGTTCGCCGACGCGAACTTACTTGGAATCGGGCACCGCGTCGTGCACGGCGGACCGGACTACAGCGCGGCGGTCCTCGTCGACGATGAAGTCTTGGAAACCCTGACCGCGCTCGTTCCTCTCGCGCCACTGCACCAGCCGCACAGCCTCGCCGGAATCTCCGCGGCTCGCCAGACACGACCCGATCTGCCGCAGGTTGCTTGCTTCGATACCGCTTTTCATCGTGGTCATCCAAAGCGGGCCGACCGGTTCGCCCTGCCGGAGGCCTTTTACGAGGAGGGAATCCGGCGTTATGGCTTTCATGGTCTGTCCTACGAGTACATCGCGCGGCAGCTGGAGCACATGGCACCGGAGATTGCGCGTGGTCGGATTGTCGTTGCGCATCTCGGCAGCGGCGCCAGCATGTGCGCACTTCACCAGGGCATGAGCATGGACAGCACGATGGGCTTCACGGGACTCGACGGGCTACCGATGGGAACCCGCTGTGGCAATTTGGACCCGGGCGTGGTCTTACACCTCATTCGGCAGAAGGGCATGAGCCCGGACGAGGTCGAGACCCTTCTTTATCATGATGCCGGGATGCGGGCCATATCGGGTTTGAGCAACGACATGCGTGTGCTGCTCGAGAGCAATGCGCCGGGGGCGGCCGAGGCGATCGACTACTTCGTGTACCGAATCGGCAGGGAACTCGGTGCGCTAGCCGCCGTGCTCGGTGGTCTGGACGGTGTGGTGTTCACGGCTGGGATCGGCGAGAAATCACCCGTCATTCGGGCACGCGTGTGCGAAGATGCCGCATGGCTCGGAATTGAGCTTGATCCATCCGCGAATAACGCGGGGGGACCTCGTATCACCAAGCCGGGTGGCCGCGGCCCATCCGCTTGGGTCATTCCCACTGACGAGGAGCGAATGATCGCGCTCCACACCCTCGCGGTTCTCAACGACTCCGTTCTAGGCAAACCCGTCAGCGTGCTCGAGCGCTAGGCGCTGTGTCATATGGGTATGTCATATGGGAGGCAACATGTTCGACGATCGTGATCGTTCACTGGAAGGCAAAAAGGGGCTTGTCATTGGCATTGCAAATCGCGAGTCCATCGCTTACGGCTGCGCCGAGGCATTCAAGCACTACGGGGCCGAGCTGGCGGTCACTTATCTGAACGACAACGCGCGCTCTTATGTCGAGCCGCTCGCGAGCGAGCTCGAAGCGCCCTTGTTCCTGCCCTTGGACGTGCAGGTGCCGGGACAGCTCGAGGCCGTCTTCGAAGCCATCAAGGAGACATGGGGCCGGCTGGATTTCGCCTTACACTCGATTGCCTATGCGCCCAAGGCGGATCTACATGGGCGTCTCGTGGATTCCTCGCGTGAGGGGTTCCTCACCGCGATGGACGTGTCCTGTCACTCGTTTGTTCGCATGGCGAGTCTTGCTGAGCCCCTCATGGTGGATGGCGGCGCGCTTTTCACGATGAGCTTCTACGGGGCGGAAAAGGTCATCAAGAACTACGAGTTGATGGGACCGGTCAAGTCTGCGCTCGAGAGCACGGTGCGCTATCTCGCGTACGAGCTTGGTCCGAAGGACATCCGAGTTCATGCGATCTCCCCGGGCCCGCTTCGCACGCGCGCCGCCTCTGGGCTCAAGGAGTTCGATGAGCTGCTCGCCGATGCGATGAGCCGGGCCCCCGCCCACCAGCTCGCCGGCATCGAAGATGTCGGCATCGCGACCGCCGCCTTAGCAACACCGGCGGCCCGTCTGATCACCGGCCAGACCATCTATGTCGACGGCGGCTATCACATCATGGGTTGAGGGAATGCGAGCGGCACGCGGTTCGGCAGGATGTCGGAACGTCCGCTTACGACCGATTCTGTTGAAAAACTCTTTTCTCGGCTGTCAGCGACTTCAAATTTATATTCTAAGCGCCGATTCTTATCGTAGATGCGAGGGGACAGCGATAGTGGCATGAAAACTCGCTCTGACGGTTCTTAGAGAGGCAAACAGTAGCTCTTGATTGCGGGTTTGCCCCTCAAAAAAATTCCGTGGAATTTTGAGGCTGCGGAGTTTTGGAGTTTTTCAACAGAATCGACCATGAGCGGACCATCGCAGATGCCGTTCGAATTATCGTTTAGCTAACGCCATTGCCTGTGGGTAGCGAATTAACGCTCATGCCGCGATCGGGAGTTCGTACAGCCCGCCGCACGCCGAGTGCCATCGGTACTCACTCCCCGCAGGTGCGGGACTCGGTAGAAGTTCAGCCACTTCGGCTGGGGTTCGCCCCTCTAGCGAGCTGTGCACCCGCGCCTCGTTGTAATGACTCTGGAATTCCACAAGCTTTCGTTGCAGATCGCGTGCATTCCAGAACAGGATGTGGTCGAGATATTCCCGCCTGACCGTTGCAATGAGCCGCTCAATGAACGGACGTGAAAGCGGCACATAGGGGACCGTTCTGACAGCTTCGATATTGAGAATGTGCAGGTTGGCTTGCCACCGATGGTGTTCGAACAAGGGGCTGTTGTCGGAGCTGAGGTAGCGTGGACCTGCCTGTCGAGAAACGATGTCGTTGAACATGCGACATAACCCAGGGCCATCCGCGCCTCCAGCATGGACCGAGAAACCGACGATCCGGCGGGTAAACTGATCCATCACCACCATCACCCAGTGGCTGCGCAGCAAAATGGACTCGCAGCGAAACAGGGCGACGCTCCACAGACTGTCTTTCATGTGCCCAACACGTGCAGGGACGTGCAGGGACATTCAGAGTTCGTAAGCTATTGATTTTCAGATTCACCGTGGTGATGTTTCTTCGATTATCGTCAAATAGAAAATCAATAGCTTACGAACTCTGAATGTCCCTCCTCTAGTTTGTGGCGCCGGCGCGGCGCAGTAGGTCGATGGTTTCGTTATCTTCGATGGCTTCGGCGGCGGCGAGGGCGGTGCGGCCGTCCCGCGCGCGGCGGTTGACGTCCGCGCCCGCACGCAGCAGCAGCTGCACCGAGTCCTGGAGCCCGCGGTCGGCGGCCAGCATCAGCGCTGTCGCGCCGTCGCCGCCGGTCTGAACGTTGGCGTTCGCACCGCGCGCCAGCAGATCCCGCAGGATCTCGGGGTGGTTGCCCCGCACCGCCCGCATCAGCGGCGTCTCTC
Source organism: uncultured Gammaproteobacteria bacterium (assembly GCA_947258715.1). Taxonomy (GTDB): domain Bacteria; phylum Pseudomonadota; class Gammaproteobacteria; order HK1; family HK1; genus CAMYJH01. The sequence continues at coordinate 274,587 of CAMYJH010000014.1, forward strand.
CGTTTAGCGCCGGCCCGTTGGGATCGACGCCGGACTCCAAGAGCAGCTCGACGGCCTCCCGTTGACCGTAAAACACCGCCGCGCCGAGAGGGGTATCGCCGTTTCGCGCCCGCAGTTGTCCATCTGCTCCCGCTTCGAGCAGTTGTTCGATGATCTCGATGCGGCCGCGCATCGCGGCCCGGTGCAGGGCGCTGCGACCATCGTCCGACACCGCGTTGGGATCCGCCCGGTTGAGCAGCAACGCCGCCGAAATGGGCGCGTAACCGCGAAAGGCCACACCCATCAAGGCGGTATATCCGTCCGCCGCCTTTCGGTTGGGGTCAGCGCCCCGTGCGATCAGCTCGGTCACGGCTTCGAGCCCGCCCGCCTCGCGCGCCGCCAGCATAAGCGGGGTGCGCCCATCGTTGGCCGAGGCGACGTTGGGATCGGCGCCGTGCTCGAGAAGATGGATCAGGATGCTCAAGTTACCGCCGCGGGCCGCCATGTGAAGCGCCGCGTCGCCCTGGCGATATTCGCGCAAGTTAAGGTCGGCGCCGTAATCAACCAGGCGCTTTACCAGCTCCAGGTGGCCGGCGATCACGGCGTGCATCAGCGCAGTGAGGCCACCCGCGGTGCGGGCATCGACCATAGCGCCGCGTTTCAGCAACGTGTCCACCACCGCCACGTGTCCCGCCTGGGTGGCGATGATCAGCGCTGTTTTTGTTTCCCGGTTATCTTCGCGGGCCTCGATGTCTGCGCCCTGCTCGAGGGCAAACTCGACCAGGTCGGCGCGACCGCTGGATGCTGCCAGCAGCAGGGCGTTGTCGGCCACATCGGGCGAAACGTCTTGCGCGCCGAAAGTGCTCGACGCTGCGGCTAGGAGGAGGGCAGCAAGAAGTACACGCATCTGACGAACAGGGACATTCAGAGTTCGTAAGCTATTGATTTTCTATTTGACGAACGTCGGAGAGACATCACTGCGGTTAATCAGAAAATCAATAGCTTACGAACTCTGAATGTCCCTAAGGTGGTGGGAGAAGATAGCCGTCGCGGATCAGCCAGAAATGGTTTCCCTGAGGTTCGAGGGGGCGCCCGTGCTCCGCGCCCGGTTTTCGATCGAATCGTATGGCAAGCAAGACGTCGGAGCTGACCGCCGGATTTTCGTGGAAGTAGCTGTGCCCGAAGCTGCCGCCGTCGCCTTTCAGCTCGACAAAGTTCACGTTTCCGACGGTCTTTAGCCGCGCGTAGGTCGATCTATCCAAAGATGTCGCTTCCGCCGTGCCAAGACGCCGAAGGCCTCCGAAGAGCCACCTCGAGATTCCCAGGGCCTTGTCCGTCGGCGACACGTAGATGGTAATGGCGCCGACTGCAATCCCGATCGGCTCGGTCATCACCCTCTGCTCCATGACGCCAAGGTCCAGGTCGGGCGCCGCGAGCATGAGGTGTCGAATTCTAAACCGCTCCCTCGGGTCGACCCCGGCGGCGCGGGACTCGGCGAAAAGCTCGCGCAACGCCGTGACCAGCACGTCGGTTCCTCTGCTGTGAGCGAAGATGCGCAGACCTTCGACCTCCGGGAATTCCGACAGTGCTTTCAGCAGCATCTTGAGGTGGTGGATGGTGAACTCGCCCGACTCCCGGTCGACCGCGTAGCCCAGCAGGCCACCATGGCCTGCGGGCCAGGTGTAGAGCACCGGAACACCTTCGCGGCCGAAGAAGTGCCACATTCCGGCCCAGGTGAGCGCCGCATCCCTGAAGCTGTTGTTGTAGCCGTGCACGAATAGCAGCACCTCCTTGCGCGGCGTCAGCGCCAGACGGGCGTCAATCTGCTGCCGAAATTTCTCTAGCGCGACTCGGCCCTGCTCGAGCGAGGTCGGGGTGTAGTCGAAGAATCCGCCGCGGGGCACGATCGGATACGGGGTGGACGGAGTGCGCCCGAGCTCGCGCACCTGGCGCAGCTCGATGCCCAGTCGCTGCTCCCGCTTCCTAGAACGACTGGCCGCGACCACCTCCTGCCAGGTGACACCCTCGCCGATCTCTACGGTCGCTTCACCGTAGCCGATAGAAGCCGAACGCTGAAAGCCGTACTTGAGCTGCCCGGCCTCGTCCGTCTCCGGCGCGCGGTCGGTGACATAGAAAACCGGCACCTTGGAGCTCTGCAGCTCCGGGGCAAGGTCTTCGAACAGGACCTCGTGCCCCTCCGAGTACAGGTGCGGGGTGGGCATTAAAGTACGGGTGGTGGAACACCCGGCCAACACCGCCAGCGCGAGGAGGACGACGAGGGATCTCGTGGTTGTCGTTAGATCCGTTTTCATGCCCCTATCAGAGTCATGGCCAGGACCGGAAATCAGTCTCGCTCATGGCACAGGCCGCGCGCAGCGGACTACCCTTCCGACGACCGGCGTCGCGTCAAGGCGTGGTGATCTTGAACTCGAACTCGTAGGAGCCGCGGTCGCCCTGGAGATACGTCTGGCGGACCTTGCCGCTGCCGCTGGCCTTCTCGAACTTGCCCCGTCCTCCCATCACCTGGACCGCCGCACCCGCCTTCGGACTCCCTTCGAGGCTGACGACGAAGCCATCGGCCCCAGTCAAATCAAAGTTGCAGATGGTCTTGATCGTCAACTCATCCTCGGGACTGAGATAACCCAGGCCGGCGCATTCGCCGTGCATGAACCCCGATTCGCTCGGCTGGACGGCAGCCACGGTGTCGTTGACGACGTGCATGACCGCGCCCCCGTTGGACAGGGGCAAAAGGGCACGGGTGGCGGTGTAGGTACCGGTGCCCGTGTAAGTGACGGTCTCGCCCGCCGCCGTCAGGCTGAGGCTCGAGGCGGCGAGCGCGAGGGTCGCGATGAAAATTGTCCTGCGCATGATGCTGTTCTCCATGTTCCTAAATCACAATCGGTGAAATGGCCCGCCCTCAGCCGACCTGGTACTTTCTGCCCCGCATGCAGGTCGCGAAAGCGCGCTCGTATGCCTGCTGCTGTTGGGCGCGCTGGGCCGCAGCGGCCTGCTGCTGCTGATACTGCTGCTGAGCCTGCTGTTGCTCCCACTGCTGGCGCTCCGCCTCCGCGTTCGATCGTCTCACGCCGCCGATGAACAGTCCCGAGACCGCGCCGATGGCGGCACCTTTTCCTGCGTCGCCGGCGATGGCGCCGATGAGCGCGCCGCCGGCGGCGCCCTTACCCGCATCGGCTATGCCGCCTCCCTGGCCATAGCTGCCGCGACCGAACACGCCGCTTTGCACGCCGCTGGGGGGCGGCGCGGAGGAGTAGGACGGCGCCGCGGCGGCGGGCGCCCGATAGGGGTCGAAGCCGGTCTGGTTCACGGCCCAGATGTGGCACTCCGACGTATCCTTCTGTTGCTGCTGCTGGCTCTGCCCCGCCTGGGGGTAGGCGTACACGCCTTGTGCCGGGCTTACGACCGGAGCACACAAGCTGGCCGCGGTCACCGCGACGCCCATGAGTTTGATCGTCTTATATGGCTTTCTATGCATCTCGCTCTCCTTAACTCAACGCTTTCAAAACTCTTCGACTCAGAACTTTCACAATTCTCCCGTTGATGGTTGCGCGGCGCAACTCGATTAGCGGGCGCGTCGGATGCAAACGGGTCTGACTCACGTTCCCCGTGTCCACCGTATCCCCGACAGCAGCGCCTTCGTGGATGATGCACTCAGACGCAACACCGGTTCCATACGCAATACTCGCCTCGTTAACTGACCTCAGGATCAGTCGCTCGCGCGATCTGGCCGTTTCGCGCCGAGCGGCTGCGTCCAGCGTATTTTATCGCCGGCCGCGGCGCCGTCGAGACTGGCATGAAGATGGGCGCGAATTGGCCAAAAAAGACCGGGCCCCGTTTTCTGAAGGGTGCAGTGGTTTTTTATATCAATGTCTCGGGTTCCCACTATGGGACCTAAGGCCCATAGCGCCGTTGCGCTTCAGTGGCCCTTGGCAGCCACTCAACAGCGGGCGGACCCTTGTACGGCCCGTGAGGCAGCGAAACGCCATTACAGCCGGCCGCCCGAACCGCGGAGCCTCGAATCGATATCGTCAATCAACAAGGGATCGAACAGATGAAATACAGGAATTTGATAATCGGGGCTGTGGCCACGGTGTTGAGCCTTTGCGGCAGCTACACCGGAGCGCAAACGACAGCGACGGAAGAGCCGAAGGTGTTGTCGGGCACGGTGGAAATCAAAAGCACCCAGGTGGCCTTTCTGGTCAGCGGCAAGACCGGCGGCGGCGTGCTGGAGTTCAAGGGTGTCGAGTACCCTTTTAAGATCCTCGGCCTCGGCGTAGGCGGAATGGAGGTGCAGAAGATCAATGCGGTGGGCGCGGTCTACAACCTCAAGGACATCTCGCAGTTCCCGGGTACCTACGTCGAGGCGCAGGCGGGCGCAACCGTCGGCGAGAAGAGCAAGGGCTGGATGTCGCTGAGCAATAAACACGGTGTGATCATGGAACTCAAATTCTCCGGCGAGGGGGTCGCTCTCTCGGTGGGTTCAGACGGCATGATTGTTTCCATGACGTAAATGCGTAGGGTGCAATAGCGTAGTGTATTGCACCATCCGGCAAACCCCATCAATGGTGACCCATAGCGGTCTACCGGGATGCATGAATGCCGGAGGGCACCAGCTTCTTCGCAGTCAATCCGTTGCGACTTGAAAACAGTGATTGGCCTGGCAGGGCGGAAGGCGCCACGTTGGGGCGTGACGCTTGTCTTTCATTCGGTGCAATACGCGGTCGCTATTGCACCCTACAGGCTGACGAGCACCGCGCCGGGGTTCCTATCAGAATGCCAGCTAAGCATTAGCCCGACTCGGGGCTTTGCCCCGATCACTCCTTGACCCGGTCTGCACCGACCCGTTCGATGACTCGCGCAAGCAAGCGGTCGTACTCTTCACGAGCAGTCGCCGACAGGCTGGTGGCTCCGTCCTCGATAAACTTCACCGTGACCCGGGGTTTGGAGTCCCCGAAGGTATACTTTACGCTTTCCAGCCGGACAATGACCTCGATCTGTTGCGCGGTCTCCAATCGGAAGTGTTGTTCGCTCGACCCGGCAGTCCGTTTTTCAGACACCATCCTGTTGTTGGTGTGGTCCTTGAATCTGACGCGTTTAAACCCGCGGTCCCTCAAGAAATCCCGGATCTGCGCTGGGGTGTACTGCATGCTGTGCTGGTCCACTTCGACCTTGAATGTCCTGCTCGCGCTCGTAGCGCAGGCGCTTAGAACGAGCGTCAGCATGACCATGGTCCCAACAAATACCTTGTTCACGTCGAGGCGACCTCCTTCGGGGCACTCGGGCTGATTCAGGGTAGCAATGCGCGTGTGCCACCGGCCGCCCGCGATCCGAGGGCACGGGCATCTTTCTCAATTCTGTCAGTTGCTGCTCGCGATGTCTTC
>CAMYJH010000015.1 GCA_947258715.1 uncultured Gammaproteobacteria bacterium
AGATGGGCCAGAGTTCGGCGAAGGAATATCAGGTAAGCGACGAAGCTGATGATTCCAATAAAAAACACCAATCTAACCAGAGGGTGGCTGAAAATCTGCAAAAAACCCGAGGGAGCCAACGGAGTGAAGCCAATCTCGAGCTTTCCCCAAGGCCTCGAACCATTGAATAGCGTTACCTGAACATGGGTGGGCGTCGATTTGTCGTTTGATACGTTGGCCCAGTGCTTTTCGTGATCGCCTACTGTTACATTGGTAACGCCTTTAGCGTCGCGCAAGGCGAGCGATATGACCTCGTCGTTTCGCTTCGAAAGCGCCCGCATGGTCGTCGTGATCGAGTCGATATCGTTATTTTGCAGAAGCGCGCTCAACTGGATGGCGAGACTCTCGGTAAACTTTTGCCTTAGATCCAGAGTGGCCTCGAGCCGCGCCCGACTCAAGCCAAAAATCGCATCAGCCGCGAGCAGAATGCTGATGGTGAGCAGTGCCAGGCCGATGCTGATGCGAACAATGGGAGAAAGCCGGCTCATCGCTTGTCCCCGCGGCCACGCTTCTTTGATTTCGAATCATCGAAAAGCGCGTCGACCTCTTTTTCGTTATCCGACATTTCGGACTGCTCGCGTGTGGTCGCGCCATCTTTGCGCTTCCGTCTCTTCTTCTTGCCCGCGAGAATGGGCAACGGGTCGAACTTGGTCCACATGGGCATGGACGCCAGCGCACTCGCAAGCAGGGTACCGGAGCTGATAAGCCAGCTTATATAGCCCACCGTGAGCGACAGGCCAATGCCTCTGGATACATTTACAATGATCTCGCGATGCATCCCTTGCAGCTCCGCAATGTCCCGCATCTCCGATCCCGTATTGTCCAGGGATGTCCAAATAGAATCGCCTTCGGGGTGTGCGTCCGTACTTTCGGCAGGTTCGTCAAAGGCTGTTAAATCTTCCGCGAGCCCCGTGAACTGATTTTCCTGCGTTGTTGGCTGATTTTCTTCGTCAAGCGTAGTCGAGCTTTCAGTCCGCTCAGGAAGCCCGATCGGGTCGTAATGCGATATGCGAGGCTTTTGCGTCTCACCGGAAAGTGATGGCCCTCCGAAAGTGAGGGGGGTCGGATTGCCGCCTCCGGAGGGATCCGTCGCTCCGGTCGGTGCAGGATCCCCTGCAGGCGGAGGTGGATCGGTGGTGATTGGCGGCGGAGCCGGGGGATCGATGGTGCCACCTCCGGTACCCGGTGGGCCCGACCCGCCCGGGACGACGGTGACGCTGAAGGTGATGGGTCCAAGCGTACCGCCGGCCCCGTCGGAAACGGTGAAGGAGAAACTGTCACTTGAAGCTGCGCCGCCACCATGGGAGTAAGTGACACGATTATTATTAATGTCGTCCTGGGTGAAGCTGTCGCCGCTGCCAAGTGGTGCCCCGTTGAGGAACAATGTTCCACCGATCGGAATGTTCGTTAGCGTGTAGCTGATCTGGGCCGCGGAATTATCCAGGTCGGTGACACTGAGAACGCTGCTCGTGACCGCACTCGAGCCACCTTGATTAAGAGAGAGGTTCGTATTGGCACTCAATGAAGGATCATCATTCACTGCGCTGACCGTAACCGTGAACGTACTTTCCACGAAGGAGCCAGCAGTATCCGTTGCTCGCAGCGTAATATCGGCGGTACCGTTGGCGTTCGCCGCGTAGTTGAGCGTCAGGGTGCCGGCCGCGCCGTCTATGGGGGTGCTGGAAAACAGGGTGGCGTTCGTGTTGCCGGTAATTGTATAAGTCAGGGCCGGGTCGGGGTCCTCGCTGTCGTCAAAAGCGGCGAAGAGATTCGTGGTCGTCGCCGGCGCGTCTTCGTTGACGGTGAAATTGGCGATGCCCGTGGTTGTCGGCACTGCATTGGTGGTCATCAAGGATTTCGTGCCCGTCACCGGTGGAGCCACACCGTCATCCACGCTGGTCGCAATAGTGAAGTTGTTGCTGTAATTCAGCGCCGGGTTGAAGGTGACCCCGGCGAGCAGGATGTTCACATCGGCAATGGCGCCGCTGGCGGTCCACACCCCGCCGGCGAAGGTCGAGGTGACCGATCCGGAGGTGGCGGTGCTCAAAGTACCGGCGGCGACATCGGAGAGTGTCAGCGTCACCGTCACGTTGGCGCTGTCCACGTCGGAGACCACGATGTCCGTCAAGTTCAACAGTGTGTTCTGGATATACGTTTCGCCCGCATTGAGATTGGTCGCCGTGGGGCCATCGTTGACCGGTGTGGCGGTCATGTTCTTGGTGCCGGTGACCGCTGGATTGACGCCGTCATCCACGCTGGTGGCAATCGTGAAGTTGCTGTTGTAGTTCGCCGCCGGGTTGAAGGTGACGCCGGCAAGCAGTGTATTGACGTCTGCGATGGCGCCACTGGCGGTCCACACCCCGCCGGCGAAGGTGGAGGTGACCGATCCGAAGGTGGCGGTGCTCAAGGTTCCCGCGGCGACGTCGGAGAGCGTCAGCGTCACCGTCACGTTGGCGCTGTCGACGTCACTCACCACGATGTCGGTCAGATTGAGCGGCGTATCTTCCGTATAGGTCTCACCCGCGCTGAGATTCGTTGCCGTCGGCGCATCGTCCACCGGTGTCGCGGTCATGTTCTTGCTGCCGGTCACCGCCGGATTGACCCCATCATCGACGCTGGTCGCAATGGTGAAGTTGCTGTCGTAGTTCGACGCCGGGTTGAAGGTGACGCCTGAGAGCAGGGCGTTCACATCGGCAATGGCGCCACTGGCAGTCCACACCCCGCCCACAAAGGTGGAGGTGACCGATCCGGAGGTGGCGGTGCTCAAGGAGCCGGCGGCCACATCGGACAGTGTCAGCGTCACCGTGACATTGGCGCTGTCGACATCCGACACCACGATATCCGTCAAATTAAGCGGGGTGTCTTCGGTGTAGGTCTCCCCGGCATTGAGATTGGTCGCGGTCGGAGCATCGTCCACCGGTGTGGCGGTCATGTTCTTGGTGCCGGTCACCGCCGGGTTCACCCCATCATCCACGCTGGTCGCAATGGTGAAGTTGCTGTCGTAGTTCGACGCCGGGTTGAAGGTGACGCCTGAGAGCAGGGCGTTCACATCGGCAATGGCGCCGGAAGCGGTCCACACCCCGCCGGCGAAGGTCGAGGTCACCGAGCCGGAGGTGGCGGTGCTCAAAGTGCCGGCCGCAACGTCGGACAAGGTGAGTGTGACGATATCGGTCAGATCGAGCACCGTGTCCTCGGTGTAGGTCTCGCCGGCCGACAAGTTGGTCGCCGTGGGGGCATCGTCCACCGGTGTGGCGGTCATCACCTTGGTGCCGGTGACGGCCGGATTGACGCCATCGTCCACGCTTGTGGCAATGGTGAAGTCGGCGTCGTAGTTCGAGGCCGGATTGAAGGTGACGCCGGCTAAGAGCGTGTTCACATCGGCAATCGCACCGGAAGCGGTCCACACGCCCCCTGCGAAAGTGGAGGTGACGGAGCCGGAGGTGGCGGTGCTCAAAGTGCCGGCCGCAACGTCGGACAAGGTGAGTGTGACCGTGACGTTGGCGCTGTCGACGTCGGAGACGACGATATCGCATGTTCTTAGTGCCGGTGACGGCCGGATTGACGCCATCGTCCACGCTGGTCGCAATGGTGAAGTTGCTGTCGTAGTTCGACGCCGGGTTGAAGGTGACCCCTGAGAGCAGGGCGTTCACATCGGCAATAGCACCATTGGCAGTCCACACCCCGCCCACAAAGGTGGAGGTGACCGAGCCGGAGGTGGCGGTACTCAGTGTGCCCGCAGCTACATCGGACAAGGTCAAGGTGACCGTGACGTTGGCGCTGTCGACGTCGGAGACGACGATGTCGGTCAGATCGAGCGCGGTATCTTCGGTATAGGTCTCCGGCGCATTCAAGTTGGTCGCCGTCGGCGCATCATCGACATTGGTCACGTCGATGGTCATGGTGTTGGGCGCGGTATCGAAGGCGTTGGACTGATCCCGCACGCTGAAGGTGAAGCTGGCGTAGCCCGTGCTGCTGGCCTCGGGGGCCGGGGTGAAGACCAGGCTGGGGATATCCGCCGTCTGAATCACCAGGCCCACGCCTACATCGAAGCCCCACAGCTGAAGCGTGCTGCCTGCGGGGAGGCTCAAGCTGTCGATGCGCACGGCGCTCATGGTGTCCCCGGTATCCACGTCGCCGAACCCAAACTCGGCCGCGCTAAAGACGTGCGTGTCGTCCTCGAGCAGAGTAACGGTATTGTCAGCGCCGGTGGGTGCGTCGTTGACCGGGGTGCCGGTCACGTTCTTGAGACCGTTAATCGTGGTGGTGCCGTCGTCGACGCTGGTGGTGATGGTGAAGTCGCTGTTGTAATCGGCTGCCGGATTGAAGGTCACGCCTGCCAACAGCGTGTTCACATCGGCGATGGCGCCGCTGGCAGTCCACACGCCGCCAACGAAGGTCGAGGTCACCGATCCGGAGGTGCCGGTGCTCAAGCTGCCAGCGGCGATATCAGACAAGGTCAGCGTCGCGGTTACGTTGGCGCTGTCCGGGTCGCTGATCACGATGTCGACGAGATCGAGCGGCGTGTCTTCGGTGTAGGTTTCGGCCGCATCCATGTTGGTCGCGGTCGGCGAGTTGGCGACGACGTTTTTGCTGCCGGTGACCGCCGGGTTAACGCCGTCATCGACGCTGGTCGCAATGGTGAAGTTCGAGTCGTAGTTCAGCGCCGGATTGAAGGTCACACCGGCGAGCAGCGTGTTCACATCAGCGATGGCGCCGGAAGCGGTCCACACGCCGCCAACAAACGTCGAGGTGACCGATCCGGAAGTGCCGGTGCTCAAGCTTCCCGCCGCCACATCCGACAACGTTAACGTCACCGTGACGTTGGCGCTGTCCACGTCGGAGACGACGATGTCGGTGAGATCGAGCGCCGTATTCGTGGCGTAGACTTCCGGCGCATCGAGGTTCGTTGCCGTCGGCGCATCGTCCACCGGGGTGGCGGTCATGTTCTTGACGCCGGTGATCGGCGCGGCCGAGCCGTCGTCGACGCTGGTGGCGATGGTGAAGTCGCTGTCGTAGTTCAGCGCCGGATTAAAGGTGACGCCGGCGAGCAGGGTATTGACGTCGGCGATGGCGCCGGAAGCGGTCCACACGCCGCCGGCGAAGGTCGAGGTCACGGCACCAGAAGTACCGGTGCTCAAGCTTCCGGCGGCGGCGTCGGACAGCGTTAACGTCACCGTCACGTCAGTGCTGTCGATATCGCTCACCACGATGTCGGTGAGATCCAGCGGCGTGTCCTCGGTGTAGGTTTCCGGAGCGTTGAGATTAGTCGCCGTCGGCGCGTCGTTGATGCCGGTGGCGGTCATCGCCTTGCTGCCGGTCACCGGCGGGGCGACGCCGTCGCTGACGCTGGTATCGATGGTGAAAGCGCTGTTGTAGTTGAGCGACGGGGTGTAGATGACGCCGGCCAGCAGATTATTCACGTCGGCAACGGCGCCGGAAGCGGTCCAGACGCCGCCGGCAAATGTCGAGGTCACGGCGCCGGAGGTGCCGGTGCTCAAGCTTCCCGCGGCCAAGTCGGAGAGCGTCAAGGTCACGGTGACGTTGGCGCTGTCCACGTCGGTCACAGCGATGTCGGTGAGATTGAGCCCCACGTCTTCCACATAGGCCTCGGGCGCCGACAGATTGGTCGCGGTCGGCGCGTCGTTGACCGCGGCGACATTGATGATCTCCGTCTCCACGTTACTGGTGCCGGTGTCGCCGTCGGTGAGCACGAAGCGCACGCTGCGCGGCGCTGTCGACGGATCGTCGGAGACGTTTTCATAGGTGATGTTGCGCATCACCGCCTGCGCGACCGCCGCGTCGGCGTTTGAATTGAAGGTAATTACCAACGGACTGGCACCCGACGTGCCGCCGGTGAAGGTGCCTACGGTGACGCCACCGTAGGTGACGTTCATGCCCATGACGCCGACCTGGCCAGGACCCGCGCCCTCGTCGCGGATCGCCAGTCGGTCGTTCGAGGTTCCGGTGCCGTTGAAATCGACGCGCAAGATGCCCGAGGCAAAATCGAGACTGTTCGCGTCCGTCGCCGTCGCACCGGCGTCGATGACGGTCGGCGGGTCGTTTTCCGTATAGTTGAGTGCACCCCCAGGGAGGGAGATAACCGGATCTTGGTTAACGCTGCCGATCTCGATGTCCAGACTGAGTGCGGTGATTTCCTCGGCAACCGTATCTAGCCCGACGCCCGCCCCTTGCAAGAACATGTGAGCATCTGCCGAAGTGGTGCTCGTGGGACCCATCGTCGTGGTAGAAAGATCGAGATAGAACACGTCATTCGACGTCACGGAAATCCCGTTGTTGCCGACCGAGTTATCGTTGCCGTCGAGGGTCACCAGAATGTTTCCGGCCTGCACGCTGACAGCCCCCGCGCTGAAGGCGCCCTCGACCAGGTCGAGACCGGAGATCTTGACGGTCTGGCTGCCCAAACCGATATCGGCGCCCGAAACGAGCGTCGAGATCGTGCCCGCGGTGCCGCCGAGCCCCACGCCGTCGGCGGTAAAGTGCAAGATGTCCTGGTTATTGCCCACGTTGTAGAGGAAGGTTCCTGCCTGTAGCAAGGTGTCACCGACCAGGGTGTCGGTCTCGACCAGTGATACGCCCTCGATGGTGTTGCCGGACACCCTTTCCAGCACGACGGAAAATGTGCCCGCACTGTAGTCGTTAGGCGTATCCGGCTGGAACAGATACACGGATTTCTTATCCGTCATGATCGAGTTTGCGTCAGAACCGGTGAGCTCGACGTTGTTGTTGGTCACCGAGAACAGCACGTCGCCGGTGAACAGATCCATGCTCGGCCCGCCGTTGCCGCCTACCGTGATATCGCTGCTGACATGGTGAATGGCGTCAATCTCAGCCGTGGCCCCATTGGTGACGAAGGTGCGAAGGTCTAAAGTTTGGTAAAACGTGCCGTCCGTCGTACCTGGTCCAAGGCTCAGATTTGGGTCGCCGTAGCCGAGTAATTCCGCGTTATCCCAGCTGTCGAGCCCAGGTGCGCCGCTCGAGGTGACATCTCCCGTGGTGGAGAAATGCAGCACAATCTGCACTGGCCGAATCGAGACCGTCGCGGTCTCGGTCGCCGTGCTGTATGCGGTAGCGCCGCCATTCGTCGAGACATCCACGCCGGCGGTCGCATTGGGGTTGCCGTCGGTGGTGTCCCAGGCGCGGTAGCTGAACTGGGCGGTGCCGTTGAAGTTCGTCGCCGGGACGAAACGAATGCGGTTGTTTACGTCATCTGTCAGCAGCAGCGCGTTGGTGTCGTTGGTCGCGGTGATTACATTCCAGTTACTGCCGTTGTCGGTGGAATACTCCCAGCTGCCGTTGCTGTTGTCGGCCCAGGTGACTGCGATCCCCTCAACGGCCAGAGCGTCAACATCGGTGATCGGGTCACCGCCCGCGCTGGCAACGATGGTGACGACAGCGTCACCAGGGTTGTTGATATCGTTTTCGTCGATCTGCGTCAGGGTGGGGCTGCCGATTGTATCCAGCACGGGGGCGTCGTTGATGGCGGTGACGGTCATGTTCTTCACGCCGGTCACGGCCGGGTTGACGCCGTCGTCGACGCTGGTGGCGATGGTGAAGTTGCTGTCGTAGTTGGCCGCCGGGGTGAAGGTGACGCCTGAGAGCAGGGTGTTCACATCCGCGATCGCTCCGGAAGCTGTCCACACGCCGCCGGCGAAGGTGGAGGTGACCGAGCCGGAGGTGCCGGTGCTCAAAGATCCCGCGGCCACATCCGAGAGCGTCAAGGTCGCGGTGACGTTGGCGCTGTCGACGTCGCTCACCACGATATCGGTGAGATCGAGAGGGGGAGCGTCCTCGGTATAACTCTCCGCCGCGCTCAGATTGGTGGCGGTGGGGGCGTCGTCGACCGCATTGACGGTGACGGAGCTCGAGGCAGTAGCGACGCTGTAGGCGGTGGTGCCGCCGGTGCCGCTGCCGGTGGTGTATTCGATCTGAACGTTGTCGAAGAAGATCGGCGCGTCACCGCTTGCCCCTATTTGTGTGAATCGAATTTGAGTGTTCGACGCAATAAACGACGTGATATCGAAGGAGTCGTTTCCGCTCGCAGGACCCCCGTCGACGTAGTCTTTGAGGAAGTTCCAGCTGCTTCCGCCGTTGCTGGAGATTTCTAGACGTACAACGTCTCCAGACATAAGCTGATTGTCAAAATCGAGCGTCAAAGTCGCGCTGGTGGCGCCGCTGAGGTCCGCTTCGCGATAGATGTTATTGAATGGGTGGTCAGCCTGAACACGCAGGCGGCCGCTGTCGACGGTAATCTGTCCACCGGATGCACCACCCCCCCCATCATCTGTTTCGACCCACGGCCCGGCCCAGCTCGCGGTGCCGTCGTTGTTGCCGTAGGCCGCCGTGGTGAACTGATCCAGCACGGTATCGGTGCTGGTGAGGTCGGCGGTGGCGCCGGCGGTACCGCTGGTCTGGTCCCAGGCGTGGAAGGTAAGGCCGTTGCTGACGGTGCCGTTCCAATTCGCATTGGGGACAAAGCGCACGTTGGTGCTGGCGTCGGCCGCCAACAAGCGGGCGTTGGCCGTGTCCACCGCGCCGAAGGCGAACCAGTTGGATCCGCCGTCGGTGGTGTACTCCCAGCTGCCGTTGGTATCGTCGACGCCGATGACGGCGATGCCTTCGAGTGCGCCGGGGTCGGCGTCGCTCACCTGGCCCGAAATGAGGTCGGAGACCAGGGTGCCCGGATTGCTTACCGGGTCCTCGGAGATGGCGGTGAGGTCGTTGGCGCCGCTCAACACCGGGGCGTCGTTAATCTCCACCCCGACCTCGAACACCGCGTTCGCGGTCACGTCCTTCAGGTACTGCAGGTAGAGCGTGTTTCCTTCCACGCCGGCCTGGTAGTCTATCCCCGGCACCTGCACGACGCCGTCCACGCGCAGCAGCACCGGGCCGGTATCGTTCCAGTTGCCGATCTCGAAAACCGGCGTCTTGCGAGGCGTCACGGCACCGACCTGGAAGTCGAACTTCACATGGTCATCCGCGTCGCCATCATCCAGCGTGTATGCGCCTCGTTCTACCGAGAAGCCGCCCCCGACCGGGGCACCGTCGCCTCCTGCGATCCCGAAGTCGAGCACCGCCGGACTGACGTAGTCGTCCTGGCGCTGCTCCGTCAGTGAGGTATCGAAGCCGGCTCCCGTGGTATCGAAGCTGTACATGGCGGCGGCACGGTAGGTCGTGCCAATCGTCGGAATCCTCTGGAAAGCAATGTCCACCCCGCCGGTGTCAGGGTCGGTGTTCTTGAGCTGGGCGGGGTTGTAGTTGCTGATGTTCTGAAGCGTGGTACTTACCAGGCCATCGGTCGCGCCCAATTCGAACAGGCCCTGATAGCTTATCGGCGCTGTCACGTTTCCCGAGTTGAAATTGGGCGCAGGGTCTTCAGAGTTGTAGACGCCGCTGTCGTTGCTGGTCCACTCGAAGTTCTCGTCCAGTTGCGCATCGTTCCACTGCGCATACGACATGAACATCCAGTCGGCACCCCCCGGGTCCGTCGAGAGAGTCATTTCCATGTCGAACAGGACGCGATCTTCGTAGAGGCTGATCGTGGTGGAAACCGTACCGTAGGCATCCCCGGCCGAGGAGATGAGCCGGCCCGACATCTGGACCTGTTTGACCGCGCTGTTGTCAACGACCGTAGTGACCGCGACGTCCGGGTCCCACGACATCAGCAGGGAGCCTGGAGTGCCCGAGTACAGGCTTCCCAGGCTCATTCCCGAGAGAATGCTGTTCGTCGGCGAGCTGGTTTCCTTGAGGTAGAGCTCCTCCAGCATGCCGGGCGAGAAGACCGCCTTGTACACCGAGGTCTCGTGCACCATGTCGTCCATGACGGTCAGCGTCGCTCCAGCCGTATCGTTGTTCATGACCGAGTTGCCGACTGTTACCGCGGTGACGGACGCCTGCAGGGCGTTGCCAGGCGTGGCGGTGCCCGCGATGTCGTAGGTGACAAGATACTGGACAGGCGAGGTGGTTATGATCTCGCTCAAACCAGTAAAGCTGGCCGTCGCGCCGCTGAGAGATGCAGTACCGATCAGGGTGTCCGTAGCGTCCCATTCATTGGCCGTCGATCCGTCGTCCCGCCAGAGCTTGACGCCGTTGGGAGCAACATCGCCCGGGTCTGTTCCGGTAAAGGCGACGTCCAGGTCGGTCAGGGTGTCTGTGCCCGAATTAGTCGCCAGAGTGAAAGCGTTGACTGCGAAGTGGAGGCCGCCTTCCCACACGTCCCGGTCGGCCAGAGAGACGCCGTCTCCGATGGTGGTCGTGGCCGTGGCTGTGGCTGGGTTAATCGGTACTGCAGCGATCGCCCAGTTTTTGGCCGCGTCCAGCGTCCAGGACATGGTGACGGATCCTGCACCGGGCTCGGTGCTGCTTCCGCCACGAAAGTTTCCGAAGCCATTGTTCCACTGCTGAGTCTGGCCAGCGCCAACGGTGATCGACGATGCATCCCTCACGGCCATCGTGTCGAACACCCACTCGTCGGCGGCCGAACTTACCACTGCGCTGGCGGTAATCGTGCTTCCAGTGTTCGAGACAAAAGTGCCGAGCGGCGTGGTCTGGTCAACGCCGGTATACGTTGCCGCGCCGATCACGATGTCGGAGTTGCCGTCGAGATTAACGACGACATCGTAGGTGCCGACATCGGGCATCTTTAGATACCAGATCTCAGCCTTCGCATTACCGCTGTTGTCGGCAATACCCGCATTAGTCAGATTGACGCCGTTGTACGTGACGGATGTAATATTTTTGTTTTCCTTGATGTCTATGCCGACAACCAGAAGTCGATCGGAACCCGCGGCAGTGGTATGCGATAGGGTTATCGTGCTTTCGTTACTGCTCGTCATGTCCGACACAGCGTCAAGAGCAATCGCCAGCGTCCCAGACCAGCTCTGTTGCGCCTCCATGCTCAGCACGACGGCGCTCTCGATGTCGCCGCTCTTGTACTCCAGATCCCAGTCGCCGCCGAGCAGCGCGTTGCCGGTGAGGTCGTCGCTGGCCGCCACGTCGGCGCCGGTGAGACCGCCCAAGGCCCCGAGCAGGGCGCGGCCGTCCTCGCCGCCGGCCAGGTCGCAGCCGTAGAACAGCAGATCGGCCTCGCTGTCTAAAGCGCTGCTCCAGGAACTGATTGCCTCGGAATAGGGCTGGAGATTGTCGGCCTCGAGCCACGTGTTGCCGAGCTGGACGCCGCTGTCGTTGCCGTGGGAGATGAAGTGCACGGCGTCGAGGTTTTGCTGGCCCGCCAGCGCCTCGGTGATTTGCGCGATGCCGTCGCGCTCGCTGTCGAGATAAACGACCTCGATTTGGCGGCCGTCGTCGGGGCTTTGCAGCAGGCCGTTGACCAGCTGCTCGGCGTCCGGGGTATTGGCGTCGACGAAGAGCAGCTCGTAGCGCAACTCGTCGTTTGCGCTGTCGGCTTCCGGCTCGGCCGCCACCACCGCATCTTGATTCTGATTTTGCCCGTAGGCGAAGTTCTCGCTGAGAGTCGGGTCTTCGAGCTTTTCGTCCTCGAGCGGGGCGATATCGATCAGCCCGGGGGCGAAGTCGGCCGAGAACAGCACGCGCGGCTCCAGCTCCTCGAAGAGAAAGAGCTCTTTGGCGGTCTTTGTTGGGCTGGCTTTCATTGATGGGTCTGCTGTTTCAACCGCTCGAGAGTCTGTTGCAAATCTGAATGTGGTTTTGGTGCTTTAAAACATTGCGCGTTTGTCGGCCACTTGTTTGCTTAGGGAACCGCGCCCCGGTCGGTTCCGTTCACCGTCTGGGCCAGTTTCCGGCAGGGCAAAATCTCCACATCGAGCTTCGGGTGGATTCGATCGACGACCTCGAGCAGCTTCGTTTCGCTGGCGCCGTCATCCACCAGCTCCACGTCGAGCCAGGTGTGCTTGCTTTGATTAATGCGCGGCCGCACGAGCGCCGGATATCCGAGCGCGGCGACTTCATCGCGCCGCCGCTGCGCCGCGGGTTCCCTGGAATAAAGTCCCACCGAGATCTGTCCGGAATAGGGTCCGGCGCCGAGCAGTACCTGGTCGGTGACACGGCTGTCTTTGAGTTGGTCAGTGAGCTCCTTTGGAGCCACGCCCGCTTCTTTGGGCGGAATGAGAACCATATAGCCGGTGATGGTGGACTCGGTTTCGTCGCGCGTGCTTACGGCGACCACGTCCCCGGCCAGAGCAGACACGAGTGGCTCGGTCTGCTTTTTACTCTCGAATGGGCCCAGGGTGCGGCACATGACGTTGGAAGGGTCCGCCAGGGCAGGCGCATCGCTGGTGAGGGAAATCCGGAGATCGGCAAATTGCCCCTGAGCCTGCGTTTCCGGTTCGTTGTTCGACGCGGGTGTTTTAGGCTCCGGCGAGATGGCTGCCGGAAATGCCACCGTGCTGTCCTTGCCGTCGGTGGACAGGGTCATCTCCAGCCCGGGCTGGTTCGGCAGAATGCGCGCCCGGCATTTGAGCCCGGCCGGCAGCCGGTGTTCGGGGTTGGGCAAATTGAGGCGCACGCCGAATGTTCCGCTGGCCGCATCCACCACCTGGTCGACGTTGGTCACGGTCGCCATGTAGGTCCCCTCCATGGGCGACTCGGGCATCACCTCCGCCCGCATGCCGGGGCGGATGGTTCCATAGGTCTGCAGCGGCGCGATGATTTCGACCCTGAGCGGATCCAGCTGGGCCAGCTTGAGCAGCGGCTGCTGGTCGTATGTATATTCGCCCGGTGACTTGAAGCGTTCGACGACGACGCCGGCCACCGGACTGCGAACGGATCGCAGTGCCAGCGCCTCTTTGGCTTTTTTCATATCCAGCTCGGCCAGGCGCTGCTTGTCCTTGGCCTGGCGCAGCTGAAGCCCGGCAAGCGTTGCGTTGGTTGCCACTTCATCCCGCTCGTGGAAGGAAACGGCCTTGCGCTGGTACAACTCTTCGACCCGGCGCAGTTTCCGCTTGCTCAGTCCGAGATCGGTCTCCCAGTACTCGACCTCGCTGGTGATCTCCGCGCGGGCGCGCGCCAGTTCCAGGGTCGCCCGTTCCACTCCGGAATTGAGCTCTGCCAGGGTCTGACCTTTCGTCACCCTGTCGTTGCGATCCACGTGTAGCTTATCGATCACGCCTTCGATGGCGCTGCTGACCTCGACCACCACGTGCGGCTCGATGACGCAGTCGAACTCGCCCGGCCCCGCCTGCGCCAACGCGTGCGGGGTGCCCGACATTCCCAAGATGACCAGACAAGGCTTCGACATACGTCGCAATATGCCGCGCTTGCGTTGGCTAACGCCGAGACCGAGGTCACAACTTTTAAGCGTTGAAATAAGATTTAAAATTGTTCGCATTGCCTTCTGATCCGAAGCTTATGAGCCCGGAATCGCCCTCCAGGCCTTCTTTCCCGGGTGCTCGCCGCGGGCGCCTGCCTGGCTGGCCCGGCGAGCACGCGCCAAGTCGGAATCGGCCCCCGAACCGTGGCTTGGGGGATCCTCCGTCGGGATATCGGCCCGGTCAGGAATTACTTGAAGTCCAGTGGGTTGGAGACGCTAGGACTGTGACACCCGTCCCGGGCGGGTCATTCTGGGGGACCGGAGAAGGCCAGCAGGTTGCCGAGATGCTCGTCCATCTTCAGCAGGTCGCGGCGCAGGCGGGCATGGGTTCGCTCGGTGGCCCGCTGCGGGAGGCTGGTGAGCAGATAGCTGAGCACGACTCCGGCGGTGCGTCCCCGGGGCACGAATCGGCTGAAAAACCGCACCAGCCAGGGGGGAAAACGGGCGCTGGTGATTTCGTCTTCGAAGGACAGAATGGCTTCGCAGCTGCCGGGGTCGCCCTGGCGCGCGCATCGGCCCATGAGCTGGCGGTCCACGCGCCGGGAGTCGTTGCGTTCGGCCACGACCACGTGCAGCCCGCCGAGCTCGGTGACGGCCAGTCCCAGCTTGATGTCGGTGCCGCGCCCGGCCATGTTGGTGGCCACCGTGATCCGGCCACGCTGTCCGGCCTGGGAGACCACCTCCGCCTCGTGGGCGTCCTGGCGAGCGCTCAAAAGATTATGCCCGAGGTTCCTTGAATTCAGCAGCTTACTCAGCTGCTCGGACGCGGCTACCGAGCGGGTACCGACGAGTACCGGTCGCCCGAGCTGCTGGTGGTGCTGGATAGACTCGGCGATGACCTGCCATTTGTCGCTCTCGCTGGAGTACACGCGCGTCGGTTTGAATCGCCGCTTGCTCGGACGATGGGTCGGCACGCGCACCACTTCGAGACCGTAGGTGGAGCGTAAGTCGCCCGCCACCTCCATTGCGGTACCAGACATTCCGCAGAGCCTGAGATAGCGGCGGAAAAATCGCTGGTAGGTGATCTTCGCCAGCGGCTCCTTCTGGGGGGTGATCTCGCATCCCTCCTTGACTTCGATCATCTGATGCAGACCGTGCTCCCAGGAACGATCGGCCATGATGCGTCCCGTGTTCTCGTCGATGATCTGAACTTTTCCGTCTTTGATGAGGTACTGCTTGTCTCGTTGGAACAGGTGACGCGCGCTCAGGGCCTGTTTGACCAGCTCCTCGCGCCGGCGCTTGCGGGTCCAGATCCCGCCCAGGGCCTCGCCCGAGCGGGCGAGACGGTTCTGTCCCCGCTCGGTCAGCTCGATGCGCCGGTCTTGTTTGCGCAAAACGAAGTCCACCCCCGGCTCGAGATCGTCCGCTGCTGATAAGGCCTGAACGAAGGTTTCCTTCTGCTCGGGCGCGTCTCCGGGCTGCGAGAGAATCAGCGGTGTGCGCGCTTCATCGATGAGCACGAAATCCGCTTCGTCGATTAAAGCCACACACAAGCCTCTAAGCAGCAAGGAGGACAGCCGGTTTTGCTTTTGGTCCAGCTTCTGAACGGTAAGACTCAAGCGCCCAGGCAGGTTGCGTAGCAGCAGCCGGTCCTTGAGGTAATCGAACACCAGCTGTTTGCCGGTGCAGTAGGTGATGTCGCAGGCGTAGGCGGCACGCCTCTGCTCAACCTCCATGCCGTCCACGATCGTGCCCACGGTCAGGCCCAGAGATTGGTACAGCGGCTGCATCAGCTTGGCGTCACGCTCGACCAGATAGTCGTTGGCCGTCAGCACGTGCACCGGGAGACCGGCAAATGCGGACGTGCACGCCGGGAGCGCTGCGGTGAGCGTCTTGCCTTCGCCGGTTTCCATCTCGGCCAGCATCCCGTTGGCCATCACGTAGCCGCCCATCAGCTGCACGTCGAAGTGTCTCATGCCGATGGTGCGCTCGGACGCGTGCTGAATCAGCGCAAACGAGCGTGCGGTCAAGCCCTCGGTTTGGCCTTCTTTTCTCAACTGGTAGCGCAGCTCGGTGACGGCGGCGCCGAAGTCGCCGGGCTTAAGGTTTTGAAACGATCGCGCCTCTTCCTTGACCCGCTTTACGAAACGACCAAAGCCAAAACGGCGGGTCCGGCTGGTGAAGAGACCGGGCAAGTGGGACCAGGCGCGCTCCAGTGAGCTCGGAAAGTCTTCTTTACGTTCGGGATAGGGCCCAAGCGAGAGCCCGCGGCCGAAAGCTGCGCTAGACACCGGCGCCCCGAAGCAGCATCCCGAGCAGCAGCCGGCTCAAGGATCGGTAAAGCTGCTGCGCGATGGGCTCCTTGCCGTGGTCGAATCTGACGAATACCCGCTTGCCGATGTGGGGTACGTCTACAGGCTCGAAAATTTCGATGTCGAGTTGAAAGATCTTCTCCAGCGCTTTGGTGCCCCGGGAATCCAGAGGATCGATGGGAATGCGTCCACCGCCCGCCGCTCCAAGAACGTTGCTCGGAAGAAGATAGTTGGCGGCGGGAACCTCGCGCTTGATTTTTGCCGGCAGGCTTTCGTCAATCCGATCCGAGAACTTTGCCTCGACCTCAAAAGTGCGCTGGCGCACCAGCGCGTACTCCCCTTGCTTAACGACGACACGCGCGGTGACCGGCAGCGCATCGGTGACATAGCCCAGCGTCTCGCCCTGATGCACGAATCGGCCGGGCAGATCTTCGGCACCCGGCACGACAAAGATCCCGGCGGTTGGGCTGCGAACGACGAGCCGGCCCAGGCGGTCTTTGGCGTCGGCCAGATCCGCTCGCACCGCCGCCATTTCTTCCTTGATCATCTGAGCCCGTACCCGGTCGACTCTACGCTGCGCGTTGTAGCGGACGGAAAGCTCTTTCAGCTGCGACTCGGTTAACTTCACGTTTACCGGCAGAAAGGGGTCTTCGGTTTCGAACAAGGGATCGCCTTGCTCGACGCGGCTGTTCGGCGTCGCCAGTATGCGCACGACGGTGCCGTCGATGGCGGCCTTCACCTGGGACTGCTCCGGAGGCCACACCACCCCCTCCGCCAGCGTCCGGCTCGGAACCGGGAGCAAAAAAAGCAGGCCCATGAGGGTGACGAAGATTAGAGAGGTTGTCACCACTGCGCGCACCCGATGGTGCCGGATCTGCGGACTCAGCAGCACGAATGAGATCTGTTTAATGATCGGGACCAGGACCTGGGTCACGATGATCCATCCCGCGAGCATCAAGCCGATGACGAAGAATTTTGTCGATATGAAGAGAAGGATGACGAACAGGATGAAGAACCTGTAAAGCATGGAGGCGGCGCCGTAGACCAGTAACCAGCCGGTCTCGCTGGGCGCGGTCACCGGAGAACGCGCTTCTCGCACGCCAAACACATACCGAACGAACAGGTAAGAAAGATACTTCTTGGAGCGGGTGGCGAGATTGGGAATTTCCACCGCGTCGGCGAGCACGTAATAGCCGTCGAAGCGAAGCAGCGGGTTTCCGTTGAAAAAGATGGTGGACACGCCGCCGATCAGGATCACGTTGAAGGCGATCTCGCGCACGATACCCGGCTCCACGCTCAGCCAGATGAACAGCGCCACGGCGGCCAGAAAGAACTCGACGAAAATGCCCGCGGCGCCGACCAGCATGCGCTGACGCTTGTCCAGAAACGCGGATGCGGAAGAACAATCGACGTAAGGAATCGGCATGAACACCAGCAACGTGATGCCCATTTCATGCACCTCGCCGCCCCAGATTTTTGTGGCGAAGGCGTGACCGAGCTCGTGCAGGGCTTTGAGAAGCGGGTAGGTCAGCGCCAATATCAACAGATTGGTGGGCGCCAGAGCGTGATCAGCCAGATTGTGGGTGAGCTCGGACCAGTGGCCCGCGGCCATGATCGCCGCCGCGCTGACGACGACGAGCCAGATCAAAGCGCCTGCCCAGGTGAACAAAGGATTGACCAGCGGCAGCCATCGTTCGAGCCGCTCGTCCGGATCGAGTAGCGGAAACTTGAGAAACAGCGGGCTCAGAAACCGCTGCTTCCAGTCCTTGCGTCGCTTGCTCTCGAATCGCCGAAACAGCTCCAGGCTGTCCGGCGGAACGTCGCACTTCAGAACGTCGCTGGCGTGAAGCTGACCTAAGAGCTGGATGATCTCATCTTGAGTGGGCGAGTCGTCGCCGAGCTTTTCCGATATTGCGTCCCAGATCTCTTGAACCGTGCGTTTCCCGTCCATCAGCCCGATCACCTGATGCACTGCTGAGGAAAAGCGAAAGTATCGCCCGGAGCTCTGGTCCTGAAGCACGAACCAGAGCACGCCTCGATAGTGGTGGCGATGGATTTGCGCGTGGGGACGAAGCTTCGGCTTCAGGGCCGCGACGCGATACCAGGAATTACTGTGGGTGGATTCAGACACGAGCAGCGTGGGCCTAGGGCCACCAGCTCCAGATCCAAAGTCTGAGCCACGACGTCAGCTTGTGGGTCCAGATCCAGAACAGTGAGCGCCGCTCCACCTCGATCTTGCCGACGCCCTGCATTCCCGGGCGCAGCAGTTTGGGCTCACCGTCGAGACGTGCTTCGACCCGGAAATGATTGCGTCCGTCTTCAGCCACGGACACAGGCGTAATTTTCTCCACCATGAAGGCGATGCGCTCGCCGGGCACCGCGGAGAGACCCAGGTGGCCCCGCTGCCCCACATCCACATTCGAAATTTCCCGCTCGTCAACGTTCAAGATCAGGCGGTATGCGTCCAGCGGGGCGATCTCGAACAGAACCTGGCCGCGTTCCACCGGGGAGCCGAGCGCCTGGCTCAGATCGCCGTTGACGATGATGCCGTCCAACGGGGCGGAGAACTGAGCGCGCGCGAGCTGCGCGTCCAGCAGCGCAATCTGCGCGTCAGCCTGAGAAATCTTGGCATAGAGGATGCTCGCCTCGGTGCGATCGTGGGCGGCCAGCGCGCTGCGCGACTGCTTGATCAACTTTTCGCGTTCGCTGGTCCATTTGACGCGCTCCAGGCTCAGGTCTTTGTCATCCAGCCTGCCCAGTACGTCACCCGCCTGCACCAGATCTCCCGCGCGTGCGTTGGCCTCGACGATGTAACCATCCGCCGGTGCCACTACGACTCTTTGCACCGCGCCCTCTATCATCGCCGGCGCGGAAATCCGATAGTTTCCGCTTCCAAAAGTGAGAACAGCGACCACCGCAATGATTACGGCCGTCCAGAGCTTCAACAGCGGGTGACGCGGACCGAACAGTCGTTTGACATGGGTATTGAATGAATGTCCGGCCTTTGCCCCAAACCAGCGCTCCTGCTTGCGCTTGCTGTTCAGGATCGGCCCCAGCAGCGACACGATGGCTTCGCAAAGCTCCACCGTGGGCGGATCGAATTCCTGCTCGGTGTCCCTTTCGAAGGTCACGGCGCCGACAATCTCATCGGCCTCGGAGATCGGCACCGTGCAAATCGCGCTGCTGCTGTGTCGTCTTGCTAACAGCGCATGCGCTTTGGTGATCTTGACCTGCCCGTTCGAGGCCGACGGAAAAACGATGATGGCACTCTGATCCAGTGCTTCGTCCATCGCCGTACCAATGTCGCGCAGCAGGTTGGTTTTATGACTGAAGCGCACGCTGTGAGAAAGCGCGTGCACCCGCATGTGCCGTCCGGCCAGGAATCCGAAGCTCACACGCTCGCAGGAAAGGCGACGCGCAAGCTCGGTGGCGGCCGCCATGGCGGCGGCGTGGAACCGCTCTTGCTCGATCACCGTGGCGACCAGCTCGAGAACGGTCATCAGTCGGCTGGTGACCGCGGAGGCCTCGCGCTGGACGATGAACTCGAGCCAGGAAACGCCCCACTGCAAAAGCTGCATTACGGCCCGCTGCTGAGTGTCGGTGCTCTCACTTTCTATCGCCGCCACGCCGAAAAGCTGGCCGTCGACCAGAATGGGGCAGGCCACTTCCAGCGCCGACTTGGCGCCGTTCGGCCGCACTTTCACCACCGCATGGGATTTGTCCACGGCGAGCTCGGCCGCTGCCAGCAGTCCGGCCGCGGCTTCCGCCCCTTCGGGCCAGCACGCCGTCGGGGTCAGCTCGGAGTCCTCGGAGACGCCCAGGACCACCAGACCTCGCTTCACGCTGGGCACGATTTCGCACTGGCGCGCGAGCCAGGACGCCGCCAGGGTGTCGAATGTCAGGCGATCTTGGGCCATGGATATGCTCGTGCTCGCGGCAGCTGAAATCTGCCCCGTGTGTAGATGTCGGCACAGCGGGCGAATTTCTTTAATCGGAGGCCGGGCCGGGCCGCCGTTTTGCGGGGGCTGCGCGTCCGCATGCGGGCCTCGGCGGGTACCGGTCGCACCCAGAGGCGTCATCGAATCTGGGCAGCGGCCGCCGGGCGGGGACGGCCGGTGGCGGGAAGGAGGGGTCAAGAACGAATGTTCCCCGGCCAGAGCGGTATTGACTGCAATCGGGCGGCGACAAAAATAGAGGCAAATCGGTTGCGCACGGGAGCGCGGTCGACTCAATTAATTAAGGGCGCAGCCGTTGCCCCCGCGGCCTGAGTGGCGCTGGCTCCGCCGGAATAGCGCAAGAAATCAACCGTTTCCGCTACGGTCAGTCGCGATTGATCAAGGGTCGACGCAATCTGATTCATAAACGGCGCGGCACTCTGACTCGCGTCCGCGCACCACGCGCTCCCCCGCCAAAGGACCGCGGGTTTCGGTCACCACCGTGTGCTGGCCTTCGTGGTGCTCGTCATCGTAGTAGTACACCACCACCCAGTCCCGGGTGCGATTGAGCGCGTGGGCGCGGGGGGTATTTGAGAACAACACCGAGAAATGCCAGCCGTCGCGGGTAACATGCATCACCGGCAGCCAGGCCTTGCCTTCGGGGTTGAAGCGTTTGGGGGCGATGGTGGGCAGCTTGTCGGCCTTGGCTTTTTCACGGTAGTCGGCGTCCACTGCAAGCAGCAGCGGCACCGGGGGGCTCGGCGCGGCCGTTGCGTGAGGCGGCGCGCTGACCCGTTTGAGCGCCGAATAAAGGTGGTTTCGGATCGCGGCTGCGCGCCGGGGCCCGACGCCGGGCACCGCTTCCAGGCGGCCGTCGTGGGCGGCGACCTCCAGGGCCTCCAAAGTGTCCACGTCCAGCCGCTCGTGGATGCGTTTCGCGAGCTCCGGCCCCAATCCGGGAACGCTCTGGAAAAGGCTCACCGGATCGAGCTCGCCGCGGAGGCGATCGAGCAGCGTCCATCGGCCCCGGGCCACCATTTCAGCGATGGCGTTGGCAATGCCGCGGCCGACGCCAGGAAGCGCCATCAGCCCGTTCATGCCCTCGCGCTCCAGGATCTCGCCAACATCCGGCTCGAGACCGGCGAGCATTCCCGCCGCCCGGCGGTAAGCGCTGACGCGAAAGGGACTCGCCTGCTGCTTTTCCAGCAGGCTCGCGGCTTCTTCCAGCCGCTCGCTGATTTGTCGATTCAAGGCGGCTGTCATCGTCCGGCCCGCAACGATTTTGGTACCCTTGGCGAAGCGGACACCAACGCCACTCCGATGAACGTTTGACCGCCGCCGGGATCTAAAGTATCAAGGCACGACGCTTGCGTTGCGTAGGGAAGCGTTCTGTGAGAGAGCAGATTATCGAGATGCTCGATTTCCCGCGAATGCTCGTTCGCTCGGATATCGACTTCGAAAACTGTACCCACGCGGGCAACTTCGCGCCCGGCGATCCGGTTTGCGCCGACTGCGCCAGCCGGCTCGAGTGCAGCTGGCTTTACCATAATGACGATTTCTCGGGCCTCAGAGAGAAGCGGCTGCCCCATCTGGTGAAGGCGCTGGAGTTCGCGCTGATCTTCGTCGAAGCGTCGTCTTTTCGCGCCGGCCACCGGCCGAAACAACGCTGCCCGTGCGAAGTGTGCGCATGGCTGTATAAAGCACGCGAGCTGCACGAAGAGGTTGGGCGTTCGGCGTAACGCCGTTGCCGTTAATGGGCAGGGGTCGGCCCTCATCGGCTTTTCAATCCCCTTAACGCCTGAATCGAGAGCAATCGATGCTGTCAGCTCCCGCGTACCTCGATGCGGCGGATTTTGGCATCTGACCGCCGCGGCAGCGTGATGCGCAGCACGCCGCGCTTGTATTGCGCTTTGACGTCGGAATCGCTTACCGCCACCGGCAGCTCGATGGCGCGCTCGAAACGGCCGTAGGCACGCTCCATCACGTAGTAGCGGCCGTGAACGGATTCCCGCTCGACCTTTTTCTCCCCTCGAATCACCAGTACGTCATCCGCCAGGTGAATGTCGAAGCTGTCCTTGCTCATGCCCGGAACTTCCACCGCGACGTGTACCGATTCGTCATCGACGCTGATCTCGGCGGCGAGCACGCCCCAGCGCACGCCGTCGCGGGCCACTCGGTCTTCGGGGGTTTCGACGCCGGCTCCCGCGCGCGGTAGGTTAAACCGCGTCAGCGCGCTGCCGGTGCGTTCCACCAGCTCGTTCCAGCCTTCGCTGATGCTATCCAAGGCGCGGGAAAAGCCGGATCTGAGTTGGCGCAAAGTGCTCATAGCCGTCACTCCTTTATCTCTTCAAAACATAGACTTGCGTTATCCCGTTTACCCGCACATCAGGATACGCGGCCGACTGACGTCGGAGTTGACGCAGATCAGCTGCGTCAACTGAATGCGCGGTTTCAATGTGGTGACGGGAACGGCCCGGTTCAATCCAGGTGGAACAGGACATCGCCGAACACGGGAGCGGACAAAGATGACCGATTGCCTAAAGCCAAAACGACAGGGAGGGTGGGGTTTGATCGCCATGTTGGCGCTGCTCGTTGTTGCCGGCGGCGCCATCGGCGCGGCTGCCGGCTCCAAACCTGAGCCGGAGCCGGCTTACCCCGACATGTGGAACCCGGACTGGCTGCTGCGGGACTGGTGGGATCTGGACCCTTTGGCGCCCGAACGACGAAAACGCATGGCCCGCCATCAGCACTTCATGGACCACGGCGTTCCGGACGAGTACCGGGGCGAGCGCAATCCGTTCTCGGTTTCGCCCGAAGTGGTTCGCGAGGGGCGAGTGCTTTATGCGGCCCATTGCCAGAACTGTCATGGCCGGGTCGGCATGGGCGACGGAGATGCGGCGCTTGCGGTCAATCCTTCGCCGGCGCTGCTGGCGTTTTTGATTCAAACGCCGCTGGGCGTCGACGAGTATCTGATGTGGTCCGTATCCGAGGGCGGCGCACTTTTCGGCAGCGATATGCCGGCGTACAAAGATCGCCTGAGCATCGCCGAGATCTGGAAAATCATCGCATACATGCGTGCGGGATTTCCGCGCGCGGAATGAGTCGAGGAGCAGTTATGAACAGGCTGGACCTAAACCCCGGGCACTTGGCCCACCACGAAGACTGGGAAGGAGAACACGCGGCGTTCACCTGCCCGGCGTGCGAGAAAGTATTCATCGTGACCGGCGCGCTGCATGATGGCGAGCGCGCATGCCCGAACTGCGGCAAGTGCATGGGCCACGTTCAGGGCCGTCGTGAGAGCGGAGGTGCCGCCTGGCTCGAATGGGAGTAGTAGCATACGGGCTGACGCGATTTCACGACCAAAGGAGGGCGAAAATGCCGCAGGAATTCCTGGGCGATCGAAGAAAGGCGCTGGAAGAATCATTCTTCAGCAAGGAAAACGAGAAGCTGCGACAGGCGCTCAGGAAAAAAGAGGCAATTCAGGAAAAAGAGCACGCGCTTGCAAACATTTCGGGCATCCACGACGAGTCGGTGCTCAGGCATCTGGTGGCGTTGAACATCGGCGCCGACACTCTGACCGCGCTGACGATGGTGCCTCTGGTACAGGTGGCCTGGGCCGACGGCGGCGTAGACGAGAAAGAGCGTGCGGCGATCCTGGATGCCGCTGGGGACGTCGGCGTGAAAAAGGGAAGCCCGAGCGCCGATCTGTTGGAGGAATGGCTCAAGTTCAAGCCCGATCGGGAAATACTGAAGGCGTGGAGAGAGTACGTGGAGGCGCTGACCGACACGCTCTCTGCTGAGGAAGGCAAGAAGCTCCGCTCGGCGCTGCTGACTCTGAGCCGCGCCGTGGCGGAGGCGTCGGGCGGCGTTCTCGGCTTTGGCGACAAGATCTCCAAGGCGGAACGGGCGTTGCTGGATGAGCTCGAGGGCTGAAGCGAAGTTCAGGTCCTTGATGTGGACAATGCGCTCGGCGACGGCAGAAAAAGCGCGGGTCGTCGGGAGCGAGGCTTAAAAAGCAGTTTCATCTCGCGCTCACGTTCTGCGGTGGTACACATGCTACGGGTGCTGATACTCGCGCTGTCGCTACCGCTGGCGCTTGCCGGCGGTCAGGCGCGTGCCGACGGCTGGTCATCCCAGTGGCAGGAGGCGATTCGCAGTGGCGACCTTGCAGCGCTCTCGACCCTCGCAGCACCGGGTTTAAACGTTGACCTCGCCGGGCCCAAGGGAAGAACCGCGCTCATGGTTGCTTCATCCAGAGGTGACGTGCGGCTGATTCTCAAGCTGTTGGATCTGGGTGCGAGTGCGAACCAGCGTAACGCGGGCGGCGGAACGGCGCTCATGTTCGCGGCGCAATACGATCAAGCAGCCGCGGCCCGGCTGCTGCTCGAGCACGGCGCCGATGCCGATATTCAGGCCGCCAAGGGCTGGACCGCGATGATGATTGCGTCGCTGAAAGGGAATGACGACGTGATCGAAGTTCTGCTGCAAAAAGGCGCTGATCCGAACATCCGCGACTATCAGGGTTTCACCCCACTGATGCGGGCGGTGGTGGAAAACCGTGAAGCGGTTGTGCGGCGCTTACTCGGGTCAAAACGCACGCAGGTGAACGCGAGCGACGAACGCGGCATCGGTGCCCTGCATCTGGCCGCCGCCGCAGGCCGACTCGAAACCACGCGTCTACTGCTCGCGGGCGGAGCGGACAAGGCGCAGGTTGATCGAGACGGCAACACGGCCCGTTCCCTGGCGAAAGCGTCGGGCCACGATGAAGTCGTGCGGCTGCTGGAGACCTGGCTGCCATAGCGGCCGATTATCAATGAACGACAGCGACCTTTTTTTCCGCGTTGCGGTGGCGCTCGCTGCGGGTCTTCTGATCGGCATCGAACGCGGCTGGCAGGATCGCGATGCCGAAAGCGGTCGCCGAGTTGCGGGAATACGCACCTTCGCGCTCATAGCGCTGCTCGGGTCCGGCTGGGGACTGCTGCTGAAAGATTCCCCATTGCTGCTGCTGGGCTTCGCTTTTTTTGGCTTCGCCGTCGTGGTCGCAGCGTCGCAGGTCACCAAAGCCATTCGCCTGGGTGACTACGGGATTACCACTACCATCGCCGGTCTGTTGACCTTCGTGCTGGGCGCCGCTGCCGTACAGGGACACGTCGTTTTTGTCGCCTCGGTAGCGGTGGTTACGACCACATTGCTGGGGGTGAAACCGATCCTCCACCAGTGGGTCAAGAGGCTGGATCAAAACGACCTTTTCGCCGTGTTCAAAATGCTGCTGATCTCGGTGGTGCTGCTTCCGGTGCTGCCGAATCAGGGCTACGGGCCGTGGGGATTTTTTAATCCCTTCGAAATCTGGTGGATGGTGGTGCTCATCGCCGGCGTCTCGTTCAGCGGCTATTTCGCCATGAAGGCGGTCGGCGCCAAGCGAGGCGTGGGGCTCACCGCGCTCTTCGGGGGCCTGGTGGCCTCCACCGCGGTAACGCTCAACTTTTCCAAAATCGGCCGCGACTCGCCTGAACACTCCCGTATCCTGGCGGCAGGCATTTTGATTGCCTCCGGAACCATGTTTCCGCGCAGCATTCTTTTGGCAGGAGTGATTCATCCTCCCATGATGGCGCTGTTGGCGATACCCCTGGGGGCCATGGCCCTGGTCTGCTTCGGCGGGGCGGCTTTGTATTGGAAATCCAGCGAGAAAGAAGCGGACCCCGGTGGCGAGGGCCTGCGCAATCCCTTCGAGATCATGACTGCGCTCAAGTTCGGGGCGCTGCTGGCGCTCGTCATGTTTCTGGTGCGTGCGTTGCGGGATGCCTTTGGCGATATGGGGATCTACCTGATTGCGGTGCTTTCCGGGCTTACCGACGTGGATACGATTACCCTCTCCATGTCCAGGCTCGCAAGCGATGATTTGGCGGCCGCCGTGGCGGCGCGCGCCATCGTGCTGGCGTGTATCAGCAGCACCCTGTTCAAGGGTCTGCTGACGGTGTTCATAGCGCGGGGAGAAATGGCTCCAAGGGTAGCGGTCCCGATGGCGATTTCTGCCGCCACCGGCATCGGAATCGTGATGGCCTAGACGAGGGCGCGCGGGAGGCGGTCATTCCTGCCGGCGATAAAGCAAGCCGAGTCGAATTTATCAAGCATGCGGCTTCATTCAGCAAAAAGTTCGCGCCTTCGGGACCTCTGGATGCTCGGAGCTTTGCTGTTGATCTGTTTCGCAGTGGCGGCGGTGGGTGGCGCGGTCACGGCGACCTCGGTGAACGACTGGTATCAGAACCTGGAGAAGCCTTGGTTCACGCCGCCGGACTGGGTGTTCGCCCCAGTCTGGACGGCGCTCTACGCGCTCATGGCGGTCGCTGGCTGGCGGGTGTGGCGTGAGTCGGGTTTCGCACAAGCGCGCTGGGCGCTTCTCGCCTTCGCGATTCAGCTGGGACTTAACCTCGGCTGGAGCCTGCTGTTTTTCGGCAGTAATCTGATCGGCGCGGCGCTGGTGGAGATCGTGGTGCTGCTGGGCGCGATCGTTGGCACTACGGTTCTGTTCGCCAAACGGGATCGTCTGGCGGGCGTACTGCTCGTGCCCTACGCGCTGTGGGTCGGATACGCGCTAGTGCTGAACGCCTCGATTTGGATCCTCAATTGAAGCCGTTGAAACTTGATGCTTCGGTTTCGGCCGCGCCGATTTTTTGCCGCGGATGAGCTGGAAAAGAGTGCATTTGCGCGGTAATGAAGTTCGTGTAGCGTAATGGCTTTAAGGGCAAAATGGACAATCGGGTCGGGATCGCCGGATTGAGCTGCTGTGAGGGGAATATCTGATGAAACCAGCGGGTTGGATTTCGGTCTCACTGCTGCTCGGCGGAATGGTTTTCTGGCCGCCGGCGCAGGCGGCGTGTCCGCAGACTCTGGACTTCGAGCTGCGAAGATTGAACAGCGAAGAACGCGTAAATCTGTGCCAAAACTATCTGGGAAAAGTGGTCCTCATGGTCAACACCGCGAGCAAGTGCGGCTTTACGCCGCAATACGAAGGCCTGGAGACGCTCTACGACCGATACAAAGACCGCGGCCTGGTGGTGCTCGGTTTTCCGTCCAATGACTTCGGCGGTCAGGAGCCGGGTACGGAGGCGCAGATCCAGGAATTTTGCCGCCTGACCTACTCGGTCCGTTTTCCCATGTTCGAGAAGGTCCGTGCGGCGCGTGCAAAGGCCAGCCCGCTGTACCGCGTACTCGGAGAGCTGTCTGGCGAGTATCCCGGCTGGAACTTTCACAAGTATCTGCTGGATCGCAACGGGCGACTGGTGGAAAGCTTTCCGACGCGCACGCCGCCACTGAGCGAGGAAGTTACCCGCGCCATCGAGGCGTTGCTTTAAAAAAGCAGTCGAACCCGGACGAGTCGGCCGTATTGGACTATTGGTCAGTTTTTGGAGATTGGACTCTGGTGTAACGTCTGCGGGTAATCCAAATGGATAAAAACTCGCGGCCCCTACAGCCCCGATTTCAATACCACGCCCGCCTCGATGCTCTTTCTCGCTTCGTACATGGCCGTGGTCGCCAACTCCTTGAGCTTTCCCAGCATCAGCTCGGTGACCGTTTTCGATGAGGCGGCACCGACGTTGAGGCGCACCGGAATCGATTTTTTCCCCACGTCGAACTCTTCACTCGAGACTCTGGCGTAAATACGCTTAGCTATGAATTTGGTGTCGACGGCGTTGCAACCACCCAGAAATATCGCAAACTCGTGCTCGTCTACGCGGCCGACGGCGTCGTGTGGACGCACACAGCTTCGAATCCGTTGCGCCATCTCACGCAGCACGGCATCCCCTGCGACTTCTCCGTGACGATCAAGAATCCCTTCAAAGTCGGCCACGTCCACATGCAGCAGCGCCATCGGAGTTTTCTGACGCTTGGCGCGGGCGAATTCCGTTTCCAGCGTGTCCTCCATGGCGGTACGGTTCCACACGCCTGTGACGGGATCGATCATGGCGCGGCGCTCGGACTGATTCAGCTTTGAAAGAAGCTCCATCTGGGCGACGCCCATGCGGTTGATCTTGAGTTCATTTTCAGCCCAGGCGGCAAGGCTTTTGAGGGCATCGACGTCTGATGGCTTGAACTCCCGCGGCACCATGTCGATGATGCACAGCGTGCCGAGTGGCGTTCCCTCGTATTTGATTGGACACCCCGCATAGAAACGCATTCTGGGACCGGAGGTCACCAGCGGATTGTCGGCAAAGTCCGGATCTTTTTCCGCGTTCTGAATGATCATGGGTTCGTGTCGCAGAATCGCGTGACCGCAAAAGGAGATTTCTCGCGGCGTCTCGGTGTCGGAAAGGCCCTGATTCGATTTTAACCACTGCTTATCCTTGCCCACCAGGGATATCAGCGCGATAGGGGTGTCGAATATGCGCCGCGCAATGCGGGTGATTCGGTCGAAGCGTTCCTCGGCCGGCGAGTAGAGAAGTTTCAGCTGGTCGAGATTTTCGAGGCGCTCGGCCTCGTTCTCTGGCAGCGCAGGTTTCTTCATGGCTCGAACAAGGCGTCCGTCTGGCAATTTTTTTCAGTTTCCGGCGGAGCGGGTATTAAAGAATCGAGCCGGGGTTCAAAGATCTAATAGGCCACCGCGGTACCGAATGCAAGCATGGACAGCGTGCCGTTTCTAAGCGAGACGACGGATTGGAAAGAAAGAAACCGTGATAATCGACTGCGTTGTTTACGTCAGCAAAACGGATAGATCGTCAGCGAAGTGAGAGTGCCGCCGCAATGTCGTTCGCGCTTGTCCGAGCTAAAGTGCTAGAGGCGCAAGTTCGTTGGATAATTGAGCGACGGCTGAATCCGAAGCAGCGCTGGAAGCAGAGGCTGGCGAGTTGTTGCTCTTGGTCAGCTTGCTGGTTGAGAGTTTGGTCGTACACAGGGGCTAGGCCAAGATCTCGGATCACGATCTTGTCGCCAAGTTTCCGGAGGTGGTGACCTCTGTAACCAGTCTGGATAAAAGTCAGTGGGCGGCGGACCACGACAAAGGATCCGTCATCGAGGGCATGAATTGTGGTTTTCTCATATTGGTTGCGCTTAACCGCGGTTGTCGAGGCGCGAATAAGACAGCATCTTGCCACGACTCCGGTGTTCTAAAACTTGAGCTCTTTGAGCTTCCGGCGGCCAAGACCGAAAACGTGCGGCCCAAGAAAAAGGGGGCGCGATTTTTTACCAGGGAGCAGTCGCGTGTACCAGACCTAGCGGGTCAGTTGGCACCTGACCCAGGCTCGGTTGTCCGAAGCGGGGTAGGGGTCCGGTACACCCCACTCCAGGGCGGGGCGGGGGCCGGTGGCTCCGTGGCCGCCTTCCTGTTGGTTATCCCCCTGAATTTCGCGCCCCTCGCGCGGCTCTCGGGACCGGTGTAGCCAGGCCCAATGGCTGAAACTAGAATTCGGCTACACTGGTTGAATCCGTGGCCCGTCTCGGAACCCATTGTTCGGAGGTCCCTCCTCTCCAACGGGGTCCGGGGTGGGCGGGAAAGACATGGACGCTGCGCGGCGGAGGCGGAAATCGTCATACTGCCAACGTTGATTCCCAGGTTTATTGACTGAGTGCAGCCGTCCGATCTGGAAATGGACGCGACTGCGTCGCATAGGGCGGAATGACTTCGACCACGGGACACAGCCATCGAATCGCGCTGCCGGCAGGGCACACTCTGCACTGGTATCGGATTGAATCCGTCCTCGGCCAGGGCGGGTTCGGTATTACCTATCTCGCCCGCGACACCAATTTGAACCACGAAGTTGCGATAAAGGAATACCTGCCGACGGATCTCGCTACCCGTACCGAGGACTGCTCAATAATGCCGATCTCCGACGGTCAAAGTGAGACTTACGGTTGGGGGCTGCATCGTTTCATCAACGAGGCGCAGACGCTGGTCAAGTTTCGCCACCCAAATATAGTGCAGGTAATCGCCGTATTCGAGGCGAACAACACGGCCTACATGGTGATGGAGTATGTTAAGGGCCGCACGCTCGAGGATGCGTTCAGACATAAGGAAATCGATGGAGAGGAAGCGCTGAACCGCGTCTTCTTTGCTGTGCTCGAAGGACTCGAGCTGATTCACAATGCGGGATTCATTCATCGCGACGTCAAGCCGGACAATATCTACCTTCGGGAAGACGGAACGCCGGTATTGCTGGACTTCGGATCTGCGCGTCAAGCCATCGGTGCTCAGACGCGCACGCTCACCGCGCTGGTCTCACCCGGCTACGCGCCGTTGGAGCAATACGACAACTCCACAGAGGGAGAAAGAAAACAGGGGCCGTGGACGGATATCTATGCGCTAGGCGCCACAATGTACCGGGCTGTTGTTGGAAAGGCACCGCCCGATGCCATGCAGCGGGTCAACGCCATGGTCGGAGGCAAGGATCCGTATGTGAGCGCAATGGAGGTTGGAAAGTACAGATATTCTGATCGTTTCCTCCGCGCCATCGACTATGCGCTGGCCTTTCACTCCGAGGAGCGGCCGCAGTCCATCGCCGAGTGGCGCTTCGCTCTTGAAGGCAACATGAGCCCCGAAGCGGTCACCGCGGTGTTCAAATCGCCCGGCAAACGGCCGTCGGTCGCGGGGTCAACCGTTCCCGTCGAGACCAAGTCCGCGGCCGCAAACACGCGTCCGGCAACCGGCGGGGGGTCGGTGACCGCCATCGGCGACGAGGAAGAGGCGACGATACCCACAAGGCGCTTGACCGAATTTCTGCGCGGGGAAGGGAATCGCATCGAATGGATGCCAATCGTTGCCGTTGTGTTGATCGTCGTGATCGCCGGCACGGTAAATTGGGTCGCGAAGCCGCAGCAAGAGCATGCGGTCGCGTCCGACACGACCGCGGCATCACGTTCGCGTGGCGGAGAACCCGAATTTGCCGCGGTTGAGGCTGCCTTGGATCCTGAGGACGAGGCAAGGAGGCGGGCGGCGGAAGCAAGGCGCCAGACGGAGGCCTTGGAAAAGCAGCTGGAAGCGCAGCAGCAGTTGGAGAAGGCAGAAGCGAAACGGTTGGCGGAGCTGGAAGCGGAACGTGAACGCAAGGAACGGATCGCGGAGCTTCTTGAAGGCGCAAACGCCGATATCACCGAAGGGCGACTTACGCGTCCGAAGGAGAACAACGCCTTTTACCGTCTGACCAAGCTGATTGCTATCGACAGTGAAAACAAGGAGGCGAGGGAGGGCCTGAAGCGGGTGGCGGAGGGACTGGTGCAGCGCTCGCGTGAAGCGATGGAAAAGCAGGAGTTCTCGGACGCGGCCTCGCAGTTGGCGGAAGCCGAAGCCGTGCTGCCAGGAGCCGAGGTGATCTCGGAAGCGCGAGCCGCACTGGAGCAGGCGAAGAGCGCCTATGAAGACGAGCAGCGCCGCATCGCCGAGGCGAAGGTACGGGAAGCCGAGGAAACCGCCAGCCTGGAGGCGGAACGCAGACAAGCGGAAGCCATCGAGAGGGCCGAGGCGGAACCCGGAAAAGCGAAGGAGATCGAAACGCTGCTCGCCGGCGCGCGAGTGGATTTTGAGGCCGTGAGACTCACTTGGCCGCCGGGCAATAACGCTCTGGAGCTCTACCGACAGGTGCTAGAGCTGGATCCCGGCAACTCGAAGGCGAAGGCCGGTATTACGGAAATCGGGGAAAAGTATCTGCAGCTCAAGGACCAGGCTATCGCGCGGAAGGATTTTGATAAGGCGAAGACCTATCTAGACAAAGCCGCCCAGATTCTGCCGGCATCCGACTCGGTCAAACAGGCGCAGGAAGGGTACCGGCTTTCGCGTGCGAAATACGAACAGCAACAGCAACAGCTGCAGCTGCAGTCTCAGCCTAGAGAGAATGAATCAGAGCAGCTTGCCAGAGCCCGCGCCGAGCTGGAGCGTCTCAAGCTCGAGCAGAAAAAGCTCGAAACGGAAATTCAGGAGAAATCCACGCCGGCTGCCCTGGCTGCATCGGGTGAAAAACTGCGCGTTGCTATCGTTCCGTTCTGGGGAAGGAGCCAGTACTCGCCTTATGTAAACGGGCACGACGGCTGGCTGGAAGAGTTAGCGAGAAACATAGTTTCCGAGAAAAAAGCCCTGGAAATTGTTTTCTCCTCTTACCAAAGCAAATCCCCGGACGGCGTTAACACGGATCTGGATCAGGTCTGGCAGTCGGCTGGAGGGCGAAGGATACCGAACACCGAGGCGTTGACGGAGCTTGGCAAGGCACTTTCAGCGAATGCCGTTCTAGTCATCGGATACTGGCTCACCGGTGGCGACGATCAGTATATGACTACGCTGGAAGCATATGTGTTCGATGTCATGCAACAAAAGTTATATGCGACGGCGGATAACGTTGGTCTGGTGACGTCACCGACGCGGTCGGACATGGCCGCCGAGATTATCCGCACGGCGCTGGCGGAGTATATGAAAGTCGACTGACCGAGCTTGCCTGTCACGACAGCGAGAGAGCCATGGTAATCCAATTGATTCCATCCGCGATCTTCGGCTCTGAGGTTCGTTACAGTTCTGTCAACAGCACAGGATCGTCCTGTACTTCATAGGCGTTCAGGCCTACTAACCCGCAGGATTGCATATAGACGGCGCCGTGTGCGCTTCATTTCCGTGATCGCCGCGGGAACCCTTGATTCCTTTGTGCTGCTGTTGCCGGAGATTAGGAAAGTTGCCATGATGCTTTCCTCCCGCGGGTGATAACTGACACCAACGAATGGGCTTGGAGAGATTTTCGGGGGTGGGGGGTCAAATGCCCCTCGGACCATCCGGGCTCCCGCAGCCGCCGACTCGACAACAAGATTTGTCCTCGAAGTGACGCCTGTATGAGAGATGAAAAAATCAAGGTTCGCGTGACCGAAAGCGGTGAGCACATCGAGGTGGTCGTGCTTAAGAAGCGTGCGGATGCCATTACGGTGGTGCTGGGTAAAGGCGTTCATAACGTGCAGTGCGAGCTGCTCCCAACGCGCACCGGGCGCGCTTATGCGGGCAGGGTGATGGGGCGTGAAATCGTCTACGAGCGCAGCCGGGAAGAAGTTCAGGCTGATATCGATCGGCTCAACCCCAAGCTCAGACGTTCGAGACGGTGACTGATTGAGTAGAACCTATCTCAAAATTGCTGTGCTTGCCGATACGGCGTTAAAAACAGACTCAAAATGCTCATTTACTGGCGTGTAAACTGCGCTTTTTCGCCTGTTTTTGCCTTGTCTCGCCCGCGCTCGCTAATTTTGAGATAGGTTCTAGACAAAGTGATGGTTCGAACTGTCTACTTATGATGTGGGCGGAATAAGAAAAACGTGCCGGCGCTTCAATCGCCGGTGCTCTTGGAGGAGAAAAAGATGACTGACTCCCTGGTATTCATGGTAACCGGCGACGACCAGCCGGGCGTCGTCGAATCCATGGCGGAGGTAGCCGTTTCCCACGATGCGAACTGGGTGGAGAGTGAAATCACGCGCGTCGCCGGAAAGGTCGCGGGGATTATTCAGGTGGAAGTCCCCAAGGAGAACGCCGACGAGCTCATCAGCGCGATGGAGGGACTCAAGTCCCGAGGGCTAAATGTCGCCGTCGATCGGCGCACAGGGGAGAACCCGCACCACAACGAAAGACAGATCGCTATCGAAGTTTCGGGACCCGACAAGCCAGGCATTGTACTCAGGATTTCGCGAATCCTGGCGAAGAATCGCCTCAATATCGACGAGTTTCATCATCAGCGCCTGGAACTGACCCAGGGAAGCCGGCGCACGTTTCGGGCCGACATTCGGGTCAGCATGCCGATGCAGCTCGACAGCCGGGAGGTTCAGAGGGCGNAGCCGCTTGCGCGGGCATTGGACTTTCTGCCTGCGTTCGAGGCGTGGCACAGCGCGACCCTATCCTACGCCTGGCTGGTGTTTTTCCAGATACTCATACTGTTTGCCATGGTCGCCATTGCGACTCGATTTTCCAACGGTCGCGTGCGCGCTTCGCGCACCCTGGGAATCGCGTTGCTTTCTTTCGGCGGCTTGTACTTGTGCGCGATGCTTGTGCGACTGGTACTCGGCGCGACCGTGATGCGGGGCGACGCCTGGTTCGACCACCCGCTGCCGACGATGTTTCACCTGGTGCTGGCATTGTTCGTGATCGTCGTGGTCCGGTATCATCGCCGGGCGGCAATGGCGGGGCCAGTACGATAGCCGCCTGCTTATTCGGCGGCCCGAGCGTCCCACCGTAGGGCGGGTTGTTTTCGCAACGTCCTTGCCCCGGTATCCGTTATTTCGGTCGAATCGGCAATCGAGTACACGCTTCTTCCATTTTAAGTTCCCTGTTATCTGAATAGCGCTCGCGGGTCACCCCGCGAGCTCAGTCAGCCGGCTTGCTTAGGAACCATTAGTGCACGACGTTGAGTAAAGATTCCCCCAGATCTTGCCCAAAATCTGTCAGCGTAGCGACGGCGACAATCCGGCATACCTCAGCAGGCCTTTCATCTGGAACTGAGCGGGATGCCCTGCCCGACCTTATTCCTAGACCTCTAGATCCGTGCTCGTGAACACCTCGTGCACTTCGAGCACATTAGGTCCAGCAAACATTTCCTTGGGCGGACGATTGCGGTGGGCCTTGGCAAAGGATTCACTTTGCGTCCAGGCGATAAAATCCTCAAATGAGCGCCACCAGGTTTTGATTTCGTAAAATCCCTGGGCATCGGGGTCGTCGCGCCACTCGCCGGAGTCACGGTCGAAGGGTTTTGGCTTCGGCCGGTGCACCTCGTTGCGGATGAAACCCGGCGCACTGTCCACCAGGTGTACGCGGTGCCTGAAGCGATCCTCGAAGTCGATCTCGTGTCCAGCGGCCACGGGGATACGATTGGTGGTGACGATCATCTGAATCCTCGCTTGAGTGAAAAAGTAGCGGACGGTTCTCTCAATGCGCCCGTCAAAAAGGCGGCCTACTGACCGGGTTCGTAAACTCAGTTGGTCTTCTACGCCCGCTGACACCTTAAATTCATTTTGATGCTGCAAAAGGTTTACAACGGGCGGCAACCGCGATGTATTCTACGCGCCCGGAGCAGCAGCGGTATATGTCGGCAGGCTATTTCGCCTCAGATGGTCGTCGGGTGGCGCTCGTTTTGCTGATCGATGCCGTTGTGACCGGGGGGGCAGTATCTGGGATTAGATTGCAGATCTGATTCAGAATTCGCGATTCGTGCTGCATAAGCGTTTGCGCAAAACGCCTCGTCCAGATTCCCGTTCTAAGCAAAAAAAGGAGGAAATACAATGATCTCACGTTCTCTAATCGGCGCCGTCGCGCTGATGGTATTCTCAGCGCCGGCGTTGGCGTTCCATTGTCCGGCCGACGTCAAGGCCATCAACAACGCGTTACCCAAGGCGAATCTCAGCGCCAAGCAGAAAGAAGAGGTGGAGATGCTCCGCGACGAAGGCGAAGCGCAGCATAAAGCAGGCAATCACGCTGGATCCGTGAAGACGCTCGCTGAGGCGATGCGGATTATCTTGAACAATCTATAATCGCCGTCAAAGGTCAGGGGATGGTTGAGTTAATCTCGGTCCGGGAATCGAGTTAGCCGCCCCCAATTTTTGACTAATCGAGAGTCGCCCGCAGGCGAGCCAGCCCGGATCCGGGCGTGCTGTCTGAGTTGTCCTTAATCGTCTCGGCCTGGCGTGTGTTCAACGCTTCGATTCGGTCGTAAGTGGCGGGATCGGTACCTAAAAAAATCTCAGGAATTCGTCGTCATTACCGGCCACGTCGAGGGTCATGAGCCGACGGAAAAGCTTGTGCTCCGAGTGTCGAATGATGATGCCGAAAACGCGGAGGCGATCTTACGATTGAGGCTTCGCCCGCGGGCACTGCGCGATCAGCAGCAAGATTGCCACGATAGTGGTGGCCGCGACGGGAGCCAGGCGAGTCGAAGCCATGCCCTCGCCCCTGGATGATGCGTAAAGTCTGGCACGCTTTTCTTTCTTACACAGCGGCATCTCTTCCCAGAATCTGCCGCTTCCGGGGTGGTCGTTTCAACTGCCACCGAAATTAATTTAATCTCTACCAGGCCAAGGCCTGACTGGAACCTATCTCAGCATTGCTGTGCTTAGCCTAACGGCGCTAAAAACAGGCTAAAAATGTTTATTAACTGGCGTGTAAACTGCGCTTATCAAGCCTGTTTTTGCCTTGTCTTATTCAGGCTCGCTGACTCTGAGATAGGTTCTAGCTAAGGCGAAGGAGGACTGAAACGTGGCGGAGAGACGCGGCACCCGATCCTGGAGGGATCATCTCAGGTTCTTGGGGCCGGCGATAATCGTGACCCTGATCGGTTTCATTGTCGCCTACCAGTTCGTGGATCCTGCACCTCCAAAAAGGATTACCCTTGCCACTGGCGGAACGGACGGCGCTTATTATCTTTTCGGCCAGCGCTACCGAGAGCTACTGCAGCGCCATGGGATCGAGCTCGAGGTACGGGCAACGGCGGGTTCGCTGGAGAACTTGAAACTACTCGAAGCGGATTCGGACGGCGTGGACGTCGCCTTCGTACAGGGAGGGACGGGGGAGTTCAGCAGCGGCGAGAGTTTGCTCGGTCTCGCCAGCCTCTATTTCGAACCCTTGTGGGTGTTTTACTCTGCCGACGCGCCCGCAGATGATGTGACGGAATTTCGCGGCAGGCGTCTGGCGGTGGGTGTGGAAGGCAGCGGAACGCGTGCTGTGGCGATGCAGATCCTCGCTGATAACGGGATCTCCGCATCCAGCGCTACGCTGTTGCCGCTGGGGGGGCGCGAAGCCGTTCACGCGCTCAACGACGGTGTGGCCGACGCGGTGTTTCTGGTGGCGTCCCCGGATTCGCCCTCCGTGAAAG
Source organism: uncultured Gammaproteobacteria bacterium (assembly GCA_947258715.1). Taxonomy (GTDB): domain Bacteria; phylum Pseudomonadota; class Gammaproteobacteria; order HK1; family HK1; genus CAMYJH01. The sequence continues at coordinate 36,338 of CAMYJH010000015.1, forward strand.
CGCTTTTTGAAAACTCTGAGGTACACCTCATGAACTTCGAGCGTGCCGCCGCATACACCCGCATTCATCGCTTTCTTTCCTCGGTGATCCTGCCGCAAGGAGTCATCGACTTGAACGCCAACGTGCCCGCCAGAGACGTGGCGCTTCTTGCCCCGGCGGCCACCCTGGTGGCGAGCCCTAGCCTGCACCCCGCGCTGGTGGACATGTTGCTTCAGGCGGCGGATGAGGTACATGGGAGCGGCGGCCTGTTCGAGAATCGTGGCGAGTTTCCTTCGGAGAAGTTTCTGGAGTTTCCGTTGAGCCCGGACGCGCGACGCTACTTCAAGTCGGGTCCGCCGTTTCTGCAGCGCTTTCTCCCTTTCTGGGTGGCGACCTTAATCGACCGGATGCTGGTGATGCTGCTGCCGCTGGTGGCACTGGCAATTCCGCTGACGAGGATCATGCCGCCGGTGTTACGCTGGCGCATTCGATCGCGTATTTTTCGCTGGTACAGGGAGTTGCTCGCCATCGATCCGGCGCTGCGTGAAGAAGCCGACCGCGCTCGGCTGCAGCAATACGTGGCAGCGATTGATCGCATAGAAAAAGAGGTTTCCAAGGTGGACGTGCCGCTGTCCTATGCCGATCAGCTCTATCATTTAAGATTGCACATCAACCTGGTGCGGGGTGAGCTCGAAAACGCCATCGCGGCAAAAAGTGAGCAAGACTAATTAAAGGGAGCTTAACGTTTGAATACCTACACAAGAGGAAAGACTGGAAAACATCATCCATGAATCATGCGATGAAATCCGCAGCATCCGCCGTACTTGTCGCCGTCTTGTTGCCATTCGGCCATCAGGTTCTTTCACAGGAACAGCCCTATGCAATAGAGCGCAGCCGCATGGTAGAGGACATTCTCGCTATTTGGTCGATCACGGAGCGCGAGATCGGAGGCCGTCCGCCGGATGAAAAAGTCCTGGCGGTAATGGGCAAGGTGCCGCGCCACGAATTCGTCCCGCCGTCAAAGATCAAAAACGCCTATGCCAATCGTCCGCTGCCCATCGGTCACGGCCAGACCATCTCTCAGCCATATATCGTGGCACTGATGACGGTACTCGCCGGGATTGACGAAAGTAGCCGCGTTCTCGAGCTGGGCACCGGTTCCGGCTACCAGGCGGCGGTGCTGGCGGAACTCGTGGGCGAGGTATTCACCATCGAGATCATCGCGCCGCTGGCGGAAAGCGCCTCTAAACGGCTTGCGCGCCTTGGTTACGACAACGTGACCGTTCGTCACGGCGACGGCTATTACGGCTGGAAAGAGCGCGCCCCTTTTGACGCCGTGCTGGTCACCGCTGCCGCAAGCCACATTCCCCAGCCGCTCGTGGATCAGCTTGTGGTCGGCGGTAAAATGGTGATTCCGGTGGGCAGCGGCTTTGCCGTTCAGCAGCTGGTGCTGGTGGAAAAGCTGGGCATTGACCGGGTCCGGGTGAGACAGATTCTTCCGGTGCGTTTCGTTCCGCTTACCGGCGAGCGTTAGCAGACGCTAATTGGGCCTGGCTCTCGGGGCTGGACGCCACCTCGCTGCAGTGGAACAGAAAAAATGACGGCTGATCGCGAAGTTTCTCGGCTCGGCACCCTGCTTCCGGTTGCGCTGATTTCCTCTGCAGTACTCGGCTACGAGATACTGCTGGCGCGGTTGTTTGCCATCGTACAATGGCACCACTTCGCCTACATGGTGATCAGCATTGCGCTGTTGGGGTTCGGCGCCAGCGGCGCGCTGCTGTGCCTCGTCGGCAAAGCCTTTGCGCGCCGCTTCGACACGGCTTTTCGCGTCAACGCTGCGCTGTTTTCCCTCACCAGCGTTGTCAGCTTCGTTCTCGCGCAGTGGCTGGAATTCAATCCACTGGAGCTCGCGTGGAGCTTGGGGCAAACGGGAAAGCTGTTGCTCATTTACCTGGCGCTAATGGTTCCGTTTCTGTTTGCGGCCAATACCATCGGTCTGGCGCTTATGGTTTACGCGAGCGCGGCGGGGAGGGTGTACGCATGGGATCTGACGGGCGCAGGCGCGGGCGCCGCCGGCATCGTAGGCGCGCTGTTTTATTTATCCCCGGAGAACGCCTTGCTGCTGCCGGCGCTACTCGGCGCGGCGGCGGCATCGATGATTGGATTCAAACGCCCGCTCGCGGGGCTCGGTATCCCGGTCGCCATTGTCAGCTTGATTATCGCACTTGGTGTGCTTTTCGAGCAGCCTGTCAGGTTGCGCATATCGCAGTTCAAGGCTCTGGAACAGGCCCTCCAAGTTGCCGGCTCTAAGCTCATCGTCGAGCGCGACAGTCCATTGGCGAGGCTCTCCGTGGTCGAAAACCGGATCATTCCGCTTCGCCATGCGCCGGGATTGAGCCTGCTGACGACATCGCAAATCCCGCACCAGGCTGCGCTTTACGTCGACGGTGACGGACCCGCGGCCATCAGCCAATTCGACGGATCGCTTGACTCCGTCTCCTTCGTCACCCAGGTGACTTCGGCCTTGCCTTATCAGTTCTCCCCGGCGCCTGCGGTGCTGGTGGTCGGTCTCAACGGCGGCGCCGAGGTGCTTCAGGCTTTGCACTACGGCGCGAGCGAGATCGACGTGGTGGAGCTCAATGCTCAACTGGTCGAGATCCTCAGAGAAGACTACCGCGAGTTTTCCGGCGCTATTCTCGAGCGCGAAGACGTGCGATTGTACATCGAGGAAGCCCGCGGTTACGCCGAGCGGGCAAGCGCGCGTTACGATTTGGTGCAAGTCGGACTGGGAGGGTCCCTGGTTGCTTCGGGTTCGGGTCTCAAGGCGCTGTCGGCGAGCCATCTCTACACCGTCGAGGGCGTCAGGGCGCTGTTCGAATTATTGAAACCTGGCGGCGTACTTTCATTTACCAGCTGGGAGCGGATACCGCCCCGGGACAGCATCAAGCTGTTTGCTACCGTCATTTCTGTGCTCGAGGCCTCGGGCTTGAGTGAGCCCGGCCGTCAGCTCGCCTGGATCAGAAGTTTCAACACCAGCACCCTGGTGGTGAAAAACGGTGCCATCAGCCTCAGCGAGGCATCGACAATGCGCGCCTTCGCCAATGCCCGCGGCTTCGACACCGTGTATTACCCAGGGATGCGCGCGGTGGAAGCGAACCGTTTCAATCAGTTGGGTGAAGCGTACTTTCATGATGCGGCAAAGGCGCTGCTGTCGGATGAGCGCGATAATTTCATTCAGCGTTACAAGTTCGACATCAGGCCGGCAAGCGATGATCGCCCCTATTTTTCTAACTTCTTTAGGCTGGCCCATGTAGCCGAAATCCTTGCGCTCAAGGATCGCGGCGGCATGGGGCTGCTGGATTTGGGCTATCTGGTGGTTTGGGCGACGCTTTTTCAGGCGCTGCTCTTGAGCGCGCTGCTGATAGTGTTGCCTCTGGTCGTTTTTTTTCGCGGTGATGAGCGGGAAAAGCGCGACAGGCGCGCCACCGCCGCGGCCCTGGCCTATTTCTTGAGCGTGGGATTCGGGTTTATTTTCATAGAGATCACGCTGATCGAAAAGTTTTTACTCTTTTTGAATCATCCGCTTTACGCGGTGGCCGTGGTGCTTGCGGGAATACTGGTGTTCGCGGGTCTGGGCTCGCGGTTCGTCGAGCGCGCAGCCGGGCGGCCGGCGAAGTGGCGAATTCTTCTGCCTGTCTTGGCCATCGTTCTGATCGGAGGCGCGTACCTCGAGTTATTGCCTCGGCTGAGCGGGACCCTGGTGATGCTCTCCGACGAACTCAGCATATCATCGGCGCTGTTGCTCGCTGCGCCGTTGGCGTTCTTCATGGGGATGCCGTTTCCGGTGGCAATCGAGGCACTTTCGCGGAAAGACGCCGCGCTTATTCCGTGGGCCTGGGGCGCCAACGGCTGTGCGTCGGTGGTGGGGGCCGTACTAGCAGTGCTGATAGCATCGAGCCACGGCGGCTCGATGGTGATCGCGATCGGACTCGCGCTCTACCTCGTCGCGGGCGCTTTCGGATCGATTGCGTTTAATGAAGTCGACTAAGCGGCTTGTTTGCGGAGCCTGATCTCGGCTTGCAAATTTAGTTCCCCCGTGTCTTCAAGAACGCCGAACTTCTGGTTGTTTGAATTGGCCACCACCACGACGCTTTCCTGAAACAGGGGCCGGCGGACAAACGCCACCTGCCAACCGAAATTTTCTATCTGCCGCAGCGTCATCATTTGTTCCAGGCTCAGAGTTTTTTCCAAGTCAGCCGGAATGGGCGCTTCATCATTACGCTTCTCTCTTTTCATATTCTTTTCTCGGATTTGGTGATATCGGCAAAGCTGTGCGGTCACACGTGCGATAATTTTACCAAAATTACATCTGATTCGAAGCAATTAAAGATGAGAAGCTAAATCGCCTTAATGAGCATGAGAGGTATTGCGTCTCATCAATATGAACTTACGCTCAGCATGCTTGCGAATCAGGTTCCCGGTCTAAGCGTAACCACGCAAGCGCAGTAACCGGACTGATCAAGGACGCGTGGGCGCCCCATGAAGACGGAACCAGTAAGCAGATCTCAGATGACGCTGAACGCTCGCATCTAGCATGCTCGCTAATCGGCCCGAGCCCATCGGCCCCGCTTTGGATATACTGGCGGCCGTCCGCGGCCGTCCGGCAGCGGGCCGAGTGCAGGCGATTGTGATTAGAAAAATACTTTTTCGGGGAGGCAACTCAATGAAAACCGGAACGAAATCCCTTAGCGGACGAATCCTGGCCGCGGTCCTGATGCTGGCTGCGGTTCTGGCTTTAAGCGCCGGGCAAGCGATTGCGGCGGAAAAGCTGCGCGTCGCGGCGGTCTTCGAGACACCGATCGAAGAGCCGTGGGTGAATCAGATCCATGTGGCGTTAAAGCGGGCGGAGAAGGAGCTCGGCATCGAGTACACCTGGTCCGAAAGCGTTAAATCTGCTGACTTCGCGCGGGTGATGCGTGAATACGCGGAAGGTGGCTACCAGCTGGTCATGGGGGACGCATTCGGCGCCGAGCGCATCGCGCGCAGGGTCGCAAAATCCTATCCGAACACCGCTTTCACTTTCGGTTCGGGCATCGGTCCGGCGGAACCCAATTTTGCCGTATTCGACAACTGGATTCACGAACCCGCTTATCTTGCTGGAATGATTGCGGGCAAGCTGACCAAATCGAATACCATCGGCGCCGTGGCGGCGATGACCATTCCCGAGGTCAACCGCTTGTGCAACGCGTTTTGCTCCGGCGCCAAGGAAGTGAACCCGAAGGCGAAGTGCAAGTTCTCGTTTATCGGATCCTTCTTCGATCCGCCCAAAGCGAAAGAAGCCGCGCTGGCTCAGATCGACCAGGGCGTTGACGTGATCTATGCGGAGCGCTTTGGCGTTATCGAGGCGGCCGCAGAGAAGGGTATCCCTGCTGTAGGCAATATGTCCGATCAGTGGCAGCTCGCTCCAGACAACGTCGTGACCAGCGTGGTCTGGGACATGTGGCCCACCGTCAGGCAGGTGGTTAATGTGGTCAAAGCAGGGGTGTTCACCTCCCAGGATTTCGGCCAGTTTTCCTATATGAGTAAGGGCGGTTCGTTCCTCGCGCCTTACCACAAGTGGGAGGACAAGCTGCCCAAAGACGTCAAAGACATGGTGGTCAAGCGAAGACAGGAGATCCTGGACGGCACCTTCCGCGTCGGCATCGACGAAAGTGCGCCCAAATCGGAGTAAGCGTCTCACCATATCTCAATAGTCGCGCCCACCGGCATGGTATCTGGGCGCTGAGACCTTTTAATAGGGCGCACTTCGTTCATCCAATGAGTGCGCTCTTTTTTTTGATCGATAAGTAATGCCCACAGACGTTGCCAGCGGCAAGCGGCCGTTGCTTTCGATGCGAGGCATCGAAAAGCGCTTTGGTGCGCTGCGGGCGAACGCGTCCGTCGATCTGGAGCTTAGTTCCGGCGAAGTGCTGGGATTGTTGGGAGAAAACGGTGCCGGCAAGACCACACTCATGAACGTGCTCTTCGGAATGTACAGCGCCGACGCCGGCAGCATCGAGATAGACGGGCGCCCGATGAACATCGCCCGGCCAGCAGACGCGCTCGATGCCGGGGTCGGAATGGTGCACCAGCATTTTCACCTGGTGCCGCGTCACTCCGTGCTGGAAAACCTGATGGTCGGCGAGCCCGGTCGCGGTCTAAAGCTCGACGCGGAGTCAGCGCTTGTGCGACTTCGAGAAATTGCCAGTCGCTATGGCCTCGAGCTCGATCCTGAAACGCTCGTAGGGGACCTGACCGTAGGCGAGCAGCAGCGCCTGGAGATCGTCAAAGCGCTGTTTCGCGGCGCAAGGATACTGATTTTGGACGAGCCCACTTCAGTATTGACGCCGCAGCAGACGGAGAGCTTGTTCCGCGCAATACGCGCCATGGCGACCGACGGCGTCGGCATCATATTCATCAGCCACAAGCTCAACGAAGTCATTGCCATCACGGACCGACTCGCGGTCATGCGTCGCGGCCGGGTGGTGGCACAGGTGGAAAACGACGCCACCCTCACGAGGCAAAAGCTTGCTGAACTCATGTGCGGTCATCCCATCCTGCCGCCCGAGAAGCGGCCCACTGAGAGCGGCCGAACGCTGCTGAAGCTTGCGGGTATAGACGTCGAACTTGGTCCTGACCATCGGCGCAAACTTTCAGAGGTAACGCTCGATGTCCACGCCGGGGAGATCGTCGGCGTAGCCGGCGTATCGGGAAATGGGCAGCGCGAGCTTGCGGAAGTCGTGGCCGGCGTTATCTCGCCTTCTCACGGGGCTATAGAAGTGGACGGACAAGCGGTGCATGCTTCGACTCCGCGCGGCATGCAGCGCTTAGGCGTTGCACATATCCCCGAAGATCGCATGGGTGCGGGCCTGCTCACGACCTTGCCCTTGACCGACAGCGTCATGCTACCTCTGGCGCACAAAAGCCCCTTCAGCCGTTTCGGATGGATCAACCGCAAGGCGGTTCGAAAGTTCGTACTCGAGCAAATCGAAAAGTTCGACATTCGTACCGAAGGACCGGACGTTCGCACCGGCACGCTTTCCGGCGGAAACCTTCAAAAGGCGTTGTTGGCACGAGAGCTGGCCCTGGATCCGCTGGTCCTGGTCGCGGCGCAACCGACGCGTGGTCTGGATGTCGCCGCGGTGGAATTCGTTCACGCTCAGTTTTTGAAGCTTAGGGCGGAAGGTCGCGGTGTTCTCTTGATAAGCGAGGACTTAGAAGAGCTTTTTGCCATTTCCGATCGTATCGTCGTCATGTACGAGGGCCGAATCGTGGGTGATCTGGATGCCTCCGTTACGACGCCCGCGGAGGTGGGCCTGCTCATGGCGGGGGCAAAAGCGGCCTAATGCAGTTCAGGCTCGAAACCCGGGTTCGATCGCCCGCGTGGATGAACCTCGTCCTGCCGGTGGCTGCGGTTAGCATCACCCTGGTTATTTGCAGCGGGCTCATCGCCGCCGCGGGCGCCGATGTGTTCGCCGCCTACGGCGCGCTTTTTAAGGGCGCCTTTGGCAACCGCTTCAACTTCATCGAGACGCTGGTGAAAGCAGCGCCACTGATCTTTACCGGCCTGGCCGTGGCGGTCGCATTTCGCGCCAAGTTTTGGAACATCGGTGCTGAAGGGCAGCTGCTTGCGGGTGCCATGGCGGCCGCTTTTATCGGCGCCCGCGAAGGTCTGCCGGCCTGGTCTCTGGTGCCATTGATGATTGCGGGCGGCGCGGCGGCGGGAGGGATCTGGGCCAGTGTGCCGGCATTACTGAAAGTGCGCTTCAAAGTAGACGACGTGGTGGCCACATTAATGCTCAACTTCGTCATGTTCTACGGCATGATGGCGCTGTTGAGCGGTCCGTGGAAAGACTCCTTGAGCGGTTACCCGGACTCTCCGGACATTCGCATGGACGCGGAGTTTCCCATTCTGCTCGAACCCACACGGCTGCATCTCGGCGTGCTGCTGGCGGGAGTCGGCGCGCTGCTCGTTTGGCTTCTGATGACGCGCACCACCTTCGGCTTTGCGATTCGCGCCGTGGGGGAAAACGCGCGCGCCGCGGCCCACGGCGGTATTCCGGTAAACCGGGTGGTCTTCTTTACCGCGGTACTATCCGGCGGACTTGCAGGGCTCGCTGGGGTAGGGGAGGTAGCCGGCCTGCACTTCCAGGTGATGGCAACGCTCTCACCCGGTTATGGTTACACCGGGATCGTCATCGCCATGCTGGCGCGGCTGAATCCGATTGGCGTGATTCCGTCGGCGATCTTTTTCGCCGCCATTGCCACCGGAGCCGAGACCATGTCTCGAGCCACCGGAGTGCCGGTATTCTTCGCCGACGTGATTCAGGGTGCGTCCCTGATATGCATGCTGGTGGCGCTCTTGTTTACCCAGTACCGGGTTCGGGTACAGACGCTGGCGCGTAATGCGTAATGCGTAATGCGTAATACGTGATGCGTGACGCGGAATGCGTGACACGCAATGCAGCAAAGGCCGCTGTAGGAGCACGCTTGTGGGCGATTTATTAGATCAAGCACTCTGGAAATTTCGCGAGCAAGCTCGCTCCTACATTCGTTGTTGGCGGGCACTGCTCTGGCGTCGAGACCCAATTAAAGACATAAGCGCTAGATGAGCGACATCTTCGAGCAAATCTTCCAGATCGGATTCTTCACCGCCATGGTTCGGGTTGCGACTCCGCTGTTGCTTGCGACCCTGGGTGAGATGTTCAGCGAGCGGTCGGGCGTTTTGAACTTAGGCATAGAGGGGATCATGTTGCTTGCCGCCATGACCGGTTTCTCCGCCGGCTACTTTTCCGGAAGTCTTTGGCTCGGAATCGTCGTCGCCGCGATGACCGGTATCGTCTTTGGCGCGTTGATGGGTCTGCTCACGGTGACGCTTGGGTTGAGCCAGCATGTCTCCGGATTGGGCGTGACCCTGCTTTGCTCGGGTCTCGCCTTCTTTGGCTATCGCCTGGTATTTGGTCAGCCTTCGCAGCCGCCCAACGTGGCTGCGTTCGAAAGCGCGCCGGTGCCGCTGCTATCTGAACTACCGGTGCTTGGTCCCATATTGTTCGACCACGTGACTCTGGTGTACCTGGCGTTTTTACTGGTGCCGGTTGCCGCCTTCGTGCTCTACCGCACGCCGTGGGGTTTGAACCTGCGTACGGTGGGAGAGAATCCCCATGCGGCGGCATCAGCCGGCGTTTCCGTGGCGTGGAAACGCTACCAGGCGCTGATGATCTCCGGCGCTTTGTTCGGCATCGGCGGGGCTTACTTTTCGCTTGCTCAGTTCAACGCTTTCACATTCGGGGTCATTTCCGGCCGGGGCTGGGTGTGTATTGCGCTGGTTGTGCTCGGCCGCTGGGATCCCTGGCGGTGCGCCTTCGCGGCGCTGCTTTTCGGGGCAGTGGACGCGCTGCAACTCAGGCTTCAGTCCAGCGGCGTCATCGATCTGCCGTTCCAGGTATTTCTGCTGCTGCCCTTTCTGATCACCGTGGTCGCCATGGCGCTGGTGGCGAGAAACGCCCGTGCTCCCGCGGCGCTGCTGCTTCCCTATCGCAAGGAGGAGCGCTGAGTTTCGACAATGAGTCCTAACGCGGATGACGCACTGGTTACGCCGGCCGGACTCGAACTTAGTATACGGGGAAGTGTCATACCGTCTTTCATTAGCGTATATTTCTTCCTTTTACTCGGCGAACGCAGGTCCCGAATGTCGCTGATTTACGTTGGCTTTCACCATCGGACGGGACCCGGTATCGGGCTCATATGAACAAAGCGAAACGACCGTCTTCCCACATCAAGCTCAACTCCCATCCGAATAGGCTGATTGCGGCCGCGCCCATCGTCTGGGGAGCCCCGACGCCTAAGGAGCGCGGTCCCGTCATCGGCACCCTGAGCGACGCCTCTCGCCGCAACGCCATTGGCGCGCATTCGGGATCCTATTCGCTCTACCGCGCGCTGGCGGTGGCCTCGGGCACTCTCGATCCGCTACATCGACCCGACCTCACCGATACGGCACCCGCCGCGCACATCGGACCAGCGGCTCAGTGGCGCGAACCAAACAGAATCGTCTCCCTCGATCCCTACGGTCACCTGGTCAGCGAAGTCTTTGCTGAAGAATTGAAGACAGGGTGGGATATTCGCCCGACCATCGCCGTGACCAAGGCGCAGCTGAACATGCCGGAGATCCGCGATGCCATAAAGGCGGGGCGGCTGAAGCCGGACGGAAAGGTGTTGACCCAAGACGGTGATGCGCGCGTTACCAAGGCCGCCATCGAGCCGGTCTGGTATCTGCCCGGGATCGCCGAGCGCTTTGGAGTGACGGAAGGCGCGCTCAGGCGCTGCCTGTTCGAGCAATCAGGCGGCATGTTCACCGAGCTGGTCACACGTAACGATCTGAGAATTTTCCTTCCGCCCATAGGCGGCATCACCGTTTACTGCTTTGGCGATCTAGACGCGATTAGCGATCCCAAGGGCAAGGTGGCGTGCCGGGTGCACGACGAGTGCAACGGCTCCGACGTTTTCGGCTCGGACATCTGCACCTGCCGTCCCTACCTGGCGCACGGTATCGAGGTGTGCATCGAGACCGCGCAGCAGGGCGGTGCCGGTGTCATCGTTTACAACCGCAAGGAAGGTCGCGCGCTGGGAGAAGTCACCAAGTTCCTGGTGTACAACGCGCGCAAGCGACAGCAGGGGGGCGACCGCCCCGAAACTTATTTCGAACGCACCGAATGCGTGGCCGGCGCGCAGGACATGCGCTTCCAGGAGCTGATGCCTGACGCGCTTCACTGGCTCGGTATCAGCCGTATCGATCGCTTCGTTTCCATGAGCAACATGAAGCACGAATCCATCGTTCGTCAGGGTATCGAGATCGCGGATCGGGTACCGATTCCGAAAGAGCTCATTCCCGACGAGGCCAGCGTGGAAATGGCTGCGAAACGGGCGGCGGGATATTTCTCCGAGACGCCTATTGTCCCCGAGGAACTCACCCGAGCTATAGGTCGAGGACTGCACGATTAATATTGTTGCAGAGCGTAACGCCGCCGGTGCGGTTGCGTCGCTGCGCACGCCGGCCGCCGTTCGCGAACGCGCGGCCGAGATGCTCGAGGCGGGAGAGCAGAACAATCTGAGACACTTTTCACTGCGCCTCGATCGCCTCGACGCCACCGCCGACTACGTCGTCAACGTCACTCGAAGGAACTACCCGGATCTTTCCATTCCCTATCACAGTCGCTGGCGCCATTTCGGCGTTGGCGGCAGAGACCGGGTGGCCCTGCTCGATTCCGCGCTGGCCAACGCTTCGTCCGCTGAGTGCGCAAGAGCGCGAATCGATCTGGTGGTGGTGAGCGTTCTTCTCGACGCCGGCGCGGGCACTGATTGGCAATTCGAAGAGCCGGACTGCGGCGGTGTGTACGCTCGCTCCGAAGGTCTCGCGGTGGCAAGCTTTCACCTTTTCCTGAGCGGAGCGCTGTCCTGTCGCGAAAGCGCGAAGCACATTGCGGATGCCGGCGGTCTGGAAGAGCTGAACCGCGACACATTCATAGGCGCGTTTCAGGTCAGCGAAATCAATCCATTGGTGGGGGTCGGCGGCAGGGTTGGACTGCTCAACGCCTTGGGGCGCACGATACGTGACAAGCCGGACATATTCGGCCATACGCTGCCGCGGATCGGCAATCTCTATGATTACTTCGTCGAACGGGCAAACGGCGGCTCGATTACGGCCCGGGATATGCTGCTGACGGTGCTGGACGCATTCTCGACCATCTGGCCAGGGAGGATAGAGATTGGCGGCGAAAATCTGGGCGACGTGTGGCGCCATCCAGTCATTCATCGAGACGACGCCAGCAACGGCCTGGTGCCGTTGCACAAACTGTCCCAGTGGCTCACCTACTCGCTAGTGGAACCCCTGGAATGGGCGGGGATCCGCGTCGCTGGCTTAGACGAGCTGACCGGCCTTGCCGAATACCGGAATGGAGGACTGTTTATTGACCTCGGGGTGCTTGAGCTCAAACACCCGAGCGCGCTGAACGAGGTCCACGACATAGATTCCGAGCTGGTGGTGGAGTGGCGCGCCCTCACGGTGGCGCTGCTGGACCGTCTGGCTCCTCTTGTGCGGCGGCGGCTGGGTCTGGATGATGAGGCCTTGCCGTTGGCGAAAATCCTCCAAGGCGGTACCTGGAGCGCAGGCCGGCGCATTGGCGCACATAAGCGTGCGGATGGCGGACCGCCTATCCGGGTAAAGAGCGATGGCACGGTGTTCTGAGTAGAACCTATCTCAAAATTGCTGTGCTTGCCGATACGGCGTTAAAAACAGGCTCAAAATGCTCATTTACTTGCGTGTAAACTCCGCTTTTTCGCCTGTTTTTGCCTTGTCTCGCCTGCGCTCGCTAATTTTGAAATAGGTTCTAATGACTCACCAGTCGAGATCCGGTTCATTTTCATCGCGGCATGAATTCAAACATCTGGTAGAACGCTTAATGTAGTTGATATGTCGAATGTCGGAATCGAAGCTAAGGAAGGTCTGATTTATCAAACCTTCCTTAGCTAAGCAGGGATGCGCCGCCGAATCCGATGACTGTAAGTCATTGGGTTCGTGAGGCAAGTGGAAACCGCGTTTTCAATTGCCGACTCTGAAAATTCCAGGGATGGAATTATTCAGAGTTTCCCTAAGTGCATCGATCACCTGTTGCTCGAATAGTAACGAATGAAATAGAGCGCGCTCTCGCTTCTTTCGAAGCTTATTGAGTCGTTTCCGATCAGCAAATTTGAAGAGAAAACGCTATGGAGAACGTGACCGTAATCGACCATCCGCTAGTGCAGCACAAGCTTTCTCTCATGCGCCGTAAAGGGACGCCTACCGCAACTTTCCGCCAGCTTTTGCTGGAAATTTCTCTGCTGCTGGGCTACGAAGTCACGCGGGACCTGCCAGTGGAGATGGAGGAAATCGAGACCCCGCTGACCAAAATGAAGGCGCCGACCCTTGCCGGCAAAAAACTGGTGCTGATCTCCGTCCTGCGCGCTGGAAACGGCCTGCTGGAAGGTATGCTGGACCTGATGCCTTCAGCCCGCGTCGGTCATGTGGGGCTCTACCGGGATCCGGATTCTCTGGTGGCGGTGGAGTACTACTTCAAGGTGCCCCAAGAGCTAGGGGACCGTCAGGTGATCGTCGTCGATCCCATGCTCGCCACGGCAAACTCCGCCATTGCCGCAGTCCAGCGGATCAAGGAAGCAGGTGCGGTCAATATCAAGATGGTCTGTCTGCTGGCCGCGCCCGAGGGCATCAAAGCGTTTCAGGACGCGCATCCGGACGTCCACGTCTACACGGCCGCCGTGGACGACCATTTGAACGAGCACGGCTACATTGTTCCCGGCTTGGGTGATGCGGGCGATCGCCTCTACGGCACGAAATAAGCAACAACGCATTCTGCTATTCCATCTTCGACCCGCGCTGCACGCGACTCTGGAAGCGTGTATGCGATACCATGAGATGTGATATCTCGCCGACGCTCGCCGGTTACAATAGTTAACAAACCGAGTTTTCTATTCGTGCATAATTACGCGCGTGGGCAAGCGGGGGTCCCAGACTTTTGTGCAGTCACGATTACAATTTTTCGTGGCGGTACTCCTTACCCTGTTGCTTCTCTACGCTGCCTCGGCGACTGCGGAGTGTCCCACCGTCTCGAAGCCCGGCGGACTGGCGACCCAATGGCCTCATCAGCTGGAGCTGAGTGAGTTCGAGCGCCAGCGCGGCCCGCTCAAAGTACGCGAGAATCCGGCATTCGCCGCCAAGGTAGCGGAAGGTGGGCTTCTCCCCGTCAGCCAGCGACTGCCCAGCGAACCGCTGATACTACTGCCGTACCATCAGTGTGGTCGGTATGGCGGCGCCCTGCGGGGCTTGAGCCTGGCGCTTAATTCCGGAACGAGCGAGATCATGAGCTGGCGCCAAGTGAATCTGGTCCGCTTGAGCGATGATTTGCAAACGATCGTTCCGAACGTTGCCCGCGCCTGGGAGTGGGGCGAGGATCAGCGCTCGATCACGATACATCTGCGCAAAGGCCACCGATGGTCCGACGGCTATCCGTTCACCGCCGATGACGTGGTCTTTTTCATCGACGACATCATCAGGCACCCTGCGATACACAAGAAGCCGCCGTTGGTTTGGACGGCCGGCCGGGAGTCGGTCAAGGTCAGGCGAATTGACGAAACCACCGTACGCTTTGAGTTCGCGACGCCTTTTCCTGGCTTCCTTATGTTTCTCGCCAGCAGTGGTTCGTATTTAACCCCCTACGCACCGAGGCACGTTCTTGCACCCCTGCATATCGACCATAACCCGGATGCTGATGAAGAAGCCAAGGCCTTCGGGTTTAAAGACTGGGTGGAACGCTTTGGCGTTTACTGGAACAAGTGGAAAGACGAGCTGTACGACACCGAGGAGTCGCTCAAGGTGCCGACCCTCGACAGCCACATGCTGGCAGTTGCGCCCACCAATGAAGAGCGCCGCTACATCGCCAACCCTTACTACTTCAAACTGGATTCGGCCGGCCAGCAGCTGCCGTATATCGATACCCATCACGAGCGCTTTGTAGCCAAAGAGCTGTTTCTTCTCGAGATCGTCAGCGGACGTGTCGATCAGAAGTCGCAGAATGTAGGCTTTGGATCGTATCGCCAACTCAAAGACAATGAGGATAGGGGCGGTTACGGGCTACAGCTGCCGACGGGAGGGGGAAGAGTCTATCTTGCCTTCAATCAGACCCACAAAGATCCGGTGCTGAGAGGGGTATTTTCCGATCCCCGCTTTCTCGCGGCCATGTCCATCGCCATCGACCGCCAGGCGCTGAACCTGCTTCGCGCCCAGGGTCTTGCAGAAATAACCCAGGGGCTTCCGGAGCGGACCTCCTTTGTCACCCCGGCGCACCGCAAGCACAACATCGAGTTCGATCCGGAAAAAGCGAACCGTCTACTGGACGAGATGGGTCTCAAGCGCAGCTTCTCTGGAGTCCGTCTGCTCCCGGACGGTCGTCCACTGGTGGTCAACTGGGCCTTCAGCCGGCAATTTGCCGGCACGCCGGAGCTGCCGAGGAGAATCCGCGACAACTGGGCCGACGTTGGCGTCGAGGTGCGCTTGAGCGAAATCACCACGGAAGAGAGCAGAACCCGGGCGTGGGCCAATGAAATGGATATCAATATGGAGTGGGATGCGCCCTTCGAACCTAACCTGACTGGCGATCCTTATCTCTTCGTGCCGCCTTACTCCAGCCTGGGTCCGCTCTTCGGGGTGCCGTGGAAGCGGTGGATAGACAGCGATGGAGAGATCGGCGAGGAGCCGCCCGACTGGGTCAAGCGCCTGTACGCGCTGGCAGAAGAGTGGCGCACGCTGCAGCCTGGTTCGCCTCGCTACCGCGCGATCGGCACCGAAATGGTTCAGATAAACCTGGACCATATGACGATTATCGGCGTGTTGGGCCTGGCCCCAAGCCCCACGGTGGTGTCGCGACGGCTCAAGAATGTGAGCAAATGGACGATAAATCACTATAACTACGCCCGTACCTATCCCTTCCGCCCCGACCAGTGGTTTTTCGCTAGATGACCAACCCGCCTTTACCGCCATCTGACCGCCAACGCCCTCAGGGGTCGGATCAGCAGAGGTTCTTCGCCTCCCTGTCGTTCAAGGTCCTGATGGTCGTCATCCCGATCGAACTCGCAATTCTCGCCGTCAGCGGGGGGGTCTATACGGAGCGCCTCGGGTCAGCCATCGATGACAGGCTTCGGGCCCGCATCGAGGTGCCGGGAGACCTTATCGCCCGCGGAGTGATGAGCTTCAGCTCGGTGGCAGATCCGGAGGTGATCCGGAATGTCGTCGGGGAGGAGCTGATCAACGGTCTGGTGGTGGACAGAGACAACCGTGTGATCTATTCCCTCGATCCGGCTCAGCGGGGTAAACGGGTTGACGACGTATACGGTCGAAACGGCGAATCCTTTAAAACCCTGCCTGAGGAGGGGCTGTATTTCGAGACCGCGACCGGGCTGGCAAAGGTCACGCCGATCCACACCGTCGACCGCGAAAGCCCGACTTACTTCACGGTGTTTGAAATCAGCACGCGGCAGGCGAGCCGCGAAAAGCAGTCGATCATTCGACTGCTTTTCTTTGGTTCGATTTTTGTAACCTTGGTGACGGCGCTGTGCGTGTTTCTGCTTTTTCGTTACGCCGTGGAGTCCCGCCTTCGCCAGACGCTTGATGTATTGGCAAAGCTAAGTGACGGCGATCTATCCGCACGAATCGGCGAAAACCTATCTGAAGACGAAATCGGCGTTCTTCAGGGCGAGATCGACGCCATGGCTCATCGCCTCGAATCCCGGGATCGGGAAAAGCGCGAGGTGCAGTCTGCCCAGGAAGAAAGCGAGGCGCGATTCAAGGATTTTGCCGACACTGCGGCCGACTGGTTCTGGGAAACCGATCAGGATCTTCGCCTCAGTTTTCTTTCTGATGGATTCATGGAAAGAACCGGCATCAGCTCCGAAGTTTTGATCGGGTATCGAATCAATGAGCTCAACATATTTGCCTTCGAGGATCAAAAGGAGGCGATGCAGTTCTTTCGCCATTTTCGCTCCCACCAACCGTTTCAGCAGCTTGAAATACCGTATCTGACAGATATTGGCGAGAAGCGCATCGCCCGCATCAGCGCCAAGCCCCTGTTTTCGCAAAATGGGCAGTTCCTCGGCTACCGCGGAAGCGGTATCGACGTGACCGAAGAATTCGTGCTTTCGAACGAGCTTTCCTACCAGGCGTCTCACGATGAACTGACCGGACTAGTTAATCGCCGCGAGTTCGACATTCGGCTTCGGCGCACGCTGAGCAACGCGCGTGTGCATAACAGTGACCACGCCTTGTGTTATCTGGACCTCGATCAGTTCAAGCTGGTCAACGACACCTGTGGGCACGTGGCTGGAGACGAGCTGCTCCGGAGGATCGGGGCCGTGCTTCAGGAAACCGTGCGCAAAGGTGACACCCTGGCGCGACTGGGAGGGGATGAATTCGGCGTGCTGTTGGAACACTGCGACTTGAACCAGGCACAGCGGGTGGCGAAGGTGATCTTGAAAGCAGCGGAGGCCTTCCAGTTTGAGTGGGATGATTCGACGTTCAAGATTGGATTCAGCATTGGTCTGGTGCCTATCACGGCTGATAGTGGAGACATCACCGCAGTGCTCAGCGCTGCCGACACGGCCTGTTACGAGGCCAAGGACCAGGGACGAAACCGGATTCATATTTATCACGCCGATGACGAAAACCTGGTACGTCGCCACGGCGATATGCAATGGGTAGGCCGAATCAACCGCGCGCTGGAGGAAGAGAGGTTCGTGCTCTTCTATCAGCCTATCATCGCTATCGGAGACAGCGACGTGTACGGGGAGCGCATGGAGCTGCTCGTCAGGATGATCGACGAGGAGGGCGGCCTGATGTTGCCCGGAAAATTTTTGCCGGCTGCCGAACATTACGGCCTGTCTGCGAAGCTGGATCGTTGGGTAGTGCAAAATGCCCTAGGCTGGCTTTCGGAGCACCGTAAGTCGGCAGATCGACTCGAAATGTGCTCGATAAACGTATCCGGTCACACGCTTAACGACGCGGGCTTTGTGGAATTCGTCGTCAGCCACCTTCAGAGTCTACATGTGCCGCCGTCTCTGGTCTGTTTCGAAATTACCGAAACGGCGGCCATCGCCAATTTGAAAAGTGCGGTCACCTTCATGAAGGAACTGCACAACATAGGTTGCAAGTTTGCCCTCGACGATTTCGGCAGCGGGCTCTCGTCGTTTGCTTATTTAAGATCCCTTCCGGTAGATATTCTCAAGATTGACGGACAATTCGTGCGCGGTATGGCGACGGATGAAGTGGATGCAAGTATGGTGACGGCGATCCACGAGATCGCGCGCGTTATGAAGAAAGAAACCGTGGCCGAATTCGTCGAGTCTAAAGCCGTGCTCGATAGATTAAAGAAAGTCGGCGTCGATTTCGCTCAGGGATACGGCGTCGGCCGGCCCGCTCCTCTGGAGAATCTGGGAGAGCGTCCGTTCGAGAATCGGTCGGCGAGCGACGAAAGCGGAAAGCAGACGCCGCGGCCGGTCCGGCGCCGGGCTTGATTTCTCACCGCCACTAGCCGTTGTCCGTTTCCGACGGCAGGACCAGGTTCGCAACCACGCCGAGGAGGTCGGCGAGCCCGATCCTATTCGTTTCCGGCGATGTCCTCGTACCAGAGGTCAGGACGTTCGGCGATGAACTTGTGCATCAACTCAATACAGTCCTGATCATCGACCAGCGTGACTTCGACGCCACGCTGTCGTAGAAATCCAATATTGCCGGGAAAGTTCTTATCCTCGCCGATCACAACGCGGCCGATGCCGAACTGGATGATAGTACCGGTGCACATCATGCATGGGCTGAGGGTGGTGTACATGGTGACTTTCGAATAGTCGGGTCGGCGGCCGGTGTTTTTCATGCAGTCGGTCTCGCCGTGGGATACGGGATTGTCGTCCTGCACACGGCGGTTTCTACCTCGGCCGATGACTTTCCCGTTCTCCACCATGACGGCGCCCACCGGCACGCCGCCCTCTTCGTAACCGGCCTTGGCCTCCTCGTAGGCTAGGCGCATGAATTTCTTGTCCTCCCCGGACGTTGTATCAACGGGCATCGGTACCCCTTGGGCGCTGCGTGGTCGCGGTGAGGCTAAGGCACCCGGCCGGCGGGCGCAACGAGGCATTCTTGATCCGGGCGCCGGAACGCCGGTTTCAAGCTGGGTGCCTGGGGGCTCAAAGGCTCGGGTAGATTTGCTCACATCTGCTCAGAAGATTCTGCCAGCCGCCCTCGGATATCGGTCGCCAGATCGGCGATGGTTTCCACCTCGAAGACGTCCTGGTCGAAGGTGACGTCGAACTCGTCCTCCAGCTGTCTCAAGAAATCGGCGGTCTTGATGGAGTCCAGGTTGAGGTCGGCGATTCTGCTCGACAGGTCCGGTGTGATTCGATAACGCGCGTGAATGACCCTCAGAAGCTCAGCCTCGACGCGGTCCATGGGGCGCTCCCATAAAGTCATGACACCGGGTCGATTATGCTAATGGCTCGCGACTGCGATATTGATCCCGGTCAGCGCACGGGGGCTTGCTCGCGCGAGCCAGCTGCACCAATTCGGTTGATACTGGGGCTGGTGCCGGGGCTACCAGCCGCCTCCACCGCCACCGCCCCCGCCGCCGCCGGAGGATCCGCCGCCCCCGCCGCCGGAGCCCCCGGAGGATCCGGGCGGCGAGGAGGCCGCCGCCGCGGACACCGCCAGGGAGCCGGCCATGGCGCTGGCGAAGCCGGCCGGGCCCTGTGGGGTATGCCAGTGGCTGCCGTGGTACCAGGACGGTTCGCTGTAGGCTCGTTCGCGCCGAGCCGCTTCGAGCACGGCGGCGAACTTTCCGCCCCATAACTCTTCTACATCCAACGCCATGGCGTAGGGCAGGTATTTTTCGAACAGCTGCGGTGTTTTTTTCGGCGGATTGCGCAGCTTCAGGTCCTCTTCCTCGGCCACCTTAAGGTACTCTTCGAAGCCATCGACACGGTCAAGCATCTTCCGGCCCCGGATCGTCGGCGCCTTCATCAGCTGGTAAAAAATCCCGTTGATCAGCAGCAATGTCACGCCGAGCAGCAGCATGCCGATGCGCGACCAGGGCTCCTGGACCAGCGCTTGCAGAAACACGTAGGCAAAGCCAAACAAGGCGATCAGGCTGACCGCGGTGACAATCACAGCCACGAAGCCGACCGTCGATCGGGAGCCGGCACGAGCGGGCAGCCTGGTGGATAGATCGACCATGCCTTTGCCGCCACCGACGCCCAGGATGACCAGCACAACGACTCCGAAAATTGCGCCGGGCAGGTATTCCGCTGCCAGCATGATGACGCTGAAGAACACCGCGCCGGAAATGAGAGCGCCGAAAATAAACGCGCCCGAGTTGGCGTTGAAATAAATCCGCTCGTAATTATTGCGCAGGGATTTCTCATGCGCTTTGAGCGCTTTTTTGATGTGGGCGTGATCTTCGTTATCGAGCTTCTGGGAATTTCCTACCAGCAGCTTTTTCAGCAACACGGATTCACCGGGAGCGAGTTTTCCGCCGGCGCCGTTCCGACGCTCGATGGTGTACGTTTTGTCGTCCTCCCTGATGTTCACGTAGCCTTTGACGGCGAGGTTCACGAGCGCGGTGGCGAAGGTTTTAGGGTCGTAGCCCATCTTCTTGATGAAGCGCATGGAGGCTGGTGAAAACCCTCTGGGCGGTTCGTAATGAGGGAAGATGACGCCTTTCTGCGGGTCCTTGCCCACGGCGCGCCAGGCGAGCGTGTAGAAAATTAGAAGGAGCAATACGCCGGCGGCACCGGTTAGCGGCGCGGCGTTGTCGTCAAAAAACCAGTGCGCGCGGGTCGCCAGATCCGGTTCCACTACGAAACCCTTGGGCCACATGGCGACGATGGTCAGGCCTTCCCGGGGACGCAAAGAGCGGGTGGTTTCGAATATCACCCGCTCGTCTTCGCTGACCCCTGATCTATAGTCCATACCCTTGGCGCCTTGGGGACCGGTATAGCCCTCGTGACGAACGGCGTCCATGGGAACGCCGTTGGGCAGAATCACCGTGGCGCTGGCGTAGTCGATGGGAAAGCTCCAGCCGTTGCCGGTCACGTTCCAATAGAGCTCGTCGTGTCCCTCGAAGAAACCGAGCTGGCGGTTGGTGCGGTAGCTAAGCGCATAGGTGTACTCGCCGGAGTTGAGGTAAACGTTCTTATTGCCGATGTAGGTGCGGACGCCGTTTTTGAGCGGCTTGGTGAAGTAAGGCTCCGATTTTCCGTCCCGGGTGACGGCGAGGACCTCGAAATCAACCTCGTAGTTGGCGCCGTGGCGATCTTTGTATTTGGTAGGAAAGTCACGGTAGATGCCGCGCTTAATCTGTCGGCCCTCGGCGCGAACCCGGATCAGCTCGGTCACCCGCATGCTGCCGTCGCCGTTCACCTGGATGGTGCTGTCGAAGGAAAGGATCCGCTCAGCGGCGGAAGCACTGTGGCAGCTTATAAGTAAGGCAAAGACGACGCCCGAGATACTTAATGTGCCGCGCTTCATTCAGACGATTCTCGGCGCCGCCCGCTGTTCGTCTTCCTCGATCTGGAAAAACTCCGCGGGCGCGAAGCGAAATATGCGCGCCACGATGAGTTCCGGGAAAACACCGAGGCGCGTGTTGAATATGCGTACAGCTCCGTTGTAGTAGCGGCGTGCATACTGGATATGATCCTCGACGTCGGTGAGGTTGTGCTGCAGGGAGATGAATGAATCGTCGGCCTTGAGATCCGGATACGCCTCTATTCGTGCCATCACGTGATTGACCTTGACGCCCAGCTCCGACTCGATGTCGCCAATCTCGGACACCCGTTCGCTGACCGTGCTTCGCTCGCGCAGACCGGTGATGTCTTCGAGCGTTTGACGCTCATAAGAGGCGTAGGCCTTGACCGCCTCCACCAGCTGGGGGATGAGGTCGTGCCGGCGCCTGAGCTGAACGTCGATGTCGCTCCATGCGGCCTTGATCCGGTTCAAGTCCGCGATGAGACGGTTATAGATGACAATCCCCCAGGCGACGAGGGCGATGAGCACTATGGTGACGATCAAGTCCACGCAGCTAATCTTAGACGATAAATTTCAGCATCGGTCAAGGTTTTTTTCTACGTTACACCGACCCACGGCCTCAATTACACGATCACATTCCGCCTGGGCGGGGGGCATCTTCCATGATGCGTTAGAAATGCGGTCATAATCCGTCCGGTGACAGTCCTCTTGAACGATGAAGCGATGAATACGAAGCCTTCGCGGTTGCTTTCCTAGGGCTCCACAGCAGATTCCGAGTTACCCTGCTGGACCGGCATCCGTTGTCACGAAGCTATATTCGACTCGCCGGTGAAAGAGTTGACGAAAGAGTAGTGCACACTTCTATTTCACCGCTTGCGGCTGCGCGACTATACGCGCTTCGACGTTGGTGTCTCTCGCAACGGCAGTCTGAAGCCGATGGAGATTAACCCAGACCCGGGCTGCTGCCGGGAGGGTAAACTCGCGGACGGCAAACACCTGGTAGAGCTTTTTCGCGGCGGCGTTTTGCGTTAGATTCCCGATACGTTGGGCGGCGAAATCACGTCGGGTCCCGACGCAACGGTCTGAGCCGATTTTGCCCTTAATTGACTCGGATCAAGTGTAATTCGTAGAGGTCGGCGTAGCTTCGGTGTCTGACGCCAGATAATAGTATGCCTGGGTCGGCTCTCCGGCGTGAGCGCTAATGGCCCGATCGCCGGCACTGCGACGTCAACGGAGGTCATAACGCATGAATCTGGTAACGTTACTGATCGTGCTAGGCATGTTGTTGACTATTGTCGCGCTAGGCACTGGCATCGGTTCCATGATGCGCGGTGGTGAATACGATCAGAAGCACAGTGCGGATTTCATGATGCTGCGCGTGGTTGCTCAGGGTGCCACTCTGGTTGTTCTGCTGATCGCGTTACTCGTCATCTGAGTCATCCCGCCCGCCGCAATGCGGCCGGTGCGTGTTAGCTCGCCGTCCCGTCCGCGACGCGAGATGGGAGCCGTGCCGTTTTGGGGTCACTGCCGTGATAACGGCTGTGGCACGAAATCCGCGCAGTGGGCCGGCGGACTTCGCGGAAAAATCGCATAGGCTTCTCAATCCAGATATCGCCAGGCATTGTTCTTAATCACCGCAGATGCCCCCCGCGAGTCCTGGTCAATCCGTTACATTAGATTACTGATTTTAGTTTCTCACGCAAGCGGCATACTGCGATGCGTTCATGAGCATGAGGTAGGTGTTTCATGGCCACGATGAAAGCGCTGGTGAAGCGCGAAGCCGCGCCGGGGATCTGGATGGAGCAGGTGCCGGTGCCCAAGCCCGGCACCAACGAGGTGCTCATCGAGGTGGAGAAGACCGCCATCTGCGGCACGGATCTTCACATCTACAACTGGGATGAATGGTCCCAGCGCACGATCAAACCGCCGCTGGTTATCGGCCACGAATTCGTCGGGCGCATTGCCGAGCTTGGACCCGGGGTGATCAATTACGAACTCGGCGATCGGGTGTCGGCGGAAGGCCACATCACCTGCGGGCTATGCCGCAACTGCCGCGCGGGGCGCCGCCACCTGTGCGTCGATACGATGGGCGTGGGGGTGAACCGCGATGGGGCGTTTGCCGAATACGTGGTGGTGCCGGCTTCGAACCTGTGGCTGATTCCGGCCCAGGTTCCCTCGGAGATCGCAGCATTCTTCGATCCCTTCGGGAACGCGGCCCACTGCGCGCTATCTTTCGACATCGTCGGCGAGGACGTACTCATCACCGGCGCTGGCCCCATCGGTATCATCGCCGCCGGGATTTGCCGCTATATGGGCGCGCGCCACGTAGTGGTCACGGATATCAACGAGTATCGACTGCAGCTTGCGGAAAAGATGGGGGCAACGCATCTGGTCAATGTCAAACGCGAAAGCCTGGACGAAGCCATGCGCGCCCAGGACATTCACGAGGGTTTCGACATCGGTCTGGAAATGTCCGGCAATCCGCAGGCCTTCAACGACATGTTGCACCACATGTACCACGGCGGAAAGATCGCGCTTCTAGGGATCCTGCCGTCGAAGACTCAGATCGACTGGGACCAGGTGATTTTCAAAGGCCTGCATATCAAAGGCATTTACGGACGAGAAATGTTCGAAACCTGGTACAAGATGACGCAAATGGTCATGGGCGGTCTTGACTTGCGGCCGGTCCTGACCCACGAGATCGACGTCGACGATTTCCAGCTCGGCTTCGACGCCATGCAAAAGGGTCAGTGCGGAAAAGTGGTCTGTGATTGGGGCAGGAACTGAGAATGGTCGACAGCAGTGAAGCACGGCTAAGAAACGAGCTCGAATCCATCAGGGGAGATGGTCTCTACAAGGATGAGCGCATCATCACCACGCCGCAGGGGGCGGCCATCAAGGTCAGCGACGGTCGGGAGGTCATAAACTTCTGCGCCAACAACTATCTCGGTCTGGCCGACGACCAGCGGGTCATCGCGGCAGCGAAGCAGGCGCTCGACGACCACGGATTCGGCATGGCCTCGGTGCGTTTCATTTGCGGCACCCAGGATCTGCATAAATCGTTGGAGGCCGCGGTGGCGAAGTTCTTCGGTACCGACGACACCATCCTTTACAGCTCCTGCTTTGACGCCAACGGCGGACTGTTCGAAACGATTCTGGGCGAAGAAGATGCGGTCATCAGCGACGCATTGAATCACGCTTCTATTATCGACGGCGTGCGACTGTGCAAGGCGAGGCGCTTCCGATATGCGCACGCGGACATGGCGGACCTCGAAGCGAAGCTCATTGAGTCCCGGGATGCGCGTACGCGCCTCATTGCCACCGACGGCGTGTTCAGCATGGACGGCGATATCGCAAGACTGGACGAGATTGCGGCGCTGGCCGAGAAACATGACGCTTTGCTGATGGTGGACGATTCCCACGCCACGGGATTCGTCGGCGCCAGCGGCCGGGGCTCGGCGGAGCACTGTGGGGTGCATGAAAAAGTTGATATCTTCACTTCCACCTTCGGCAAGGCTTTGGGCGGCGCTTCCGGCGGTTTCACTACCGGACACCAGGAGATCATCGATCTGCTGCGGCAGCGGTCCCGGCCCTACCTTTTCTCCAACAGCCTGCCGCCGCCGCTGGTGGCGGCAAGCCTCGAAGTGTTCCGGTTACTCACCGAGTCCGGTTCGTTGCGAGAGCGTCTGATGGAGAACAGCCGTTACTTTCGCCAGCAAATAACCGGGGCGGGATTCGATATCCGTCCGGGCGAGCATCCCATCGTGCCGATCATGCTCTACGACGCCAAATTGGCGCAGAACATGGCCGCAGCGCTGCTAGAGAAAGGTATTTACGTGATCGGGTTTTTCTACCCGGTGGTGCCGAAGGGACAAGCGCGTATCCGGGTACAGCTCTCTGCGGCGCATGAGCGGGAACATCTGGACCGGGCAATCGAGGCGTTTACGGAGGTGGGGAAGGAATTAGCAGTTATTTAGCCATGCGGCAGAATCGGTGACGCGTGACGGGTGACGCGTAACGCGACTTGACCGAGTGCCGGGTCTGGTTACGCTCTTCGCATCACGCATCACGCATCACGCATCACGCATCACGCATCACGCATCACATATCACACGTAGTCTTTAACGTGATACACCCTGATCCAAGGAATCGCGACCAAGGTCGCTCCTACAGCGGGCTTTGTTTACCTCATACGTAGTCTTTTACGTCGAGGACTTGTCCCGTCTCTTTGCCTTCTACGCTGGCCTTGTAGGCGCGGGCGGTATCCGCCGCGGGCATACCGCTGGAAGGATCCATGCCGCGCTTGATCATGGTTTCTTTGACGAAAACAGGGCTGACCGCATTGACCCGCACGTGGTCTCTGAGCTCGAGCGCCGCGGCGCGCACGAAGCCTTCAAGAGCGGCGTTGACCATGCTGATCACCGCGCTGCCCGGTATCGGCCTCTGGCTGAGTATGCCCGTCGTGAGCGTGAAGCAGCCCCGGTCGCTGATGTAGTGGCGTCCGAGACGCACCAGATTGATTTGCCCCATGAGCTTGTTGCGGAAAGCAAATTCGTAATCGTCGTCTTTGAGTTCGTCGAGGCTGCCGAAGCTGGCCGGGCCGGCAGCGCTGATGACAGCGTCGAAATCGCCTGCCGCCGTAAACATCTTTTCGATGGAATCGGATGAAGCCAGTTCCACCCGCATGTCGCCACTGCTATGGCCCACGGCCAGGATCTGGTGATCGGGTGCGAGAATATCCACCACGGCCTTGCCAATGGTGCCCGTGGCTCCGATGACGATGATTTTCATGGGGGCTCCTTCTAGGAGTCGTAATTATTGTTCTGGCGTTTTTTTGCCGTGATTAGCTCGATTAACGGATTTGTATGGTAACGCGTAACGCGTAACGCGTGACGTGTAATGCGTATTGACAAGGTGCCAAGGCTGACTACGCTCATCGCATCACGCATCACGCATCACGCATCACGCATCACGCATCACGCATCACGCATCACGCATCACGCATCACGCAGTCCTCCGCGCATCGATGACGTTCGGTAGCTGCGTGATCCGATCCAGTGTCCGGCTCAGGTGCGAAAGGTCGGAAACCTCCACGGTCATTTTGATTTCGGCCGTCTGATCCTGGGGCGCGGTGCGGGTGTCCAATGAAACGACGTTGACGCCTTCGGAGGCAAGCACGGTGGTTACGTCACGCAGCAAACCCTGCCGGTCATAGGCATTGATCTGCACGTCTACCGGGTAAGTCTTGGCATCACTGGCTGTCCACTTGACGTCGATGAGTCGTCTGCGACGTTCAGGATCCAGGCGCAGCATATTGGAACAGTCGCTGCGGTGGATGGTAACGCCACGCCCGAGAGTGATAAACCCGACGATGGGGTCATTGGGAACCGGGCGGCAGCATTTCGCGAACTGAGTAAGCAGGTTTCCAACGCCGTGTATCTGAACGCCGGCATCGGCGCGCTTGTGCTTACGCCGTCGCGATGGCTCCGGCAAAGGAGCTGGCGCGCGATCGGGCAGTGTGTGCTGCAAAGCGCTGGCCAGCTGTGAGCTGCTGACGTCGCCATGGCCGATGGCCGCAAGCAAATCCTCGAATGACTTATAGTTGAACTTCGAGAGCAGGAGATTGCGATCCAGGTTGCTGATGCCCAGCCTTCTCAGCTCGCGCTGAAAAACATCCTGCCCCGAGGCCAGATTCTTTTCATAGTCCTGCTGCTTGAACCAATGGCGCACCTTGGCCCGCGCGCGTGGCGTTTTGAGATAGTTGAGGTGTGGACTCAGCCAGTCCCGGCTGGGTGTCGCGTTTCGGGTGGTCAGGATTTCCACCTGGTCCCCGGACTTGAGCGTATAGGTGAGCGGCACCATGACGCCGTTGACCTTGGCGCCGCGGGTGCGATGGCCAACGTCGGTGTGGATGTGGTAGGCGAAATCCAGCGGCGTGGCGCCAGCTGGAAGATCCAGCACTTTTCCCCTGGGCGTCACCGCATAGACGCGATCGTTTAGTAGCTCAGCGTTGAAGCGGTCGAGAAAATCCCTCGGGCCGTCACTTTCATCCTTGACCTCGAGGATTTGACGCAGCCAGGTGACTTTGGCCTCGATGTCGTCCCCGGCCTTCTTCGCCTCCTCCTTGTAGCGCCAATGGGCGGCAACGCCATACTCGGCGTGCGCGTGCATTTCGTTTGTCCGGATTTGAACCTCAAGGGTCTTTCCTTCCGGCCCGATGACCGCGGTGTGCAGAGACTGATAGCGGTTGGACTTGGGATTGGCGATATAGTCGTCGAATTCCTTCGGCACGTGGTTCCACAGAGTGTGCACGGTGCCGAGCGCGGAATAGCAGTCGGCGACGCTATTGACAAGAATGCGCACGGCGCGAATGTCGAACACCTGGTCGAAGCTCAAATCCTTGCCCTTCATCTTGCGCCAGATGCTGTGCAGGTGCTTGACCCGGCCCGTTACCTCGGCCTGAATATGGTTTTCTTCGAGTTTGCGACCCAGCTCCTTCACTACGCGCTGGACATAGCGCTCCGTGTCGCTGCGGCGCTCGTGCAGCTTGCGCGCGAGGGTGGCGTGGGTTGCGGAATCGATTTCACGAAAAGCCAGATCCTCCATTTCCCATTTGAACTGGCCGATGCCGAGACGGCTCGCCAGCGGGGCGTAGATATCGAGGGTCTCCCGGGCGATGCGTCTGCGGGAGGGTTCGGGCAGGTGGTACAGGGTGCGCATGTTGTGCAATCGGTCTGCGAGCTTGATCAGCACCACCCGAACGTCGCTGGCCATGGCCAGCAGCAGCTTCTTCAGCCGGTCCACCTGGCGGCGCTCGTCCGAGGTGCCGAGCGCGGTCTCCGTGTACTCGTCGATGGCATCCATCTTGGTGACCCCATCCACCAGGCTCGCCACTACGGGACCGAAGTCCTCACGAATGTGCTCCAGGTGGATATCAGTATCTTCCACCACATCGTGGAGCAGGGCCGCGGCAATGGTTTGGTGGTCGAGTTTTAATTCGTGGAGAATGGCGGCTACGGCCACGGGGTGACCGATATAGGGCTCTCCGGAGGCCCGCCGCTGGCCGTGGTGGGCGCCCTCTGCCAGCTGAAAGGCACGCTGGATGAGCGCCGCTTCCTCGGAGGAGCGGCCTGAGAGAATTTGCGAAAGGGTCGCGGCGACCTCGACTGGCGCCCGCCCTCGCGGTGGGGCAGCGATTTCTGGCGTGCTCATACTGCCTTTATAGGGGCGGACGCCCCGGATCACCAGCGGTAGCTCTCGCCGCGATCCCTGGGGAATTCCGAAAACCGGCTCAAAAGCCGCGCCGGTTAGGGCTCGCACCCATGTTTAAACGCTTTTTTCCGCCTCTCCTTATGGGGCGCTGATGGCTGTCAATTCAGCGGAACATATATGATTGGGGGGTGTCAGGTGACGACGGCCGTTACCCTCGAACCGGGATGACTATGGACCACTTTTCGCGCTCCTCGCTGAATTTCTTCGTCTCACGCTCGGTGGACCGCATGACCACACGGCGTCCCGACGCGGAATGGATCCGGGAGCGAATTCGGGATCGGCGCACGCGCATCGTTCCCGTGTGGCGTTCCCGCAATCTGCTCACGGGGGAGGATGCGCTGAAACCGGTTCTGCTTTCGGCCGCGGACCTGGAAGACTATCCTGGGCTGGAACGATCGGCGGTACTTCTAGGGCAGCGTGAAGACACGGTTTATTTTGCCTTCGAGCTGCCGGCTGAGTTCGAGGACGTACCTCTGCGGTACGGGCGTGGCGCCGACTTTCGCGAACTGAGGGAGGTGGGTCCGCTGCTCGGCTCCGAGGACGGCGCACTGCTCGCTTACGCCCGCGGCATCACCCACTGGCATCGTCGCAATCGATTCTGCGGTGATTGCGGCAGTCCTACACAGAGCGATGACGGTGGGCACACTCGCGTCTGCACAAACGAATTATGTCAACGAAAGCATTTTCCCCGCACTGACCCCGCCATTATCGTGCTGGTGACGCGGACTGAAGATGATGAGCAATTATGCCTGCTGGGCCGGCAGCCGACCTGGCCCGAGGGCATGCATTCGGCCATCGCCGGATTCGTCGAGCCGGGGGAGAGCCTGGAGCAGGCGGTGGTTCGGGAAGTGCGGGAGGAGACCGACATTACCGTAGGCCGGGTGCACTATCACTCCTCCCAACCGTGGCCGTTCCCGAGCTCGATTATGCTCGGCTTCACCGCCGAGGCGGCGAGCAGCGCGATCACGCTTTCGGACGGCGAACTTCAGCACGCCGGCTGGTATACGAGGGGTGAGATAATGCAATCCCTGGCCAACGGCAGCTTGCGCGTGCCGAGGCGGGTTTCCATTGCCTACCGCCTGCTGGAAGACTGGTTCGACACTGGAAGCCAGGGGCGCCTCGCGGATCACCTGCCGCCGGGGATAGGGCCGCACATTAAATATCGGGATCGGTGATTGGTCATGCGTGACGCGAAGTTAATCGAAGCCCGCTGTAGGAGCGCCCTTGGCCGCGATTCCTTGGATCCGGCCTTTAGGAAATCGTCGATCTCGATTCATAAAATACGTCGTACGAAGCTCCAACGAACCGCTGAGCCTCTCGTCACCCTTCACCCGTCATCTTCCTGGCAATCTGTTTGGCTACATCGTAGTCGGCTTCGCGGTTGATGTTGACCCAGGGAAGTCCTTTTGTCTCCAGGTAGTTCACCTGCCAGCTACGATTCCTGATGAAGGCGTCAAATACCTGCTCATAGGTATGCATGCGTATGTAGTGTTGAGAGTGCTGGTCCATGTAGCTAAACAGCGCGCTCATGAAGTCTGAGGAGAAACGATTGATTCCGACAAAGCCACCAACGCAGTCCTGATTATCGGATACCCGTCCGCGATACAGGCCGCTGACGACGCAGTCGCGTCCCAGCACCAGTTCTTCCTCGCGTGAACGTGTGTCGAGCGATTCGTCGACAAGCATGACATCTCGGAATCCGGAATCCATGATCCGATCGAGCATAGCAGGATGGAAAAGATTATCTGCGTCCATGAAAACAACCGGTTGCCGGGTTTTGGCCCAACTCGGCTTGGTGCAGTAAAGGCTGAAGCCGCGTTCGGTCTTCGCGTAGTCTTCGTTGACGACATATTCGATCTCGATCTCTTCAAAGCGGTCGCCGAAGGCTTCGATGAATTTTTCACGCAGGTATCCGACCACAAGAGTAAGCCGTCGAAATCCCCGTGTTGCGAGATTATCCAAGGTATGCCCGAGGACCGGCTTGTCGTCGACCAAAAGAAGCGATTTGGGGCAGTCTCGTGTCAGTAGCTCGAGCCTCAAACTCCGGCCCGCGGCGAGAATGATGACATGGTGGTCAGCGTTGGGAATCTTGGGAATTTTTTTTTCCAATGTTTTTTACCCGCTGCTGATAGTTGGTTCTTGGTAATCAGTCTTTAGCTCTTGACACGTGGTGATCAGGTACTATGTCGCAATAAGAAAAATAGCAATCGACCAAAAAACGATTATGGGCAGAGAAGTTATTTCCAGCGGTGAAACATATGAAACAGTGAACTGGCGCTCGAAGACCCCGTCGTAATTCACGGAACGATGCGGGAGAAATTTTCCCGACTGGGATGGGGAATTAGTGACTCAATCGGCAGCTCAATAGGAAAAATTGATTCAGCCATTGTGCAAAGCACGCGGCCGGTTGCAAACAGCGACGCAGTATACACGCCGTAATGAGAATTTATGCGCAACCCCGGCCAGCTGTTGTTCTCCACGAGCTTCCGTGCTTAGGGCTCGCGCGCGTTAGAGAAATCCAGTATGGTCCGCGCTGAATGCGGTTTGGGGCGGTTTCGAGACATGCTAGGGGCCAACACGCGCCGCCCTTTACATGACTAGATGACCGCAGGCAAAAACGGAAAACAAGTTTGAGACCCTCCAGGCTTTTTCTCCTGGCGATTATCGCCTTCCTGATCGTAGGCTTCTTCGCCTTCGATCTGGGTCAGTATTTGAGCCTCGATTATTTCAAATCGAAGCAGGCGGAAATTGACGCCTTCTACCGGGCAAACGCGGGTCAGACGGTATTTGTTTTCTTTCTAATATACGTCGCCGTCACCGGCCTGTCGCTCCCGGGTGCCGCCATTATGACGCTGGTGGCGGGGGCCATATTCGGAGTTCTCTGGGGCACCGTAATAGTGTCATTTGCGTCCACCATCGGGGCGACGCTCGCGTTCCTCGCTTCCCGATTTCTGTTTCGGGAACTGGTGCAAAAGCGGTTCGGCCGCAGCCTCGTTGCTGTAAACCGCGGGGTGGAAAAGGACGGCGCGTTTTACCTGTTTACCCTGCGCCTTGTGCCGGCATTTCCTTTTTTCGTAATAAATCTGGTCATGGGTTTGACGCCCATCGGGACGCTTACGTTCTTTCTCGTCAGCCAGGTCGGAATGCTTGCGGGGACGATCGTCTATGTGAACGCCGGCACCCAGCTGGCGCAGATCGAATCGTTGAGCGGAATTCTCTCTCCAGGGCTTATTGCTTCGTTCACGCTGCTTGGCGTTTTCCCCCTGATTGCAAAAAAAGTCGTAGACGTTGTGAAAGCGAAAAAAGTACTCAAGGACTATCCAAAACCAAGGCGCTTCGATCGCGACATGGTGGTCATCGGCGCCGGGTCGGCCGGGCTGGTCGCCGCTTACATTGGTGCCGCGGTTCGGGCCAAGGTATCTCTGATCGAGAAGCACAAGATGGGTGGCGACTGCCTCAATACCGGCTGCGTGCCGTCCAAAGCGCTGATTCGTTCGGCCAAACTGATCTCCCAGATCCGGCGTCATCAGGCGTACGGTCTAAAAAGCGCAAGCGTCGACTTCGAGTTCGGCGATGTAATGGACCGCGTGCAGCGCATCATCAAGACCGTCGAGCCCCATGATTCCGTAGAGCGTTACCAAGGACTGGGCGTCGATGTCATCCTGGGTAAGGCGACAATCCGATCTCCATACGAGGTGGAGGTCAACGGCCAAACCCTGGTAACCCGCAACATCATCATTGCCGCCGGTGCGCGACCCTTCGTGCCCCCGATTCCGGGTATCGAGGACGTGGGTTACTACACCTCGGATACGCTTTGGGAGATGCGCGACCTGCCGCAGCGACTGGTGGTGCTCGGAGGGGGGCCTATTGGCAGCGAGCTTACCCAGTGCTTCGCGCGCTTCGGCAGTCAGGTGACCCAGGTGGAAATGCTGCCGAGGATCCTGGTGAAAGAGGATGCGGAAATTTCCGCTATGGTGATGAAGAGATTTGTGGAAGAAGGTATCCACGTCAAGGTCAACCACAAGGCCAAAGAGTTCAGGCGAGAAGACGGCAAGAAAATTCTCATCTGCGAACACGATGGTGAAGACGTGCGGATCGAGTTCGACCAGCTTCTCGTGGCCGTGGGTCGTGCTGCAAATACCGGCGATTACGGTCTAGACGAGCTCGGGATCGGTCTGACCAAAGCGCGCACCATCGAGGTGAACGAATTCCTCCAGACCCGGTTTCCAAACGTCTATGCCTGCGGTGACGTCACCGGGCCTTTCCAGTTCACCCATGTTTCGGCGCACCAGGCCTGGTTCTGCGCGGTCAATGCGCTTTTCGGTACCTTCAAGAAATTCCGCGTCGATTACTCGGTCATCCCCTGGGCCACCTTCACCGACCCCGAAGTCGCCCGAGTGGGGCTGAATGAAGAGGAAGCCAAGGCTCAAGGGCAGGAATACGAGGTCACGACCTACGGTATCGACGATCTGGACCGCGCCATAGCCGACGAGGAGGCGCACGGCGTGGTAAAAGTGCTGACGCTGCCGGGCAAGGACAAGATACTGGGCGTGACCATCGTCGGCGACCACGCAGGGGATTTGATCGCGGAATTCGTGGCGGCCATGAAGCACGGATTTGGCCTCAACAGGATCCTGGCCACTATTCACATTTATCCCACGCTGGCGGAGGCGAACAAGTACGCGGCCGGCGAGTGGAAACGCGCCCACGCCCCGGAAACTGTGCTCCGCTGGCTGGGCCGCTACCACTCCTGGCGCCGCGGGGAGCAAGCGGCGGGCTGAGCCCGAATCGATGCCTGAATCTTGGGTGTCCAGACTTGACCGAAGTCATGGTGATCCCGGGGCCGAGGAGAGAATATAATCGGGTTCAGCGGTCCCAGGGGCCAGGTTAAACACTCGGGATTTCGGCGATTTCACAGCGTTTGCGCCGGGAGGGAGCATCAGAATGAAACGCAACGAGCCAAATTGGCTGGGATTGTCGGGCGGCGGAGAATTGAGTCCGAGCGAGACCCAGGGCTCGGCAGGAGCCCCCTGTACGGGTCTCGACCGCTGGCTCGCGCAGCGCCTTATGGCGACCACCGGAAACCCGCCATTCACCCTCACGCTGTGGAACGGGGAAACCGTTTACCGGCCCGAAACCAGTCCCGTCGCCAACGTTATTTTGCGCGATCGGCGCGCTCTCCTCGGGCTGATATTTTCGCCACATTTCTACTTCGGCGACGCCTATAGCACCGGGAGAATCGAGGTCGAGGGGGACCTGATCGAATGTCTGAAGGCCGCCTACCGGGCCCTCGAGGCGAAGATGCCGCCCGGCTCCATCGGGCGGGAAATCCGCAACTGGATGCATCGACCCCGGGGCACCGGCCTCAGGTCGGCGCGGCGCAACATCCAGCATCACTACGACCTAGGCAATAACTTCTACCGCCTGTGGCTAGACGAGAAGCTGGTTTACACCTGCGCCTACTACGACCCGCCGCAGGCAACCCTGGAGCAGGCGCAGGTGGCAAAGATGAACCACGTGTGCCGCAAGCTCGAGCTCAAGCCCGGACAGGAAGTGGTGGAAGCCGGCTGCGGCTGGGGGACGCTGGCGCTCCACATGGCGCGACACTACGGCGTGCGGGTGTGGGCATTCAACATATCAAGCGAGCAGATCCGCTACGCGCGGGAGCAGGCCAAGACTCAGGGCCTGGACGATCGGGTGGAATTCATTGAGGACGACTATCGCAACATCAGTGGTCAATGCGATGCCTTCGTCTCCGTCGGCATGCTCGAGCACGTTGGCCCGGATCACTATGAGAGTCTGGGGGCGCTCATTCGGCGCACCCTCAAGTTCGGCGGGCGCGGCCTCATTCACAGTATCGGTCGCAACCGTCCGGAACCCAACAACCCGTGGATTGAACGGCGCATTTTTCCCGGTAGCAGGCCGCCGAGTCTGTCGGAAATGACGAATATGTTCGAGCCCTACAGCTTTTCGATTTTGGACGTGGAGAATCTCAGGCTTCACTATGAGCGCACCTGCGATGATTGGCTGAAACGCTTCGAGCAGGTTTCGGACCAGGTGGAGCAAATGTATGACAAGGCATTCGTGCGCGCCTGGCAGCTGTATCTTGCGGGCTCTGTCGCCGCTTTTTCCACCGGCAGCTTGCAGCTTTTTCAGGTCGTTTTCGCACACGCACAAGACAATTCGGTGCCCCTGACCCGGCGTCATGTCTACACCGACTCGTGATGGCCGAGCGCCGGGCGTTTCCTTCCGACGCGCGCGCTGAACGCGGTTCTGCGGGTTCCTTAAATCGTTGGCTGCTGAAGCGATTCGTCGCTGCCCTGGGCCATCCGCCGGTGACCTTCGCCTTGTGGGACGGAAGCACCGTAGCGCCCGAACGCGAATCTCTCGGCACCGTCACCTTTAAGGATTGTCGGACGCTTTATCGCGTAATTGCTTTTCCTGAAATTGGGTTCGGCGACGGCTACAGTCGAGGCTGGATGCGGCTGAGGCGCGCTGGCGATGCACATGGCAGAGCACTAAGGAGTGGAAGTCAAAGCTTTCAATGTTTCCCGCCAGCAGATCGCCTTTGCGCGTGAACAGGCTCGCGCCCGGGGGCTCCAGGACTGGGTGGAATTCATTGAAGCCGACTACCGAAGTATCAACGGAAAGTTCGATGCTTTTGTCTCCGTGGGTATGCTCGAGCATGTGGGTCGCGAAAACTACGCTGAGCTAGGGTCGGTTATCGCGCGCGTGTTGAAACAAGATGGCCTGGGAATCATCCACAGCGTGGGTCGAAACGAGCCTACGCCACCCAACGCCTGGCTCGAAAGGCGAGTCTTTACCGAAAGCTATCCTCCTAGCATGAGTAAGATGATGAATATATTCGAGCCCTACAACTTCTCAATCACGGATGTGGAAAACCTGAGGCTGCACTATGCGCAGACGCTGATGGCCTGGCTCGAACGTTTTGAAAAGCAAATCGACACCGTGCGCAGTATATACGACGAGCACTATATACGGGCCTGGCGGCTTTACCTGGGCGGTTGCGCCGCGGCTTTCCTTTCCAACAGCATTCAGCTGTTCCAGGTGGTTTTTGGTTTTTCGAATCACAACGCGGTGCCCTTGACGCGCCAGCACATCTACCGGCCAGGGGACACGGCTGTCTGGCGGTTCTAATCAACCGTAATCGCAAGATCTGACGGAGAAGGGGAAAATGCGGCAATTCGACGTTGTCATTGTCGGTGGCGGTCCGGCCGGCTCGGCCTGCGCTAAGAAATTAGTTAGTGCGGGGGTAAAGGTGGCGGTGCTCGATCGGGAGGACTTTCCGCGCACCAAGCTTTGCGCGGGCTGGATTACCCCGGAGGTTGTAGAGGATCTCGACTTCGATATCAAAGCGTATCCGCACCGCTTCAATACCTTCGAGCACATCGTGGTGCACGTAAAAGGACTTACCTTTAATCTCAATACCCCCCAACACTCCATTCGTCGCTATGAGTTCGATGATTTCCTGCTGAAGAATTCCGGCGCTGAGGTCATCGATCACAATGTCAAAAATATCGAGAAGAAAAACGGGGCATACTTTATCGATGGGGCGTTCGAGTGCGAATATTTAGTGGGTGCAGCGGGCACCCGCTGTCCCGTATATCGCAGCTTTTTTAGGGAAGCAAATCCTCGCGCCTCGGAATTGCAGGTTGCCACTTTCGAGCACGAGTTTCCCTACCAATGGTCAGATTCGCGCTGCCACCTTTGGTTTTTCGAAGCTGGATTGCCCGGTTATTCCTGGTATGTGCCCAAAGAAAACGGCTACCTCAACTGTGGCGTCGGTGGCATGGCGAATACGATGAAAGCGCGCAAGCAGGATATAAAGTCGCACTGGTCCCACTTTACTGCGTTACTCGAGAACGCCGGCCTCGTCCGGGGGTTCGAATACGAGCCTCGGGGATACAGCTACTTTCTGCGCGGCAACGTGGATGTGGTCAGGATCGAAAATGCCTTTATTGTTGGAGACGCGGTGGGGCTGGCGAGCATTGACCTGGGTGAAGGTATCGGACCGGCGGTGCGCAGCGGATACTTGGCGGCGCGCGCTATCCTTACCGGATGCGACTACTCGTTGCTGGAGATCAACGACGTGACCATTCGCCGTCCCTGGGTTCGTTGGCTGCTAAGCAGGCTTATCGGTAAGCGCGGGACGCGCAAAGTTACCGCTGCCACTGCTTCAGCCTGATCCGTCGTTTAAGGCGCGCAGGAATCGGAAAAAGCGCTGGAACTCCATTTTGGACGGGATCGTGGGCGTGATTTGTTTGATCGTTCTGGAGATTCCATGTCCGTTTTGACGCCCACAGCGTACGTCCTCGAGTTACCATTTTCCCCTGCCTCCGTCAATCACGCGCATTCTGGGGGCACCTTGGGCGCTGCTTATGGTAGGCGGCGCCCGTCGTTCCGGCTGTTCGAGCCAGGCCACCAGCGGCTCCCAGTCGTCCACGTCCCGCTGCACCTTGGACGCGGGACGGATATCGTGGATGCTCAGTCCACGTTCGGCGGCCCTGACGTAGTTCTGCGTATCACGCAGCTCGGCAATCATCGGAAAGTCCAGCTTGGAAAGGAAGCGCTTAAGGGATTCGTACACTCGCGTGTTAGCGCGAACCCGATTGGCGATGACGCCGACGCTAGCGTGCGCATGGCGTAAGCGCCCGTCCAGGAGTAAATCGCGAATGAAGGCCGCGGCGGCGTGAATGTCCACGTCCGACGGCAGCACGGGGATGAGGATGATGTCGGTCTTTTGGACCAGCTCCTCAAGATCGTGGCCGTGCAGCCCGGCGGGTGAATCCACCACCACGCGCTCCATCTCCGGCGGCACGTGGAGCTGCCAGCTTCGGGTTTCGTAACTCACCTGACGGCCAGCGTTGATGCCGTGAATCGGAGGGGCCGTGCGGTCGCGTAGTGCCAGCCAGTGCATCGCGCTGTTCTGGCGGTCATGGTCGATAAGCGTGGTTCGATAGCCTTTGAGGGCATAGTAGCCAGCGACGTTTACCGCAAGCAGAGTCTTGCCGCATCCGCCCTTGTAGTTGAGCAGTGTGATGCGTTTGCGTGGCCGGGACAAACTCGCTCCGGGTGTCTCAGACATGACTCTTTAAGCGGCCGAGTGCGCGATACCGCGATGCTGAAATTGCTCGAAAATCGAGGTTTTCGCCTCGCAGTTCAAAAAATTTCCGATTAATCAGACGTTTCCTCGACTTAAATAGCACGCGCCCAGGCTATTATCAATCCGTTCGGGTGCTGTTGTGAAGCCTGTCCGCTTGCTGGATACGAGTGTTTTTAAACGATCTTTCGATAATTTCACGGGTTCCTCACATCACAGGCTTTTGAACACCTTGGCCAGCGGTTCTCCGTGTACCGATAGCTCCCATTCGCATGAGTAGCCGAAGGGCGTCAGGTGAACCCAGTAGCCGGCGGCGGAAAGTCTCTCCGATGCCTGAGTCAAAAACGACTCGGCAAATTCGGGCACGGACTTGCTTTCGGAAAGATGGGTAAAAGAGTGAAGCACGATGTGTTTAAAGTCGCGTTTGTTGGCGATCCATTTGACGTTTTTGACGAACTTCGTCAGCAGCCTGACGCTGTTACCCGGATCATGTTCTTCCGCGTGGACGAATATCACCGCGGCGTTGCGGATGCATTGCTCATCGTCTTTCAATCCGGGACCGCCCGAAGCGGATACGAACGGCCGGTAGCGGAAATGCGGCGCGAGGAACATCAGGAGCTTCACCAGTCCGACTGGAGCGCGTCGCTCAGAATTCGGGCGCGGTTTGCCGGAACTCCGGCATCTGCTTGGCGCGGGCGGCGATTTCATCCAGCCTGGGCGCTTGAATTGCTTCCATCGGCTCGGGTTTGGCGTTGCGGGCAAAACTCCAGCGGGACACCGCCGTTATGTCTGCCTGGCCCAAGTGTTCCCCACTCATCCACGGTATTGCGGCTCGATCGTTGAGGGCTTCGAAGCCGCTTCTAACCTGGTCGGCGCACAGTGCCACCCAGGGATCGTGGCGTTTTTCCTCTGCACGGAAACGAACCTCGTATACGGTCTGTACGTTCTTTTCCGCCGCGCCCGTGGCGATGTTCATGAGCCGGAGCACTTCGCGCCGCTGCCGGCCCGAGGGAGGCGTCAGGGCCCGGTCGGAACCAATCTGTTCGTCCAGGTAATCGAGAATCGCGCCGCTTTCGAAAAGCACCTCGCCGTCGTCGAGAATCAACACCGGAACCCGGCCAACGGGATTCCACTGTGACAGCGCTTTCTTGTCGTCGCCGAAGGCCATCAGCCGGCGGTGCTCGTATTCGAGCCCGTACAATCGCATCGTGACCGCGACGCGGGAAACGATCGGGGAAAGGTATCTTCCGACCAGAATCATTGAGGCAGGCATCGTAGATTCGGATTGAGTGCCCCGATTATCTTCCCGGCCACAGAATTTTCAAATCTTTATTCGAATGTCGCAAGTCGTATATCGTATATCGGAAGCGTGCCTCGCGTTATGCGGCTGGGTCAGACGTCGCTTGCGCAACGGAAAAACAAGTGCTTATCGCGTAATTCAGTGGTTCCCAATTGTGAAGTCGCGATTAGTGGATCGAGTCCGATCTCCCGAGATGCGAAATACGATATACGGCATAAGATGTTTGGGTGCGCTACGACTCTCCCTAATTCTGGTCTACTCAGTGAGTGCTAGACTCCCCGAATGCTGAGCTTCAACGAGGTGGCGATCAGACGCGGCACGAAGCTGCTGCTCCAGAACCTTAATTTCACCATATACGATGGCGACAAGGTGGGCGTGATCGGTGCCAACGGCATCGGAAAGTCGAGCCTGTTTGCCATTCTTACCCGTGAGCTGGAAACGGACGCCGGCACGGTAGA
This sequence comes from uncultured Gammaproteobacteria bacterium, assembly GCA_947258715.1. GTDB lineage: Bacteria > Pseudomonadota > Gammaproteobacteria > HK1 > HK1 > CAMYJH01. The sequence continues at coordinate 75,616 of CAMYJH010000015.1, forward strand.
CGTCCCGGCCCGACTTACCCTCGCGCATCTGGCCCAGGAACTCCCCGCCACGGAGCGGGCGGCCATCGACTACGTCATGGACGGCGACGCCGAACTGAGGGCCTTGGAGGGGGAGCTGGAAAGCACCCGCGATGGAAAACGCATCGCGGCGATACATTCGCGCATGGATGCCATCGACGGCTACGCAGCTCGAGCGAAGGCAGGGCGGCTCATGCACGGTCTGGGTTTCACGCCCTCGGACGAAAACAAACCCGTGCGCGCATTTTCAGGCGGCTGGCGCATGCGCCTCAACCTGGCGCACACACTGATGTGCCGCTGCAATCTGCTACTGCTGGACGAGCCCACCAATCATCTGGATCTGGACGCTCTGTTGTGGTTGGAACAGTGGTTGAAAGAATATTTTGGGACGCTTTTGTTGATTTCCCATGATCGAACCTTCCTTGACGCCGTGACCGACCGGACGTTGAGTTTGGAACAGCGCACCGCGAGGCTGTATCCGGGTAATTACAGCGCCTTTGAGGTGCAGCGGGCGGAACGTCTTGCCGCGCAGCAGGCGGTATTCGAGAAACAGCAGCGCCGCATAGCGCATATGCGCCGATTCGTCGATCGCTTCAGGTACAAGGCTACCAAGGCGAAGCAGGCGCAAAGTCGCTTGAAAGCGCTGGAGCGAATGGAGTGGATTGCGCCCGCCCACGTCGATTCGCCGTTCCAATTCTCTTTTCGCGAACCGACGTCGCTCCCGCGGCCGCTATTGCATCTGGAAAACGTTTGCGCTGGGTACGCCGGGCAAGCGGTGCTCGAGGGAATCGGGATCACGATCTCGCCCGCGGATCGCATCGGGCTGTTAGGCAAAAACGGAAGCGGAAAGTCGACCTTCATTCGTCTACTGGCGGGTGAAATAGAACCACTTTCTGGCAAGCGCGAGGTGTCTTCCACCCTCGCCTGTGGCTATTTCGCCCAGTACCAGCTGGAGCAGCTGGATTTAAACGCCTCCCCGATCGCACACCTGCGCCGGCTAGACCCAGAAGCCGAGGAGCAGCAAATCCGGGATTATCTGGGGACGTTCGGGTTTCACGGGGACAAGGCGCTCGATCCGGCAAGCGAACTCTCGGGCGGGCAGAAGGCGAGGCTGGTGCTGGCGATGTTGATCCACCTGCGTCCGAATCTTCTCCTGCTGGACGAACCGACCAACCACTTGGACCTGGAAATGCGCCACGCCTTGACCGTGGCGCTGCAGAGTTTTTCCGGCGCCATCGTGCTGGTGTCACACGATCGCTATCTTATCGACGCTGTCACCGACGATCTTTGGCTGGCGCAGGATGGCAGGCTCAACCGCTATCCGGATGATCTCGCCGCTTACGTACGCTCGCTCAGAGATCGACGCGGCCCGGAGAAGATCACTAATCGTCGCGCGTCCTGCAAACCGAATATCAGCGATCAGCGAAAGCAGCGCAGACGGGAAGACGCCCGGTCGCGAAACAGGATCAAGCCGCTCAAAGACGCAGTTCGCGCGCTGGAAGGCGAGATCGCGTTGCTGAATCGCGAACGGGCAGAATTGATGCATAAGCTCGCCGACACGGCGCTTTACCATCAGGACGCGGACAAGGCGCATTTGGAGAGCCTCATGATCCGCCGGGGCGAAATCGAACGGGCGCTGGCGCAGGCGGAGGCCAAGTGGCTGCAGGCGAGCGCGGATCTGGAAGCGGTCCAATTCAAAAATGCTTGATTAAGGATTGAATGAAGCCCGCCGCGGGAGCGCGATTGCGCTGAATTCTTCAATCCCTCCTCAACTGCTCATTCACCGCGATGGGCGTGGGATAGCGCATCATGATGACATATGAGGAGACCACGAAGGTCAGCAGCGTGGTCGCCTGGATCAGGTAAGAAGCCTGCTGGCCGATGACGCCTGCATTCAGGGCGAGCACGGCGATGAGCAGGGAAAACTCGCTCACCTGGCCGAGGCGCACGCCGATTTCCCGTGAAAGCCGTTCAGGCTCCTCCTCGCGCAGCAGTAGGTATCGAAAAACGAAAGGTTTGAGCGCTAGCATGCTCACGGCCAGTACGACGGCAGGCAGCAATACCTGGGAAAGCATGGGCATCGCAAATCCCGCGCCGAGTGAGAAAAAGAACATGATTAGAAAAAAATCCCTGAGCGGTTTCAGGCTCTCGGCGATGAAGGTGGCGATGGGGCTGGTTGCCAGGGCAACGCCGGCGATGAACGCTCCCATCTCGTAGGAAAGTCCCATGGCGTGAGCGAGGGTGGCTATCCCCAAGCACCAGCCGATGGCGGTAAGGAAAACGAATTCCTGGATGGTGTCGAAGCGCTGAATCAGTCGCAGGATCACGAAGCGCTCTCCGATCCAGGCAATCAGCGCCAGCGTTGGCAGCGACATTAGCAGCAGTAAGGCTTCGTGGAGCGAAAGAGACTCCCGCGCAAGCCCGTTCAGAAGCAGCAGTATCAGAATCGCGATAATGTCCTGAAGAAGCAACACGCTGATGATGATCTCGCCGGTGTGTCGGTGGTGCAGCGCGGTGGTCGGAAGGAGCTTGAGCCCTATGATGGTGCTGGAAAACATCATCACCGCGCCGATGAGTGCGCTTTCCAGCACCTGGAAGCCAAAGGCCAATGCGATCAACGCTCCCACGACGGCAAAGACCAGTGAGCTCAGGATAGTCACCATCAGCGCCTCACGAAGCATCGTGAGCAGCTTCTGCGGGTGCAGATTGAGCCCCAGCAGGTAGAGCAGGAAGATGATGCCGACGTGGCCGATGCCCTGAATCGTAGTGGCGTCGGTGACGAGCCTGAATCCCCAGGGGCCCGCAAGTACCCCCAGCAGGATATAAGCCACCAGCATGGACTGGCGGGCATAAAGCGCAATACCGGCGAGCACCGCGGCGCCGGTGAAAATGAGAAAGATTGAAAATACGACACTGTCGCCGTTCATGATCCCGACGCGCTCTGGTCAATGGGTGCTGCTGCTGAGTAGACCGCCTCAGGTCTAGAGGGTCAAGGCAGTTAGGAATTATCCCGGAATCAGCGAGCCCGGATAAGACAAGGCAAACGCAAGCGAGAAAGCGGAGTCTACACGCCAGCAAATGAGCATTTTGAGCCTGTTTTTGACGCCGTTAGGCAAAGCACGACAACTCTGACATGGGTTATGAAAATGTCGGGCGCAGAGTCGTTCGATTGTGGCAGCTTCTCAGTCCACCTTGCCCCGGCGACTGGCCTTCAAAACGGCGTCCAGAGTCTCGCTCCAGGCAGAAAAGGCGTCCATTCGCTGTAGCAAATCAAGTCCTAATCCGGTGTAAGTGCCCGGGCGTCCGATGACGCGATCCTCCGTGGCCATGTCTTTACCGCCTTCCATGCACATGGCGCACACGCCGCGGGTCGTCTGCGCCACCAGTTTCTTGGCCTCTTTCTCATCGACGCCCCTGGACTTCAACCAGCCGGCAATTTCCGCCATCAGCCGGAATACCCATCCGTAGTAGACGGCGGTAACCGTCGCCACCTCGAATGTGTGCTCGTCATCGAATACGTGCACGCTGCCGATCAGCCGCAGCGTTTCTTCGGCTGCGCCGTCACCGGGATATAAGACGGTGGCGCTTTCCCGCACCGACGCGCTGGTGACCGGCATGGCGCGCACGGTCTTTGCCGGCAAAGCCGCGTTTGCCACCGGCTCTAGTTTCAGGCCCGCGGCGACGCAAATAACCACGTGCCGTTTCTCGAAGCGCAGGCCGGAAGCGACTTCGACGGTTCGCTCAGGCGGTAGCGCAAGAATCACGACGTCGCTGCGGTCAACCAGGGTTTGATTATCCGGGGCAATCTCCAGCGAGAACTGCTTCGCCAGCGCTTCTGCGCGGGCACGGCTTCGCGGCGAGAGCAGCAGCCTGGGGCGAACGGAGGCGCCACACCAACCTTCGACCAGATGCTCGGCAAGTTGGCCGACGCCGAGCACACCCACGCAGGGGAACCCGGAAGCGTTCATGTCGAGGACGGAATCAGGCATGGAATTGGCAGATGGTAGTTGGTAAATAGGGATGAAAGGGTATCGCGGGCTTTTCCCATCTACCATCTACGGACATACCAAATTCGAGATTCAACATAGGATAGCTTCTACGCTGTCTCCTTAATTCCCGACAACACCTTCAGGTGCTCTTCAATGCAGAGCGGTAGACGTTTGATGTTATAGCCCCCTTCGAGCATGGAGATGAGCCGTCCGCCCGCGTACCTGTCCGCCACCTCCATCATGCGCTCGCTCATCCAGCCGAAGAATTCGGTGCTGAGGTTGATTTGTGCCAGAGGATCGTCTGCGTGGGCATCGAACCCCGCCGAGATGATGAGGGCGTCCGGCATGAATGCGTCGATTTTCGGAAGGATTTTCTCCCTGAATGCGCGCTCGTAGAGAATGTCATCCGCGCCGGCCGGCATGGGACAGTTGAGAGTGGCCCCTTCGCCCCGGCCGCTGCCGGTTTCCGACGCCGCTCCGGTTCCCGGATAGAAAGGGTATTGATGGGTGCTGACGTAAAAGACTGATGGGTCTTGCTCGAAAGTGTGCTGGGTGCCGTTGCCGTGGTGCACGTCCCAGTCGAGGACCAGGATTTTGTCCAGTCCGTGATGTTTCTGTAAATAACGCGCGAGCACCGCGACGTTATTGAACAGGCAGAATCCAAGCGCCAGATTACGCTCGGCATGGTGCCCCGGCGGACGACTCAAAGAAAAGCCGTTTTGCGCTTCACCGGCAACCACTTTGTCCGCCAGTGCCAGCGCGCCACCGGCGGCAAGATAAGCGACGTCGCAAGATGCCTCGCAAATGCCAACGTCGGCGACGTCGAGAAACGGCAAGCCCTTCCGGCACGCCTCGCTGGCGCGGTCGATGTAATTGCCGTCGTGCACCTCCTCGATCCAGCGTCGCTCGCAGATTTTTGCTTCGACCGAAAGTAGATCGCCAAACCAGGGCTGCGCGCGGAGGTGCCGGATGGCGAATTCCAGCCGTTCTTTTCGCTCCGGGTGACCGGCGCCGGCGTCGTGGTCGAGAAAACGGTCGTCGTAAAGGAATGCGGTGGTCATGTGGGGCTCCGGGCGTGATAAACCGTAAATCGTATGTCGCGTTAACCGATGAGTGAATGGAGATTTGTGATTGGCGGCTGATACGTGGCGCGGGTCGATTAGTTGATCCCGACGTTACGAATCACTAATCACCAACCAATAATCACTAGAGTAATATGACGCCACATGACCTGGCCAGCGCGCGTGGCGGTACCCTAATCACACCATTCGCGACCGAATGTCGATTTCCGAATGCAGTGTTCGGTGCACCGGACAGCGGTCGGCGATATCCATTAGCCGCTTCCGCTCGTCGTCGGAGAGTTCTCCCTCGAGTTTAATCTCCCGCTCGATGCGGTCGATGCGCCCTTCGCGGGTTTCACATTCCTCGCAGTCCTTGGCGTGAATCTTATCGTGGCGAAGGGTGACGGACACCCGGGCCAGCGCGAGGGACTTGTGCCTCGCGTACATGCGCAAGGTCATCGCGGTGCACGCGCCGAGCCCCGCCAGCAGATAATCGTACGGCGACGGTCCCGAATCGGTGCCGCCGTAACTCGCAGGCTCGTCGGCGCGCAGGTGGTGCCGGTCGGTAAACACATCCTGGGCGAAGGCGCGGTCGTCTTCCCGCACCAGCACTTCCCCGTCAGCGACTTGCGGGCGTTCGTCGGCCGCTTCTGAGTCGCCCGAAAGCGCGTAGCGGCCCGCCCAGGCGCTGATGGTGGCGGCGACGTACTCGGAATCGAATTTGCGACTGAGCAGGTGATCGGCCTTGTCCAGGGAAATGAAGCTCTTGGGATGCAGCGCCGTCTGAAAGATGGCGGAAGCGTTGTCGATAGCGACAATTTCGTCCACCGGAGAGTGAAAAATCAGCAGCGCCTTGCGCAGCCTTTTAATCCGATCTTCAAGCGACTGCGAGGCGATGTCCTCCAGGAACTGTTTTTTGATCTCGAACTGGCGCCCGGCAAGGTTGACCACCGCGCTGCCCTGGGACTCGATCTCGGCACGGCTCGACCCGAACAGATGGCTCACGTGAGCGGGATCCGCCGGCGCGCCTATAGTCACCACCGCCTTCGCTTCCTCGATCTCGCCCGCCGCGGCCAACACCGCGGCGCCGCCGAGACTGTGACCAACGAGCAGTGAGGGTGCTTCGAAATCCTGCCTCAATTTATCCGCGGCGCAAATAAGATCCGACACGTTGGAAGAAAAGTTCGTATTTGCGAAATCTCCTTCGCTGTTGCCGAGCCCAGTGAAATCGAAACGTAACACACCGATACCTTGGGCGGCGAGCGCGCGACTGATGCGGGATGCCGCCGCGATGTCCTTGGAGCAGGTAAAGCAGTGGGCGAATAGGGCGAACGCCCGGGGTTTCGTCGCTGGACGCTCCAACAGGGCGGCGAGCTCCTGGCCCTCCTGGTTTTCGAAGCTGAGCTTCTCGCGAATGACTTCGCTTGGGCTAGGGGAATTCACCGTGACAGTCTCCTTAAGTGGTTGCCCGCTGGTGTAGCGCAAAATTAATTGCCTGTTTGCTGAAAAAGAAACAGCAGCGGATCGGATGGGTTTAATCGATGGTCGAGGGATCAGCCGGCTCTTGCTGCCTCCGATTCTCGGAAGACCAGGTAGTTCTCAAGCCTGTCGCGATCTTCGGGGCTCACGTCCAGACCGTATTTAGTGCGGCGCCAGAGGATATCTTCGGCCGTCCGGGCCCATTCGTGATCGCACAGGTAGTCGACCTCCCGGGCGTAGAGGCCGTCGCCGAAACATAGCCCCAGATCCTCGAGGCTGGCGGCGCCTTTAAGGATCGCCTCGCAGTTGAAGCCGTGGCGTCGGGCAAGGTCGTAAATGTGACGCGGGGGCAAGAAGCCGTGGCTGCGCTTGAGCTCGGAAACGTATTCGTCGAAGGTATCGGTTGGCAGATCACCGCCGGGTAACGGCGCATCGTGAGTCCAGTTCGCCGTCATCTGCGGAAAGTGATCGCAGAGCTTTTCAAGCGCGTGCTCTGCCAAGCGGCGATAAGTCGTAAGCTTGCCTCCGAAAACGTTGAGCAGAACGCATCCCGGCACGGGCACCTGCACCTCCAGCTCATAGTCCCGGGTCACCTTGGAGGGATCGGATTCGCCGTCGTCATACAGTGGCCGAACCCCTGCATAAGTCCATTTGATCTGATCCGCCGTTACGGGATCCGCAAGGTAACGATTCACCGCACGGCACAGGTATTCGATTTCTTCGTCGCTGATCGACACCCCCTCCGGATCGCCGGCAATGGGTACGTCGGTGGTGCCGATGACCGAGTATTCGTCCTCGTGAGGAATGATGAAGACGACACGGCCATCGTCGTTTTGCAGGATCAGCGCGTAATCACCGTCATAGATTCGGGGTACCGCAATGTGGCTGCCTTTGACCAGTAGAATGCGCATTTTTCGATTCGCGCTGGGTACATTCTCAATAACCTGATTAACCCAGGGTCCTGCGGCATTGACCAGGCCACGCGCCTTTACCTCTATGCTCCGGCCGCTTTCTGTATCCGTGAGCCGGGCGCACCAGCGGCCGTCCTCGACGGCTGCACCGTCGAACCGGGTGCGAGGCAGAATCCGGGCGCCCAGATCCGCCGCCCCGCGGGCGTTGGCGATGACCAGCCGGGCGTCGTCCGCCCAGCAGTCGTAGTAGGTGAAACCCCGTGTAAATTCAGGTTTGAGCCCGGCACCAAAACCGTTTCCGTTCAGCACCAGAGTTTCGGAGCCGGGAAGCGCGCGGCGGCCGCCGAGATGGTCGTATAGAAAAAGACCGATGCGGATCATCCACACCGGGCGCAGACCCGGGGCGTGGGGCATGACGAAGCGCATGGGACGAATCAGGTGGGGAGCGTTCTGGAGCAGAACCTCGCGCTCTGACAAGGCCTCGCGTACCAGGCGAAATTCGTAGGTTTCCAGATAGCGCAGCCCCCCGTGGATCAGCTTGCTGCTGGCAGACGACGTGGCGCACGCCAGATCGCCTTTTTCGCACAAGGTGACCTCGAGTCCGCGCCCGGCGGCGTCGCGGGCGATACCTGCGCCGTTGATGCCGCCGCCAATAATGAGCAGATCGGACTCCATCACCGAAATGCTCTCTCTCTTCGCTCGATGATTCGGCTGTCCAACTGCGCTAGCATTCGTCTGCGCCTGCAATCCTAATTTCCATAGAAACAGCAATCGTAAACGGCATGAAGCCGATCAGCGAAATGTCCGCCGAAACAGCGGCCCGAATTCGCGGCGTGTTTCTCGATCTCGACGAGACCCTCACCACCGGGGGACGCCTCACAGCCGAGGCCTACGCGGCCCTCGAATCTGTCAAGGCAGCGGGGCTCCTGGTTGCGCCCATTACCGGGCGGCCCGCCGGCTGGTGCGACCACATTGCGCGCATGTGGCCGGTGGACGCAGTGGTGGGCGAGAACGGCGCTTTTTATTTTCGCTATGACCATGAGCATCGCAAAATGCGGCGGCGCTATCTACTTGGAAATTCCGAGCGCCGCGCAAACCGCGAACGCCTCGAGGGCGTAAAGAAAGTCATTCTCTCACAGGTGCCCGGTGCGGCGGTCTCTGCGGATCAGGCCTATCGGGAAGCCGACCTCGCGATAGATTTCCGTGAGGACGTCGACCCTCTGCCCGACGAGGCCGTTCAGCGCATCGTCGGCCTGTTCGAAGAAGCGGGCGCCCGTGCAAAGGTGAGTTCTATCCATGTAAACGGATGGTTCGGAGACTACGACAAGCTGACGATGACGCGCATAATGATGCGCGAATGCTTTGATATCGAACTCGACGCCTGCGCCGAGCGCTTCGTTTTCGTGGGCGACTCGCCGAACGACGCGCCCATGTTCGAATACTTTCCGGTTTCCATCGGCGTAGCCAACGTTTCTGACTTCCAGGGTCGTCTGGAACCCAAGCCCGCCCATGTGGCCCGCAACCGCAGCGGAGCCGGATTCGCGGAAGTCGTGGAAGTGTTGCTCTCGAGTCGCGGCCTCAGGTAATGCGTTTGCGGACCGTCGCAGAGACAAACTCGCTGACCAGGACCACGCCGAAGATGGCAATAAGCATCACGGCCACTTCGCTCCAGGCGAACTGGTTGATCGACGAATAGAGCACAATCCCGATGCCACCGGCGCCGACGAAGCCGAGCACCGTAGATTCGCGGATGTTAATGTCCCAACGGTAGACCACCGTTCCGAAAATCACCGGGAGCACCTGCGGCAGCACCCCGATGAGGAGGATCTGAAGCCGCGAGGCGCCGGTTGCTTCGATGGCTTCCACCGCGCCCTGATCGATTTCTTCAATTGCTTCTGCAATGAGTTTGCCGACGAAGCCTATGGAGCGGGCCGTGACGGACCAGACACCCGCCATGGGGCCCGGCCCGAATATGGCTACGAACAACAACCCCCATACCACCGTGTTGACCGAGCGCGAGGTAACCAGGATCAATCGGCCGATAAACCAAGTGAGCCGGTTCGGCGTGACATTGCGGGCCGACAGGAAGGCGATCGGCAAAGCGATAATCACTGTTGCCGCGGTGCCGAGAGTGGCGATATGGATGGTTTCGACAAGGGGATCGACCACCTCTCCGAAGAACGACCAATCGGGCGGAATCATCCGCTCGGCGAGATCGGCGGCTTGCACGTGGGCGTCGAGAAAATAGAACCAGGGGATATCGAGCTTGCGCACCGACCACGCGGCCAGGAAAACTATCCCCGCATACCATATCCAGCGAATCAGGGTTTCCCGCGGAGTGAATCGCTTCCAGACGTCGGGGTATCGCCGGGCATGTTCTTCAACGGTCATGATTCCGAACCGCTACCTTAGACGGCCGCGCACCCAGTTGCTGAAAACTTCGCCCGCGAACACCAGCGCGACGATGGTCATCAGAATGGCGAGGCTGAAATCGTAGTCGTAGCGCGAGAAGGACGCCGCGAGCGTTTGGCCGATTCCACCCGCGCCGACGATGCCGACTACCGTTGAATGGCGAATGTTGGCATCGAGCCGATAGATGGAGACGCCGAGGTAGCGGGGCAGCATCTGCGGCTGAACGGCGTAAAGCAGCATCTTGGGGAAGCTCGCGCCCGTGGCGCGAATGGCCTCGAGCTGGCCAGGCGGCATGTTCTCGATGTCCTCGGCAAGCATCTTGCCGATGAAGCTCAGGCTCGCCACGACCAGCGTGAGCACCCCGGCCAGTGGCCCGAAGCCGAAAATCTTGACGAAGAAGATCGCGATGATCACCTCATGGAAAGTACGCGTAACGGCGAGCACCGCGCGCGCGCAGAGATACAACCAATTCGGAACCAGATTATTGGCTGCACAGATACCCAGAGGAATGGCAAGAATCATGCCGATGAAACTCGCGGCAAGGGCCATCTGCACGCTTTCTAGGACGCCCCGCGCAAGCAGTTCCCAGCGGCTGAAGTCCGGGGGGACCATGCGTGCAAGCATGTTACCGGCCCGCTCGGCGCCGTTGGAAACCCGCGCCCAGTTGATATCGAGCGATCCGATGGACCAAACCAAATATGCGAGGACGGCGACGACCAGGCCGTAGCGGAGCAGAGGATTGGCGATGAAGCTTGGCGGTCGCCACACCGCGGGATGGGGCGTTGTCATCCGGCCGCCGACTCTCCCTCGAGCTTGTGAAAGCCAGTCGCATCGGTCGCGTCCTCTTCGACCTTACGGATGGTCGTGCTCCAGTCTTCCTCGCCGTAGATCTCGGTGAGCACTGCCGGCGTGAGGGCTTCAGGAGGACCGTCGAAGGCAACAACGCCGCCGCTCAGCCCCACGATCCGGTTGGCGTGATTCTGGGCAAGGGCCACGTCGTGGATGTTCACCAGCGCCGGTGTGCCACGCTCGTGCGCGAGCTCGTAAATCAGTCGCATGATTTGACGCCCCGTCTTGGGGTCGAGACTCGCGGTCGGCTCATCGACGAGCAGCAAATCGGGGTGCTGCATCAAAGCGCGCGCGATCCCGACTCGCTGACGCTGGCCGCCTGACAGGGCGTCCGCGCGCGTGTCCTGGTAGCCGGTCAGCCCCACGCGATCGAGCAGCTCGAACGCGCTTGAAATGTCCTCGGGTGGATAGCTGCGCCGGTATGCCTGCCACAGGCTCACGTAACCCAGGCGACCGGACAGCAGGTTCTCCATCACGGTGAGTCGTTCGACCAGGTTATATTCCTGGAAAATCATCCCCATACGCCGGCGGGCTTTACGCAGCTCGCGCCGGCTCAACCCCGTCACCTCAAGGTCGTTAAGCACCACGCGGCCCGAGGTGGGTTCCACCAGCCGGTTGATACAGCGAATGAGCGTGCTCTTGCCAGCACCCGAGGAGCCGATGATCGCCACGACCTGGGGCTCGTCCACCCGCAGGCTGACGCTTGCCAATGCCTTTGTACCGGTGGGATACGATTTGGCGAGTTTGGAAATTTCAAGCACGGGAGAAAAGGGACATCGCAGGCCCGCCGGCCAGGGGCCGGCGGGCGAATTTAGATGAAAGGCTAGCTTCTCTCAGCTCTTTTTCTTCTTCTTCTTCTTAACCTTCAAGCCCTTTAACGTCTCGTCGGAGTATTTGATGCCGTTTTCCTTCTGAATGAGCCGTACGGCCTTCCAGTGGGTCTTGAAGGTAATGGGGCAGAATTTGTCAGCCTGTTTACCGAATTCCTTTTCCAGTGCCGTGCCATTCCAGTCGAAGCTGTAAAAAGCGTACATCACATTGCGAGCCAGATCAGGGTGCAGATTGTGGGCAAATCCATAGGAGGTGGTCGGAAAAGGATCGGACTGCCAGATGATCCGCAGATCATCCTTTTTGACCACGCCTTTTTGTGCCATGCGATCGAGCACGCTTGACGCAACTGGTGCAGCTTCATAGTCCTTGTTAGCGACACCCATGATAGAGTTGTCGTGTTTCCCCGAATAGATGACCTCGTAGTCCTTGTCCGGCACGACGCCCATGTCTTTGAACAGCGCTCGAGGCGCCTGGTTTCCGGAATTGGAAGAAGGCGTGACATGGGCGATTTTGCGACCCTTCAGATCCGAAACCTTGGTGATGTCCGAGTTTTTGTGTGTGATTAGCTGCAACCGGTAGCCGAATGTGCCGTCACCTTTACACATGATCGAAATGGGCACATAGCCGGCGAGATTGGCCCCGAAAACCGTTGGACCGGTGGAGATGCCCGCGACGTGCAGACGGCCGGAGCGCATTGCCTCCACTTGTGCCGCATAGGACTCGGCACCGTACCACTTCACTTTTTTGCCGGTTACCTCGGCCATGTACTCCATGAACTCGCTGAACACGTTCTCGTATACCGACGGGTCTTCCACCGGCGTGTAGGAGAAAACGAGTGTGTCGGGGTTAAGCCAATTGTTTGGATCATCGGGCGTGTCCGCAACGAGGTCACCGTTATTATCACAGTAGCGGGCGTCCAGATCGCCCCGATTCTTGCACGGTTCGGCATATGCCGAGTTCGAGAAGAGGCACAGCGCGGTCAACGCCGCAAGCGTGATTTTCCAGATGTGGGATACGGGGCTTGGCATGTTCTCCTCCTTATTTTATTTCGATGAATGAGTGGCGCCGGGGCGCGAGTCATTGACGAGTTCTGCGAGCGAGGCGGTTCCGGCGTTGGACCGGGAAGCACGCCGCGCGTGTTCGCCAAGACAGAGGATACAGATTGTCCGGGAAATCGGGTCAATTTGACAGCCCCCCAAAGGGCGCTGAAACCTGGGCTCGTTTTTCTGGCGCACCTCCATTGGCGATGGCTAAGAGTCCCGAAATCTGGCTTTTTGGAAGGTTTGCCCACGCGAGCCCCTGTCGACGCATCTCGCGTTACCCATAACGCGTCGCTGCTGACAGGCCATCCCTTCCACCTCCAGACACGCCTGAACGATTCGAAGCCGCCTCCGGTCCTCCAGGCAGGCAATCTACCCCTTAATCTCCAGCAGGGTCTCGGAAAAGGGTAATGCCCTGAGAAGCGGGTCGGGATCGGCGCGGGCAAGCACCGCCACGTCGATGCGTGGTTTTCTCAGATCACTTAGCACCCGGTCGGCGTTGCCCATATCCAGGGAAAGGTCCGGCTCCGGGTAACGCCGGCTGAACTCGGCGACGATGAGGATGAGGTGGTGGGAGCCGTCCGAGCCCATCCGGATGCGGCCGGTGCTGAGTTCGCCCGCTACCGAAAGGATCTCATCGGCTTCCTGATGGAGTGTGTGGAGTTGATAGGTAACGCGGTGCAGGTGGGTGCCGGGCTCGGTGAGGAAAACCCCCGGCCGACGCGGTCGAACAGACGTATGTCCTAGGTCTCTTCCGGCGCCTTCACCTGACTCGAGAGGGGTGGGCCGGGTCATGTTCAGCGCCCGCGTGGCGGCGGGGAAGTTGCCTTGGGTCGCCACCGCGTGGAACGCCGACGCTGCGCCGAAATCATGTGTCGTGGTCTCCGAAGGCCATATAGATAAGTAATATATCGTCTATCGAAAATAGAGAATTGACTAATATTTGTCCGGCCATGCATAGTGAAAACGATTGACCTTTTCCAGCGTGGAGTCTGCACAAATGAGCCAACGTACCCGTGATCCCTGGCTGTTGACGCCGGGTCCGCTGACGACTTCACTCAGCGTGAAGAAGGCCATGCTGCACGACTTCGGCTCCCGTGATCACGAGTTCATTGCCATCAACGCGCGGGTGCGGGATACGCTGGTGGCCATCGCAGGCGGTGGCGACGACTTCGTTTGCGTGCCCATGCAGGGCAGCGGCACCTTCGCGGTCGAGGCGGCTATCGGTACGCTTTTGCCACCGGACGGAAAGGCACTGGTGCTGATTAACGGCGCGTACGGCAAGCGCATGGCGCGTATTTGCGATTACTACGGTCGCGCCTACGACTTTTTGCAATGGCCCGAAGACACTCCCAACGATGTCGACGCCGTGGAAGAACGGTTGGCGGAGGATCCTTCATTGACCCACGTTCTCGGTGTTCACTGCGAAACCACTTCCGGCATCCTCAACCCGGTGGAACGTTTGGGAGAGATCTGCGCACGCCACGGGCGGCACTTTATTGTCGACGCCATGAGTGCATTTGGTGCCATCGAGCTGGATGCGCGAAAGACGACTTTCGATGCCGTGGTGGCGTCTTCGAACAAATGCCTCGAGGGGGTTCCGGGGATGGGTTTCGTCATTGTCAGGCGGGAATTCCTGGCCGGCTCGGAAGGCAACGCG
>CAMYJH010000016.1 GCA_947258715.1 uncultured Gammaproteobacteria bacterium
GCGTGTGGCCATCAACGGTCGAATAGATAAATAGTATGTGCGCCATATTCGGCGGAGAATCCGGGGACAGTATACGTAATTCGATGAAGTCGCTGGTTTGCAAGAAGGTAACGAGTTGGCCAGGATGGCCCGTGTTGCTGTTCCATCTTTTCCGCACCACGTCACGCAGCGGGCAATAGGTATATTGTCCCCAAAATTCGTCAGCGGACGATAACGCAGTTGACCTCGCAGATATTTGCGACTTTTCTAGACACGCTACCCAAGAGCGTGCCCTTCACCTTGCCGAGTCCGCGAGTACCTAACACGACCAAGTCACTGTTGTGTCTTTTCGCGCGCTTGACAATTGCAGTGGCGGGGTCACCACGTTCGATCGTTTTTTGAATCTTCTTAGCGCCTGCTTTTTTAGCTCGCTGCTCGGCATCGCCAAGAATCTGGTTGGCCACAAACTCAAGCACATCCATTCGACCCTGACCGATGTTTTCAACCTTCGCCATCTTCATTAGCTGCGGCGGCACCTGCATATCCCTAATCACATTCAGAAAATGAAGCGACGCATCATATTTCATTGCCACATTGGCCGCCAAGGCGACGGCTCTATTCGACGCAGGGGATCCATCAATCGCCACCAAAATTTTATTAATCATGCGCAGTACCTCCAAGTTTGGTTAAATCGAGAATGTCGCCCGTACTTTGCGCGTGGTCCTGTCAACTTAATGCAGAACTTTTCGTATTCGGAATGCATTCGCCCAGGGGGCATTCAGAGTTCATAAACGAGCTGGACTGAAGGGCGCTGCATTACGGCTGTTGCCACTCTGTTTACATTTACGAACGAATCCACCGAAGGATGATTATGGGAGTCCGATAACCAGGTCGTCAGCATAAAAAGATAGATGTCCGCCGCGCTGAAGCGCTCACCCAACAGCCAATCATTTTCGCCAATGGCATCATCAACCACCTGCCATAGCTCGCGCAACCGAGTAATAGATCGGCGTTTCACACTGGCTTCGTCCTGAGTAGAGTCACAAAATCGCCACGGGTAGTAAGTCATCTGGTATGCGTTCTGCAAGGAACTCGAGAAGAAGAACAGCCATTGAAGGAAAAGACCCCGCTCGGTGCTGTCCACAGCAGGTGCCAGCTGATATTCGGGGTAACGATCGCACAGAAACGTCGTAATGGCGCCGCATTCATAGATTGCGCCTTTCTCCCATACCAAGACCGGGATCCAGCCATTGGGATTCAGCGCAAGCACCTCAGGGTCACGAGGCGAATCCATCGAGATGCTGGTCCATATCAACTCATAGGGAGCCCGGATCTCTTCGAGAACAACACGCACACCCATTGCGGCACTGCCGTCGGAATAATAAAGGCGATAGGTCATGGATAGGATTTCTAACAGACGAATTTCCAGGAGGGTCTCGAGGATAAAGAGTCCCGCCTGCTATTTCCCTCTTCCCTCGTAGTACGCAGCCACACCCGGGTTCGCAGCGACTCTTTCCATGTGTTGGGCAAGAAGCGGTGCAACTCTGTCTACCAAGTCGCTGGGGACGTAGTCCAGGAAACCCGACTTCAGAGCGCGAATCCATACAAAAACCTTGAGATCGGCTACCGTAAGGCGGCCATCCGCAAAGTACTCTCCACCCGCAGCCTCGAGTCGGGCATTGAGGGTTTTGAGATAGGTCGTGAACGCCCCGTCTACCAGCTTTTCGCGCGCAGCCTTGAGTTCATCGCCTTCCATGCCAAACGTGCGGACCAGAAAATGCAATACGTCTTCAACCGCATCCATGACCTCATCACACAGAAAAGCCTGCCATGGGTCCACGGGGTACAGGCCGGCCTGCTTCCCGAAATAGCGGTTCATTGCATTTGACTGGCCATAGACACCATCATTGATCTCCAGGGTAGGCACAGCATTAAACGGTGTGCCAGCGCGCATCTGTCCAAATTCCGAGAACGAAATCCGGTGATCTTCAAATTCAATGCCACCAATTGATAAAGCGATCCTTGTCGGTTCGGCGCGCCCGCCGTCGATATCGAAATAGGTCAGTTTAATCGTGCTCATGCTGCCCTCATATTTATCGGCAATTCCGAGGACAGTATACCTATTTCATTTCAAGTCCTTTTTCCCGTAAGGCCTAAATAATTGCGTAATTAAGTATACTGACGCCCAAATTGCCTTATGCGTTTCCCGATAGCTGCTCGTTGTATGCGTCTGCGTCATTGCAAGCTCAGGCATACAGTTTCTTTGGCTTCTAACTCGTTATTAGCCCGTTCCGGTAGATTGGATAAAGAAGGTTGCAGCGGGCTACTGCTTCAGTATTTCCCTTACGCAAAGCGGGATTTTTCCCGCCGCGCCGATTATATCCCGCCAACGCCAGCCGTCATCCGCGATCCCTAACACAGCGGAGAGGACATTCACAAATTTGTAGTATCGGCCCGGTAGCCTCGCAGGATGAGAGTCTGGAGCCTTACAGGAAGCAAACCCATCGCCGCGCGGATCGTTGCGGGTATGGTCCTGGCTCTTCCATTGGCCGCATTGTGCGGAGAGGGTCAGGTAAGCCTCGATGAGCTCAATCGAGATGTCTCGGTGGTAAAAATCAGCCCGGTTGCGATTGATGGTAAAAGGGTGGTCGCCGAAAAACAGCGCATTGAGGAGGTTGCCAACCACCTTTGCGAACGATTTGGCGGCAACCTCAAGTCTCTGGAGCTGGATCCCCAGCGCCCGATCGGCCGGAATGAAATAGTCTCCTACTATGATGGCGTCGATATCCAGCACTATCGACTCAACCGAGCAGATCGGTTCACCGCCTTCAAGTCCGTCATCTGCATCGGTCTCGTGCTTGGCGGGTACGACTGAAGCGCCAGGATCGGAATCGTTCCCCAATCTCTCGACCACCTTCTTCTGTGGGAAGGGCGGGGGCACTGCAGTCGAGAGCGCGCCGAGCAAGGATTCCAACTTTAACCTGCGCCTGCGTGCTGCTGCCGAGGATGGCGGTTAGCGCTAATGGAAGATTGTTTCTTTACTGGATCCCTGCTTTCGCAGGGATTAGGGTTGGGTCCAGGTTTCCGCTTTAGGGAGGATCGAGGCAGAGGACTTTGCTCTCCGTTTTCACAGGGACAAGCTTTTCAAGGCATGGCGACATTTTCAGTTCGCGAGCAAGCTCGCTCCTACGAGGCGCCGTGCAGATTGCGGATGCGAGCGGCGCAAACTGCGAGGCTGTCCCGTCAGCCGCCTCATTTGGCGCAGTTTCATCAACGATGGGTTGACGGTGATTTTGTGTAATCAGGTCTTCAGATCCGAACGACCCTCGAAGTACTCCAAGCCGCGGAAAACGTTTAGAAACGCATCTTGCACGTCGTCCTCGGCCAGACGCCGGTCGCACAGGATCCGCTCGGCGAGCGTCAGCATCCATGATATGTTGCCGCACACGATACGCTCTGCGTCCCTCTCTTCGGGAAGTTCTCAGACGTGCTTTGTTGCTGCTTTTTCTGCATCGGAGCGTGATGGGTGTTTATAGCCTTCGGTAGGGAACGCGCTCGCAACTCAATGCGCGGTCGTTGCCAAGTGTAACCCGGACTTAATTTTGAACGTCTAACTCTCGATCTGTTAACAATACTTTGTCCGGACACCGGGCGCCGGTGCCGCAATCGCGGACGGGAAACGCATTGGACCTGTTTTCACTCAGTGTTGTCACAGGCGGACTGCTGTTGTACTCGTTGGTCTCGGGCCGCTTGACGGGAACGGTGGTCACGGCTCCCATGGTTTTCGTGACCTTCGGTTTTCTCATTGGCCCGGGTGGGCTCAGTGTCGCCGACGTGAGCGCGAGTCATTCGGTGATACACACCATCGCCGAACTGACGCTCGTGCTGGTGTTATTCACCGACGCGGCGCGCATCGACCTGAAGCAGGTCCGTCGCGACCACGGCCTGCCCGTGCGAATGCTCGCCGTCGGGCTGCCGTTGGCGATCCTCTCGGGCGCCTGGGTCGCGACTATGCTTTTCCCGGACTTCTCGCTGTGGGAAGCCGCGCTACTGGCAGCGCTGTTGGCGCCGACCGATGCGGCGCTCGGGCAGTCGGTCGTGTCGGCCAAAGCGGTACCGCTGCGGATCCGCCAGTCGATCAACATCGAGAGCGGCCTCAACGACGGCATCGCGTTGCCGGCGGTGCTGCTGTTCGCCGCGCTGGCGGGCGCCGCCCACGGTGCGAACGAGGCCGGCGACTGGCTGCGGTTCGGACTGCTGCAGATCACGCTGGGTCCGCTGGCGGGCGCGATCATCGGCTACGTCGGCGGGCGACTGATCGACACCGCGGCCGAACGGGCATGGGCGACGACGGCATTCCAGGGCATCGGCATCCTGTCGTTGTCCGTGCTCGCCTATGTCCTCGCCGAGCTGATCGGCGGCAACGGTTTCATCTCCGCCTTCGTCAGCGGCATCTTGTTTGGCAACATCATCCGCCATCCGTGCACCTACCTGTTCGAATTCATGGAGAGCGAAGGCCAGCTGCTGATGCTGATCACGTTTCTGGTGTTCGGCGCGGCGCTTCTGCCCGAGGGCCTCGCGCACGTCGACGCCGCATTCGTCTTCTACGCCGTGTTGAGCCTGACGGCGATACGCATGATCCCCATCGCGCTGTCGCTGCTGGGTTCGGGCATTCGTCTGCCGACGTATCTGTTCCTCGGCTGGTTCGGCCCGCGCGGACTTGCCTCGATCCTGTTCGTGCTGCTGATCCTGGAACAGGCGGAGATTCCGCATCGCGCCGAGTTACTGTCCATTACCGTGATCACGGTTGCATTGAGCGTGATCGTGCACGGCGTTACAGCCGCACCGCTCGCCGCGGCGTACGGGAGACTCGCCGAACGCATGGGCGAGTGCGAGGAGAGCAAAGCCGTATCCGACATGCCGCTCAGAGAAGGGCTGATGACCAACAACAATCCGGAGCCGTAAACGATGAAAGCATTGCCGATATATTCCCTGGAGGATCTCGAGGATCGCGTGCCCGCGCATGCGCTCGTGGCCAACGTCGATCTGGTTGTTATTCGCTATGACGATCGAGTCAGTGTGCTGTACGGACGCTGCGCACACCGCGGAGCGTTGATGGCCGACGGTCACGTTGACGGCGACAATCTCATCTGCGGCGTGCACGGCTGGGACTACCGGCTCGACACCGGCGTCAGCGAATAC
Source organism: uncultured Gammaproteobacteria bacterium (assembly GCA_947258715.1). Classification (GTDB taxonomy): domain Bacteria; phylum Pseudomonadota; class Gammaproteobacteria; order HK1; family HK1; genus CAMYJH01. The sequence continues at coordinate 5,182 of CAMYJH010000016.1, forward strand.
AACAACACCGAGACGCTGCCCAAGTTCAACGCCTGGGTCGAAGACGGTAATGTCGTCGTCGACGAAGACGAGATCGCATCTTGGGCAAAGCAGCATCCGCAGCCGTACAAACGCGACGCCTACCAGGGAGCCTACCAGGACCCGACCGGCACGGCCGACGAGCCGTACGTCAAATTCATCCGCAAGCTTTCGGGCGAAGGTTTGAGCAAGGTCGGCCATCACGGCCCGGCCGCTGCGATGGGCGTGCCGCGCGACAGCCTTCCGAAATGGGACGACCTGCAGTTCGTTGTCGGCCAGCTCCACAAGCTGCCGCTGCTCGACAACGAACCCGTCGACACCGATATCACCATCGGTCCTAACGCCGCGAAACCCTTGCGCCTCGAGATACCGCTGTTCGTCTCGGACATGAGCTTCGGCGCGTTGTCCGAGGAGGCCAAGGTCGCGCTGTCCAAAGGCGCCGAGCTTGCCGGCACCGGCATCTGCTCCGGCGAAGGCGGCATGCTGCCCGAAGAGCAGGCGGCAAACTCGCGCTACTTCTACGAGCTCGCGTCGGCACGCTTCGGCTTCTCGTGGGAGAAAGTGCAAAAGGCGCAGGCGTTTCATTTCAAGGGCGGCCAGGGCGCGAAGACCGGCACCGGCGGTCACCTGCCGGGCGTCAAGGTCAAAGGCAAGATCGCCAAAGTGCGCGAGCTGCCCGAAGGCGAGCCCGCGATCTCGCCGGCGCGGTTTCCGGACTGGGAGAGCTTGAGTCAATTTCGCGACTTCGCGGCCGACGTGCGCGAGCGCACCGGCGGCATACCGGTCGGGTTCAAGCTCTCGGCACAACACATCGAGAAGGACATCGACGCTGCGCTCGAGGTCGGCGTCGACTACATCATCCTCGACGGCCGCGGCGGCGGCACCGGCGCGGCGCCGCTGATCTTCCGCGACAATATATCGGTGCCGACGATCCCAGCGCTCGCGCGGGCGAGGAAGCACCTCGACTCGTGCGACGCGGAAGGCGTCACGCTGATCATAACCGGCGGACTGCGTGTCCCGGCAGACTTCGCGAAGGCAATGGCGCTCGGCGCCGACGGCATCGCCGTCTCCAATGCCGCGATCCAGGCGATCGGCTGTCTCGGCATGCGCGCCTGTCACACGAACAATTGCCCGGTTGGCATCGCAACGCAAAAACCGCACTTGAGGGCGCGACTGCCCGTCGACATCGCGGCCGAACGTCTCTCAAGATTCTTCGAGGCGGCCGTCGAACTCATGACCGTCGTCGCACGCGCCGCCGGACACCGGCACCTGTCCGACTTCAATGCCTCCGATCTGACGTCGTTCAAGACCGATATGTGCCAGCTGGCCGGCGTTGCCTACGGCGGCGTCTCTGCCGACTGACGAGGACACCCTATGACCACGCAAAGATTTCCGGAACTGGACACCGACGCGATTAGAGAGACGCGCGATGCGCTGCACGCCTACGCGCGGGTGCAGGGCGACTGGCTCAAGACGACAAGGGCACGCAGGAAACACTGGTGGCACGCGAGTCTCAGACCGTCACTGACGGGGCTGACGACGGGCGTCGTTCACGCCGGCGCCGAGTTCGAGCTCGAACTCGACTTCATCGCGAATCTTCTGCGCGTTCGAACAACGGAGAAAGACTTCACCGAAGGCCTGACCGGACAGTCGGCCGCGAGCATCGCGTCCTGGCTCGACGAAACGCTCGTTTCTATTGGCGTCGACTCGTCGCTCGCGCCAGGCGACAAGGTTCGTGGCGACGAAAGTTTCCCCGATTACTCCACTGAGCAGGCGTTAAGCTTGCAGCGCGCGCTCGCGTCGGTCACGACTGCACTCGAGGACTTTCGCGCCGGCATCCGCGAAGAGACAAGCCCGATACAGGTCTGGCCGCACCATTTCGATCTGTCGATGATCTGGCTGCCCGGGCCAAAAGTGCCGGACCAGGATCCGGCGGACGAGGAGTACGCGGACAAGCAGATGAACTTCGGTTTCGTGTTCGGCGAAGAGAGCTTCGCTGAGCCGTATTGCTACGTGACGGCCTACCCCTTACCCGACGCTCTGTCGAAGGTCGAGCTGCCGGCGGGCACGACGTGGAAGAGCGAGGGCTTCAGCGGCGCCGTCCTCTTATATAAGGATCTCGTCGCAATGAACGACCCGGCCAGATACCTGCAGGAGCTCTGGTCGAGGCTGCTGGCGGCGGGACAGACCCATCTGGCAACGAATAGATTACAGGGGTAAGCGCAATGACCAACCAGGACCTGAACTGGCATCGCGTGGCCGATCTCGACGAAGTGCCGTCCGGCCGCGTCAAGACCGTGACGGCCGGCGTACACTCGATGGCGCTGACGAACATCGACGGCGACTACACGGCGATGGACAATCGCTGCCCGCACCAGGGCGGCCCGCTCGGCGAGGGCTCGATCGAATTCGGTGCGGAAGGTCAGTGCTGGCTGCGCTGCCCGTGGCACGGCTGGGACTTCGACCCGAAGACCGGGCGGCCGCCGGGCGGCCATGAGGACAGCGGCCAGAAGTTGTATCCCATCGATGTGCGCGACGACGGTATCTACGTCGGCCTCGAACCCGATCCGCCGCACGACACCACTGTCACCGACCTGATGGCCGAGACGATGACGAACTGGGGGGTCACGAGCGTGTTCGGCATGGTCGGGCACTCGAATCTCGGCCTCGCCGACGCGCTGCGCCTCGAAGAGCAGAAAGGCCGATTGAATTACTACGGCATTCGCCACGAGGGCGCCGCCGCATTCGCGTGTTCCGGCTACGCGAAACTGACGGGAAAGCCGGCCGCCTGCCTGACCATCGCCGGGCCGGGCGCGACAAACCTGATGACGGGCCTGTGGGACGCCAAGGTCGACCGCGCGCCCGTGCTCGCATTGACCGGTCAGGTCGACGTGCAGGTGCTGGGTCCGGGCGCGTTCCAGGAGATCGACCTGCATTCGGCCTTCGCCCCTGTCGCGCGGTTCAGCCAGACGGTGCTGCACACGTCGAAACACTCGGAGCTGATGGCGCTCGCGTGCAAGAACGCGATCGTCGAACGTGACGTTGCACACCTGATCTTTCCCGACGACGTTCAGACATTGGCGGCCGAATCGGCAAGCACATCGGGCCCCGATGGGAGGATCGCCACGCCTAAGATTGCGCCCGACGTGCAAGCGCTGGCCGAAGCGACGAAGCTGATCGGAGCATCGAAACGGCCGATCGTCATCGTCGGCTACGGCGCGCGCGACGCGATGGGCGACGTCATCGCGCTGGCCGAGAAACTCAAGGCGCCGGTGCTGACGACGTTCAAGGCAAAAGGGCAGATCGCCGATCATCATCCATTGGCCGCGGGCGTACTCGGACGCTCTGGCACCCCGGTTGCGAGCTGGTTCATGAACGAATGCGATCTGATCATCGCGTTTGGCGCTTCGTTCTCGAATCACACGGGGATCACGCCGAAACGGCCGATCATCCAGGTCGACTTCGATCGTATGGCGCTGGGCAAATTCCACAGGGTGGCGGTTCCGGTCTGGGGCGAGATTGGCGTCACGGCCAAACGCCTGTCCAACGAACTTGGCGCCGTTACCCACACGGTCGATCAGCAGCCCGAGCTCGAAGAACGTTGGGGGATCTGGCGGGAGGAGAAAGCGAACCGCCTCGACGACGACCTGGGCAAGGGCATCGGCTCGGCAAGCGTCTTTGCCGCGCTGACGGATACGGCGCCGGAGGATGCAATCATCGCGGTCGACGTTGGCAACAACACATACTCGTTCGGCCGCTATTTCGAGTGCAAGGGTCAGCGCGTCCTGATGTCGGGCTATCTCGGCTCGATCGGCTTCGCGTTCCCGGCCGCGATGGGCGCCTGGGCCGCGACGCAGGACCAGGACGAGTACAGGGGTCGCAAAGTCATCTCGGTCAGCGGCGACGGCGGCTTCGGGCAGTACCTGGCGGACTTCACGACGGCCGTGAAATACAACATGAACATCACCCACGTGCTGCTGAATAACTCGCAGCTCGGCAAGATCTCGAAAGAACAACGTGCGGGCGAATGGCCCGTATGGCAGACGAGTCTTCATAACCCGAGCTTTGCCGCCTTTGCGAAACTCTGTGGCGGTTACGGCATTCGCGTAAAAAAACCTGACAAACTGGGGGCCGCACTGGACGAAGCGCTGGCCCACAATGGGCCCGCGCTGGTGGAAATTTTGACGGATGCTGATCTCATCTGATGGGCGCCGCACTCTCGGAGGAATCGGGGGACAGTATACGTAATTCGAGGAAGTCGCTTGATTGCAAGGACGTAAGGCGACGGTCAGGATGGCCCGTGTTGTTGTTCTATTTTATCCACACCACGTCACGCATCGGATCAGTCGTCGCAAGCGGACCTTTTTCAATGACGACGACCACACAACCTATGTAAAGCTTCTGCCCGAGTTCTGCCGCAAGGCGGGGAAACGGGTGTGGGCGTATTGTCTGATCCCAACCCTGTGCACCTGGTGATGGTGCCTTCGCAGGCATATGGGACGGGCTGGTGGAAGTTCTCAGCGAAGGGGACATTCAGAGTTCGTAAGTTTTTGATTTTATATTCGCTGAAACTGAGCAATCTCCGCTGCTATGGTGCCGCGTGAAAATCAAAAACTTACGAACTCTGAATGTCCCCTTCCTCCCCGTCCTCCCCGAAGAAAGAAGGCCGACGAGAAATAGGTATACTGTCCCCGGAAATTGGACATGCGCATGGCTGATCTATATGGAGAGCAATGGGGGCTAATCCCGCTCACGCCATTTTTCATGATTTGGAGTGTCGGGCTTGCGCCACCCTTGCTCATACGGTTCGTACTGATTCGGCGCCCGATCGCGGATGGCTGGGCACTCGGTGTGGCGACTCTTTTCTGGATACTCAACTTCGCAATTCTTACTACATTTGACGGTCAGAGAGAAATACACGGCGCTCTAATTCTGGTTGCGATTGTTTCCTATCTAATCCTGACGGCGGGCAAGAAAGAAAACGCTCCTGCCCTCAGTCGAAGTAGTTCAAGAGAACCGATTGCCGGGTCTTCGGACACCGTTGCCACGAATCAGACTGTTTCCAATAAAAAGAGCGGCGAATCCTCGAAAAGTGCTTCACTCGCCGAGCCTGCCGACAGGGTTTGTAAGCCCGAACCGGTGAAGCCTGAGATTCCGCGGTCCAAAGAACGTGGCTTATCTCCCTCTGAAGATGAAGCAGAGCTTCGCAGGTATGACATGGCCTGGCGGGAACTAGAGAGTGGGGACACACATCGTGGCCTCTGGGGACGCGCTTTCGTAAAAGCTGAAGGTGATGAGAAGAAAACCAAGGTTCAGTATCTGAAGGATCGTACGGAGTTCTTGAAAAAAGTTGAGGGAAGGCAAGAGGAACAACGCAGAGCGCAGAAATTACGCGAACAACAGATACAAAAGCAAAAGCAGCGGGAACGCGAAGAGCGGACGGAAGGGCTGAATAAGGCGATGCGGAGGCAGGTAGAAGAAATCCAACATCAAAATCTTCTTAAACAAATTGCGTTGGAGCAACGTGAAAAAGTAGACATGTTGAGAGAAGGAATCAACGAGGCAGATAAATGGAACGAGTTTAAGTTGACTTCCGCTGTCCAGTTCGGGTCCGATGAAACTATATTCGCGCTTTTGGCCGCCGGTGCGAATCCGCTGCTTAGAGATAGTTTTGGATATACCGCGCGCGACTATGCGAAACAAAAAGGTAGAACCGAAATTGCGCAACGCCTCGCAATTGCCGAGAGACTATGGAAAATGAAATCCCGTGGCTCGAAGATGACATCGGTAGTGTAATTAAAGTTTATATGACCCTCGCTTTATATTGGGCATGAGCTCACTGATTGGGAGGTGAGATGTCCGAAGCGCCGACGATTTCCCAGGGCGGTTACCAACCTCCTGATCCCATAGAGGTGCCACCACTCTATGCGTGGCCGCCCCGCCCAATCGCAACCCTGCGTTGGATCTTCACCGGCCTGCTCTTCCCCTGGGGCTTCCTCTTCATCGCCCTGGCGGTGGTGTCGTGGAACTACCTGGCGCCCAGCCTTGATCGCATGGCGTCGCTTGAGCTCGAGTGGATAGTCCTGATCTGGCTACGCAACGCCGCGCTGCTCGGTCTCGTGGCTGGCGGGTTGCACTGCTGGCTTTATAGATACCGGGCTCAGGACCAGGCGTACATGCTCAATACACGATGGTTGGAGACCGACAACCGAAAATTCCTGTTTCGGAACCAGGTCCGCGACAACATTTTTTGGAGCCTGGCTAGTGGTTGCACGGTGTGGTCATGCTATGAAGCGCTGACGATGTGGGCCTATGCCAATGATCATATCCCTCGGGTCGAATGGAGCGATGCCCCAATATACCTGGCGGCGATGACCATAGGCGTATTCTTCTGGTCGACGTTCCATTTCTATCTCAATCACCGGCTGCTCCATTGGCGGCCGCTGTACCGCACCGCCCATAAACTGCATCACCGAAACATCGATATCGGGCCATGGTCGGGCATCTCCATGCACCCGCTGGAACACGTGATCTATTTTACGGTGTTCTTTCTTTGGTGGGTGGTCCCGGTCCACCCCGTGCTTGTGATACTCACCGGCTTTTACCAAGGCATCAGCCCGGCCGTCTCCCATTCGGGATTCCATAAGCTGATCTTAGGGGGGCGGACCAAGGTTACCGCTGGAGACTATTTCCATCATGTGCATCACAAGTACTTCGAAGTGAACTATGGCAACACGCCGAGCCCGGTAGATAAATTATTTGGCAGCTGGCATGACGGTACCCCCCAGGCGCACGCGGCGTTGAAGCACCGCCGACTGGCTCGGCATCGGCGGGGCTGATCTTCGTTGAGATTTTAATAGCACCCGTAATTTGCTGCGACACGGGTTAATGGCGCCCACGCCTGCAGGCTGCGATACCATTCAGCCGCCCGGCGGCGGCAGTTGTAACGCGAGGCCGGTATCTAGCATCGCGCAAGCGGACGATTCGAGCGAGCAAAAGTGATGTCCCATCTACGATATCTAATCCTGTTGGCGACGCTCTACGCCGTTGTCTGGATCGTGCTGGCCATCGATCCCGTCGACCGCGCGGACTGGATGCTGGAGAACGTCCTGGTGCTCGTGTTCGTCGCCCTGATGGCGGTGACTTACCGATGGTTGGTCTTCTCTCGGATCTCGTACACGCTGATGTTCACCTTTCTATGCATTCATGCCATCGGTGCCCATTACACCTACTCTCTGGTTCCGTATGACGACTGGTTTATCCATCTGACCGGCGCGTCGCTCAACGAAACCTTGGGATGGGAACGCAACAACTTCGACCGCGTTGTGCACTTCTCCTATGGGCTCCTGCTCGCATACCCCATCCGTGAAGTGTTCCTGCGAATTGCGGAAGTTCGCGGTTTTTGGGGCTACTTTCTGCCGCTCGACCTGACCATGTCGACGTCCATGATCTACGAGCTCATCGAATGGGCAGCGGCCGAGAGCCTGGGCGGCGACCTGGGAATGGCTTACCTCGGCACGCAGGGTGACGTCTGGGACGGTCACAAGGACATGGCTTTGGCCAGTTTGGGCGCGCTCATCGCCATGACCGTCACCGCCGTGCTGAATGTCTACCTGCAGCGAGATTTCGCGCGGGAGTGGATTGACAGCCTGCGAGTCAAGGGCAAGCGCCCTTTGGGCGAAGACGAAATAGCGCGTCTATGGCGAGAGCGGGGAGGCCCATAGGGGACATTCAGAGTTCGTAAGCCGTTGATTCTTGGTTCATTAAAACCCAGAAACGCACCGGTCCCTCAAGTTTCAAAATCAATGGCTTACGAACTCTGAATGTCCCCGCTCTCCGTTGCATGGTTCGGGCAAGGAATTGACACGGCGGATCTCGAGGAGGCGAAGCAGCTGCTTGAAGTGCCGAGGCTGAAAGAAGCGGTCGGATCGGTTGATAATGCGCATTAGACAATTCTCGAGCTCCGGCCGCTTGAGTTCGCTTTAAGATTGAGGTTAAGGGCTGCGACCCCTTTTTTAATCGATGGCACGAGAATCAGCACGCACCCGCGTAGTCATAATGGGCGCTGCCGGTCGCGATTTTCATAATTTCAACATGGTGTACCGCGACGATCCCGGTAGCGAGGTGATCGCCTTCACCGCAACCCAGATTCCGGAAATCGCCGGACGCCGTTATCCGCCCTCCCTTGCCGGTGAGCGTTACCCCGACGGTATCCCGATTGTCGATGAAAGTGAGCTGTCGACTCTGTGCGTTGAAAAGCATATCGATCAGATCGTTTTCGCCTACAGTGACGTCACCCACGCGCGCGTTATGCACATGGCTTCTATCGTGCTGTCGTCGGGGGCCGACTTCGTGCTGCTCGGACCCGAGCACACCATGTTGTCAGCGAAGGTGCCCGTGATCGCCACCTCCGCGGTCAGAACCGGTTGCGGCAAGTCCCAGACAACGCGTTGGTTATCCGGATTACTGAAACAGCAGGGCTTTGAAGTCTCTGTTATTCGGCATCCCATGCCCTATGGAGATCTCGAACGGCAGGCCGTGCAGCGCTTCGCGAGCCGCGAGGATCTCGACACGGCCCGCTGCACGATCGAGGAACGTGAAGAATACGAGCCACACCTGGCGCTGGGAAATATCGTATATGCCGGTGTGGACTACGCAAAGATCGTCACACAGGCGGAAGCCGAAGCGGATGTGATTCTGTGGGATGGTGGTAACAACGATTTCCCTTTCATCCACCCCGACCTGCATATCGTGCTGGTCGATCCGCTACGGCCGGGCAACGAGACCACGCACCATCCCGGCGAAGCGGTGCTGCGCATGGCACATATCATTGTGGTGGCCAAGGCAAATTCGGCATCCGATGCCGATGTACAGCGGGTTACCGAAAGTGCCCGCAAAATCAATCCCACCGCGACCGTCGTCCGGGGTGCTTCTCCGGTCAGGCTGGAAGAGCCGGACAAAGTCCGAGGCAATCGGGTGCTGGTGGTGGAGGATGGCCCGACGATCACCCACGGCGGAATGTCTTATGGAGCGGGTTTCGTCGCTGCCACCCAAGCACAACCGTCAGAAATCGTGGACCCGCGCGCCATCGCCGTGGGCGAGATTGCCGCGGTCTACGCGCGCTATCCCCATATCGGATCGGTGTTGCCGGCCGTAGGCTATCATCCGTCACAAGTCGAGGCGCTGCGTCATACCATCAACTCGGCTGATGTCGACGTGGTTGTCAGCGCAACGCCCTGCGATCTCGGATCACTGATTGACATCGACAGGCCTGTGGTGCGCGTGCGCTACGAATTTGCCGAGCTCGGCCTGCCGAAACTCAGCCGATTGGTGCAGGCATTTTTGGAAAAGAGAACGCGGGATCGCAAAAGCTGATCGGCGCCGCGCTGGTCACAGACCCGTGTCCAGACAAACGCCTCCGCGGAAGACCCGCTTCCTGACGTACTCAGAGGTCATTGCCCTCAGCAGCGCACTGTACTTTAGACCGAAATCCAGTTTGTCACCGACGCGCACCTCGCCGCAAACGTCCGTCACGTCCACCACCAGATAACCGCTGGATGCGCCAATCACCTCCATGCTCGGGTCGAGCGGCGCAACGCCGTCCAAAACGATATCCTCGCGCCCCACGTTGAGAAGCGCCCTGTCCCGCACGCCCCGTTCTTCGAATTGGGGCAACTCACCGAAGGCGTCTTCGCCTCGGGCGCCGACCGGGCACGAGGGTTTTGCCTTAATCTCCAGCACCTCGGCGTGCAGCGTGAACGCGTCCTGATCGGTGCCGGGCCACGGTTTCCGGTACGCGGTCTCGCGCCCGAGGATAATCGCTTCGCCAATGCGCGCATGATTGACGCGTCTAGGAACACAGCCTGCCGCAATCAGCTCGAGCCCGCTCGAATTGAGCCCTGAGACACACTCGAGCTTCAGCTCGAAAGTACTCTCGATCTCGTTTGTGAGCTCGACCAATGCGCTCAATTTGTCCTCATCAGGCAAGACGCCACTGAAGCAAGCCAGGTTGGTGCCTAACCCCAATACGCGTATACCACCCAGCTTCAGCGCCTCACGCATGAACGGCACGAGATCGTCCGGCCAGATGCCTTCACGCAAATCACCGAGGTCCAGCATGACAATGACGTCGTGAACCCGCTCCCGTTTGATCGCTTCCCGTGACAGCGCTTCCAGCACCGCGAGCTCCGAATTCAGGCTCACCGATACCGATTCGACGACCGCCTCGGCTCCGGAGAGTGGCGGCAGTCTGAGCAGCATATAGCGCGTCTCGATACCGGCTTTCTTTAGTCGATGAATGTTCTCCAGCCGAGAGTCGGCGATGGAGGAGACCCCGCCGCGCAGCATCGCTCCGGCGACCTCAGGGTGTCCGCAGACGACCTTGGTCACTCCCGTCACCTCGATGCCATGCCCTCTGCAAAGGTCTACAACGCACCGCGCGTTGCGCTCAATCTTGTCGAGGTCAATGCTTAGACAGGGATATACCATTTGACCTCTTCGAAACGGTGTTCTTTCGACCGCGCTGATTTCGATATCCGCGATAGAGTCAATCGATTCGCTGATCCCGCAGCTTGTGCACCAGAAAGCTGGCCACGTCCTGACCCGTCGTGCCGCGACCGAAACCGCCGTCAAGCCCGCACCTGCGCGCCAGCTCGTGGGTCACCTGGGTGCCGCCGGCGATCAGGACCAGACGCTGGCGCAGCTTGCGTTGTCTCGCAATCTGGTGCAGACGCCGCATGTGCTGCGCGTGCACGTTGCCGTGAGAGACGATGGTCGAGATCAGCACCGCACGCGCGTTTTCCTCCTGCGCCGCGTCGATGACGCGCTCGACGGGCACCGAGGTGCCCAGCACATGGCAGTGAAAACCGTACTTCTCGATACCGCCGTGCTTGATGTCCAGGATCTCGTGCAGTCCCACCGAGTGTTCGTCCTCGCCGACGGTGGCCGCAACCAGGTGGATGTCGCGCCCCCGCACCCAGGCTTCGATCTCTGATTCCGGCAGCGGCGCCTCACGCGCCGGCAGCTTGAGGTCGGCGACGCGTATGGCGACATCCAGCACCCCTTTAATCTCGAATACGCTTCCTTCGGACGGGTGCATGAGGCGCCGGCTGATCACTTCCGGATCTTTAAGTCCCATGCGCCTGGCCATTTCCAGAGCGGCGGCTTCGGCAACCTGCGGGCTTTCTGGCACGAACAGCGTCACGCAGACGATTCCGTCGCCGTGTTTCTCCACTTCCGGGCGCAGTAAGCCCTGCCGCTCGTCTGCCAGCGTCTGCTTAAGTCGCATGTCCACGTTGTCTTCGGCGTCGAGCTCGTCGATGTACTGAATCTTTGTCGGGTCGCACAAGGTGCAGCCGCCGTACTCGGCACAGGGTTTGCCGTCCCGCCGGTGGTACAGACTCGCACCGAAATGTCCGCATACCGGCGCACCGTAGTCGGCGGCCCGAGGAATCACGGAACCCGCACCGTCGCCTGCCTCCGGATCGCGCACGATGCCGTCGCCTTTGCGTTCCGGATAGTAGCCTTGATCCACGAACTGCCCTGCGGCAACCGCGGCATAGTAGCCGCCGCCTTCCAGGATCTCCTCGAGAAACAGCACCGCGCGTTCCTTGAGCTCGCGCGCCTGCTCGCGCAACACACCGTCTTGCTTGAGCTCGAGTAGCTGCGTGATGCCGTCGATGCCCATCAGCGTCTGGCGCGCGGTGTTTACGCCCGCCACGTTGTTGTAGTGCCAGGGAATATTGCGCCCTTCGTCCGGCGTAATGGTGCTTTGGATGTCCGCGGAGGTGAGACGGGATATCAACGTGTCGAGCACATGGGTGACGCTGGCCTCGTGGGTGTCGGCTTCGATGTAACGCGTATTCTGCTGGGCGCGAAACTTATAACCTTCGAACAGCTCGCGGAGCGCCACCGCATAAGGCAGATCCAGCCGCAGCTTTGGTGCCGGTGGCGCGGTCGGCGGGACCGTGGAAAGCGCAATCAGCTCCGCCGGCATGCCTACCGCGCGCGAGTAGGCGGTGTTGATCGCGTGCTGCACGAACAGCTCCGGCGTTACTTTCCAGGCCTCCTTCGCGGTCGCGTTGGCATTGTGCGCGCCGTCGAGCTGCAGAATCGCGGCATCCGCCATCAGCGTCTTCGCTTCGGCGGCGTCTACAAACGACCGATGCATGTTGACGCCACGATAGAGGACGTTGTATTGGGGATCCTGGTGCGCGCCGTTCATCCCCTCCTCCGCGAACAAGACAGCCACCTCCGGCCCCGCCACGCCGCTGACATAAGAGTGAAAGTTGATCGGCCGGCCCACTTCGTCCTCGATGGCATCCAGCGCTTTGCGCGTCGCGCGGACTTGCTTTCTGGTGATCGGGATCCCGCCGATGCCTTCGGGTGTACCCTCTATGAGGCCGTCGATATGCGATTGGCCGGTGGTCCGGATCACCATGATGTGATCGGCTCCGTGCCAGGCCGCCATGCGCATGCGGCGCAAATCGTCCTCGAAATTGCCCGACGCAATCTCCGTGGTGATCACCATGTCACACTGCGGGTCGATATCGCCGAAGGCGTGAGCCGAAGTCAGGGGGACGCAATGGCTCAGATTTTCGGAAGTGTCCTTATAGACGAAGGCACCGATCTCCTGGTTCTCGATCCCTTTTCGCCAGGTCCAGCCCTTGCGCCGCGGACGGTAACTTTCCAGGTCCTCGAGCACCTCGCTGAGATCGAGCTTTTTGTCCGCAGTGAGCTTCACGGCGCGACCTCGTTTAAGTAACGCCCCTGAACAAGCGCCTCCCCCGCTTCCCGCAGCGGGATCTTTTTCTTAAGCGCCAGCTCCAAGATCAGCCGACCGGCACCGTGGGCGAGCAGCCCGCGTTCGTTCAGCCGATGCACCAATGCCTTGGCTTCGACACTCGAGAATCCCATGCGCAGCAGCACGGAACGCTCGATGGACGGGGTGGTGTGGGTGCGCGCCTCTTCCACCAGCGGAGAGACGATTTTTCCCACCAGCTCCCAGAAACGCGCCTGAAGCTCATCGTCCGACAACGAGCTCAGGTGCTTGCGGCGCGTCTCGAAATCATCCGGTCTTTCGACGAGACTCATTAATAATGTCCTCTACGTAGCGTCGACTGGTTCGGGTCTCGTCCGCCAGGAAGTTCCAGTCGACATCGCTCAGCCGATCGTCCGCGGACAGTAAATCGATGGCGTGACGAAGATAAGATCTTCGAACGCCGTCCAGGTCCACGTCCGTGACGGCGAGCTGGGACGGATGCTCAGGGATCACGATGCGCGTCCCCGGCCGGTTTTCGCGCGGATCACCGCGCCTGACGTCGATGCCGAGCCGCTTGGCAAGGTTGAGCTGCGCCAGCGGGTGCTTGCCGGCGCCCGTGTACTCGGTTTCCTGAACCACGATCACCCGATCCTGATTAAGCTCCTGCGCAATGATGAAGGCCGCAGCGAGGGACGTGTTTCCCGCCGGTCCGCGCTGCAGGCCTTCCAGCTCCGCCAGCACCTCGGTGATGTAGAACACCTCGCCCTGGGTCACGGTCGCGAACCGATCCATGTAGCGCAGCGAACGCGCCGCGTTGTGGGGAACGTCCGCGCGGTCCGGCCAGGTGGTAAAAGGCATCGAGAATCCGGTATGACCCGTGGTAAATGATTTACGGTTGAAGTCGTGGTCCGACGCCATGTGCAGTCCCGAGAGATCAACGCTGGCGGCGATCATTCGGGTATCCGCCGCGCCGGCCTTTTTCAGCCCGCGCGCGGTGCCCGTGACATTGCCGCCGCCGGCGTGGGTGGCGATGACCACATCGGGAAAACGTCCGACCTGTTGCTGCACCTGCTGAGCGAGTTCATAACCCAGCGTTTCGATTCCGAGAATCGAATACGGCGAATACAGCGAGGCGTTGAAGTACCCGGTCTCCTTGAGCACACAAAGCAATAGGTAAAAAAGCTCGGGACCGACCGAAAGACGAATCACTTCTGCGCCGTAAGCCTCGCAGGCGCGGGTCTTTTCGGCGATTTCGGGCTGCGCGATGCCCTCGCTGTCGAAGGCCTCCTGAACCACGATACAACGCAGTCCCGCCTTGGCGGCCTGTGACGCGACCGCGGCGCCGTAATTACCGCTGGTCGCGGCCGCAATCCCCTTATACCCGCGTTTCTGCGCTTCATGCACGGACAGCGAGGCCCGACGGTCCTTGAAGGATCCGGAAGGATTCGCCGCCTCGTCTTTGACAAAGATCCGTGCGCCCTTGCCGGGCGCCGCCACCGCGCGCGCCAGCTCGGTGATGTTGACCAGTTCCACCAGCGGGGTGTCGCCCACCGCTGTCTGGCGCTGCACCCGGCGAGCGGTGTCGATGTCGTAACCGGTGTCGGCAAGCAGGCGCTCGTAGTCGAACGCGAGCACGCCGGTTCGGTACCGGGCATAGTCGAGTCCCAGGGACGCGCGCATGATGTCCGCGCGCTGCGCCATGATGCTTTCGTAGCCGTCCATCATTTAAAGCGACCCCGTTCGCGAAGCATGGCCCGCACCTCGGGACCGATGGCGGAGAGTTCGGGGATCGGTGCTCCGAACCCGTGGCCGTAAGCCGGATTGATCTCGCTCAACACACCGCGCAGGCAACGCCCCGCGGCGGTGACGATTTCGGCCTCGTCTCCCAGACGAGCGGGCGCGACGAGAAACCCCTTGGCCCGCATCTCCAGCGGCACGCGCTGCGTGTCGTCGGGCACCTGCGGCGCGCGCTGCCCGGGGGCGAGCACGGTACGTCGTATCTCGACCCAAGAATCCTTTGCCGCGAGATCAGCCATGCCGGTGCTCCGCCAAAGATTTTCGCAAACGGCGCCGAACGTCCCCGAGCATTGCCGAGGGGACAGGCAGATCGGCCATGGTGAAGAGCCCGGGCGCTGCATTCAGCAGTCGAGGAATCATATTGACGGCAAGCGCGCAGGTTGCCGTACCGCCCGGGATCTCCGGACTTCCGCCGAGGCGAACGTCGGGGGTGCCGGAGATCTCGATGCGGTCTCCGGTTTGCACCCCTTCGAGCTGGGGATGAATCTGCTGAGGATGCACAAGCGTGATGGCAGGCTCGCCCCGACGATAAGCAATCGCCTTGTGGAGGCAACCCGCGACCATTCCCGCTTCCACCGTGACGAACGGCGTGGCGCGCCGTACCTTGGAAACGATAGGCGTCCGCTGTTCGTCGATGCGCTCGATGTCCCACGCCAGCGCTTCGGCGATCATGTGGATGGATTCCGCAAATCCGTAATGACCGATAACCGTTCCGTCTTCGATACCCTTGTAGAAGGCTTCGGGTTCGAGCCCGACGCCCTGGCTTTTGAGCACGGTCGGGCCGTAAGGTGAGAGGTCGTTGACCCTTTCGGCGGTGATCGATCTCACATCGCAACACACGCCGGTGAGCGCAATGACCAGCAAATCGAGCACGAAGCCGGGGTTGACCCCGGTGCCGACGACTCCGACGCCGTTAGCGACAGCCAGTCCGTGTATTTCGTCGGCAAGCTCCGGGTAA
Organism: uncultured Gammaproteobacteria bacterium; assembly: GCA_947258715.1. Lineage (GTDB taxonomy): Bacteria > Pseudomonadota > Gammaproteobacteria > HK1 > HK1 > CAMYJH01. Next base: position 20,715 of record CAMYJH010000016.1, read on the forward strand.
CGGTATGCGGGGTACGCCATCTCTTCGGCAATTGAGACAACGTGAACGCCGCCTTGTACCAGCGCAGCGATTTCAGGCATTGCCTGCGTTAACTTCGAGCAAGTCGCCTGAACGGCCACATGGGGTTCAGCTTGATTGATCGCGGCCGTCAAGTCAGCACTGACCCGAAGGTCAAGATCACGCTCGATGCCGATGGCGCGCCCCACGTCCATGCCGGACCGCTCGCGCCTCTTGGCAAACGCCCCCGCGAGCTCGAAGCCTTGCTTCTCGAGCACCAGGCGCGCAACTCCGGATCCCATCTGCCCGGTTCCCAGTACCAGCACCCGGACAGGGTCGCGCGGATTTGACGTTTGCAGCTTCATTTCATTTGCACCGACTGCTTCGTCTCTTCATCCGCTTGCACACATTTAATAAGGGTCCCCGCCTCGCCCCGTAGAATCAGAAGCGCGTCACCGAGCGCGCCGATGCCGGCCGTGCCGCCTGTCTGTTCGACGAACTCGATGGCAGCCTCGACCTTAGGACCCATGGATCCGGGATCGAAAGAAAACTGCGCCGCCTGCTCGGGAGACATGTGTCTTATGGGGCGCGCATTCGGCGTACCCCAGTCCCGATACACCGCATCGACATCGGTCAACATGACAAAAGCGTCCGCGTTCAGCTCGCGGGCGAGCAGCGCGCTTGCACGATCCTTGTCGATGACCGCCTCGACGCCGATTAGGCTGCCGTCACTCCGGCAAACCGTGGGAATTCCGCCGCCCCCTGCGCAAATCACGATCACACCCTGGTCCAGCAAAAGATCGATGACGCTGAGCTCCAGGATGCGCTTCGGCTTGGGCGAAGGCACGACACGCCGGTAGTGCGCGCCGTCCGGGGCGATACGCCATCCCCGCTCCCGGGCGAGCTTTCGCGCTTCGCTCTCATCGTAGACCGGACCGATCGGCTTGCTCGGCTGGCTGAAACCCGGATCGTCGGGGTCCACCTCGATCTGCGTCAGCAACGTTGCGCAGCGGCGTTCTTTCGGTAAGCGGTTCACGAGCTCCTGCTCGATGAGGTAGCCGATCATGCCCTCCGTTTCTGCGTCCAATATATCCAGCGGATACGCGCTTTGGGGTTGATAGGCCGCACTTTGCAAGGCGAGCAATCCAACCTGAGGACCGTTGCCGTGCGAAATTACCAGGTCGTGATCGCAAGCGATCTGCGCCAGGGCCTCTGCCGCGATGCGTACGTTGTGGCGCTGGTTCTGGGCACTCAGCGTCTGCCCGCGGCGGAGCAGCGCATTTCCTCCCAGCGCGATGACGACACGCATCGGCTAGCCTCCGAGCGTAGCGACCATGACTGCCTTGATCGTGTGCATCCGATTCTCGGCCTGATCGAATACGATGGATGCTTTGGATTCAAACACTTCGTCGGTCACTTCCATGGCCTCGAGACCGAATTTTCGGAAAATATCTTCACCGATTTTTGTCGCTCGATTATGAAATGCAGGGAGACAATGCATGAACATGATGTTCGGGTTGCCGGTACGATCCAAAATCTCTCTGTTTACCTGATAGGGCCTGAGAAGTTTGATACGTGTTTCCCATACGGACTCCGGCTCTCCCATGGAGACCCACACATCGGTATAAAGAAAATCAACGCCTTTGACGGCATCGCCGATGTGCTCGGTAGTACGAATACTCGCGCCGCTTTCCCGAGCGATATCGTGACACCGCGACACCAGCTCATTTTTGGGTTGCAATGAAGTAGGCGCCGACAGCCGGAAGTTCATTCCCATTTTTACGGCAGCCACCATCAGCGAATCGGCTACGTTGCTGTGCCCGTCGCCTATATAACAAAAGGCTATCTCCGTCAGCGGTTTGGCGGCATGTTCTTCCATCGTGAGCAGGTCGGCCAGCGCCTGGGTCGGGTGATATTCGTCAGTGAGACCATTCCATACCGGGACGCCGTGACGCCCCAATTCCTCTACTGTTTCCTGAGCGAAACCACGATACTCGATGCCGTCGTACATTCTTGCCAGCACCCGCGCCGTGTCTTTCATCGATTCCTTGACACCTATCTGGGAACCGATGGGGCCAAGATAGGTGATATTGGCACCCTGATCGAAAGCGGCAACTTCAAAAGCGCAGCGCGTACGTGTCGATGTTTTTTCAAAAATCAGCGCGATATTCCTGCCGCGGAGTCGAGGCTGCTCATTGCCGGCATACTTGGCTGCCTTCAACTCTTGAGCCAAATCCAGCAGACCACGGATTTCCTCAGGACTGAAATCTTCGAGCTTAAGAAAGTTGTGGCCTTTGAGATCGATCGTCATCGTTCACCTTCGCTCTAGTTGTGCCGGGCGTCGGCATCCCCTTGCTCAGCCGACAGTAGCCATTCCCGGCACGCCGTCTCATACTCGCCCCGGCCGAACGCATTCAACCCCGCCTGGAAATGCCCCGGAACACTCACCGGCCATAGCATCACCAGCACCAGTACCAGAAGCACGAAAGCCAGCATCAGCCAGTGCATCAACATCCGCTTGGCGTTCATAACACACCTCCTGCCTCGGTCACCGGGCGGGCCGAGACCTCTCTGATTCCCTCGCCATCGCAAGCTAGCATGCACCGGCACGCCCGGTTGTGCGGCGCGCTGCCGGTTTTGATACTGAATCCTTATCACCAAATGGCCCTGGTCTTCGTGACTCAGGTCAGGCCGGGGACATTAAGCCAGGCAACCCGGATAAAGAGGACGGCGGAAAAAAGAGGGTCAGACGCCATTTTCCCTACCGGTGCTCCACGAGCGTTCCATAGAATTCGGAAAAGGGTCTCTGATCCCCAGTTTTTTTATCGACGGGGTATCGACAGATCGGTCAATCGAGTTCTGGGACAGGATCGCGGATCGCTACTCGAAGCAGCCCATTGTCGATGAGGCGGCGAATCAGAAGAGGCTTAAAGTGACGCGCGAATACTTTCGGTCGGACATGGCGGTGCTGGAGTTCGGCTGCGGGACGGGGTCCACGGCCATTGCCCATGCGCCTTATGTGAAGCACATTGAGGCCATCAACATCTCATCGAAAATGATCGAGATCGCTCGGCGCAAAGCCAAGGCGGAGAAAATCGAGAACGTGACATTTACACAATCATCCACTGATGAATTCAGCACGGCCGATCAAAGCCTGGATGCCGTTTTGGGGCTCAGCATCTTGCACCTGCTGGATGACAAGGAAACGGTAATTGCGAAGGTTTATAAGATGCTCAAGCCGGGCGGAGTTTCCGTCACCAGCACGGCATGCATCGGCGACACGATGCAAAGGCAAAGCGGTGTTCATTGTGGCGAGGCGATAGGGGACATCCAGCGCTCCGAGAGAACGTCACCATTCTTCGCGCTGATGGCCGGCCCGCGCCCAGCCCACGAGAAACGCGGGCGGCTCGCTGAAGTTGCCCCCCGCAAGGTTCACCGATGATAACCTGTTGCGCGAGCCCGGCTCGCCCCGGTCGAACACCGAATAGAAATCGGCCGCGGCGCGCGCTTGCGGGACGGCTGCGTAAAGCCGCGTTAGAGCCGGGGCGGCAGAGGAGACCCACATGACCCACGACGAGCTACTGGCCGAGCTGGACGCGCGGCGCGCGGCGGCGCGGCGGATGGGGGGAGAGAAGAAGCTTGCCAAGCGCCGGGAGCGGGGAGTGCTCAACGCCTGGGAGCGGCTTCAGTGTCTGGTCGACGGGGGGAGCTTCGTCGAGCTGGGGCTGCTGGGGACCGCCAGCGTGGTGGAGGCGGACCGCGACAAGACGCCGCGCGACGGGAAGATCGTCGGCTTCGGGAAGATCGACGGGCGCGACGTGGCGGTGTGCGTCAACGACTTCACGGTGAAGGGCGCGTCGACGAGCGCCACCAACAGCAAGAAGATGACGCACGTGCGCCGCACCGCGACGGAGAAGGGGATGCCATTCGTGCACGTCGGCGAGTCGACCGGGGCGCGGCTGCCGGACGCGATGGGCTCGAAGGGGATGGGGCTGCTGCTCGGTAACGACACAACGCAGTTCCGGCGCACGCGCGAGACGCCGTGGGTGGCGGCGGCGCTGGACACGGCCTTCGGCTCCTCGGCGTGGCTGTGCTGCATGGCCGACTTCGCGGTGATGCGCAAGGGCTCGGTGATGTCGGTTTCGAGCCCGCGACTGGTGTCCATGGCCATCGGGGAGCAGGTCGATCTGGAGGAGCTCGGCGGCTGGCGCCTGCACGCGGAGACGACCGGGCTCATCGACTGCTTCGTGGACACCGACGAGGAAGCAATGGCGGCGATCCGCCGCTTCCTCGGCTACCTGCCGAGTCACCACGGCGAGGCGCCGCCCGCGATGCCGCCGGCGCCCGACGCGGCCGCGGATCAGAGCGCCATCCTCGACGTCCTTCCCGACAAGCGCACGCAGGTTTACGACATGCGCAAGATCGTGGCCATCCTCTTCGACCGGGACAGCGTGTTCGAGCTCAAGGCCCGCTTCGGGCGCCCGGCGATCACGGCGCTGGCGCGCCTCGACGGCAAGCCGGTCGGCGTCATCGCCAACAACCCGATGGTCGGCGGCGGCGCGCTGTCGGCGGACGCCTGCCGCAAGATCGTCGACTTCACGGTGCTCTGCGACTCCTTCAACATCCCGCTGGTGCGGCTGATGGACACGCCGGGCTTCGTGGTGGGCCTGGACGCGGAGCGGCGCGGGGCGCCCGGCCACATCATGAACTTCATGAACGCCACCTGCCTGGTGACGGTGCCGAGCATCACGGTGATCGTGCGTAAGGCCTACGGGCGCGCCTACGTCGCCATGGGCGGCGGGCGCCACAACGACGATATGGTCGCCTGGCCAACCGCCGAGGTGAGCTTCATGGACCCGGTGTTCGCGACCAACATCGTGCACGGGCGCTCGCCGGGCGATGAGGGCTTCGAGGCGGCCTTTGCGGACATCCAGAAGGACACGGAAGTCTGGAACATGGCCTCGATCTTCTCGCTCCAGGACGTAATCAAGCCCCAGGAGACGCGCGCCTACCTGATCCGCATGCTGGACGTCTATCGCCTGCGCGCCACCAACGGCGTCGGCCAGCACCTGATGCGGACCTGGCCGACCAGCTACTGACGGGGGCCATGGATCCCCATGCGCTGATCGCCGAGGCCAGGGTCGCAGGCGCGGCCGCGCTGGACGAGCACGCGGGCAAGCGCCTGCTCGCGCATTACGGCGTGGCCGTGCCGCGGTCGGTGGCAATTGCGGATCCGGCCACAGCGCGCGAGGCCAGCGCGCACCTGACCCCGCCGCTGGTAGTCAAGGCCATCGCGCCCAACATCGGGCACAAGAGCGAGCTCGGCGCGGTGCGCCTCGGCGTCGCGGACGCGGCTGCGGTGAGCGCGGCGGTTGCGGCGATGGAGGCGGATGCGAGGATATCGGCGCTGCGCACCGGTTATCTCGTCGAGGAGCAGGCGGCGTCAGGGCTGGAGGTGGTGGTCGGCGGCTTGCGCGACCCGCGTTTCGGGCCGCTGATCATGGTGGGGCTCGGCGGTGTGCTGGTCGAGGTGCTCGCCGACGTCGCCTTTCGCATCTGCCCGATTACCGAACGCGAGGCCGCGGCGATGCTCGCGAGCCTGCGGGGCGCGCCGATTCTCGACGGCGTGCGCGGCGCCGCAGGCGTTTCGCGGGCGGCGATCGTGGAGGTGCTGCTGCGCCTCGGCGGCGAGGACGGGCTGCTGCTGCGGCATGCCGACGCGCTGGCGGAGATGGACGTGAACCCGCTGATTGTCTCCGCGTCGGGCGCGGTGGCGGTGGACGCGCGCTTCGTGCTCGGCGATCCGCCCGTGGGCGCGGACGGCGATCGCTGCGACGCCGAGGCGCTCGGCGCGCTGTTCGCGCCGCGCGCCGTTGCGGTGATCGGCGCCTCGAGCTCGTCGACGACCATCGCCAACACCTTCATCCGCCGCATGAAGGACTTCGGCTACCCGGGCGCGATCTACCCCATCCATCCGAAGGCCGCCGAGGTCGAGGGGCTGGCCGCCTGCCCGAGCCTCGCGGCCTTGCCGGAGCCGGTTGACTACGCCTATGTCGCCATCGCCGCCGAGCGCATTCCCGATGTGCTGGCGTCCGCCGAAGGCCGAGTGCGCTTCGTCCAGGTGATCTCCAGCGGCTTCGGCGAGGTGCCCGCAGGCCAGGCGCTCGAGCGCGAGCTGCTGGCCGCCGCCCGCCGCGGCGGCTGCCGGGTCATCGGCCCGAACTGCCTCGGGCTCTACTCGCCGCGCGGCGGGGTCAGCTTCTCCGTGGCCGCGCCGCGGGAGACCGGCTGCATCGGCGTGATTTCCCAAAGCGGTGGCTTGAGCACCGACATCATCAAGCGCGGGCAGTGGCGCGGGCTCCGCTTCAGTGGGCTGGTGTCGATCGGCAACAGCGCCGACGTGAGCGTCACCGACCTGCTCGATTTCTATCTCGAGGACACCGCGACGCGGGTCGTCGGCATGTACCTGGAGGACGTCAGGGACGGACGCCGCTTGTTCGAGCTGCTGCGCTCGGGATCCGCCGCCAAGCCCGTGGTGCTGCTGCGCGGCGGCCGTTCGCGGCTGGGGCGTGCGGCAGCGGCCTCGCACACGGGCGCGCTCGCCGGCGAGGGCCGGGGCTGGGATGCGCTGGCGGCGCAGGCGCGCTGCGTGATGGTGGACACTCTGGACGAATTCCTCGACGCGCTGCTCGCGCTGCAGCAGCTCGAGCTGCGCCCCGCGCGGCCGACGCGCGAGGTGGCCCTGTTCGGCAACGGCGGAGGTGCCAGCGTGATCGCAACCGATCTGTTCGCGGACGCGGGGCTCGCCGTGTCGCCGTTTCCGCGCGCGGCAAAGGCCGCGCTCGAGGCCCTCCGACTGCCGCCGGGGACCAGCTTCGCGAACCCCGTGGATACGCCGGTGCGTACGCTGCAGCAGGACGAGGGGCGGGTCGCCGCTCGCATCCTGGACATCATCTACCGCGACGCCCGGCCCGACGCCATCGTGATGCACCTGAACCTGGCGGCATTCGTGGGGCGCGGAGAGGTGGATCCGGTGGAGAACCTGATGCGGGCTGCGCTTGGGGTGCAGGCCCGTTATCCGGGGCAGGCGCACTTCCTGCTGGCGCTCCGCTCCGACGGCTCACCGGAGCTCGACGCGTCCAAGCGCGCCTACCGGGAACGCGCGCTGGCGGTGGGGATCCCGGTCTACGACGAGCTCGCCAACGCCGCGGTGGCGCTCGCCGCGGTCAGCCGGCTGGAAGAGCGATTTCGGGCGATGGCCTGAGGTGCGCGGTTTTCAGACCTCCAGGCGCGCCACCACGCTGCCCTCGGTCACGATCTGCTCCTCGGTGACGAGAATTGCCGCCACCACGCCGGCCTCGGGAGCCGAGACCGGGATCGCCATCTTCATGGACTCCAGCATCACGATGGGCGCGTCCTCAGGGACGCGTTCGCCCTTCGCCGCCACCACCTCACGCACCACGCCGGTGATCTCGGTGCGCACGTCGACAATCGCCATCGGTCCTCCCTCGTCGCTGGCGGGCAGTATAACCGCGCGCCCCAGAAGCGCTCGCCACTGCGCGAGCCGGTAGAGCTCGCTGTTCGCTCGGCTATACCCACACGTCGTTGTCAGCGGTCTTTTCACCACCAGCATCGCCCGTGTTCACCACACCCCGAGGCTCAACCAGCAGCAAATGACATTCGTGCTTCGCGAAGGGTTTATGTTCGATTCCTTTGGGCACCACGAACATCTCACCGGCGGATAATTCCACCGCTCCATCGCGGAACTCGATTGTCACCTGCCCATCGAGCACGATGAAGGCCTCATCCGTGTCCTTGTGGTCATGCCAGACAAAGTCGCCTTGAATCTTGACCAGCTTGAACTGGTAGTCGTTCACCTCTGCGATCACCTTCGGGGACCAGTGGTCAACTAATTTGGCCAACTTTTCCCTTAAGTTGAGCGGCGCGTATTTCCTCATTTCCGTATCCCTCGAGCAGATGACGATCGCTTCAGGCGACAACGTCGGCATCAAGATCTTCCCTTCCGAGGCTATTGCGGATTTGCTTCGAAGAGAATGGAGCCCGATTCCTCGTCGACCAAGCGCAAGACATCCGAAGTATAGAAATAGTCTATGCTCGTACCCTCTTGATCTGGACTTATGTTCGTCGTGACATGGGCCCATTCATCGCCAAAATCGTAGCCCCACGCAATATTGAAAGCGCGACAACTTTCACCGCTTTTGAGCTCGATCGTCGTCCACTTGCCACCCCGTTCCCGAAGAGTCTGGATGATCTTTGCATCAATCGGGTGAGGCACTGAGGTCGCCTGAGGTTCGCAATAACCGGCTGTGAAGTTAAGGGCGCCGAAGGCGCACCGCCTGACGCTGTCAGAATTGATTGGCTCGTTGACCAAATTCTTTGATCCAGCGCCTTACCTGTTTTGCTGCATCTTCGGGATCCTTCCCGTCCCACCCGATTTTAAACAGCCTCTGTGTGCCTTCTTTCCAAAAGGACAAGGTCATACGTCCTCGGGAGATTCGAGCGGAAGCCCAGTCAAATCTGTATCCGTCCTCCTCTGCCGTAGAGAAGTCCAGAGACGCCACCAGGCGTTCCGCCGTTCGTTCAGTAGACTCCCAGTCCGTATCGGCTGTCCCGCTCTTGATACAGCTTGAGTAGCCGGCTGGATCGAATTCGTACGTACGGTCGCCCGCCAATTGCCACGTTACCGAATCATCGGTCCTGACCACGCCTGCAAAGACATCATCACAACCGACAACTCCACAGGAACAGCGACCGATCAACAAGCGGCCACCTGAAAGCAGTGCAGGCTGGCGAAAGAACTCAGGCGGATCAATCCCTAGAGAGTCGGTCTCGATGAGTTCCAGAAGGTCGACCCCATCCACCAGCGGTCGAACTTGATGATCGTTGGAGCTCGGGGAATCGGCGAAATTGAACGCAAGGCGGTTCATTCAATATAGCTGACGCCTTTCTTCAGCGGCCGAGCGCTCGCCGGATCCTCTTCAGGAAAGTGTGATGGGACATTGCTTCCAGTCGTCTACTCGCAGTTTTAGAAAAAAATAACAGATTATCTATCCTCGGGAGGTAGATTTTTTTTGCTTTCAGCGAAGGCCTGGTGCGCGCGGAATTACGGGGACAGTATACCTATTTGATTTCAAGCCCTTTTTTCCCTGGTAAGGCCCAGGTAATTGCGTAATTAAGTATACTGTTCCCCAAATTGCAGGGACGTGAGTATTACACCCATGGTAACGAAAAGTACCATGACAACAGGACGAAGCACCTGTTCGAAGAGTTATTTGCGTCGCACGAATAGACTGACATCCGTCGTTGGAGTTTACCGTGGAGTACGCCTCGCCGGAGGACAAGAACTTCATCGCAAAGTACCAGGCCCGTTGCCACTGCGGCGCGGTGCGGTATGAAGTCCGCGCCGACCCGGTGGATGCCAAGATCTGTCATTGCCGGGTCTGCCAGCTTCTACACGGTGCGCCGATGCAGTGGGCCGCGATTTTCCATAAACGCGACGTGAGATTTGTGTCTGGCGTTGAACATTTGCGATTCTATAACAGCGAGCTCGACCGCAACGAGAGGCTGTTGCCATGCAAGGTAATTTGCGCATCGTGCGGGACACCCGTCGCCGATGAGGGACGAAACATGTGGCTCGCCTTTCCAACGCTCTTCGATTTCGGCGTACCGCCGAAGGTGCCAGAAGCGTTCCAACCGACCTGTCACATCTTCTACAGCATGCGGGTGATGGATATCGCTGACGGATTGCCGAAATGGTCCGGCCACAAGGGCGAATCAGCCCGGCTTTAAGAGGGAAAGGGGGACATTCAGAGTTCGTAAGTTTTTGATTTTTATCTGGCACCGTAGCAGCGTAAACCATTCAGTTTCAGCGAACAAAAAAATCAATAACTTACGAACTCTGAATGTCCCCCTTGCGCCGGTCACGCTCAAGAGATAGAGAGTCCCGCAGAACAACACGATACCGGCAAACATGGTCCAGCCGGCGGATTTGAGGTAACCCGAACGAGGCAACCATGCTGCCACCACGCCGACCGCGATCAGGCCGAGGGCGTGAATTGCATGATAGAGGGTCGCCGTGTGGTAGACGGCCATCATGTCGCCGGACAGGCGCGGCTTCAGCCCATGGGCACCAAACGCGCCCAACGCCACCACCAGGGCCGCATTGACCCCGCCGAGAATGAGGAACAACCTCGCGATCGCAGACATGTGAAATCTCGTATCCGTGGCGAGTGCAGGAAGGATAAGCGCCCTTTCCCGCGTAATCGAGTGTTCCGCGGTGCGGCTCGGACGCATTAAGTCTGCGGCAATGCCGACCCTCGGATTCCGCGAATTCCGGAGAGTCCCGTATCTGCCACTTTTCCGTCGTGATGGCCGCCGGCCCAGCGCATTGTGAGAGAATTGTTAAGATCCCGTGATCGATATTCGAAGCTCGAGCATCAAACTTGCTGTTTGGTTGAAATCGGAGAGATCGGCGTGCGCAGCCTCTTACTTGCGACACTCTTTTTTGCCGCGTCCGCGCAAGCTCAGTCGATAGTGGCGGAGGGCCCGTGGGTTGCGGCTGACTACGAGGTATCCGGGCAATGGAAAATCACCCGGCACGGCGAACAGCTGTTCGTCGAACTCGGTGATGACTTCGAAACCAAGAACGGGCCAGATCTGCACATTCTGCTTTCGCCGAAACCCTTGACCCAGTTGACCGACGCCAACGCTTCACAGGACGCATTGGTCGTCGGCTTGCTCCAAAGCAGCGACGATTCGGTTTTGTTCAGGAAGATGAAGGGCGCGCAGCGACTCACAATTCCGAGCGGAACAAGGTTGGCCGACTATCGGACCATCCTGATTCATTGCGTACGCTTCTCCCACCTGTGGGCGGGTGCAGACCTGAATCTGAACTAAATGAACCCGAGATCGTCCGGTTTCGATGTTGACGTAGGATATTTCCTTTCCGGTTGCATGTTATCGACGACGCTTTAGAGACTATGGAGAAGGCTATGAAAAGACTATTGACGGCGCTGGCTTTGATGGCGGCCGCGGGCGGCGCCTGGCTGGCGAGCGCCGACGGAGAGTGGGGTACGGCAGCATCGACCATAAATCAACAACAAGCCGATGCGGGCGATTACGCAAAACCGAGTGAAACGGAGCTGCGGAAGCTGCTTACCCCGCTGCAATACGAGGTCACCCAGAACGACGGCACCGAACGTCCTTTCAAGAACGCCTACTGGAACGAAAAGCGTGAAGGGATCTACGTGGACATCGTCAGCGGGGAGCCGCTTTTCTCGTCGAAGGATAAATTCGTTTCGGGAACCGGCTGGCCCAGCTTCACCAAGCCCATTGACGGGGCGCAGGTGGTTGAACAGACCGACTACAAGCTCATATTCCCGCGCACCGAAGTCCGCAGCAAATATGCGGACTCCCACCTTGGCCACGTTTTCAAGGATGGGCCTGCACCGACGGGGCTGCGTTACTGCATCAATTCTGCCTCGCTGAGATTCATTCCGAAGTCGGAGCTGAACGGCTCGCGCTACGAAAAGTTTCTCGCTCTATTCGAGGAGCCGCGCAGTAGCTGAGAAGACCGCCGCTACCCCGTCGGAGTATCCATAATTTTAACCGCTTGACTCGCCGCCGCGCCGGAAACGGTCCTGTCTCTGTCGCTGGACTGCTTGTCGGTTTTTGCTGAACGCTCGTCGTTCTCGTCGTCGACGATAACCTCCACCTTGGGAGTGGCAAACTCGATGCCGTTCTCCTGGAAAGCCTTCTGCACTGCGGCGAAGGCATAGCGGCGAATCACATACTGCTTCCCCGGCTTCGACATGAACTTCGTCGAGATGATGAAGCCGTGGTCGTCGGCTTCTGTCGCACCTTGTGATTTGAAGGGTTGGATGAAGTCGTCCTTGATGTCCGGGTGCCGTGCGAGCTCGAGCCCCGTCTTCTTTAACAGCTTTCGGACCTTGTCGACGTCGGTGTCGAAAGGCACCCGGAACCGTAGCTTCATGATTGCCCAGTCGCGGCTGTAGTTGGTCAGGGTCTTGATCTCGCCGAACGGCACGGTGTGAACGGCGCCGCGATGATGCCGCAGCCGCACGGAACGGGCCGACATCTTCTCGACCGCGCCTTTCACGCTGCCGACGTCGATGTACTCGCCGATCCTGAAGGCGTCATCCATCAGGAAGAACGCTCCGGACACGATGTCCCGGACCAGCGTCTGGGAGCCGAATCCAATGGCAAGACCGACGACCCCCGCACCCGCGAGCAAAGGCGCGATGTCGACGCCCAACGAGCCCAGGATAATCATCAACGAAATCACCGCCAGCGTGATCTGCACCGAGCGCTTGAACAGGGGCAACAGGGTCCGCATTCGGGAGAGACCGGTACCGCCGATCTCCTGCTCTCCGAGATCGATTCCCTGGGCCTCCATATCGGCGTCCTCTTCCGCGATTTTCTTGTCAATCGTGATCCGCGCGAGCTGCCACAGACCGTAGGCAACCAGCAGCGTCAGCGAAATCTGCAGCACGGCGTTCGCGATCTGCGACCCGATTCCTCCGCCGCCCATGGCGAACGGGTTTATTCTCCAGGCCGCGAACAGAATACCCGCCACCAGCACCAGCATAGCGAGTCGGCCACCGCGCACGAGGGCGGCCCTGATTTCCTCATTTTCGCCACGCAGCCGCTCGCTCTCGCGAAAGAGCAGTGCGTCGAGGCTTGGCACGACCGCCATCAGCGCCACGGTGACGAGCGCCGCGCCGTACGGGACGAAGTCGTAAAGGAGCTCTCTGATGATCAGCCCGATCAAGAGCACAGGCACGAAGACGGCGAAGCACCACGGCCACGCCCGGGAGAATATGCCGCGCGCGCTGGCGGCCGGGGTGCCGCTGGCGAGGTCGTGGGAGATGGCTCGTCGTCCGGTCAATATGGTGGCCACCATGAGCGAAGCCGTCAGCACGCCCACGAGTATAAGGAACAGCTGGTGCACGAAGCCGAGCACTCCCAGGGTCCCGGTCAGCGCGCAGGTGAAATAGGCGAAGGCACCGAATGCCACGGTAACGAGAACCGTCCGGTGCAGCCGGGAGGCGTCGCTGTCGCTGTAAATCGGCAGCCGTAGGTCGGGTCGCCGGGGAGCGTGAAAAGCAAGCGAGAGGGCAATCACGGTAAGAAAAAGCACGCTCGCTAAGAGATAGAACAAAAACGCGACCCGGTCCTTGGGATTTTCGTCGAATATCAGCACGAACACCCCTAGGGCCACGAACGCGAAGCACAGCACGTATGCGAGATGCAGACCCAGGCGCGTCAGCAGTATGCCTGCCTTGATCCGGGTCGATTCGGGCCGGGCCAGCTCCAGGTCCTTGAGCCCCGGTGTCACCCTGGAGCTCAGGAGGATGGCAGTCATGCCCCCCGCGCCCATGGAGACGACCAGGGCGACGACGAACCAGAGCAGCCCGCCCTCCTCCCGGTCCGCCATGAACTGGGCCCACGCCGTTGGGAAGATGCTTGGAAGCTCGCCCACCGCGTTGAAGGTTGCGCTGAGCTCTTTGCTGAGCGTCCCGATGTCCCGCTGCAGACGATACGCGAAAACAGCCGGATTGAACTCCTCGATCGGCCGTGCGCTGGTGGATTTGCGCAGCTCGTCTATCAGCAGCTGCCGGACTTCCTGGTCGGAGAGCCTCGCGACGGCCGTCTCGACACCGGTCTCGCCGCGCTTCGCTTCGGCGCCGCTCGCCGCCGATGCAAACACGGCGCAGACTACGAGGATCAGGGTTGCTCGCAGCTTTGCCATGGTGCTTATTTCGCGCATGCCGCGTTCCTCCCCGTCGGCCCGCAGGGCACTATAGCAGAGGTTTCCGGCTCCACATCGGCCGCTGTCCAAGGGCGACGCCGTAAGCCTCGATTCGCCTTCGAGCACCCGAAAGCTCATCCTTGGCGCTTCCTCTCACGGACCCACCACGAAGAGTTAACAAAACAGTCACATTTTGGCCGGACCATCTTCTCCTGCCGGGTGTAACCAGATTACGCTACGGCACGAGAAGCGTCTGACGGGCGCAAGAACACGCGGACGCTATTTCGATTCTCGCGGTCTATCGCGGCCGGCTACCCGTCGCGAATCAGGAGGAGCAAATCCAGTGAAACTGAAACAATTCACGAGAGCAATTTTTTGCGCTGCGCTAATCATGTCTGCAGCTACCGGAACGGCGTCGGCCGCCGGCGAGCGGATGCAGTTGAAAGGCGAGCTTATCGACACCTGGTGCTATGTCTCCCAGATCATGGGTGGCTCGGACTTTATCGTCGGCAGCGCCCATCACGCCTGCGCGGTTTGGTGTGCCGCCGGCGGCATACCGGTCGGGTTGCTGGCCGAGGACGGCACCATCTACATGGTCATGAGGGTCGGCAAAGACTCGACCAGCGTCGCCAACCCCGGCGTGCTCGGATCCATGAGCCACGTGGTCACCGTGAACGGCACGGTCCACAAGCGCGACGGCATCAACTACCTGTTCGTTGACGAAATCGTGGCCGATGCCGGCATCACGAAGCTCACCCATGAGACCGTCGGCGTGATTCCGCCGTTCGCCGTCCCGCAGCAGTAGGAGGATGTGATTATGACTCACGGTATCGAAATGAAACGCATGCTGGTCGTGGCGGCCGCGGCTGGAGCGGCGCTGTGCGCGTCCGCCTCGGCCTACGCGGCGAAAAGCTGGGGAGTGACCAACGAGGAAATCGCACGCTTCGACGCAAAGGTGGTTGATATCGCCTGTGAGCTGGGAGGCGACTGCCCGGCCAACTGCGGTGACGGCAAGCGTCAGCTGGGACTTCTGACCGATGACGGCAAATTGATTTTGGTTTCCAAGAACGCTACTGCCTTCACCGGCGCCGCCGAAGAGTTGGTCGATTTTTGCAACAAGCAGGTGACCGCCGACGGGCTCTGGACGGAGAATCGCGGCGTTCGTTTTTTTGCCATCCAGTTCGTGCGCGAGGTGGGCGGGGAGTGGCGTGCCGCGAATCGCTTCACCAAAAAATGGTCCGCGCGCACCGGTATCGAGGAGTCGAAGGCGGGCAACTGGTTTCGCCACGACCTAAGGATAAAGGAGGTCTTCGACCAAAAAGGTCTGCTTGGCCTCGGAGCGGAGGCAGACAAGAAGTTCCTGGAGTCGCGACAGTGACGAGGCGTTTTGCGGCTGTGGCGCTGGCAATCGGCGCCTGGTGCGGGAACTTGCTTGCCCACGACGGGGCGAGCCACCCCGCGGTTGCGCCGGAACCCGCGCCCCTGGAGCGGGAAGTCAGCGCGACGAATCTTGCCGCCGACGACTTTCCGATCGAGTTCGGCGGTGAGTTCGAGCTAATCGATCAGCACGGCGACCCGCGGACCAGCGCCGACTACCGGGGTGACTATCTGCTGGTTTTCTTCGGCTATACGAGCTGCCCCTTCATGTGCTCGCAGACGCTCCGCGCCATCGCGGCCGCGCTCGATGCGCTGGGCGACGAGAGTGAGCGAGTGAACGCCGTTATGATCACCGTCGATCCGGAGAACGACACGCCCAAGCAGATGCGCGCAGAGATGCCAAACATTCACTCGCGCATCGTCGGGCTCACCGGCAGCGCCGAGCAGCTCGAGAGGGCTTACCGCGCTTTTCGGATCGAGCCACGCGCGGTCGAGGCGGACTGGAACGGCAGCGCCGTGATCAGCCATTCGTCATACATCTATCTGTTAGGTCCGGATGGCCGCTTCCGCACCTTGATGCCTCCGATTCTTCCCCCGGCCAACATGGCCGAGATCATTGCGCGATACGTGGACGCCGCGCCGTGAGCCGAGTCATCGAAAGCGACGGAAAAAATTGGATGCGCGTGCGAATGTAGACCTTACTGACGCTCAGCCTGAGCCTGTCTTTGCTCGCCGGACCCTTGGCCGCTCAGGACGGCAAAATGGGCTTGGCACTGTTGCGTGTTTTGCTTTCATTGCCCCGCAGTAGCTCGACATTCCGATCCCAATTTCCGCCTGTTTCGATGCCTGCTCAAACAGACTGGTCGCTACCGTCGCCACGCAGCGTGCTGGTAACCCGTGCGGCGAGTATGCGCGCCAGATTGAACAGTAGTCGGCTCGCCAGCGCGGGACGCGCGCTCATCAGGTCCTCGATGAAGCTGCGTCTGAGCACAAGAACGCGGCCCGGCGTGAGGGCGCTGACCGTGAAGAGCCTGCGGCCCGTGTCGTGGAACAGCGATACCTCGCCGAAGACATCACCCTCGCCCATGACCGCAATCCGCCGCCCGTCCGAGCGCCCCTCGAAGGTGCCCTCGAGCACCAGGAACAGCTCCTTCTCCACCAGTCCCTGGCGCATCACCGGATGTCCGGCAGGGACGTCCATAGTGAGTCCCTTTGCGCCCAGCTCGCGGATCTCCTCGTCATCAAGACCCTGCAACAGCGCCGGCCGCTCGCTGCCGCCGGCAATAAACCGTTGCTGCAACTCGCGCCATACGCGGGTCGGGTCCAGCTGATAGTGCGGCGTGGTCATACGCAGCGCATCGAGAATGGGCTGTACACGTGCGCGCTCATCGGGATGATCGGCGAAGTATCGCGACACCTCGGACGCCACCGGCGAGCCTACGCGACGAAAATACGCGGCATCGGCGGGAAGCACGATCATCGGCAGCCGGATGCCGTCCTCATCGGGGATGACGTCGCCAGCGTAGGGACGAAAGCCCAGCCCCTGAAACGCACGCACCAGTCCGGGTGCGCAGTATGCAAAGCCGACCAGCACGCCGCGACCCTCGAGCATGTGACGAAAGATGGCAAGCGCCAGGGAGGGCACGACGAGCTGACCGCGGACTCTGGGACGCACGACCAGTCGGGCCACCTCGGCGACCTGCAGATCTTCGATGCCTGGAAACAGTTGTAGAGAGAAGCGGCGATAGATCTCGGCAGGTATTTCGCCGGGCTGCCAGACCTGAACGCGCACGCTACCGGTCACCGCATCGGGTGTCCCGGTGTAGAAGATGGTGACGCTCCCGTCCTCGTCCTGCGGATCGCAAACCCGTTGATGTGCATGGTCCACCGAGGGCAAGTAGCCTTTGTCGAGCTCTGAAATAAGCACCTCGTAGCGAAGCCTGTACACGGCTTCGCGCTCTTGCTTGGTGGTCGCGATCCGCGCGGATTCAAACGCTGCCGTCGGGCCCGCTTCTTGCTGCTGCGGATGCGCTGCGTCCCGAACAATCACGGTCGCACACCTCGAACGCCGAGAATGCACACCATGCCGTACCACTGGTTCTGCGCCAGGAACCGCTCGACGGCATCAGCAAGCGGACGGACCGTATCGCCGTGCTTCTCGAGCAGACGGTTGAGGCGAAAAGACACGGCCAGGCGCGCAAAGGTGGAACGGCCGAGATCTGAACTGGTCAGGGCCGTGGCCTTGAGCTCTACTTCGCCAAAACCCGCTTGCTCCAGCAGCGCTGGCAGCTTACGGCCAATGCGGCGATCCCCTCCCCGCGCATGCTGCAGCGCCTGCGACAAGCGAATCGCTTCTGCGAGCTCTGGCGGCTCAGGATAGATTGCGAACAACCCGTCGTCGGCATCGACCGCAACAAGCGTTCCACCGGGGCGCAGCAAGCACAAGGCGCCCGCGAGCTGCACCTCCGGATCGGCCGTATGTTGGAGCACGAAACGAGCGTACGCGAAGTCAAAGCTGGCCGCTTCGAGCTGATTGCTGCACAGGCTTCCCCGATGAACGCGCGCGTGCGGACATGGCTCGAGTTCGCGCTCGGCCAGTCGAGCAAGGGAGGGACCCGGTTCCAGCCCCACCACTGGGGAGTTCGGACATAGCGCCGCGATTCTGGCCGTGATGGTCCCGGGACCGCAGCCGATATCCAGAATCCGCATCCCATCTACCAGACCGAGGCTGGTCAGTACCTGACGCTCCATTGGCCACATGACCAACGCCTGCTCACGCTGACGCGCGAGCTCGGCATCGATGAATGCATCGGATTCGTCGCGATCTTTTGAAGATGGTTTCGACTCGATCATGCTCCACCCAGCAACGTCATGATCCAGTGAAACGCCGGGATCGAGGTTTCGCCCGCCCTCATAATCCAGCCCGACGAGTCATAGCGCATATAGGGAAGTATTTAGAAGGAGGCACAACCTAAGTCGTTGACCTGGATCAACGCACTTCGTCACAAACTCGCGTGCCTGAGTATGGGAAGGACAACCGCCCATTCTCGTGAAATGCAGTATCGATCGGTACGGTCACTTCGCCTACGTCACCACGCTCATTCAGCGACAGACTCTCGAAACTCATCGTCGTGGCATTATCCGCACGGCGAATGGGAGTCCGGGCCCGAGCGAGAGTACTGCCGTACAAAGACCCCGTTGGCCGTTAAGCCTTAAGAGGTTTGCTCTCCGGCCTAACCGGTGCGCGGTTGGGAACGGTTCAACCCCCGTTCAGGGAAACGGTGGCCGCTACGCATAAATTGTAGGCGCGGCAGTCAACCGGCCCCTGGCCTTCTCTGCCACAGAAAGATCGAGGCCAACAGCGCAGCAGCGAAGAGGATACCGAGTATCAGACGCTGCGTTTCCAAGGACGCCATCGCTGCGGCCTGTTCGGAATAGCTCTGTTGCAGGTCTGCTGTCTTTTCTTGCGCGATGGCAATATTGGCTTCAAGGGCGGTCACCCGTTTGGTTTCAGACTGCAGCTTGCCTTCCAGTTCCGCAGTAACGGCGGCATGCTGATCGGTCTGCGTCTGCAGCTCGGCGATCGTTGCATCTTTGTCAGCGAGCTGTGTATTCAGGGCGGTCAGCAGCCCGTCTTTTTCCGTAACCTGCGCCGTGAGAACGACCAGTTCGTCACGCATTGGGCCGAACTTGTCCTGAAGGTCGCCGAGCTGACCCTGCATTGAGCCAAGCAGACTGTCCTTCTCGCTAAGCTGCCCTTGCAGCGAGCCGAGCAGACCGTCCTTCTCGCTAAGCTGCCCTTGCAGCGAGCCGAGCAGACTGTCCTTCTCGGCAAGCTGACCCTGCAGCGAGCCGAGCAGGCCGTCCTTCTCGGCAAGCTGACCCTGCAGCGAGCCGAGCAGACTGTCCTTCTCACCAAGCTGCCCTTGCAGGGAGCCAATCAGGTCTTCCTTTGCGGTCAGGTTGGATTGAAGTCCGGAGATCACACCATCCTTCTCGCCGAGTTGCTGCTGAAGCGACTGGAGATCGAACCCGCCCGGCTGAGCGGCCGAAGGCAGGGTTTGCGCCTCGAGAAGCGTCTTGCCTTCCTCGGCGCCGGTGACTGGTGCCGGAGCTTCCGTCGCACCGGGCAGCTCCGGCGCGGCCTCCGCGGGCACGCGCGGTTTGTCCTCTTCCTCCGTCAGTCCCTTGATCAAACCCTGCATGAGATCGCTCTGGGCGAAAGCGGGCGCAGGCGCAAGGAGCAGAACGGCTATGGAAAGGATAACGCAGCGATGACATATAGCGCTGATGGTCATGGGAAGGTCCTCCTGGTCAACCTCCGATTCTTTTCCGGCATAGAGTTGAGGTCTGCTTTTTTCGATGAAACCCGCTTCTGCGAAAGCACCGTTGCTACAGACCGTCAGGGCTGCCACAATCGCAGTCCGGGCGAATACTTTCGGCAAACTTTGCCACGCGACTCCAACCCATAATAACAAGCTCTGCGCCATCCGCGGTTGCTGCAATGATCTAGATCAAATGCAATTGGGCCAGCCTGCCATGTCGCAGTTTGCAGCAAGTGCCGGACTTTGCGCCTGTCACATTTGCTACAACATGCGGGTGATGGAGATCGCTGATGGATTGCCGAAATGGTCCGGCCGCAAGGGCGAATCAACCCTGCTTCGTGCGATGGACGCTGGCGGGCAGCCATCGATCCCGTCGATGAGGCGTTCTCGGGGGAACCGCTGCCGCGATGGACAGCGGCACGCGCTCGCATCGTGGTCAAACGATAGTAGAATTCTTCGGTCACAGAGAGCCGTCATGTTCTATCGATTCGCCGCCATACTTCTTTTCACTCTGCTCCCCGGTTATTTGACGGCCGCGGGGCCGACCGTCACCTTTGCCGGCACGAGCAGCGCCCCGCTGGAAAACCCCCACGACCTCAAGTTGTCACCGGATGGGAAATATCTGTTCGTGTCCGACGTCGGAAACAACCGGATCGCGATTCTCGATCCCGGGACCCTGGAACTCATCGCCGAATTCGGCTCGGACCACCAATCGGGTACGCATGACGTGGACTTCGACGAACAAGGTCGCGCCTACGTCGCCGACACCCATAACAACCGTGTCACAATTTACGAAATAGAGGGAACCCGGGCGACATTGGTGGGCGAGCTCGGGGAACGGATCCGCGGGCCGGAAGGCGTGCTGGTTCATCCCAACGGGCGGGTTTACGTTGCCGGCGCCTGGTCAGGCAACGTGGTGGCCTACGAGAACGGTGAAGTGGTCGGCGAGCTTTCGGGGTTGTCATCTCCGCACGACCTGGAAGTTACCAGCAGCGGCGATATCTGGCTTTCGGATGCCGGAAACGACCGCATGCTCTTGTTGTCTCCGGAGCTCGAGATCAAGCGCCAGTTGAAGGGTGAACCGTACGACTTCAATGGAGTCCGCTATCAGGACGTGCTTGCGGACGGCACCGTAATCGCGGCGGACAAGAACAACCATAGCGTCAAGTTCATCGCGCCGGATGGCGCGCTGCTGCTGGTGCTCGGCACCGGCAGGCCCGGGAAGGGACCCGGCAGATTCACAACGCCGGAAGGTGTCGAGGTGATGGGCGACACCTTGTGGCTGTCCGATTCGGGTAATGACCGCGTGGTCAAGTACACAGTGGATTGGAACTAGACCCGGACAAAGCGTGTTTCCTACCGGATCCACCTTCTCGTCAGATCCCTTCAGCAACGAACGATCAAAAGCGTTACTTGAGGGCCGGAGTGATTGGCAGCGTAGCGCACGCTCGCTGAGGCGGTGAATGAGCCCCCCAGCTCAGCCGCTGTCGGTGGTTGCAAGCGCCGCCACGGTCCCGGTCTGATGGTCAATGCTTATCGCCAACCGGCCATGGGGGTCATGACTCAGACGTGGTCGAGTGTTCCCCGTCAGCGGAAGTTGGACCGTAGACGGAAAATCAAACAGCAAACTCTGGAACGCCGGCGCCGGTTACACTATCGGCGGCAAGAACAAGCAAACCGTTACTGGCCTAAGTATGTGATTGTAAGGTAGCGTAATGGCTAGGACTTCACCGATACAATCGTGTTCAGGTGCACTGCGCCGGTTAGAGAGTTTGTTATTAGGCAGCTCGCCTCAGCCTTCTCAAGAATCCTATTGGCTCTTTCTTTGGTCGTATCTTTAGGCACTTCGAGTGTTGCATTGATCACGAACTCCGTGAACTTCATCATACCCTCGCTACGTTCGAGAGTCCCTTCGACCTCGCATTTCAAGGATATCCACGAGAGCTTGGAGGCTCTAGCAACGGCCCGAAAGCTGAGCATGAAACAATCTGCGACTGCGGCAATTAGCAGCGTTTCAGGAGACCAGCGGTTACCAGGCCCCCCAAACTCTGCGGGTGGTAAGGAAGGGATTGGCTCGAGATTATCGCTGGTGAGATTGACGTCTCCCTCTGGCGCCGCGGTCGCCGCAACCTTGTAGTGATGGGGAAAGCTTTGCATGCGAGTCTCCAGGAGAATCCGGGAACAGTATACTTAATTCTTTGAGGTCGCTTGTTTTCTCGGCACCCACATCGCGAAACACGCCCGGGCCGGCCGGTCGTTAGGCGGCGAGAGAGTCGTTCAGCGGCTGGAACGCATCACGAGCCGGAGCCTCGCACATCGTCCACCCGGGCGAGGAAAGACGGCCGAAGAGAAATAAGTACACTGCCCCCGGAATTCCGCTGTCCCCGGAATTCCGTCTTCAGCCGCGTGCCACGCGGCGCGCAACCATCTCTCCGAAGGCGTCGGTGTCGAGCGTGCCGCCGAGGTCCCGCGTGCGTCCTTCCTTAAGCTGCGCGTCGATGGCGGCCTCGATGCACTCCCCCGCCTGGCGGAAATCCGGGCGCTGGTGCCGCGCGGCGAGCCACACCAGCAGCATGGCGCAGGAGAGGATCATCGCCGTCGGGTTGGCGACGTTACGGCCCGCGATGTCCGGGGCCGAGCCGTGCGCGGCCTGCGCTATGGCCCGCTCGAGGCTCGAGTTGAGCGAGGCGCCGATGCCGAGTCCGCCGCTCAGCTCCGCCGTGAGGTCGGAAATCAGATCGCCGTACAGGTTGGTGGCGACCACCACGTCGAAGCTCTCGGGCCGGCGCACCACGAGAGCCATCATCGCGTCCACGATGACCTCCTCGGTCTCGATCTTCGGATAGTCCGCGAGCACGTCGCGGGCGGCCTTAAGAAACAGCCCGTCGCTCAGCTTGAACACGTGCGCCTTGTGAAGCAACGTCACCTTCCTGCGCCGCTGCATGGCGAGCTTGCAGGCCGCGCGGGTGATCCGCGCGCAGCCCTCATAGCTTATGTTGCGGATCGACTGCGCGAGATTACGCGTGGGCATGAACTCGGCGTGGCCGCGGTACATGTTGCGGTCCGCCATGAAGCCTTCGGTGTTCTCCCGCGCGATCACCAGATCCATGCTTTCGACATGCGCGGGCACGCCGGGCCGCGTCCTCGCGGGGCGCAAATTGGCGAACAGGTCGAGCTCCTTGCGGATGATGCTCGACGGATTGGGGTAGGTTTTGTGCTCTGCCGGATATCTGTTGGCGTCGTGCGGGCCCATCACCACGCCGTCGGCGTCGCGCGCCCGCGCCAGCACGCGATCGTGCAGCGCGTGGCCGTGCCGCTCGATGCCGGCGTGCCCTATCGCCTCGTGCTCGAACTCGAGGTCCAGGCGGAAGCGATCCGAGGCCGCCTTAAGCACCTGCACCGAGGCCGCAGTGATCTCCGGGCCGATGCCGTCGCCCGCAAGCACCAGGAGTTTCATGAGGAGCGATTCTAGCAAGCTTCGGCGCGGGCCGAGATACCGCCCGGCCCCGAGCCATTGCAAGGGGGAAATCCGGGGACAGTCTACTCGTGTCTCTTCGGCCTTCTCTCCACGCCCGGGTGAAAAAAGAAGGCCGAAGAGAAATAGGTATACTGTCTGTAATCGTTAAGACCTTAGGTTATGGCAGCAATAATTCAGAACATCGGTGAGTTCCCATTCTTCGTCCAGGTCGCGATGGGGATCTGGGTCGTTTTAATAATCCTTTCTGCTCTTGTTTCCCTGACCTGCCTCGGTCTCCTGATGAGCGATCGCGGAGAAAAATTGAAAGAGCTCACGGTTGCGATACTCGTTGGTTTTGTCTGGTCAATTGTCGGTCTCGGATTAACGTATGTTCTAGGGGCCTTTCTTTAGAATCCACGATGCGATTCCTTCGACTCCCTGGCCGACACGCGAGAGGTGTGTGCCGTCAACGATAGTCGGAGCAACCGGGCGAACAAAGACGAGCGAAGAGAAATAGGTATAACGTCTGTAATTCTCCAATATCTTGTACCAGGATTGAAGCGGCACGATAAAGGCGAAAAAGAGCATGACAGATAAAACGAGGCCATCAAACGATCAAGAATCCTATGTCCACCGCTATGGCGGGGCTGCGACCAAGCAGGTCTTTTCGGGTCGAACGGCAGAGAAGCACGCTGCCTTCTTTCTGCCTTACCTGAAGCCGGGTATGAGTCTGCTCGACTGTGGCAGTGGCCCTGGCTCGATCACGGCAGGTTTGGCCAAGGCTGTTTCGCCAGGAGAAGTAACGGGCATTGAAATCGAAGCAAGCCAGGTGGAGCTTGCCCGCGAGAACGCGGCGAAACTGGGACTCGCCAATATCAAGTTCGAACAAGGCAGCGCCTACAAGCTTCCCTACCCCGACGACCAATTCGACGCCGTATTCAGCCATGCCATGCTGGAACACTTACGTGAGCCAGTGTTAGTCGTCAAGGAAATGCGGCGCGTGCTGAAACCAGGCGGGATCGTAGGCATACGGTGCGCCAACATGCGCATGAGGCTGTTGGCGCCTTCAGACGAAACCCTTGACCTTGCCTACGAAATCTACCTCAAGTATCGACAGCATTGCGGCGGGAATCCTGCTTTTGGTCGTGAGTGCCGGACTCTACTGCGTGAAGCGGGCTTTACGGAGACGATCGGAACCGCTTCCTGCGATACTTGGGGAACGCAGCAAGCGACCCAAGCATTTCTACCTTTCCTCCTAGACGAGCTCACCGGCTCCGAAATCAGAAAAACAGCGATTGAAAAAGGATGGGCAGACCAGACTCAGATGGACAAAGCCGTGACCGCCATCAATGAATGGGGCGAGCATCCCGATGCCATATTCGCGTTGGTTTGGTTCGAAGCCGTTGCCTGGAAGTAACATACAACAGGACCACCATGCCGCAGCGCCGTCTCGTTCACCTTAGCCCGCTCAACGCGCGCCCGTTACGCTGGACGGCGGGGCCGCACTCGTACCAGACTTTGGTGGCGTTTACGATCTTCACCACCGAGAGCATCACCGGAACTTCTACCAGCACGCCAACCACGGTCGCGAGCGCCGCACCGGAGTCTATTCCGAACAGGCTGATCGCCACCGCAACGGCCAGCTCGAAGAAATTGCTCGCACCGATAAGCGCCGAGGGCGCGGCCACGCAGTGTGCCGATCCGACCTTGCGGTTCAACAGATATGCGAGTCCGGAGTTCAAGTAGACCTGGATCAGAATCGGGACGGCAAGAAGCGCAATCACCAACGGCTGCGCGATGATTTGCTCGCCCTGGAAGCCGAACAGCAGCACGAGCGTCGTCAACAGCGCTATCAGCGAAACCGGTTGTAACTTGTCCAGCACCCGCTTGAGACCAGGTTCTCCGCTGGAGCCGAGCACGCGCTTGCGCAAGACCTGAGCGATAATCACCGGCACCACGATGTATAGGCCGACCGAGAGCACGAGCGTGTCCCATGGCACGGTGATTGCCGACAGGCCCAGCAGGAGCCCGACGATAGGGGCGAAGGCGAACACCATGATCAGGTCATTCAGCGCCACCTGACTGAGTGTGAAATGCGGCTCTCCGTCAGAAAGGTTGCTCCAGACGAAGACCATCGCGGTACAGGGTGCGGCGGCCAAGATGATGAGGCCAGCGATATAGCTGTCTATCTGCTCAGCCATCAGATAGGGGCGGAACAAATAGCCAATGAACAACAGGGCAAGCGCCGCCATGGAAAAGGGCTTCACCGCCCAGTTGATAAACAGCGTCACGCCGATCCCACGCCAGTGCTCGCGAACCTGGCCCAACGCGCTAAAGTCGATCTTCACCAGCATCGGGATGATCATGAGCCAGATCAGAATAGCGACCGGGATATTGACCTGAGCGATCTCGGCCCCGCCAATGATTTGGAATACCCCGCCCAGAAAATGCCCGAGCGCTACGCCGGCGATGATGCACAGCCCAACCCAGACGGTCAGATAGCGTTCGAAGGTAGACATGTGAATTCCTTTTCTAGCTCACGGTCGGCTCGGCCGGCACGCCGATGACGTCATTCAGAAATTGGCGCAGCGGTTCCAGCGCCTCTTGATTGAGCGAGTAGCAAACCCGGGGGCTTTCTACCTCCCCCGTGATAACCCCGCTAGCCTTGAGAATGCGCAAGTGCTCGGATGTGGTGGATTGGGCCAAACCTATCTCATCGACGATGTCGCAGCCGATACAGGTCTGCCGCTCGTGAAGCATCCTGATGACTCCCAGCCGCGCGGGATGTCCAAGCGCCTTGGCAAGCGCCGCGAGCTTTTCGGTTTCCCGCGAGGACGCAGACTCGGCGCGCGCCTCCCGCATCTTGACTGTCGGCATGGTCCGCCCCCTAATCGTAATTCGACGATTAACGATATATAACACGGGCATAGCCCGATCGCAAAGGCCGCCGGACCGCGCGCCGAATCAGGCCTTGTCCAACCTCTCGCCGGCCAGCAATGCGCTGCCGGTTGCTCTGGCCGGCGCGCCGTTGTTCGCACTTGCCGAGCAACGTTTTGCAAGGGCTTTTCATGGCGCGCTCAGCTGAACCGCTGTTTGTATCCATCGATCGGCAGGCCCTTGGGTATACTCTTCCGAGCTCTCTCCAGAAAATGACCGGAGACGGGGCATGAACCCGACGACGCTTTCAGTCACGCCTTCGCGCTCGAGCTATGACGTCGTCATTGTCGGTGGCGCGATGTTCGGGTCGTCGGTCGCGTGGTTTCTCGCGAATAACCCTGACTTCGACGGTTCTGTCCTCGTCGTCGAACGCGATCCAAGCTACGAATTCACCTCGACGGCGCATACCAACAGCTGTATGCGGCAACAGTTCTCGCGCGAGATCAACGTTCGCGTCTCCCAGTTCGCCGCCGAGTTCGTGAAGAATTTCCGCGAATTCATGGGCAACGACTCCCGGGTTCCAAAGCTTTTGTTACACAGCTTCGGCTACATGTATCTCGCCGACAACGAAGAGTTCGCAAACGTGCTGCGGGAGAGCCAGAAGATTCAAAAGGCGTGCGGTGCGGCCACCAAGATCATGACCGCAGAGGAAATCAAGCGCGACTACCCGTTCTATAACGTCGACGACATCGTTGCCGGCAGCCACAATCTGGTCGACGAAGGCTATTTCGACGGCAACACGCTCTTCGACTGGTGGCGGCGCTCGGCGCGCGAGAAAGGCGCCGAGTACGTCACCAACGAAGTGGTGGCGATGACCCGGAACAAGGCCGGCACGCGGGTGGAAAGCGTCACCCTGAAGTCCGGCGAAGTGATCGGTTGTGGAACGGTCGTCAACGCGTCGGGACCCCGGGCGGTTTTGACATCGCGCATGGCCGGCATCGAAATCCCTGTCGAGCCGCGCAAGCGTTACACCTTCATTTTCGCCGCCGAGCGCCCTCTGGATCGCGATCTGCCGTTGACCATCGATCCGTCCGGGGTGCACATGCGCACCGACGGGACCTATTACCTGGCCGGGTGTCCGCCCGATGACGATCCCGCTGTGGACTATGACGACTTCGAGCAGGATTTCAGCCTGTGGGAGAACAAAGCCTGGCCGGCGATTGCCAACAGGGTCCCCCGGTTCGAAGCCATCAAGCTGGTCAATTCCTGGGTGGGCCACTATGCGTACAACACCTTGGATCAGAACGCCATCCTGGGCCGGCACACCACGGTCGAGAATTTCGTTTTCGTCAACGGTTTCTCGGGCCACGGGTTCCAGCAGTCTCCGGCCATGGGGCGGGGAACGGCGGAGCTCATCACCTACGGTGAATACAGGTCGCTCGACCTGACGCCTTTCAACTATGAGCGGATCGAGCGAAACGAACCGTTCAGTGAAAAGGCCATCATTTGAAATTTCGGGGCAACCTTTAGCACAGCGAAGGATTGATATGAAAAAGCTCGTTCTGACCGGTGCGGCCGGTCGTCTCGGCTCCTACCTGCGGGAGCCTTTGTCGAAGCTTGCGGATCAGCTGGTGTCCTCGGACATCGTTGAAGAGCTTGGTACCCTGTATCCTGGCGAGACCTACGTTCGGGCCGACCTGGGCAAATACGAAGAGATCCATCGGCTGCTCGAGGGCGCTGACATGGTGATCCACTTCGGGGCCCGTGCCGATGAAGCGCCGTTCAATACCATCCTCGGCCCCAACATCATCGGCGCCTATAACGTCTGGGAAGCAGCTTACAAAAACGGTTTGCGGCGCGTCGTCTACGCAAGCTCCATCCATGCCGTCGGCATGCACCCCAAAACCGATTTCATCGGTACCGATGTGCGTCATCGACCGGATACCTATTACGGGCTGGCGAAGTGTTTCGCCGAAGACCTCGCCAGTCTTTACTGGGACAAGCGGGGCCTCGAAGCGGTTTGCTTGCGGATCATTTCCTGCGCCCAGGTGACCAATGCCCGCGCCTTGGGAACCTGGCTCTCCTACGACGATCTCATCCACCTGGTCGAGCAGGCCATCTCGACGCCAACAACCGGCTTTTCCATCGTTTACGGCGTCTCAAATAACGATCGCGTGCCGGTCGACAATTCCAAGGCGAGCTTCCTTGGTTATCGGCCCCGCGACAACGCCGAGCAGTTTGCGGAAAAAATTCTCGCCGAGGCGCCGCCTCAGGATCCCCGCGACCCCGGTCACACGTGTCACGGCGGCCCGTTCGCGTCGGTCGAGCTCGGCGAAAGCGGGGTGGCGACGATGAACATCATCGACGACACCAAGAAAACCTAACGAGGTCTGAGCATTAAAAAGAAGCCCGAAAAGAAGTAAGAATACTGTCCCCCAAACTGGCGGAGTTGACTGTTTGACGATCTGCGGCAGAGACGAGTTTTCGACAGCTGCAAGAGGAATGCCTCCTGGTCAATCAGGCAAATTAGGGACATTTCTCACCATCAGCTCAAGCGCTCTGCGTAGTGAAAATTAGCGCGAACCCGCACTCAGGACTTGCCTTTCAGGATCGGTCTCAGGTCTTCGAGCTTGTCAAACAGGTGCCAGACGTAGCCGTCGGTCCCGTTGACGCGGTGCGGATGCAGATCGGCAAGCTCCGGGTCGTTACAGTAGCTGTCGAACGCCTCCCGGGAGTCCCATTCAACGAGGATGAGGACATCGCGCGGTGCGATGTCGCCCGCAGCCGCCTCAAGGAACTTTCCCAGCGCGACGACGCGGCCACCGTGGGCTTTGACTTCTTTCGCAGATCGGCGCGAATAAGCGAGGTATTCATCCTTGTTCGAGACATTGAACAGATTGAGCGCATAGACGGGCTGCGACATCGATGATTCTCCAGTCGGGTCTTCTAAGGGCATCCGGGGACAGTATCCTTAATTCGATGGAGTCGCTTGTGTTCTCGGCGCGCACATCGCGAAACACTCCCGCACCGGCCGGCCGTCAGGTGACGATAAATCCGCTCAGCGGCTGAAACGCATCACCGGCCGAAGCCTCGCCCGTCGCCCACCCGGGCGAATAAAAAAGGCCAGAGAGAAGTGGTTAAACTGTCCCCAGATTCGCTTCAGGATTTCGGTGTATACCAGATTGGTGACGTGTAAGCGCGTTCCTGATGGACCGTCTCGGCGCCTTCGGGAATATCGACACCGTAACGGAACGCATCGTAGACGATCCAGCGCGGGGTCGGGATTTCGATTACGCGCGCATAGTAAAAGGCGTGCTGCTTAGGATCGAAATCGGGGTCCGCCCAAACGGTGCCCAATTCAGAGGCACCGATGGTGTTGGTCCAGTTGGCGGCTTTCACGTTTACCGTATTGCCTACTGCAGGTAAGAGACCTTTGGCATCGGGTTCGCGTCCTGATGACCAGGCGACATCGTAGACTTTCTCGTGGGTCTTGCCGTCGGCATCGAGCCAGCCCTTCACGATCTGGATGCGATCCAGGTTCGCACCGATGGGGTCGCGCAAGGCGTAGACCATGAAGGTCGGCCCGCCCGCGCCCGAGCGCGGGTGCAGATCACCACCCATCGGGACGCCCTTCTGATAACCGCGGAAAGCCGGCTGGCGACTGTTGAGATCGTCCGCCGTATATTCCCAACCGCCAAAGAAACGCACAAACATGCGGCTGCCGGTAGTCGCATAGACCTCCTTGCGTTCCATCGCGTCGAAGATCGCCTCGCGCGTGTTTTCCGTCGCCCACACGGCAGCAAGACCTGACGCAACCTGCTCCCACCCCTCGAACACGCCTCGCTCAGTCTTGGTGAAGGGGTGCGTCATCCGCTCGGGCGAGGGTTCGGAGCCGGAATGCTTACCGAAGAAATTGTCCTCCTGGGCGGTAGCAAGACCGGTGTGGCTGTCGGTGGAACCGACCAGCCCGAACTTGTAGGGATTGGTCCCAAACCTTGCTTCAAGCGCAAGTCCATTCTTCAACGCCTCGCGGGTGTATTCGCCAGCCAGCATGTCGTCCGTCTTCGCCTCACTCAGGTCGAGATTGCCGGCATCCCAGGTCTCGTAACCGGCGAAGGCGTCATCGGGCGAGAGCAGCCGGTGTGTCTCACCATCGCCCTTGATCTGCGTGACTTCGTACATTGGTTCCCAGCGCGCGCGTTCGGTGACGTACTCCGCATCGAGCTCACGTCCGGTGTATTGCGCGTCGACCGGAAACATCAGACCATTCGACAGGTTACCGTTATGCGCAAGCGCCAGCACGGAACCGCCGGTCATCGTTTCGTAGTTTGCGAGATAGGCGTAGAGATCGAGCGGGTCGGTGCTACCGACAGGCGCTTGTGTGGTGTAGGGCACAACCCGACCCACTTTGCCGTCCCCGTCGCGAAAAATGACGTTGCGGTGCAGATTGTTGCCCTTGACAAGCGAGGTCCACTCGAACCCGATCAGCGCGGTGAAGCGTCCGGGATCGTTGTATGCCTCCGCCACCTTCACCACATGACTCCACACGGAGGCGTATTTCTTCGAGCCGGGGGAGTAGTCGGAAAGCAGTTCCGGCGGTATCTTGCCCTGCGAAAAAGTCGTGATGAGGTCCAGCGTCGCTGCCACCGCCGCTTCCCCGCCCTTCTGGAGACCCGCGTACCAACGTTTTCCTTCCTCGAAAGCGAGGATATTCGGAGTACCCGCGGAGAGATCCTGAATGAATCCCAATGCATCGGAATGATCGGCGATCACCAGCCAGTCCAGTGGCCGCGATAGCTTTGCCGGTTGTCCGGTCGAAGAAGTCACCTCCTCGCCGCGGGCGAATCGATAGGCTTCTTCGAGCCCCAGTCGCGCACCGAACAATCCCGCGTCGACCGAAAGACCGGTGTGCAGGTGCGTGTCTCCCCACAAGGGGTAACTGGGGAACGATCTCTGCGCATAGGGCGAATAGACCGAGCCGGGATAAAGGTCTGAAATGGATTCCTTCGACGGCGTGAACTGCGCCGTAACCGGGTTTGTGAGCATACAAACAGCCACGGTGGTGGCCCAAAAAATATATCGCTTCATATCGGCCCTCTTGGTTCTTTTCAAGTTGTGGAAGCAGTATCTTTATTAGAATCCTTTAAGGAGAAGGTTCGACGCGTGAATATTCTGAGCTGCCAATTTTAAACGTTGATTACAGGGAGGGGAATTCCCGGGACGGTATACCTAATTTCAAGCGCTTTTTTCCCTGGTAAGACCTGTCCAATTGCGTAATCAACTATATTGTCCCCGCAATTCGTGCGGTTCGCGCGCGGGTACGAGTACGTTGCCATCCCAAGTCTGCAACTCGAATCAGATACACGACGCGTTGCGCACAATCGATCGGGCCGTGAGTTCCCATCCCGGCCATCTCGACCACATACGCCGACGTTCGCAGGCGAGTCTGGAAGTCGGGGTCGCGGTCGTGCTCTAATTGTTCCCGTCGAAGTAGTTCACCCACGACGCTTGGAAGTCCCAGTCTTTGTCTGAGCACTTGGAGATAGAGATGAACCGCAGCGCACGCCGACTCGTCAGATGGCTCACCTCGGCGGCCATAGTCGCCTTGGCTGTCAGCGTGCCGTCATACGGAGCGCTCGCGGACCTGCGCGTTCAGAACCACCGTTTCTCCCACATCTGCCGCCTGATAGCCTTTGTGGATAGCCACAGAGGGACTTCGGTGATCTACGACGGACCGGTGCGAAGGGGCGAGCACCGGACCTTCAGTTCCCCCGGTAGCATCCTGTGTATCCAACGCAGTTTCGTGGCCGAGCGGTGCAACAGCGGTTTGACGCGGCCAGTGTGCAAATTGGACCGCCACTCTAATCGCACGGTGCTCTGGACCATTCAGTAGGCCGTATTCATCTCCATTAATGGCTCGCCGGAGCACCAAACCTTCCGGCAAACCCGGTAGCCACGGCGGTCATCGTCCGAGTGCCCGTTTCGCTCGCCCTCGTGCGCACGCGCCCGGACGGTGCGCCTGCACTTTGCACAAGTTGTTTCACGCGGCCGTCAGGCGAGAACCCCGCGAATCGTCGAATGGCCCGTCTTTCGCTTGCCCCGTCGGTGCACTCAGCCGTCTTGAATGCTGCTGATTTGGCCGGAGTCGTGAAAGCGGACGACCTTCTTTTTCTGGCCACCACGCTCGTATATCCAGGTGTTGCCGACCTTGGTGGTCGGCTGGCCGCACTTTTTCAAGACTTCGTATTTCCCGGGCCCGCTGCGACCGCCGTCCTGGATGATGTGGCTGCCGCAGCGCATCCCCCCCGCGACGGCTGCATCGACGGCGACCAGGCCGACTGCCGCTATGCTCACGATCGTCAAATTCTTCGGCATATCGATTTCCTCTGCTAACGCCGCGTCACTTGGCAGGATTGTTGTATTCGAGCTTGGAAAGAATGGCGATACCGGAGCCGACCCGCGTAACACTACCGCTCGACATGTCGGCGACCAGGGCGTTCAACGGGCTGCGTACCCGCATCGGGCTCGAGCCTGTGATGCCCTTGAATCGGCCCGTGCCCTCGGTCAGCGTGAACGTGCCTTCGCAACCGCCCGGCTTCCCATCGCACGTCCATTCGGCGAAGACTGTGTCGCCCTTGTCCACCGCAATTATGCAGTAGCCGGAGCCCGATGTGGTCTGGGTCGCCAATTCGAGCCGCATGGTGGCGGGACAACGCACGAAGCCCTCGTCGATTTCACGATCCGCCGTCTCCACGTAGATAATGCCCTCGAAGGCGCCGAGGAAGAGCATGCTGCGAGTGCTGATGCGGTACACGTAGCCTTCGCCGTCCCAGGTGATCAGGGCTTTCGCCGTTTCCGACTCGGCCGCGGCGTTGATTGAGAATACGGCGAAAAGCGCCGCAATGGCTCTGGAAAAGTTGAAGAATCGCATGACTTTAGCACCTCGCATTCGTTGTGTTCCGACGCCGTGCCGCATCTGACCCGGCCGTATTCAGTGGTGTACTTCCGCTCACGGCCCGGCGGGCCTCGAGTAGTCGCTCTGGAATTTTCGCCTCATAGCAACCCTTGCACCAATACTGCGAGTCCAAGGGACTCCGAGGTTACGCACCGACCAAAATTTCGTAATTCAACCTCAACAGTCTTTTGCGTCTTCTTGGAGCATCAGGAATCAGAGTTGACTCCCCCATCATGTATAGCGCCATCATGCGCCCCCGGGCCTCAGCCTGGACTCTGTCAAACCCAACCTGCTCGAACATCAACCTGGCAAAAGCAAAACGTTTATTCAGCGCTCGTCGGAAAGTCTCTTCGGCGATCGGATTAGTCTCCGCCCAGTGCCAGACGGCGAGATCGAAACGCGCCAGACCTGCGGACATTACCTGCTCCATGAGATACCAGATCCGCTCCTCGGGCGGACCTTCGAAGGTTTTCGCCGACTCGATCGCCGAGTCCGTCATTTCCTGTTCCCAGTAAACCAGAAGAGCATCGTGGAGTTCCTGGCGGTTTTTAAAGTGCCAGTAGAAACTGCCGCTGGTGACGCCCAACCGCTCTGCCAGTGGTACGACTTTGACGCCTTCGATCCCGGCGATGATCAACAGATCCAGGGCAGCGAGAATCCAGTCATCACGACCCAGTCGCCGCCTTACATGGTTATCCATAGAGTACTCTATTGCAATTGATTAGAATATCTTGTACCGTAGAGTACTATATGGTCCTAAGCTCGCGCTACAAAGCCAGATCAGGCCAGCGTGGCGCTTTTACGGCAGAAGCATCAGCGGTGCGGTGCGACACGGGTTGTCTCGCCGCATAAGTAACAGTTAATCATCGATTTTTTAGAAGGGTGTGACAATGAAGCGATTCTTAATCGCAGCTGCAATCCTAGCGGTGGCCTCGTCGGCGGTTGCCGAGGACAAGCCCGACGCCTGGTATCCCCGTACTGAGAAAGTAGGCCCTGACGAGATGTTCGTCGTGGCGCTTGGTACCGGAATGCCATCACCGATAACACGTGCCCAGAAGTCAACGGCCTGGTACGTCGAGCTCGGCAATGGTGACATCTTCCTGTTCGATGTCGGATCGGGCTCCGCAGAGAACCTGTTTGCGCTGCGGCCTGATTTCCACCGCGTCGACAAGATCTTCGCCAGCCACCTGCACACCGACCATGTCGGCGATGCCGCTGTGGTCTGGGTCGGCGGCTGGCTGAGCGGACGCTACACGCCACTACATATCTACGGGCCTTCAGGCGCCAAGCCTGAGCTCGGCACCGCCGCTTACGTGGAGGGACTTAAAAAGACCTATGCCTGGGACGTCACGGGTCGCTCCGGCATATTGCCTGACGCCGGCGGCCAACTTATCGCGCACGAGTTCGACTACAAGCAGGACAACGGCGTGGTTTACGAGAAGAACGGGGTCAAGATCACCTCTTTTCCGGCCGTGCACGTGATCGATGGTCCGGTCAGCTATCGTCTGGAATGGAACGGCTTGAGTTTTGTTTTCGGTGGCGACTCGGCTCCTAACAAGTGGTTCATCGAGCGGGCCAAGGGTGCCGACTTCGTGATCCACGAAATGTTCTACACGCCCAAGGGGCTGGAGGAAGCCTTAGGCTTCCCGCCGCGTCAGGCGACTATCGTTTCGTCTTATATCCACACGCCACCGAGCGGTTTCGGCAAGATAATGGCTGAAGTCAAACCGCGCCTGGCAGTGGGTTATCACACGATTCGACAGCCCGAACTGGATCTGATGATGATCGAGGAGGTCCGCAAGGTCTACGACGGGCCGCTGGTGATCGCAAGACAGCATCGTCCAGCGCGAAGTGGTGAGCGCGGAGCGCGTCCAGGCACCGCCAACAACGATGGAATACAAGAAGGCCAAGCGCAGCGGCCAGGCCAGTTATTCCAAGTACATCGATGACGGCAAGTGGGAAGGCTATACGCCTCCGCCGCTCCCTGATAAATAGGCAACTTAAGTTACGTCCCGACTGGTCTGAGGTGGACAAGGTGTTAGCGTTGCTCGGAACGCGAATTCCTTTGCAATGACTTTAGCCCCGGTCTCACATGAGCGCCGATGCAGTAGTTTTCGTGGATGAAAACGCAACGGGCGCGAGAGGCAGGTGTGATCGAAGACAAGTCTCGAAGCACCAGGGCGCACCCACACCCGAGCTAACGAGGAAACGAGCAGATGAACTGTCGTGAAATGAACTGCGAAATGGCTCCCCAGGTGAGCGGATCACGCCGTCAGCGTCTCCCCGAACGCCTGCTGGGCGTTGTTTCGAACTATTTCATTCAAGGGGCGAGCACAGCGGTTCGGCGCAGTCGTCGTTCGCAGGCCGGAGTTCTGCTCATTCTTGCGTTCACAATCTGCGCGTGCGCGGTCGTGAGCCGGACAGTGGACGCAGCCGACCTGGATGCTGATGCTGACACGATACTACGTGCCATGTCCGACTATGTAGGCGCATTGCCAGCCTTCACTGTGGAGATTGAAGAGGACAAAGAGTTCGTTAACACGCAGGGCCAAAAACTGCAGTTAAGCGCGTCGATCACGGCGGCTGTTCAGCGGCCTGGAAAGCTGCGAGTGCACCGGAAAGGGGTGATAACCGACCTCGAAATTATAGCGGCCGATAAGACCATCAATGTGCACGCCAAGAAGCTCGACGTCTACGCCGCGCTGGAAGGGCCGGGCGACATCGATGGCTCTATCGGGGCGATTCGCGCCCTGACCGGGCTGGATGCTCCCGGCGCGGATCTCTTCTACGCCAACTCATATGCGGGCCTGGTAGACGACGTCACCAGCAGCAGGCACGTCGGCATGTCCTTCGTGGGCGGCGTGCAGTGCCACTATCTGGCGTTTCGCACCCCACAACTCGACTGGCAGATCTGGGTCCAGGCCGGCGACAAGCCGTTACCGATGAAATACGTGATCACCAGCAAGTGGATAACGGGCGCGCCACAGTACTCGGTGCGATTCCGTAACTGGAACACGGACCCGCCGCTTGCGGCCGGCTACTTCGAGTTCTCGCCGTCGCCGGAGGCAAGACCGCTCGACGAGATTCCGGTCAATGAGTTGGGGGATCTAATGTTGGAGGCGCTCGAAAAATGATTTTCGCCAAGCAGATCAGTGTTGTTATGTTTTTCACCATGGTTCTGAGCGCCGGCGTCGCCCCGCTCGGAAACTCGGGCAGTTTTCTGATCGCAGACGCGCAAGCCAGGCCCGGCCGCCCCGCCTCGCCGACCAGCGTTGCCGGGGTTGCTCGCCGCACGACCCGCCGCACGGTCAGGAGAACTACGCGCTACGTGGCAACGCTGCCCAAGGGGTGCACCACGGTCATTGTCGAAAATGTCTCGTTGACCCAATGCGGAACGACTTACTATCAAGCCCACGGAAACCAGTACGTGGTCGTCGTGGTGAATTAGACCGAACTCCGACGCAGATCCATCCGACCCGCGGGAGCACGGGGGACATTCAGAGTTCGTAAGTCATTGATTTTCAGATTGCCCGTAGAAAAGTGTGTGCGACTTCTGGCTATGAAAAATCAATGACTTACGAACTCTGAATGTCCCCCTCTCCCCCTCTAATTCCGCCAGGAAGCTGAGTCGCTAGATATCACGGGGGCCGGCCCCTTTTCTGCTTTTTCGGGCCTCCTTTTTCGACCCCTTTTCCCCTCCCCCAACGTTTTGATGGGAAACAGCCTGCAAAGGGTTCCCGTCTTGCCGTCGTCTAATGAACAAATGGAGCTGCGCACATGACATCCGCTAGCGATCTCGAGCTGGCCGGACTTGCCGCGGGCGGCGACGAGAATGCGTTCACCTGCCTTCTGGAGCGCCACTATGACCTGATTTTCAAGGTCGCGTTCAAATGGTGCGGAGATCGAGACGAGGCCGGCGACATCGCCCAGGACGTCTGCGTGAAGCTGGTGCGCAGTATCGGCAGCTTCGATGGGCGTTCGAAGTTTAAGACCTGGCTTTACCGAATCACCATCAATACCGCCAAGGATCGGCACAAAGCCGGGAGACGGTATGTGCCGGAAGCGCAGGCGGAATTCGCCGCCGAGGCGTCGAATTCACAAGCGGTCACCGAACCCGAGCGGCATGTCGCACTGACACGCGCCCTCGACGGTCTGAACGCGTTGCCGGCCAAGCTCCGCGACGCCGTGATGCTGGTCTACGTCGAGGACTTGAGCCACAAGGA
>CAMYJH010000017.1 GCA_947258715.1 uncultured Gammaproteobacteria bacterium
TTCAAGCGCTTTTTCCACGCCATGCTCAATGAAGGCGTTTACTTTGCCCCCTCTCCCTATGAGGCGGCCTTTGTCTCCAGCGCCCACGGAGACGACGAGTTGAACGCCACCCTTGATGCGGCACGCCATGTGTTCAGTCAGATCTGAAACTCTTTCATCCTCGCCGGTTGCTCACCCTTTTCTCTCTCAGGGCACCGTAGCGCTGTAGAACTCGTTTCTTAGTCGAGTTACGGTCGCGTCGAACGCTAGCTAATAGAAAACCCGGCCAACGGCCCGACGAAAGTACGCCGCTTGCCGGCAACTTCATTTTTCTGCGCGCCTTTCGCCTTGGGCCTCTCTCGGCAGGTCGCCAAAGACCCATCTGTCGCCATCGACCTTTATCCATCGCAATCGTTTCGGACTTTTCCACGTCCGAACAACCGGCCATGCAGACCCGCTTGAGGGCATACCCGAGCCGGGCCTTGAGGTCAGCAGCGGCAATCGCACCACGACTGGGAAGCGAAACGAACAAGGAGATCACCCGCATCAACACTTCCGCCCGCGCGGTCTATATTGGAGGGACGAACGAAGGTGCTATGGCACCGGAGGAACGCTACGAGTAACAGTCGCGGGCTTCGACAGGCGTGCGTCAGCCAACGCCCCTCTCGCGCTGCTCATTCGCACGGCAGGGTTATGTAAACGAAGGCGCGCGTAAAAAGCGGCAAGGCCGTCGATATTGGCGTCAGTCAGCGTTGCGGACATGGCGGTCATCACTGAATTCTTGCGCTCACCGCTCTTGTAAGCGTGAAGCACCTTGTCGAGGTAATCGGTGCGCTGCGCAGCCAGGGCCGGCGTGCGCGGGTCAGTGCTGTTGCCGAAGACGCCGTGGCAGCGATCGCATCGCTGCACCCACTCGGCGGTGCTCAGCGGCTTGACCACCTTCGGTGCCTGTGGCGCCTGGGCTGCATAAAATGCCGCGAGGTCCTTCATGGTACTTTCATCGAGCGTCGCTACGGCATTCTTCATGCTGCCTTCGGCGCGAGACCCTTCCTTGTAGGCCCGAAGCGCAACAACAAGATAGCTGGCGTCCTGGCCTGCCAGACTCGGATTGGCCGGATTCGTGCTGACTCCCTGCTCGCCATGACAACCGGCGCAGTCCTTTGCAGCCTCCTTGCCGGCCGCCTGGTCACCGGCGGCCGGTGTTTCCGCCCGCCGGGGCTTCTGCAAGCCGTAGTACAAAGCGAGGTTATTCAGATCTGCATCGGGAAGCGACATGACCAGCGATTTCATCATGTCGTGCTTGCGTTGGTCGCTGATGTAGCCTTTCACCGCCGCAACGAAATACTTCGGATCGAGCCCGGCCAGGCTCGGCATGCCGGGTACCTTGCTTACCCCGTCGTCACCATGGCAACCGCCGCAGGCGGCGGCCGCGGCTTTGCCGGCGGCGACGGGGTCGGAGCTGGCCGGTGCGGCCTTCGCGGCCGTTGGGAGCGGTTGCGCTGGTTCGAGGCTGCTGTAATAGGCCGCCACCTTGACCAGTGCGTCGTCGCTCAGAAATTTGGCCGCGGGTTCCATGTCCGGGTCGCGCCGTGCACCCGTCTGATAAGCGCGCAGCTTGTTATAAAGATAGGCCGAACGCTGGCCGGCGACGTGGGGCACGTCCTTGGTCGTGCTGATGCCATTTTCTCCATGGCAGCGGACACACGTTTGTGCGATCTGGCGGCCTTCGGCAATGTCCGCGGCGTTGGCGAAGACCGCTCGCAGGTCGGCGGCTTCGCGGGGCGAAGTCTTGTCCACCTGCGCCGCGGCGCCGGGGCACCAGGCCATCGCCGCTGCAAACGCCAAGAACAAGACTGTGGGATAACGCACCTGCGCAGTTCGGCTAATCGACTTTTCCTCAGCTTGTATCGCGAACCCGTACCGACCCTGCCTCACGCACGATCCGCGGCCGGCCGCTGAGAAAATCCCTCAGAAAAAATCAAAAAAACCGACACCGCGGCGCGCGTTGCATATTTGGCGCTCAGTACGGCTTGAACTCGAATTCGGTCTGTATCTCCCCCGACACGCCCGGCCGCAGAATTCGCACGGCGATCCGGTAAGGGTTGCTGCCTGCCATGCGGAAGTATTGGCCATAGCTCTTCGTGCCGTTGAGGCTCACGAGCTCGAGCTCTTTCGTTTTGCCTCCCGACACCGGTTCCGTGACGCTGGCCTCCACTTCCGCATCGGTGATTGCCAGACGAGTCTTGCTGTCGAACAGCGAGATGTTGAGGTGGTAGTAATCTCCGCCACTCGGGATACCACCGTGGATCAAGCGTTCCGGATCGTTCTTCGCGTAGCGCTCGCGCATCATTTCCGCCGAAACGATTCCGAGATAGATCTCCATTCCACCCGCGACCTTGTGATTCGGGTCGTGCGCTGCGGTTGGTGGGGTCGGAGCGGGTTCCGTCGCGGTGCCGGCCGGATTGAACATGTACAAGATCGCCGCGCGCAGCTCATGATCGGTGAGATCGGCCATCCCGCCGCGCGGCGGCATGGGCCCGTGCCCGTTAATAGCCGAGCGAACTGCGAAATTGAGGCCTCGTCTCAGCCGAAATGCCCAGGCGGCACGGTCGCCGATCTTCGGTGCGCCAAAGACCCCGGTCTCGTGGCATTTCGCGCATTGCGCCCCCACGATCTGCTCCGGTGTGCGCTCGGGTGGCGGCGTGACGCCCCCGAGCGGCTCGGTCCATTGGCCGCCCGAGCTGTTGACCATATAGGTGATGGCGCGCTCGATCTCGAGATCGGAGAGACCGGGACTACCGCCATGCGACGGCATGTTGCGGATACCCTTGAGGGCGCTTTCCGTCAAACTGGTGAGGCCCCGTGACGCCAAGGGTGCCCATGCGTCCTCGTTGCCGATCCTCGGCGCGCCCTTCGCCCCGGTTGCGTGACAGGCAGCGCACACCTCGTCGACGACTTCCTTGCCGCTGCGCTCGCTGCTTTGTGCGATTGCCATCACCGGCACGACCAACACCGCAAAAGAAACAACAATCGCCATTAGTCGGCCGGAAATATTGACCAAAGACGAATGTCTTTCGTCGTTCACTGCATCGTGCATAGCCAGCAACCTCTTAAATCGAGCGGGCAAAGCCAACCTGGCGCCAAAAGCCACGAACCGAGCCAACGTCTTGGGAACGATGTTGCGGAAGAACCGAGAAATATTATAACCCGCGAACAATCAAAGTATAAGAAGGATAAAAGCCCTTTTGACTGAGCCCTTTTGCCTGAAGGCCACGGTTATTGACAAGCCGTTTTCAACGCTGCCCTCGTCGCGACGAAATCTTCCCCAATTCTACTGCACTGGTTTGAACGTTTGCAGGCTTAAACATCCTTTTCCAGCCCATTCCTGCCCTCAGGCCAAGCGATGCCCTGCCGCTCGTGTCTGGGGGCAGTCGGCGTTGTCCCGTAAATTGAGGACCCGTTAGACCCGGGCTGAATTGACGTTTCGGGTCCGGGCCTGAAGGAGGCTGGGGATAATGAAGCGGTCGAAGTTCAGCGAGGAACAAGTCAGCTACGCGCTGCGCCAGCACGAACCGGGGACGGCATTAGAGCCCGAGCGCATGACAATGTGGCGGCAGTCCCGTTGGCGGCGAAGAACACGCGGATACTCTGGTTGCTGCTGGTCAATGAAGTCGAATACATACCAGCAGTGTCCGTTTGAACCAAGACATCACTACGAGTAGAGGAGTTCGCGACGCATACCTGATGGTCAACCAGGTCGGAACGGGCTGGAGGGATCCTGATAAGCTTCCCGCGACACCGATGCCGAGACGGTGACGAGGTCTTCAGCGACGGTAAAACTATTAGGGCCCGGAGTGAATAGCTCCGACGAAAAGGCCGGATTTATGACTGCGGCGATCATCGTTGCCCAATCATGGATACGCGTTGCAAACAGGCGGGAACCCATATAAGAAGCTTACGATCCATCGGGGCCGAAAAGCGGCAAGCAGCGTATAGATAAACTCAACATCTGAACGCGCCGAGGCCTTACCTGCGCTCACGATACAATGAAACCACCCGGTGAGTAGAACTCGGAATACTTATTTAAGGAAGGTCTGATTTATCAGACCTTCCTTAGCTAAGCAGGGATGCGCTGCCGAATCCGATGACTGTAAGTCATTGGATTCGTGAGGTAAGTGGAAACCGCGTTTTCACTTGCCGACTCTGAAAATTCCAGGGATGGAATTATTCAGAGTTTCCTTAATCAGGCCTTTTCGACAATCCACTCAAGGGCGTGCCCTTTTTCCGACCTCGAGAAGTGGCGCACGTCTGTGCTCGGAAGAATCCGGTCGCTGATGACGGCGAGCTTTTTGAGCCAGGCGGCGTCAGAGACGATGGCCTCGCGCTCGAAGTCCTTGAAGTGGCGTAGCGAAAACGCGATGTCTTTCAGAAACGCTTTCACTGACATGCCGGAAAAGCGTTCCACCTCGGCGTAGATCCTGATCTTCGAGCGTCGCCCGAGGCGCGCTTGGATCACGTCAGCGATGCGCGAGACGTCGTCCGAGTTGACCCTGCCGTCGATGCGAAATCCGACCACGTCATCTAGCGGAAGGGCGATCGGCTCAATCATCGCTACCCGCCCTCGTTAGTTCGCGCGTGACGTTCGTCAACCGCCGCCGATACTGGAGACGATGCGCGTCCTGGGTATGTGCCGCACGTGCCCGCCGGTCACGCCGTTCGGGATGCCGGCGGCGATCCCACAGACGTCGAGGTAACGCTCCAAATCGATCCCGGTATCGACACCCATGCGGTGGAACAAATAGATCACGTCTTCCGTGGCCACGTTGCCAGTGGCGCCCGGTGCGAAGGGACAGCCGCCCAGGCCCGCTACCGAGGCGTCGAAAGTGCGCACGCCGACCTCGTAGGCGGCGAGCACGTTGGCAAGTGCGAAGCCGGCGGTGTCGTGGCAATGAAATGCCCACCCGGCCTGGTCGCCGAACTCGTGCGTGCAGCGTCCGAAGAGATTGCGCACTTGGCTCGAAAGCGCAAAACCGGTGGTGTCGCAGAGGCCGAGTTCCATGCCGGTGCGAATCGCAACAATCTTTTCAATGTGCGCCAGCACGACGGATTCGGGAACGCGTCCCTCGAAGGGACAATCGAAGGCGCAGGACAGATCGACGCGCATGCGAAGCTCGCCTGCGGCATCGACTTCCTCGAGTAGCGCCCTCAGCTCTTCAATGGATTGGGCGACAGGGCGGCGGACGTTGCTTTGGTTGTGAGACTCCGTCATGGAGATGACGAAGATGATTTCCTTCATCCCGGCGGCCACGGCGAGCTTGGCGCCCTTGAGATTAGGCACCAGCGTCATCGGGCGCACGCCTTCCCTTTTGCCGAGACTAGAGATGATCTCGGCAATGTCCTGCATCTGCGGAATCGCCTTGGGACTGACGAAAGAGCCGATCTCGATGCGCTTGACTCCCGCGTCCAGCAGACCGTTTATGAGCCTGAGCTTCTCCTCCGTGGGGATAAAGGTAGGCACGGACTGAACGCCATCCCGGGGACCGACCTCGACGATTTCGACGCTTGGCATCACGGGCTCCGACGATTGTTAACTGGCCGGATCACCCTACACGCTTCCACGCCCGAGATCAGCGCCGCCCGAAATCAGTCAGCGCCGTTAACTGCCACCAAATGGCCGGGTGCCACCTCCTCGTAGCGCGCCGGCTCCGGCTCGTAGCCGGGCGGGCGCAGCGGGCTTGGAAGCTCTTGCATCTCCAGGTGAGTCAACGGCCGCCTGGCCT
Organism: uncultured Gammaproteobacteria bacterium; assembly: GCA_947258715.1. Lineage (GTDB taxonomy): Bacteria > Pseudomonadota > Gammaproteobacteria > HK1 > HK1 > CAMYJH01. Next base: position 5,760 of record CAMYJH010000017.1, read on the forward strand.
TGGGGTCGGGCACCGGCACGGCGTCGAGCAGCTTGCGCGTATATTCGTGGGCCGGCCGCTCGAAAACCTGCTGGCGCGATCCGATCTCGACGATACGCCCGAGATACATGACCGCCACCCGATGACTGATGCGCTCCACCACCGCCATGTCATGGGATATGAAGAGATAAGCCAGTCCCATCTCCCGCTGAAGATCCAACAGCAAGTTAATGATCTTCGACTTAATCGTCACATCCAGCGCCGATACCGCCTCGTCGGCGATCACGAGTCTTGGATTCAGCGCAATTGCGCGGGCGATGCAAACGCGCTGGCGCTGGCCGCCGGAAAGCTGATGCGGGTAGCGCCTCAGATGCGCGGACTCCAGACCCACTCGGTCCATCAGCGCTTGCACGCGCATGCTCCGTGAGCCTCCCCGCTCGATGCGGTGGATGACCAACGGTTCGCCTATGGCGTCGCCCACGCGCATGCGCGGATTGAGAGAAGCGAACGCGTCCTGAAAAATCATTTGCAGGTTGCGACGCACGGGTTTCATCGAGGTACGTCGCAGCCCGCTGATCCGCTTGCCTTCAAACAGCACTTCGCCACGCAAAGGCCTGGTCAATCCCAACAGGCTCTTGCCGATGGTGGACTTTCCGCAGCCGCTCTCGCCTACCAGCGCAAGGGTCTCTCCAGCGTTGATCCGGAAGCTCGCATCTTCCACCGCGTGAATCCGACCCCTGGGCTTGCCGAGCATGGCTTTGCCGACGTCGTAGCGCACGCTTAGGTTACGAACCTCAAGCAAAACCTTGCCATCGTCTTTCAATGCTTTGCCTGATGCTGACGACATCGATACCGAGCCTCGTTCAAGCCGGCGCTCTGCTCTGGGGAAACTTCTTCGGCCCGGGTTTGCCGCTCATGGATCCCAGTCGCGGTATAGAGTCTAGAAGGCTACGCGTGTAAGCCTCCGCTGGTCGCTCGAAAATGGTCTCGACCGATTCGCACTCCACCACCCGACCCCTGCGCATGACCGCCACCCGATCGGCCACCTGAGCGACCACTCCCATATCGTGGGTGATGAACAGCACCGCCATGTTCATCTCCTTCTGAAGCAGTCGAATGAGATCCAGAATCTGCGCCTGAATGGTGACGTCCAGCGCCGTCGTGGGCTCATCCGCAACGAGCAGCGCCGGGCGCGAGCAAAGCGCCATTGCGATCATCGCCCGCTGACGCATGCCGCCTGAGAGCTGATGCGGGTAGCGCGAAAGCTGTGCCTCGGCGTCCGGGATACGCACCCGTTCGAGCATCTCCAACGCGAGTTTTCGCGTTTCTCCTGGCGGCTTTCTCTGGTGAAGCCCAATCGCCTCGCCGATCTGCTGGCCGATGGTGTATACGGGATTGAGCGAAGTCATGGGATCCTGAAAAATATAGGCGACGTCGCGGCCGCGGACAGACCGGAGCACCTGTAGCGGTGAGGACATGACGTCAATGGTGTTGCCGCTCCGACTCCTCAGCGTGATGCGCCCGCTTACGATTCTGCCTCCCTCGTACTCGATGAGACGGGTGAGAGACAACGCTGTTACCGACTTCCCCGATCCCGACTCGCCCACCAGCGCCAGGGTTTCACCGGCGTCGATGTAAAATGCGGCGTCGCTCACGGCGCGCACGGTGCCTTCGCGTCCGTTGAAATTGACGCTCAACATCTGGACTTCGAGAACCCGCGATTCCTTCATCAGCTCGCTTTGAGACGGATCAGCAGGGGGCGATTACGGCACATATTCGATCAAAAAAGCCGCTAGTGCTCGAACACCCACTCGAGCAGCGCGTCCTGCACCCTGGTGCCAACGCGCCGGTGAACATTCGGATGGTTCTGCAAAAGAACGATAACCATGGTGCGTCCATTCCGCGTGAGCATGTAGCCGCCCATGGACCGCACATGCTCTATGAGTCCGGTCTTCATGTGCATCCGGCCTTTCAAGGGATCGTTTCTGAAACGGCTTTCCATAGTGCCTTCCATCGCTGAAAGCGGCAGCGATGCGATGAACTCGGGCATATAGGGGCTGCGATAAACCGTGAGCAGAAGCTCGCCCAGCAACCTGGGCGACGCCCGGGCGTCGCGCGACAGGCCGGAACCGTTGTCCACGAAAAGACTTTCGGCGTCGATGCCTGCGCGCTCGATCCAATCGCGAATCGCTGCGCGCCCGTTCTCCACCGTGCCCGGCTCACCGTAACGTTCGGCCCCCAGCGTGAGCAACAGGTTTCGAGTCATCACGTTGTTGCTGAACTTGTTCATAGGCCGAATGACGTCGGACAAGGGACGCGACCGGAATCGAAACAGGCGCCGGGCCGAATCTGGAACGATGTCCATGCGCACGCCGCCATCGATTTCGCCGCCGAGATCCTTCCAAAGCGCCTTGAATACCCCGTAGACGTAAGACTCCTGGCTGGAAACGGTGCGCAGCATGGAATGGGCACCGCATCGAAAAGGGTAATTCCCGCTGAAGCGAATGGTGTCCTGGGTCAGACCCTCCAATACCTTCATCCGTACCCGGTACTTGCGGCCGTGACATCTCCCGTTGGTGAGCTTCAGCCCGTTGTGGATCGTCACCGTGGCGGACGGAGGGTCTGTCGAGACCACGACTTCACCGCGTACCCTGTCTGGCCGCATCCTGAAGCGATACACCTGGAAGTTCACGAGCAGCGCGGCAGGCTGAACGTTATAGACGCGATAGGGGCGACCGTCGAAGGCGCCGCGATCTTCTCGCTCCAGCTTGAAGAAACTCTCGTCGATGGACAAATCGCCACTGACGTGGCGCAACCCTCTTGCACGAAGGCGGCGTAAAAAAGTCCAGAACGCCTCCGTATCCAGCAGCGGGTCTCCGAAGCCCTTTAGGATCAGATCTCCCTCCAGCCGTTCTCCGTTGAGCGGGCCCCCGGCGTACGCCACCGTATTCCAGCGGTAGTTCGGACCGAGCGCGTGAAGCGCTGCCGCGGTGGTGACGAGCTTCATCACCGATGCCGGGTTTTTCGCTGCGACCGAGTTGAAATCGATCAAGGGTGAGCCATTGGCAACGTCCTGGACAAAGACGCCGACGCTTTCGTGCGGTATGCCAGCTTCGTCGAGCGCAGCTCGTACGGGGTCGGGCAATCCGTCGGCACCGGCGACCGTCGACAAAAGCAAGAGAGACAAGGAGGCAGCCCCCGAAAGGACGAGGGCGCCATGACGCAAAGAGACAGCCTCGCCCGACGATCGAGCGCCGGCAAGATCGCGAATTGAACGCACCCACCGCATTGGGCGCGCATTCTATAGGATGAAGCGCGGTGAATTAAGTGGATATCCGGGTTCGAAGCCGCCGGTTGGCGAATAATGTCACTACACTAAGCAATGAAGCACTGGAAATGCCTAAGCGGCAGAGCCGGGTTCGGGCGACCCGGCGCTTCGAACAAAATTCCCAGCAGGGAGCGTTAAGGTCATGACAAAGCGACTTATCCTTACCGGAATTGCCGTTGTTACCGCTTCCTGGCTCGGCACCGCGCACGCGCTTCCGGGTTTCGTCTCCGCAGAGCTGCTCAAGAGCTGGTGCAGCAAGAACGAGGGCCTCGACCGCGAGGCCTGCTATTCGTATCTGCGCGGCGCCTCGGATGCCTTCCACGCCATCGCCGACGCGTCCGCCGCCGACAACGGGGGCAGGAATTTGTCGCCGTGGCCCAACGAGTGCATGCCGGCACGCATCTCGATTACCGAACTGCGAGACGTCTTTCTGGAATTTGCCGCCAAGGAGCCCGATCGGCTGGGAAAACAAGCGGCCGTTCTGCTGGTGGAGATCCTGCGGCAGAGCTTCCCCTGCGCCAAGGACCCCAGGCCGGAGTCCTGAGGCGACTCAAGGCGGATTGGGAATGCCGAAAAACCTCCTCGAGGTTTCCGTGGTGGCGTCGGCCAGCTCTTGAACCGGCATCTTACGGCAGCGGGCCACCGATTCCAGAATGTGTGGCAGGTGCATGGGTTCGTTACGCCGCGACTTGGGCTTCGGTTTCAGATCTCTAGGCAATAGATAGGGCGCGTCGGTCTCCAGCATCAGCCGGTTGAGTGGAATGCGCGTCACCAGCTCGCGAAGGTGTTGGCCGCGGCGCTCGTCGCAAATCCAGCCGGTGACGCCGATATGCAGGTCCAGATCCAGGTAGGCGTCGAGCTCATTTGCGGTGCCGGTGAAACAATGAATGACCGCGTTGCCAAGACGCTTTCGCCTTGGCCTTAAGATGTCCACGAATTTTTCGTAAGCGTCCCGCTCATGCATGAATACCGGAAGGCCGAGGTCGGCGGCGATTTCGAGCTGCGCCTCGAACGCGTGCGCCTGCTGCTCCCTGGGCGAGAAGTCGCGGTTGAAGTCGAGACCCGCTTCGCCCACCGCGACCACCTCTGGTCGGGAGGCCAGTGTGCGAATCGCCCGCTCCGTTGCCGCGCACCAATCCCTCGCCAAGTGCGGGTGCAAACCGGCGGTTGCGAAGAGCACGCCCGGGCGCGTGCGCGCAATCTCGCTGGCCAAGGCGCTTTCCTCCTCGCTTGCGCCGGTGATGACGATCTGGGCCACTCCCGCCGCCTGAGCACGTTCTATCACCGCATCCAAATCGCGCCGGAAAGAGTCGTGGCTCAGGTTGGCGCCAATATCGATGAGCTGCATACAGCCGCCTTGGAATAATTTTCTCTACAATGAGTCGCCCCACGAAAACGGGGGGCGGCCGCGGGCGGACTGTATCCAGATCGGATGATGGAGGCAAAGTGGCCGCGACAACGGGCATGTCACCTGAAGCGTAGCAATTAAGGAGATCGTTGTGGCTGAACTGGAACACGTGGCGCTGGTGACCGGCGCCGGACGTAACATCGGGCGCGCCATCGTGCTGGAGCTGGCGCGACGCGGATACAGGACGGTGGTGAACGGTCGGGCCGATCAGAAAGCGGTAGACACTGTTGCCGAGGAGGCCCGCGGTCTCGGCGTGGAGGCTATCGCGTTGCTTGCCGATGTGGGTGATTCCCACTCGGTTAGCGAACTTGCGAAAGCCGCGATCGACGCCTTCGGCAAGGTGGACGTGGTGGTGAACAACGCGGCGATTCGGCCTGAGAAGCGGTTTTTGGAGCTTCGAGACGAGGACTGGCACCGCGTGCTGTCCACCGATCTTCACAGCGCCTTTTACACCAGTCGCGCCTTTCTTCCGAAAATGGTGGCGCAGGGCTGGGGCCGTATCATTAATCTCACGGGTATGAACGCCATGCACGGCTACAATGGGCGCTGCCCGGTATCCGTTGCCAAGCACGGCCTGTGGGGATTGACCAAGTCGCTGGCGAAGGAGTTCGGGCCCAAGGGCGTCACCGTCAACGCAATCTCCCCCGGGCCGATCCGGTCGCAGCACCGGGATCCTTCCATGACCCACCACATCGAATCGCAGCTGGCCAAAATCCCGCTGGGGCGCCTTGGGGAGCCGGAGGATATCGCGGCCCTGTGTGGTTTCCTCGCCTCGAACGAAGGCGGCTTCGTCAGTGGACAAATGATCGCGTCCAACGGCGCCGCTCAAACCTAGCCGCTGGTGACGGCATGCCGGACCCGGCGACTCGGTTTCATATCTGGGTCTACCGCGCCCCTCCCGACGCCAATTGCATCGTGCACACCCATCCGCCCTACTGCTCGGCGCTTTCCATGATCGGCGAGGCGCTGGCGATTGCGCACATGAAAACGACGCTGCTGCATGACGAGGTGGCGTTCCTGCCGCGCTGGCCCGGGGTTCCGGTGGCGGACGAAGAGGGACACCTCATCTCCGAGGCGCTCGGGCTGAAGAAGCGCGCCATCCTGCTGGCGCACCACGGGCAGCTGGTGGCCTGCGATACGGTGGAACGCGCCGCGGCGCTTGCGGTCACCATGGAGCGCGCCGCTCGCCTGAATCTCATGGCGCGTTCGGCGGGCGACATAAAGGCCATCGATCCAAAGCTGGCAAAAGAGGCCCACTACTATCGTCACCAGCTAAGCACGTCAACGCCTCATTCAGCTACTACGCGCGACAGGTGCTGCGGCAGTCTCCGGAGTGCCTGGAATGAACGATTCGCCAGATCTTCTCCGGCGGCTTGCGGCGGAGCTCGTCGGCACGTCGGGGCTGCTTGCGACCGTGGCGGAATCCGGAATCATGGCCGAGCGCCTGGCGGGAGCAAACGTCGCCGTCGCCTTCATGTCGTGGCTGATAACCCCACGCAGACTCACATTAACCGCGGACCGGGAGCGGGAGGAAACTGAGCCTTGAGCTGATGCCGAATGACTCAAACGGAATCAACAAAAAGGCTGGCTGTGTTCGCGTCCGGAATTTCATCACCCTGTTTAAGGTACGAGGGAGGATTGAGAAATGCCCGATAAAGTAAAACAGCTTGAAGGCAAGGTTGCGCTGCTTACGGGCGCGGTTCGCCGCAACGGACGCGCCATGGCGCGCGCGCTGGCGAAAGAAGGCGCGAATATCGTGATTAATACCCGAGCCTCGGAGCGAGAAGCCGAGGCCGCCGTTGCCGAGATCAAAAGTCTCGGGGTCGAGGCCATGGCGCATCTCGCCGATATCACCGATGAAGAAGCGGTAGCAAGAATGTTCGAAGCGGTGGTCTCCCGCTTCGGGCGCCTGGATATCCTCGTCAACAACGCCGCCAACCGCGCCCAGTCTCCTTTTCTCGAAATCGGTTACGCCCAATGGCATTCCATCATCTCCATTATTCTCGACGGCGCTTTCCTGTGCTCGCGAGCTGCGCTGCCGCACATGATTGCGGCGGGCGGCGGACGTATCGTCAACATCGGCGGCGTGTCGGCGCACACTGGCGCCATCGAGCGCGCCCACGTAGCCACCGCCAAGGCGGGGCTACTAGGGCTGACAAAAGCCCTGGCGGCAGAGTTCGCGCAAAAAGGCGTCACGGTCAACTGCGTCGTCCCGGGCAAGATCGGCGGAGAGCGGCCCAAGTCCGCCGGCGAGTCGCCGCCGCTGGTGGGCGGCAGGGGACCTTTGGTGGGTCGTGAAGGCACTTTCGAGGAGGTGGCGGCGATAGTTCTCCCCCTCTGTCTGCCCAACGGCGCTTTCGTTACCGGCCAGACTATCCATGTCAACGGCGGCATGTACATGCCCTGATCTCGCTCGGACAGCCCATTATGGATGCGCGGATTAGCCAGATTGTTTTACGGCGGCTACGGCTGCCCCTTATTACCCCCTACCGACTGTCGTATCGAACCTTCGAGGCATTCGAACCCATCCTTATCGAGCTGTTCGACGACAGCGGACGAACGGGTTTCGGCGAGGGCCACATCTCTCCGGGCTCGAGCAGTGAAACCCGCGCCGGGGGCTGGGCATTCGCGCAACGGCTCGCCACGGCGATGTGCGGCATGTCAGCCGAAGAAGCAAGAATGTTGGTGGAGAACGAGTTTGACGCCAGCCCGGTGGCGGCCACCGCGCTGGCCACCGCCATCGAGATGCTCCAGGGTCACCCGCTGCTCGATGTAACGGAGTCCAGGAGGCTGCCTCTGCTCTCTCCGGTCAACAGCCTCGGACGCAGCGAGATCGAAACGGAGATAAACGACAAGCTCGAGCAGGGATTTGGAACCTTCAAGGTAAAAGTGGGAAAAGACCTGGAAGCGGATCTAGAAAGGCTTGTTGTGATCCAGACCGCCGTGGCCGGCAGGGCCACGCTTCGCGTTGACGCCAACCGCGGCTTCAACCAACAGGACGCGCTGCGTTTCGCCACCCGCATCGATCCGCAAGGCATCGAGCTTTTCGAGCAGCCGTGCGCGGCGGAGAATTGGGAGGCTAACGCCGTGGTAGCGCGGGCATCGACGGTGCCGCTGATGCTGGACGAGCCTATCTGCGGCCTGGACGATATCGAGAGGGCCGCGGGCCTGGAAGGCGTCGGTTACGTCAAGCTCAAGCTCAAACGTTTCGGCGGCTTGAGCCGCCTCCACGCGGCGCTCGAGCGGGCACGGGATCTGGGCTTGAAGCCGGTGCTCGGCGATGGTCTCGGCAGTGAACCCATGTGCTGGATGGAGGCATGCGTGGCGCGGAGCACGATCGATAACGCGGGTGAGTTCAACGGCTACCTCAAAGCGTCGCAACGATTGTTTAAGCTACCGTTGGGCTTCAAAGATGGGAATCTTATGCTCGCCGCCGGACCGGGCCCGGAGCTGGACCAGGATCAGCTGGTCAAACTCACGTTAGAATCCCTTCGCTCGACATAGCGGACTCTCGGAGCACGGGATGGAAACGGCGGCGACCCGAACTCGGGCAATCGAAATCATACCCAGCGGCGACGCTCTCGGCGCGGAGGTCAGAGGCGTCGACATCGCCTCCGGGTTGAGCGAGGCGGAGCTCGAGCGGATCAGAGCGGCCTGGCGCGACCACCTGGTGTTGGTGTTCCGTGACCAGTCCATCGACGATGATCAGCTCATCGCTTTCACCCGGCACTTCGGTGAACTCGATCCCCCGGGCCCGAATCCCTATGGAGGACCCATCTACCCCGAGCACCCTGAACTCAACGTCATCTCCAACATCGTCGAGGACGGCAGGCCGATCGGAAACTTGGGCGCCGGCGAAGCGGTATGGCACGCGGACATGACCTATCTGGATGAGCCTCCCATGGGAGCCGTGCTGTATGCGGTAGAGCTGCCGGCTGCCGGGGGCGACACCCAGTTCGCCAACATGTACGCAGCTTATGATGCGCTGCCGGGAAAGACCCAGCGCGAAATCGAGGGACTGCGTGCCATTCACGACGCCGCCCATAACAGCGCCGGCATGCTGAGAAAGGGCTATGAGGAAGTCGACGACGTGCGAAACACGCCGGGCGCGCGCCAGCCGCTGGTGCGCACCGACCGCGAGACCGGGCGCCGCTGCCTGTTCCTGGGACGCCGGCCGCGGAGCTACATCGTCGGCCTCGAGACCGAGGATAGCGAGGCGATGCTCGATCGGCTGTGGGCCCACGCCACCCAGGATCGTTTTGTCACCACCCACAGCTGGCGCGTGGGCGACCTGCTCATTTGGGACAATCGTGCGGTGCTCCACCGGCGCGACGCCTTCGACGGGCGGGCGCGCAGGCGTCTGCACCGGGCGCAGCTCAAAGGAGACGGGCCGATTAATTAAAACGCGGCCCGTAACCCGGCTCTTCGAAGGGATTGGCGGCCAGCCCCCCAGTTGGGCATGCTGTGACCGCTCGGAGCAAATAACGCGTATGATCCAGGCACAGCTAAAGGCCGAATCAGTCAACAATAACGAAACCACAAAAAGGGTCCGAAGACCCGAGCTACAAGAACTAACGAGGAGACCAGTATGAATCGCATCAGCCCTATGATTCCAAGGCGTGCGCTGATCTTTGGCGCCGCCCTGGCCTGTGTCGCGGTCGCGCCCATTGCGCAGGCCCAAGAGAAATTTCCCGATAAACCCATCCAGGTCGTCATCCATTCGAAGTACGGCGGAGGCACCGACACCACCGCCCGAATGATGATGATCCGCAGCCGCCGCTATCTCGGTGTGGATATGGCGGTGGTCTCCCAGCGCGGCGGCAGTGGCGCTCAGGCGCATCACTACGCATCGAGCAAGCCCCGCGATGGCTACACCGTGCTCGCGCTGACGCAAACCCACCTCTACACCATTGCCCGGGGCAAGTCTCCGCTCAGCATCGACGACGTGGTGGGTGTAGCACGGGCGATGGACGACCCCACCTTTATCACCGTATCCGCGAGCAGCCCCTACAAGACGCTCAAGGATCTCGTCGATGCCTCGAAGGGCAAGCCGCTGAACTGGGGCGTCGCCCAGGTGGGCGGAACCGAGCACATCGGGCTCGCGCGCTTTGCCAAGGCGAGCGACATCAAGTTCAAAGTGGTGCCTTTCGGCAGCGGCGCGCAGATGGTGCAGGCGCTGATGTCCGGAGCCATCGACGCCACCCTGCCGAACGTCAGCGAGGGCGGCTCTCAGGTAAAGGACGGCACCTTCCGCGCGCTGGCGGTGATGGCGCCGAAGCGGCTCGCCGACTATCCGGATGTGCCGACCACCTTCGAGAACGGTTATCCGGTCAAGGTCTCGACCACGCGCGGTTACTGGGTGCTCAAGGGCACGCCCGAAGACCGCATTGAGGTCCTCTCCGAGGCGATGGTGAAGGCCATGAAGCACGAGGTCTTTGCCAACTACTTGAAGAGCGCCGGACTCACGGTCGATGACAGTGTCGCCGGCAGCGAGGAGTGGACCAAGAACATCAGGGAAGAGTACGCCCAGGCCGTCGAGGCGCTGACGGATCTCGGATTACTGAAGTAGTCGATGTGGAATTTCCGGGGACGGCGGCGGACTCGCGGCCGCCCCCGGCATATCTTTGCGCTTCATTAATAGCGTTCTTCAAGTGATCAATCGCACCGACCTCGTCCTCGCCGCCGTTTTGCTGGCCGTTTGCGCCGGGCTCTATTACGTCTCCGGCACCTTCGAAGAAGTCTCACCGCTGTTCGCCCAGGACATGCCTCCGGAGCGGTTCCCCCGCATGCTTCTATCGATCATCGTCGCTCTCTCCATCGCATTACCGTTCGAGCGCTGGCTGCGCAAAGAGAAGGGCAAAGTGCTCGACAAGGCGCGCAGCCGCCCGATTCGGTCCATCGTCTACGTCACTGCCGGGTTTCTAGTCCTCGTGGTATCTGCGATCCAGTGGATAGGCACGTTTCTGGTGCTCGTCCTGGTATGTATCGGGCTGCCGCTGCTGTGGGGCGAGCGCCGCTTGAAGATCCTGGTGCCTTTCGTAGCGCTGTTCCCGGCGGCGGTGATGCTGCTTTTCACCAAAGTTCTCGGGGTGTATTTCGATCCCGGGGCCATTGGGTTCGAATTTTTTTGAGGGCGCGTTGATGGATGCGGTTCTCGAAGGCTTTCTACTGATTGCCCAACCCGGCAACGTCGCGCTGATTTTCATCAGCGTGCTCATCGGCGTGGTGGTGGGTGCGCTGCCGGGTCTCAGCTCGCCCATGGCGGTGGCGCTGCTTCTGCCCTTCACCATTACCATGGAGCCGGTTCCGGCCATCGCCATGATGGCGGCGCTCTACTGCGCGGGAACCTTTGGCGGCTCCATCACCGCGATCCTCATCAATGCGCCCGGGGCGCCCCCCGCCGTCGCCACGGCATTCGACGGTTATCCCATGGCCAAGCGCGGCGAGGCGGGCCGCGCGCTTGGCATTGCCGCGATCAGCAGCATTTCGGGCGGCATCATCAGTTTGTTTATCTTTTTGCTGGCGACGCCGCTGCTCGCCAAAATCGCGACATCCTTCCGGCCGATGGAATATTTTGCCCTTGCCGTCTTCGCGCTATCGATGCTGGCATCGATCAGCGGCAGATCGTCGCTCAGAAATCTGATCGCCGGCGCCGTCGGAGTGCTGCTCGGCACCGCCGGGATCCACCTCACCACCGGGGTGGAGCGATTTACATTTGGCGTCCCGGAGCTCACCGAAGGGGTGAGCTTCGTCCCGGTGCTCATCGGCCTTTTTGCCATGGGCGAGCTGCTCAACCAGTCTCAGGCGGCGGAAAGAACCCTCGAGGTCATCAAGGCGGTGGTGGTGAAGCTGCCGACGAAGGAAGACTTCCGCCGAATCTGGGGCACCATCCTGCGCTCGTCGGGTATCGGCACCTTCATCGGCGTGTTGCCGGCGGAAGGCGCCACGGTCGCCGCGATCATGGGCTACAACGAAGCCAGGCGCTGGTCCAAGCACAAGGAAGAGTTCGGCACCGGCTGCCCCGAGGGTATCGCCGGACCGGAGGCGGCTAACAACGCCGCCACCGGCGGGGCCATGGTGCCCACGCTGGCGCTGGGCATTCCCGGAAGCGCCACCACCGCCGTGATCCTCGCCGCGCTGATCATGCACGGCTTCCGCCCGGGGCCGTACCTGATGAAAGAGACGCCGCACTTCGTCTATGCGATCTTTTCTGCAATGCTGGTGGCGAACTTCATGTTCCTGATCATCGGTCTCGCGGGCGCCAAGGTATTCTCGCGTATTACCCTGATTCCGCGCACTTTCCTCTGGCCGGCGGTGTTTGTGTTCTCGCTCATCGGCTCCTATTCCTACGGTGCTTCGGTGTTCGACGTATGGGTGATGCTCGTCGCCGGCGTGATTGGATTTCTGATGCTGCGTCACGGCTTTACTCCCGCACCGCTGGTCATGGGGCTGATTCTCGGCAAGCTCGTCGAGGAGTCGTTTTCGCAGTCCATGATTTTGCTCGACAACCACTGGTGGCGTCTGCTCGAAAGCCCGGTGGTGGATCTTTTCTTCGCCCTCACCGCGCTCAGTCTTTGCTGGCCGTTAATCTCTTCTCAGCTCGAGAAGCGCAAGCGCAGCGCGGAGGCTGCGGCCGAAGTCACCGGCACCGGCCGTTGAAGATAATTCACGCTAGTTTCGCGCGCCTGGTGGCTGCAGACATCGGCAGAAGCTGATTTAATCCTCCGTTACCGGCTCCCGGCCTCGGATATGAGAAAGTCACGGAACGCGCGGGTCTGGGGGCGATTCAGCGCGCCCGGCGGATAGACCAGGTAGTAAGCGAAGGCCGGATCCGGCCGGATCTCGAACGGGGCAACGAGTTCTCCCGAGGCAATCTCGTCTGAAAGCACTTCCGGGATGCCAATCATCACCCCGTGGCCTTCCATCGCGGACTGAATGATGGCGTTGGCATCGTCGATCACCGGTCCGCGTTGGCCGTTGACGTCCGCCACCCCAGCGGCCGCCAGCCATTCGCTCCACTCCTGGTAGTCCTTCTGGTGTATGAGGGTGTGATGCTTAAGATCGGATGGCGAGCGTATCGGCTTTGGCCCTGTGCACAGTGCCGGAGCACATAGCGGCGTTGCCTGAGCGCGCATCAACCGCTCGGCAACGAGGCCCGCCCAATCGCCGCGCCCCCAGCGCACAGCGATGTCCACGTCCTCACGCAACAGATCTGCCAGCTGCACCGAATGATGCAGGCGCAGATCGATGTCCGGATGCTCGCGCCAGAATCGGCCCAGTCGCTGAGCCAGCCAGCGGGACCCGAAGGTAGGCGTCAGACTGACGCTCAACGGGCGTGACTCCGGTAGCGAGCGGATACGCGTGACCGTCTCGGCGATTCGGTCCAAGGCCTCGGCCAGCACCGGGTAAAGGGTGCTACCGGCAGGCGTCAGCGCCAGCTCCCGGGGCCGACGCTCGAACAGCTTCACCCCGAGATCGTCTTCCAGTTGACGCACCTGATGGCTGATGGCCGTCTGGGTCACGGACAGCTCTCGTGCGGCGCGGGTAAAGCTCAAAAAGCGGGCGCCGGACTCAAAGGCCCTGAGCGCGTTGAGGGAAGGCAGTCTGCGCATCGCTTACACATGACATATGAATTGACCTCATGGAGCCCATGAGAAAGCATCGTTTGTCACAAGGTCGCCAAGCCTCCATATTTTGTTCCTAATCAGAACATGATGGGCTTGGCCCGGAATCCACCGGGCCGCTGGTGACATGAGGTGAAATCATAATGGAAATCTGGATTCGAAGCATTGCACGGGCAGGCGGGGTGGAAATGCCCGCCTCGGCAAGGGTTCTAGAGCCGCGCGTCCAACCGCGTTCCCCGGGCCTACGCCCTTCCCTGGCGCGCGGACTCAGAAGAGCGGGCACTTATCTGCTGAGGGCCGGTGATCGCGTCTGCGGCGAGGCAGGCAAGGCAAACGCGGCTATTGGGCGTTGCTGAAGCGGGAGACGGCGCTTCGCCGATGCGTAAATCAGTGCCACACTTGAGCGGCCAGAAGGAGACCCGACTCCATGCCGCTCAAGTGGCTCGACCACGTCAACATTCGCACCGCCCATCTCCAGGCGATGACGGAATTCTACCAGCGCGTGGTCGGGCTCGAACTCGGCCATCGCCCGCCGTTTCCTTTCAACGGCACCTGGCTTTATCTCGGCGACCAGGCCGTGCTGCACCTGGTGGAAGCCGAGTCACCGCCGATGGGGACCGAGCCGAGAATCGAGCATTTCGCCTTTTGCGCTACCGGGCTCGACGAGTTCATTGCCCGGCTGCAAGCTTTGTCGGTGAGCTACCGCAGAGCGACCGTGCCGGCCACGGGATTAGAGCAGGTGCATTTCAGCGACCCGGACGGTAATCACATCGAGGTAGGATTTGCCCCAAAATGACGCAAGCGCGGCGGCCGGCTGCAGGCGCGTTCGCGGGTTTTAGCCCTTCTTGATCACCACCGTGCCGGCGAGCTTGTCGTGCCAGCCCTGCTTACGCTTGTCGAAAGCAATCCAAAGGAAGCCGAGCATCAAACCGAAAATGGAGACGTAATAGCCGAGATAACGCACAATCAGTTGTGTTGTCGATGGTTTTCCAAGCGTTTTTGCATCCGCAATAACCGCAGAAAAGACCATTTTCCCCGGAGTGGCGGAGCGGGCAATCCAAAAGGCAACGATAATGATCGCGACGGCAATCGCGTCGAATAATAAGCGACCGGAAAGCAGCGAGAGCGTTCCGACGGGATCCCGCGAAACTGTTTCCGTATCGATCTCCGGTTGGCCGAGAATCAATGCTGCCAGCAAGACTACAGCGAGCATTGTCCATGTCGAGTCAACGACAAAGGCAACGAATCGGATCCAGAAACCTACATATGTCGGCTTGCCTGCCACTGTTTCGGAACCCGCGTTTGCGGAATCAGCCTGAGTTTCCACCCACGTTTTCTCATCGAAGAAGAACACTGCGCTGCGGCCTAACGGCGCCCAGACGAGCTTTCTCCAGACTTTATCTCCCGCCTTCGCTCTGCCGCATGAGATTCGCACGCGGGAGGCCGGGCCTCTACAGATTACGCGACTTACGCGGCGTCAGGCCGCGGACTCGATGCGCTTGATCTTGTGGTGCTGGGGAAGGCGGTAAAAGCGGCGCAGCTCGTTCATCAGGTTGCCCGAGCGTCGTTCGCGAAAGTAATAGGCCTCGATTTGCGAGCAATAGCGGCTGGCGTAGTAGTTCGCGTCGCGGTAGCGCTTGAGGCTCTCCCCGTCCAGGGATTGGTCGAACACCGGATCGTCGAACAGCCAGGCGTAGAGCTGCTGCGGAACCCTTCCTTCATCCTGGCTACCGAAAATCATTGCCGTGCTGACGTACTTATCCACTTCAGCCTGCATTTCGAGCTCGAGAAGCGAGACCCCGCGTTCGTACTCGGCGTTCCACGTGAGATAAAGAAAATGACTCACGCCCTCGAGGGCGGTGAAAAAATCAGCGATATTGCCATGGTGCAGGCGCCGGGTCGGATCATCCTCGCGAAGACGCTCCATGATCTCGGGATCCAGGTAAAGGGCGAGCTCCACCTCTTCGCCGTTTTGTACCACCAGAAGCTTCTCGTCTGATTTCCGGGTGTCGTCTCCGAGCGCTTCGAGCAGCGCGCGATCGGTGACGACGAAGTCGTCCACGTTGTGGGGAACATGGACTTCATAGATGCGCTGGAGATGGCGCTGAATTGGTTTGAGTTTCATCTCGCCGCCATTACAAAGCCGCGGCGTTCAGTGACGCGAACGGCTTATGTTTGCCTCGGCGGGATCTATTCCGATGCTGCGAAGGGTCCTTTCGGCGCGGCGGCTTCCGGTGCGGAGCCAGATTTCGTATATGCGCATGATGTCGGCGGCATTGTTGAAATGGGCGCGCTCGCTCACTTCGCCTAACACGTCGACGAAATCGGCGAACTTGTTGGACAGCTCTTCAAAAATTTCGGTCAACGTCCTTGCGCCGGCGTTCCCCCGCAATGCTCCGGAAAGATAGCTGTAGGCGCCACCGCCCATGGCGACGTAATAGTCCACGTCCACGAGCTTTCGGTTCAGGCTATGGGAGAACACGCCGGAGATGAAAAGCGCCACGTCGCCTAAGCGGCGAAGGGCACGGTGCTGATCGGCGGTTGTCTGCCCCTCAACCGCTTCGGCGTAGAAGTCTGCGAGGGGTTTCAGAATGACGCCGTCGGGTGTGCGCTCGAACAGTTCTTCCGAACGCATGAATGTGGCCAACAGGTTGACCACGTAATAAACGGTCTCCTGTCCAGCTTCGATGCTCTGATTTTCGAGCGCATCGCTGATGGAATCCTGAAAGTACTCCTGGACACTCTTGTCCGTGATCAGCGACTCGGGCGCATTGTCCGAAAACATTATGCCGATTACCTCCTCATGCCGTCCGGCGCGACCTGGCACCGGAGGCGGTCGATGCACGAAAACCATCGTTTCGGCAACAAGGGGCTTTCCAAGATCGAGTATAGGCGCCGCTGCCAGTGTTTGAAGTCTCCACAGGCCGCCCGGAATCTGGCATCATTCTCTTGCTTTACCCTTTCGTAACGTCAATTTGGTCACAAAAACAATGATATGCGTCCAAATCGGCGTCCTCCGGTTAGACCACGCGCAAAACCCCCAGTTGCCGCCCGGACGGCGGGCAGCACGGCCTGTTTCAGAATTCGACGGCGCCGGCAACCCCAACTCCCGAGGCCTGTTCAGGGCATGAAAATCCGCGCCGCGGTGCTCCACGAGCAGGGGAAGCCTGAGCCGTACGCTCAGAGCAAGCCGCTGGTCATCGAGACCGTCGACCTAGCCCCGCCGGGCCCGAATGAGGTGCTGGTGGAGATCCGAGCGGCGGGTCTTTGCCATTCCGATCTCTCTTCCATCGAAGGCGTGCGTAAGCGAAGCCTGCCCACCAGCACTGGTCATGAAGCGGCCGGTATAGTTCGAGAAGTTGGCGACAACGTGACCGATATAAGTGTGGGTTCTCACGCGGTGCTGTCTTTCGTTTCGCCCTGTGGAAGCTGTGAATGCTGCCAGCAGGGGCGGCCAAACCTGTGTGCGACGCACTGGAACGCGCGCAACTATGGAACGCTGCTCTCGGGGGAAAAGCGCTTGAGCCTGAACGGAGAGCCGCTCAATCACTTCAGCGGCATTTCGGCGTTTGCAGAGTATGCCGTGGTCTCCCGCCACGCCGTGATCCCCATCGACTCGGATATTCCCATGGAGGTGGCGGCGCTCTTCGGGTGTGCGGTAATGACCGGCGTGGGCGCAGTAGTGAATACGGCCGACGTCTCCCCGGGGGCGAGCGTGGCCGTGGTCGGCCTCGGCGGCGTAGGTTTGAGCGCTCTGCTGGGGGCGCTGGTTTGCGGCGCCGACCCCGTCATCGCCGTGGACATCAGTGCCGAAAAGCTCGGACTGGCCGCTGCGCTGGGGGCCACTGATGTCATCGACGCAAGCGATACGGAAGCGGAGCAGAAAATACTGGAGGTCAGCCGGGGCGGTGTTGCCTACGCGTTTGAAATGGCCGGCACCGTCGCCGCCATGCAAACCGCCTATCGCATCACCCGTCGCGGCGGCATCACCGTCAGCGCAGGACTGCCGCATCACCAGCATTCGTTTTCAATCCCCCTTGCGGCGATGGTCTCCGACGAACGCACGGTCAAGGGGAGTTACATGGGAAGCTGCGTTCCCAGTCGAGACGTGCCCCGGTATCTGTCCCTGTTCCGCCGCGGTCGCCTTCCCGTCGACCGCCTCAAATCCGGAGAGATCGGCTTTCAATCCCTAAACGAGGGCTTCGACCGGCTGGCGGCCGGGGAGGCCGTGCGCCAGGTGCTTTTACCCCACGGATCCGCCTGACCGGGAGGCAGCGCGCTCGCCGCAGCTCCGATCGGCTCTCAAGGCGGCGTCTTCTACTGGGGCTTATCCATCGGGCGATCGCTGGCCAGCGCCACCTTCGTCGAGGCGAATGGCTGGGCCTTCGTGAACGCCGTCCGCAATGCCCAGCCATGGGCCGTCACGAACATCGCCCGCGTCATGGCGAGGGACGGCGCTTTCCAAGATCGACTCCCAAGTTGCAGCATCGACAGCGAGCGATCCGACGACGATGGTTTGGAGCCGCTGACAATATTCCGGCTGGTACGGGAGCTCGGTTGCACGCATCCCCTTATTTATGTCTGAACTTTACCGCCAGCCAATGCTCATCGAACGTTCATTGCCGCGTCACAACCAGGTTTTTTCTGAAAACGCGCGCAAACTGAATACCGAGATCTCCCCTCGGGGATTGACCGGGTGACCGAGCGCTCAGTCCCAATCGGTCCGCGTATCGGGCGCTGACCGGCCGTTCTATGCCCTGACCCGTGGACTATGCTTCAAGGCAGAGTCAGGGCAAGCAGAAATAGCGGCATGAAGGAATATCGGGTCAGGTCCTTTACAGAGCTTCACAAAGCGCTGGGAAGCCACCGCAGGGATGCCGGTTGGAGATACCGGGGACACGCCGATCCCGATTGGCCGCTGATTCCACGAGCGGGCCGACCGCCCTTCGCTGACGGCCACGACCAGATTTTTTTCAAGCGCTGGAAGGCAGAGGCGCTGCAGTACGTGGAACCCGACGAGCGCCCCGCCGATGACTGGAACTGGCTGGCCATTGCCCAGCACCACGGGTTCGCTACGCGCCTGCTGGACTGGACAGGCAAGCCTCTCGCCGCCGCCTACTTTGCGGTAATGGAGCCGGGATACGGTGAGTCCGTCATCTGGTGCTTCAGGACCACCAACATTCTCGGTGATCTGAACGCCAAGACGCCCTTCGAACGCAACGGTATCACTCTGTTTATGCCGACGCGCGTTAGCGGGCGCGTCTCCAGGGTCATTGGCCTGTTCACCCACCACGGCCCGTCAACGCTATCGGTGGAAGCGGGTATGACGCCGGCGGACAGGCTGGACAAAATCGTCATCGACAAGAACTATCGCACCGAGCTGCTGTTCGAGCTCAATCAGTACGGTATCAACAGCCAGACGCTGTTCCCTAACCTCGTCGGGCTTTCCCGGCACTTCAACTGGATCATGGCGGAGTTCGATTACTGGAAAGAAGGTCTTTCCGGCATCAAGAAGCCCTGAGGCCTCCGAGGTTAGAATAAGTCCGCAGGCTTGTTTCCGCGCCCAATTTTCGGCCCGGCTTTGCTGGTGCCCGCGCGATGCATGGTATGGTTTTGTCCAAGGGCGTTCTGACTCGCGAATGAATTCGAACAGTTTTGATTACGTCATCGTCGGTGCGGGCTCGGCGGGTTGCGTGCTCGCAAATCGGCTCACAGAAGACGCGGACGTTGACGTCCTTGTGCTGGAAGCCGGGCCGGCGGATTGGAGCTTGTTCATACACATGCCGGCTGCATTTTCCTTTCCGCTGGCCAACGATCGCTTTAACTGGTACTACCACGGCGCCCCGGAGCCATGGATGGATGGGCGCCGGATGTACTGTCCCCGGGGGCGGGTCCTAGGGGGGTCTTCATCCATAAACGGCATGGTGTATGTGCGCGGGAACGCGCTCGATTACGAGCGCTGGGCCGGTAACGCCTTGCCGGAATGGTCTTACGCGCACTGTCTTCCTTATTTCAGGAAAGCCGAGACAAGAGAAAAAGGCGGCGACGATTACCGCGGCGACAACGGGCCGCTGAAGGTCGCCACCGGCGCCTGCAACAACCCGCTGTTCGAGGCCTTCATCGAGGCGGGAGTTCAGGCCGGCTACCCGTACACGGAGGACATGAACGGGTACCAGCAGGAAGGCTTCGGCCCCATGGACATGACCGTGTATCGCGGCAGACGATGGAGCGCTGCAAAGGCCTACCTTCGACCGGCGATGACGCGGCCGAAGCTCGAAGTGCAGACCCGGGCCTTCTGCACTCGGATCCTGTTCGAAGGTAAACGCGCGGTGGGCGTCGAATACGTGCAGCGCGGCGTGCGCAAGGTGGCCCGAGCAGAGCGCGAGCTAATATTGAGTGGAGGCGCGATCAACTCCCCGCAGCTGCTGATGCTCTCAGGGGTCGGGAACGCAGGCGAACTGAAGAAGCTCGATATTCCTGTGATCCAGGACCTCCCCGGTGTCGGTCGAAACCTTCAGGACCACCTGGAAATCTACGTTCAGCACGCTTGCAGCCAGCCCATTTCTCTCTATCGGGCAAGGAATCCATTGAGAAAACTTGCCATTGGCGTTCAGTGGCTCCTGTTTCATAGCGGTGACGGCGCGACCAGCCATTTCGAGGCCGGCGGATTTATCCGCAGTCGCGCAGGCGTGCCGCACCCGGATTTGCAGTATCACTTCCTGCCCATCGCGATCAATTACGATGGAAGCAGCCCCGCGAGTGGGCACGGCTATCAGGGCCACGTAGGGCCCATGCGTCCAACCAGCATGGGTCACGTCAAGCTTCGCTCCGCCGACCCGGTCGATTCGCCTGAGATATTGTTCAACTACATGATGACCGATGCCGATCGGGAAGAGATGCGCACCGGGGTGCACCTGACGCGCGAGATTTTTTCCCAGTCCGCTTTTGATGAATTTCGCGGCGAAGAACTGGCGCCCGGCAACATGGTTCAAACGGATGCGGACATCGACGCTTTCGTGCGCGCAAAAGCGGAGAGCGCTTACCACCCGTCCTGCACCTGCAAAATGGGCATCGACGACATGGCGGTGGTAGACGGCGAAGCGCGGGTGCACGGAATTGAATGCCTGCGGATTGTAGATGCGTCTATCATGCCCAGCATCGTCAGCGGTAACCTCAATGCGCCCACCATCATGTTGGCGGAGAAGCTCGCCGACGTCATCCGGGGGCGCGCTCCGCCGGAACCGTCGGTGGCGCCGTATTTCCGTGCCGATACCGATCGGCAGAGATAACGCGAGCGTGTCGTCAACCCCGGGAGTCGATCACATCGTGCTTTGCGTGCGCGATCTCGATGCGGCGCGCGATCGTTTTCGTAGCATGGGTTTTACCCTCACGCCCCCCGCAACACACCCCTTTGGGACTGGAAACAGCCTCGCCCAAATGGGATCGAGCTTCATCGAACTGCTCTCGATTGTCGACCCTGGACGCATCCCGCCGCACGCCAATGAACGTTTCAGCTTCGCCGCCCACAACGCGGATTTCCTTTCCCGCGGAGAAGGCATGTCGATGCTGGTGATTTCCAGCGAAGACGCTCGCGCCGAAGAAGCGCGATGGCGAAAAGCGGGACTGACCACCTTCGAGCCGGTCTATTTCGAGCGCGGCGCAAAGCTTCCAGACGGCAGCGAGGCGAAAGTTGCGTTTACCATCGCCTTCGTGTTGAACCAGGACATGCCCAACGCCGTTTTTTTTTGCTGCCAGCAGCATGCGCCGGACGCGTTCTGGCAACCGGAGTACCAGCGTCACGCCAACGGGGCCATGGATTTCGCCTCGGTCGTCCTTGCGGCGGAAGCACCGCGCCGCTACGCAGCGTTCTTCGAAGTACTCTTCGGCACTGGCAGCGTTGAGTTCCAAAGTGAAGAGCTGCATATCCATACCGCTGTTGGAAAGATCGAGGTGATTCCACCAGAAGCAGCGGCCGGCCGTTTTTCAGCTCCATCCGGGATCGACTCCGGCTCTGGCGCGCGCTTCGTTGCAGCAGGGATCCGGACGGGCGACCTCGGGGTCACGGATGCGTGCCTCGAACGCGGCGGCATCGAACGCTTTCGCAAAGGTGAACGCATCATCGTCTCACCGGCGGTCTGCTGTGGGATGGCGCTTGAGTTCGTGCAGGCCTGAGAACAAGGATTGATCTCGCGCGCGGGCTATTCTCATACCTACCGACACCGGCTACTTCTCGAAGCAAACAAACACGGAGATATCGTTATGCGCTCGTTGACCCGGGTAAACTATCTATCGACCATTCTTGTGCTGACCGCGTTTTGCGCTGCGCCCGTCATGTTTGCTGCGGAAACGCAACCTCCCGAGTGCGCGCGCGATCAGGCCGAGATCATGACCAACGATCGGCTGGAATCCATTATCCGCAAGATCGATGCCGAGGCAGAGGGACGATCGGGTTTCTGGCGCTTCACCGTCGCAGAGAGGGAGTTGCTGGTCATCACCGACGATAACGCAAACCGCATGCGCATCCTCACCGGAGTAATAGAGGTGCAAGATCTCGAACAGCAGCGCTTGACCCGACTTATGCAGGCGAACTTCGACTCCGCTCTCGACGCCCGCTATGCCATCGCCCGGGGCATGCTTTGGAGCGCATTTTTACACCCGCTCTCGACCCTGGATGAGCGAGACTTTATCTCAGGAATTGCCCAGGTGGTTAATCTCGCCGTCACCCACGGCAGCACCTACTCGTCTGGCGGCATCACATTCGGTGGCGGCGACAGTGAAGGGTTGATTCAGGAGTTGCTGGAGAGATCGAATTCGATCTAACAAGAATCGAATCTGGAGTGTCGGAAGCTGCCCGCCCTCTGGACGACCCGATGAAATGAGTCGCGGGCGAGCCGGCTTCGAAAGCGGGTTTCTTTGACCACACGTCGGTTGAGAAAAGTCATGCCCGCGCCGCCGCGGTTCGGGCTGCGCCGCGCGCCGAGCGGCCCAAGATCCATGCCGGAAGCAGGGCCAGCACGAACACCAGCGCGATGACGCGAAATCCGTCCTGAAAGGCAAGCGTAATGGCCTGGGCATAGATCATGTCGCTCAGGTGCTCCAGGGTAACGGCTCGCTGGATAGCCTCCGGCAGGCCCGTCTGGTTGAGAATTTCGCCAGCTAGTTGTAGCAGCTCCCGGGTGGCCGCGTTATCGGCGGTCTGGGTGGTTGTCAGTGCGTCGGCGTGAAACTGGGTGCGGCGTTCAATCAGCGCGACCACGGCGTTGATGCCGAAGGCGCCACCGAGCTGACGGAAGAAATTTACGGTTCCCGAGCCCGCATTCAGCTCTTCCGGAGGCAAGGCCTTGATGGCCGCGCTCATCAGCGACGGCATGATGAATCCCATACCAAGACGTCCCACCATGGCGAAAAGGACGATGTTGAGATACGCCGTGTTGACGTCCGCGGTGGCGAGCAACAGCGTCCCGGTGACGAACAGCAAGAAGCCGCCCATCAGCGGACCCTGCGGAGGCACGCGATCCGAAAGCCAGCCCGTGAAGGGAAATATCGCCACAAGCACCAGGCTCGCTGGCAACAGCAGCGAGCCGGCGGCGGTGGGCGTCAAGCCCTGAACCAGCTGGCCGAACACCGGCACCGCGTAGGTGGTGGAAAAATTGCCGACACCGTAAACGAAGGCGACCACTATCGCCGCGGCGAAATTCGGATTGCGAAAAAGCGAAAACTGGAGCAGAGCGGCGTCGGCACGAAGCTGTGACTGAATAAACGCCGCGCCGGAAATCCCTCCTATGACAAAGTACGTGACAATTGTGTCCGATCCCCAGCCTTCACGCTGACCGTTGGCGATTCCCGACATCAGACAAAATAAGGCGACACACAAGAGCACATAGCCGATCCAGTCGAACGGCACGGATTCCTTCTCAGTCTTCTCTGACGGCATGAAGAACGTCCCCATGATGAGTGCGATGGCGACCAGAGGGAGAGGGACGAAGAACATATAGCGCCAGCTCAAGGCATCGGTAACGACGCCGCCCACCAGCGGGCCGAGACCGAGTGCCAGCACCAGGCCCATACCGTAAATCCCCATCGCGGTGCCGCGCCGCTCGGGAGGAAACACCTGAATGAGCGTGACCATCACCAGCGGTTGGACAACGCCGGCGGCGAATCCCTGCATGACGCGACCGACGATCACAAAGTCCAGGCTCGGCGACAGGGCGCAGAGAAAGCCGCCGGCTGCGAAAATCGTCAGTACCATGGTGAATGCGAGCCGCTGACCGAAGGCGCCGACGAACCACGCGTTGAGAAGCTGACTCGCGGTCATGGTAGCGATGAACGCGGTGGCGATGAATTGCGCGATATCCTGTCCGACGCCGAACGCGCCCATGACGTCGGGAACGGCGACGTTGGCCACGGTGCCGGTCAGCACCATGGTGAAGGAAGCGGTGACGCCGGTGAAGGTGGCCAGCCAGAGATAACTTCGGCCGTAGCGCTTGTAAAGCGCGTCAACGCTTTCTGACGTCAATCCTGATCTCCACCATCATGCCGGGCTTGAGCATGCGGTCGTTCTGCCGAATACCGATACGCACCGGAAGGCGCTGGGTGATCTTGGTAAAGTTGCCGCTGGGGTTGGGGTTGGGGAGCAGGGCGAACTTGCCGGTGGTCGTATTACCAATGCTTATTAACTTGCCTTGAAAGTTCTGATCCGGGTAGGCGTCAACCTGGATATCGACCGACTGTCCGATTTTCAGCTTCCGAACCTGGGTCTCCTTGACGTTTGCCTCAATCCATATCCGCCGCGGATCGTGAATTAGCAGCAGACGCTGGCCCGAGGTGACGAACTCGCCCGCTTCGACGAAGGTCTTGTCGACGACGCCTTCGATGGGACTGCGGATGACCCGATCGGCCAGATCGAGCTTCTGCTGTTCGAGCTTTGCAAGCAGAGCGGATTCGCGATGACGCAGCATTTCGAGCTCGCCGTCGAGGACATTCAGCCGCTCCCGCTCGGCTCGGGCTTCCTGTATACCGGAGCGTGACTCCTCGAGCTCCGCAACCGCCATGCGGTGTTCCCCTTGAATCCTCCGCGCGGTGGCGCGCGCCTGGTCAAGCTTTTGTTTTGGGATTACTCGCTTTTCGAAAAGGGACTTGGACCGTTCGAGCTCCGACAGCGCCAGCTCCAGCTGCGGCTCCAGCGCGGACACCGAAGCTTCCGCCGCGCTCATTTTGGATAGCTGGGTCTCATAGCGGCTTTTGGTCTGCTCGTCTATAAGTTTGCGCTCGGCGTTGAGTCGCGCCCGTTCAGAAGCCACCGATCGCATCTGCGCCTCCAGCTCGTCGACCAGCAGCTTGGACTCGCGGCCGTCAACGCGCACCAGCACCTGATCCTTCGCGATGCCGTCGCCCTCTTCGACGACGATCTCGTCCACCCAACCGGACACCCGGCTGCTCACGGTAATCAGTTCACCTGCAACTCTGGCATCGATCTCGTGCACGTGGGTGATGCGGTTGCGGACTTCCCAGGCTCCGAACACGGCCCCTGCCAGCACCAGCACGATCACCAGCCCGCGCTGGAATCCTCTCATGTATAGATACAGATTCAGATTTGCCATCGAGATCCTGCTTTGAAGACGGGGTCGAAGTAGCCTCGCCCTTCTGGCTGACCCGGCTCCGTTTCCCGACTCGGATCGAGGCGTTCCACTCCTTGGGCCGGATCGAGAACACAGCCCCCATTCAGGTTTCCACATCCGCGATCGCAGGCTATTCTTCTTACGATCAGGTCACCGCGTAAAACCACTCGAAAGTACCGATGAGCGAATACAAGCGCGATCATCCTAGGATCAAAAAGGCTTTGCCGGTCGAAATTATCGCGCCGGGAGACAAGACGCTGTTCGCGACAACTTACGACGTGTCTAAAAGAGGCGTCCAGCTTCTTTGCGATGGAATTACTGTTCGAGAGATATTTGGCGGCCCCGGTCTGTCACGTCCAACCAAGCCTCCGAGCATTTTTTTGAAGCTCCGGCTGAGCCAATCCGGTCAGGAACCGGAGCAGATCGAAGCCGAGTGCAGGGCGGTTTTTTCGAGACGTGTCTCGGAGCAAGAATATCGCGTCGGCCTGCAAATCTATTCGATCTCGGAGCCCTCAAGGCTGGCCCTCGACAACTTCGTCGACGAATGCCTCGAGCTCAGCTGAACTCCGGAGAGCGCGGCTGTCACCTGCGCGCCGCCAGAAACTCCACCACGTCGATCTTACTGATGATGCCCGCAACAGCTCCATCAGAGATTACGACCGCAACGTTATTCTGATCAAAGACGGCCTGGACGCGAGTCAGCGGATCGTCCAAAGACACCTGACCCTCGAGTGGCTTGGCAGCGTTCACGACGGTATCTTCAGGGGTGCACTGACCACTGACCAGACTCTGTAGTAGATCCACTTCGTGGATCATAAGCAAACCGGCCCCATTGTCTTTTGCCTCGACTGGCATCTGAGAGATCCCCAGCTCCGACATCCTCTTTGCAACGCTGGAAAGCGTTTCGTTCGGTTGCGCGGCTTCGACCTTGTCGCCCTTGAATCGCAATACCTCACGCACCGTGCCAAGCCGTTGTTCGGGCCCCAGGAAGCCCATGTCTTTCATCCATTCGTCATCGTAGCATTTACTCAAATAACGGTCGCCGGAATCACAGAGTATTACAACCACCAGCTTTTCTGGACCTAACTCTTTCGCGACCTTGAGCGCGCCATACACGGCGGTGCCGGTGGAGCCTCCGCAGAAAATGCCTTCTTCACGCGCAAGCCGCCTGGCGGTAATGAAAGAGTCCCGATCGGAAACGTTGAATATATCGTCGATGACTGTTAAGTCTAGGGTGCCCACCATAAAATCGTGGCCGATTCCCTCGACCCGATAGATGCCCGGTTCGCCGGAAGAACCTTTGTAGAACTCGTCTTTGTAAATACTACCCTCCGGGTCTGGGCAAACGATTCGCAATTCGTGCCCGGATTCGGCGGCTTTCTCTTTCAGGTACTTTCCTGCGCCGGAAATCGTTCCGCCGGTGCCGATGCCGCCCACCAGGCAGTCGATTTTGCCGTCCGTGTCCTCCCAAATCTCAGGCCCGGTGGTCAAATAGTGGGCCTCCGGATTGTTCATGTTGTAGTACTGGTCGGTGTAAAAGCCTGCTGGCGTCTCGCGGGCGATACGCTTGGCAACCTCGACGTAGCTTTCCGGGTGATCGTGTGGAAGGTCGGTTCGGGTGACGATAACCTCAGCGCCATACGCCTTGAGCATGTCAATTTTTTCTTTGCTCATTTTGTCCGGCATAGTAAAAATGCAGCGGTAACCTTTTACCGCCGCGGTCATCGCGAGCCCTAGCCCCGTATTGCCCGACGTGCTCTCGATCAGGGTCGCCCCCGGCTTGATGAGACCGGCATCCTCCGCGCGCTGAACCATGTTCACCGCCATACGATCTTTCACCGACCCTCCCGGGTTGAGGTTTTCCATCTTGGCGAGCACCATTGCCGAGCCCGCAGGGGCCAGCTTGTTGAGCCTGACCAGCGGCGTTTTTCCCACGAGGTCAAGGACATTCTGGTAGTACTTCATTCCGGCACCTGAGCGATTGGGGCAAGTTGGCGGGTGAGCATCCAGTTTACGCAAATGGCGGGGGGAATTCGCCTCGTCCACGGGAGTCCGCAGGTCGCTGGTTACCATCGCCAACCGCGCGCCTTAGACCCTCGGCGAACAAGCAGAGTCCTCGAGGGAACGCCGGCAGGACATCGCTGTCTCAAGGGAGGCTGATTTTGCATCGCAGCATGGCCCGTCTCTTGCCCCTTGAGGCGGCCACTCTTATGGGGGGACACTGGTACCGGTCTGCCGACTCCGGAGCTTTGCCCATGTTTCTGTTCACGAAAAAAGCCGTCATGCCGGCGCCGGGAGACGCCCTTCCCGGCCGCGACACCCCGATGCCAGTACCCGAGCGTCACTTCGTCAACGGTCGTCCGCTCAAGCCGCCGTATCCCGGGAGGGCAGAGATGGCGCTTTTTGGCCTCGGGTGCTTCTGGGGCGCCGAACGCTGCTTCTGGGAGACTCGAGGCGTGCACGTCACCGCTGTCGGATATGCCGGTGGGTTCACGCCCAATCCCACCTACGAGGAGGTCTGTAGCGGCCGTACGGGGCACAACGAAGTGGTTCGCGTGGTCTTCGACCCATCAATTATTGATTACGGCTCGCTGCTCAAGGTCTTCTGGGAATCCCATGATCCGACCCAGGGCATGCGCCAGGGGAACGATGTGGGTACCCAGTACCGATCGGGAATCTATACTTACTCCGAGGCACAGAAAGCCGAGGCGACAGCCGCCCGCGAGGCCTATCAGCGGGCGTTGGAGAAGCGGGGTTACGGCCCGATAAAGACGGAAATCGTTGAGGCGCCGGAATTTTACTACGCCGAGGACTACCATCAGCAATACCTTGCCAAGAATCCGGGCGGATATTGCGGACTCGGCGGCACCGGGGTGGCATGTCCCGTTGCCGTCTGACGCCTTATCGGTGGCCTTGGGCAAGCAAAGACTTCGATATTGCGAAGAGTGTGACGGAATTCACATAACGGCTGCCAGTTGGGCGTGGCCGCGCACGAAATTAGGACTAGGATTTTACCTATGATAAATCCGGTTAAGGCACCAGAGGCCAGTGAAATGTCTTCAAGGAAACGATTCCAGTGGATCTTAAAGTCCGTAGTCGTTGCCGCCGCGCTTCTTCTCGCCGCGCCGCCGGCGAGCTGGGCCGACCCGCCGCCGTGGGCGCCGGCGCACGGCTACCGCGCCAAGCACAAGAACAAGCACAAATTCAAGGCCCGCCAGGATAAGTACGACGAAGCCGCCTACGTGCAATATAGCCGCGAGTACGGAATTGCTGATAGCACCTGCAACCGCGAGACGGTGGGCGCGCTCATCGGCGGCGCCATCGGCGGCCTGGCCGGGTCGCAGGTCGGCAAAGGCGACGGGCAGATTGCGGCGGCAGTGGCCGGCACCATCGTCGGAGTGCTGGTGGGCAAGAGCATAGGTGCGCACATGGACCAGATCGACCAGGCGTGCACCGGTCAGGCGGTTGAGCGGGCTGAAGACTACCAGGCCGTGAGCTGGACGAATCCGGATACCGGCGCGCGCTACAACGTGGCTCCGACGGGAATTTACGAGATGAACGGCCAATATTGCCGGGGTTACGTTACCCGGATAATTATCGGTAACGAGATCGAAACGCTCGAAGGCCGCGCCTGCCGGCAGCCCGACGGCACATGGCGAAAGGTGAGCTGAACACTCATATTCCCTGCGAAAAGAAAGCGCCGCCTTCGGGCGGCGTTTTTTTTGACTAGGCACAACCAAAGGCGCCTGAGTTACGGGTTGCTCCACCCCCCTAGCTTCAGTGACGCGCTTTTTCGGTACGCTCTGCCCGCTGCTTGCAGTACGCTATCGGCGATTATTATCCTGACAAGCAACGCCTATGTTCGAAATGTCAGCAAGCCAATGGCTGCTGCTGCTGCTGATTTCGGCGGTTGCGCTGACTACGGCGATGCACGCGCTGTTGTTCAAGCGCGATTCCAGATCCGCTTTCGCCTGGGTTGCCATTTGCCTCTTGTTCCCGGTCGCAGGGCCACTGCTTTACGCTTTTTTCGGCATCAACCGAATTCGAACGCGCGCCAAGAAGCTGGGAAAGGCGCGCTCTTTTAGGGTCGAGCTCGACGAGACTAAAGCTGCCCCACGGGCGCCGTTCGAGGTCCACCACCAAGACCTTCCCGATGAGTATCAGAATTTCGCCCGCACCGCAGATGCGGTTACGCGCCATCCTCTGGTCTCGGGAAACGCCATCTCTCCGTTGCCAGACGGCGAATCTGCGTATCCTGAAATGCTGCGCGCCATCGACTCGGCGCAAAACTCCGTCCTGCTTTCTACCTATATATTCCAGCGCGACGGATCCGGCATGAGCTTCGTTGAAGCTTTGGGTAACGCCGTAAGCCGAGGTGTAGACGTGCGCGTTATCATCGATGGCGTCGGCGAATTTTACGGCTTACCTCGGCGCGTCGGCCGCTCGCTCAAAGAACGCGGCGTCCGTCTGGCGCGCTTTCTTCCTCCAAAACTTATTCCGCCAACGCTTTACGTCAATCTTAGAAATCACCGCAAGTTGCTCATTGTCGACGGCACGATCGGCTTTACCGGTGGAATGAACATCGCTGACCGTCACCTTGCACGGTTACCAGAGCCGCCGGCGCGCGCCCGCGACATTCATTTTCGCTTCGAAGGACCCGTGGTCGGGCAGCTCGAACATACCTTCCTTGATGACTGGCACTTTTGCACCGGTGACGATACCCCGCCGGGAGCGCCCGATGAATGGCCCCGAAGCACGACGAAATCCCAGGCCACCGCCATCTGCCGCGCCATTGCGGAGGGTCCCAACGAGGACTTCAACACACTGGCGACAATTCTAGTCGGAGCGATTTCATCGGCCCGGCAGCGGGCGATTATTGTTACGCCCTATTTTCTGCCTTCCCGAGAGATGATCGGCGCTCTGCAGTCAGCGGCGCTCAGAGGCGTGGCAGTTAGCGTAATCATGCCGGAAAAGAACAACCTGCCATTCGTCCAATGGGCAACGACAAATATGCTGTGGGAGATAGTCGAATACGGCGCCAACGCCTACTACCAGCCGCCACCATTCGACCACACCAAGCTTTTCATCATCGACAATTTATATGCCCAGGTGGGTTCCGCCAACCTCGACCCGCGAAGCTTGAGGCTAAACTTCGAGCTCAACGTGGAGGTCTTCGACCGGAGTCTGGTCCAACGGATGGCGGATTATGCGGAGTCGATACAGCGTGGCTCTCGGAAAATATCGCTTGACGAACTCGACAGCCGTTCGGTACCAGTGCGGACGAGGGACGCACTGGCCTGGCTGTTCTCGCCATATTTGTAGGCTGTGGGCCGGAGGTCGGGTCGCACCAAGAAGGCGGAAAAATCTGTCTCACCGGGTAAAAAATCGATCTCAGTATTCGCGCACAAGTTCGTTGCCATTTCACCTCTGATGCATCAGCTGCAGGCAAGGAAAAAGTAGCAACCAAGCCATCATCCCTCGCCCGGGCCTACGGGGGCAACACCGCTTCCAAAATCGGGGATCGTTGCCTTTATTAGCGCGGGTGGCTCAATTCAGCTCCAGCTGCACTTCTTTAGGCAGCTCGACCTGCATGTCGACCGGAAGATGATCGGAATAGTCCCAGGCCAAAGTAGCGGCGTTCACGATGCTGATGCCCGGGGTCACCAGGATGTGGTCGATCCGTCGCCTCGGCCGCCAGCTCGGAAAGGTGTCACCGGTACTCCGTGGAGCGCGCAAACCCGTCGCTGAGAACAACTTGCGCATCTCCCGGCTGTTCAGTTCGCAATTGAAATCTCCCATGAGTACGACGTGACTATATTCTTTGACGCATTCACAAAGGCTCTGCATCTGGAGCAGCCGTGGCCGCTTTCCCAGCGCGAGGTGCACCGAGATGACGGCAATACCTGATCTTGGCCACCCGAACTGCGCGATGAGCGCGCCGCGGCCACGTATTCCCGGCAGCTTGTGATCCACAACGTCGAAAGGACGATCCCGGCACAGTATCGCATTGCCGTGCCGGGATAGACTGCCCACCTCGCGATTGATTTGCTCGAACCAATACGGAAAACCGGCGCGCCTGGCCAAATATTCGGTGAAATTGTCGAATCCGGTGCGCAAGCTGCCAGGATCGGTTTCTTGAAGCGCGACAAGGTCATAGCGCCTCAGCCGCTGCGCCATGGCATCGAAATTGCGCCAACGGTTCGGATGTGGCAGGAAGTACTTCCAGCTGTGCAAGAGGTAATCCGCGTAGCGACGGGACGCCATGCCGGCCTGTATGTTGTAATTGAGAATATGGAGCCTATTCCGCATATGGGGCAGAACCAAACCCTCTCCGGGCCGCGGCGTTGGAGACGATGTTAGCGAGAAAGCGTTATTCATGGTTCTTTTTCTTGCGCTACTTACACTTTAAACGACTCGGCCTGGTCAAGTCGCTATACTCAGTCTCCTGAGAGTCTTGCCGCACATCCAATTGCGGGAGAAAACCTTTTGATCGACGCGATTTTCGAGGCTCTCAAGACTCACGAGCCACTGTTTTGGTTTCTCGGACTCGGTTCAATCGTGCTCTTCGTCGTCACCGCGCTGCTGATTCCCTGGCTGATTATCGTTCTTCCCAAAGATTTTTTCGCCCAGTTGCCGGCCAAACCATTTAGCGGACGACACCCAGTCGTCGCTTTCTTGATTGTCATCTTACGCAACGTAGTGGGTGCCGTGCTATTGCTCGCGGGAATCATCATGCTTTTCACTCCAGGTCAAGGCCTGCTGACGATTTTAATTGCTCTCGCTTTGATTGACTTTCCGGGTAAGCATGCGCTGCTAATGCGGATGATTAGCAATCCGCGGTTACTTGGCGCCGCCAACGGTATCCGCCGCTGGGCCGGAAAAGCTGAGTTTCTTCCCGCAGAGTCGCAATTCCATGACGGTGACCCTTGCAGGCCTACCGGACAGCGCCCCGACGATTCCACTCGCAACGACTGAAGCTCCAGGCGAAATTTATCGCCGCACGCCGACGGTCAGCTTTTCAGTTCATGCTATCGTCTTTTCTTCGATAGCGCACGACGCGTTATTGTACGTATCGGCGATCCAAACGTCTCTTCCCCGCACCACGACGCCCTCGAGGCCATTGAGCTCATGCGGTGAATCTCCCGCCGATCCCGTGCCCATCTGACCCAGAAGCGTGAAATTTCAATCGAATACCAAAACTCGGTAATTGTACTGGTCGCCCACATATAGCCTGCCGAGCTCATCCAGAGCGAAGTACTTCGGTTGGTTGAAATCGTGGGGCGGTGCGCCGCCGATCCTGAACTCGAACTCGAGGTCCGGGGAAAGCACCTGGAGGCGGTTATTGCCGGGATCGGCGACGATGAGCCGCCCGCTATCGTCAATATCGATGTCATGAGGTCGGATAAATTGATTCGGGCCGCTCCCCGGAGCACCCGCGCGAGCGACGCGGCGCCCATTGCTAAAGGCTGTGATGTGGCTCCCGGAGACGCTGGTTACGAACACCCGTCCGTCACGCCCCTGAACCACTCCCTCGGGTCGTCCGAGCCCGTCGCTGAGCTCATCCACCAGCCGTCCAGTTACCCCGTTCAGCTCGAATATGGCAACGCGATTATTGCCCGTGTCCGCCACCATAAGCCTCCCCTGGTCATCCATGGCCACGTCGTGGGGCGCCGAGAACTCACCCGATCCGACTCCAGCAACAACGGTGAGAGTATCTGCATCCATGACTCGCACCACGTGGTTACCCAAATCCGCCACCGGTAAATGGCGACCGTCGGCGGAAAGGATCAGGTCGTGGGGACTTGAAAGCACGCTTTCGGATACGGCCACAGGTTCGAAGACGTGTTGTTGAGCGCGCACCGATGGCGCCGCAGCCGACAAGGCCAGCAACACAACCAGCCCGAGGGCCCCGCCGTACGATGCAGCCGGGTCGGTACTGCTCCCCCTACTCACTTTTCGCCCCAGCGATGCGCGACCCCGACATCGATGCCGAACAGGTCCAGCGCCCGTCCGAGCGTCTGTAAGACCATTTCGTCGATATTCGAGGGCCGGGCGTAAAACGCGGGGACCGGTGGCATAACAACGGCGCCCATCTCCGTCACTTGCAGCATGGTGCGCAAGTGCCCCGCGTGAAGCGGCGTTTCTCTCAATAGCAGCACCAATCGGCGTCGCTCCTTAAGCACCACATCCGCAGCCCGGGTGAGCAATGTCGAAGTGACGCCGGAAGCGATCTCCGACATCGTGCGTACCGAACAAGGCGCAATAATCATTCCTTCGGTGCGAAAGGACCCCGAGGATATCGATGCGCCAATATCTCCAATCGGATGCCAGGCGTCGGCGAGCTTACGTACCTCGGAGGTCTTGCGATCCGTTTCGTAGCTGATAGTCATTTCCGCGGCCTTGGAAACCACCAGGTGAGTCTCAACAGCAGTGGGTCGAAGCAACTCGAGCAACCGGATGCCGTAAACGACACCCGAAGCACCGCTGATGCCGATGATCAGACGCAAGGGATTGATCATGTGACCAAGAATCTACGCTGGGCTGCAGAGCTTAACAATTGGCGTGCAAGGGCGATATCGTATCGTCTTCAACTGCGGGCGAAAACCTGCCGACGCTGTCGAGGATCGCAGGGGCCGGAATCGGGCGGGCAGCGCGAATCGACGCGCTGAAAGCTATGATTTAAAGCTACCTACGGTGCGGTTCCTGCCCTCGGTCTTAGCCTTATAAAGGTTTTCGTCCGCCTCGGCCACGATCTCGTCCGCGGTGGACGGTCCATCCGGGCGCAAAGTGGAAGTACCAAGGGATATGGTCAAGGAGCGTTGGCCTTCGCCCAGCGGAAACGCGAGCCCCTCGACGAAAGTTCTTACGCGTTCCGCGGTCATGAAGGCTCGTTCCTCTCCCTCACCGCGAAGAATGATGGCGAACTCTTCACCGCCGTAGCGTGCAAGAATATCCTCGGAACGCAGATGTCCAGACAGACGTTCTGACAGGCGCCGAATAACAAAGTCTCCGGCCGCATGACCATAGTCATCGTTGATGTTTTTGAAGCGATCCAGGTCGAAGAGAATGACGCTCAGCAGATCGCCATGGCGTTTCGCATAGGCGAGCTCGTGTCGAAACCGCGAGTCGAAGTAACGGCGGTTATAGAGACCGGTGAGGTCGTCGTGTATCGACTGCTCGTACTGCCGGATCCGGGTTCGAACGTCGGCAGTGTTCTCGATACCGTACTTCAGCACCGTGTAGGGACCGAGCTTAATCAGGTCACCGTCGACGAGCTCGTGAACCTTCCGCTTGCAACCGTTAACGAAAATTCCGTTGGTGCTGCTCAAGTCGGTGATAATAAATGTGGCCCCAGGTCTGCGATCGATTCGGCAATGGTTGCGGGAAATCCCGCTGCCCACCAGGGAAATGTCGCAGCCGACGTCGCGGCCCACGGTAAGTGTGGAGCCGTTGAGCAACATCGTCATTCCAACCTGGGCGCCGGCCACCACGCTCAGCACGGGCGTGCGGGCGTCGCCATAGACCTCCGAGGCCTTGATTTCGGCTGACGCGATTTCCGTAGTGATGCCCCTGGACCGGTAGCGCGTGGTGCTGTTGGGCCCGTCGCCAGGAGGGGTGTCTCCAGCCATTGAGCTCTCCGGGATACAGGTTGTGTATCGGCCCGGGCAACTCAAACTTTAGTTTCCCTAAAACCGCGGCGGACGCCCTCTGGGAGCCCTCCGACCGCTCCCCGCTGGACCGCGGCCCCTAGCGGCTCTAGGGGGCCAGCTTCACTGACCCACCGCGTCCTGGGCGATACGTTCAAATATGCTGTCGAGCTCTTCCGCCATCTGATCTAGCTCAGCATTTTGGTAGGGATTGAAAACACTGCTTGGCGTTCGGTAGGTGAGCGTCGCCGTACCGTTGTCATTTTCGGTAATGTAGTAGCGAATCGGGGCTTCGATTCCGGCGGGAACGCTCACGTTGAGCATTCGCACCGCATACTTCGGGTGGTAGACCATCACCACCATGTTTCCGGCAATAGTAACGCCGATTTTCTTTGCCCCCAGGGTCGCGCTGGCGCGGGCCACAATTCCCATCTTGTTCTTCTTCACTGCATCTTCGAGGCGTTGAACCAGGGTTGCGTAAGAATGCGGCGTCTTCATGACCCGGGTTCCGGAATAAGGTGTCGGGTTATCTGCGATCGCACCAACGGGAATGAGCGCCAAGGTCATGAACACCGCGCGCGCCGTAAAATGTGCCAGCTTTTTCATCGATCTCTCCATTTTGCAGACGAAAAACGGCGGAACCGGAATCAACCGGCCCGCTCCGTTGGCTGTCCCGTGACCCCGGCGGAAACCGGGAAGCACTCAGCCCGAAACGACGAGCTTATAGTCCGGAGTCGGATTCAGCGGGCATGAGTATACGTACTCACCAGGCTTGAGATCGATCTCGTAGTTCCTGGACTTACCCATAGTCAGGCCACCACCGGATACGCTCGGCAGGCGCGCACGGTTGAGGACGCCGTCGCCTCGGACCCAGAAACCCAAGGGATAGGGAACGTTCTCGTTGGTCACCTTGAACACGTACTTACCGGGCCTCAAGCGCAGTACCTTGGCATTTTTCAGTCGCTTTTCACCGGTGCGATCATTAATCGCCTCGCAATCAGAAGCCTGGGTCGTCTTGAAGCCGTGATTGACGCCGTTCTCGCTTTCGATGAACTGACATCCAACCTGGGTGAGCTCGATCACCGTCGGCTCGGCCGCGTAAGACGCGCCGCCAAGGGAGAAGACGCTAACTGCTGCTGCCACCACAACGGCTTTCATTCGGAAAATTGAGATTGGGTAACGCATTGCTCTACCTTTACTCCTGCTGGCGCGGCCCTTCGACG
The DNA here is from genome assembly GCA_947258715.1 of uncultured Gammaproteobacteria bacterium. Lineage (GTDB taxonomy): Bacteria > Pseudomonadota > Gammaproteobacteria > HK1 > HK1 > CAMYJH01. The sequence continues at coordinate 41,587 of CAMYJH010000017.1, forward strand.
AATTATCGAGTTTCAGCCAATTTTCTCAACGTGTGCCTTCGTGCCGCGCGCTTGCGAAGGCCCACGGCGTTTGACGCCGCCTGCGCGAAAATTATCAAAATCGATGCGATTTCAATCCTCACAGGAGGTTAACAATTCGTGCATGGATTATCAGGCAAGGCTGTCGTGGAGCTGCTCTAGCCGGTCCTTGACGGAAATACGAAGCTGTCCGGTGACCTCCAGGTTACGGTCTTCAAAAAAATCGACATCAGGATGAGCAGCCTTCCATGCGTCGATCGACGCATCCCTTTGGACAAGGAGCGCCTCGATTTCGGGTCTAAACAGACGAAACATTGCCGTGATCCAGACATTCACAGGCCACGACGGGTACGCGTGGTCTATCTCGAACCTGTCGAGCATGCTGATAACGTCATTCGCCGCGTACCAAACTTCGTCAGTGACCCAGCGGTTGGTGGCAAATAAGCCAATGGGAAAACCGTAAACGTCCATGGAAATCGCGCCCAAATGACAAACGGCATCGCTGCCTTCTGGCCACTTGACCTTTCCGTCGTAAGCTACGGGCTTCACGTTTTGCGGAACTGCGCCCTGGCGTAAAAAGCTATGAAAATGCCCGTGCTCCCCTGCAACGCCACGGTGTGCGTGGTAATAGTATTGGGCATGGGTCTCTTCATCGTATACGTCGCCGCTTGGGTAGTGGTCGAATTCGTAGAATGTTCCCTGCCCCTTGAGACACTCGCCGACGATATTGATTCCGCCCTTCTTTAATACTCGAAAACACTCAAGGATCGCTTCACCAGCCTCAACCATCGCCTCGCGCCGTTCCCGGGACAGGGAATCGAGCGAGGCAACCTGAAGCTCGGGTAACTCGACCTTTGCCGCTACTGTCTCATTCATTCTCTGACCAGCCTGAACCCAATCAGAATGTGTTTCAAATCCACCGGTCGGCTGTGCCGCGCTGCCGGGCGGCAGACGCCGCAGCCCTTATCGTCCCAGGATCCGCCTTTGACAATCGCCCGTCCTGCGAAGGTCATGGTGGATGTCCACTCGAACACCTGCCCAGCCGGGTCGAGCATGCTGAATGGGCTCGCCCCCTCGGGAAAGCTTCCAACCGGAAGCGTGTCGAAAGGTCCCGCATCGTGGCTGTTCAGCACCTTCGGCGCGAACGCGTTGCCCCACGGAAAGCGGCGCCCGTCTACGCCACGGGCCGCCTTCTCCCACTCGAGCTCCGTAGGCAGCCGCCATCTATGGCCGATCGCCTGCGAAAGCCAGTCCGCGTACGCCTCCGCATCGGTCCGGCTCACGAGCACCACCGGGTGATCATCGCGGCCACGTGGCGGTGCGCCATTTACCCAGGCGAATCGCCGCGTCCGAGTCCATGGATGCACGAGACCATAGGACGCCCAGGTTTTTTTGTCCACGTCGGGGACCCGGTGACCGGTAGCGGTGACGAACTGTGCATATTGAGCATTGGTGATCAGATTTTTGCTGACCCAGTAGGCAGGCAAACTCAACGTCTGACGCGCCCGCTCACTTTCGTACCATTGCTGCTCACGCGTGACGCTGTGGCCGTAAGCTTCCTCGTCCAGTCTATAGGCAGCTTCACGCTCTGCGCGGTCCGAACCGGTAATAAAATTACCCGCGGGAACTCGGACCACTTCGGGAGCGGATATTTCGCCGGCAGCGGCGAATTCGAAACGCCCGCCCGCTGATAACGTGAAAAAGACTGTGGCGACGAAAGTTGCGGCGCGCCAGCGGAAACCGTCATTCCCTATGGGTGTGGTACGGAGTTCGCCTCGCCACGGAGTCAGCACGTTCATGCCTTCGAGCTCTAGGCTCCGCTTTAAGTGAGTACTATTTTCGATCGACGCTTAGGGTCGGCCGACGATTCGAAATTCCGGCCGTCGCCGCAACACTCACACTCTCGGGTCCATCGCTCGGCGACCAGGAACGTATGGTCTGCCGAAGTGAAGCAATTCAGCTTGAAAACCCTCGCTTTGCACTCCGACTTTGTTGTGACCGGACCAGAGCGCAGGCGGGTTGGAAGGTTCGCCCCGGTACCAGAAGGTCCGGGGCGAAGCCTTGCACAAGTAGCCGGCTCAAAGGTGTCAACTCACGCGCAACGATCTGCGAAAGATTCGCACCGCGAAGACTCTTCCAGCGATAGAACTCAGCTCGTCTTACACGGGTTGCAGGGATTGCATGGACTGCACGCGCCTTTCTTCTTTACCGCACACGGATTGCACGGACTGCATGCGGCTTTCTTTACCGCACAAGGATTGCACGGATTGCATGCGGCTTTCTTTACCGCACAAGGATTGCACGGATTGCACGCGCCGCGCGCCCGCTTCGTCGCACACGGGTTACAGGGGTTACACGCTTTCGTCGCGCCGCAAGGCGTACATGCGGCAAGCCGCAGCAGATGTGCCTGACTAAAGGTCTTTGACGCAGCCCACGGATTCGCGCCGATCTCTGCCATCACGACGGTGGGAGCAGTGGCCACCACAATACTGCCTAACACTGCGGCAGAAAGTGGCTTGCGGTTCATGTGCAAAGGTTTTTTAGATTGCCTCATATGTGAGTCTCCTCAGGTTTAGGTAGATACGCACCTCAACTGCTCTTCTTTACCGCGCAGGGATTGCACGGATTGCAGGGGTTTCTCTTCGGCGCGCAGGGGTTACATGGGTTGCAGCTCTTTTTTGCCGCGCAAGGGTTACACGGGCTACAGGCCTTTCTTGCTGCACACGGATTGCACGGATTGCACGCGGCTCTCTTCACCGCGCACGGGCTGCATGGATTGCAGGGATTCTTCGCTGCGCACGGGTTGTATTTAAAAGTCTTCTGCAACTCTTCCGTGTAGGCCGCCAGCGCCGCGAGCTCTCTAGAGTTCCATGGCAGGGTTTTCGACTGCATCGGTACCAGAAGACAGAACTGCGCCATCTCGTCGGCAGAGATCTTGTCGACCCCCGCCATCTGCTTGGCCATGGCGACGCGGTGCGGATAAGGCTCGGCAAACGTCGGGTTCAGGCTTGCGTTGTTGGCGTGGCAAGAGTTGCAGCTCAGGTCATTAGTGCTGAGCCGCTTGTCATTCCAGAGCCGCTTGCCCTCCGCGACGAGCTTGGCCCTGTTGTCTGAAAAGAGCCTGGTGCCCTTTGGACGGACGATGTCTTTTGCGCTCACTTTCACGGCGCATGGGCTACAGGCCCCCTTCGCGGCACACGGATTGCAGGGGCTGCAGGCGCTTTTAGCGGCGCATGGATTGCATGGGTTACAGGGACTGCAGGCTTTCCTTGCGGCGCAGGGATTGCAAGGGTTACACGGACTGCAAGCTTTTCTCGCCGCGCAAGGATTGCACGGATTGCACCCCTTATTTTTTATCGCGCATGGGTTGCAGGGACCGCATGCGCGTTTGGTGGCGCACGGGTTACAGGGATTACAGGCTTGTGCGAGGACCGTGTTGCGCCTCGCGGCGCACGGGTTCGCCGTGCTCGCCGCCACCGCGACCAGCGTCGGCACCGAAACGCTCACGACTCCGCTCAAGATTGCAGCGCACAACGGCTTCCGACTGAGGTGGCTGGGGGTACGTGGTGTCTTCATGCTTCTCTCCATCGTTAAAATAACCACGCGCGCGTTCTTAAAATTCCCCGAAAACGGGTGTCTGACCAGTAGCCGTGGGTTTTTCGCCTTTGCGTCACTAAGGCGTCTGGCTGCCGTCCGGGTAACTCGAATCTACGCGCGGTCTCTCGAAATCGCGTCACATATGTCTCACATATGTCTCACGTCCAGGGATCGCCAAGGGGCTCTTTTTTTCCTTTTGTCCAGTGGCATCGATCGCGGGAATGTTGCAGCGCCACATACGGCGGCCCTGACCTATTCGCCACTCGTGCCCACAACAACCCTCGGCGGCGGTGGATTTTCCACCTTCACGGTCCTCAAGCAATTAGTTACCACCTAGACCGCTTTGCGCCGGCGAATATTTCGGCGCCCTTTAATACCGCTCGGACAAAGCGGCTCGAAAGCGCGCCGGAGAAGGCGCTGACCGCTGCCGACCGCGCCACGGCTCTTGCCTCTTCTGCCGGTTATCTGTTCCCATTCAGGTCTTTCAGCTCAAAGAAATATGGACAGCGTTCTCAGGCAACACCAAAACGGGCGCGCGATTCTCAAGCTCAACCGGCCTCAGGCGCTGAACGCGCTGACGCCGCAAATGCTTGATGCGCTGAGTGCAGCCATCGACGAGGCGGCGGATGACGACGCCGTTGGGATCGTCATCGTCAGCGGCGAGGGAAGAGCCTTTTCCGCCGGCGTGGATTTGAAAAGCCTCGGACAACGCAAACTACTGAACGGCGCCGTGGGTCCGCTCCTGGACGTGCCCGGTCGCAGAGTCATACGCAAAATCGAGACCCTGCCCAAGGTGGTTATCGCCAGGGTCAACGGTTTTTGCTTCACCGGGGCGCTGGAACTCGCCCTGGCCTGCGACCTCATGGTTGTCGCGGCGGAGGCAAAGCTCGGCGATACCCACGCCCGCTACGGAATCAGGCCTTCCTGGGGCATGAGCCAGCGGCTGCCGCGGCGTGTGGGTGTATTGAAAGCGCGTGAGCTCTCTTATACCGGGCGCACCTTTAGCGGCAAGGAGGCGCTGGAGATGGGCCTTGCCAACTTCGCCCCGCCGTTATCCTCTCTGGACGAGGTCATCGACGGTCTATGCGCACAGATCCTCGCCAACAGCCGCGATACCATAGCCGCCTACAAGGATCTTTATCGAGCGACGGAGGGGACGCGTCTGGATGAAGGTCTCGACTACGAGTCGAGCACCGCCTACGCGATCAAAGACACGGAGGCACGCATCGAATCCTTCCGGCGCCGCTGAGCGCCCATGACATCCGGTGGTGGAATTTGTGCGGATAACGCAAGGGGCTCATGCCGGCTGAATCCCCCGACTGGCGTCGGAGTTTCGCAGCCAGACGATGAACGGCAGGCTAAACACAATCATCCACGCTTTACCGATGACCTGGCCTAACAGAAATTCGAGACTGCCGAAGGCCAGGTAAAGGAATACCACGCTGTCTACCACCACGCCCACCGCGCCGCTCAAGGCCACCGCCAGCACCAGCCGCTTGGCCTGCAGCGGGGTGTAGACCGCAAAATCCGCGGTCTCTGAAAGCAGGAAGGCGGCACCGGATGCCAGCACCAGAGCGGGTGGTGCCAGCACGGCAGAAAGCAGCGCGCCGGCGATGATGGCGGTCAGGGCCCAGGCGCGCCCGAGGCGTCGCTGCACCAAGTCGCGAAAAACCAGCGCCAGCCCCACCATCACCACGCCGCTTGGGGCCATTACGCCCGGAGCCACCGGAATCAGACAGGGTCCCGTGTCCGGACACACCGTACCCAGATTACCGATGAGCCAGTTGGCGGCGGGGATGCACAAGCTGAAGGCGGCCAGATAGACGAAGCCTTCGGCTCTAGTTTGCGTCATATCTGTGAAACCTACGGCCAGAACCCGGACTTTATCACGCCGATCCGGCGCCTAAACCTTAGGCAAAACGCCAGACGGGAAATTTAGGCGCCTTTGGAGATTCGGTCTGATAAAATCCTTGCCCGCGCGAGCCGACATCGGGTTTACTTTGCCGCCCGCGACTTCGTTGCTCCGAGGGTCCGGATTCCCTAGTCATGCAGGCTGCGCTGCTGATTGCCGTCCTTTGGATTGCTTTTGCCGCAAGCCATATGGCTTTGTCGGCGACGCCCGTACGCACCAAGCTAGTGGCGGCAATGGGCGAATGGCCATTCCGCGGCCTCTATTCTGCGGTTGCCTTCGCTGTCTTCGTCCCCCTCGTGTGGGTCTATTACGTGAACAAGCACGCCGGACCGCTGCTCTGGCAGGTGCCGGTCAACGACGCCGTGCAAGCATTGCTGCTCCTGGGCAACGCCCTCGCATTCATCCTCATAGCGGCAGGCTACTTCCACCCTAGTCCCGCCGTGGTTGGCATAAAAAGAGTGCTGCACCGTCCCGTTCACGACATCACTCGGCACCCGCTGTTCATGGGTATCGGATTGTGGGGGCTCGTTCACCTGGTGCCGAACGGCTACGCCAGCGACGTGACGTTCTTCGCTGGCTTTCCGCTCTTTGCCCTGATCGGATGCTGGCACCAGGATCTGCGCCACAAGAAGACTAAAGGCGAAAGCTATCGTCGCTTCCTCGCGGGAACGCCGTTTATCCCGCTCACCGGGAAGCGCACCTTACGCGGTCTGCGCCACTTTCCCCTGCCGGCCACCCTGGCCGGAATTGCGGTCGCTGTGGTCTTGGGGGTCTTTCACGCCGACTGGTTCGTTTGATCTTTGGTCGCCAAGGCGGAAACGCTGCTGGTCACCGGGGCCGCGGGCTTCATCATGAGCCACGTGGCGCGCCAGTGGCTCGAGCGCAGCGCTGATGCGAAGGTTCTGGCCATCGACGCCGCCGCGCCCGACGACCAGGCCGCGCGGTTTTTCGCTGCGGTGGCCGATCGCATGGAGTTCGTTCAGGCGGACATCCTGGATCGCCAGCTTTGGAGCTCCCTTGAGCATCGCAACGACGTGGGGGGCGTCGTCCACGGCGCCACGGTCACTTCGATCGACCGCTTGGTACACGCCAAGGGCCGCGGACGCCCGGGCTTTAGCGGCGCCAGAGAGCCCATCAAGGTCAACATAGACGGCACGCTCAACGTGCTTCAGTGGGCAACGGCACAACCACAACTTCGGCGTCTGGTGAACGTGAGCTCCGGGTCGGTCTACGCCAGCCAGGGTCCCAATCCGCTGCCTGAGGATGGATTCGTAGAGCCGGCCGGCATCTACGCCATCAGCAAGCACGCGGGCGAGCTGTTCACCGATTACGCGGCGAAGCACTTAGAGCTACCGGCGGTCTCGGTGCGGCTGTCCGGGGTTTTCGGACCCATGGATCGGGAAACGCCGAGCCGCGCCGTGCGCTCTGCGCCCAGAGTCATCGCTGAGCTCGGACTGGAAGAAAAACCGGTGCGCCTTCGCTCGCTTAAAGCTGCGGGGGACTTCGTTTACGCCGGAGATGCAGCCACCGCCATTATTGGCCTGCTCGAGAGCGAGTCGCTGCGCTACCCGGTGTATAACATCGCCGCCGGCAAGCTCACGACCATAAGCGAGCTGATCGAAGTATTCCGACACTCCATCCCCTCGCTTCGCTTCGAAGAAGTGGGTGACAACGGTCTGGCCGATCTGGACCAGGACCCGCGGCTCCACCGCGGGCGCTTCGGTGCCTATGACATCTCGAGGCTACGGCAGGACACCGGCTGGGCGCCGAGACCCTTGAGCGACGCTGTCGGCGACTACGTGGCCTGGCTTCGCGGATAGCGACCGGTTCAAGTCGGCGCTGCGCGTTTCGCTGAGCCTTAGATCAAAACCAGACACGAGCCGCCTGATCTTTGCGGCCGTCGGCGGGCGCTCAAAAATCGATGGCACCACCGATGACCACTGGGCGGTAATGATCGACATTCCTTATACCCCGCCCCCGGCCGGGTCTCCGCTTGACGCCCACATGAGCCCCGCCTAGACTGGCCCGCAACTCATCGAGACCGGCTGAGGGACTGGCCCTTTGAAGCCGGGGCAACCGTCGAAGCTAACCCCTTCGAAATGGTGCCAACTCCTGCGGAGTCGCGCTGATGGCAGCGTCGGCTCACCGAGAGATGAGCAACTGCGCAACTACCGCGCCGGATCCCCGGCGGTCAGGTGAAGGGCGCGGTACTCTCGCCTTACGGTTCTTCGCAGGGTTTCCGATGGGGAAGCCGACCCAAACGGGATTCTACGGAGAACTGAAATGACCCATCGAGCTTCCTCACGAACCCGCGCCGTGCGCGCCGGAATTGCGTCCGAGACGCAGTACGGTGCAGTCGTTCCACCGCTGCACCTGTCTTCCAACTTCACCTTCGCCGAGATAGGACAACCGCGAGCCTACGACTACACCCGCTCGGCCAACCCGACCCGCGACCAGCTGGGACAAGCCCTGGCCGAACTCGAAAGCGGCGCCGGCGCGGTGGTCACCGGCAGCGGTATGTCGGCCGTTCACCTGGTGACCCGGCTACTCAATCCCGGCGATCTGCTGATTGCGCCCCACGACTGTTACGGCGGCACCAATCGTTTGTTCAAGGCGCTGGCGGAGAAGGACTGCATCCGCGTTCGCTTCGTCGATCAGACCGATGCTCGCGCGCTGCGAGAAGCCTTCTTCGATGGACCATCATTGCTGTGGGTGGAGACACCCAGCAATCCGCTGCTTCGCATTGTTGACATCGAAGCTGCGGCCAGCCTTTGCCGCCAACATCGTGCCCTGCTGGCAGTTGACAACACCTTTCTCTCGCCGGGATGGCAGCAGCCCATCGCGCTCGGCGCCGACCTGGTAGTGCACTCCACCACCAAGTACTTGAACGGCCACAGCGATGTGGTGGGCGGAGTCGCCATCGCCAGGGACGAGCCCCTGGCCGATCAGCTCACCTGGTGGGGCAACTGTTTGGGTATAACCGGTGCACCCTTCGACAGCTATCTCACCTTACGCGGCGTGCGCACCCTCAGTGCCAGACTCAGGGTACACGAGGAAAACGCGCGCGCCATCGTCGACGCACTGCTCGAGCACGAGGCGGTGAAGACAGTGCATTATCCGGGCTTAGCGGATCATCCGGGACACGAGACCGCCAAGCGGCAGCAGTCGAGCTTTGGCGCCATGGTGAGCTTCTGCATCGAAGGAGGCCTGGAAGGCGTCGGGGCGTTCATCGGCACTCTGAATCATTTTTCTCTCGCCGAGTCCTTAGGCGGGGTCGAAAGCCTGGTGGCGCACCCGGCGACCATGACCCACAAGTCCATGACGCCAGAGGCCAAGGCCCGGGCCGGCATCGACGACGATTTAATCCGACTTTCAGTGGGGATCGAGGACGGAAACGATTTGATTGCCGATCTCAGCCGCGCGCTGGATGCGACGCTTGCTCTGAATAGAACGCGCTCGGCAACGGTTGCGGCGTAAGAGAAGGTTCGCGTACTGCGTTGCGTCAGCCGTAAACCGTTGTGAGCCGGAAACTGGGCACGACGGTCAGATCCAGTCGAAGAACCGTTCGCCCCAGTCGCGGAAACCCGAGACCCCCGTATTCTCGCCGTCGTAGGGCATATCCAGGACGCGGGACGGGACATACACGTAACCGTGCTCGGAAGCGACCCGCTTGATGGTCCCCAGGACATCTGGTTTCACCACCGAGTCGTCGTCATACACGGTGCAAAAGCGGCCGAAGTTGCTCACGCGCACGCCTAAGGCCCAGGACGCCTTGAGGAGCAACTCCGGGAGCCGGATGTCCCCGTGGTGGCTTGCATCCTGGATCATGAGGCCCGTTTCGAACGCGCACTCCACTCCCAGCGCCGAGTTCAAATGGTTGGCGAACTTGACGAACCTCGATTCGGCAGCCGCTCGATCGAAACCGGGCGGCGCCTCGGAATAAGTGGGATCGTCGTGTGCTCGCAGAAGCTTTATGAACTCATCATCCGACATGCTGGCTGCTCAAATAATGGATCAGACCCGAAATATGACGCCCACATGCTGCCCGGAAAACGGTCGCAGCGAAATAATCGGGCTCGGGTCCGCTTCACTAAGAAACACTTCGGCGCCGAACCCTTTTTAGCACTCGCCGCTTTGATCTCCTGGTTGCGCGCTCCAGCTGTCGACCATCTCGGCCAGTTCACTGTGCCCGTACATCCTTGCGTAGTCTGCAGGAATCCTGCCCTCGTCATCTTTCAAGCCGGCGTTGGCAGCGTGCGAAAGAAGAACACGCGCGCACTCCGTATGACCATAGGCACAGGCAGTATGCAAAGGGGTGCCGTTGCCGTCAGCATGAGCCCTCGAGTCGAGCTCAGCGCCACTCTCAATCAGGAACGAGACCAAGTCGGGGTGGTTGTCTCCCACCGCCTGCTGCAAAGGGGTGAAGCCGTCCTCATCCTGAACATTTACCTTGGCACCACGGCTAACGAGCAACTTGACGATTTCGAAATGCCCTTCCTGACAGGCCCACCACAACGCGGTGAGGTTGCGATAGGTGGCATCAACGTCCGCGCCGGCCTGAAGCGCCTTCCGTGCCCGGGCGAGATCACCCTGCTGCGCGGCCTCAACAAGCTGGTCATCCGGGTTCATTCTAGTGTGCGTAACGGCTGAGTTAAGCCAGAAAAAGGATGAGAGCCGAAATAATTGAGCACGGAGTCGCTTATGCGCGAGATATTTCGGCTTTGGCCGCTCTTGCCTTTTGGATGGATGAGGTGCGCGCTCAGACGTAACTGCGGATGCGTAGTGAGAACTCCGCCAGTTGTTCGATGCCGCTTTGCTCGGCACGCTGGCACCAGTCCTGGAGCTGCCTTACAAGCTGCTCGCGCGACGCTTTCGAGCGTCCCCACACGGCGCTCAACTCCCGGCGCATGGCGTAGAGCGTCTGTAGCTCCCGGGCCTTGGGCAGCACCGCCGCGATCCTGCGGCGAACGGGCTCGCGCAGCGTGCTCTCGTCCCGATAAAGCCATCGCTTCAGGCGCTTGAGAGCACGTGCGTCATCCGGCGAAACCCGCCGCAGCCGGGCGCTCTCCTCCTTGCAGCTTTGCCGCAGCAGCACGGCGTAGTGCTCCAGCACGTCGTAGCGGCAGGCGATCACGGCCTGCAGGGTCTCCGCGTCGATGGCGGGCTTCGGGGTAACGAAATGTGGAGTCGGCGCTACCCGCTTGACCCGGGCGAGCCCCAGGAGCTCGAGGGTGCGGATGTAGAGCCAGCCGATGTCGACCTCGTAGGGCTTGATGGAGAGCTTGGCCGAGGAGGGAAAAGCATGGTGATTGTTGTGCAGCTCCTCGCCTCCGATCAGGATCCCCACGGGTACAATGTTGGCGCTGGCGTCAGGTGTGGGCCAGTGACGGTAGCCCCAGTAGTGGCCGATGCCGTTGATCACCCCCGCTGCCCAGAACGGGATCCACACGATCTGGGTGGTGAGGATCAGCAGCCCCGGCACGATGCCGAACAGCACCACGTCGACGACGCCCATGATCACCAGCCCGAAAATCTTGAATCTCTGGTAGACGTTGCGCTCCAACCAGTCGTCGGGCGTGCCGCGTCCGTAGCGCTCCAGCGTCTCGGGCTTGTTCGCCTCGGCCACGTACAAGAACACGCCGAGCCAGAGCACCCGGTTGAGGCCAAGGACCTGGGGGCTGTGCGGGTCCTCGGGGGTCTCGACCTTGGCGTGGTGCTTGCGGTGAACGGCGGCCCATTCCTTGGTGATCATGCCGGTGGTGAGCCACAGCCAGGCGCGGAAGAAATGGCTCACCGCCGGATGCAGGTCGAGGGCGAGGTGGGCCTGGTGGCGGTGCAGATATACGGTGACCGCGATGATGGTCACGTGGGTCAGCCCCAGAGCCACCAGCACGTGGCCCCACCAGGGCAGGTCGAAGACGCCGGCGAAAAGCACGGACTCCATGGGCAATTGCCTCGGTGCGCACCCCAAACGCTATCGCTATTCTTCGCGAAGGGAGCTGATCTGCGTCAACTTCGAGACCGGCGGCGCGGGGGCTGCAGCGGCTGCGATTGAACAGGCGCACCGTCGCCAGGCCCGCGACGAAACCGCCGTTGAACGAGCGCGCGGTCCGCCGTCGCTACAGAAAACTCAGACACCGAATGGCCCAATATTCAGGGCAGGTCAGAACCCCTAACGGACTGACGGTTCAGCTGCACCCTGAAGCGCTGACCGCCAAGGCTGGTGTCAGGCGCCCGCCGCCAAAAGTGTACTACTTGGCGAGTGGAGCGAGCTTTTGGGTATCAGCTACAGCCGCTCGTTGGGCGGCGCAAGCATTAGGCAGGCCGTCTCGGCGCGAGGTGTTCGAGGCGGCCGCTTGGATTCATTTCCATCTTCTCAAACAGGCGAGCGATCTCGGAGTACTGGGACTCACTAACCGATCGATCTTCTGCTATCAATGCATCGCACAAATGCTCGAGCGCAATTCCTAGCTCGTTGTACTTGAGATAATCCTTTACGATATCCCTATCGCGCGCGAGAAGCGCTTCGCCGAGGTCATCAAGAAGATCCAGAGTTCTTGTCTCGACCTCGCTGAAAAAGGCGTGCTTCTCACTTTCACTGAGGCCTGAGAATTTCTTGGCTGATGCCACGGTCTCGCGCCCTCCAATGTCAGGCATCAGCGGCGCATGCCGGCGCGTCCGCTGCATT
>CAMYJH010000018.1 GCA_947258715.1 uncultured Gammaproteobacteria bacterium
CATTCTGGACCTGGCGGCAGGCGACGTGCGTCTAATGAAAACAAGGTGAGAACTGTCTTTCCCATTAGCTCGAATTGACGCCGCTAAGTTGACAGTACCTTGGTGGGTGTACTTCAGGCTCTGACCGCTTGTGAATTCTTTTTGAATTCTCACGACTTCTTTGAATTCTTATTTTGGAAAACCATTATTACGTTCGCAATCACATAGATATACAGTAAAGCCGCAGCAACAATTGGAACAAGTGTGGACCTAAAGAAGATCTCTATTCCTGGAAACTCTGAAACTTGCTTTATCATTGATAATAATGGAGCCAACAAGAACAACACTATTAACAGAGAGAAAAACGCACAGCCCAAGAATACACGACCGGCGTTACTGCTTAATTCGGCAAAACAATTTGGACACTTAAAAGTCCTTTTCATCAAACTTGAAATGAACACGCTTTTCCCGCATTTCGGACAATTCATGCCTTTTTTCATAAGAGATTGCTCGAAACTCTGTTAAGAGTGTAACTTCTACAAATGTCTCGCTATCGGTCACCTTGTTTTTTTACTCGCTCTCGGAGAATAGGACGGATTAACGCCCTTTTTCGCGATCCCATCGAGTATCGTCGGGTCATCAAACCGTCGTCAACCTGCGCTTCGACGCGGTGTTGGCCCAAATTGCGCCCCTGAGCCGGCAGAAATTCTGTACTTCAGCGCGATTTTTCGACAGTTCCCACGCTCGAGACGACAGCGACCCTGCCGCCGCTTCGATGTCGCAGCGGCTGCTCGCGTGGTTGCGCAAACAAGAGAGAGCGGAAGAGAGGCATGGGCAGCTCCGGTTAAATTAATTCTCGAAACGCGGTCTGGGAGATTATATGGAAATAGCTATCCGCCCGAAAATGTCGGCCGTATAACTGAAAGGTGGGATCGAGAACTTTTACTTCGATAGGAGACCGCTGCTACGCCTTCTATACTATCTTACAGTACAAAAAATCTCGGGCGAGTTAATCTAAATATTTCGGCCCGGGCACCTTATTACATTTGAAATGAAATGTCCGAATTGCAATTCACGAATCTCGATATGGGCTATGCGTTGGAAATTCCCGTGCCCAAATTGCTCACAAGTATTAAAGTCTAATCTAGTGCGGCCTTGGTGCACGGCGCCGCCCAGTGGCCACTTTCCGCTATGATGTCGTGTCGTTCTCAAGGACGTTGGGCATGCCATGGCACATCGATACCCGAAACGCAGCCAGCTCAAGTATACCAAGCAGCGCTACCGCGTCAGGAGTTGGCCCACGTATGAAGCCGGCTTGCGCAAACGAGGCGATTTGACGCTCTGGTTGTCCGAAGACGCCATCGCGGCGTGGCGGGCGCCAACGGGCGAGAAGCCCGGTGGTCAGCCCGTTTACTCTGACCTGGCGATCGAAGCCGCATTAACGGTTCGCCTCGTGTATGGGCTGGCACTACGTCAGACTGAGGGATTTCTTCAGTCGATATCAGCGCTATTGGACTTGGGCCTGCGCATCCCTGACCACACGACGTTGTCTCGGCGCTCCAAAGCTGTCAACGTTCGGATCCCCGTGTCGGCCAGCGACGGACCGCTCCACATCATGATTGACAGCACGGGCTTGCGCATTCATAGCGGCAATGCTCCAGGCGGCGGTCCACCGAAGCGCCGGGCATGGCGAAAGCTGCACCTTGTCGTGAATGCCGACACCGGCGAAATTCTCGCCTCTGCGCTGACAACCCATCGTGCTCGAGATGCGGCGCAAGTGTCTATATTACTCGCTCAAATTGGCAATGCGTTGGCCTCCGCGATGGCAGACGGGGCCTACGATACATCATCGGTCTATGCGGCGGTCGAGGCTCATGTTTCGGGTCCTCCACCGACGATCCTGATTGCGCCTCGACGCGATGCGCAGGCGAATGGCCGATCCACCGATGGACCAAGGCAACGCAATGCGACCATCCAAGCCATTGACGTGGTTGGCCGCCGACGGTGGGCGCATGAATCAGGTTACACACGGCGTAGCTTAGTGGAGACGACGATGTCGCGATACAAAGCGATCACTGGCGGCACGATGCGCAGTCGCACGATGTCGTCGCAGAGGACGGAGGCTGCGCTTGCGTGCGCGATCGTGAACACCATGAATCATCTCGGGATGCCGGATGGTTATTGCATGGCATAAGCCAACGTTCGATCGTTCTGATCGGCTACGGCTCGCGTCGTGCAACAAGGCCCCAACAACCAGCCGTGCGCGGTGCATGCCCGCAATCCACGCGAAGGCGCCAACAGTCGTTCGCGTTGCACGGGGCTCAAGCCGGTCGCAGCGTAGATATCGTTCGAATTCCCCGTGCACAAACGCCAGCAGCGACGCGCCCTGCTCTTAGTCGGGGCAATGGCGAACGTAGCGCGCGAGCGCCGCGCACTCGGGAGGCTTGGGCAACAGCCATACCCCAGATTGCAGCGCACTGGGATGTCGGACTCTGTCTCTCTGAATGTCAGACGCCGCCAACCTCAATGCTGTCGGGTGTTGCCCAAAGCGTTCGAGATTGGTGCGCCCTGATGACGAGCGCCGCCATCGGGTATCCGGCGATCCATCTGTACGAGGCCAGGGGATGTCCTTCGTCAAAACCTATCGCGGGGGCCAGTAAACCAGTTCCGCGTTTCCGTTGGCGTAACGCTTCAGTTTCTTGTGCAGGCCCTGGCGGGTAATGCCCAGTAGCTCTGCCGCCTTGGCCCGGTTGCCGCCGGTGCGCTCCAGCGCGTCGCGGATCATCACTCGCTCCAGCTCGCGCACCCGGCTCGGCAGGGAGAGATCGTTGCTGCCCGGGGGAGCCGCCGCGCTGGCCTGCTCCACGATCTCCGGGGAGCAGCGGTCGGGGGTGAGGTGCTGACCTTCAGGCGTGAGCGCCACCAGCCGCTCCACCTCGCGCCGCAGCTGGCGCACGTTGCCGGGCCAGGCGTAACGCTCGAACAACGACAGGTCCTCGCGAAAGGTTCCGCCGGCCACCATGCTTTTCAATCCCTGGTTGGTGGCGCTGATAAGCCTCAAATCGTAGCTGCGGGTTTGGTTGCTGCCGAGGCGCTGACCCTCCCCTTCCTGCACCGCGCGCAGGAATTTGGGCTGCATGGATAGAGGCAGATCGCCGATCTCGTCGAGAAACAAGGTGCCGCCGCTGGCTTCCTCGAATCGTCCGGCGCGGCTGCCGGCGGCGCCGGTGAAGGCCCCTTTCTCGTAACCGAAAAACTCGCTCTCCATGAGGGTTTCGGGAATTGCGGCGCAGTTGACGGCAACGAAGGGACCGTCCCGACGGGGACCGCCGTTGTGAATCATGCGCGCGATGAGCTCCTTGCCGCTGCCGTTCTCGCCCTCGATGAGCACGTTGACCGGGGTGCCGCTCACCATCTGGACCAAGTTGAGCACGCTACGCATGGCAAGACTCTCGGCGATAAAGGGCACGTCGCCGAGGTAGGCGCTGCGCAGGGTGCTGACCTCGCGGTCCAGCTGCTCGGAGATACGGATGATCTCCTCGTTCACGAGAATGTTTTCCAGTGCAAGGGCCAGATAGTCCGCCACTTCTTTCGCCATCGCCACATCGTCTTGCGTGAACGAGTCGCCATTGCTCTTGTTCAGCACCTCGATGGCGCCGGTGGGCTTGCCGCCGGCGAGGCTGTCGATGGGCGCGCAGACCACGTTTCGGGTGGCGAAGCCGGTTTTCTTGTCCGCCTCCTGGTGAAACCCCTTTCGCTGGTCGAGCTCGTTTTCGACAATGCACTCCCCGCTCGAAATGGCCCGTCCGACGATGCTGCCTTCCAAAGGCGCCTCGATTTCGTGCTCGCCTAATTCGGTGCCCAACTTGGACACCACGCGGTCGGTCTTGGGATCGAGAATGAACACCCCGCAGCGTTCCGCCCCCATGAGCCGGGGCACCATATGGACGAAGAAACGCAGCAGCGCCTCGTAGTTCTTCACCGTCCAGGCGCGATTGACGTAATGCAGCCGCATTCGCTGGGCCTCGAAGGCCCGGGTGAGCTCGCTGGGAGTGCGCACTATGAATCCTCTGGGCTTGTAAACGTTGTTTACGACATTCTAGCGGAAACAGGAAACGCCGTTGGCGCCCGTCATCGGTGGCAGCGGAATCGGCTCTGGATCGGGAGGGGGAATTTTTTTCACCCCGGGTCTTGAAATAGTGTACGTTCGACACTATCCTTCGTGTCCAGTTTACACTTACTGGGCAACCAATGACCCGGAATCCCCGTAGCTCCCGTCCGGCGGTCACCACCAACGTGGTGGTCTTCACCCTGCGGGACGACAAGCTGAAGCTCCTGCTGGTGCGCAGGCGCAGCGATCCCTACAAGGGCATGTGGGCGCTGCCGGGGGGTTACGTGGAGGCGGACGAGGACCTGGACGACAGCGCCATGAGGGCGCTGGAGGACAGCACCGGTGTCGCCGGGGTGTATCTGGAGCAGCTCTACACCTTCGGCGCCCCGGACCGGGATCCCCGCGGACGCTCCATCTCAGTCGCCTATTACGCCCTGGTGCCGTCGGAGAAGCTGCAGCTTCGCACCGCCAGCGACTCTGAGGCCATCGGCTGGTTCGCCCTGGACGAGCTCGAGCCGCTCGCCTTCGACCACAACGAGATGGTTCACGTGGCGCATCAGCGTCTTGCGGCGAAGCTCGCCTACTCCACCATCGCGCTGCAGTTCATGCCGCAGAAGTTCACCTTGAGCGAGCTGCAGAAGGTCTACGAGCGCATCCTCAACGAGAAGCTCGACAAAAGGAATTTCCGCAAGCGCGTGCTGGCCCTGGATCAGATTGACCAGACCCAGGAAGTGCGCAGAAACGGCAGCCACCGCCCGGCGCGGCTCTATAGCGTGAGAAACCCGGGCGAGGTCCAGATCATCCGCTGAGGTAAAAGCCATGAACGCGCCCCTCTCCGTTCCCGTATCCATTCCCGACGCCGCCAAGGTCGCCGCCATCGCGCCCGAGCTGTCCGGCGCCGAACGCGAACTGCTGTTCGAGCGGGCCAAGCAGCTGCTCATCGAGCAGGACGCGGTGCTTGTCGCCCACTACTACACCGATCCGGAGCTGCAGATCCTCGCAGACGAGACCGGCGGTCACGTGGCCGACTCGCTGGACATGGCGCGCTTCGGCAACGAGCACGAGGCGTCCACCATCGTCGTATGCGGCGTGCGCTTCATGGGTGAGACGGCGAAGATTCTGAACCCCGAGAAACGGGTGCTGGTGCCGGAAATGGAGGCCAACTGCTCGCTGGACCTGGGCTGCCCGCCGGTACTGTTCACCCAGTTCTGTGATCAGCATCCGGATCGCACGGTGGTGGTCTACGCCAACACCAGCGCCGCGGTCAAAGCCCGTGCCGACTGGATGGTGACCTCAGGCATCGCGCTGGACATCGTCAAGTCGCTTAAAGATCGGGGAGAAAAGATCCTTTGGGCTCCGGATCGTTTTCTGGGCGCCTACATACAGCGCATGACCGGCGCGGATATGCTGATGTGGCAAGGCTCGTGCATCGTTCACGAGCAGTTCAAGGCCGACGGACTCAAGAAGCTCAAGGCGAAACATCCACGAGCCGCGGTGCTGGTGCACCCGGAGTCGCCGCCGGGCGTCATCGACCAAGCCAACGTGGTGAGCTCCACCACAGGGCTGATCCAGGCCGTGCGCAACATGGACAACGACACCTTCATCGTCGCCACCGATCGCGGCATCTTTCACAAAATGAAGCAGCAAGCGCCGAACAAGACCCTGCTGGAAGCCCCCACCGCCGGAGACGGCGCCACCTGCGAAAGCTGCGCCCACTGCCCCTGGATGGCCATGAACGGCCTGCGAAACCTGGTCGAGGTGCTGGAAAACGGGAACAACGAGATCCTGATTGAAGAGTCCATCCGCCAGCGCGCGGTGGTGCCGGTGAAACGGATGCTAGAGTTCGCGGCGAAAAAGAAGAAGGAGATTGTGGGTGATGCGTGATGCGTGATGCGTGATGCGTGATGCGTGATGCGTGATGCGTGATGCGTGATGCGTGATGCGTGATGCGTGATGCGTGATGCCATCACGCGTTACCCGTTTTGGATCACGCTTCAAAAGCAGGTGCGACAGGAGAAAAAAATAGTGACTGGCGTTTTCTTCGGTGCCCGCGGCGAAGCCTCCTATACCACCGGCGCCTGATCAATTAGCGGCGGCTTGAGCATGACTCAATCATCAGGCGGGGCGACGGCATTCGCCAGCAAGCGGGTGGCGGAGGAAGGACGCAAGGTCCACTTCATGTACCGGGAAGACCCCCGCAGCCCTGGCGACAGCGGATGGAAGTTCTTCAGCGGCGACGAGCCCCAGGAATACGTCGACAATCCTGACAACGTTGGCGAGTACCCGCTGGACTCCATCACCGACATCGATCCTTCCGTGGCCCCGTTGCTGCACACGCCGCCTCCCTGCGCCTTCGAGCGGGAAAGCGACGACGCAGCGTTCATCGAGTCGGATTTCGATTTATGGCTGGAGGAATGAGAGGGCAGAAGGCTGGAATCGCGACTCCGAGGTCCGCGTGGTCCGATCTGCTGGCGATTAGATACATGCCACCTGTCGTCTGTTACACGTCACATAGTGAAGGTCGCCCTTTACTGATGCATTTGATCTAGGGGACCGCGGGCAGGCCCGCGGCTACCGTTCGACTCGTATCGCGGGTTTTTCAGGATTCGCGGCCAAGGCCGCTCTTACAGCAGGCTTCTTTTGATGCTGCACCCAGAACTCAAAGATTTTCTTGCCCGGCTGGAGACGGTTCCGGCCACAACCTCGATCGAAGAACAGCGGCGCGTATGGCGCGAGTTCTGCCTCAAAAACAATCATCCGCGACCTGCCGGGATGACCGTGTGGAACCAGGCGCTCCCCCTACCCGGGCGGGAAATCGCGCTTCGCTGGTACATCCCGGAAATCGAAAAGCCCCTTCCCTGCGTCATTTATCTCCACGGCGGCGGCTGGGTACTGGGGGATCTGGATACCCAGGATACCATCGCCTGGGGGCTTGCCCGGGGTGCCCGCGCGCTGGCGATCAGCGTCAACTACCGCCGCGCCCCGGAGCACCCCTATCCCGCGGCCTTTGACGACAGCTACGCGGTCCTCGAGCACGTGGCCGAGTACGCTGACGGCTTAGGAATCGACGCATCTCGGATCGCCCTTTGCGGCGACAGCGCCGGCGGTAACCTAGCGGCCGCGGTTTGCATCGCCGCGCGCGACCGCCAAGGCCCGAGAATCGCCGCCCAGGCGCTGCTCTATCCGGTGACGGACACCGACACCACGCGCGAGTCCTACCTGGAAAATGCCGACTCCCCGTTGCTCACCCTCAGCGAAATGGAGCATTTCCTGCAGGCGTATCTGGGACCAAGGCGCTTAGATCCCGATGGCTATGCGATGCCGCTCAGAGCCGAGGACCTTTCGGATCTGCCACCCGCATTCGTGCATACCGCGGAGTTCGACCCCCTGCGCGACGAAGGGCACCTTTACTACCGGCGGCTTCGCGAGGCAGGTAACGAAGCCGAGTATCGGTTCGCTGAAGCCATGCCCCACAGCTTTGCCCGCGCCCGTCTCGAAGGTCCGGCCGCAAAGGCCGAGTTTGACGCCGTGTGTGCGTTCTTGCGGCACAGGCTCCACCCGGCCTGACGACCACGCTTTGGTGTTTGCTGTGGCGGCACCGTCTGCGGCCTTCACCTGTCTATTTTCGGCTTTCGCTTCGATCTGCAAGCCTGCACATCCCTGCTTTCACGCGCCTGCTTGACCAGGTTCCGCGGCGACGGCAGCGCCCGCCGAAGCGGAGGCTGCACGCCCGATCAAAGTCTGTCTCGCCCGCGTGATCTGGATCAACTCGATTGACGCGAAAAGGAATTACATTCGGAAAAAGGCTCGGGGTTCGGTCCCGGGCCTGGAACTCTAGCCAGCATGTCATCAACTCACGCGAATTCAGAAGGAGGGAGATAGATGTCACCACCCAGCAAAAGCGGAAGCGCCGCCTCTTCGAAAGGCGGAGCGAGCGCCGTTCCCGCAATTCCAAGCTTCAATACTGAAATGATTGGGAGCCTAGGCGAGGTTGGCAGCGCCTACCTGCGAGGCGTCGTCACTCTCAACCAGGAGGTCACCGACTTTATCAACAAACGGCTCGAGCATGACGCAGAGTTGAGCCGCTCGCTTGGAAAATGCAGGGACTGGAAAGAGGCCACCGAGCTTCAGCAGAACTGGTTTCGCGAAGCGTCAGAGGAGTATGCCGCCAGCGCCAAAACGCTGATGGAGCTGAGCACCAGGATTATGAACGAGACCTTGGCCCCGCTGCAGCGCAAGGAAGACTGAGACTCCAATCCCGCAGGAACCTGAAGGCGGGCGCGTGCTCGGGATTGATAAATCGTTCAGGAGCGTCTGTGCAAAAAGTTGAAGTGCGCAAAGGTTCGACCGGGGCTCTCGGGGTGCCCACCGTGGGCCCCGAGGGCCCAATTTTGTCGGCGCCTGTCGCAGAACCCGAACACCGGGAGAGCGCCGAACAAGAGTCCAGGGTGTCCACCTACCTGGGGCGACCGCTGTTTGACCGTGAGATAGCAAACGCAATAGACCGCAAAGCGAACGCCGCGTTTGCCCAGCTCAATGGCGGCATATCGCCTCAAGTCATACTCACGGCGTTTTCCGACTGGTGGCTGCATCTCTCGACGTCACCCGGAAAGCAGTTCCAGCTATTGGAAAAAGCCTGGAGAAAATCGGCGACTCTGGCGCACTATGCCAGCGAATGTGCCCTTTACCCGGAAACGCCGGCATGCATAGAACCGCTTCCCCAGGACCGGCGTTTTTCTGCGCCGGGGTGGCAAAAGCAGCCCCATAACTTCCTCTACCAGTCATTTCTCTTGACCCAGCAATGGTGGCACAACGCCACCACCTCCGTGCCGGGCGTTTCGCGCCGCTCCGAAGACATCGTGGAATTCACGACTCGCCAGATCCTCGATGTCTTCTCGCCCTCCAACTTCCCGTGGACCAATCCCGAGGTGATTGAGTCCACGCTTCGCGAACACGGCCAGAATCTCGTGAGAGGGATAAATTACCTTGCCGAGGATCTCTCCCCCGCCGCGGCGCGCGCCCAAGAGCTCGATTACGAGGTCGCTGAGGACGTTGCCGTAACCCCTGGCAAGGTCGTGTATCGGAATCGGCTGATCGAACTGATCCAGTACACGCCGGCGAGCGAAAAGGTCCACCCCGAGCCGCTGTTGATTGTCCCGGCATGGATCATGAAGTACTACATCCTGGATCTCTCGCCTCACAATTCACTGGTCAGGTTCCTGGTGGAGCGAGGGTTTACCGTATTCATGATTTCGTGGAAGAACCCGTCGTCGGAGGACCGCGACCTTGGCCTGGACGACTATCGCAGCCTGGGCGTGATGGACGCGCTGGATGCGATTTCAGCCATCGTTCCGGGAGAGAAAATTCACGCCGCGGGCTATTGCCTCGGCGGCACGCTGCTGGGCATTACCGCTGCCGCCATGGCGAGGGACGGCGACGAGCGGCTCGCGAGCCTGACACTGCTGACCACGCAGCTCGACTTCACGGAAGCCGGGGAACTGATGCTGTTCGTGAACGAAGGGCAGATCAATTTCCTCGAAAGCCTGATGTGGAACCAGGGGTATCTCGACTCCCGGCACATGGGCGGCGCGTTTCAGCTTCTGCGCTCCAACGATTTGATCTGGTCGCGCATGATCCGGACTTATCTTCTCGGAGCCAAAGACAAGCCCAGCGATTTGATGTCATGGAACGCGGACCAGACGCGGATGCCCTATCGCATGCACTCCGAGTATCTGAGAAAGCTGTTTCTGAACAATGAGTTCGCCCGCGGCCGCTATGTGGTCGGAGAGCGGCCCGTCACCATGAGCGACGTCCGCACTCCCGTTTTCGCCGTCGGCACCATTACCGATCACGTCTCGCCCTGGCGCTCAACGTATAAGATTCATCTGCTCTCCGACGCGCCGGAAGTCACTTTCGTGCTGACCAGCGGCGGGCACAACGCGGGCATCGTCAGCCCGCCCAGTCATCCCCGGCGAAGCTATCAAATCTCGACCACCCATGAGGGGGACCGTTACGTGAGCCCGGACGCGTGGCTTGAATCGACACAAAGCCGGCCCGGGTCGTGGTGGCTCGAATGGCAGCGTTGGCTCGAAAAACATTCTTCGGAACCAGCCGCTCCGCCGACGATGGGCGCGCCGTCTGTCGGCTATACGCCCATGGACGACGCGCCTGGGCGCTACGTTCTCGAGCGATAATTCCGTTGCGATTTTTCAAAACCGATCGGACCCGGCCGGGCCGTTCTGGGACCGCTGGGGATGTCACCGGGAGCGCAGGTTCGCCGTAGTTGCCGATAAAGCGCGATAGGAACGCGGCCGATTCAAAGCCTCCGTCACCACACGTGTGCCCAACCGAAACCTTGACCGTCGCCGATTCAGCGCAGAGCGGCGGTAACCGTCCGTGGCACGCGCTCACCGTCGACGAGGTCCTGAGCGCACTCGGCACTTCGCGCAAGGGCTTGAGCGAGGCCGAAGCCGTTGATCGCGTTGGGCGCTTCGGTTTTAACCGCTTGCCTCCCCCGCCAAGCCGAAGCGCCTGGAACAGACTTCTCGGCCAGTTCCATAACGTTCTCATTTACGTTCTTCTGGGCGCCGGAGTGATCACGCTTTTCCTCGGGCACTGGATCGACTCCGGCGTGATCTTCGCCGTCGTCGTAATCAACGCGCTGATCGGCTTCGTCCAGGAGGGCAAAGCCGAGCGAGCGCTGGAAGCGGTGAAGAAGATGCTCTCGCCCCAAGCGATGGTCACGCGGGGCGGAAAGCGAATCACGCTGCCCGCAGAGACACTGGTGCCCGGGGATCTGGTTCACGTCCAGTCCGGGGACAGGGTGCCGGCGGACCTGAGGCTTATTAACGGGCGCAATCTTCGCATCGACGAGGCGATTCTGACCGGGGAGTCCGTACCTGCGGAAAAATCCATCGAAGTCACGCTTAAAGGCGCTCAGCTCGGCGATCGTCGCTCGATGGCGTATTCGGGAACCTTCGTTACTTCCGGCCAAGGCGCGGGCATCGTCGTCGAAACCGGCAAGCGCACGGAAATCGGGCGTATCAGCGAGCTGCTCGCCGGAGTGCAGCTATTGACGACGCCGCTGATTCAGAAACTGGCGGTTTTTTCCCGCTGGCTCACCGGCGCGATCCTCACCCTCGCCTCTGTGACGTTTGTCTTCGGATCGTTCGTGCGCGACTACCCGGCCAGCGAGATGTTTCTTGCCGCTGTCGGCCTGGCGGTGGCGGCTATCCCGGAAGGATTGCCGGCGATCATCACGATAACGCTTGCGGTCGGGGTGCAGAGAATGGCGCGCGCAAACGCCATCATCCGCCGGCTTCCCGCGGTGGAGACTCTGGGTTCTGTAACCGTCATCTGCTCCGACAAGACCGGCACCCTCACCCGCAACGAGATGACGCTTCAGAGCGTCGTCTTAAAAAGCGGGACGATTTCGGTGAGCGGTGTCGGATACGAACCTTACGGAGGATTTTCCCGTAACGGCGACGACCCCGGGCCTGAAGAAGAATCGGCGCTGGAGGAGCTGTTGCGCGCAGGAATGCTTTGTAACGATTGCAGCATGCGACAAAAAGACGGCGTTTGGTTAGTCGATGGGGACCCCACAGAAGGCGCGTTGGTGGTCGCGGGAATGAAGGCCGGGCTCGAGAGCCACTTCATTTCCGAGCAGTTTCCGCGCACCGACGTCATTCCCTTCGAGTCGGAGCATCGTTTCATGGTCACCTTGCACCATGATCATGAAGGCGCCGCCTTTGCATACCTCAAAGGCGCTCCGGAAGTTCTGCTGCCCCGATGCAGCCGGGCGCGCCACGCTTGTCAAGATGCCCCCATGGACCCGGACTATTGGCGGCATGCGCTCGAGAAGCTGACCGGCATGGGCCACCGTCCGCTTGCCATCGCCACCAAATCGCTCACTCCGGGAAGCCAAGCGATGACATTTGACGACGTTAAATCAGATCTGGTCTTGCTGGGTCTTGTCGGCATCATCGATCCGCCCCGCGTTGAGGCCATTCAGGCCGTCGAGCGATGCCACCAGGCCGGAATACGGGTCAAGATGATTACCGGAGACCATGCCGGTACCGCACAGGCCATCGCCGCCCGTATGGGCATCGGCAGTGGAAAACCCGTTTGCACCGGAGATCAGCTGGGCCGCCTCGACCACGAGCGGTTACGGAACGCCGCGCGGGACATGGACGTTTTTGCCCGCACCAGCCCGGAGCACAAGCTGAGACTGGTGAGCGCGCTTCAGGAGCAGAACGAAATCGTGGTCATGACCGGGGACGGGGTCAACGACGCCCCGGCGCTCAAACGCGCTAACGTCGGGGTCGCCATGGGTATAAAGGGCACGGAAGCCGCCAAGGAAGCCGCGGAAATGGTGCTCGCCGACGACAACTTCGTGTCCATCGCCCGCGCGGTGGAGGAAGGCCGCACGGTCTTCGACAACATCAAAAAAGCGATCCTGTTCATACTGCCCACCAACGGTGGCGAGGCGCTGACCATCATGGCCGCCGTCCTTCTGGGACGGGTGCTGCCGGTAACGGCTCCGCAAATCCTGTGGGTGAACATGGTGACTGCCGTGACCCTGGCGCTGGCGCTCGCGTTCGAACCCGCGGAGTCGGACGTCATGCGGCGACCGCCGCGAAAACCGGCAGAACCTATACTGTCCGCGTTTCTGTGGTGGCGGATCTCCATGGTGTCCATAGTCATGGTTGCCGTGACCTTCGGCCTGTTTATCTGGGAGCGCGAGAGTGGAGCCTCCATTGAGACTGCGCGCACGGTGGCCGTCAACGCGCTGGTCATGCTCGAGATCTTCTACCTCTTTACAACCCGACACCTGAAGGCAAACGTGCTCGATCGGGAGGGACTGCTAGGAAACCGCTACCTGCTGCTTTCCATTGCCGTGGTGCTGGTACTGCAAATCATGTACACCTACGCGCCGCCCATGCAGTTATTCTTCCGATCCGAAGGCATAGGCGTTGAATCCTGGATCAGGATCATCCTGCTCAGCAGCACGGTACTTTTCATTGTCGAGCTGGACAAATTCTCCTATCGAAAACGTCGGCAGAAAGTAATCAAGCTCAGAGCGGAAGACTAACGGAAATGCCCCGGCCTTTTTTCTTCACGTAGCCCTCCCGAGATGGCCAGCGTGGCAATGAAGACGACCAAATCCTTGATCAGGTACTGCCCTTCCGGCGTCGGCGCGAAAGGAAAAGAAAAAAAGCAGACTTCGGGCTTCAGTATGAAAGCTAGAATCACCCCGGGCAGGCGTAACACCAGCAGAAGAACGGCCACCCGAACCAGCGGTCTGATGATCAAACAAACGCCAATCGTGACCTCCCACCAGCCCAGAATAAGCACGATGGTTTCCGGATCGCCCCAATATACGGTGTGCGCGAGTATCGAGCTGGTGGTTTTATGCCCAAGCGGCTTGAGCAGCCCAAACCAGATGAACAAGATCCCCAGCGATAATCGATGGAGCCAGTGAGCGTAGCGTAGGAACAGCGCAATCAGCCATTGGTCAAATGCCTTTATTCGCGCAGTAAGTACTTTCATGTCTCATCCCTCGAGAAGCAGGCGTCCCCTCTGTCTGATTGATCGGAAACGGAACCCCACAAAAATGGCGGCGTAAGGACGCGATCTCGGAGCAACCAACGGGGCCCGAGTAATCGGCCAACCGAGCGCCTGTGGTGCTCTCGGTCCAATGGTTACCAGTCTTGATAGGCGGCTTGATCCGCGTCAATACGCTTTCGTGTGTCTTGTGGATAATAATTCTAAAGTCTATTGGCGTTTTGCTAATAGCAAGGAGGTCCACAAATGGTAACCAAAGCTCACAGCGTACACGTGGCAAAAGGGAAGGCGAGCGACATTTCGAAGACCCTGCCCGAGCGCTGGGGGTATGCGCCTTTCATGACCCTTCGTGATGAGATGGATCGTGTTTTTGACCGCTTTCTCAGCGAGGAGTGGATGAGACCTGCCCCGGCGCTTCGTCGCCTGCGGGAGTTTCCGTTGTTCAAACACAAGGGCGTTGACTTGAGCGAACTCATGGAGACGCCTCGGGCTGACATGAGCGAAAACGAGATGGAGTATGAGCTCGCCATCGAGCTTCCTGGAATGAGCGAGAAGGATATCGAGCTCAGCATGACGGAGGATATGATTTCTCTCAAGGGCGAGAAAAAGTCGGAGCGCGAAACCAAGGAAAAGGACTATCACATCGCGGAACGTAGCTATGGGAGTGTTCTCCGCACCTTCGCGATGCCGTCCGGCGTCGACATGGATAAGGTGAAGGCGAAGTTTTCTAACGGTGTGCTGACGGTACACCTGCCGAAAACTAAAGAGGCACGCGCGAAACCGCGCAAAGTAGATATCAAGGCTGAATAGCGCTTCGGAAAACGAAGCGTTTCGGGTTAACTGCTCAAAAGCGCGCCGCGGCAAAAGCGCCGGGACGCGCTTTTTTATTTCCCTATCAATGGCGTTGAGAGTGTTCCAGACCGCAACGACCATGCCAGACGGCTACATTAACGAACTGGCGGAGACGCGTTAGTCGACCTGCGCGAACCGCAGCGCTTACTCCTCCCGCAGAACCTCTGCCGGGGAGGTGACGGCGATGCGGTATGCGGGATAAAGGCCGGCGAGCAGCGCGGCGGAAAGCGAGAGCACCAGCGCATTGAACAGCAGCGCCGGATCCACCTCGAATGACATGCCCCAGCCGAACGAGCGCCGGTTGATGACTTTGACCAGCATCAGCGCCAGCAGCACCCCGAGGGGAAGCGCCAGAAACCCGGCCACAAGCCCCAGCACGCCGGTCTGCGCCTCGGCAATGCCGAATAGCTGGGCGCGGGTGAGGCCCAGAGCGCGCAGCACCGCAAACTCGCGGCCCAGCTCCAGCTGAATCGCCATCAGCGCACTCAAGATGCCGACGAAGGCAATGATGACCGAGAGCAGCCGCAATACGTTGGTAATAGTGAAAGTGCGATCGAATACCTTTAGGGAAAGCTCCCGGATGCTGGCGGCATCGTTGATCAAAAGCGCCTGATCGCCGCTCGCCGCCACGTCCAGGCGCTGGCGCAGCGCGCTCAGATCGATGCCCGGAGAAGCGTAGACGCCGATGGTGGTGATGCCGTCGTCCTTCCAGTAACGGATAAAAGTGGCGCGGCTCATCAGCACGATGCCCCGATCGGTGCTGTAGTCGCGGAAAATGCCGCCCACTTTGAACCGCACCCAGCCTTCCTGGGTCAAGAGTGCGATCGTGCTACCGGCGTCGATCCCACTGCGCCAGACGACGGGCTCGCTCATCAGCACCGCGTTTTCATCCTCGAACTCGGCCCACGCCCTTTCTGGGTTTTCCGAAACAATCCTAAAACCGGCGTAACTTTTCTCCGCCATCTCAATGGCCAGCGCTTCCACCTCTCCCAGCTCCGACTCGAGAAAGATCCTGCGCCCGAGGCTCACCTCGGCAACGCCTTGCGTCTCACGGACTCGTCGAATCGTCTCGGGCGCCATGGATCGCACGTTGCCACTTCCCGGCACACTGATGTACATGTCGGCCCGAAGCATGAGCCCGAGCCAGTCGATCACGCTGTGTCGAAAGCTGTCCACCATCACCGCGACGCCCACGGTGGTGGCCACCGCGACCATCAGCGCAGCCACCGCCACCCCGGTGCGGCTCATGTGTTTCCCCACTCCGCGCAGCGCCAGGCTTGCGAGGTCCCCCCCGGCCGCAGCGGCGACGGGACGCGATAGCTTGAGCGCCAGCACCATTACGCCCGGAGCCAGCAGCGCGAAGCCGAACATGATGAAAAATAGCGCCGCAAAGGCGACGCTCAGACTGCCCCCGGGCAACGCCATGGCGATCAGCGCAAAAACCAGACAGACGCCGCCTGCGGCGCTTACCGCAGGCAACAGCTTTCGCCCGCGCCGCTCGAGCTCGTGACGCTGCAGCGCCAGCCGAGGCGGTGCGCCGGCCGCCTCAATCGCCGGAAGCACAGCCGCCACCAGCGCCCCCAATACGCCGAGCAACAGTGACTTGATCAAGATAGCTGGCGACAGACTCAGCTTGCTGACCTCGAGGCTGAAATAAAGATCGTTGATGGTCCGCGTAACCAGCACCAGCAGTTCCTGCGCCAGCAAGGCGCCGGCGAGAAGACCGGCGACGGTGCCGACCAGACCGAAGACCGCCGCTTCCCCTAAAACCAGAAAAAACACCTCCCGTCGCGTCGCCCCCAGCACCCGCAGCCTGCCGATCAGCGGCCGTCTCTGAATTACGGAAAAGCTCATGGCGTTGAATATGAGGAACATCCCCACTACCAGCGCCAGCAGGCCGAGCATCAACAGGTTGAGCTCGAAGGCCCGGGTCATCTGACCGCTGGCGCGGGTTCGTGACGCGGTATCGATCAGGCGCGCGCCGGCCGGAATCAGCTCGCGCAGCTGGTTTAAAACGGATAAGCCTCGCTCTCCTTGCGGAACCCGGAGGTCGATACGCGTCAGGTAGCCAGCGTTACCGAGAACCTCCTGTGCGGTGGATAGATCTGTCAGCACCACGTTTTCGAGTCCCTGCCTTTGAAGCTCGCTTGCAGGCGAAAGCAGCAGCGCTAGCGGCAGCTCCACACGGCGGCCGTTGACCATCAGCGTGAGCGCGTCACCGGGTTTCAACCGCAGACGCGCGGCGGTGGACTTTGAAAGCGCTGCCGCCATCGGCTGCAGAAGCAACGTCGCCTGCGCCTGGGCGTCTGCCGCGGTGCTCAAATAGGCGCGAAAGTTGGGTTCGGTCAAAGGATCTACACCGAACAGGGACAGAGAGACCTTATTCGTATCGTCGCTGCGCACCGGTGCTTCGATGATCGGCGCCGCCGGCAAATGACCCAGGGTCATTCGCAGCTTCACATAGACCTGCTCCGGAATGCCCACGGTGCCGCCGACGATTTGATGACTGGTGCGCCCGAGCACTGCTTCACTGGAGAGCTCGAACGCCCGGCGCGCGCTCTGGCTGGCGAGCTCGACGGCGGTGACTACCGACACGCCGAGGGCGATACCGAGCAAAGTGAGCCCGAACTGCCACGGATGGCGACTGAAGTAGCGGGCGCTGGCGCGGCTCAAGAGTGAACTGAACCTCACCGCGGTATCAGGCGCCTTTCGGCACCGCCTCCAGGCAGCCGTCCCGGATGCGCATCACCCGATCGGCGTGGGCGGTCGCCTCGCTGCTGTGAGTGACCATCAGCAAAGTGGCGCCGGTCTCACGTGTCATTGAGGACAGAAGCTCGAGCACGACTCGCCCGGTTTGCTGGTCCAGGTTTCCGGTGGGCTCGTCCGCCAGCAGCAGATCCGGACGGTGCACCAGCGCTCGCGCGATGGCGACGCGCTGCTGCTCACCACCGGAGAGGTTTTCCGGCGCGCTTGAAGCCCGGTCCGACAGCCCGACTTTGTGCAGCAGCTCGGCAACGCGTTGATCCCATGTGCTCCCCTTTTTTGCGTTTAGCTCCAGCGGCAGGCGCAGATTTTCCTCCACGTTGAGGGTGGGGATCAGGTTGAAGAACTGAAACACGAAACCGATGCGCCGCCTTCGGACCAGCGTGCGTTCCCTGTCCGACAGCCGGGTAATGTCGTCGCCGTCGACATGAACCTCGCCTTTATCCGGCAGATCGATGCCGCTGATCAGATTGAGCAGCGTCGACTTGCCGCTGCCGCTGCGTCCGGTGATGCAGACGAACTCACCTTTTTCAAAGCGCGCATCGAGTCCGTCGAATATGGTTCGACGAGCCTCGCCTTCACGATAGGTTTTGAAAATGCCGCTGAGCTCAATCAAGGCGATTTCGTTCAGCGCTTTTCCCACACCAGAGTGCGATTGTTGGCAGGCATTTCGTTGTCTTCCAGCAGCACCAGGCCACCCGCCTGCGCCAATTCTTCGAGTGCATCTATGTCCCGAACTCCCATTCCAGGATCACGCGCGCGCAGAGATTGGTCGAAGCGCACGTTGCTTTCACTCGTGTGCATGCCGTGGCAGCAAAACGGACCGTAGAGCGCGAAGCGCCCGCGGAAAGGCAGGTATCTCGCCACGCCGCGAAACATCACCTCCACGTCCGCCCAGTGCATGATATGGGCGGTGTTGGCGCTGAACACCGCGTCGAAGTCCTCAATCAGCCACTCGCTGTCGTTCACGTCCAGAACCATCGGAGGGAAAAGGTTCTCCGAGGGCTGCTCTTCGATCCACAAGCGGATCCCGGCGAGGTTTTCGGCCAGGTCGCTGGTATACCACTCCAGGTGCGGGAGCTCGGGCGCAAAATACACCGCATGCTGTCCGGTGCCGCTGCCGATCTCCAGCACCCGCCGCGAGCGCGAGAACACGCGCCTCAGCAACTCGAGGATAGGCTGCTTGTTGTTTTCGCAAGATTGTGAGTAAGGCTTTTCCATCGGCACGCCGACCGTCGCTTTGCGCATCGAGCAGACGCTTTGCCCAGGCCCAAAGCCGAGTTTGAAACGCTTATTTCATCGATGCTTTTGCGCTTGGTTTCAAGGTGCGCTGTGATACCATCCGCTCGCGTTTCGCCCCCGGCTACTTCTTGCCATCAATGATACGAAACCCTTCATTTTTTAGCGTCCTCGCCTGCTGCCTGCTGGCCCTATGTTTCTCCCGGGCGGGCGCTCAGGACATACAGTCTAAGGACCAGTTCCAGCAACAGCTCGACAGCTGGAATTTCAAGCTCGAGCAGGCCGAGACCAAGCTGGTCAAAATGGGACCCACCGATTCGCTGCTCGCAAGCATCCGCCAGGACGTCAAAAAGATACAGGAGGAAACAGCCAGCGTCGCCAGCGCCGCCACGGTGGAAGCGCAAAGGCTGCGTCAACTGCTGCAGGCCCTGGGACCGCCGCCGGAGGAAGGCGCGCCGCCGGAGGAGGAATCTGTGGCGCAAAGGCGGACCCAGCTCCAGGACCAGCTGTCCATGTTCGAGGGCCGGATCCAGCAGGCCGAGCTGACGGCCGAGCGCGCGCGCCAGCTGGTGGCGCGCCAGTCGGCGAGCCTCAGGCGAAAGGCCGCAGAAGAGCTTTTTTACCGCCAGCCCTCCCCGGTGTCCTGGTCCGTTCTCAGCAGCGCAGGACCGCATTTTGTCTCCGCATTGAGACAGCTCTCGCGCGCGCCGCTGGAAGCCTGGGCACCCGTCTTCACCGGAGGCGCCGCCCGCGGCGACGTGTTGCGTTTTTTTCTGGCGGTCGTGCTTGCATTCGTGGTCGGCTGGCCTTTGAGGCGCGAGCTGATCCGGCGCTACGTCAGGGACCGTGACACCGCGCAACCCACCTACACGAGGCGGGTCGTCAACGCGGTGATGGTCGCCATCAGCCGCGGCGTAATTCCAGCCTTGCTCGCTTTTGCGCCCCTGGCCGTGCTGCTCGCTCGGGGCAGCAGCCGCGGCATTGCCGCCGACATGCTGGTCGCGGCGCTCATCGGCATCATTGCCGTGGTGCTCATTTCAGGTATCGCCCGCGCCGCGCTGGCGCCGGCATCCCCCAGCGTATGGCGACTCACGCCACTCACAGACAAGAGCGCCCTGGCGCTCTACCGGCGTATACGCCAGGTGACGGTGATCGCGGCAGTCTTGTTCTTCGTTGAGTTTCCTGCCCTCCGGCATCTCTATATCAGCGAGGAGCTGAGAATTTTCTACAGCTTCGTCGGCGACACGGTGCTTGCGGCCTTCATCTTTGCGCTGCTGCCGAAGCGGCTCTGGCAGACGGTCGAACCCACCCAGGTCGACGGACTGGAACAGGCCGCGCCAATGGACTGGAAGATCCAGGTGCTGCGTGGCGCCGTAGCGATAACCGCGATTGCGATTCCGGTGTCGTCCCTCCTCGGCTTCATCACTTTCGCGGGTTACCTCACCAACAATCTGCTGATCACAGGACTGGTGATTGGAGGATTTGTCGTCTTTCACGGCCTCGCGCGCGAATTGCTCACCATCGCGTTCGAGCGCGAAGAGGCGGAGAGGGTGCCCGTCGAAGGGGGGGAAGAAGCGCGCGACAGGAGCGGGACCCTGCTGCGATTCTGGTTGGTAGCCGCTTTCGACTTTGCTCTCCTGCTGGCCGCGGGGCTGCTGCTGCTATGGGCCTGGGGCATTGGCCTCGCCACCTTCAAGCAGTGGACACAATTGCTGGTCGATGGAATCAAGGTGGGCAAGTTTGCCATCTCGCCTACCGACGTGCTCATTGCGGTGCTGGTATTCGCCGCTATTTTGTTTGTAACCCGCACCCTGCAGCGGTTCCTCGAAAACAGAGTCTTCCCGCAGACGCGTCTCGATGTCGGCGTACGACACTCCCTCAAAACTTCTATCGGCTATATCGGCCTGGTCATCGCTGCGGCTGCCGCGATTTCCGCCCTCGGATTGGACCTTTCGAACATCGCCATCATTGCCGGTGCGCTTTCGGTGGGTATCGGCTTCGGCCTGCAGAACATCGTCAACAACTTCGTCTCGGGACTCATTCTGCTGGCGGAGCGGCCGGTGAAGGTCGGCGACTGGGTGGAAGTGGGCGCGCACCAAGGCTACGTCAGGCGCATCAACGTGCGCGCCACCGAGCTTCAAACCTTTCAGCGCTCCTCGGTGATTATTCCCAACTCGGAGCTGTTGTCCTCGTCGGTGGTCAACTGGACGCATAAAGATACGCTCGCGCGGGTGGATATTTCGGTGGGTGTCTCCTACGGGTCCGACATCGAGCTGGTTCGCGATACGCTACTCGAATGCGCGCAAAGCCACCCGAACTGTATCCGCTACCCTCAACCCTTCGTCTTGTTCCTCAACTTCGGCGACAGCGCGCTGGAGTTCGACTTGAGGTTCTACGTGGCGAGGGCCGACGATATGTTTCGAACCGGAAGCGAAATACGCTTCGCGATCGTTCACGCCTTCAGGGAGAAAGGCATCGAGATTCCGTTCCCGCAGCGAGATCTCCACCTGCGCACCGTGGTGGAAGGGGTGAGAACGCCGACACTGACTAACCCCGGGGGCGAGGAAAAGGGGACGGGGTGAGGAAAGACAGCTTGATCTGAGGAATCGCGGCCAAGGCCGCTCCTACAGCGGGCTTCGTTTTACCCGCCTTTCGAGTCGCGGCTCAATCGTGCCGGCTGCCGGCCTGGGCTTCGAGCTCCTCGGCAAAGCGGGCGGTAAGCTCGCGAAATCGTGAGGCTGGTCCTGCGTCCTCGAAGATGGGATCGCCCTGGTCGTCTTCCGAGATTACTTTGGGACCCTGGCGGTAGGGAAACGCCGCCTCTACTTCGTCCAGAGCGGCACTGATGAGGTCCCGAAGAATGTCCTCGATTCTGCGTCTCGGATACAGCTGCACCAGGGCTTCGATTCTGGCCGCATCCTGCACCGGCAGCTGAATGCAGTATTTTCGAACCGTGAGCGGCTCCGCTGATGCTTCTTCCCAGCGCTCGATTAGGTCTCTAACTTGCATGCTCGCCTCTTTTGTTTCATTTGCGCTAGCGTGCAAAGCAGACACGACGCGCATGTATTCATGTATTAAGGTTTACTCCGGATTCGCCTCCGGCGCCACCACGATTGGGAAATCGACGCCAATTGGATACAGACACCTCGACAGAGGTTCCGCATAAAGCGACTGCCGGGGTGGGACTCTTTTACGGCGATGCGCTGCGAGCGTACGCTTTTGGCCACGGCCATCCCTTCGGCCCCGACCGATTGGACGCGTTCTGGAGCGAGGTGACGGCGCGCAAGCTCCAGGACCGCGTGCGGCTATTCGAGCCGGAAACCGCCGAACGGGCGGAGATCGAGCGTTTCCATACTCACGAATACGTGGACTGGGTAATTCAGCGCTCGAAAGCCGGCGACGGTTTCCTGGACTACGGCGACACGCCGGCGTATCCGGGCATTTACCAAGCCGCGTCCACCGTCGTAGGCACCACCCTCGCCGCCTGCCGCGCGATCATGTCCGGCGAGTGCCGGCGGGCGTTCATTCCCATCGCCGGTCTTCACCATGGGCGCCGGGACGCGGCCGCCGGTTTTTGCGCCCTGAACGACTGCGGCGTGGCCATCGAGACGTTGAAACAAAGCTATGGGCTTTCCCGGGTCGGCTACGTGGATATCGACGCCCACCACGGCGACGGGGTCTACTACGGCTTCGAAACGGACAGCGCGCTGATCTACGCCGATCTGCACGAGGACGGGCGCTTTCTCTATCCTGGGACCGGCGCGGAACACGAGCGCGGCAGCGGCGAAGCCGTGGGCACCAAGCTCAACATCCCGATGCCCCCGGACGCCGGTGACCGGCAGTTCTTCGAGGCCTGGGATCATGCCGAGGCGTTCATCGCCAGCGGACGTCCGCAGTTCCTGCTTTTCCAATGCGGCGCAGACAGCGTCTCCGGCGATCCCATCACCCATCTTCGCTATTCCACCGCCGCCCACGCCCATGCCGCCACGCGTCTTTGCGCCCTGGCGGATTCCTGCTGCCAGGGCCGGCTGCTGGCGATGGGCGGAGGCGGCTACAACCGCCGTAATCTGGCCCTGGCCTGGTGCGCGGTGCTGGAAGCCATGATCGCCGCAACGCCCGTGAGCCGGTAAGATTCGCAGATGCACTGCCCCTTCTGTAACGATAACGACACCCGGGTCATCGATTCCCGGCTGGTGGGCGAGGGCAACCAGATCCGCCGTCGCCGAGAGTGTCAGGCCTGCAAGGAGCGCTTCACTACCTACGAGAAGGCCGAGCTCAGCCTGCCCCGGGTGATCAAACGCGACGGTTCTCGGGTTCCTTTCAACGAAGAGAAACTTCGATTGGGGATGATGCGAGCGCTGGAGAAGCGGCCGGTGGCCAGTGATCACATCGAGGACGCCGTAAGCCGGATCAAGCACGCGCTGATTGCCTCGGGCGACCGCGAGGTGCGCGCCATGGCCGTGGGAGAACACGTGATGCACGCCTTGCGCCAGCTCGATCAGGTGGCTTTCGTGCGTTTCGCCTCCGTGTATCGCAGCTTCGAGGACGTCAACGCCTTCCGGGAAGAAATCGACCGCTTGGAAAACGAGCCCTCTCCCGAGCAGCGGCGTAATCAGATCCCGCTTCTACCCAACGATTGACCCGGTGAACCCCTGCGTTGCGGGTGCATCCGAGGCGGCGATATCCATCGTGAGCAGAACCGAAGATTTTCAACCCATGGCGCGCGCGCTGAAGCTAGCGCGCCGCGGTCTTTACACCACGGATCCGAATCCGCGGGTCGGCTGCGTACTGGTGAAAGACGGCGCCGTGGTCGGCGAAGGCTTTCATGCCCGTGCCGGCGAACCCCACGCCGAGGTCAACGCCATCATTTCGGCGGGAAAAGCGGCCAGGGAAGCAACCGCGTATGTGACCTTGGAGCCCTGCTGTCATTCCGGTCGCACCGGGCCGTGCACGGAGCGTCTGATTGCGGCCGGCGTCCGCACCGTAGTGGTGGCGATGCGTGATCCCAACCCCGAGGTGAGTGGAAAAGGACTCGCGGCGCTGGAGTCGGCCGGAATCGAAGTGCGCGAGGGCCTGATGGAAGCCGAGGCTGCAAAACTCAACATCGGATTCATCAGCCGCATGACCCGCGGGCGCCCGTATCTGCGTCTCAAGCTCGCCGCCAGCCTGGATGGTCGAACCGCCCTTGCTTCGGGCCAGAGCCGCTGGATTACCGGCCCCGAGGCGCGGCGGGATGTGCAAAGGCTGCGCGCGAGAAGCTCCGCCATCTTGACCGGGGTCGATACCGTGCTCACAGACGATCCTCGGCTCGACGTGCGCGAGAACTTTTACCCGCAGACAACCTACGTCGGCGCGGAGATCCGGCAGCCGCTGCGGGTCGTCGTCGACTCCCGGCTGCGCACTCCGCCGGGTGCGAAAATCATTTCTCCGCCGGGATCGGTGCTCATCGCCACCCTGGATAACAGCTCCTCGGCGGCAAACACGCTGCGTTCGGCGGGCGCGGAAGTGGTCGCTGTCCCCGCCTGCGGAGAACGCGTCGAGCTCTCGTCCCTGCTCGCCTACCTGGCCGACCGCGGAATAAACGAGCTGCACGCGGAATGCGGAGCCACTTTGGCCGGAGCGCTGCTGAAAGCCGGGCTGGTAGATGAGCTGGTGCTGTACCTTGCGCCAGTGCTGCTTGGCCCCAAGGCGAGACCGTTGGCCGTGCTCGATGACCTCACCGATATGGGGCAGCGTCTGAAGCTTGAGCTTAAGGATCTGCGCGCCGTCGGCGATGACCTTCGTCTGACCGCCAGGCCGAGGACAAACGGCTAAACTCGCGTCATGTGGAGAACAGAGCCGCAAACCCGGCGCCCGTCTGCAAACAATGTCCACCGAGCAGTGGAGGGCTGAGGCCTTGTTCAGCGGCATTATTCAGAGTATCGGCGAAATTCTTGCCCGCGATGCCGCACGGGGCGATGCCGGCGATCTGAGCCTGGTGATCCGAATCGGCGAGGGGTTCGACCGACCCCTGGAAACCGGGGCCTCGATATCCGTTAACGGCGTCTGTCTTACCGTGGTGGAACACCACGACGACAGGTTTCGCGCCGACGTTTCCAGGGAAACGCTGGCCTGCAGCGCGCTTCGAAATTATGCCGCCGGTGCCCGGGTCAATCTGGAATCGGCGGTCACCCCGGAAACGGCGCTCGGCGGTCATCTGGTCTCGGGGCACGTGGACGGAGTCGGCACCGTGCTCAGCCGCGAGGAAGACGACCGCTCGGTGCGTTTTCGCATCCGCGCGCCGGAGGCGCTGGCCCGTTATCTTGCGCCCAAAGGCTCCATCAGCGTCGATGGCGTCAGCCTGACCCTCAACCAGGTGGAGAATTCCGAATTCGAGGTGAACATCGTCCCCCACACCCTCACGGCCACCATCATGTCGGATTACCAGCCGGGCCGCGAGGTCAATCTGGAAGTCGACGTGGTGGCCCGCTACCTGGAACGTCTGCTTCAGTACCGTCCCGATCCCCGCTAGGGCGCATTAATCACCAGCGCATGACTAATGCGGTCTTGATAATGGGTTAACATTGCGCGCTCTCGCAGACGCGGGTCTTTCGCCACGCACGCCGCCCGACAATGGATTTCAACACTACTCAAGAACTGATCGAGGAATTCCGCCAGGGCCGAATGGTGATCCTGATGGACGACGAGGGCCGAGAGAACGAGGGCGATCTGATCATGCCCGCGTCCCTGGTCACTGCGGAGAATATCAACTTCATGGCCCGCTACGGCCGCGGTCTCATCTGCATGCCCATCACCCGCGAGCGCTGCGACCAGCTTGGGCTGTGGCTGATGGTCAGCGACAATCGCGAGTCTCAAAAGACCAAGTTCACTGTCTCCATCGACGCCGCCCACGGCGTGAGCACGGGAATTTCCGCCAGCGACCGAGCCGTCACGATTCAGGCTGCGGTGTCCGCGGACGCCCGACCGATCGACTTCGTGCAGCCTGGCCACATATTTCCTCTGGTTTCCGAGCCCGGCGGCGTGCTGGCCAGAGCTGGACACACGGAAGCCGGCTGCGACTTGGCCCGGCTCGCAGGACTGGAGCCCGCGGCGGTGCTAGTGGAGATCCTCAACGAGGACGGAACCATGGCGCGCCGTCCAGATTTGGAACAGGTGGCCCAGACGCACGGGCTGAAAATTGGCACCATTGCCGATCTCATTCACTACCGCGTTTTGAACGAGAAGACGGTGCATCGGGTGAGCGAATGCCTGCTGCCCACAAGGCACGGAGAGTTTCAGCTGGTGGCCTTTCAGGAATCGACGACTTCGGCGGTTCACCTGGCCCTGGTCGCCGGAACCATCAAACAAGACGAGCCGACGCTGATTCGGGTGCACGTGCTGGACTCCCTTGCCGACTTGACCGGCAGCGTCCGCAGCGACTCCGGCTGGCCCATCGACGACGCGCTGAAGCGAGTGTCCCGGGAAGGCAATGGCGTGGTGCTGATATTGAGACATCACGAAGACGACACCGAGCTGATCCACCGCATCCACAGCTATCAGCTTGAAGACGCCGGCGAACCACTCGCGCGAAAGGAACCGGACGACGATCTACGAACCTATGGCGTCGGCGCCCAAATTCTTTTGGATCTGGGCGTTCGCAAGATGCGGATTCTGAGCGCGCCGAAACATATTCCCGGCATTTCGGGCTTTGGGTTGGAAGTGGTGGAGTACGTCAGTTGAGAGGTAACGCGTAATGCGTGACGCGTAACGCGAACCCCAAATACGCATCACGCGTTACGCGTCACGCATCACCCGTCAAGCATCACGCCATGGCAAAACACGATCTCGAACAACGCTCATACGACGTCGGAGACGCCCGCTTCGCTTTGGTCGTTTCGCGTTTTAACGCCAGCGTCGTTTCGAAGCTCCAACAGGGGGCTTTGGAAACACTGAAAAGCCACGGCGTCGCCGGGCACAACATTACCGTGGTGCCCGTTCCCGGCGCCTTCGAGATTCCGTTCATGGCCAAACGCCTGGCAGCTGGCGGAGGCTTCGACGCGGTGATCACCTTGGGCGCCGTCGTTCGCGGCGGTACCCCGCACTTCGAGTACGTTGCTTCAGAATGCGCTCGTGGCGTGGCGGAAGTGGCCCGCGAAACCGGGGTGCCGATCATATTCGGCGTGCTCACCACCAACGACATGGCCGAGGCCCAGGAAAGGGCCGGCGGAGCTGAGGGCAACAAGGGCAGCGAGTCCGCAATCGCCGCCATGGACATGGTGCAGACGTTGCGCGGCTTCGCTGGCGAATGAAAAAGCCCGGCCCGGGCGCCCGCCGCAGGGCCCGGCGCGCCGCCCTTCAGGGTCTGTATCAGTGGCAGGCCACCGGGCAGCCGGCAGAAGATATCGTGGCACAGTTCGACGAGGATAAAGCCAGCGGCAACCTCGATAGGGATTATTTTTGCCGCATCATTCACGGCGTGATAATCAACGTGGAATCCCTGGACGAGATGCTGACCCCGTATCTCGATCGCCCCCTGCGTCAGGTCGATCCCATCGAACGGGCGGTGCTCAGGCTGGCGGCCTTCGAGCTCTCGCACTGCGAGGACGTGCCCTGGCGGGTGATCATCGACGAGTCGGTGGAGCTCGCTCGCGCCTTTGGCGCCGAGCAGGGACATCGCTTCGTCAACGGCGTTCTCGACAAGCTTGCGCCCGCCGTTCGCCCGGAGACGGAATCCGGCTCGGGTGACTGAAGCCTGCTGGTCGCCGCTTTTCTCCCCCGCTCAAAGGATTGGTAAGATCTGAAGATAGGAACGAGGAACCCCCTCGCCGTGGCAAGCCGCCAGCATGCGTCAGCAGCCTGACAGCAACAAATATCTCGATGCCGTAGTCGTCATTTTCGTCTGCGCGGCGTTTGTCTTCATCTCTCCGTTCCTGCTTGTCTGGAGCTATCCGACCGCTCCGTGGTACCTGCCGTACCTGATCTGGGCGCTCGTGATTCTATTCGCCTGGCTCGTGAACCGTCTCCGACATCGCCATGAGCTTTGATCTCGGACATCTGTTCTTCGCCGCGGTCATTTACCTGCTGGTCTTGTTCTTGATCGCTTATGCCACCGAGCAGGGCTGGATTTCGCAACGTATTGCGCGCCATCCGCTGACCTACGCCCTGTCCCTCGGCGTCTACGCCACCACTTGGTCGTTCTACGGAAGCGTCGGCTTTGCCCAGGTACAGGGCTTCAATTTTCTCAGCATCTACCTTGGCGTCACCCTCGCTTTCCTGCTGGTGCCGCTGCTACTCGCGCCGATTCTCAAAATTGTGCGTAATTATCAGCTCACCTCACTTGCCGATTTGCTGGCGTTCCGTTATCGCAGCCAGACCGCCGGAGTCCTGGTGACGCTTTTCATGCTGGCGGGCACGTTCCCGTACATTGCGCTGCAGATCCTGGCGGTCACGGAATCCATCAGTATTCTCACCCAGGAGGCGCCCCCGCAGCTTCTGGCTCTGGGCTTTTGCGTCATTCTTGTCCTGTTCGCAATTCTTTTCGGCGCGCGGCACATCACGCCGCGGGAAAAGCATGAAGGGCTGGTCGTTGCCATTGCCTTCGAATCCGTTATTAAACTGCTGGCGCTGTGTGCCGTCGGACTGTTCGCAATGTTCGGTATTTTTGGTGGCGTCGGCGGCCTCAATGACTGGATCGATGTGCATCCAGAAGCCCTCGAAGCGCTGTATCGGCCAGTACGCGAGGGTCCGTGGGCCACGTTGATGCTGCTTTCTTTTTGCGCCGCGTTTTTGCTGCCGCGGCAGTTCCACATGACTTTTACGGAGAACATCGACGAGCGAACAATCTACACCGCCTCCTGGGCCTTTCCCTTGTTCCTGCTGCTGATGAACCTGTTCATCCCGGTGATCCTTTGGGCTGGAATGGCGGTGGGGGCTGACACCAATCCGGATTTTTATGTGCTTGGGATCACGCTGGTGGGCGAAATGCGATTGCTCACGCTGTTCGCGTTCATCGGCGGCGTTTCCGCTGCCAGCGCGATGATGATCGTGACCACGCTTGCGCTCGCCAACATGTGCCTCAATCATCTCCTGCTTCCGGCACGCTACCCCGCACCGGGCAGCAACATCTACGAACTCTTGCTCTGGGGCCGGCGCACACTTATCTGCGTCATCATTCTCGCGGGTTACGGTTTCTATCTGGTGCTGGAACGCAACCAAGGCCTGGTCCAGCTCGGCCTTATCTCGTTCGTCGCGGTGGCGCAGTTTCTTCCTGGGATTATCGGCCTGCTTTATTGGTCGAGAGCCACGCGCGCGGGATTCATTGCCGGACTGCTCGGCGGCGGAATGATCTGGTCCGCGGCGCTGATGTTCCCGCTGCTTCAGCGCTCGGAAATTCTGCATTACCCCATTGATCTGCTTTCGCTCCAAGCGCCGCCGGGCGTGGATCCTTGGACCTTTGCCACTTTTTGCTCGCTGGGCATCAACATATTTTTGTTCTTTGCTGTTTCTCTTCTGACCCGCCCGAGCGCGGAAGAACGAGAAGCGGCCGACGCCTGCCGGCTGTCCCCCTTCGCTATCCCCACTGGAACGCTGCTGACCGCTTCGTCACCAGCCCAGTTCAAGGAGCAGCTAAGCCGCATACTGGGAAGCGAAGCGGCGGATTTCGAAGTCAGCCAGGCATTGAATGATCTGGACATGAGCTTCGAGGAGAAAGACCCTTCGGAGCTCCGGCGTCTCAGGGAGCGTATTGAGCGAAACCTGTCCGGTCTCATGGGTCCGATGCTGGCGCGCATGATCGTCGATGATCGGCTGCAGATGGACAGCGGCGCGAGATCTGCCCTGGCGGACAACATTCGTTTCATCGAAGAGCGGCTGGAGGACTCACAAACCCGGCTCGAAGGCGTCGCCGCCGAGCTGGATAATCTGCGCCGATACCATCAGCAGATTTTGAGCGACCTTCCGCTGGGCGTTTGCGCCCTGGGTCCCGACGGCCGCGTGGTGACCTGGAACCAGGCGATGACGAGGATCTCCGGGGTCAAGCGCCGTCACGCCTGGGGCATCACCATCGACCGGCTGCCGCGTCCCTGGTCGGATATCTTTCGCCAGTGCCTGGACTCGGACGAGCCGCATCTGCACAAGGTGGAAGCGAGGCTGGACGGGCGCTCCCGTTCCTTCAATCTGCACAAGGCGGCGATCGAATACCCCGCCGACGCAGAGCAGTCCGGAGGCGTTGTGATTCTGGTGGAAGACCGCACCACGCTGCAATCGCTGGAATCCGAGCTCGCCCACAGCGAGCGGCTGGCCTCCATCGGACGGCTGGCCTCAGGCGTCGCCCACGAAATCGGCAACCCGGTCACCGGCATCGCCTGCCTGGCGCAAAACCTCGAGACCGAGACCGGCGACGAAGAGGCGCGCATCACCAGCCGGCAAATCATGGAGCAGACTCGGCGCATTTCGGAAATCGTACAGTCGCTTGTGGGATTCAGCCACGGCGGCGTAATCAACGCCCACACCCGGCCGGTCATGGTCGGCGCCTGCGTCGACGAAGCGGTCCGGCTGGTAAGCTTGAGCCGTGGGGGCAAGCGGGTTCGAATCTTCAACCACTGCGGAAAAGACCTCTGCATTCGTGGCGACGGTACGCAGCTGGTTCAGGTATTCGTCAACCTGCTCACCAATGCCTGCGACGCGTCGGAGCCGGGGGCAAAGGTTGACGTATTGTCTGCCAAAGACGGGGACTTCGCTGTTGTGGACATCGTCGATCACGGCCACGGCATTCCTGACAAAATCATCGACCAGATATTTGATCCCTTCGTCACCACCAAACCGCCAGGGCGTGGAACGGGTCTGGGGCTCTCCGTGGTCTATCGCATCGTCCAGGACCACGGCGGTCACATCTCGATCGAAAATGAAACAGCGGCGGGGACGCGGGTAAAGCTTCGCTTCCCCACTATCGTCCATCCCGACGCCGACAAGCGGGATCAAGCAGCGAGCGGCGGATGAGCAGAATTCTGATCATTGAGGACGAAACTATCATCCGAAACGCGCTGCGTCGGTTACTGGAGCGAAACGGTTACGAGGTGCTCGAGGCGGAATCGGTGGAAGAGGCGAACGAGCTCGAGGAGCTCGACGGCACCGATCTCGTGATCGCGGATCTGCGTTTGCCGGGAGCGCCGGGTACGAAAGCCATCGGTCTGATTCCAGACGTCCCGGTGCTCATCATGACCAGCTTTGCCAGCGTCCGCTCGGCGGTGGATTCCATGAAGCAGGGCGCCGTCGATTACATCGCCAAACCGTTCAATCACGACGAGTTGCTGCTGAGCGTGGAACGGGTGCTGGCGGAACGGCGCTTGGCGCGTCAGAACCGGGCGCTCAAATCCGACGTTGCGCGCAGCTACCCGGTTGCCGGCATGGTCGGACGCTCGCGCCCGATGAGGGAAGTGTTCCAACGTATCGATAAGGTCGCGCCAACCAACGCGACGGTGCTCGTTGTCGGAGAATCCGGTACCGGAAAAGAGCTGGTGGCGCGCGCCATTCATGAGAAAAGTCAGCGCTGCGCTGCGCCGCTGGTGGTGATGAACTGCGCCGCCATACCCCCCAATCTGATCGAAAGCGAGCTTTTCGGACACGAGAAAGGTGCGTTCACCAGCGCCGTCAACGCTCAACAAGGCCTGATCGAAGCGGCCGACGGAGGGAGCCTGTTCCTCGACGAAATCGGCGAGCTCACGCTGGAGGCACAGGCGCGCCTCTTGCGGGTGATGGAGGATGGCGAAATCCGCCGCGTGGGGGCCGCGCATACGAAGAAGGTGGATATACGCCTCATCGCCGCCACCCAT
Source organism: uncultured Gammaproteobacteria bacterium (assembly GCA_947258715.1). Lineage (GTDB taxonomy): Bacteria > Pseudomonadota > Gammaproteobacteria > HK1 > HK1 > CAMYJH01. The sequence goes on from CAMYJH010000018.1 coordinate 31,318, forward strand.
CGCGACCTCCACAAGATGGTGAGCGAAAACGCTTTTCGCGAAGATCTCTTCTTTCGCCTGAACGTGATGGAGATCCAGCTGCCGCCACTCCGGGAACGGGGTAAGGACGTCAGGGAGCTGGCTGAAGCCTTGCTCCAGCGGAGCTGCCTGCAACTTAACAAGCCCGGCATGCGGCTCGCCGCGGAGGCTATCGACGCCATGTGCGGATACGATTGGCCCGGAAACGTGCGTGAGCTGGAGCACGCCATCGAGCGCGCCGTGATCCTCTGCGATTCCGACGTCATCGGCTGCGATCTGCTGGTGCTGAATGCACGCCGCAGCCGACAGATACCGGGCAACGACAACACCCGCGCCGATCTGTCTCTGGAAGAGTACTTCCGCGCTTTCGTCGAGATCCACCAGGACGACATGACCGAAACCCAGCTGGCCAAGCGCTTAGGCATAAGCCGCAAGGCGCTGTGGGAGCGGCGCCAGCGGTTGGGCATCCCGCGGCCGAAGGGGCGCTGAAAGACGTCCCGCCGGCGTTCAGTGCTACGGAAGCACGCAGCGCGCCGCTACTTTATGTAACACCGCCTCCTTCTCAGTTACCGTCTATCCCCGTAAGTACATGAAATCGGGCGATTATTTCCAACGGCACGATATTTGCTCACAGAACCTGAGAATGAGCCGGCTGCCTCTCGTAACGGCGCGCCAGGTCCGTTCAAATCGCACCCGATGACCGCTTCCAAAAGCGCCTGCTCGAGGAACGGCAACGGGCTCAGTCAATAATTGGCCAATAGTTGGGGGAGACAACATGAGTGCAAAAGTTGTCTGGTTATTTGCTTTCGTCGTTCTGTATTGGGCGTATTGCATCTTTTGGGGTATCAAAGGTGCGCTCTCGGCCAAGACAGCCAGCGACTACTTCATCGCCGGGAGGCGGCTGTCGCTGTGGGTATTCGTACTCGCCGCAACGGCCACATCGTTCTCCGGCTGGACTTTCATGGGGCACCCGGGCCTGCTTTACCGCGACGGTTTCCAGTACGCCTACGCCTCGTTTTACGCCATAACGATCCCGTTCACCGGGGTGATGTTCCTGAAGCGCCAGTGGATGCTGGGCAAACGCTTCGGCTTCGTCACACCGGGCGAGATGCTGTCGCACTACTTCAAGTCCGACCTCATCCGCATTCTGGTGGTAATCGTGGCGCTGGTGTTTTCGGTGCCCTATCTGGGTCTGCAGCTGCGCGCGTCGGGCTTCCTGTTCAACGTGCTCACCGACGGCCTGGTCGGCGTGAACTTCGGCATGTGGCTGCTTTCGGCGGTGGTGTTCATCTACGTCGCCTCCGGTGGTCTTCGCGCCGTGGCCTACGTAGACACCGTGCAGTGTGTTCTGCTGGCCGGCGGAATCGTCATGATAGGCATTCTCGCCCTGACCTTCGTCGGCGGTTTCGAGAAGCTCAACGCGGGCATTGCCGCGCTTGCCGAGTTCGATCAGAAACGAACGCTGGACGGCTACAGTCATTACATCGCGATCCCGGGGGTGATCCAGCTCGTCTCCAACGGCCCATCGGCCACCGGCGGCGCCTGGACGGGCATCATGATTCTCACCTACATGTTCGCTTTGATGGGAATTCACTCATCGCCGGCGTTCTCCATGTGGGCGTTCTCGAATACCAACCCGAAACCCTTCGCGCCGCAGCAGGTGTGGGCGTCTTCCTTCGGCATCGGCCTGATCCTGTTCGTGTTCACCGCCTTTCAGGGTCTGGGTGGCCACCTGTTGGGTGCCGATGTCGCCTTTATGCAGGCACACCCGGAGCACGTCAACAACGTGCTTGGTGCCGGACTGGGCGGTAATGACCTGATGCAGTCGGCGGGCAAGCAGGGCATGCTGGTGCCTCAGCTCATCGCCTTGGCGCCGGCCTGGCTCGGTGGCCTGCTCGCGGTCTGCGCGCTGGCGGCCATGCAATCCACCGGCGCGGCCTACATGTCCACCGCCGGCGGCATGCTCACCCGCGATCTGCTCAAGCACTTCGTGCTGCCGAACGCGACGCACACGCAGCAGAAGCTGTTCGGGCGCATCGGCGTCGGCGTCATCGTGCTGGCTGCGCTGGTGGTGGCCACCACCGCAACCGATGCGCTGGTGCTGCTGGGCGGCCTTGCCGTGGCCTACGGATTCCAGATGTGGCCTTCATTGATGGCCGTGTGCTGGTTCCCGTGGCTGACGCGCCAGGGCGTGACCATCGGCCTCATCGCCGGCCTGATTGCCGTGAGCTGCACCGAGACCATCGGTCAGAACCTCGGCATCGAGGCCTGGGGACGGTGGCCGCTGACGATTCATTCCGCCGGTTGGGGCATCCTCTTCAATCTCGGACTCGCCGTCATCATTTCGGCCATGACCCAGAACGACCAGGAAATGGCGCATCGCATGAAGTACCACAGCTTCCTGCGCGAGCACGCGTCTCTTCCGGCGGCGAAGAAGGGTCTTGTGCCGGTGGCGTGGATTATCGTGCTGGTCTGGTTCTTCTTCGGAATCGGCCCGGGCGCGGTCATCGGCAACACCATCTTCGGCAGCCCGAACGACGCCGCTACCTGGACCTTCGGAATGCCGTCGATCTGGGCCTGGCAGATACTCTGGTGGGCTCTTGGTGTATTCATGATGTGGTTCCTCGCCTACAAGATGGAGATGTCCACGGTGCCTGATCGAGAAGTCGAGGCGCTTTACGAAGACATCGGCGATGTCCACGAGGCAAGCGACGAGACGTAAATCTCCGATGGAAAGGTCCGGGGCGGCCTGGCCGCCCCGGACCGTTTAAAAAAGCGGGTGGCATTACCTCCCGAAACAACAACGAAATGGTCGAAATAAGGAGGGCGCGTCCCTCCTTTTTTTTGCGCTATCATCGGCTTCCAATAGGATCAGGGTCCGTTACCAGCGTCGTCCGCGTCGCCCGCTCCCAGAGACGAGAACCCACCCGGAAATCGCGCCCATGCTGCCATTCGAAATTGCCGTTATCGTGCTCGCCCTGTTGCTCTTTTTTCCGGTGAGCAACTTCATCTGGGTGATGAGCGTGAGACGGCTCGAGCGTAAGCTCGGCAAACAGCTTACCGAGCAGGAGCGCCAGGGTCAGCGTACTCGGGCAAGAGTCATCGCCGTGTTTGTCGCATTGACGTTTTCTTTGCTGTTCAACACTCATTTAATGAAGGTCATGGGATCCGCCATCGGTGAATGACCCGATTTACAAATTTCTAAAGTGGACGGCGGTTGCGATGGTCTGCGCCTGGGTCGGATGGAGCATCTACGACTCCTTTTTTCGCGAACACACCCCCGGGGATTTCGAGTTCAAACGCGCCGAGCAGATGTTTGCCGACGACCAGTACGCGCGGGCTTTGGAAAAATATGAAGATGCGCTGGAACAAAACCCGCAGCATGTCTTCGCGATGCGCGGCAAAGCGCGTGCCCTGCTGCAGCTTAACCGCGTAGATGAAGCCCTGGCTCAGTACGAAAAAGTGATCTCAGCGCAGCCCGAACTGGGCGTGAATTATGCCAACCGGGGAATACTCTTCGACCGCATAGGCCAGTACGAGAAGGCGGTCGCGGATTACGAGAAGGCGCTGAAGCTGGACCCCGAGCTGGACGAGGGACCTCACTGGCTAACGCGCTTTCTGCGTAATCAGCCGGATAAACCACCTACCATCGGCGATCGCGCCAAGTACCTGCGCGCCGAGCTCGCCAAGCCGCCGCAGCAACGCATGCTTCGCATGCCCGAAATCGACGAGCAGCAGCGAACCTATAAGCAGTAAAGGTGATGCGTAAAGGGTAATGCGTGATGGGTGATGGGTGATGGGTGATGGGTGATGGGTGATGGGTGATGCGAAGAGCGTAATCGGCTTCGAAAGCCCCTCAAGTGAACGGGCCTATTCGCGTCACGCGTCACCCGTTACGCGTCACCAATACTCAGCCCCAGACCCCCATCACATCCACCAGCAACACGCGGAAGAAAAACAGAAGCGCAATGCTGCCGAACAACAGGCGCACGAAATCGGACTCGCCGTTTTCGTCACGCCAGCTCAGACCGTGGTAGGCGACGACCGCGGTGACAATCAGAAATATGACATTGATTAAAGTATTGTCCACGGCTCGATACTCGGAAATTTATGGATGCCCAACGAATCGTTGCGTGCACGGAGCGGTCGACTCGGCAGCATTGAATCATGCCCAGCCGAGCTGCGAACCCACGGGCCGGGGAGTTATAACATAAAACTCGCAGAGCGCCGAAAGGCGTTACTGTCGTTTTTTTCATCATGATTGACGCCGACGAAATGCGCCCCGAAGCGCTTCTCGGCAAGGCGAAGTCAGAAGACCCCGGCAACGACGCCGCCGTCGGGCGAGTGGCGGTGCCCGCCGGGGAGGCTCTCGCCTTGGCCATTGATACTCTTGTTTGTGGCGTTCATTTTCGCGCCGAGGCGAAAGGCGAAGACGTGGCCGTTAAGGCGGTGGCCGTCAATCTGAGCGATCTTGCGGCCATGGGCGCAGTTCCCGTGGCCGTGGTCGTTGCTCTGACTGCCGAGACGCTGTCCGGATCCTGGATCGAGGGGTTTCGCCGCGGCCTCGCCCAGAGCGCACGGGCATTCAGTATTGAGGTGGCGGCAGCCGAGATCACCCGCGGACACCTTACGGTCAGCGTCGAGGCCACCGGGTACGTCCCGCCGGAGGCCGCGTTGCGGCGTAATGGAGCCCGTCCCGGAGACCGCGTCTACGTTACCGGCACCCTGGGCGACGCGGGTCTGGGGCTGGCGATGGCGAAAGGGGAAATTTCGCTGCCGGCCGGTGAGGCAGAATACGTCCTCGAGCGCCTCGACCGCCCCGAACCCCGCCTGGCCGCAGGAGCGGCGCTGCGAGGCGTGGCGTCTGCCGCCATCGACGTCTCCGACGGGCTTGTCGGCGATCTGGGTCACATTCTCGAGCAAAGCGGCGTTGGCGCAAGCGTGAACGTGGACCAGCTTCCGCTTTCACCGGTGATGACTTCGTGCCGACCGGGCGACGGCGCCCTGGAACTGGCGCTGAGCTTCGGAGATGACTACGAGCTCTGCTTTACGCTGCCTGAATTGGCGCTGCCGACGCTGCAACAGCGGCTACCGCAGTTCGGCTGTTCGGTCACTGAAATCGGTGTCGTGGACGATCAGCCGGGCCTCAGGTTCCGCCACCACGATGGCCGCCCGTTTCAAGCGCGTGCAGCTTACGATCACTTCGGGAGTTGAGCATTGTCAGCGCCGCCGACATCCCGTCCCGATTTTCGAAACCCCGTTCATGTTCTTGCCTTCGGCTTTGGCGCCGGACTTTCTCCGTTTGCGCCCGGCACCGCGGGCACGGTGCTCGGTGTTTTCATTTATCTCTCCATCGCCCCGCTTCCGCTGCCGTACTACATCGCGGTGTGTAGTCTTCTTTTCGTTGCGGGAGTATGGATCTGCGCCAGGACCTCCCAGGATCTCGGCGTTCATGATCACTCTGGCATTGTCTTCGACGAGATCGTGGGCTTTCTAGTTGCCATGATCGCCCTGCCCTCGGACTGGCTGTGGCTTCTGGCGGGCTTTGTTCTATTCAGGGTATTCGACATCGCCAAGCCTTGGCCCATCGGCTGGCTCGACCGCCACGTCGAGGGCGGATTGGGAATAATGCTCGACGACTTGCTTGCCGGTCTAGCGGCCTTGGCCCTGCTGCAGCTCGCATTTCGTCTATTCTGAAATGCATGGGTTCATCCACTGCGGACAGAAGGAATCTCGTGCGCTGCGAGGGCCGCCGGCCGCACCGGACGGTGGTTCTAGCGCTTGCCTTCGGGCTCGGCCTCTTCGGCGTCAGCGCCGCAAATGCGGATATCTACAAGTACGTTGACCGCCACGGCCGGGTCCACCTGGCCGATCGCCCGCTGGGCCCGGGCTACGTGCTCATTCATCGCGGCAAAGGTTATTCGCCGAGGCCGCGGCCAAGGAAAAACAATTTCGCCCAAAATCGGCGGCGATTCACCCCGCTGGTGGACCGGGTTGCCCGCCATCACCATCTGGATCCCCACCTGATTCACGCGGTGGTTCAGGTCGAGTCGGCTTACAATCCTGCGGCGGTATCGAGAAAGGGTGCCGTGGGCCTTATGCAGCTGATGCCTGGAACCGCACGCCGCTACGGCGTGCCCGACCGCCTCGACCCAGTGCGGAATCTGCAAGGCGGTGTGCGCTATCTGCGCGATTTGCTGGTTCGCTTTGACGACGTGGTGCTGGCGCTGGCGGCCTACAACGCCGGAGAAAAAGCGGTGGAGCGTCACGGCAACCGCGTGCCCCCCTACCCGGAAACCCGCCGCTACGTCAGCAAGGTAATGGCCGTCTGGCGGACGCTAAGGCACAAGCAGGAGTGGGGTAGCTGAGGGCTGGGAGACCGCAAGCTTTAGGCCGCAGACGGAAAGCCGTAGCTAAGAAGCCGCAAGTTTTAGACGCATAAAGCCAAAAGCAACGCGAACATTCCCCTCTACCATCTACAACCTCAGGCCTATCGCCTATCCCCTATCCCCTACCGCCTACCGCCTAACGAACCTGAGATTCGTTTAAGATTCGCGTCACGCATCACGCGTTGCGCGTTACTCGTCACGACCTGCATGAACGAATTCGAGCTCATCGAACGCTATTTCAACCGCGATCGATCGCGACAAGAGGTGCTCGTCGGAATCGGCGACGACGCGGCGCTGATAAAACCGGATCCGGGCGCGCCGATGATCAGCGCGCTTGCTACGATCGGCGCCGCGCCCGGAGATCCCGCAGACGGCGGCCAATTCGCCCGCGCATTGGCCCGATCCGCGCTCAATCGTCTTGCAGCCCAGGGCGTTTCACCCGCGTGGTTCACCCTCGCTCTGACGTTACCGGAGGCAGACAGCGAGTGGCTGGAGGCGTTTTCCACCGCGCTTTACGGCGCCATTGAGTCCCACGGTGGAGTCCTCGTCGGCGGCGATACCACCCGCGGCCCGACCGTTGCCACCTTAATCGCCCACGGAACGGCCCGTTATCCGCGTCGGCAAGAGCGCTCCCGACCCCGGCCGGGAAACGCCGTGTACGTCACCGGAGATCTCGGCGAGGCGGCGGCGGAAGACGACCAGCGCGGACTGACCGATCCGAGGCCTGCGCGGATCGACGAGGGGCTGGCCGCGTGGCCCTTCACAGCCGCGGCTGGAGATCTCCGAGAGAGCCTGGCTGCCACGCTTATGCGTGTCATCGGCGGTTACGGATACGGGGTGGAAATCGATTCCGCTCGGCTCCCCGTCTCGCCCGCCAGGGAACGATATTTCAAGCGTCCCGGCGGCGCGCGGCGTCTCGTCGACGCCTCCGCCGACCCCGAGCTTTGCTTCGTCATCGGCGCCGATGACGAAGCATCCTTCAACCAAGCGATGGCGGCTTTCGACTCCCGCTGCACCCGCGTCGGACGCGTGGTAAACGAAGCCGGCGTTCACTTGCGCTGAGCGTGCGCCCGCCAACAAGCGAATTCGAGCTCATGCAGCGCGCCCGCTGCCTTGCCGGCAGGCGCCTGAATGAACTCGCGCGAGAGCTGAAAGTGCCCGTCCCGGCCCGCGTTAACCGAGCCAAGGGTTGGACCGGCACCCTGCTCGAAACCGCGTTGGGGGCCACGGCCGCCTCCCTGCCCGAACCCGATTTTCAGGCCATCGGGGTCGAGCTCAAGACCGTGCCGGTACATCCGGACGGCCGCCCGCGGGAATCCACCTATGTCTGCACCCTTCCCTCCCCAGGAGGAGGTCCGCCGCTGTGGCAGCATTCCAATGTCCGCCGTAAGCTGGCCCGGGTGCTCTTCGTACCGGTCGTGTATGAAACGGGCGCCGGCTTCGCCGACAGGATCATAGGCACGCCGATCATCTGGAGCCCTTCCGCCGAAGAAGAGGCCGCGTTGCGCGCCGACTGGGAGGAGCTGATGGACCTGGCGTGTACCGGGAAAGTGGAGTCCATTACCGCGCACCACGGCACCCACCTGCAGATCCGGCCGAAAGCCGCCAACTCGAAGGCACGACAACGCGGCGTTGGAGAAGACGGCGCGCCTGCGCAAACCCTCCCCCGCGGCTTTTATCTGCGCGCCTCTTTTACCGCCTCGATCTTCCAACGCTGCTACGCCCGCGCGGGCTGAAAGCCACAGCGCTAACAGCCGCCGAGTGGCTCAGACGGTGCTCGACTCGAAGCGCTTCTTGTCCGGCAGATCGTTCCAGCTGAAGTGAGGCAATTCGCTGAAGGCGCGACCGATCTTTTCGCCCCACTGGCGCCGGATCTCGAGCAGATAAGGATCGTCCGCTTCAAGGCAAAGGTAGCGGTCGAGCCTGAAGCTGTCGCGCTGATAACAAAGCACCTCGATGGGCGGACCGACGGAGGCGTTGCTACGCATAGTGGAATCGATGGAAACCAGCGCACAGCGCGCAGCCTCGTCCAGCTCGGTGTCTCTGGCAAGGACTCGGTCCAGAATCGGTCGGCCGTATTTGAACTCCCCCAGCTGGAGATAAGGCGTTTGCTCCGAAGAGGTAATGTAATTCCCCTGCGGGTATACCAAGTAAATTCCCTGCTCGCCGCCTCGGATCTGGCCGCCCAGGATGAAGCTCACCTCGGCGCTGAAACCGGCCTGGGTCACCGCCTCCATGCGCTTTGCCTGGCACCCGTGCGCCACGTCACCCAGGTAGTCGGCGGCGTCCGGCATCGATTCCACGGTGAGAAAGTTCGTTTCGGCGTTGTCCCGAATGTCACGCCTGAGCCGGTCCATGACCGATTGCGTGGTGGCGAGGTTGCCGGCGGTGAGAACCACCAGCTGTCGCTCACCCTCGCGAGTGAAGGTGAACATCTTGCCGTAATGGCTGACCTGGTCGACCCCGGCGTTGGTGCGCGAGTCCGAGGCGAACACGAGCCCCTGGTCCAAGGCGATGGCAAGACAGTAAGTCACGGTTTCAATTAGACTTCCGGCCGGAGGATCCGGGCGCAAAGATGTTAGGTGCCACGCCTGGAAGCCGTCAAGCGGTGGCCGCGGCCTGGGACTGAGTCCGAGGCTTTGCGGACTCTTCCATGTGGAAATAGGTTCTTACGATTTCACTGTGGATCTGCCCCAGCTCCACCTGCAGCTGGTCGATAAACCCATGCAGCGCGGAGTTGGATTCCGCCATCTTGGCGATATCTCCGCTTTTGATCACTTTTTCCAGGCGCGCAACCGCGCTTCTTGGCGCCTCGCTTGTGGGAAGTTCCTTCAGAGACTCATCAACGAGCGCCACGCAGCCGTAAACGGAGCGCGGAAAGTCATTATCCAGCATCAGAAATCGCAACGCGTCGGCGCGCCGCACCCGCGCTTGCACGTGCTGGCGATACATTTGATACGCGGTCAACGATTTCAAAACACTTATCCACTGAATATTTTCGAATGGCAGCAGTCCGGAGGTTTCCGACGGGATCAAACTCGCAGAGCGCACGTCGATAATCCTCGTCGTCATGTCGGCCCGCTCGAGTATTCGCCCGAGGCAGAGAAATTCATAGCCCGCATCCGCGCTCATGGCGCCGCTCGAAAGCCCGACAAAAGTCTGCGAAGCGCGCATGATTCGCTTCAAGTATCCGTAGCGCCCGCGCTTGGATAATCCGGACTGCAGGTTGTCGCGGGCGTAGAGATAAAGCTCGTTGATCAGCTCCCACGATTCCCGCGGAATGACGTCGCGGATGGTGCGCGCATTTTCTCTGGCCATGGACAGGCTGGATATGATCGAGCCCGGATTCTGGTTATCGCCGACCAGAAATCGCACCACGTTTCGTTCTTCGAAATCGCTATAAGTCTGGCGATAGCTCTCTTCGCTTCCGGTGATCTCGATCAGCGGCTGCCAGCCGGGGGCAATGCCCTTGGGCAGGTCAAGCAGAAGATTACCGTTGACGTTGACGATGCGGCCGGTATTTTCGGCGCGCTCCATATAGCGCCCGAGCCAGTAGAGGTTCTCCGCGACCCGAGAGAGCATCAGACGCCTCCTCCCTCAATGATCCAGGTGTCCTTGCTGCCACCTCCCTGGGAAGAGTTGACCACCAGGGATCCCTTGCGCATTGCCACCCGGGTGAGACCGCCCGTTGTGACGTACATCTGGTCGCTGGAAAGTATGAAGGGACGCAAATCCACGTGGCGCGGTTCGACGTGCTTTCCAACGATGGAAGGCACGGTGGAAAGGGTAATGACCGGCTGTGCGATAAAGTTTCGCGGGTCATTTTTGATCCGCCGCGCCATGGCGTCGCGCTCTTTTTTCGTAGAGACGGGGCCCACCAGCATGCCGTAGCCTCCCGATTCGTTCGCGGGCTTAACCACCATCTTCGCCAAATTCTTGAGCACGTGGTCCCGACTCTCTTTTTCGGTGCAAAGATACGTGGGCACATTGGGCAGGATGGGATCCTCGTCCAGGTAATAGCGGATGATGTCGGGCACATAGGCGTAGACTACCTTGTCGTCGGCAACGCCCGCGCCGGGCGCATTGGCAAGCGCGACGTTGCCGGCCTTCCACGCGCGCATCAATCCCGGCACGCCGAGCATCGAGTCCTTTCTGAATGCCTCCGGATCGAGAAACAAATCGTCGATGCGCCGGTAGATGACGTCGACCCGCGACAGCCCTTCGATGGTGCGCATGTAAACGACGTTATCTTCGCTCACATGAAGGTCACCGCCTTCGACCAGCTCGCAGCCCATCTGCTGCGCGATATAGGAATGCTCGAAATACGCCGAGTTGTAGATCCCCGGCGTGAGCACGACGACCTCGGGAACACCCGACCGCCGCGGCGACAGGGCGGCAAGGCAGTCGAAAAGCTGAGACGGGTAATCGTCTACCGGCAGAATGCCGCCGTTTTCGAACAGCTCCGGGAAGACGCGTTTGACGACCTGGCGATTTTCCAGCATGTAAGAGACGCCCGAGGGCACGCGCAGGTTGTCCTCGAGCACATAGACCGTGCCGTCACTGTCGCGCACCAGATCCGATCCACAGATGTGCGCCCACACCCCTTGCGGAGGATCGACGCCGACGCACTCCTTTCTGAAGTTGACCGACTTGGCCAGCACCTCTCGGGGAAACTTGCCGTCTTTGATGATTTTCTGGTGATGATAGATATCATTGATGAAGCAATTGAGCGCGTGCACGCGCTGTTTGAGACCCGACTCGATCCGGCGCCATTCGTCGGCCGCCATCACCCGGGGAATGACGTCCAGAGGCCAGGCGCGATCGATGGAGCCTTCCGTTTGGCTGTAAACGGTAAACGTGATTCCCATCTCCTTGATGGAAAGCTCCGCCGCCGCCTGGATGGAAAACAACTCGTCCTCATCCAGCGCGGCGAGATAGCGGGTCAGCAGCCGAGCGTGGTCGCGAGGGCGGCCGGCGGCCTTCATGACCTCGTCGTAGATACCCTCGACCTTATAATCCCGCCACCGGATCGTCATGCTTTTGCTCCATCAAAACCTCGTGGCCGCGCTACTTCGCGCCGTGTCGCAAATCAAGGGTACAGGGATAGTCGGGGTTGCACTCTTCCGGCGGCAGGTCGATCTCCCGCGGCGTGTGTCCGTGAGACCAGAAACGCGCGAAACGCCTGGCTTCTGCCTCGTTGGCGTTTACGGGAAAGGTTTCGAAGCTGCGCCCGCCGGGATGCGAGACGTGATAAGTGCAGCCGCCGATTGAGCGGCGATTGGGGATGTCCACCACGTCGAAAGTCAGCGGCGCCTGGGGCTTGATGGTCGGATGCAGGCCCGACGGCGGCCGCCACGCCTTGTACCGGACCCCGCCAACGTACTCTCCCGCCACGCCGGTGGAAATCAGCGGCACCCGGCGGCCGTTGCACAATATCGCGTGACGCCCAGGCGCCAGGTGCCCAGCCGAGACCTGGAGTCGCTCCACCGAAGAGTCGACGAAACGTGAAGTGCCCTGGGATCCAAGCTCTTCGGCGAGAACGTGCCACGGCTCGATGGCCCAGTGGAGAGAAAGATCGACTCCGGCAACGTGGATAGTTCCGTAATGAGGAAACCGGAACTCACGAAACGGCGCAAACCAGTCCAGCTTGAACGGATAGCCTGCGCGCTTCAGATCCTGAATTACGGACTCGAAATCCGCCCACACGAAATGCGGCAGCATAAAGCGATCATGCAGCGCGGTGCCCCAGCGCACCGGCCGTTCAGCATAAGGTTTCTGCCAAAAGTGCGCGACCAGGGCGCGCAGCAGCAGCATTTGCACCGCGCTCATGCGCGGGTGGGGCGGCATCTCGAAGCCGCGAAACTCCACCAGGCCCAGGCGTCCCGCCGGACCCTCCGGAGAGTAAAGCTTGTCGATGCAGAACTCCGCCCGATGGGTGTTGCCGGTCATGTCGGCCATGAGGTGGCGCAGGGTCCGGTCGACAACCCATGGGCGCGACGATTCCGAATCCACGGGCACGTGCTTTTGGAGCTGTTGGAAAGCAATTTCCAGCTCGTACAGGCTTTCATGGCGCGCTTCGTCCACCCGCGGCGCCTGGCTGGTGGGTCCGATGAACGCGCCGGAAAACAGATAGGACAGACTCGGGTGATGCTGCCAGTAGGTGACGAGGCTGCGCAGCAAATCGGGCCGCCTCAGCACCGGGCTGTCGGCAGCAGTCGGGCCGCCCAAGGTCACGTGATTGCCGCCGCCGGTGCCAGAATGACGGCCATCGAGCATGAACTTTTCCGTGCCGAGGCGCGTCTGGTGCGCTTCGTGATAAAGCGTCTCGGTAATGTGAATAAGCTCCCGCCAGGAAGCCGCCGGCTGAACGTTCACTTCGATGACGCCGGGATCCGGCGTGATCTGAAATTGCCTGAGTCGCGGATCCGAAGGCGGCGGATAGCCTTCCAGCACCACCGGCGTTTTAAGTTTCGACGCGGTGAGTTCCACCGAAGCGATGAGGTCCACGGCGTGCTCGAGCTTGGACACCGGTGGAAGGAAAACGTAAAGCCGGCCGTCTCTCGGCTGCACGCAAAGCGCAGTGTGAAGCACGAGCTGCGGAGCGTCTTGACGCGCCGGCTTACCCTGCGGTATCGGGCTGTACCGAGATCGGTTGGCGCCGCCGCCTTCGTCGGCGAACTCGGCGCGGGCGGCGACGCCCACATGCGCGTCGGCCAGTTCCCCACGCGGCTCGAAGGGGTCCGCCGCTGCGTCTATTTGCTCCAGCTCCGGCGCAACCCAGGGCAGAGATCCCAGCGGCAGGCGCAGGCCCATGGGCGAGTCGCCGGGGACTAAAAACATGCGCCCGCGGCGAAATTCCCATTGGCTGGTGCGCCAGGCGCCCTTGGACAATGCTTCCGCATTGCGCCCGATGGGTAAAGCGTACCCGATGACCCGGTGCAGTCCGGCATCCAGCTGCGCCAGCAAGCGCTTGCGCTCGAGATCGTCGCTTAAGTCCATTTCGAAGGGATCGACGTTTTGCGGCAGCGTGCCCTCTTGCCAAAGAGAATAAAAAACGTCTTCGTATGCCGGCACGGCGCAATCCGCCGTCACGTCCAGGTGAGCGGCGAGAGTTTCGATGAATCGTTTCGCCTCCTTAGGGCCGAAGCCGTAATCCTCGAGCTCGTCCGCCAATAGCGCGCTGTCTCGCCAAAGCGGCGTGCCGTCGGTTCGCCAGAAACATGACAGCGACCACCGGGGCAGCGGCTCGCCCGGATACCACTTGCCCTGTCCGTATTGCAACATGGCGCCGGTTGCGAATCGCTCATTGAGCTTGAGCAGCAGCTTGCCCGCCAGCCTGCGCTTGTCTTCGCCCAGCGCAGCTGTGTTCCACTGATCGCCGTCCATGTCGTCGATGGAAACGAAGGTGGGCTCACCGCCCATGGTGAGACGGACATCGTTCTTCTCCAGAACGCCATCCACCGACTCACCTAAGGACAAAATCGCGTCCCACTGATCGTCGCTGTAGGGCCTGGTGACCCGCGGATCTTCGTGGATGCGCGTCACCTTGTTGTGAAAGTAGAAATCGACCTCGCAACTTTCCGTCGCTCCGGTGATGGGAGCGGCGCTCGACGGCTCCGGGGTGGCGGCCAGCGGAATGTGTCCCTCGCCGGCGAACAGTCCCGACGTGGGGTCGAGCCCGACCCACCCGGCGCCGGGCAGATAGACTTCGGTCCAGGCGTGCAGATCGGTGAAGTCCGACTCGGGACCGGCCGGACCATCCAGCGCCTTGACGTCGGCGGTGAGCTGCACCAGGTAACCGGAAACGAAGCGGGCCGCAAAACCGAGATGCCTTAAAATCTGCACCAGCAGCCAGGCTGAATCCCTGCATGAACCGAGTCTATTGGAAAGCGTTTCCTCGCAGGTCTGCACGCCGGCTTCCATGCGGACGGTGTACGCGACGTCGCGCTGCAGCCGCTGGTTTATGGCGACAAGAAAGTCCACCGTTGGCTTTACGGATCGGTCAACCTCTTCGAGCCATTTCTTAAGCAGCGGTCCTTGCTCTTCGATTTCCAGGTAAGGCGCGAGGTCGGAAGCGAGCCCTGACTCGTACTTCCAGGGGTATTTTTCCGCCTCCTCTTCAAGAAAAAAATCGAACGGGTTGATGACGGTCATTTCAGCGATCAGGTCGACCTCGAAGCTCAACCTTCGGGTCTTCTTCGAGAATACGAACCGCGCAAGATAGTTGCCGAAAGGATCCTGCTGCCAGTTGATGAAGTGATCCTTGGGCCGGGTTTTGAGGGAATAAGCGTGGATCGGCGTGCGGCAATGCGGTGAAGGGCGCAACCGGACCACGTGAGGATAGACGTCTACAGGCCGATCGAAGCGGTATTCCGTTTTGTGGTTCAAGGCGACGCGAATGGCCATGACGTGTCGATCACTATGGTTTGCGCTGCAATCTTGCGATCACAGCGGGCATGGTTTATCCGGGTAGGTCGGAATTCGGTCTTCCACCGCAGGTGGAAGACAACTGTCAATTTTTCACAATATCAATTGCGAACAGCTTCGGCCACAGTTTCCCGGTGACCAGAAAACGACGCTTGGAGGGTTCGAAGGCAATTCCGTTCAATACCCCGGCGCCGGGCGCGCCGTTTGCGCGCAAAGCGTGCATCTCGATCCAAGCCACCACCTGGCCGCTGAGCGGATCGATTTTTGCGATTCGATCCTCCCCCAAGACGTTGGCATAGACAAACCCCTCGACGAACTCGAGCTCGTTCAGCCGGTTCACCGGTCCATGGGCGTCGCGAACCTCGACCTTGCCGACAATTCCGAAGGTATCCGGGTCCAGCCGATAGAGCCGCGTGCTGCCGTCGCTCATGAGCAGCCAGGCGCCGTCATACGCGAGTCCCCACCCCTCGGTGGGATAGTGAAAGCTCCCGATCAACTCGAGGCTTTCGGGGTCGTAGACGAACCCGGTGCCTTCGCGCCAGGTGATCTGCACCAGGCGATCGCCGGCGACGGTGAGTCCCTCGCCGAAATAGCGCTCCGACAGCGCCCGCTGCGCCACCACCCTTCCAGTCTCCAGATCCACCTTGCGGATGGAGGACGCGCCATAGAGGCCGGTGCTCTCGTAGAGAAAGCCACGGTAATAAACCAGACCCTGGGTAAAGGCTTTCGGGTCGTGCGCGTACTCCGAGATCACCCGGAAGCCGTAGCTTAGGGTCGGGTTGTCGGCAGCGCTCCCGGCGGTGCACGCGATAGCCAGTAACGCCAACAATCCCGATGCAACACTGGCTCTTACGGAAGGGCCGCTGCTGTTTTCAGCCGATTTCGTCGTCACTCGATAACCTGCTAAAGCGGCTTGCCCAAACTGACCCGCTGCTCGACCGCGTATCCGAGCCGCTGATAGAACGCGACCACAGCCTCGTTGCCGTCGCGCACCTGCAGATTGACCTTAGGGCAACCGAGATCGGAAAGCGCTGATTCCAGCCGCGCCATGAGCCTGGCGCCAAGGCCCCTGCGCCTGAGGTCCGGCCTGATCGCGAGCGCGTAGATCCATCCGCGGTGGCCGTCGTAGCCGCCCATAGCGGTTCCCGCCAGAGCGCCGTTTTCCATCGCAACCAGAAACAAATCACGCTGCACGGCGCGCTTCTTGGCCATCACCAGTGAGGGCTCATTCCACGGCGGGTCGTTGGGAAACACCTGCTTCCACAGCGCCGCCACCGCTTCTTCATCGGCGTCCTCGAAGGGACGGATATCAATGGCGCTCGAGTGGCTCATCTACGGATCTTCAAAATCATCGTGTTAAGGCGAGCACCCAGGTCCGCGATTTGCTTGCTCCGGCTATCGTCCTTTAGGTCTCCGTCGTCAGCGAAAGCTTCGCTCGCGGACGGCACCGCCACCTGTTCCGGAAGCACGATACAACCGATGTTGCCGAGAATGGCGCGCACGTGCACCAGTCCGCGCAGTCCCCCGAGCCCCCCCGGCGAAGCGCTCATAAGAGAAACAACTTTGCCTTTGAAACATTGCAGCGGTTTCTCGCCCTCGGCCTGACGTGAGGTCCAATCTATGGTGTTCTTCAGCACGCCGCTGATGGAGCTGTTGTACTCCGGGCAGGAGATGAGAAACCCGTCATGGGCGTGCATCAGTCTTTTGAACTTCAAACCGTTCTCCGGGATGCCTTTTTCATTCTCGAGATCACCATCGTAAAGCGGCATCGGATAATCAGCGAGATCTATCAGAGTCACTTCGGCCCCGGCCGCTTCCGCACCTTTTACGGCTAGGCGGATGAGTTTCTTGTTCCATGACTCGCGCCGAGTGCTGCCGGCGAAGGCCAGAATACTGGCTTTTTCAGACATTGGATCTCCTTGATTCGAACGAACGACTTTCGAAACTCGGTACAGAAGCTAGCGCGCGACGTCCAGAGCTTTCAACAGTCGCTCGACGTCCGTTTCATGGTTGAAAAGGTGCAGGGATACGCGCAGCTTACCGCCTCGAATGGAAACGAAAATTCGCTTTTGCTCCAGGTATTCTCTGATCCGTTCGGGGTCACCAACCGGAACCATGGTGATCCCGGAGCGCCGATCTCTCGCCCGCGGCGAGTCGATAGCCAGCCCCCGCTGATCGAGGCCGGCGTGCAGCTGATCGACGAGCGTATGGATCCGCTCCGCGATGCGATCGATGCCCACCTCGGTGGTGACCTCCAGCGCACCGCCCAGGGTGAACACCCCGGGCACCGGCGGGTGACCGAGCTCCAACGCCCGGGCGTCGCCGCTGAACGCAGGCGCCTGGCACTCGAGATCGTAAGGAGACTCGGCGCTTCGCCAGCCGGCGAGCGGCGGCGCCTTCCAAGCGCGCAGCTCCGGCGAAATGTAGAGCCCTGCCACGCCATAACCGGCGCAGGCCCACTTGTAGCCACTGAACACCAGCACCGCGGGCTTTATCTTGTGGACGTCGAGAGGAAAAGCGCCGAAGCTCTGGGTAGCGTCACACACGAACATGACTCCCCGTTGCCGGCAAAGCGCGCTCAGGGCTTCCAGGTCGAGGCGCGCACCGCTCGCGTACTGCACGTGGCTCAAGGCCAGCACGCGGGTTTCTTTGCTTATTGCTGCCTCGACGGCTTCTGGCGTCAGGGCGCCGTCTCCGGCGTCTTCCACGAATCGCACTCGACGGTCCCTGACGATCCACGGCATGGTTACCGAGGGGAACTCGCGCGCACCGGTCAGCACTTCGCCGGGCGGCGCCAGCTCGGCGGCGACATTGAGCGCCGCCGAAGCGTTGCCGAGAAAGGCAACGTCCTCAGGCGAGGCGCCGAGAAAACGCGCCACCTGCCCGCGGATGCTTTCGACTCGTTGCCGCCAGTCCGGCCAGCCGAGATCGCCTTGGTCGTAAACCGCCCGGTAATAGCTTTGCGCGGCCTCGTATGCGGCATCCGAGAGCGGTCCGCCGCCGGCCGTGTTGAGATAGACGCAGCGAACCGCGGCCGGGAAGCGCGAACGCACCGCCTCCCAGTTCACGGCAGAATTCAGTTCGGCCGTAGCGCTCATCTATCTACGTGTCCCCGATCGCGCCCGGGCGCGATCTGATCCCGAAGCTGCTGCTTCAGCACCTTGATTTCGGGAAAGCCACCGTCGGCTTTTCTCGACCAGATGCGCTTAGCATCCACCCGTATCTCGAATACGGCGTCACTACCAGGCTTCAGCGTCACCGACCCGAGCTCCGACTCGAAAGAGCTGAGCAGCTCCTGGGCGAACAAGGCGGCGCGTAGCATCCAGCGACAGCCGATACGGTACTCGATCTCGGCGCCGGGTTTGGCTTGCATCTCTGTATTCATCAATCAGGCGCCCGTTACAACGCGCGCTCGAAAGTCAAAGCCTTCCCCAGCCATAGTCAGCGCGAAACGAGATTCAGCAGGTGGAGTGAAACAATCCACCGACGGGGACGTGGGCGGCCAGCGCGTTGTAGCGCTCGACCGCGGCGCGCGTTTCCTCCACGTATACGGTAACGCCTTTGGCTTTGAGAAGTGCCAGCGTCTCGGGGCGGGTCTGAAGCGCAAGCAGCATGCCGCGGCTCAAGACGATCACTTCGCTACCTCTGGCCAACAGCTCTTGAACGTCCTCAGGCTGAATGCCGGGAACGTGGCGGGTTCCGGTCTCGGTCCAGTCCCATGGCCGCCCGCCGCCGGGATAGAGCTTGAAGTCTTTGCCCACACCCAAGCCCTCCACTTCCATCTGACCCCAGGCAATCCGCGTGATTCTCGGTGAGCTCATCATGCCGATATACGTCTCCTTTCGCGCCTCAACCCTCGATTTTGCTCAGGATCCGACTCGGGTTGTCGCCGTCGCGGTAGTACTCGATGCGCCGATTCATATCCTCGTAGACGGCGTCACGCTCTTCCTCGCTATCGAACCACCGAAGCGCTTCCCAGTCCTCGCCAAGCAAATGTGGCGCCCGCATGGGGTCTGTAGTCGGCAGGGTGACGCGAATGCCATATTGCTTTGCCTCAGCCAACTGTCTCTCTCCTTCAAAGATCAGGTTTAAAACTTAAGCATCCGTGGCGGCGCGGTCAATCTCTCCCGTGCTACCGCAAGCTCGCCGAAACGGTTGAATCTCGCGGGCCGGGAGTTCGGGCCCAAAAAAAGGAATTTTGGATGTGAGCTCGCAGCCAGAGCCTGTGATGTGGACCTGCTGCGCCAGCTTAACACCCTCGCCACCGTATAAAGTACCAATCCCGGCTCGATGACCCCGCTGAACACGCCGGCGTTGAAGTCGGCTTTGCATAAGATATTCGGACGCTTGCCGGCCATGTCAATGCGCCGATTGTCACCCGTAGATCCGTTCCAGATCCGCGATCTCTGCCGCTCAGCGCCGCCCCGCATCTCTGACGCGGTCCTTCTGCAGATCTCAACGGTGGCGCTCATGCTTTCGCTTCGTAACTTCGTACTTGAGTCTTGTTTCTTAGTCTTTCCGCATTGCCTTCTGCAGATACTCGCCGAGCGCGACGGCGTTATTGTGCTGTTCGTCGCGCGCGCCATAGAGCAACGTCACCTCTCCGTTTCGAAGCCTGTCGCACAGCACGGTAACAGTTTCCGGCATCGCATCGAGCTCTTCGAAGTAACGTCGCCTGAACGCATCCCAGCGCCTCGGGGCGTGGTCGAACCACTTGCGCAGCCCCGTCGAGGGCGCAATTTCTTTCAGCCACAGATCGATTTCCGCCGCCTGCTTAGATAACCCCCGCGGCCAAACGCGATCCACCAGCACGCGGCAGCCATCGCTGGCATCGGGCTGATGGTAAATCCGCTTCAGCCTCGGCTTGCGAATTCGGGTCTCCATACTGATTCCCTGGTGCCTATCCGCCCGCTAATGCCGCGTTGGCGATTCGGGAAGCAATCCGCTCTCGGCGATGCCGTCGAACAAGAACTGCACTGCCAGGGCGCAGAGCAGCACGCCGAACACGCGCGTGACCACTTGCAGCCCGGTCACCCCCAGCAGCTTTTGCACCTGGGTTGCCGCGAGAAGGGCTAAGAAAGTCAGCAGCACGACGCTGAGCATGACCATCAGCACCACCGTCTGGTGCGCCAGATCGCCTTGCGCGTTGGCCACCAGCAGGATGGCCGCGCCCATGGCGCCCGGACCCGCAATCAGGGGCGTCGCCAGAGGAAACACCGAGATGTCTGCTTTCAGCCGCGCCTCCGCGGACTCGGCCGCGGTGGTGGAGACACCACCGGAGCTTCGCGCGAACACCATGTCGATACCGATGAGCAAAAGCAAAATGCCGCCGGCGGTGCGAAGGGCAGCGAGTGAAATGCCGAGGTGTGACAACAGCGTTTCGCCGATCAGCGCAAATACGAGCAAAATACCCGCGGCGATGGCTGTCCCCTTGACCGCCATGTGGCGGCGGTGCTCGGGCGTGGCGCTGGAGGTGAGCGCGGCGAACATCGCCGCCACGTCGATGGGACCGATGGTGGCAAAGAAAGTGGCGAAGGCAACGGCGGCGGTTTTGAACATGTCGGCGGAGGTCGTGGAAGGGGCGGACCCCTTATATCAGGATCCGCCAGCGGAGGGGAAATTCGCCTGCCGGGGACAACGAAATCGGATACGGAAGGCTACTAAAAGTCCAGCGCTGGCTCGCCCATTTTGGCGATTTGTTCATTCAAATCGCTTACGTGTCCTTCCCAATAGGATGGCGTGCCGAACCAGGGAAAGGCCTTGGGGAACGCCGGGTCCGACCAGCGTCTGGCGATCCAGGCGGCGTGGTGCATGATGCGCAAGGCGCGCAAGGCCTCGACCAGCGCAAGCTCTCGAGCACCGAACTCGAAAAAGGTGCGGTAGCCGGCGAGAAAATCCGAAAGCTGAAGCCGCATTTCGTCGCTGCTCCCAGCCAGCAGCATCCACAGATCCTGCACCGCCGGTCCGAAACGGCAGTCGTCCAGGTCGACAATGGCGGGACCGGCCGACGACCACAGGATGTTGCCGCGGTGAAGATCGCCATGAAGTCGAATCCGCCGCACCTGCGGCATATCCTGAAATTTCTCGCGCACGTGCTGAAGCAGAACATCGGTCGCCTGTTGGTAAAGCGTGTCCGTGCCCGGCGGCAGGAAATCGTTCTGCAGCAGAAACCGGGCCGATGCTTCTCCGTAACTTGTGACGTCGATGGCAGGCCGATGCTCGAAGCCGCGTAGCGAGCCGATAGCGTGCATGCGGCCGATGAAGCGGCCGAGCTGACGGCGATCCTCCGCCTCCTGCAGCTCCGGCCAGTAGCCGCCCCGGGAGGAATAGAGCGCGTAACGAAAACCCGCGTGCTCAACCAGGGTGCGCCCTTCGCCGTCCCGAAGCGGAGGTACCACCGGGATCTCGTGCTCGGCGAACTCGAGAGAAAACGCGTGCTCTTCGAGGATGGCTTCGTTGGACCATCGACCGGGGCGGTAGAACTTGGCCACCACGGAGGGACCGTCCTCCACCCCGATCTGGTAGACGCGGTTTTCGAAGCTGTTGAGCGCGAGCAGATGGCCGTCGCACTGCACGCCAAAGCGCTCCGCCGCCTCGAGAATGACAGCCGGCTCGAGGCCCTCGAACGGTCGCTCGTCGGTGCTCATGAGGTCAACGATCGAGGCGGGCACTGCATCGATATGACAATGACGGCAGCCGTGGTGTCTGCCCGTCCGAGCGAATCAACTGGTGAGGCCCAGTCGCTGGTGCCACTCGGCGATGGACTCATCCGGATACTCGTCGAACTGCCTGTCCGACGGGTTCACGGATGGAGACACCCAGGAGGCCTTCGAGCCCAGCATCAGATGGGTACGCTCCGGCGGTTCGGGCAGCGGCGTGTCGATGGCCGAAGCAAATGGATGCACCAGCTCCGGCCAGCGCGGATCCCAGACCCACAGCGCGCTGCCGCAGTGCCCGCAAAAGTGTCGCCGCGCCGGGCTCAAAGCCGCTTCGCCGCTTTTCAGATCCACCTGCTTTACCTGGTAGACATTCAAATTTTCCTTACCCTCGATCTCGAGCGTGGCGTAATCCCCGCCCAGGTTGATGCCGTATCCGCCGCTGCCGGCGGTTTTGCGGCAAATGGAGCAATAGCAGAGATTAAAGGGATACGGGTGCGCGGATTCAAGGGTGAACCTGACTTTCTTGCAGTGGCACGAACCTTCGAGTCGCATGGTTTCCTCCCATTCGGCCCAGACCAAGCATCTATTGCACGAGCCGGGAATGCACTACGCTGATACCGGGGAAAAGCGGCGCCGATCAATTTCGCCGCAACGCTTATTCGCGAGCGTTGTCGGTTGCCAGTCAACGTTGCGCCATTGACATGCGAACGGCTTACGCCCCAACCCGGAGTGGCTCCGCGTAACATAGACAAGTATCGCCACAGCGCATCCTCTACGCCCAACTTCATCTCCCGTGCACGGAGAGCAGAATGCACTTTGGTGGCGTCAGCGGCAAGAAATATTCAGCCCACTTTAAACGTGGCGCCCCGCCCTCCGGCCTCGGACTCCGCTAGCGAGCACCGTCGTTGAGGTGGGACTTCTCGATGTATTCCAGCGCACGCGCGTCGGTACCGAGGTCTTCGAGCCGAAATCGAAGGGTCCAGTCTTGAATCGATCATGCGCGCTGGCCTTCCAAGCCCGATCAGCTCAAGTGCCGCAACAAAAAAAGAACCGGTAGCCATTCGACCACCGGTCCGTTTCGATATTGCAGGATTTAAGAAAGCCGTCGCGGGCAGGCCCAGCCCATCAGTCGCCTCGACCAAGGATGGTTGGGACAGGTGAGCAACAGACTTGCAGCAAGCTCACACAGGATTTTATCGTCCGATCGTTTCAGGCTCGGTACTCATGATATCCACGAGGGAAGGATCACCCTCGAGAGAGCGACGCGGTCCTCGTTTGATGAACGACGGCAAGCTCCCGACTATTCGACTGTGCAGTTATTGATGACCATGGCCGGAATCGAGTTATTCACGTCGACCACGAGACTTCTCATGCTCGAGCACTTGATATCACTGAAATTCAAGCCCACGCCTTCTGACTGAAACATCGAATCATGCTCAAGTGATACGCCGCCGTAAGATATAGTGCCGCCACCTATTCGAGCCCGCGAGCTTCCAGAAATGAAAAGCCGCCCGAAGATCCCGGCGGTACCCAGATCCGCGTTGCTGTTGTTTTCCACAACAAGGTTCCCAGTGAAAGGATTGGAGCCGGCCTGCACGCTCAGGTCGGAGGTATCGGCCACATGAATAGCGAACATGCCCGCGCCACGATTGTTCACCTCGACGTTTGCGATCTCGGCAAAAGAGTTTTTGCTTACTCTCAGGCCGGCAACGGCATGATTGAAAATATAAAGATTGAGTAGCTCCACCGACGAGCCTTTATCCGCATGCACGCCTACCCCGGTGCCCATGCCGTTGACAATGTCGAGGTCCTGAATCACCACGCGGTCCGCGCCTTCGATAAGGATTTCGCCCGTGAGCGCAACTGAAGGCGTGCCCCCTTGAATGGTGACGCCGTCCCGGCGGACTGTGACGTTTTCGCTGCAGCTTCCGATGAGCGTAACCGTAATCGCCCGGGCCGGGTCCCCGGCCGCGAGGGCCGCACCGATGCTGTCACCCATGGAGCAGTCGACATCGATGCTGGTCGGGTCACCGCCACCGCCGCCGCTGCCAGACGATTCGAGGTCGGAGACGCGCATCGCCAGCGCATCAAAATCGGTCTGCGATACCAAACCGGCGAGAGCCGATTCCACGTTATCGACACGAGTCGTCAGCGCGGCTACGTCGCCACCCACGCCGGCGAGCGCGATATTCAAGGCATTCACCTCCGCTTCCAGCTCGGCGATCCGCTTCGGCACGCCGTCAAGACTTTGGACGCCCGCCTGAAACGACGCCACCTCCGTCTCCAGAGCGCTAATCCGGAGCTCTAGATCGCCGATATCGGCCGCCCCTTCTTCCAGTGTCGAGACCCGCTCGTCCAGGGCGCGAAGTCCGCCTTTCCGGCTCTTTGGACGCTCAGTATCGATTAATTTCGTTTTGAGGGTTTTCCATTTGCCGTAGTGCCGGGTGTCGGCCTGGGTGTCGGCAGCGCTCAGCATGAGTCCGGCAATAAGGGTTAAAGCCAACGGCAGCGAACGCCGTGTGTACGGGATTACGTGTTTCATGTTTTGCCTCCGCTGGACAACGAACGGCTGAGTGCCGTCCCTCAGTCCAAGAATCGTGATGGTCTCTCTCGTGTTTTCGTTGCCACGATAAAAGGAACGAAAATCGCCTTCAGGATGGCTTTCCACAAGCTGCACAAGCCATCCGAAACGTCCATCACAAAAGCGTAGACACCAATATGAGCTCCGCCAGGGAATCTAACCCAAACAGTGAGTTGGGAAATTATGTCGCATTTACAGTAAGTTGAAGAAACAACCCCTTGGGCGGGAATGTTGAATCCGGTTGTCTCGAGAAAGGTGAAAAAGTCTCGGCCGGAACCGGGAACGGAGTCAGCATTTAAGGAAATTTGTTTGTTTTTGGCTCTCTTCCATGCCGCCTTCAGGGCTGGTTCGGAGGTAGCGCCGCCATACTTTTTGCAAAAAAGCGCGCTCTGCTGCCTCGGAAGAACGATAGCGCGCAGGCGCATCGTCGCTCCAGACGAAGTCCTTTGTTTTTGGCGTGATCGAAGTCAGGAACGCCGGGTCGAAAACTGCGGCAATTGCCGCAGTGACAGTGGGTCACTCTGAAGGGCGCGGACTCCGCCCGTTCGCGCACCGCGCCGCAAAGACATCCGCCGGTCCAGGCCACGAACACCTCCGCTGTAAACCTCAAGTCGCGGAGCCCATTCGCGCCGTTTACTGATCGACGACGGATCCGTCCGCGTGGAGCCGTGTCTTTACCGGCCGCGGTCGGAAAGGAAATCGCTCTTCCGCGTCCTCGGCCAGGGTGACGCCGATTCCCGGTACGTCGGGAATAACGATATAGCCGTTCTCGAGCTTGAGCGCAGAGTCCACCATGCCCTCGGGCGCCGCCTCACCTCCGGGCGGCAAATGCTCCGCGCCTACGGTGCCGGGCATCAGCGGAAACTCCTGCAGCGCAAAGTTTGGAATACAGGCCGCCAGCTGCACGCAGGCCGCGGTGCTTACGGGGCCCAGAGGATTATGCGGCACCACCCGCACGTAGCGTGCCTCGGCGAGAGCAGCAATCTTCTTCGCGTGCGTGATCCCACCGCACATGCACACGTCCGGACGCACGTAGTGCACCGCATTGCGCGCCAGCAGCATCTCGAACTCGAAAATAGTATGCAGACGCTCCCCGGTGGCGATGGGTACGTGCACCTTGGACGCGATCTCTGCCATGGCATCGAGATTGTCCGGCAGCGTCGGGTCCTCGATGAAAAAAGGCCGGTACTGTTCGATGCCGCGCGCCAGCGCCACGGCTTCAGCGGGAGTCAGCCGCCGGTGAACCTCGATGCAAAGATCTACCGCGTCCCCCACCGCCTCACGAAACTGACGCACGCGATCGATGGCGCCTTCGATGAGCTGGATATGGGTCTCGTAGTAAGGTTTCTCCCGGGGCTCGTCGAGAAAGGGGGAAAGATGGCCTAAGGCGGTGAATCCTGCCGCCTTGGCCGCGAGACAACCCTGAAGCGTCTGCTCCAGATTCTCTCCGTAGACGTGATAGTAGGCCCGCGCGCGATCCCGGGTTCTGCCGCCGAGAAGCTGATGACTGGGAACGCCGAAATGCTTCCCTGCAATATCCCACAGCGCGATGTCGATGGCAGACAGCGCGCCCATGATGGCGGCGCCGCGAAAATGGGTCCAGCGATAGAGATACTGCCAGTGGTGCTCGATGCGCAGCGGATCCTGTCCGATGAGATAACGCTTGAAGGTGTTCACCGCCTCCCCGGAAGCTTCCAGGTAACCCCAGGTGCCGGACTCGCCCAGACCCTTGATGCCGGCGTCGGTCTCCACCTCGACGAAAAGAAAACGGTCCACTGGACGCACGCGGATGTCGGTGATCTTCATTTCACTCCTTTTGGCGCCGAACTTTCCTGACTGCCGCGCAGCTTAATTCGAAAGCTGATTCTACGATCCCTCAGACCAACGCGACGATAAACAAACGTGGAAAAGGATAAAGCGTTTTTCCGTTGGCACGTTGCGGATAGGCTTGCCGCAACCGCCGGCGGTAGATTTCGACAAACCTCTCCAGCTCCCCCCCTTTAAGCCCGTTGACCACCGGCCGAAGCCCGGTGGCCTTGACCCACTCGAACACCGGGTCCTCGCCTTCGAGGACGTGAAGATATTCGGTCTCCCAGATGTCCAGTTGTCGGACACGGTCGGCGAGTAAGTCATAGTAGACGTCGGTGTTCTCCACCCACCTCCTCGCGACCGCTTTTCTCAATACCGACGTGCCTAGAGAACGCCCGTCCTTCCCGCCACCGTCCAGCGTCTCCCGCATCAGCCGGTGAGACGGCGCATCGAAGCTGAGCGGCATCTGCACCGCCAGGCATCCGCCGGGATTCAAAAAGCTCGCCAGCTTGGGGAACAGCGACCGATGGTCTTTTACCCAGTGGAGCGTGGCGTTGGAGTAGATGAGATCCGGCCCCGCCCCGGGCGTCCAGCTCGACACGTCCGCCTCGATCCACTCCACCTTCCCGCCGCCGGCTTTCGCTTTCTCCAGCATCTGTTTAGAGCTGTCGAGCCCGAAGACTTTAGCCTCGGGCCAGCGCTCGGCCATAAGCCGCGTCACATTCCCTGTTCCGCAGCCCAGATCGAAAGTGACTTTCGGCGCTTCGAGTGGAACGCGGCTGAGCAGCTCCAGCGCCGGCCGCAGGCGATGGTCGGAAAATTTCTGATACTGGACGGGACTCCAGCGGGTGTCGGTCTTCTGCTTCGCGCCTGATTCGCTCGCAGCCCTTTTGCTTGAACTCATAGCGAGAGTGCCTGCTATGACTCCGTCACCTCGCGGCCGGTAGCTGATCGCGCAGGCGGCCGATGACCACCTCGGTGAACTCCTTGGTGCCGAGCTTGCCGCCCAGATCCCCCGTCGTCTCGCCGTCGCGGATAGCACCAAGCAGCGCAAGCCGCAGCGCGTGACCGAGATCGTAGCGGTCGATGTGATCGAGCAGCATCCCCAGCGCCAGCAGCATCGCGGTCGGATTGCAGAGATTCCGGCCGGCGATGTCGGGAGCGGTGCCCCCAGCCGGGTCGAACATGGCGATGTCCACGCTTCTGTCGGGGTTGAACGAGTAGTTTCCGCTTGCGCCGGTGCCGATGCTGCCGACCAGCCCTGAGGACATGTCCGAGAGAAAGTCTCCGTATTCGTTCAGCACCAGGATCACCTGGTAGTCCTGGGGCCTGAGAATGATCTTGGCGAGCAAAGCGTCGAATAGCTCGTTACCAAACTCCACGTCCGAGTAATCCGCCGCGATCTCGCGTACCACCGTCTCAAAAAGCCCATCCGTAACCTTCTGAACGGTGTGCTTGGACGACGAGGTCATTCGCAGGCCTTTCTTACGTGCGAGCTCGAAGGCGAAGTGCGCCGCCTGCGCGCACGGCTCGCGTTCGACGATACGCACAGAGACCGCGGCATCGCGCCCTACGTACTGTCCCGGGTCCTCGTAGGTGCCGCCGGTGGCGATACGCACGATGTGCAGGTTCACCGCCTGCTTGAAGTGGGATTCGATGCCGGCGATGGAAACGCAGGGGCGGTAGATGACGCTGAAATCAAGACGGCGCCGAATCAACGCGTTGGGGCTGCGGGTCTTGGTCACCGTCGGGTACTTGAGCGCCAGCTTGTTTTCCCGCATCGACGCCTCGGCGGCATCGATGGCCTTGTCCCCATCACGCTCGCGGGTTTCCAACGACCAGTCGACTCGGTCGAAAGCGATGTTTATGGGGAACGCGTCGGCGACGGCAGCTACCGATTGCTGCAACTCCGGGCCAATACCGTCACCCTCGAGTTCCGTAACTTTTATTGTGGTCATGTCGTGTCTTCTTTGCTTTGAGGCCCGCCTGCGGGACCCGATCGCGATGGTGCCGGGGTTCCTAAGCTTGAATCGCAGCGATGGCGCTTGGAGCGCTCAATGCTAATTCAGGTTACACCGTCGAAACGGGGTCGTACAGAGTGCCGTCGAAGATGATACGGGCGTCGCGCACGAAGAACTCTGTACCACCGGCGCGGAGTCGGTTTAAGACTGTCTTCGTTTGTTCTCGATTTAAGGAAGGTCTGATTTATCAGACCTTCCTTAGCTAAGCAGGGATGCGCCGCCGAATCCGATGACTGTAAGTCATTGGATTCGTGAGGCAAGTGGAACAGGGATGGAATTATTCAGAGTTTCCTTAAGTTTGATCGTTAATTACTCGGCTTTTCTGCTATCAGATTCAAGCTGATGGGCACCCCGTTGAATATCATAGAGCTCGTATCTTCAAACAGACCAAACTCTTTGACTCTCTTTATATTCACATAGCCAGAATCAGTGAGGAAGAGAGTAAGAAATTCTTCGTTCAAACCGACGAGGTGATAGTCGTACTCGTCCACGTGACCACCAAAAATCATGCGCATGATAAAAAACCGGTCACGCACGTCTAGTTCGTTTTTTTTAAGAATCAACTCAGCGAGAACATCCAAGTCAGGAACACTGATGAAAACCTTCCCACCCGGCTTAAGGACGCGGTTCCAGTCTTTGAGGGCATTAATCAACTCGTCTTTGTAGTCGAGGTGTTCGACCACGTGAGATGCATATATCTCAGTAAACGTATTATCGGAGAACTGAGACATATTGTTGGCATTACAAACATGATCAACAAAAGGGCCGGGAATTGCGTTCAAAACTTCCCATCCGTCTGTTTTAACCTGTCCACCGATATGTAACTTTCTATCCACTAGAAATTCTCCTTTGGCCATCTGACGTTCCGCATAAGCTGCGGATCGCGGGCGCGGGCGGGAGCTCCGGGCAGGCAAACCAAGCACCGCCAGCATGATGCGGTTTTTTTGGCCGGCACTTTAGCTGCACCAGCTGAGACCCAGGGCTTCCCCGCGCCAGACATTCTCATGCCTGACGCAGTCTACAAACTCACCAAAGACGAAAAGACCCGACACTGCCAGCAGGCCACAGATCAAAGCAAGAATGTGATCTGTCCACGCGATGATTCGGCGTTCGCCGGGGGAATTCAAACCCCACTTTGAGGGGAAGACAAAATCTCGGCCCGTGATGGCGTGGCTGATGATATCGCAAAGAACATAGGACACCCCAACTGTGAACGGGAGGGACAGGAGCGCAGATGCCGTGTGAATCGGGGCCAGCGCAATAGAAAGGGCGGCAAGCGCGACAGCGGTCGCTAAGACTCGCCGATTCTTGGGTTCTCCGAAGACACTCGTCCCGATACGCATCGTTTTTCGTCTCCGCCTGACATTGGACCTCGCTGAGCGCCGAGCTTAGGGCCCACTTCTTGCAGCTGCAATATGTATGACCGTCGCTAGCTGCTCAGCGTAGCGATTTGGCAGGCGTTGCCATCAATCGGTCAAATTACATTCATTTGGATATCACGCAGCCACTCTTCAAGCGCACAGCAAAGTTGTGTTAGGTGTTCTGGTCTTTACCCCGGGATTCGAAAAAACTCTTTCGCATACACCATCTCACAAACGTCTGATTCGTTAAAACAACTAGCCTTTAATCAGCTCTAGCAGAATCTGCTTCACAGGGGCTCGCGGGTCACGAACACGAGCTCGGTAAAAACGACATCGCTTGGATTCGATCCCTCAGCGACAAGCTTCTCGATCGCCTCGACTTCGGCACTGACGCGAGCCACGACGGAGAGGTCGTCGCGGGAACGGTCGCGCGCAGCAGCAAGGCAAGCCTGGAAAATCGAGTCCTGCGTAAATCGTCCGCGCGCTTCACGGCCGGATTCAAGATTGCGAAGCAGGAACTCATTATTGAAGTTCGGAGCATGGGGTTCCAGGAACAGGCGCCCGAACGCGATTGGGAGGAACTGGACGATGCGTTCTGCAGTCAGGGGATCTGCGCCGGAAGCAATCAGCTCAGAGACGAGAGCATCTTCTCCCGGTCTCGGGTTGCGGAAGAAAGCCGCCGCGGCTTTCTCCACCCATGCGTCAATGGATGCACTCATGCAAATTCCAATGCGGATACCGACTCACCCGTGAGCTGAGCCGCGCCGGAGCGGCCGAACGCCGCGGAGGTCACCCGGGACCGCGTGGCGGGTTCGCCGTCAGCTGGAGCGCCTTGTTAAATGCAGGCCGCCTCATGAACTCTTCCCCGTTCCGAACGCCTTCCCAATCGAGCCAGATATGACCTGAGTTAGCTTGCGCGGTTGTCTGCCGCCCTCGGTTTCTGTGGAAATACCTATGGCTACATATCTGCACTTCTCGAACGCGACCTCTTCGTCATCAAGAAGGCTATCGTCTGTTACATACGCAATGCCCACCGGCAAGTTTTCGACTCCCGGTTCTATACAAGTCCCTTGCCAGCGGGCCGCGAGAACCAAATATCTTATCCGTCGTTCGATGTTGTTATCGAGCCAACGAATTGGCGTCTCTAGCCTTGCCAGCCAATAGTCTGGTCGATCGGGCCCCGGTAGCTCGCGCAACATCTCAACTTTGAAAGGAATCTGGTCATACAACTCCTCCGGGGCATAGTCGACGGTTGTAATTGTGAGCTGCATTAATGCACCTAGCGGCCCGCATGTGCGGCGCGGGCACGAATCCGTTTCCCCGGCCCTTTATCCATCACGCTTCCGCTACATGCGGTTGTCAGGCGGGTAGCACTACCCTACCAGTATAGGCTCGAAAAACATCAGATCTGGAATGCCGGACGCTTCTAATGAGGCGCGAAGCTCTTCCGACACCACAACAACCTCAGTAGCCTCGGAAAGAACTGCAAGGGTTGGCTGACGAGGCGAAACACTAACGGATTTGAGCGGAATCTTGTTTCGAACCTTGACGACGAAGTAATCGTCGACGCCCTCGGTAGATCTTGGATGGCGAATAATCGCCGGATAGATATCGAAGCTGTCAATTGAGAGCGCATGAAGAACCGCCACCAGGTCTCGACGGAACAGCACGAGCGACGCAGGACTAAGGACTGGCCCGAAGACGCCTTCACGAACTTTAAGGAATTGAATCGGCAGCTCTGGCAGGTTCATAGGTGCGAGCTGGTGAACCCACGGCCCATCGCTGGATTTCGCGATCACTACCAGAGGCCCAGGCTCCCTCGAACCCAGCGCCCAGAATGAGTAGGATTGCGCGATCATTCGCGGCGCCTAAGGTTCAGCGCATCTGCCGCGGGCGACCCCACGACAAGCGTGCACGGAAATTGAACGATTCACAGCCAGCTATTTGCGATCCAATCAACGGGCCCCTTAAGAACGTTAGCGCCGGGTGGCAGCATCGCTTGTTAGACAGCGGCCTCGTTCTGAGAACCTAGCCAATAACGCGCCAATCCTCGTGCTGGATGCCGAACTGCTCACGTGCGGCCTCCTCAGCGTCCTCCAAGCGCTCGAACCAGAGATCACCAGTCTTCGGTGGCTGCGGCTCGGCGTTGGTGGCCGATGGCCGCGCAGCCCAATCGAGACTAAACCCGCCCCCAGCTTCGGAGATCCGCACATCCAAGATTTCGGATTCGACCGGTGTCGCACGCGGCTCAGCCGCCGAGCTCGGCAACCACCCGGTGGCCTCCTCACCACCGAATTCGACGCGAATGCCAAGAACCTGTTTAATCACTATCGTCGGCACTTACCGCTGTCGTTCGCCGCGTTAGACGACGTCGCGTTTCTCCCAACCGCTGGCATCACATTCGAAAGTTTCGTCGCGAAAATAGAATAAATATCGAACAGTAGCCAAACCCCTAACAGATTCATTTTGGACCCAATCATCCAAGGTGTGGTCATATAGATCGCCCCCTACTTCATAGAATTCGCCCCAAGCGGGGGCGAGTTTGCTGAAACGACATTGACCACGATACCAGCCTTCATCATTGGTTTTTCCGAGGCGATATCGGCTGCAACCTTTGAAGGTCAGCTCGATGAACCCGACATCTTCATATTCCTGGAATACGAAGTGATTTGGTTTGAATCGGAGCACGCAATCATCGCCACGCATGTTAACTTTAGCGTCAGGGGCGTTCGGCTCCGCGTTCCAACCAGAATTCAGTTTACGGAAAGTAGTAGCCACAACATGTCGTCTAACGTTGTGCTAGCTAATTGCAAAAACATTCAGAGCGAAGCGGCGCAGCTTTTGGAAACCCATGTTTAGCACCTTGTTAGCAGCTACCAATTTCCACCTTGCCTGGACTGAAACAACCGACAATGCAGCTCTCATATGGGCTTTCACCTTTTTCATTAATTGCCCAATGCCAATCGACTATCTCACTGTTTGTTGGGAAGTTTAAACTAACACCATTTTCAAATATCAATTTTAGCGTAGAGTCTTCGCCCAAGGAGACATTCGTGATTGTTTTTCTGAGTGTGCTGCAAATAATTACTGATTTCGCAATATCCTCTTTATCAATTGCTTCTTTGGCCGGTTTATACGCATTTAACAGATAATTATTCAACGCTTGCTCGTCAGAAGAGATAACATTATGTGCAATTAGCCAAAATCGATCGAAATAGAGGTCAAAGGTATCTCCCATACTAAAATGAGAGTAAAAATTCCCATGTAGTTTTTCTTTTATGATCTCTAATGCTTTCATAATTCTCTATTGGCTGCTAACCTTCGCGTTTTACCGCGCCGCGCATAGGGTGGAGTGAAAGGCGTCGGTCAACAACGCGCTGTTAGTCGTCATCGGCGTCCGGCTATGCGATCCAATTCCGCCTGACTGAGGTATTCGCTCCAGTCTACGGCTAGATCCGGCTCACGCAGCCCGAGCGCTGCTGCAACGTTTGCTGCCGCTGTACCTTTGAGGATGTTCGATACCTCGGCTTTGCTGAAGTTGCCCATTTCGACGGACGCCAGCTGCCCACGAGCAAGGGCCAAGGCATAGGCTAGGGCTGCAAACTCTTTGGTAGTGGGCTTGTCGGCAGACATCGTTCGTGATGACGACTAACGTCTGAGTTTACCCGCCGACGCAGGAGGTCGGGTGGAGCATTAAGTTAGATGCCACCACCTGACGCCTATTCCAAGTCTTTCTCACAGCAAGATTCTACCGTCGTTGGAGTAACAATATCAGCAGCCGCAATGAGAGCGCCCCTTATAATTATTTCTTTGGGTATTGCCTCAAAGATTGCATCACCTATTACAACGGTCCGGCATTCTGCGTCGCAACATACTTCACAGGGACAAGGACTTTGGCCAATATGCGCCCCAAGCCAATCCTCTAGGGGCTTACCGGAAATCCAAATGCGGTTCGACTGAGATGTATCGCAAGTGAAAGCACGGGAATCCAGCGCCTTCTCTTCCAAGGTCGGCTCTATCCCTAGTGGAGCAAGTGCCTGTTTCAGGTCTTCCATAGCATCGTGCAACTGTAACTGAGTATCGCTACATCTATCGCATGTCTTTCCAGTGTCCTCTACCAATCGTTGCCATGTTATTTGTAAGCGCTTCATCCCATAAAGTTCTTTTCTATCAAGGCACCTAACGTTCGCGATCAGCGGCAAAGGCAAACTGGCGCGGCC
Source organism: uncultured Gammaproteobacteria bacterium (assembly GCA_947258715.1). Classification (GTDB taxonomy): domain Bacteria; phylum Pseudomonadota; class Gammaproteobacteria; order HK1; family HK1; genus CAMYJH01. The sequence continues at coordinate 64,803 of CAMYJH010000018.1, forward strand.
CTTGCGTATGCAACGGATGTGACAGGTCGACTTTGTCCGTCTGCATCGCGTGGTTAGGCATCACTCCGGAGCCTCCTCGAACCGCTCTGCGAATCCCTGCCGGGCTTCTCCGATGAAGATGAGAAGTTCACTCTCCGGAACCCGAACCACGTCAATTTCCTGATGTGTTGCCTCGCGAGCTAGAAGATCGGCGGCATCTTCACGCGGAACGAACAGCGTCTTCGGTAGCTGCTGCTTATGCGCTTGCCCGGTCTTCAACAGGCGGCGGAACTCAGCTTCGGTGGGTTCCGCGGCAGTGACCGGGATGAACTCCGAGCCAAGAATGAAGCAACTCGCAGCATCCATCAAAGCAATGCAGTTGAAGTCTCCATCACGCTCGGTCCGAATTGGTGCACGGTTGAGACGAAACGCGATCCAGGCTTCGTTGACCTCAAACTGTTTCGGATGAAGCATGCGACGACCGTTCCTGTGATGCCTAACTCGTTATTAGGTTCCTGCTAGTTCGAGATCACGAATGTGAATCTCTCCCAATCCGTCGAATATCCCGTGCCTGGAGTATTCCAGATACGTTGGGTAGCCAAGGTCTAAATCATAGCGAACGTTGACCGTCATTTTCCCCTTTTCCTGCTCTTTTAATATCTCGAAAATTTGTTCGAGCATCTGCCGTATCGTCAGGTAGGAGGTGGTTGGAGACAGTTTCTCCGTAGTCCCGTCGTCTTTTCGCAAAGTCGCCGAAATCACTTCGCCTTCCTTGACCTTGACTCTCACCTCCTGTCCTCGGGACCTGCAATAGCTCGTACAGACGAAAGTATATGAGTAATCACTACCGTGTCCGTTCTCTAGCCATTTGTTCTTCGCGGTCACTAGCTCCAGGACCTGTGTGTCGAGATCGGGACCGCATCCTGAAATGGCGCTCGCGAGAATGCCGGCAAATAAGGCATGAAGAATACGCACGGAACCTAACGTCCCAGATCAGCGGCCGCGCGAACACGTGCCCCGCGCCGTGGGCGCGCAATGAAATGACGCGCCCGCGGCGCGCATGTGGAGCGCGGCCGCTGCGGCGCCTTGTTAGGCCGCTGATAGATTGCCTGAATCAAGACGCCGCCTTCAGTTCTTCACGAAGGATCTTCCGAAGAGATTCCTCGTCGACTGGCTTGGAGGACTTTGACAAATACTCTCGGAGCGCTTCGTTGATCATAGTCTGGTATCCAGAACCAGCTTCATCTGCTCGTTCTCGAAATTCCTCGAGTACATCGTCGTCGAGATAGATG
>CAMYJH010000019.1 GCA_947258715.1 uncultured Gammaproteobacteria bacterium
GCGGCTGCTGGTGCCGGTGTGCGTGACCGTCGTGGTCAGCGTCACCGAGGTGCCAACCGGCACCGCGCCGAAGTCGAGGCTCAATGGAGCGACCTGGCACACCGACGGCGGCACGGTGGTGCCGGTCCCGGTAAGCGCCACGTTCACCACCGGCTCGTCCACGTCGTCGCTCGTGATGGCCAGGTTGCCGCTATCGGCCACGAGGTCGTTTGCCGTGTAGTCCACGAGCACATTCACCGAGCCACCCGCCGGCACCGTGAACGGCGTCGCCGGATTCGCAGGATTGAGCGCAAACCCGGTGCCGCTCACGCCGAGCGAGCTCACGGTGCAATCTGCCGCACCCATGTTGCCCACGCTCGTCGTACGCGTCTCGGTGCTGCCAATCAGCACCGCACCGAAGTCCAGCGTCAGCGGTGCGACATCGATGTCGCAAGCGGCCGACGATGCGCCGAATCCGCTCAGCGCCACGCTCACCAATGACTCGTCAGGGTCATCGCTGACGATGTCGAGCGTTCCGCTATCCGCACCCACGTCCGAAGGCGCGTAGTCCACCGGTACGTTCACCGAGCCACCCGCCGTCAACGTGAACGGCACTGCTGGTGCCCCTGCACCGAGGCTGAAGTCCGCGCTGCCGGTCGGCGTCAGGCCCGTTACCGTCAGATCCGTGCCGCCCACGTTGCTGATGGTCGTGGTCAGTGTCGCCGTTGCACCTAGCGCCACCGACCCGAAGCCGAGACTCAGCGGCGCCACGTCGATGTCAGGCGGTATCGCCTGACCGGTGAGCGAAACCACCACGTTCGGCTCGTCAACGTCGTCGCTGGCAATGCTCAGCGTGCCGTTGTCCACCCCGCCGTCAGACGGCGTGTAGTCCACCGGCACGTTCACCGAACCACCCGACGCCACCGTGAACGACGTCGCCGGCGCACCGGCACCCAGCGCGAAGTCCGCGCTGCCGCCGAGCGTCAACCCGGTCACCGTCAGATCCGTGCCACCGAGATTGCTGATGGTGGTGGTCAGCGTCGCCGTGGTGCCCAAAGCCACCGTCCCGAAGTCGAGACTGAGCGGCACCACATCGATGTCCGCATTGGCGGGTGCGGTTCCGCTGCCGGCCACGTTCACCGGCACGTCGAACACGGTGCCGAGCGGATCTCTGATGTTGATGCTCAAGATGCCCGCGTCAGCCGCGACAGCGGTCGGCGTGTACACCACGTCGACAACCCGGCTGCGCAGCGGCTGCTGGTGCCGGTGTGCGTGACCGTCGTGGTCAGCGTCACCGAGGTGCCGACCTCCACCGCGCCGAAGTCGAGGCTCAATGGAGCGACCTGACACACCGACGGCGGCACATTGACGCCAGTACCGGAGAGCGCCACGTTAACCGTCGGTTCATCGGCATCGTCGCTGGCAATGCTCAACGTGCCGCTGTCTGCACCGATGTCAGCCGGCGTGTAGTCGATGGAGACGCCGACCGAGGCGCCCGCCGCGACCGTGAACGGCGGCGTTGGCGTGCCCGTTGCCAAGGCGAAGTCCGCGCTGCCGGTGACGCTCAAGCCCGTGATGTTGAGGGCGGCGCTGCCGAGGTTGCTGATGGTGGCCGTGAGGGTCGCAGTGTTGTTTTGGACCACCGTGCCAAAGGCGAGGCTCAGAGGCGCCACGTCGATCTCGGGCGCCACGGCGGCGCCGGTGCCGGACAGCGCGACCGGCACGTTGGCTTCGTCCGCATCGTCGCTCGCGATATTCAGAGTGCCGTTGACCGCACCGACAGCGGACGGGGCGTAGTCCATCGGCACGTTCACCGAGCCACCAGCCGCCACCGTGAACGGCGGCGCCGGTGCTCCTGCACCGAGCGCGAAGTCCGCGCTGCCGGTAAGGCTCAAGCCGGTGACGTTGAGGGTGGCGCCCCCGAGGTTGCTGATGGTGGTGGTGAGCGTTGCAGTGTCGCCGACGTTGACCAAGCCGAAGGCGAGGCTCAGTGGCGCCACGTCGATCTCTGGCGATGCTGTTACCACACCGGTGCCGGACAGCGCGACGGGCACGTTGGCTTCGTCGGCGTCGTCGCTCGCGATGGTCAGGGTACCGGTGACCGCACCGACGGCGGACGGCGCGTAGTCCACCGGCACGTTCACCGAGCCACCAGCCGCCACAGTAAACGGTGTCGCCGGTGCTCCTGCACCGAGCGCGAAGTCCGCGCTGCCGGTGACGCTCAAGCCCGTTACGTTGAGGGTGGTGCTACCGAGATTGCTGATGGTGGTGGTGAGCGTCGCGGTGGCGCCGACGTTGACCGAGCCGAAGGCGAGGCTCAGTGGCGCCACGTCGATCTCGGGCGCCGCCGCGGCAACACCGGTGCCGGACAGCGCAACCGGCACGTTGGCTTCGTCGGCATCGTCGCTCGCGACGGTCAGAGTGCCGTTAGCTGCACCGACGGCGGACGGCGTGTAGTCCACCGGGACGTCGACCAATGCGCCCGGGGCCACCGTGAACGGCGTCGCCGGGGCCCCTGCACCGAGTATGAAGTCCCCGCTGCCCGTCACCGTGAGGCCGGTCACCGTGAGGTCCGAGCCGCCGGTGTTGTTGATGGTCGTCATCAGCGTCGAGGTGGCGCCGACGGTGACCGAGCCGAAATCGAGCGCGAGAGGCCCGACGAGGATGTCGGCGGGGGCGGCTGCGACGGTACCGTCGAGGCTGACCATCACGTCCGGCTCGTCGAGGTCGTCGCTGACGATATCGAGGATGGCGGCGTCGGCGGCGGGGTTGGTCGGGGTGTAGTCCACCGCCACCGGCACGGTCGCGCCTGGCGCCACGCTGAACGGAACGCTCGGCGCGCCGGCGTTGAGTGCAAAGTCCGGGCTGCCGTTGATGCCGAGGAAGTCGATGGTGCAAGGCGCAGCGCCGTTGTTTCCGACAATGGTGCTAAGCGTTGCCGTGCTGCCCATATTGACCGCGCCGAAATCCAGGGCCAGCGGCGCCACGTTGATGTCGCACTGGTCGGTGCCGGGACCGCTGACGTAGTCGCCGTTGGGGTGATTGTCGTAGTCCTTTGGACCGTGGTCCTTGCCGTGGCAGACGAGATCGCAGCCCATCTTGCCTTCGCTCGAGAAATAGCCCCAGGTCGGCTTCGAAAAGTTGTTGCCCTGCACGACGCCCGGGGCGAAGTTGATGAGCATGGTGGACGCGCCGATCTGGCCGAGGCCGATGTAGTTCGTATTCGCCGCATCCACGTTGCTGTGGGTGTTCCAGTGGCAGGTCGCACACGACGCTTCCTCGCTCCTGACGTGCTTCTCGTGCTTGTCGAAGCGAGTGTTGTTGTTGCCGCTCGTGAACACTCCTGAGTCGTGGCAGCGGAAGCAGAGGGCGAAGTTGCTCGCGTTGAAGCTGCCGATGCTGCCCTCGCCGACGTCTCTGCGGTAGTTGTCGCGAAGCATGGCGGTGCCTTCGCCCGAGTTGCCGTGCGAGCGATCTGTCGAACCGTGTGGTCCGGTTGGTGCGGTGCCCGTGTACCGCGACGGCTTGTCGGAGGTGCGCAGATTCGAGGTGGTGACCGGACCGCGGACGGTTCCGCCCGTCACCTCGCTGTTGTGGCAGTCGGTGCACTGGATCGTGAGGCTGTTGAGATCGTCCTTGGTGGCGAGGTTGAACGGGCCCTGCAGCTGGTCGAACAGCGCCTGGCTTATGGATCGGCCTGGGGCCGCCACTGCGTGATAAGCGGTATTGGGCAGTCCCGTTTGCGTCTGAATCGCGTTGGGGTCGAACTCACGCTGCTTGTCGGTATGGCACTTCAAGCAAAGCTCGAACACGTACACGTTGGTCGACTTGAGCGCACCCTTCACAGTCACACCGGAAACACCCGCGATCTTGTTGTCGGCTGTCGCCTTGTGCGGGTTGTGGCAGTCGAGACACTGCACCTGACTATTGAAGGCCTCCACCGGGTGCCGGTGCTGCTTCGCGAACTCGCCCTCGATGTCGTCTCCGGGCCCGCCGACGCCGTGGCAGTTGTAGCAGAACCCGGGTTCGTTGGCTTCGGGCAGGATCTTCTCAAAGTCCGACCCGTGCCCCTGGGCGTGGCAGTCGAGACAGCTTGCGAATCCGGATGCTGCGTGGGTGCTCGCACCCCAATCGCCCGCAATATTCAGCGGGCTATTGACGTCCGAAGGGAACGGCGTCGGGTGGTTACCGTCGTGGCAGCTCAGGCAGAAAGCCTCTGCGGTGAGTGCCTGGCCGTTGTAGATGTAAGACGGGCCGCCATTCTGGTCGTTCAGGAGCACGCTGACGCCATCGCCGAAGCTCTGATGGCTCGCCTGGTCGTGGCAGACCAGGCAATCGCCCGGCGTCACCACTTGATTCGACGCCGGTCCATTGATCACGTGGTGGGAGGTACCCACAAAGTCTCCCCCTCCATCGCCTGGCTGCCCTTCTACAATCTGGTCGCGTCTGGGATCGTTTGAGCCGACGGGAGGCGATTGATTGTGACAAGCCAGACAGTTCCCGCTTCCCACAGGTCGAAATCCGTCGATATGGCCATGGCAGCCCGTGCAGTCGAGCCCGTCATTGTGGGCTTGGGTCGGCGCGCTGCCATCAGTACGATGATGGTTTGTCTGAGTGTGGCAGGTATTGCATATATAGTTGTGGGTCGACATGTCAGCCGGACGGTCCACCAGGTCGTAGGCGAAGCTATAAGGGCCGGTCGTTGCTTCGAATACCACCGTATTTCCCCGCACCACGCTCCGGATGAAGGCGAGGTTCGTGTTGTTGCGGAAATTGACCTGCTGCCGCATGGGATTGTGGCACTCGACGCAGTTTAGGGAGGCGAGCTGACCCGTCGTCGGATCGATATACTTATTGCTGAAATGCGATTCGACCTTTATGTCCGAGCCTCCGCTCGGCATGTCGGGGGTTCCCGGCCCATGACATCCCTCGCATTTGCTGTTGGCGATGGGGGCGTCGACCACGGCGTCGATCAGATTCCCCCCCGCATCCTCCGTGTGACAGACGTTGCAGTCGAACTGGTTGTGCGGGGCGGGCGGGCCGCCGGTCGGGGCGAATCCGGCGAGATGGCCATGACACTGCGTACAGTCCGTTCCGTTGTTATGGTCTTGACCGCCCGGCGCCGGCCCCGTCGCGAGAAGCTCGTTCCGATGGTGATTGGTCAGGGTATGGCAGGCACGGCAGATCGAGGCGAAGAAGGGGTCGTTGTGCACGAACTCGGTCGAGCTCGTGAACCGTAATTGTCCGCTGTTTATGAATTTGGTGGTGGTGACGGGGGGATTCTGAGTCAGGTCAGTGACCGTGATGTCTTCGATGATGCGATTCTTGATGTACTTTCCATAGGAGGTTCCAAAGGTTTCATTCTGCTCTTGCTCGTGCGGATCGTGGCAGCTGACGCAGTCGTTGGAGTAGGTGAAACGCAATGAGCCGGTTACGTGGCTCGCGTGGATATTCGCGGGAGTGGCGGGAGAAAGCGGGGGATTGACCTCGGCGTGACACTGCAGGCACACCGCCTCTACATTGGTCCGACCCGCATTCAGCACGCCGTGACAGATGTTGCAGTCGCCCCCGGTTGCGCTCTGGTGCGGTTCGTCGAGAAACTGGGCATCCGCGCTCGGGCTCGAGAACACGAGCCATGCCAGTACCGACCATGCGATAGGAAGGCCAGATTGCTTGATCACCGCGACACCTCAACTCCTGAAATCAGAGACCGTTCGGCGAGGCTCGCGCCTCAGTCTCGCCCTCACCCCTTCACGTAGGCGATCGGCGATTCCCCGAGAGCGAACTTACCGCGTACCAATGCAACGGAAAGGGGGCGGAGTCCAGCCGAAATCCATGGATCATTGATCGAGATCAAATCCAGGCTGGGGCAACGGCACTACCCGGGGAAACAAAGGATTCCAGTTCCTGTCCAGTGCGGTGTGTACCAAACTGTCCACCGCCACGCGAGAAGGATTCTCCATCAATGTCGCGGTGGACCGTCATAGAAGGAAGTCCAACCCTCCTGCTGGTCGCTGGAGAAGGTTGATTGATGCCCGGCCCAGGCAGGATCCAATTCGATCGGGGCCGGCGCGCCCTGCGCGGCGAGCGAAATCCACGCGTTCGGTAGTGCCCGCCCCCTCTGGCGAACGCTCTCGACGCGCCGCCAACGCACGAAGCCCGAGCGCCAGTATCGAGCGCTACCAGGACACGGATTGGTCGAACTCGTACTCAGGTATCGGCGGCGCGATCCCTCCCGCCCGGCGCGAACATCTGCAGGCCTACGGGCTGGCAGCAGGGCGACGGGTGCGCGTGGTACAGCAATCGCCGGTTGAAGCCTTTATATGAAGTTTTTCGCAAGAGACAAGCGGGACGGATCGCGAAGGGTGACGTTGTCGCCCAGGCTCGGCTGATCGATCAGATGTTCGGATGATTTTGTCAGGTTGCTGAAGGCGGGGCGTCAGTAACCGGAACGAACGTTTCCATCGTCGGTCGCTAGGCGCAGGTCACCGCGCTCCAGGTACTGCATGCCCCGGAGCGAAGGGTACGATAATTCGTTGCCCTCAACAGATGCCGCCCAAGCCGAAACAGATTTTGGAACTGACCATGAAGGCTCAAGAATCGTTGCGCACGCCCATCGGAACAGAACCGCGCATTTGGCCTTTTTGCTCTCGGGTATGTTGGTGTGACGCTTCCACACGATTGTTCGCGTATCGGTCCTGGCAATGGGGAACTGAGGACGTGCCCTGGCGTTTTGCGGCCCGGTAGCTCCCCAATCGATCGGTGGTGAGCTCAATTGGCGTTTGTGCCTGTGATTTGAGTAGCTTGATGAGTCTCTGTTTCAGACCGACACTATCGCGGAAAGTTGGGCAACCTGACAGAACTCCTGCGTACACTCAACGCTGTTATCCCTGTGTTGATAAGCCTGATATTCACCACTCGAGCCTGGTTGCGAACAGCGCGTTACGGCTGTAACGTAAACTGTCCTTGTTCGAGCATGACAGCGTACTTGTAGCCACCGCCCAAGTCGACGTCCGTTTTTACCCGGCCCTTCACCGTCACCACGTCCCCCGGAAAGACACGTTCCTGAGTGGTTACGATTAGTTTGTCGTTGGGCGCACTTCCGGTCCCGTCCTGCAAAGTCACCCAGTTCTTTCCCATGATGTTGGGGCTGACCTTCATTATCTTGGCGCGGACACTGACGAGCTTGTCTCTCATTGCCTCGCCTTGATTCAGCAGGCTTGCCACTGTTTCACCCCCCACAACCGGCTGTATTTCGCCGGCCTTCGGCTGAGTCACGGGTTGTCCCAGTTTGGCGTGTACGTCGTCTTCGGGTATCGGCTTGTTTTGGATTGGATCGGGATTGCTGATATTGCGGATGTTATCGACGAAGACAACGGCATCGAAGGTCCGATCCATGGCCTTGCTGTAAAAATTCTTCATCACCGCGCCACCGATATACTCCACCTGCTCACCCACGTTCACCTGCACCCTGGAAGGGAGGGTGGCAATCCACACTTCTTTATCGGCGACATCGGCCCTTATGTAGAGGTAACTGCCCACTGCCTTCGTGAAAGTTACGGTAGCGATGGTGGGAGTCTGTTCCGCGGCCACCGATCCGGCGGCCAGTAACAGCAATGCGACAATAGTTCTAATCAGGTTGTTCAACATCATTTAATAACGGAAGATTAGTTTTGACAAACCACGTTATCGCACTTCGCCAAAGTTGTCGACATCTATTGGATATTGGAGAAACGGATCTGGTACAGCAGGAGAAACGCGGACACGCCATGGTATGCGATGGATTTTGCAGTAGGAAACGATGCAGCACATAAGAAACCAATAAATCCAATAAGCCGGAACATTTCGTCGAAGAGCATTTTTAATTCATCGATATTTGATTTATGTCAAAGCAACCGAAGTCCAAGTTCGCTCGCGTTCCGAGCAACGCGAGCACTACTGATTTCGTGGGTCCGAACCGCACCGACGAATGCTCGATTAGGCGAGAAAGGGCGGTTTTTCTTCCTATACTCCGGAATAACCGCGGGCGACCGAGAGTCTAAGGCATTGACCGGGAGTATGCCGTATTGAGCTCCCGTACTCCAAAAATTAATTGAAATGATGCGGTACTTAATGAACTAAGTTCCCTGTTTGGTTGTGGATTTCTCATGAGAATGACTCGCATCTTTTGCTTGCCTGATGTTGGTCTTTCTTACGGCGCCAAATTCCAGGCTAACGGCCGTGAGATCCATCAACTTTGAAAAAGCCCTGCGCGATCCCGGTGTCGCCCGTGCGTTGGTGACGACGTTCTGGTTATAAAATTACAGATCCAGTTTATTGTCCCTTAGCCGGGTGCGACCTCATTCAAGTTTCTCGAGTTCGTAAAGCACCACCCCCGCGTCGCGCTTGACGAAGAGGCCACCGCCCGCGTTGATGAAGTCCTTCTTCAGCCGCTTGCGGTACCAGCGGCCGCTGCGCAGGTATCCAGTTCCGTCGGTCAGCTCCTGATCGCAATTCTCTTCCCAGTCTTCCCGGGTCAACACGGCAAACAACAATGCGCCCCTGCACAGAGCCGAAAGGCGCTCCACGGCGGCAGCGGCGTTGCGCTCGGGCAGGTACTGGAGCACGTCCTGACAAATAACCAGATCAAACGCCCGGGCGGACTCGAAGCTGTCAACGGATCCCTGCTTGAAGCCAAAGCGTTTGCACAGGTATTCGCTTCTCTCGACTCCGGTGTATTTTGCCCGCGGGAAATGCCGTTTGAGCTGGTACTTCCAGGTGCCCATTCCGCAGCCCATGTCGAGCACGCGCCGGATCGGCAGTTGCATGTACATTAGATAACCGCAGACGAAGTCGGCGAGCGTGCGGATCTCTTCCGGCGCCGCCACCCGGGTGCGCGGATCTTCGTAATAGCGTCGATAGTAGGCTTCGTCGAAATGCTGGGTGTCGACCATCCTTTGCGGCCCGTTTGCCTGAAAAAGGGTGCCTGGCACTATTTAAGAAAGATTTGAAAAAGTCCATTCTGGGCTTTTTCAGACACGATAGGCTCGGCGGATGCCCGAGTTTTTCTTATCTAAATCCAACACTTGTGTGCCTGATCTGGCTGCGGCACTCTCATCGCGATGCTCGGCTGCATCGCTTCAAAGTCCGTGGCGCGCCGCCTCCCCGGCCCGCCCGTTTGCCGGAGCAATCCCTTCGCATCGCACTCCTGCTGCGTTCGGGCACCGGATCCGGCCATCCGTGGCTCGCTCGGACGCAGGGGCGAAGACCCGACCCAACCCCGTGCTGCGGAAGCGCTGCGTTGTTCAGCGCTTCCAGAATCAGGGAACGGCGCGGAAGGTCACGCCGGAACGCGGATTTTTCGCACCGCGTTGACAGCGATCGGGCCGCACGGGTGCAATAGGCGCCCATCCTCCCAGGACGTCAACGGGTATCCTCAACGTATGGGCGCAACACCCGCCATCTTGCCGGCCTATGACCATCTGGAGGCCGCGCTGGGCATCGCGCAAGGCGGCAGGGAACCTATGCGCCGGCGCTGGCGAACGCGTTCGCCGCGCTCGCGGCGCGGCGTTTGTGCTGGCGGCACCGGGAATCGCTCGAGTGACTCGGCAGCCTTGTGTCACGTCGCAGACTCTTGGCATCGTGGCCGAGATTGGTCACTATACAAGCACAAAAGAGCCACACTCGGTTGGGCGATCGGTTCAACCGACAAAGACGCTCCCGCGCAATGGCGCGGAGTCAGCGCAGCGGCTCATGACCTGAATCGGGTAGGGAGAGTTTCTGTAACCGGCGCCCGCGCACGGCGGTCGATCGCATGAGCACCCCTTTCGATTCGCAGGCCGCCTGCGCTCGCAGGTTGCCGTGGCCATCGGGAGAATCAAGAATGAACCGTCTGACCCCGTCGAAGCTTCTGCTCCTCGTCGCGCTCGTGCTTGGCTGGAACTCGGTGCAAGCCGCGGTCTGTGACCTGGACAACGACGGCGACGTGGACATGGCGGACATCTCGGCCATCCTCGATTTGCGCAACATGCCGGCGAGCGGACCCGGCGATCCAGCGGATGCGGACGGTGACGGCATCATCACGGTGCTCGATGCGCGCCAGTGCGTGCTCCTGTGCACGTTGCCTCGCTGCGCCAGCCCGACGACGTCAAACACGGCGCCGGTCGCCGATGCGGGGCCGGACCAGAGCGTGTTCGTCGGTGACACGGTGCAGCTCGACGGCAGCGGCTCGAGCGACGCGGACGGCGATGCCCTGACCTTCTCCTGGACGCTCATCTCGGTCCCGGCCGGCAGCGGCGCGGCTCTCTCCGACCCGACCGCGGTCGATCCAACCTTCGTCGTCGACGCGGCCGGCACGTACGTCGCCGAGCTCATCGTCAACGACGGGCAGATCGACAGCCCCCCGGACACCGTGGTCATCACCACCGCGAACTCTGCGCCGGTGGCAGACGCGGGTCCGGACCAGAGCGTGTTCGTGGGCGACACGGTGCAGCTCGACGGCAGCGGCTCGAGCGACGTGGACGGGGATCCGCTGACCTTCAGCTGGTCGCTCATCTCGGTCCCGGCCGGCAGCGGCGCCGCGCTCTCCGACCCGAGTGCGGTTAACCCGACGTTCGTGGCGGATGTCTCGGGCACCTATGTCGCCGAACTCTTCGTCGACGACGGTTTCGGCCCGAGCGCCCCGTCCACGGTCACCATCACCACCGCGAACTCCGCGCCGGTTGCGGACGCGGGCCCGGACCAGAGCGTGTTCGTGGGCGACACGGTTCAGCTCGACGGCAGCGGCTCTAGCGACGTGGACGGCGACCCGCTGACCTTCAGCTGGTCGTTGACTTCGGTGCCGGCGGGCAGCGCAGCGGCTCTCTCCGATCCGACGGCAGTGATGCCGACGTTCGTCGCGGACGTGGCGGGCAGCTATGTGGCGCAGCTCATCGTCGATGACGGCTCGGTTCAGAGCTTGCCGGACACGGTGAGCATCTCGACGCTGAACTCGGTGCCGGTCGCCGATGCGGGGCCCGACCAGAGCGTGTTCGTGGGCGACACGGTGCAGCTTGACGGCAGCGGCTCAAGCGATGCGGACGGGGATCCGCTCACCTTCAGCTGGTCCCTCACCACCGCGCCGGGTGGGAGCCTGGCCATGCTTTCGGACCCGACCTTCCCGGACCCGACCTTCGTCGCTGATCAGCCGGGGCCCTACGTCGGGCAGCTCATTGTCAACGACGGGCTGGCCAGCAGCGCACCGGACACGGTCCTGGTCACCGCTGATCCCGTCCTGGTCACGGTGCCCGACGTGGTGGGTCTCGCGCAGGCCGCCGCCGAGTCGGCGATCGTCGCCGCCGGACTCGTTGTGGGCACGATCAGCACGGCCAACAGCAGCACCGTCCCAGCCGGTGACGTGATCAGCCAGAATCCGCTCGCCGGAGCGTCGGTCGCTGCCGGAAGCGCGGTGGACTTGGTGGTCTCGCTCGGTCCTGCCCTGGTCACGGTGCCCGACGTGGTGGGTCTCGCGCAGGCCGCCGCCGAGTCGGCGATCGTCGCCGCCGGGCTCACCGTCGGGATTATCACCACCCAGAACAGCGCCGTCGTGCCGGCCGGTTTCGTGATCAGCCAGAATCCGCTCGCCGGTGCGTCGGTCGTGCTCGGGGGCGCGGTGGATTTGCAGATCTCGCTCGGTCCCGCGGTATCCAACGACATCCTGGCGCCGCAGCTCGTGCTGACGCTGAATCAGAGCCCGCCGGTCTACGCGCAGGCGCAGGCCGTCCAGCTCGACATCCTCGCCGCCGATAACTCCGGTCCGCCGACGGTCGTCTTCTCGGTCGACGGCGGCGCCACCGCGCCGGCCGTCTTGCCGATCACCACGATCGACACCAGCGGCTTCGTGGCCGGGAGCAGTCACGACGTCGACGTGACCGCGTCGGACGCGGCGGGGAACAGCACCACCCGGACCGCGAGCTTCACCATTGTCGACATCGCTGACGTCATCCCGCCCACGGTGGCCATCACCTCGCCTCCGCGGGACACGATAACGAACAGCGCGGTGCCGATTGTGGGCACCGCAGACGACGCGAACCTCGTGAGCTACGAGCTTGCCTATTCTCGGGTCGGCGCCAACGCCTTTGTGCCCTTCGACGGGGGCACCGCCCCGGTGGTGAACGGCACTCTCGGCACGTTCGATCCGAGTCTGCTCGAGAACGGGCTCTACGACATCCGCTTGACCGCGCTCGACACGGGGGGCAATCAGTCGATCGTGCAGACCGTGCTCGGGGCAGAGGGCCAGGCCAAGGTTGGCAACTTCACCATCGGTTTCATCGATCTCTCGATCCCGGTCGCCGGGGTCCCGATCAGGATCTCCCGGACCTACGACTCGCGGATCAAGTCATCCGGTCACTTCGGCTTCGGCTGGCGGTTGGAGGTCACGCAGGGAAGCTACGAGAACAACCGTACTCCGGGCGAGGGCTGGCAGATCCTCCCGAGCGGCGGCTTCATCTCGTTGCCGTGTATGAGGGTCAACGAGACCGCGAACCACGTGACCGAGGTGCGCCTCTCCGACGCGGAGGTGCATCGCTTCAAGCTCGCGGTGTCCGGGCCCGCCATCCTCAGCGGCGGCTGCGTGGCCACGGCCAGCTTCACCGCGTTGGCCGGGAATCTGAACTCCACCCTCCAGATCCTTGGCAGCAACCAGGTCTTTTTCCAGAACGGCGGCAACGACGTGCTGGATTTCGACCCCGGTTCGCCCACCTTCCTGCAGCCCTATGAGCCGGATCGGGTCAGACTCACCACCCCCGACGGGCGCCAGTTCGACCTAAACCTGCACACCGGCGTCGACTCGATCCGCGACACCAACGGCAACGGTATCGCCATCAGCTCGAACGGAATCACCCACACCGGTGGAGCCGGTATCGGGGTCGCGTTCGCGCGCGACGCCCAAGGCCGCATCACCAGCATCACCGACCCGAACGGTGGGGTGCGGACCTACGCATACGACCAGTTCGGCGATCTGGTCTCGTATACCAATACCGAGGGCGACGTGACGCGGTTCACCTACAACAGCGATCATGGGCTCCTCGACATCAATGACCCACGGGGACTCAGTCCCGCGCGCAACGAGTACGACGCCGACGGTCGCCTGGTGGCGACGGTGGACGCGAACGGCAATCGGGTGACCTATGACCACCAGATCGCGAGCAACCGCGAGGTCTACACCGACCGGCTAGGGAATATTCGCACGTTCCAATATGACAGCGATGGCAACGTCACGAGCCAGACCGATGCGCTCGGCAACACCAGCTCGATGACCTACAACGCCGACGGGGAGCCGCTCACCGAGACCGACGCGCTCGGAAACACCACGACCAAGACCTATGACGCCGACGGCAATCGCTTGACCCGCACGGATGCGCTCGGCAACGTCCAGACCACGACCTACAACTCCCGAGGCTCACCGCTGACCGAGACCGACCCGCTCGGCAATATCACCACACTCGCCTACGATACGAGCGGCGATCTGGTGAGCGAGACCGATCCGCTCGGCAACACTACGACCTTCACCCGGGATTCGGCCGGCAACCCGTTGACCCAGACCGACCCGCTCGGCAACGTCACGACGCGCACCTACAGCTCGAGCGGGGAGGAGCTCACCGTCACCGATGCGAACGGCGATACGCGCAGCCGGACCTTCGACGGCAATCGCAACCAGACGTCCGAGACGCGGATGCGCACCGTCGGCGGCACGCCAGTGGCGGAGATCGCTAGCTACACGTATGACGGTGAGGGGCGCTTGCGCACCACGGTGGATCACGCGGGCAACGCGACCACCACGATCTACGACGCGACCGGACAGATCGTCTCCCAGACGGATCGACGGGGTAACACCAAGCAGTTCACGTGGGACTTCGAGGGTCGCAATACCGAGATCCGATACGCGGACGGCACCACCATCCTCAACACCTACGACCTCGAGGGCCGCAAGACGACCTCGACCGACCGCTCGGGGCGCACCACCCAGTTCGCCTACGACGCGGCCGGGCGGCTGCTGCAGACGACCCACCCCGACGGGGCGGTCGAGTCGAAGACCTACGACGCAGTCGGGCAGGTGTTGAGCGAGACAGACGCCAACGGCAACACCACCGACTTCGTGTGGGACGCGGCCGGGCGGATGACGCGTCGGACCGACGCCGCCGGCGGGGTGACCGCCTTCACCTACGACGCCAGTGGCAACAAGCTCAGCGAGACCGATGCCAACGGCAACACGACCAGCTTCACCTACGACGCCAAGAACCAGCTGGTCACCACCACCTTCCCCGATGGCACCACCAACACTTTCACCTACGACGCCAACGGGAACAAGCTCACCGAGACCGATCAGGCCGGCAATACCACCCGCTTCGCCTATGACCCGGTCGGAAACCTGATCCAGGTGACCGATTCGCTCGGGCAGGCGACGGTCTACGCCTACGACGAGGTCGGCAATCGTACCTCGATCACGGATGCGAACGGCAACACCACGACCTTCGAGTACGACCACGACGGCCGAGTCACGAGCAAGACGTTGCCGGGGGGACAAACCTTCACCTTCACCTACGATGCGGAGGGCAACGAGATACAGTCGGTGGACGCCGATGGCGACACCATCATATCGGTGTACGACGTCAGCAACCGACTGATGCAAAAGACCCTTCCCAGCGGCGAGGTCCACACCTTCAGCTACACGGGAACCGGCAAGATTGCTTCCGAGACCGACGCGCGCGGCACGACCACGTATGTCTACGACGCGATGGATCGCCTCCTGCAGGTGACCCACCCGGACCTCACCGTCGTCTCGCATACGTACGACGCGGCCGGCAACGAGACTTCGCTAACCACACCAGCCGGGACCACCAGCTACACCTACGACGTGCTTAATCGACTCGTATCGGTGACCGATCCGGGCGCCGGTGTCACCAGCTACACCTACGATCCGGTAGGCAATCTGCTGACTCAGACGAGCCCGAACGGGGTGGTGGCGACTCACACCTACGACACCCTCAATCGCTTGACCGGGATCGAAACCCGGCGCTCGGACACGACCCTGGTCGAGTCGTATGCCTATACCCTCGGGGCGGTCGGTAATCGCACGCGAGTGACCGAGGGCAGCGGCCGGGTCGTGGACTACACCTACGACGCCCTCTATCGGCTGATCCGGGAGGACATCACCGACGCGGTGATCGGCAATTCCAGCCTGGACTACACCTACGACCCGGTCGGCAACCGGCTGACCAAGGTCGTCAACAGCGTCGCCACCGTCACCTATACGTACGATTCCAACGATCGGGTGCTGACGGAGGGGACCACTACGTACTCCTACGATGCGAACGGCAACACCTTGACCCGCTCCGTAGGTGCGGTGGTCACGGCCTATGGCTACGACGGGTTGAATCGACTGCGGAGCGTTTCTTCGCCGGTCGCGAGCATCGCCTACACCTACGATCCATCCGGAAATCGGGTCGGGGCGAATGTCAACGGGACACAGACGGACTATTTGGTCGACAGCAACCGCGATCTGGCGCAGGTGGTCGAGGAGCGGGATAGCCTCGGGAACACCCTGGTGCGTTACGATCACGGCAACGATCTGATCGCCCAGAGCCGTAGCGGGGTCACGTCGTACTACCACGCGGACGGCATAGGCAGCACTCGGGTGCTCACGGACTCTAGCGAGACCGTCACCGATACCTACACCTACGATGCCTTCGGGAGGCTGCTCGGCTCGACCGGCAGCACGGTCAACGACTATCTGTTCACCGGCGAGCAGTTCGATCCGAACATCGGGTTCTACTACCTGCGCGCCCGCTACTACGACCCGGCCATCGGCAGGTTCACCACCGCGGACGTGTTCCCGGCGGATTTGTTCGACCCTCAGACCCTGCACCGCTATGTCTACGTGAAGAACAACCCGGTGAACTTCGTCGATCCGACCGGCCAGTTCTTCACCATGGCTGGTCTCATGACCTCGGTGTCGATCGGGCAGATCCTCTCGGCCATGCAGCCGACGATCACCACCGGGCTCATCATCGTCGCCGGCATCGAGCTGTTCTGGCGACCGGGCTTCAATCTGCGCAACAAGGCGCTCACCGCGATGGCTATCGGGCCGCCGGGCGCCGAGGGCTGGGCGGCCGCGTTCCAGATGTACAACAATGCAGCCACGTTGATTCAGCTCGGGGCGTTCTTCATCGACAGCGCGGTGAGGATAAACAACATCGTGCAGTTCGGTCTCGGAGTGAAGAATCTGGCTCGTGCTTACCAGAATATCCCTCGGGCGACGCTGACCTCGGTTCAGATCACTCGCATCACCCGCTACACGAGCGTGGCGCTAAGGGTCGAGACGCAGGGCGTGAGCCTGTTGGTGCGAGCCTCGCGCTTCACCAGCATCACCATGGTGCGCGCGATGAGCCAGAGCTTCGCCGACTGGTCACAGGTGATCTTCAGGTCGGTCGGTCTGCTCGCGCGGCTGCCGCGGCTGTTCTGAGAAGCCACCGCCCCTGCGGCCGGTCCGGCGGGGTGGGCGGTGGGGCTCAGGGGGCGCGTCGGAGATCCAAGGTGATCGTGGTCTCCCGCCGGTCCCCGCTGATAAAGACCGTCAGCTTTTCGCCCTCGCGCCCGAGCACCATGAGCGGGGGTGGCGAGAGCAGCTCCCAGCCGGCTCTATTGCGCTCGAGCGCGTAGAACTCTACGACGTCGGTCTCGGAGTCGGCCGTTGTCAGCATCCAGTGTTGGAGCTGGTTCCTGTCGACCAGCGGTAGGAAACGGACCTGGTCGATCCTCGGGTAGGGGGCGATCAGCCCGGCGACGATCTCCGCTCCGCGCCGATCGAGACGGGAGACATGGGCAATCAGCAGGGTGAGGAGGAACAGGGTGATGGCCCCCGCCTGGGCGAGAAACCGCAGGGGATTCGGGCGACGATCGACGAATCCCGCATAATAGGCAACGAGACTCGCGCCGAGCGTGATGAGAAACAGCGGCACCAGCCGGCCGCCCGGACCGGCGTAGATCCAGACCAGCGCGGCCAGGGCCGCACCGAGGCTGATTGCGAACATCCAGCGTGCGTTCATCTCTAGAGAAAAATAGTGCATCACGCTCAGCGACGTAGCTCCGAGCGCCGACTCGGTCGTACGCGACGGTCCCCTGCGCGGCGGTTCTCCCCGCCGGGTGAGAGCCGGCTTGGCGGCGCCTGGATCGTTGCCCGGGAGGCGGCGCTCGGTCTGGCTTTGGGATCGCTGCTGGTGGCGGGTGCCGCCTCGGTCGAAGCGGCCGGCCTGCGCTTCACCGAGGTGAGCCGGCAGTCCGGAATCGTCCACGCCCATCGGGTCACCGCCATCGAGAACCCGAATACCCTGGAGGAGATGAATTGGCATCAGTACTCCAACATGTCGGGCGGGGTCGCGGCCGGGGACTACGACGGCGATGGTTGGATCGACCTCTACGTGGTCGGCGGTGACCGAGGACGGAATCGACTGTTTCGAAACGCCGGCGGCGGGTCTTTCGAGAAGGTGAGTGCGGGTGCGGGCGTCGATCTGACGGGGCTCACCAGCGGCCCGATCTTCGCCGACTACGACGGTGACGGCCGGCTCGACCTGTTCGTCGGCGGGCTCGGGGGAACCGCCTCGCGACTGTTGCGCAATGCGGGCGGTGGACGGTTCGAGGACGTCACCCGCGCATCCGGCCTGCGCGTGGACCACAACACCTTCTCGGCCGCCTTCGGTGACTACGATCTCGACGGCGACCTGGATCTGGCATTGAGCCATTGGCAGCTCGATGTCGAGGACGTCGGGGCCGAGCATCTTTGGCGCAACGACGGTGACGGATCCTTCACCGACGTCAGCCGCGAGACCGGGGTTGCCGACGCCTTCGCCGGCCGGGTCGACGTCTACAGCTTCACCCCGACGTTCGCCGATATCGACAACGACGGCTGGCCGGACTTGCTCATGGCGGGTGACTTCGGCACCAGCCTCGTGTTGATCAATCTCGAGGGCAGGGGGTTCCAAGATCGAACCGATCGCAACGTCCTGACTGACGAGAACGGCATGGGGGCTGCTGTCGCTGACTACGACAACGATGGCGACCTCGATTGGTTCGTTTCCAGCGTGCACTTCACGGGCACGGTGCCGAAGTCGAAAATGTACAACTTCGGCCGGACTGGTAATCGGCTCTACCAGAATCGCGGTGACGGGCGCTTCGTGGACGTGACCGATCGAGCTCGGGTTCGCGACGGCGCTTGGGGCTGGGCGGCCTGCTTCGCCGACTTCGACAACGACGGTCATATGGATCTGTTCCACGTCAACGGCATGGGAAATCCGACCGAGCGATGGTGGCGAGAGATGTTTCCGTGGTTCCTAAATGATCGGTCCCGACTGTTCATCGCCGACGGCGCCGGCCGCTTCACCGAGACCTCCCGGGCGCTCGGGCTCGACGACGCGGGTCAAGGACGAGGCATCGTGTGCTTCGACTACGATCGCGACGGCGATATCGACATCTTCGTCGCCAACAACGGTGGGGCACCCCGGCTGTATCGTAACGAGCTTCGCTCCACCACCACCGACGGTGTGGGTTATCTGAACGTCAAGCTGAAGGACTCGGGCCCGAACTCCGAGGCGGTGGGCGCCCGCGTCTACCTGCGCGCCGGCGGCGCGATCCAGATGCGCGAGCTACGGTCGGGCAGCAACTTTGCCTCCCATAACCCGGTCGAGGCGCATTTCGGGCTAGGGGGGGCCGGCGAGGCCGAGTGGTTGTGTGTGGTCTGGCCGGGTCGCGACCGCAAGGTCACGATGCTCAGCGACGTTGCCGCAGATCAACACATGGTCATCCGGCGATCGACGGCGGCGCGCGGCACCTCGAGTTCTTGTCCGGGCCCCGGGGCCTGAAGTGGTCTACTAAAACCGGACACGGAGTTAACGCGTTAAACTGCCATAACGAGGTGAACGATGACAACAGAGACGAGAAAGAGGCGGAGCTAAACGGAGGATTTCAAGCGGGAAGCCGGCTTTCCCTCCATGGGCCCCGCCTGGTTGTCCGGGCGGGGTTTCTCGGCCGAGCCACTGCCCCGTGACCTGTCCAAATTGACATGCGCGGGCACTCGATTCTGTCAGGATTCTTTATACTCCATTAGCATAGCGTCCCATAACTCACTGATTTACTGACACAGTTTGTTATTGGTATTGGAGAACTAACGCGTCAGCTCGCCACGCTTTCGAAGGGCGGTTTCGTACGCCGGCCAATTACGAAACCTATAGGGCTTCTTTGTGTACTTGCACTGGCTACGCTTCGGACAGCGGTATGGCATCGTGTTTCGGACCCCGAGCAAACGGGAGTCCAAAGTGGTAGCTCAACCGCCATCGACCCGCGAGCCGCGCACCGAGGCCAGACGAGGGGAGAGAGGACGCTTCCGCACGGGAAGTAATTAAAATTCCCGCACAGCTGTTTAGTCTTGCTTACAGTTTGCTTTTCCCGAACCGGGGGCGATCTCATTAAAGTTTCTCGAGTTCGTAAAGCACCACCCCCGCGTCGCGCTTGACGAACAGGCCACCGCCCGCGTTGAGGAAGTCTTTCTTCAGCCGCTTGCGGTACCAGCGGCCGCTGCGCAGGTATCCAGTTCCGTCGGTCAGCTCCTGATCGGAGTTCTCTTCCCAGTCTTCCCGGGTCAACACGGCAAACAACAATGCGCCCCTGCACAGAGCCGAAAGGCGCTCCATGGCGGCAGCGGCGTTGCGCTCGGGCAGGTACTGGAGCACGTCCTGGCAAATAACCAGATCAAACGCCCGGGCGGACTCGAAGCTGTCAACGGATCCCTGCTTGAAGCCAAAGCGTTTGCACAGGTATTCGCTTCTCTGTGTGCTTGATCTGGCTGCGCCACTTTCATCGCGATGCTGTCCTGGATCGCTTCAAAGCCCGGGGCGCGCCGCCTCCCCGGCGCGCCCGTTTGCCGGAGCAATCCCTTCGCATCGCACTCCTGCTGCGTTCGGGCACCGGATCCGGCCATCCGTGGCTCGCTCGGACGCAGGGGCGAAGACCGAAGCGCTGCGTTGTTCAGCGCTTCCAGAATCAGGGAACGGCGCGGAAGGTCACGCCGGAACGCGGATTTTTCGCGCCGCGTTGACAGCGATCGGCCTGCACGGGTGCAATAGGCGCCCACCCTCCCACGACGTCAACGGGTAACCTCAACGTATGGGCGCAACACCGCGGATCGGCTTCGTCAGCCTCGGCTGTCCCAAGGCGCTGGTGGATTCCGAATGCATCCTCACTCGGCTCCGGGTGGAGGGGTACGACGTGGTCGGTACTTATGACGACGCCGATCTGGTGGTGGTCAATACCTGCGGATTCATCGACGACGCCATAGAAGAATCCCTCGAGGCCATTGGCGAGGCCATGGCCGAGAACGGCAAGGTCATTGTCACCGGTTGTTTGGGTATCAAATCCGAGATGATTCGTGAGCACTATCCCGGCGTGCTCGCGATCACCGGACCGCAGCAATACGAGGCGGTGGTGGGGGCGGTGCACGCCCACCTGCCGCCCCGTCACGATCCTTTTCTGGACCTGGTTCCACCCCAGGGGATCAAGCTCACGCCGCGGCACTACGCCTACCTCAAGATTTCGGAAGGCTGCAACCACAAGTGCAGCTTCTGCATCATTCCTTCCATGCGCGGAAAGCTGAAAAGCCGCCGAGCCGCCGACGTGCTGGGTGAAGCTGAGCGCCTGGTGGCGGCCGGGGTCAAAGAGCTTCTGGTCATCTCTCAGGACACCAGCGCCTACGGCGTGGATTTGCGTTACGCAAGCGACCTCTGGCAAAACCGCGTAGTGCGCGCGCATATCCGTGATCTCGCCGCCGCATTGGGTGGGCTGGGCGCATGGGTGCGTCTGCACTATGTCTACCCCTATCCCCACGTGGATGAAATCGTGCCCCTCATGGCTGACGGATTGGTGCTTCCTTACCTGGACGTTCCCTTTCAGCACGCCAGCCCGCGCGTACTGAAACGAATGAAGCGGCCGGCCGGTGCAGAGGACAACCTCGAGCGTATCTTTGCCTGGCGCGAGATATGTCCCGAGATCACCATCCGCAGCACCTTCATCGTGGGTTTTCCCGGTGAGACCGAAGCCGATTTCGAGATCCTGCTCGACTTCCTCGAAACGGCAGGTATCGACCGCGCCGGCTGCTTCAAGTATTCGCCGGTAAAAGGCGCCGCGGCCAACGCGCTTCCCGATGCTGTTCCCGAGACGGTCAAGGAAGAGCGCTACGCGCGCTTCATGCAGACCCAGGCCAAAATCAGCGCGGCGCGACTGACGGAGAAAGTCGGGAGTACGGTGCGGGTGCTGGTCGACTCCCTGGAAGACGGCTACGCCATCGCCCGAAGCAGCGCCGACGCCCCCGACATCGATGGCCTGGTGTACGTCGAAAGCGCTCCCAATCTCGTCCCCGGCGAGTTCGCGGAGGTGGTAGTGGAGCGCTCCGACACCCATGATCTCTACGCCCGTTTGGCATGATTAGGGCGGGCGTGCTGTCTTAATCTTGACTCTCCCCGCCGCGTTCGGGCTTGAAATCACCGGCTTTTGTAGCAAATTGCTCGGTTTCGAATCCGAGGCTTAAGGTGGGGAGGGACGTGCTCCAATGTCCGAACGAAAAGTCAAAGACTGATTCTGCGCGAGGACGTTTTCCAGCTTCCTGCGCAGGCCGGCGTGCGCAACGCCAGCCGGTTGATGGCAAAACGGAGAATCGGCGCCGTACTGTTCGAGATGGGTTGGGAGATTGAGGGAATTTTCAGTTAACGCGGCGCAAACACGCGGCTGCTCGCAGAAGACCCGAAGCCATATACCATTAGGCTGGTAGGCGTGACGACGTGAGAGATCTTGATCCCGGACCCGGACGCCTTTACTGAGGACGCCCTTGGTCTAGTGAGCCAGGCGGGGAACCGTCACCTGCCTATCGTCGATCAAGATAAGGTTGTCGCAATGATCTCGCTGCGCGACTCTATCGGCGCGGAACTTCGGCTCACCGTAAAAGGGCGCTGAAGAAGCCTAGTCTCAGTCAGCCACTTTTTTAGTAAAGCTAGGCGCGGCCGTTTTCCATTCAACTTAAGCAGCTAAGGCACGGGCAAAGTGAAAGCCACGTTTTTCACTTTGCAAGTTTGAATTGCTCCAGGATATATCGTACCGGGACTGCTCACTTGACTCGTTTGAGCGTGCCGCGAACGGTTCTCATAATCTCTCCGTTGCGCACGCGAGAGTAAGTGAGCTGCATGCCGTTGAGCGTCAATGTGCGTTCATAGACCTGCATTTCGTAGCCGCCCTCCTCGGTGATCAGCATCGCGTAAACGAACAAGCTATCGCCCGAGATACGTGCCCACACGTAAGGTTCCCCCTTGAGCGGATCCATTGGCACCTGATTGCCGAACATATCTGTGCGCATGGCCGAACCGTAAAGCCCGGATTTACGCTCAGGCTTGAATTGCACCGTGTAAGACTTCCTCTTCAGCGTGCCATCACTCTTGTGCGTTACCGACACCCAAGTCAGAGAAAAACCCGCACGGCGCGGCTTTATCTTTACCGTGAGATCACGTTTCGTTAAATCATCACCCTCGTTCGATAGGCCTTCTCCAAGGTATTCGCCGACGAATTTTTCGTATTGATATGCGGCCTTCGACTGCGCCGGAAAGGCGATCAGCGCAAGCACCAGCCAGACGAGCAAAATGTATGGGGGACGTGAAATCGATGAGATCATGATCTGCTCCCTTGGGAAAAGCAGCAACGGCGCCCGCTGCCCGAGTCGTGGCCGTTCGTCGGCGCTTGTTTATCGACCATCATCTTAAACTGGGCGCTTAAATTCGGACATCGGCCAATTCACCGGGTTCCCTCGACCGAACGCATGCGTAATGTTAAAAGGTCGACGTTGCGAGGAAGCCAAACCATTACCTGACAACAGGCGAGACCTTGATGCAAAACACTTCCGTGCTCCGAGTCGGCATCGGCAGCCTGGGAACAGTAGGTTACGCTGTTGCCCGGAGGCTCGACCAGGGTATCCACGGATTGTGCCTCATGGCGGTGTCCGCGCGCGACCTGGAGCGGGCCGAGAAACGCGCCACGGGATTCTCCGCCCCGGTGAAGGTGCTTCCGCTGCAGAAGCTTGCCGAATGCTGCGACGTGGTGGTGGAGTGCGCCCCGGCAGAGGTCTTTCGACAGCTGGCCGAGCCGACCCTTCGCGCCGGACGGATTTTCGTGCCCATCAGCGTGGGCGCGCTGCTCGAGCACTGGTCTTTGGTGGAACTCGCCGAACAAATGGGCGCGCGCATTATTGTTCCCAGCGGAGCGCTGCTCGGGCTGGACGCCGTGCGGGCCGCGAGTGAAGGCCGCATCGATGCGGTGCGCATGGTGACGCGTAAACCGCCACGCGGTCTGGCGGGGGCTCCGTACCTCGAGGAGCACGGTGTCGACGTGTCCAACCTGGACGCACCGCTTAAGATTTTCGAAGGCACGGCTCGGGACGGCGCCGCAGGTTTTCCGGCGAACGTGAATGTGGCCGCGGCGTTGGGTCTGGCCGGCATCGGGCCGGACGCCACCCGGCTGGAAATCTGGGCTGATCCCACGGTGAGTCGGAATACGCACCACATCACCGTAGAGGCCGACAGTGCCCGCTTCGAGCTTTCCATCGAGAACGTGCCTACCGAGGAAAATCCCCGCACCGGTCGGTTGGTGGCGCACAGCATCGTCGCCACGCTGAGGCGGCTTACCGCGCCGCTGACGGTGGGTACCTGAGGCCCCCGCCTCTTGTGGTAAGGTGGGCAGGCATCGTCTAGTCTATGCCAGCTCCGAATTGGACGCCTCGCAACGCGCGCGTCATCAGTCGCCCTGCTTCAAGGTCCCGCGCGCCGTATGAAAAATAATCAGGAGGAGAGATTGATGAATATAAGAACTCTATTCAGGGCGGCAATTGTCGCTGTCGCAATGGTCGCCACTCCGTCGGCTGTTTTTGCCGCCAATCTTCCATGTCGCACGGCGAAACTGATCGTACCGTGGAAGCCGGGCGGCGGAACCGACGTCATCTTCCGTATTTTCGCCAACGCCATTAACGGCTACGGGGTAAAGCCCGAGATCCAGGTGGTGAACGTCTCCGGACAGGGCGGCAACAAGGGTGCCAAGGAGGCCAAGCGGTCCGACGCCGACGGCTGCACCCTGTTCGCCATCCATCAGAGCGCCGTCACCAGCTATCTCAACGGCCGCGTGGACTTCACCTGGGACGCATTCGACACCGTGGCGCTGCTCACCAGCACCCCGGATATCGTCGGCGCTTCCAAGACCGCACCGTATGATTCGCTCGAGGAAATGCTGAATGCCGGGCGCAAGAATCCGGAAACCATCCTCACCGGCGCGACATTCGGTTCCACCAGCCAATTCATGTGGCTGCTGATGGAAGACAAGACCGGCGCCAAGTTCAAGTATGTGCCCTTTGACGGTACCCGCGAGCGCATGACCGCGCTGCTTTCCGGAACCATCCAGCTCGGCACCATCAACGTGGCTTCGGGCAAAAAGTATATTAACACTGGGGAGCTCAAGGCTTACGCCATCGCCGCCGATGAGCGCAGCGACCAGGTGCCCGACCTGCCGACTTTGAAAGAGCTCGGCGTCGACATGACCTACACCCTCGATCGCGGAATCATGGCGCCTAAGGGCACGCCCAAGGAGGCTATCGATCACTGGGCCAGCGTGTTTAAGCGTGCGCTGGAAGACCCTTCGGTGCAAAAGCAGATGAAGACCAAGGGTACTGGCCTCAGATTTCTCGGCCCCGAGGAATACGCGGCCTGGTTCAAACGGATTTACGACGACCATGAAAAGGTCGCCGTCAAGATTGGCATGTATAAAAAGTAGCGTGCCATAGGCTCGCGCGCGGGGCCGGATCGATCCGGCCCCGCAATTTCTCTTTCGACTGAAAAATCGCCATGGGACGGATTAACCGGGACGTGGTCGTCGCCGTAGCGCTGATGTTCGGCTGTGGCGTATTCTTCTGGGCCAGCCTCGATATCCGCGAGCCGGACTACGGTACGCTCGCGCCGGCCACCTGGCCGCAGGTCATACTCGCCTACCTCTTGTTGCTGTGCGTGGTTTACTTGGGGCAGTCGCTTCGCGCCGGATCGAGCGCCACCGCAAAGGCCAGGGGGGAGACCAAAAGCTGGCTCGAGCGATATCGCAACCCGCTGTGGTGTTACGCTCTGTTTCTCCTTTTTCTCTTCACACTGCCGGCGCTAGGCATGCTCATCGGCGGGGTACTGTTCGTATTCCTGCTGCTGTGCGTTATCGGCGGCTTCAGTCCGAGAAACCTTGTCGTGCACGCTGCGATTGCGTTGGTCATGGTCGGAGCCATGTGGGCGCTGTTCACCTTTGGGCTGGGCGTGATCCTTCCCCAGGGAAAAATCTTCACCGTGCTCTGAGGAGATGACTACGCGCCGGGGCGGTAATTCGTGATCTGGGAAAACGTACTTCTTGCAATCAACGAGCTGGCTACGGTGAAGACGGCCATGCTCATGGTGCTCGGCGTAGCCTGCGGGCTCATCGCCGGCGCCATTCCCGGGTTCACCATCGCCATGGCGATAGTGCTGACGCTGCCGTTTACCTTCGGCATGGACGCCGCCCAGGGTCTCGCCACCATGGTTTCGGTTTACATCGGCGGTCTTTCCGGCGGGTTGATGGCTGGCATCCTCACTGGTATTCCTGGCACGCCATCCTCGGTGGCCACCACCTTCGATGGCTTTCCCATGGCGCGCAATGGTCAGCCTGGACTGGCGCTGGGCATTGGCGTGTGGTCGTCCTTCTGTGGTGGAATCATCAGCGCCATCTTGCTCATGACCTTAGCGCCGCAGCTTGCGCGCATCGGTCTCGAGTTTCAGCCCTGGGACTACTTCGCCCTGGTAATGTTCGCGCTCACCATCACCGCGAGCCTCGCCGGTGACCACCTGGTGAAGGGACTCATCGCCGGCGCGCTCGGTCTGCTGGTGGCGACCATCGGCGAGGACGATATCAATGGCGTGGCGCGTTTCAATTTCGGTAGCGACGCGCTGCTGCAGGGCTTCGATTTCATCGCCGTGCTCATCGGGCTGTTCGCTTTCAGCCAGCTCTTGAGCGACGTTCAGGATCGCGAGACCGCGACCAAGTCTTTAGCCGAGACCAAGTCGGTGCGAATCAAGATCGAGCACGGTAAGGCGGTGCTGGTGCTGATGAAGCGCTGGACCAACGTCATACGCTCCGCGCTCATCGGCGTGTTCACCGGAATACTGCCGGGCGCGGGCGGCTCTGTAGCCAACATTCTGGCCTACGACCAGGCGAAGAAAGCCTCGAAGAATCCGGAACAGTTCGGCACCGGTACCCCGGACGGCATCATCGCTCCGGAGACTTCCAACAATGCCACGGAAGGCGGCTCGCTGATGACCATGATGGCGTTGGGTATTCCCGGCGACGTGGTGACCGCGGTGATGCTCGGCGCGCTGCTGATTCACGACGTCATCCCGAGCCCGTCATTCATCCGTGACGAGCCACAGCTCGCCTACGCGATTTTCATCGCATTCTTCCTCGCCAACTTCATCATGTTGGCGCTGCAGTCCTTTACCCTGAAGATATTCGTCCTTGTGACGAAGGTCAGGATGTACATGCTCGCCTCGGTGATCCTCGCCTACACCGCCATCGGCGTGTTTTCGCTGAACAACGTGCAGTTCGATCTGTGGACGCTGTTTTGGTTCGGGATCGTCGGATTCACCATGCGCCAGCTTGGCTTTCCTTTAGCTCCGATGATTATCGGTGTGGTGCTGGGCAGGAATGCCGAGCTCAATTTGTCGCGCGCCTTCGCGGTCACCACCGACCTTACGCCGTTCTTTACCCGTCCTTGGTCTTTGTTCTTCATTATTCTGGGGCTCTTCTCGACCTTTTTTCCTCTTTATCAAAAACAACGCGGCAAGAGGCCCTGGACTCTCGTCTATCCTTCGTTGCTTTCAATATGTCTTTCCGTACCAATGTTCATGATGGGCGGCGCCGTACGACCGGTGCTTGGTGCTTTACTCGTTGCCTTGGGTGCTTACTTTCTAATCCAGCATCATAGGGAGGGGTGGAAGCTCGATCCGCGGGCGTCTGAAGCGCACGAACTGCAGGCCGAATAGTTCGATCCCCTGACCCGCTTTTTTACCGGCGTCCGAGCCATTTCGCGGCTACTGGACGATCTCCTTCGAGATGACTTGGAACATTTTAAGGATCCGGGTCAATCGACGGCGGCGACGAAGCGAATAGCTTGAGAGCCGTTGAAATTCGGCCCAGGTAGCCTACGTTCGTGTTTGGCGCATTTTTGACCGATTGAAGCGTTTTAAAAGGGTGAATGACTAATGCTACGCAACCTCCTAGCTCTGAAGAGAATTCTTTTCATCGCCGCAGCGCTTTCCTGGCCTCTCGGGACGGCTGCGGATAGTGGTGTGGTGACGGTTTACAAGACGGCCTCATGCGGCTGCTGCCAGGGGTGGGTCGAGCACATGCGCAGTAACGGGTTCGACGTCACCACGCGCGATATCCAGTGGAGCGAGCTCTCCAGTGTCCGATCGCGCTACCGCGTTCCGGCGAGTCTACATTCCTGTCACACCGCCGTCGTCGACGGATATGTCATCGAGGGCCATGTGCCGGCGGATATCGTCAACCGCCTGCTTAACGAACGCCCAGAGGCGATCGGGATCTCTGCCCCGGGTATGCCGGCGGCCTCTCCGGGAATGGATATTCCCAGCGGCGGTCCGTACGACGTCATGATATTCGAAGCGGGCGGCAGCAGCCGGCTTTACCAGCGCGTGGAATAACATCCGTCTTTAACATTCTGTTTGACGCCGGCCGGTTCGAAATCATTCCAGCCCCGGAAATCGATCAGGTGCGCGTGAAATAGTCGCGGCAGTGCGCGGCGAAGGCTTCGCCGCGGCGAGTCAGACGTGCGCCGGTGAGATGTCTCAGAACGATTGATAGCGGCGCTAGCGGATCCTTCGGCGGGCGGAGGACGAGCCGCGCGCCATCGCAGCTCATATCACCGCCAAGTGAGAAGCCGAGCACCCTAGAGCGCTTAATGCCGGGTGACGTTGCGGGCGTGGGCGATCAATTTACAAACGAC
Source organism: uncultured Gammaproteobacteria bacterium (assembly GCA_947258715.1). Taxonomy (GTDB): domain Bacteria; phylum Pseudomonadota; class Gammaproteobacteria; order HK1; family HK1; genus CAMYJH01. Next base: position 28,097 of record CAMYJH010000019.1, read on the forward strand.
GTCTGCAGCCACCAGCCGGTCGGAGGGTGCAAGGGACACGCCGCAGGCCTTTTGGCGGACCAGCAGCCAGCTGCAACTTGAGCCCGGTCTCCAGGCTCGGTCACGGACGAAGATACTGACGGCTCAGACGCGTGCGGGGCCTTGGCCGCCGCCATTGGATTGCGCTAACCGGCAGCGGCAACGGAATACTGAAGCTGCCCGAGGGCGTGCTTTGTCAAATTTTTGCTCTCAGTAACAGAAAAACAATATTCTAGAACCAGCACGAGTCAGGAAAGAACTCCGTTCTTGTCGACGGCTTTTCACTGGAGGAGCCGCTTATGGCTGAGGCCGACCCCGCGGGTCCCCTGCAATCGCTGGTCCGCATTCACCACGACGCCAACGCGCTCGAGTCCATCCACGGCCAGGCGGCGTGTGATGCTTTGTCGTCGTTTGACTGCCGACTGCAGAGCGGCCAGACCACGGGATCTCGCCGCTTGTGTTGCGGCTTAGCGCTAGCTAGCTGCACAAGCGGAGACGTGCCGCCGATTTAGGCCGGTCGCGCCCACGGCCGGCCGCATTGGAGTTAAAAAATGATCACGTCACCCGCTGGGACATTGAAAAAGGTACAGGTCGAAAACTTCTGGCGCCACGGCTATGTGGTCGTGGAGGGCGCCGTCAACGCGGCGCAGTTGGCGCAGATGCGCGCTGCGCTAGGACGGTGGACTGACGAAAGCCGATTCCATGATGCGCCCTACGGTGAAACCATTGACGGACAGCCACGCTTCGACCTAGCGCGCGCCCACCGCGCCGATGCGCCGGCGCTTCGCCGCGTGAATAACCCGCCCGAGATCGATTCCGTTTATGCCGAAGTTGCTTTTGAAGGCAGCTTCGTCGATATGGTTGCTGATCTCATCGGACCCGATCTCAAGTTTCACCACGCCAAGCTCAATCAGAAGCAGCCTGGCAGCGAAACCCGGGTGGACTGGCACCAGGATTTTTCCTACACGCCCCATAGCAATGACCACGTCATCACCGCGCTATTGATGCTGGACGACATGACCGAGCAGAACGGTTGCCTGATGGGGGTGCCGGGGTCTCACCGAGAGGGCCAGAGGAGCCTGTGGCAGGGCGAGGTCTTTACCGGCAAGGTGGACCAGGATACGGCGCAAATGGCCGTCAAACGGGCGCGCCCGGTCACCGGTCATGCCGGCAGCGTCTGCCTGATGCACACCAAGCTGCTACACGGCTCCGAGCCCAACCCGTCCGAAGAGGCGCGGGGGCTTTACATCTGCGTCTATTCAGCCGCCGATGCGGTGGCTCTCACTCGTTCGCCGTTGCCCAATCGCTTCGAAGGCCGCATCGTGCGCGGTGAAGCTTCGCGATTTGCCCGCTTCGATTCCGGCACGGTCGAGCTGCCGCCACGCTACCGGGCGGCGTCATTCTTCGAGGTGCAAGAGAAGGGCGTTGCATGACGCTCGAGAAGCAGTGCGGAAACTTCGGATCAGTGCGCGTATGGCAAGCGTGTGCAAGCTGAGGTTGCAGTCGGCGGGCCGGATTTGAGAGCTTGCCCAGCCGGGAAATACGCAAAGGCTCTTTTCTTCCGCGACGTTAAAAAAACAACGGAGATTACCAATGATTCGCACGGGTAAAGACTACATCGACTCTATCCGCGACGGTCGCCAGGTGTGGATAAATGGTGAGCGTGTCGCAGACGTGCCGACCCATCCCGCGTTCAAGCCCTTGGTGGAAGTACGGGCGCGCATCCACGACATGGCACACGAAAAGCGCCACCAGGACGTGATGTCCTACCTCGACGAGAAAAGCGGCGAGCGCAACGCGGTGGCGCTCAAGCTGCCGCACACGCGGCAGGACTGGCAGGACAAGCGCCGCGCGGTGGACGCCGTGATGGACGAAATCGGCGGCGTGGTGACGCGGGTGGGTGACGAGACCATTGGCGAGATGTGGTCGCTTTACGACGGCAAGGATCTGCTGTGCGAAATCGATCCCCGCTTCGGAGAAAACATCGAGCGGCACATACACGAGGCGCTGAACCACGATCCGTTCCACGTTTCCGCCAACACGGATCCCAAGGGTGACCGCTCCAAGCCGCCCCAGGAGCAGGATCCCGACATGCTGCTGCACGTGGTCGAGGAGACCGACGCCGGCATCGTGGTCCGTGGCGCCAAATACGAAACCGCCGCCGCCTATTCCAACCAGGCCTTCGTCAAGCCCACCATCGCCAACTGGGGAAACGAGGCGCTGTCGGACTATGCCCTCGGGTTCATCGCCCACATGAACGCGCCGGGCATCAAGCACATCTGTCGCACAGGCTTCACCGGCCGCGCGCCGGCCGAGGACTATCCCTTGAGCAACCGCTTCGACGAAGTAGATACTCTGATGATCTTCGATGATGTGCTGGTTCCTTGGGAAGACGTTCTGTTCCTGCACCATACGCGGGCGGCGACATTCATCCGCGGCACCCTGCACCGTTACAGCGCGTTCGCGTTCGTCCAGCGGCTGTTGAAGACCGCCGACATGATGATCGGGGTCGCGTTGTTCAACGTGAAGCAGACCGGACTCGACAAGCAGCCGGCGGTGCGGGAGAAGCTGGCCACGCTTGCCTGTTATCGTGAGGGCATCAACGCACACCTCACCGCCTCGATTGCGATGGCGGAAAAAAGCCCCGGCGGGCTGCTAATGCCGAACCAGTCTTTGCTCTACACCGGTCGTGTGCTGGCGTGTTCCAGGCTGCACGATATGATGCATCTCACGCGCGAACTTTGCGGCGGCCAAATCTGCGTTTCCCCGGACCACGCTGCCTTTGTGGACCCGGAAACCAAGCCTTGGCTCGACAAGTTCTACAGCGTTAACGACAATTGGGTGGCGGAAGACAGGCGCAAGCTGCTGGCGCTGGCGCGGGATTTGCTGAACAGCGATTACGCCAGTCATAAGCTGACTTTCGCCCTGTTCGCGCAGTCGCCACCGTTCGCGCATTTGAACGCCGTTTACAACAACTTTGATTTCGACGGCCCGTTGGAATTCGTCAAACACGCGGCGGATCTCTCGGACCGAGTTATGGGGAAGAAGAAAAAGGAGAAAGCCGCGTGACCGTCCACGAGCGAATACGCAAATTCAACACCAAAGACACCTATCCAAACCAGGCGCTGGATAATGACCTGTGCCAGGTGGTCAAAGCCGGCAAACTGGTATTCCTGCGCGGCCAGGTGGGTTCAGACCTCGAAGGCAACACCGTCGGTATCAATGACCCCGGAGCCCAGGCCGACCAGGCGATGAAGAACGTCAAGCAGCTTCTCGAAGAAGCCGGCAGCGATCTGTCGCACATTTGCAAGATCACCGTTTACATCACCGACCGCGCCTTCCGCGAGCCGGTTTATCGCGCCGTCGGCAAGTGGCTCAAAGGCGTCTTTCCGGTGTCTACGGGCCTTATCGTTCAGGGCTTGGCGCGTCCAGAGTGGCTGATGGAGATCGACGTCATCGCGGTGATACCGGCAGAAAGTGACGCCTGAGCGATGTCGCGCCATCGGGCGAGGTCCGCTGTGGTAGTGGACTGACTCACGCTCGCTCAAATTTGCCCGCTTCGGCTTAAGTCAATACACAGGCTGAATCGGCGTCCACGGTGCTCGCGACGTGTCCTTCCACCCTAGATGGGAATACGACATCCCCTAACCCTTTCCCCGCCGCCACCCCCGGGCTAGGCTTCGAACTTCCGTACGACGCAAAGGGGGGAATCGACATGCGTCTCAATGCAAAGGCACTGGGTCTCGCGCTTGGAATTCTGTGGGGCCTGACTGTTTTCCTCGCCACGGCCTGGATCGTTTTCATCAACAGTCCCGGCGACACCTTGGCCACGCTGGGCGCGTTCTACATCGGATATGAGGTCAGTTGGACCGGCGCCGTCGTCGGGCTGGGTTACGGTTTCGTGGACGGCCTCATCGGCGGGCTCTTGCTGGCGTGGATCTATAACGCCTTCTTACCCAAGCCGGATCTGCCTTGATCGCAATTCGAGGCGGAGGATTCGCGGAGTCGCCAGCAGAGATTGTGACGGCGGGCGACCGACCAAAGGGCGGTCGGAGCCGTCCGTTCGAGCCGCGTTCGAGGTAGAAGCAGGGTTAGACGTCGGAAATCGATGGGCAATCGATTTGCGGCGTTGTGGTAGGAAACCTCTAGTGACTGGGAGGTTGCCTAAAGAACGATGCGTTCGCCGTTGCGCGTAACAATCTTGCTGTCGAGGCCGGGCACCGCCAGCACGTCGAGAATGCTCCTGTAGGGTCCGTTATTGCTGCGATACGAGACGATGCGTTGCGCCAGCTCGGGGGAAATTTCCGGTATGACGGCGCTGATTTCCTCGGCCGAGTCCGTGTTGAGGTTGCATACCTCTTGCTCTTCCTGGTCGGAATTGATCAGAACGAGCGCGATGCTCACCGCGCGCGCGGCCTGCAGCGAACGGGCGTCCTGGGCGGCGGCTACGGCGGGTACGGTCAACAGCGCAATGGCGACCGCGATGCTCAGCAGGTTTTTCATCTGGCTCCCTCCGAAGCGTTCTGTTGACGCCTTTAATTAAGGGGGTACTTCTAAGTAAAGCAGCGAATGCGTCAGTTAACAGGTGCACAGGTCCCATTCCGGCCAAAAAACACGGGTTTGGCCGGGGCAATGGGGCCAGATGGGCTTCCCTGGCCGATGCGGATGGTCACAGTTTCAGAAATTGTCCGCTGCGGGACTATCGGCCGGGCTAGAAGCGGGCCCGGGTCCGGCTACCGGTTATTTCTCCGCCATGGCTTCGGGTCGTAACCGCTTTGAAATCACGGCTCCAGGAGCGGCTGGCGCCTGCGCCCGCCGTTTACCTGTCCACCACCAGCGAGCGGAGTCTGGCAACGGCACTTAGCGGGCTGGTCAGCAGCGGCGCCGGGCTGCGCGGCACGGATGCGGCTGCCGCGCGGGCCATGGAAAACTGTGCCAGCAGCACGGCATCCACCTCGGAAAGCTCGCTCACCGCGCGGGCAATCAGGGCGTCGTGGCGCGCCCCGTCGCCGTCGTTGAGCGCGCGCATGGCGTCCTCGACGAAGACGCCTCGGACGCTTACCGTCTTGCCGCAATTTCCGGCCTCCGCCTCGATCTGCGACCTCAAGGACTCGATCGAAGGCTCGTAGGTGGCCACCACGGCAAAGCTGTGCCCCATTTCCAGCGCCTGGCCAATCATGGCCTCGTCGGGTTTAAGCACCGGCACAGGGGTGCCGCGCCGGGCGGACTCGATGGCGCCGCTGAAGGCGGAGCAGGCAAAAAGAACGCCGTCGGCGCCGCACGCCAGGCAGTACTGGATCAGATCCGCGAAGCGGTGCTGGAATTCCTCCTCGGAGAAGTGTCCTGACCGGCGGTCCCGACTCAATGCGTCGTCCATGAGGTTACAAAGCTTGGCCTTCGGCCAGCCGTCGGCGAAGGCCTGCGCCACCGGCGCGAGAGACGCGGCCAGGGCGTGGACTACAAAAATCCGAGGGGCCTCACCCATGGATCGCCGGCAGCAGCGCAGGGCTCATCGATACTTACGGTCTCGGACAAAGGGATAGATGCGGGTGAAATCGGAGTCTGCGTCGGTTTCGTTCAGCTGCTGCCACAAGGCCGCCACCGCGGGACTTACCGGATCCGCCGCGCCCGCCGCCGTGACCGCCTCCCGGTAGAGGCTGATGTCCTTGAAGAACAGTCGGGTGAGAAAGCCGGCGTCGTAGCTTTCGCTCAGAATACGGTTGGGGAATTTCTCACTGGTGGCCGTGTTCTTCCCGGTCGAGACATTGAGCACATCCAGCATTGTCTCCATCTCCAGGCCCTGACCGACACCGAAGGCCACGGCCTCGCTGGTAGCGGCCATTGCGGTGCCCGAGAGAAAGTTGTTGAGCAGCTTCATGGCCTGTCCCTGGCCGGCGCGCTCGCCCACCTTGAATACGTTCTTGGCCATGCCGAGATAAACCGGCTGAAGCAGGTCGAAGGTTTTCTGTGTTCCCGCGTACATCACTGCTAGGGTCGCGTTGCGCGCGCCGGCAACGCCGCCGGATATCGGCGAGTCCACGTATTCAATACCCGCCTGCTGGCAGATGTCGAAGCCGTTCTCGGCCGCGGCGATGCCTATGGTGGACGTGTCCACCACTCTCCGCAGTAACTCGGACCCACTATCGAGCAGCTCACCGATCACCTCGCGCACCACGGAGCCATCGGGGAGGCACAAGAACACGTTCTCCACCTTCAAAGCGATCTCGCCGGCCGATGCGGCCTGAGCCGCGCCTTCAGGCGCCCGTTCGGCCGTGCCTGCCTTGTCGAATACCACCAGCGAGGTGCCGTTTTTGTGCATATTCGCCGCCATGTGGCCGCCCATGTTGCCAAGGCCGATGAAGCCGAAGGGTGTCTCGTTCATCGTCGCCGCTCCGTCAGCCCTGCTCGTCGAGAACTTTTCTGCCGATGCGGAAACACTCGACACCTGCCGGAATCCCGCAGTAGACCGCGATCTGGGTCAGCACTTCCTTCAGCTGATCGGCCGTCAAGCCGTTTCGCACGGCACCTTTGAAGTGCAGCTCGAACTCGTGCATACGACCGAGGGCCGCGAGCATGCCCAGGTTTAGAATGCTGCGTTCCTTTTTCGACAGCACGTCGCTGCCCCAGCAAAGCCCCCATGCATACTCGGTGACGAGTTCCTGAAATTCGCGGTTGAAATGATTCGCGCCCCGCATGGACTTCTCTACGTACTCTGCGCCGAGAACCTGCTTGCGCATTTCCAGGCCCTTGTCGAATCGTTCTTTATCCACTCGAATCTCCTTGGTCGTTTTGCTGAAGTGTCAAGATTACCCGAAGCGGGAAGGAAAAATTCACCTCTTGAGAACAGCCGCGATTGCGCCGCAAAATTGCCATCCTATGTCAAAGGCCGTACAAGTGGCGCATGAACCCTGCTAGAGCCCGTGACCCGAATCCCTCTGGGATCTTGCGGCAAAAGGAGCAAAAGCGTGAGAGCGGAGAGTTGCGGGCCGCTCGCGCCTCGGATCTGGCGGCCGTCGAGGAACTACTCGAATCTTCCGCGCTGCCCGTCGAAGGCGTCCGCGAGGGTCTGGAGGGTTTCTTTGTCTACTTAGACGGCGGCGGCGCACTTCTGGGCGCGGTGGGCCTGGAGCTTTACGGGACTGTCGGCCTACTCCGGTCAGCCGTGGTGGCGGAGTCCGCGAGAAGGCGAGGCATTGCCGGTGCGCTGATCCAGCGTGTCATTGCGCGTGCTGAAGAAAAAGGTTGCCAGGCTCTGTACCTGCTCACCCTTGACGCCGAGCCCTTTTTCCAGCGTTTCGGGTTTGCCGCCGTCGGCAGGGACTGCGCGCCGGCAGAGATCCAACGATCGCCGGAGTTCGCCACACTTTGCCCCGCCAGCGCGATCTTAATGCAAAAAAGGTTGGCGACTTAGTCTGAGCGCTGCTTGCCATGTCCGACCGCCGCATCGTCGTTCTCAACCCGAACTCCAGCGAACTGGTGACTTTATCGATAGACGCAGCCCTTGCTCCACTTAAAGTGGCGGGCGGACCAAGGATTGAATGCGTCACTCTGCGGTCCGGACCAGCGGCGATAGAAAGCGACGACGACGTGGCGGAAGTCGCGCCCTTTGTTAAAGAATTCGTCAGCGAAAATTCAACAATTGCCGACGCCTTCGTGATCGCGTGTTTCAGCGATCCGGGGCTCGGATCTGCGCGCAAATACACCCGAACTCCGGTTTTCGGTATGGCGGAATGCGGCTATCTGACGGCGCTGACTCGTGGTGAGCGCTTCGGCGTGGTTTCGATTCTGGAAAGCTCGATCCCGCGGCACCGGCGTTACATAAGCACCCTGGGTATCGAATCCCGGCTTGCCGGCGATCTGCCGCTTGGACTTGGCGTTGGCGAGCTTTCCCAATCCGGCAGAGTGAGAGAGAAGCTCATTGCCGTGGGTGAAGCGCTCACACGACGCGACGGGGCGGACGTGCTGGTGCTCGGCTGCGCGGGGCTCGCCGGCTATCGCGCCGACTTCGAACGGGTCATCGGTGTACCGGTCGTCGAGCCGGTGCAGGCTGCCGTGGCCATGGCCGCAGGGACGGTGCTCACGGCGAATAACTGAACTATGTGCCCATTCCCCGCTGCATTTCCGCCAGCGAATGCGCCGGGGTCATGATTTCATCCACGTCGACCCTGAGCTGGCGCCCGATCTGGCTGCTGGAGAACAGGCCGCGAACCACCTGTGGGCCCGAGCCGATACTCGGCGTCGCCTGCTCGTCGGCGGGCTCGGTGTTTCCGTCTGCGGACTGCACCACCAGCAGGTGGCGCTGCTCCAGCGCGCGAAGCGTCGCCACAATGTGGCCCACCTCAGCGTTTCTCACGCTCAGCATGTGCAACGCCTCGATGTCCGGCTGCGGCGTCATGATGTCGGAGACCCGAATTTCCGAGTGGGAAATTCGCGATTCCTGCACCAGCTTGATCGGTTTTTCTCCCTGAATGTCGTAGGAAGAAACGATGCCGACAATGTTTCGATCTGCATCCTCCACCAGAAGCAGGCGGACACCCACCCGCTTCATGTTCTCGAGTGCCTCGTCTATGGCTGCGGCGGGCCGGATAGTGCGCGGCTCGACGTGATCGAAGTCAGTCATCACCTCTATCGCCGGACTGGTGAGGTAGGCCCGGTCCGGAAGCTCGGGCGGATGGATATAGGTGGTCTCGGGTGCAAGTCGGACGTGCGACAGGGTACCGAATGGTTCACTCATCACGCTCTCCTTGGGGGCGATGCTTGTCCCTTGTTGTTTTCGTCTCGCGCGCGTGCTCGAGCAGCGGGGCGGGTTACGTGCGTCAGGCCTGGATTATAAGCCAGATGCATCCTCATGCTCCGTTTTCGTCCCCCTTGGCGCGTTGTACGGATGCCGCAGGGCGGATAAATATGGTTCAATCTGCGTTTTCGACACCGAAGCGGAGAAAGTCGCTTTGACCCCGGAAAAGAGCGAACAAACCGCAGGGCCGGCGTGGCCTGACGCGCTCTACGACTTGCTTTGTGCGGAGGGTGTCACCTTGTTCGCCTACGTTCCTGACGCCGGGCACAAGGTGCTGATCGAGCGCTCGCTCGCCGATCCTTCGGTCAAGTCGATTCCACTCACCACCGAGGAGGAGGGCGTCGGTGTTCTGGCCGGTGCGAATCTCGGGGGCGCCAAAGGCGTGCTGCTGATGCAGTCGAGCGGAGTCGGGAACTGCGTGAATTTTCTCTCCCTGGTCAAGAGCGGGAAGTTTCCGTTCCTGATCCTGATCAGCATGCGCGGCGACTTCGGCGAGGGGAATCCGTGGCAAATGCCCATGGGTCAGTCTACCCAGCGGGTGCTGGAGGCGATGGGCGTCTTATGCATGCGGATCGAGAACGCTGACGATGTGTTGCCCACCGTTTCCGCGGCGCTCACCATGACCTTCAAGTCCGGAAATGCGGTGGCCGTTTTGCTCACTCAGAAGCTCCTTGGTGCGAAAGCGTTCTAGGAATTGCAGCCATGAGCTACGGCACCACAACACAAGAACAGCTGGACCGTGGTTACGTGCTTGATCGCCGTCAGGCGGTCCCGGCGCTGGTGGGCGACCATCGAGATTTTCTCATCGTTACCGGACTTGCCGGCACGGCGAAGGACATTGCGCATTTAAGCCACGACGGTGCTCACGTCTTCACCATGGCGGGCGCAATGGGCGCCGCCGTTTCCATCGGCTTGGGGCTTGCTCTGGCCAAGCCGGAGCGGCGTGTGCTCGTCGTCACCGGGGACGGCGAGCTGCTCATGAACGTGGGCGCGCTGGCCACGGTTGCGGTGACGCGCCCGCCCAACCTCGCCGTGGTCTGTGTCGACAACGGTCACTACGGCGAAACTGGCGGGCAGCGCAGCCACACCAGCCTGGGCGTGGACCTTAAGGGAATAGCCGCGGCGGCCGGAATTCCGGCGACCCGAAGGGTTTCTAAGCAGGACGAGGTCTCCGCGGCCTCCAAGCTCTTGCGCGAGAGCAACGGTCCGGTCTTCGTGGTGCTCAAGGTCAGGCCCGGCGACCCGCCGGCCTACAAACGCAATATGGACGCGGCGGCGTGCCGCCTGCGCTTTCGCGCAGCGCTACTCGGGACGTAGCCACCCGCTGGATTGGTATGCCAGCCGACCGTTAGTTCAGCCTAGCGGCAACAATCCCGGCGGATGCGCTGTTGTGTCGCGCTACCGCTCTTGCCTACTCGGCGATACCGCAGCGAGATCACGCGGACTCGCCAATCTCTGCATCGATACCCTCGTCGCCGCGCTCTTACCGGCCGAGCGAAGACGGCGCGTCTGGCGGGCACGTTGGGTAAGCGGCGACTCTGCCTCTCACCAAATCTTGGATACGACGCGATCACATGTCCTTGCCTGTCTTGGTGATCGGATTGCTCATGAACCTGACCGCATTCGGCTGAGCTGGGATTGTTTCTGCTTACCGCCGAAGGCCGGGCGATACTTGGGAAACCATCGCCCGGGCGCAGAACTCGGTGGACTGGGTGAGACCACTGGCAACGGACTGAACGGCGAGATTGCCTCGGTAAAGTCTTGGAACTTTAGCACCGGCTTCCTCTGGAGTCGGTTTTCGCGGACGTCGGCGCGCTTTATTGGTGTTCAGCCCGTCAGGGAACGCGACAATCTGCCGGAGGCAGTAAGCGCATCGGGCTGGGTATCAAAAAACGGGCGTTTTCCCCTGTTTGATATTCGAACCGCGCATTAGGGACCGGGCTCCACGTAGACCAGCCCCTTGGTTCCGATCTCGAACACGCCGCCAGGGATCTCGCGACCATCCCACTCCGCTGCGGTCATACGCAAACGCTGCCCGACTTGTAACAGAATTCCGAAGCCGAGCTGGCAGTAGCCCTTCCTGTCCAGCGGGCGGAACACCACCGGACCCTTGGGCCCGAGCAGGAACTCCATCTCGATACGTCCCTTAACTGGTGCACAGTCGAATCCCGGGACCGCGTCGCCGGAAGAGATGAGGTAAACGCGCTCTCCGTCGGGGACGATAAGCTCACGCGCCGAGCGCCTCATATCCAGCGACCCGGCTTGACGGCGAAAGCGGGAAAGGGTGTTCGACCCGCTTTGCGGAGCCTGCCAGCCAAGCTCTTTGTAGCTCAAAAGCATGCCGGTAGCCTTTGCTGATTGTTTCGTGGATCGAGATGGGAACAGCGCTTTCAGCGTCTTCGCGTTCAAGCGTCCGTTAGGGCTCAGCGACTTCGTTCGCTGAAAGGCCCTGACCGCTTCGCGTGTCTGCGGGCCCATGAGGCCGTCGATTGGCCCCGGTTCGAAACCGAGCTCCGAGAGGCGACGCTGCGCGGCTGCGACGTGCTCCTCTAAAGCAATGGAGCCAGCCGGCGCGATGGCGATGAAAGCGAACAGAATAAAAAGTATGCGCGTCAGTGCGATTTGAACCATTTAATTGCCTGCTTTAAAAAAGCAACATTTCAGCTGACGTTAATCAAGAACGCTCAAAGCTACTATTGGGCAAGGTTATTAAGGTCCGTAACGCACAGCATAATCGAACTTTCGTGCGCAATCTCTAAGTATGTTCACAAGGCAGAATTGTGATTCGATCAGGGCCGATATCCTAAAAAAAAGCGAACCAAAAAGACCACCTGCCTTTGGAGCGAAAACCGAAATGCTCGCCTTTGAGCGAAAAATCCCGCTTGACCTGTATCAAGCCGATACTCGAAAAGTCCGTAGAGCACCAGCAGCAGACGGTCTCGCATGTTGCCCTCGTTTCGAAGGCAAGCGGTTTTCAGGCGTGCGCGAGGGATTTTTCGAAGAACTGCTGTCCGCCAACAATTTGCTCAGATTTCTATGGCGACCGCTTATTAATGTTTTCTTCCAAACGTGCGCTGCAAATAATCGCGCATGTTGTCCAATGTCTTTGGATCCATCCACACCGCTCGCACTGCTTCGTCGTTTTCGGATGCGAGAGCAGCAATGCGCGAATTCGCGGGTTCATGCAGCTGGCGCTTGCTGAGCGTGTAGCTGCGTTTAGGGATAGAAGCGAAGTGGCGGGCGCGGTGAAGCGCCAGGTCCAAAAGTTCTTTATCGTCGGCAATCTCGTCGATAAAACCGAGCCGCATTGCGTCTTCGGTGTCGAAGGTACCGCCTGTATAAACCGCTTGCTGCAGGTGGGCGTTGCTGATGGAGAAGCGCAGGATCTCCATTGCAATGGTTGGAAAAGGCACGCCTACAAGAAGCTCCGGAACGCCGATGCGCCCGCTATTCTTGGTCGCGACTCGATAGTCGCAGGCGCAGGCAATTACGCAGCCGCCGGCGATGGCATGACCGTTTATCGCCGCCACGAGCGGGCGCTGGAAATCGAACAGCCGGGCAAATGTATCCAGCAGAATCGGGAACAATTTGTTTAAGTACCTTTCCCCTTCGTTAACGATCCGGAACAGGTCCACGCCGGCGGAAAATATTCGATCTCTGCCGGTGATAACCACTGGCCTGTCGTCATGGGCTTCAAGCTGATCAAAGGTTTCGACCAGCGTTTTGCAAAGCTCGTAGTCGAGGGCGTTCGCTTTTCCGTGTGCCAGGCGCAGCACCACGACATCGTCGCTGTCTTCACGTTCAATCATGGCCGCGAGCGCTTAACGAGTGGTGAAACATTACTGCACCGTGTCATTTGTCGAACTCGCCACGCCTTATGGCTCGGTCCAGCTCAATCGGCTCGCCGTGGGGCGTGGACCGCGCGGCGCGGTCCCAGGCTTCTTTGCGCTCGGCAAGCGCCTCCCCGCTGGTGATCTTCTTGTCCACGCAGATATTCTCCAGCGCGGCCAGCCAGTGTTGGTAATAGGTGTCGCCCAAATCCGGATCCCCGCTTTGCTTCGCCTTATCTATCTCCTGGTGCAAATACCTCGCCCATTCCGGCCAGGAGAAGCGGCCCTGTTGGTGCAGCTCCAGCGTCATGGCGAAAGCTTGCGCCTCCCAGGGCTCGCGGAACACCGGACCGTCGTCGTCCATCGGGATGTCCGGCAGCGCCTCGAGGTCGGTTCTATTCGGCATCTGCGAAATGTGCGAACTGGAATTCGGCCCGGGAGGCCGCCGTCAGGCGCGATCCAGGTAGTCGTCCCAGAGATCGATATTTACCTTATCAATCTCCGAAGCCGGTTCGCCCCAGAGTTCTCGCGCGGTAAAGCAAACGCTATACAGGTTCTGGGGATTCTTGTCTCCATTGGCCGCGTGAGTGTCGGGAAAGATAAACACGCCGTGGTGACGTTTAACGACGCCGCGGCGGCCTCGAGCGTAGCGAGGCAAACGCGTGTGGCCTTCGGGGCTCATGTTGCGGGTTACGACTTCATCGCCGGGCTTGAATTTCGCTGGCACCTGCGTGTCGACTCTTGCCGGCCCCCCTTTCAGAAGGACCTTGCCCACGTCGCTGGCCCTGAGCACGCGCATCAGCTGGTCTCCCCCTTGCCGATCTCGCTCATGCGCCGCGCGATCTCCTCTTCGGTGAGCAGCCCCTTTTCCACCAGCAGCGTTTGCAGACCGATGAGCCAGTGCTCGTAGTAGCTCGTCTGCAGATATTTGGCGGGATGCATGCGCTCGCGGGCGCGCCGTGACATGTCCAGGTTCCACTCCCCCAGGAACCCGCAGGCGAGCGTCAGCGCGAAGCAGCGCCGCTCCCACTCTTGATGGAATACCGGCTCGTTGGACTCGGGGTTAATCGGCCCGAGACGGTGCATGCCGCCGAGGTCGTGAGCGCCATTCATTTGCTGCTGGGGACCTGGCTCGGCGACAATGGAAGCCCGGTGCCGATCATCGAATCCCGGGTGACCAGCTCCGCCAGCGCCTCCTCATCCATCCCCTCGCTGTCCCGGGGACGCATCGGCAACACCAGGTATCGCACCTCGGCGGTGCTGTCCCAGACCCGGATCTCGGTAGTCTCGGGCAGCTCCACACCGAATTCTTTGAGTACGCCGCGGGGGTCAATCACCGCCCGGGCGCGGTAGGGGGCGGATTTGTACCAAACCGGCGGTAGGCCCAGTACCGGCCAGGGATAACAGGAACACAGCGTGCACACCACCATGTTATGCACTTTCTCGCTATTCTCCAGCACCACCATGTCCTCACCCTGACGACCGGTGAAGCCGAGTTCCGCGATTGCGGCCGAGGCGTTTCGAAGCAGACGCTGCTTGAAATCAGGGTCCGACCAGGCCCGCGCCACCACGCGAGAGCCGTTTCTCGGGCCCACCTTGTGCTCGTAGGTCTCGATCAGCGTATCCAGAGCGGCCGGGTCTACCAAGCCCTTTTCCACCAGCAGCGACTCGAGCGCTTTCACCCGGAGCACGGTATCGGGCAGGTGGGCGTGTTCGTGCCGGTCGCTCATTGGAGACTCCTTTGGGTGAAGGCAACAGTTTAACCAAGCGCCCACGGGCGGACCAAGCGCCCGGAATGGCGAGACCGGTTGAATTTTATCAGTGCCCTAGAGGTCAAAATCACAAATTGCCACATTTCTCGCTTTTTCCTTGCGCTACCTTACTCGGCTAAACTTGAATGCTGCGGCAACCTATGTAGAAGGGTCCTTACGCTGTGCCGGTAATATTCCCTGATGCGTCTCGGTGAAATCCTTGTTGAGCGGCGGGGCTTGAGCTCCGAAGATCTCGATCGCGCGCTTCGTCTTCAAAAAGAGAGCGGCGAACGCATCGGCACGATGCTGGTGCGCCTCGGAATGATCTCCGAGCGAGACCTGGCCTGCGCCCTGGCTGCACAACTCGGTCTCGAGCCAGCCCCTCAGGAAGCTTTCGGCGACGTGCCCGCCGTCGACAGCGAGGTGACACCGGAGTTCCTCACCCACGCGCAGGTGGTCCCATTGGCTGCAAACAGTGACGCCGTAACCGTGGCCATGGCGGATCCGCTGGACAGGTTCACCGTCGATGCGCTGAAGCTCGCGCTCGGACGCGAGATCGTGATTAAGGTCGGTGGGGCGTCCGATATTGAAGCGGCGATCAAGCGCCAGTACGGAGACGGCAGCGATGCGCTGACCGAAATTGCGGACACCTACCGCAGCGGCGACGAGGATGCCGAGGCGGAAGACATCCAGCACCTGCGGGATCTCGCAAGCGAGGCGCCGATTATCCGCATGGTCAACCTGATCATCAGTCGCGCGCTCGAGGTCAAGGCGTCGGACGTGCACATCGAACCGTTCGGTGCGAGCCTCAAGACGCGCTACCGGGTGGATGGGGTGCTGCGTGAAGTGGAAGCTCCACCGGTTCGCTCGGCCGCGGCGCTGGTGTCGCGCATCAAGGTGATGGCAAACCTGAACATCGCCGAGCGACGCAGACCGCAGGACGGCCGCATCAAGCTGCGTATCGAAGGCCGCGAGATCGACATGCGTATCTCCACGGTTCCGACGCTGCATGGTGAGAGCGTGGTCATGCGCATACTCGACAAGGGAAGTCTTAGCCTCGACTTCAAGACGCTGGGATTCGAAGGGCCACTTCGCGACGCGGTGGACGAACTGCTGACCCGGCCGCAGGGTATTGTGCTGGTGACCGGACCGACCGGGAGCGGTAAGACGACCACGCTGTATGCGGCGCTCAAGCTTTTGAACACGCCGGACAAGAAGATCCTGACGGTGGAGGATCCGGTGGAGTACGAACTGGAAGGCATTAACCAGATCCAGGTAAAGCCTGAGATTGGATTGAGCTTCGCCAACGCGTTGCGCTCCATCCTGAGACAGGATCCGGACGTCATCATGGTCGGGGAAATGCGCGATTTGGAGACCGGGAAAATCGCGGTGCAGTCGGCGCTTACTGGCCACAAGGTGTTCTCGACCTTGCACACCAACGACGCCGCAAGCAGCGTGACGCGACTTCTGGACATGGGTATCGATGATTATCTGGTCACTTCAACGGTGAATGGCGTCATTGCGCAGCGGCTAGTAAGAACGCTCTGCGCCGAGTGCAAGCAGCCCTACGAGGTGCTGCCCGAGATCGCCGAGGAGTTTGGACTAAAGCGCTACACCGACGATCCGGCCCCTTTGCTGTATAAAGCGGTCGGCTGCGCATCTTGTGACAGCACCGGTTTTCGTGGGCGCACCACCATTGTCGAGCTGATGGTGATGAATGACACGACTCGCCGGGCGATTCTGTCCAAGGGAGATGCCACCGAGGTTCGCCGCGCCGCGCGGGACACCGGCACGGAAAGCATGCGCGCTCACGGAATCCGCAAGGCGCTCTCAGGAATAACCACCCTGGAAGAAGTAGAACGCGTAACTAGGGAAGCCTGATGCCTCTGTTTCATTACAAGGCGGCCACCGACGCCGGGGAAGTGCTCGAGGGTGACATGGAGGCGGCGGACCGCAGCGACGTGGTGCGTAAGCTTCAGGCTCAGGGCCACGTGCCTATCCGCGCCGAGCCGCTGGACGGACTGAAGGCCAAAACGGCGCCCCGGCTCTCCCTGCTGGGCAAAAAACGCCTCGGCCAGCGCGAGGTAGAGGTATTCACACTGGAGCTCGCTACCCTGGTGCGAGCGGGCCTGTCGGTGGACAAGGCGCTCAATATCATGGGTGAAATCGAGGGTCCCGGTGCTCCGCGCGACCTTATCCTCGGTTTGCAGCGAGACGTGCGCGGCGGGATGGCGTTTTCGGAAGCCCTGAGCAAGCGCGACAGATTGTTCTCGCGCTTTTACGTCAACATTGTGCGCGCGGGTGAGCTGAGCGGCGCCATGGACCAATCGCTGTCGCGACTGGCCAGCTTCCTGGAAGATGCACGCGAGCTGCGCCGGGAGGTTGGCAACGCGCTGCTTTATCCCTTGATTTTGGTGTTTGTTGCGCTGCTCTCGCTGGCAGTGATCCTTGGCGTCGTGGTGCCGCGGATTTCCGCCATGTTCGAGGACTCCGGCCAGACACTTCCCTGGTTTACAAACGTCGTCATCGGCGCCGGTGGGTTGATCGAAAACTACGGCTGGGTTTTTGCACTGATCATCGCCGCCGGCTTCGTCATAGCGCGTCAGCAGGGCAAGGACCCCCGAATACGCCGCGGCTGGGACGAGTTTTTGCTCAAGCTGCCGCTGCTCAGAACGCTGATCGCAGAAATTGAGGCCGCGCGCTTCATGCGCACTCTCGGCACGCTGATTGAAAACGGGGTCAACCTTCTCGAAGCGCTGACAATTTCCCGCGAGGTGGTGTCGAATCGCCTAATTTCCGGGCGTCTCGAGGCGTTGTCTTCAGGGGTCCGCGAGGGTCAAGGCCTGGCCCGGCCGCTGATGGAAGCGAACGTGTTTCCGAGCCTCGCCAGTCATCTGGTGCGCGTTGGTGAAGAGACCGGCAGCGTCGACACCATGCTGCTGCACCTGGCCGCGATTTACGAACGTGAAGTGCAGACAACGGTAAAACGGATGGTGACGCTTCTTGGACCCATCCTCATCCTGGGGCTTGCCGTCTTTATTGCCGCCATCATGTTCGCTTTGGTGGTTCCCATACTGAGCATCAACGATCTCGCTTTAATCGGATAACAACCATGGACGAGCACAACACGCTAACGCTGGCATTGAAACCGTTCGACAAGCGATTTCCAGCTCGTAGAAGGGCACTCGGATTCACCCTGTTGGAGCTGCTGGTGGTGCTGGCAATTTTAGGACTCATCGCCACCTTTGCCGCGCCGCAGGTGCTCAAATGGCTTTCCGGTGCCAAGAGCGACTCCGCGCGCATTCAGATCGAGGCTCTGGGTACGGGCATCGATCTTTACCGCCTGGAGGTCGGGAGCTATCCGCCGGATCTGGAGGCCCTGGTGAGTCAGCCATCGGGAGCCGATCGCTGGAACGGACCCTATTTGAAAAAAAGGACCCTGCCGAAGGATCCATGGGGTCAGGATTATCTCTATCGCCATCCCGGTGAGAATGGGCCTTACGACCTCTATACCCTCGGCGCCGACGGTCAGGAAGGCGGAAGCGGCGAAGATGCCGACGTCGTCAGCTGGCAATAGGCGTTGATTGCCGGCGCAACTCGTTGCGGAATTCTTCTATGAAGCGTCGCCGGGGTTTCACACTGATCGAGCTGCTGGCCGTGCTCGTGCTGCTCACCGCAGTGACCGCGCTGGTGGCGCCGGCGTTTTTGACTACCGGAGGGGTCGAGGTGGAGGCCGCCGCGCGCAATCTGGCGGCGGGTCTGCGCCGGGCCCGCAGCCAGGCAATTCAGCGAAACACCGTGGAGGCCGTGAGCGTCGACGTCGAGCGGAGGGAGTTTGCGCTCTCCTTCGAAGGACGTCCGCGCAGGCTGCCGGGGGACATAGAGCTCTCTCTTTTCACCGCGCGCTCGGCGGTCGAGAGTGAAAGCCGGGGCGCGATACGCTTTTTCCCGGACGGTGGCTCCACCGGAGGGCGTATCACCGTTAAGCGCGCTGCTCGCCGGGTTCACGTGGATGTGGACTGGCTGGGCGGGCGCGTTCGAATCCTGGAGCAGGCGGATGACAGCGGGCGAGTGGCAACGCGATGAAGAGGCGCTGATGGCGACCGGGGAAAGAGGATTTACTCTGCTCGAGGTGCTGGTGGCGTTCACCCTGCTGGCTTTGTTTTTCGGCGCGCTTTTTCAGGTGTTCGCGAGTGGACTTGCGGTGACCCGTAGCGGTGAAACCCGTAGCCGAGCCGTGCTGCTCGCCAAGTCGAAGCTAGCGGAAATCGGCGCCGACCACCGCATCGGACCGGGCAGCCATTTCGGGGTCTTCAAGCACGGAAGCCCAGAGGGCCCGAGATACCGCTGGCGCGCCGAGCTTGAGCGCTACGTGGAAGACGATCTGGGCCACGCCGACCGAGGGGAGCTTGTACCCTACCGGGTGGACCTGGAAATAATCTGGGACGCGGATCGGAGCGAGGACAGTCTCAGCTTGAGCTCTTTGGTGCTTAGACCCAAATGATGCGAGAAAGGCCCCACTTGCGAATGTTCCCGCATCAGCCTAAGGCCGGCCGCGGCTTCACCCTGCTGGAGCTGCTGGTAGGCATGGCCGTATTCGCGCTGATGGCGGGGGTCGTGCTCGGGGGGATCCGCTTAGGGGTAAAAAGCTGGGACGCGGCCGCGGAGCGAAGCGCGGCGGTGGACGAAATGCGCGTGGTACACGCGCTGCTAAGGCGTCAGCTTTCCTCCGCGCTGCCCCTTGCGACCAGCCGTGCAGGCGGCTGGAACCTGGTGTTCGAGGGTGATTCGCGATCGCTGCGCTTTGTCTCCGAACTTCCGGGCTATGTCTCGGGAGGCGGCATTCACTTCGTGACTCTGGAGCTTGCCGAGGGCGCCAAGGGGGACGACATGGTGCTGCGCTGGCGCCCCATTCACGCTCTCGACGCAGACGGGCCGACGGACGAGGCGGTTCTGGCGAAGAACGTTGGCAAACTGCGCTTTGAGTATTTTGGCGCCCGAACGCGCAACGCCCTGCCCGAGTGGCTTCAAACCTGGCACGACTCGAGGACCATGCCTCGGCTGGTCAGGGTCACCGTGGAGCAGGAGGACAGCGAGGCCTGGCCCGAGCTGGTGGTGGCGCTGGAGGCGAACGCGGTGCGGTTCATCACTTCCAGGCAGGACAGAGCACAACCCCCTGAAGACGCCGACCAGAGGGACGAAATTGTGGAGCGGCGGTCGTGAGCTGCCGCAGTTCAAATAGCGTTCGCGATGCAGCAATGGCTGCGACACGCTCAGAAGCAAAGTCCGAGCGCGGGATTGCCCTCATCATGGTGCTATGGGCGATCGCCCTTCTGATGGTCATTGCCGCGAGCTATGCCTTCGAAACGCGCACCGAGGCGCTGCTGAGTGCTAACCTGGTCGACAAGGCAAAAGCCGCCGCCACCGCCGAGGCGGGCGTGCGACGCGCTATCGCCGACCTGCTGCAGAACAATGAAAGCACTTTCAAGAATACGCTCAGTGAGAAATCGCTGCGCTTCGCGGGTGCCGATCTGCGAATCGCGGTCGTTTCCGAGCACGGCCGGATTGATCTCAACGCCGCCCCGGACGCGCTGATAGGTCAAGTGGCGGAGCGCGCCTTGGCGGCGCTCTCCCCGGCCGAAGGTGTCAGCGCAGAAAGCATTTCCGATTCGATCCTGGATTGGCGCGACGCGGACAAGACCAAACGGCGCGCCGGCGCGGAAGACCCTGACTACCGGATTGCGGGCAAGCCTTACGGGGCCGCCGACCAGGCCTTCGTCAGCGTCAGTGAGCTCAGCCTGGTGCACGGCATTCCTCTCGACGTTTACCGCGAGCTGAGCAAGTACTTCACCGTGCACACCCGAGCGTCCCGCGTGGATCCGCAGGCGGCGAGTAAAGACGTGCTGCTGGCGATACCGGGCTTGAGCGCGGAAGCTGTAGAACGTTACGTTCAAGAACGCGAGCTGGCAGAAGACGGAGCCACATCGCCCGTGCCGCTGGACCTGCTGGCGGCCGGCGCCGGTTACCTCTCCAGAACTCGGCCGACGATCTATGCGGTCCTGGTGGAAGCGCGCGTGCCGGGCGGTGCAGTGGCGCGAAGCGGGGTAGTTTTGAGGCTGGCTCGCAGCCGCCAGTCCCCCTACCTGGTTCTCGCCCGGTTGGCGGAATCCGACCATGCGTTCGATGTCTTCGGAGAAACGAATTCTTCCCAGTGAAATGATCGTACGATTTTTTACATGGTGGCGAAGTACGCTTGCGGACCTGCTGCCGCGGAGCTTGACGCGATCTCGGGGCAGCGACGCCAGCGTGCTGGTAGTCGAGGTTACCCGCTCGAAGATTGTCTTCAGGCACCGAAGCGGTGACGACAGCGACGAGCTGGGAACTATCGAACGAAACGTCGCCCGCGGGGGTCAGGAAACTCAGGCCGCCGCCCACGCCACACAGCGGGAGGCAATTAGCGCGCTGGTGCGGGGGCTGAGTCCCGACAGGACCCGCTGCGTAGTTCGTGTGGATGAGTCCCTTCGACTCAGCAAGACGGTGCGATTGCCGCTGGCGGCTGAGGAAAACCTGCGCCAGGTGCTCGCTTTCGAAATGGAGCGGCACACCCCTTTTCACGCCGACAGCGTCTACTTCAATTACCGCCCAACGGCGCGCGATCCCAAGCAGCGGAAACTGGAGGTGGATCTCACAGTGGTGCAGAAACCCGTGGTGGACGAGGCGCTCGGCGTAATCGGCGACTGGGGACTTCAGTTCAGTCCTGACGCCGGGCCGGAGGACGATCGCGGGCTTACCTTTTTGCCGAGGAATTACCGCGCCTCGACGACCAAAGGACTGAATCGAACACTCATTGTTCTCAATCTCGTCGCCCTTGCCGCCGCGGCCTTGATTCCAATTTACCAGCAGGAGCGCTACATCGGCGCGCTTCAGGCGCGCGCCGACAGCGCACGAGCCGCTGCCATGGCTTCGGTCGAAGTTCAGGACCGTATTCATGCGCTGGAACAGCGGCGCGCGCTTTTCGAGCAGGCGAAGTCCGGTCCCAGCGCGGTAGAGCTGATCGACGAGCTGACGCGGATCATTCCGGACGGCACCTGGCTTCACCGCCTTGACTTAAAAAACGGCGAGGTACAGTTCCAGGGTCTTTCAGACGCCGCCTCCGCGCTTATCGGGGTGGTGGAATCATCGCCGATGTTCCGCGAGGCGCGATTTGGATCGCCCATAACTCGAGACGCGCGATCGGGTAAGGAACGCTTCAATATCTCGGCCAAGCTGGAAACCGAGCTTGCGCAGGGAGAACAAAGTTGAGCTTGCCGAGGGACAAGCTGATACATCGGGTCGCGGCCATTTCGCTGCTGATACTGGTGATCGCGCTCGTTGGCGTGCTCGCGCTGCGGCCAGTCTGGACGCGCTACGCGGCGAATCGTGATCTGATTGCGGATCTGGAAGACAAGGTGGCGCGTTTCGAATCCATTGCCACGCGCCAGGCGTCCCTCGAGCAACGCCTGGAAACGGTCAGGCGTAGCATCAACCTGAGTGAGCTCGCTCTCCAGGCGGGCAGCGCGACCCTTGCCGCGGCAGATCTTCAGGAACAGGTCAAGGCCGCGGTGCAGGCCGCTGGGGGCAGCCTCACCAGCACCCAGATTCTCGAGCCGGAGAAAGTGTCGTCTTTCGACCGGGTTTCCGTAAACGTGCGCATGACGGGAACCACGCCAGCGGTCCAAGAGAGCCTGTACGCATTGGAGTCCGGCCAACCGGTACTGGTGATTGAGGATCTTCTGGTGGTAACGCGGCGCACGACGGTGCGATCAGTTAACCGGCGGACGGCCCAGCAGCAGGACCGGCTCGACGTGCGCTTCAAGGTCAGCGCCTTCTACCAGAGGGCGCTCGGGACCGATCCTGAGACGAGCTGATGTCGAACCGAATCTCCGGCATCCTGCTGCTCACTTTGATTGCGCTTTGCGCCATCATCGTGATCGAGGCGCGCATGGGGATCCCGTCGGTGGACAATCTGAAAGCGACCCGGGATGAGGAGAAGGCAGCGACCTCGGCGGGACCCTTGCGGCTCACGCTGCCGCCGCTGGCGGCGCTAGGCGAGACCGTCGGGCGGCCGCTTTTCAACCAGACCCGCCGGCCGCCTGAAGAGGAGCTGGACCTTGCATCGGTATCCCCGACCCCAGTTGCCATCGATACAGGGGCGAACTTTACCGTTTCCGCCATCGTCATCACCGAAGACGAGAGCGCGGTGCTGCTGATCCATCCGCAAAGCGGAGAGCTGACCCGCGTGGCCGAGGGAGAAACGATTGCGGGCTGGCGGCTGGACCGGGTGGAGAAGGACCGCGCCATATTCAGCAAAGAGGGCGAGTCCCGCGAGGCCGCCCTTCGGTCGTTTGGCCCGGCACCGCCGCCCCGTCGGCAAGTTTCGGCGCCGGTCCGACCCGGCGTTAGAACGCCGCAGCGAGCGCTGCGTCGAACCCTGGACGGAACCCGGCAGCGCCCCTCGGGATCCCAGCAAAATCCCAGCTCGGAACGCTAGCCCTCGGGACGATTCCCCCACCGGGGATTTTCTTTCCCGGTATGGACTAAAAACCTGCTTGCGAATCAACGAGTAGGAGCCGATACTTGAGCCGCTAATAACAAATAATCGTTCAATGCAACGCAAACAACCCGGCGGCTCCTGAGTACTCGTGCCCAATCGGACTTCGCCATCTCCACGCATTCGCGGCTGCGCCGTTATGGCGCTGTTCGGTATGCTGTCCGGCTGCGCGGTGGTCGAGCCGACCCGGTCACTACCTCCGGCTGCAGTGGGCGACTCCATTGGCACCGGGCAAGCAGCTCCTGAAGCGGCGGAGCAGCCCGAAGCAGCCCCGGTGACCGCACCCGGTCTCGGCATTGAGCCTGCGCCGCCCGCGGGCGGCGCCGATCTGTACCGACCCGGAAGCGGCATCTTCGTGCGCGAGGTGAGGGCCCCGGGTGGCCCCTCTGAACCCGGCGAAATCACGCTCAATTTCGAGAACACCAACCTTCTCGAAGTGGTTAAGGTCATCCTCGCCGATCTGCTGAAGCAGAATTACGTCGTCGACCCGGGCGTACAGGGTGCGGTCACCCTGCAGACCAGTCAGCCGCTACCGCGGGAAGCCCTGATCCCGACCCTGGAAATGTTGCTGCGGATGAACGGCGGGGCGCTGGTCAAAAGCGGCGATTTGTATCATGTGGTGCCGCGGGAAAGCGCCATTCGCGGCCTCGCATCGCCTCAGCTCGGCAACACCACGGCGCCATTGCCGAGCAGCTACAGCGTTCGGGTGGTGCCGCTTCGATACGTCTCCGCCAGCGAGATGCAGAAAATTCTCGAGCCATTTGTCACCGCGGGAAACATCGTCCGCGTCGATACTCAGCGAAACCTTTTGATCCTCGCCGGCACCGGCCAGGAAATGGAAGTGCTCCTGGAGACCATCACCGTCTTCGACGTGGACTGGATCGCCGGAATGTCGGTAGCGCTGTTTACACCAGATTTCGTCGATGCACAGACGCTCGCCTCCGATCTGGAAAAGGTATTCGGCGACCAGGCCAAGGGACCGCTGATCGGCCTGGTCAAGCTTGCTGTGATTGAAAGGCTCAACGGCTTGCTGGTGGTCTCGCCAAGACGGGAATACTTGCGCAAGGTGGCCGAGTGGGTAGATAGGCTGGATCAGGACCGCGGCGGCAGCGGCCGTAGGTTGTTCATTTATCACGTGCAAAACGGCAAGGCGGTGGATCTCGCTGCGGTGCTGCAACAGGTGTTCGAGGACCGCGCCGCCGAAGAGGGGATTCCTCCCCCCGAGCTCGCGCCGGGTTTGGAGCCGGTGGCGCTTCAGAGCCAGCCGCCGCCTACCACCCCCCAGGAGGCGGAAGCCACGGTCACCGGGGCGGCCCCGCCACGGCCGGAGCCATCCGAGCGTCAGTCGCCGCTCCGGCTGACCACCGGCGCGAGGGAAGGATTGCAGTTGGCGGAAGGCGGCGAAATCCGCATCATCGCCGACGAGGTGAACAACGCGCTGCTGGTCATGGCGACCGCGGCCGAGTATGCCCAGGTGCGCGAGGCTCTTAAGCAGCTCGATATCGTGCCGCTGCAGGTGCTCATTGAAGCGACCATCGCCGAGGTCTCGCTCACCGACGAATTGAGCCAGGGGCTCGAATGGTTCTTCAAGAACGAGATCGGCAGCCGCACGGGGGAGGCACAGCTCGATCTTAATGTCATTCCCTCCAGCCTGGCTGGTTTCGTGCCCGGATTCTCCTACGCAATCACTTCCGGCGCGGATGTGCGCGCGGTGCTGAACCTGCTCTCCTCGGAATCCAAGCTCAAGGTGATCTCATCCCCGAGCCTCATGGTGCTCAACAACCAGACGGCCGCCATTGAAGTGGGCGACCAGGTGCCCATCACCACCCAGCAGCAGCAGTCCACTGTGGGGGAGTCGAACCTGGTCAACAGCATCGAGTATCGCGACACGGGCGTGCTTCTTACCGTGACGCCCCGGGTCAACGCCGGCGGTCTCGTGACCATGGAGATCTCCCAGGAAGTGAGCGACGCCGTGCCAAACCCCAGGGATCCTTTAACCCCCACCATCCAGCAGCGTAGAATCAACAGCACCGTGGCGATTCAGTCCGGCGAAACCGTGGTGCTCGGCGGTCTGATCAGGGAGAACGACAGCTCCACCTCATCCGGCATACCGGGATTGCAAAATATCCCCATACTCGGGTTCCTGTTCGGCCAGACTACCGACGACCGCAGCCGCACCGAGCTCGTCGTTCTCATTACCCCGCGAGCGGTGCAGGGCGCCACCGACGCCCGCCGGATTACCGACGAGTTCCGCGACAAGATGGAGAGCTTAAAGCCAGAGACCGAAGGCAATAAGAATAATGAAAACCGAGAACCGTCGGTCAGCACGACACAATGAATAATTAAACTGAATAGAGATGTCCGTCCGCCAACGACGAAGGAGTTTTCAGGACAAGTAGAACCGAGTTACTGATCGGGCGATCAGAAGGGGGGCAAAATGTTTATCCTGCGCTTCATCGGCAGAATTCTGTCGATTGGATTTATTCTGTTTATCACCTTTATTTTTATTGGCAAGAACGCTGAAGCGAACAGCGGGGCGGCGCCGAGCGTTTCCAGTTACCGAAACTGCGAATACTTCGATACGAATTTATCGCCTTTCCAGCGCGTGGTTCAAATCTTTGCCGCTAGCGACCCTTGAGCAGCGAGCCTAAAAGGCCACGGGCAATTTGCCGGCCGATGGCGCTTCCCACGCTGCGGACCACGCTCTTGGCCATCGTTTCTACGATTCCCTGTCGATTGCTGCGCCGACGGCTGCTCGAACGCGCCGATCTTTTTTTGGAAGACCCTCTGCGCGGCGTCGCCGGCGGCTCGTAGAGTCGATCACTCTCCGCCTGCTCGGCTTCCCGCGCCGCCTGCTCCGCCCGCTGCTGCAGTTTCTCGTAAGCGGACACGCGGTCCGCCAGCTGCTCGTACTTACCCTGACAGAAGCTTTGAGCGATGACCGCATTGCGCTCCTGCGGCGCAGCGGGACCCAGGCGAGAGGAAGGGGGTCGAATCAGGGTACGGTCGACCATGCCCGGCACGCCCTTGATATCCAGAGTGGAAACCAGCGCTTCGCCCACGCCGAGCTCGGTGATGACTTGCTCTGCGTCGAAGGCCGGATTTTGTCGAAACGTCGATGCTGCCGCCCGCACGGTCTTACGGTCTCGGGGCGTGAACGCCCGCAGCGCGTGTTGGATTCGATTGCCCAGCTGGCCGAGGACATCGTCTGGAATATCCGTCGGGTTTTGCGAGACGAAGTACACGCCCACCCCCTTTGAGCGGATGAGGCGCACTACCTGCTCCACTTTCTGCATTAGCGCTTTGGGCGCATCATCAAACAGCAGATGTGCCTCGTCGAAAAAGAAGATGAGCTTGGGTTTGTCCGCATCGCCAATTTCTGGAAGCTCTTCGAACAGCTCCGACAAAAGCCAAAGCAGAAAGGTCGAGTAGAGCTTGGGCTGCTGCATCAGCTTGTCGGCCGCTAGAATATTGATATGGCCGTAGCCGTGCTTGTCGCAGCGCATCAGGTCCGGGAGATCGAGGGCGGGTTCGCCAAAAAATTTCTTGCCGCCCTGCTGTTCCAACGTAAGCAGGCGACGCTGAATAGCCCCGACCGACGCTTTGCTCACGTTGCCGTACTCGATACTGAGATCAGACGCATTCTCGGCCACAAAAATCATCATCGCGCGAAGATCTTTCAGGTCCAGCAGCAGCAGGCCGTTGTCATCAGCCACGCGAAAGGCGATGTTGAGCACGCCTTCCTGGGTGTCATTGAGCTCGAGCAGGCGCGTCAGCAGCAGTGGTCCCATCTCCGAGATCGTCGTGCGTATCGGATGCCCTTGCCCGCCGTACACGTCCCAGAAGATGGCGGGAAATGCGCGCAGCGTATATTCGCTGAATCCGATCGTCTGAGCGCGTTCGGCAAGCTTCGGGTGCGGCGATCCGGCCTGGCTCATTCCGGAAAGATCGCCCTTGACGTCGGCCATGAAGACCGGGACCCCGTGCGCTGAGAAGCCTTCGGCGAGAATCTGAAGCGACACAGTCTTACCGGTTCCTGTTGCCCCGGCGATGAGACCGTGACGGTTCGCGCGCTTCAGCGCCAGGTGTTGGGGCATCGCCCCTTTGCCGAGAAATATGCTCTGCTCATTCATAACCGTGTGCTCGGTTGGCGCGAGGGTCCCCGTGCGACCTCGCAGTCTACCTGGCTGAGTATGAAATCACTTAAGCCAGGTGAGGGCTCTATGAATACGCGGGAAGCGCTTAGGCTAACCGCGCCGCCTACGTGCCACAAGACAAAGGCGGGCAAGCTTGGACAAGGGCCCGGAGTGAAGCGCCTGCTTGTCGGCGGGAACGGTCATTCGTGACCGGGACTCGCCGAGACACTATGATTCGGGGATGCGTGGCCTATTGTTTCTCGGTCGAAGCGCTTTATTCCTGTTCGTTGACCCTCCGGGGACCGATTCGAATCGGGACTGATTTTTGTTCCCATTTTGTTAGCTGGATCTCAGATTTGACCGGGAGAAATGCCTAGATTCTGTCCCTCGGGTCCGCGCGGGGCAGCGCGGCATCGGTCGTAGTTCGGCGGCGGGTCGAATCACCCGCCGCCGGGCCGAGACAGCTCGGGACAAGTAAAAACCCAAGGGTGTAGTGATGGAAGCAATGTCGAGAAAGCGAATTACTCTGGTCGGCTCTTTTCTCGCGCTCGCGTTAGCCTTAAGCGGCTGCAGCAGCGTGCAGCCCAAATTCAACAGCGCCGTCGAAAGCGTGAAGTCTTTCTTCAGGGGGGACCCCGCGTCGGAGCAAAAACCCGTGGAGCCCTCGAGCGAAGCCGAAGCGATGTATGAGGCTGCGCATCAGGCGCGTGCGGCAGGCAACAACGACGCGTACGCCAAGCGCCTCGAGGCTGCCGCTAACCTCGGGCACCCGGCGGCCGCATACGAGATTGGCGTTGCCTATACCCAGGGCCGGCTGGTGCCCAAAGATCCCGGTACGGGAGCGCGCTATATCAATCGGTCGGCGGATCTGGGTGACCAGCGGGCGCAGTATCTTGTCGGCGCCAATTTCATGACCGGTAGCGGCGTGGACAAGAACCCCAAGCGCGGCGTCGCTTTTCTTGCCCGCGCCGGCGAGCAGGGTCACGTGCAGGCTCAATACCTGCTGGGTGTGGCTTATGCGGATGGAGACGGAGTGGTCAAGAACCCCGCATGGGCAGCGCGCTGGTACGGCCGGGCCGCTCGCGGCGGCCACGTGGGTGCGCAGTACGCTTATGGCGTCATGTACGGGTCCGGAATGGGTCTGCCCAGGGACGATATCAAGTCCTACTACTGGACCACGCTCGCTGCATCGGGTGGGCACGAGAAGGCGGGCGAGGTCGCGATGAAGATTGCGAAGCGACTTTCCAACGAGCAGATCTCACAGGTGGAGGCGGACGCGAAAAAGTTCGTACCGAAGAGCTACGCGTCGCTTACCGATCCGGCGACGGTAATATTCGTCCAGTATGCGCTCCGCAACATCGGCTACGACGCCGGACCCATTGACGGAATGCCGGGCAATTTGACACGCAAGGGGATCCAGGCTTACGAGGAAGCGAGTAACCTGCCGATCAACGGCCGGATTTCCGTCTCGCTACTCGACGGGTTGATCGAGAGCACGTCCAGATAATTCTCGCTGGAACGTCTTCCAGCGACAGCTAAACTCTTTTCAATGAAAGCGGCGGCACAGTCCGGTGCCGCCGCTTTTATTTCGCACTCAGAAAAACGGATCAGCTGCCACCGGGCATCGCCCCGTCTAGCGGCTCCTGGCTGTCGCTGTCCCCGGGCGTCGTCCCGTCTCCCGGCTCTTGGCTTTCCCCGGACTGGATCTCAGCCGCGCGTGTGGCAATGGCACTGGCGGTCTCCTCGCTTACCTCGACCCCGGCCAGCCGCGCGACTTCTGTCACCACTGGATCGGTGATTGATTTGTTGGCCTTGGCAGCCAGCGCTTCCGCTGCGGCGTTAATGTTTTCGGATTCGACTGCATCCGCAAAGGCGGCGATGTGGCCGACCATGGAATCGGGCGAAGCGTTCTCCCGCGCCGTCAATGACGCGTGGGCGGCGTTTAGGGAGCCGAGAGCCGCGGCGCTGATCCCGTTTTCGGATGCGGGCTGGTCTTCGAGTGAAGGCGCGCCAGGAGGATTCGATCCGCCGTTACTCTGTTCACCGTGTCTTGCATGACCTAGTCCGTGACTTTTCGCATGGCCGTGACCGCGCCCCTTGGCATGGCCCTTTCCAGGACCCCCGCCAGCCACGTCGCCGTGATCCCCCTTGTTTCCGCCGCCGTGACCGCCACCACGTCCGCCGCCGCCGCCTTTGCCGCCACCGTTGCCGCCACCGTTGCCGCCTTTAGAGAATGCGACATTGTCATAGACGGAAAAGCTGACGCCGTCAGTGACAATGGCGCCGCCCATAAAACCTGTAATGATGGCCGCCACGGTTACGGCGCGCATCGCGCCGCGTCGCAGACTGGCTTCGGTTTGAATTGGCTGGGTGATTTGTTTCGACATTGTTCAGGCGCTCCGTAAAAGCTCAAGGCCCAAAATAAAATCGCCGACTTTACAGCTTAGGACCGTTCCCTGATTCCCAATACCTTCGTCGCGGACACGCTTACACTGCCGAACTAACCTCCGGCTGTCAAAAAAAGAAGGGAGAATTAATCGATTCAAGTCGCCGGGCCAGATATGGCGTCAATTGCGCAGCGGGCGGCCGGTTGTCAACATGTGCTCGATGCGGGCCACGGTTTCGGGCGTGTCGCAGAGGGCGATGAACGCCTCGCGCTCCAGCGCCAGGAGATCTTGCTCGCTCAGCTTTTCGCCTTGTTTTCGCTTTCCGCCACAGAGCACCTGGGCGAGCTGGCGGCCGACGACGAGGTCATGCGGGGTGGTGATGCCTTTCTCCTTGAGATCATCGAGCATCGCCTCCATGGCGTCCAAGCCTTTCTCGCCGAGGGCTTCGAACGAGAGTTTTTCTGGCGGCGTATAGCTTTTCGCCAGCTCCAGAGCCAGCGTCTTGCCTTCGATCAGCAGCCGATCTCGGTTCATGCTGAAGCGATCGTGGTCCTCGAATAAACGCAGAGGCTTCGCTTCCAGCGGCGAGGTTGCGGTCTTGCCCATGCCGATTAGCGCGAACGCTTCTAGCGCGCCCTTGACCGCGCTATCGATGTTGCTTGCCTCGCGCGTCCATCGGTGAAGCATCTGCTTGCACCCGCCGCCCGACGGCACCAGTCCCACCAGCGTTTCCACCAGACCCATATTGGAATTGGCGTGGGCGTGAATCGCGTCGCAGTGAAGCAGCACCTCGAAGCCGCCGCCCAAAGACAGGCCCGCGGGAGCAGCAACAACGGGAAAGGGCGCGTAGCGACAGCCGAGACACGCCGACTGGAAAGCGTCCAGGGCGCCGTCTAAGCGCGTCCAAGCCTTCTCTTTCGCCGCTGTTAGCGCAAAGTCGAGGTTGAAGCCGACGGAAAAGTGCGGCGCGTCGTTATAAAAAAGCAAGGCCTGGAACCCGTCCTTGACGATGTGAAGCGCCTCGACAACGAGCGTCATGGAGTCCGTCCCCAGTGCGTTGGCCTTGGTGTGGAATTCGACGCAAGCCACGCCGTCCCCGACATCCCATAAGCTCGCGGCGTCATTCGAGGCGACGGGAGATTGGGTTCTGGTGATGTCACCGAGGCGCATAACGCCCGGTGCGCGCTTTACCGCCAGGTAATTCCCGGAGAACGCCAGGCGTTCTAGCCTGCCCTCGCTGGCGCGGTAAAAGTGGCTCTCGCCGACGCGCTCTAGCGCTGCCGGCACCGCCATGCCTTCGGCCCGGATAGCTTGCCGGAACCACGCCGGTCCCAGATCATCGATCATCTCAAACGGGCCTTTGCTCCAGCTGTAACCGAGCTTCATGGCTTCGTCCACCGGCAGCGGATCGTCGGCGACTTCGGGAATCAGCGAGGCGGCATAGGTCAGCACTTTCGCCAGCACCCGCCAGGCAAAGCGCCCGAACTTGTTCTCGTGAGCAACAACGGCGCGCAGCCCTTGGGCCTCCCCGGCGACGGCGGCGTCCAGGACCGGCCGCTCCGCGGGACGGTACTCGCCGGTCTTCAGATCGACGGCTTCGCGCAGGCGCTCGCCGTTTTCTTCACGCTCGCGATAAAAGCCGCCTTTGCCCTTGTTGCCGGTGTAACCCTGGCCGATGAGAGTTGAGATCAAAGGGATGCCGGCGGCGACCTCGTGGAACGCGTCGTCTTTGGGCAGCGCGGATTCGAGGCTCGAAGCCACATCCAGCATGAGATCGAGGCCGATGAGGTCGTAGAGCCCGAATACGCCCGTCTTCGGGATCCCCATGGGTCGCCCCATGAGCGCGTCGGCTTCCTCCACCTCCAGCCCCAGGGCTGCCGCCTCCACGATGCCCACCTGGAGCGCATAGACGCCTACCCGGTTAGCCAGGAAGCCCGGTGTGTCGCGGCAGGGAACGACACCCTTGCCGAGCATGATGTCGCAAAAGCTTGAAAGCGAATCGATCACTTCCGGGTGGGTCTCGGGTCCGGCGACGATCTCCAGCAGACGCATGTACCGAACCGGGTTGAAAAAATGCGTGATGCAAAAGTTCCTCTTCAGCCCGTCGGACATTTTCTCCGTGAGCATCGACAAGGGAATAGTAGAGGTGTTGGAAGACACCATCGCGTTGGGCTTACGGACTGAGTCGATTTTTTCGTAAAGCGCGTGTTTGACATTGAGTCTTTCCACTACCGCTTCTGCAATCCAGTCCGCGTCGGCAATAAGGTTCAGGTGATCATCAATGTTGCCTGGAGTAATGAGCTCTGCATTACTACGTTGCATGAAAGCGGGCGGCTGTGAGTTGAGCAGGCGCTTGATCGCGTCCTCGGCGATGATATTTCTGTCATTCGTGCCCTCCGGAACAATATCCAGTAGAACGACGGGCACCCCGGCATTGGCCAGATGACTGGCGATGCCTGAGCCCATGGTGCCCGCCCCTATGACGGCGACTTTCTTTAACTCATCCAAAGTGTTTCCTTTCTGGGAAAAATCCGCGCAAGGCGCGCAGCGTAAGCAAGTATCCGTTAGAAAATGAGCCAGACAACAGCCTCAGCCACGCACGCGGGTTTTTCCTCGCCCTCGATCTCGACCGTCAGCTTTTCAATCATTTGAATTGCGTTACCAATTTGCGTGACGTCAATTAGCTCGGTGTGGCCTCGCACCCGGGACCCGGCGCGAACGGCGTTGGGGAACCTGAGCTTGTTGAGCCCGTAATTGATGCTGCTTTTGACGCCAGGATAGGCGGGTACCCCGTCGACCACGTTTCTGCGCATCTGTGGGTAAAGCGAAATAATCAGATAGCCGTGTGCGACGGTCCCGCCGTAGGGAGAGGCTTTCGCTGCGCGTGCCGGATCGGTATGAATCCACTGACGATCGTCTGTCGCCGCGGCAAAAGCGTTGATCCTCTCCTGATCGACGGTAATCCAGTCACTGGTGAATATTTCTGTCCCGATTTGCGACTTCAGCTCTGCAAACACACTTTGCTGCGACATGACTGTTTGATCGGTTTGCCGTTCTGAAAATTGACAGGCTGTCAGAGCCGGAGAAATTCGCCGAGCTCATCAGCGCGGGCCTCCGCGTCGGCCTCGCCCAAATGTATCAGATATTAAAGATAATAAAATCAATCCGAGCCTTTGCCTAAGTTGCTCTCCGGCGCACGGCACTGGTACACCGAAGTCGGATATAGAGGACCGGTATGAAGCGCCCGGAAGAGCTGCTACCGGCACTGTCTTTAGCGGACCCGCGGCGCCATCGCCGATGGTTTTATCGTCTACGCCATTGGCAGGGCTAAGCCCACCAGCGCGGGAGGCGAAAAAACTTCGTCCGCCTCAAGTATGCGCTGTCCGGGAATTACCCCTTATGCTGTTGCAGGGATAGCGGTATTGTACAGGCGCCTTCAAATGCCCAGTCATGACGTCTGACCTGTGAGCTTCGCCAATTTTCAACAGGAAGGGAATCCGCCGAGTTCGAGTGCTTGCGCTAGAGTGGACTTGAGTTGCTTCTTGCTCACTCGGCAGTGGCGCGACACGCCCGAGGGTCTGGAACTCAGTTTCTGGGCGAGCTCGGCGGATGGTCCGGTTCGCATTCTCGTTCGCGGCGAGTGTACCGTTTGCTTTGTGGAACACGAGGCGCACGTGGACGCAAGCCTAGAGCGCGGCGTCAGCTACGAGAGAAAGCCACTAGACCTTCGAACCATGCACGGCAAGCCGGTGGACGGGCTCTATTTCCGCTTCCAGCGGGACCTGCTGGGCGCCCGCCGCGCGCTGAAGTCTGAAGGCGTTCGTTTGTTCGAATCGGATCTGAAGCCCAGCGACCGTTTCTTGATGGAGCGGTTCATCACCGCCGCGGTCGAGGTTAAAGGCAACCCGGAACAGCGAGAGGGGTACGTTCAGTTTGTCAATCCATCGATACGTGCAGCGCGACTTGCCCCGGTGCTCAAAACCGTGTCCATCGACATCGAAACCGAGGGGCTGAATGGCCGGCTCTACTCCATCGCCGCCAGCGGCTTAGGCACGCCCCGAGCATTCATCGTTTCCGATCGGCCTTTGCGCCTGAACGACGTCGAGGTGGAATGCTGCTCAGACGAGCGCGGCGTGCTGGAGGCATTTTTCTCCTGGCTGACACGCATCGATCCCGACATCGTTATTGGCTGGAACGTGGTTAATTTCGACCTGGATTTTCTCCAGCGAAAGTGCCGCGCACTGGGCGCGGCCTTCGCCATGGGCCGTGGTGGTGAACGAGCCACCATACTTCCGCCTGGCGGCCCGGGCGGGAATCGGGTCGCGCGGCTCCCCGGACGCGTGGTTCTGGACGGCATCGACGCCTTACGCGCGGGCTTCTGGTCCTTCGACAACTTCGAGCTGGAGACCGTAGCGCAGGCGTTGCTCGGGCGCGGCAAGCGTCTCTACTCGGAGAATGATCGCGTGGCCGAGATTGTGCGCCTATATCATCAGGATCCGGTCAAGCTCGTCGAGTACAACGTGGAAGACTGCGTCTTAGTGGAAGAGATATTCGCAAAGGCGGATCTGGTGAACTTTGCCGTTCGCCGCGCTGAGCTCACCGGTCTCGCATTGGATCGGCTCGCTGGCTCCGTGGCCGCTTTTGATCACCTTTACCTACCGAGGCTGCACCGCAAGGGGCGAGTCGCCGTAGACGTGGAGGACGTGGAAAGCGGCCAGGGAAGCCCGGGCGGCTACGTCATGGACTCCGAGCCCGGCCTCTACGACAACGTTCTGCTGCTGGATTTCAAAAGCCTTTACCCCAGCATCATTCGCACTTTTGGTATCGATCCTTATGGCCTTATCGAGCCGGGCGACGATCCCATCCCCGGTTTCTTGGAAGCCGAATTCGCCCGCGAGGGCTCTATTCTGCCGGAGCTCATCGAGGAATTGTGGCGGGCTCGGGACGAGGCCAAGCGCCGCAAGGACGCGCCGCTGTCGCAAGCGGTGAAAATACTCATGAATTCCTTCTACGGTGTGCTCGGTACCAGGGCCTGCCGCTTTCACGACGCGCGGCTCGCCAGCAGCATCACTCGCCGCGGGCACCAGATTATTCGCGAAAGCCGCGAGTTCATCGAGAAAAATGACCTTCGGGTCATCTACGGCGACACCGACTCGCTGTTCGTCCTGCTGGGAGAAGTCGTGAGCGAGCAAGAGGCGAGTGCTCGCGGCGCGCGTCTCGCGAAGGAGTTGAACGCCTGGTGGCGCCATCGCATACGCGACGAGTTTCGTCTTCAATCATTCCTGGAGCTGGAGTTCGAAACGCATTTTCTAAGGTTTCTCATGCCCACCATCCGTGGTGCGGATACCGGAAGCAAGAAGCGCTATGCGGGACTCATGCGTACCAGCAGCGGCGACGAGGAGATCGTGTTCAAGGGGCTCGAGAGCGTGCGCACCGACTGGACGCCGCTGGCGCGCCGATTTCAGCGCGAGCTCTATCGGCGGGTGTTTGTGAACGAACCGTACGAAGATTTCATCAAACAGACGCTGGAAGCGCTGATGGCGGGAAAGCTTGACCAAGAACTCGTCTACCGCAAACGTCTGCGGCGGCCGTTATCCGAATACACCAAGAACGTACCGCCCCACGTACAGGCGGCGCGGCAGCTCGAAAACCCCGGCCGCTGGGTCCGTTACGTCATCACCAGCGTCGGACCGCAGCCGGTGACCGGCAGAGTCCCGAAGCCCGACTACGCTCACTACCGCGACCGGCAGCTCGCCCCGGCCGCGGACGGCATCCTCCACTTTCTTGGAACCAGCTTCGACGCCGTCACCGACAAGCAGATGGCGATGTTTGACTAGAACCCATGATGCTTAAGCGTGGTTGTTGACACCCGCGCACGACGCGGGATTGCTCAGCAGCGGTACGCCGCCCCTTGCCGTTCCAGCATACGCAGCAGGCTTTCCCATTCGAAGTTGCCGTAATCGGGCGCGGACTGGTTCTTTTGCATCAACTCGAAGGTAGCGTGCTGGACATCGTCACGGATCGTGACTAAAGGCTCGTTCAGCGCTACGGCCGCGGTTTGAATCTGGCATGACTGCTCCAGGTAGTACATGCGCTTGAACGCGGACGGGATGCTCTCGCCTAAGGTAAGCAGACCGTGATTGCGCATGATGATGTTGTTGGCCTCGGTGCAGCTGGCGCCGACTTCTTTCCGTTCTTCCAGCGTGCCGGGTCCGCCGTAGTCGTGGTAGGCGAGATCGTTGAGCACGACGAGTGAGTGCTGGCTGATGGGAAGCAGTCCGCGCTCACTGGCGCCGACCGCGATCCCGGCTCGCGTGTGCGTGTGGATGACGCAGTTTACGTCGGGACGGGCCATATATACCCCGCTGTGAATATTGAATCCCGCCATATTGAAGCGCGCAGGATCGCCGACTATGTTGCCGTTGAAATCCATTTTCACCAAACTTGAGGCCGTGATCTCATCGAACAGGTCGCCGTATCGGTTGATCAAAAATGTGTTGTCCTCTCCAGGTACGCGCGCGGACATGTGGGTGTAAACCAGATCGGTCATCCTCAAGTGATCGAGAATGCGGTAGAGCGCCGCCAGATTACAGCGCGTCTCCCATTCGGCTTCGTTCCTGTCCGACGCAGACTTCATCTCGGTTACGGCCATTTTGTTCTCCGTGGTCGCGGCTCGGGGGCGCAAAGCAAGATCAACCCGGCTCATCTCCGTTTCGGATCTAAGCGTCACTGAAACCGCTTAAGTATTCAAGCGCCTCCATGTATCAGGTCGGCGAGAAGCTTGATTCCGGGTTCGATGCGATCCACCGGGACCGAGGAAAAACCGAGCCTGAAGAAATTTCGTGGCGGCTGCTCGCCTAGAAAAAAAATGTCTCCGGGTTCCATGAGTACCCCCTTGGCGGCGGCGATGTTATTCAGCTTTTGGGCGTCGAGCCCCTCGGGCCCCCTGACCCAGTAGGCGGTGCCGCCGAAGGTGGGCATTTGTGACGACTCCGGAAGGTGCGTTGCAAGCGCGTCGCCCATGGCCCGCCAGCGATCTTTGTAGGCATGACTCAATCGCCGTACGAGCGAGTCGTGGTGGCCCAAAGACAAGAACAACGCTACGGCGCGCTGATTGTTGGCGGGCGGATGTCTGAGCATAAGGCGACGCAATGCGCGCGCTTCGCGAATGAGCGCTTTGGGACCCACCATGAACCCGAGCCGGAGCCCGGGTGCGATGGTCTTCGAAAGGCTTCCTACGTAGACCACTCGGTCGTTGTGGTCGAGGCTTTTCAGCGCCGGTGTCGGTTGTCCGACGTAATTTGTTTCACTCTCGTAATCGTCCTCGATAATGACAAAGTCGTCGTTTACTGCGCGGATCAGGAGCTCCTGCCGGCGCTGAAGCGAGAGCGTCACCGTGGTCGGATGCTGATGGCTGGGGGTGGTGTAGACGAAATCGCATTTGTTGAGTTCGCTGTCGATCACCAGCCCCTGGTTGTCAACGGGCAGCCGGGCAACTTTTTGTGTCTTCATGAGAAAGATGTTGCGGGCATCCGGGTAGCCGGGGTCTTCCATGCCCACGGCCGTATCGGGGCCCAAAAGCAGCGACGCGACGAGATAGAGCGCGTGTTGCGCACCGACGGTCACCAGGATCTCGTCGGGGGACGCCCACACCCCCCGTCGCGGCAGAACCCGAGTGTGAAGCTGCTCGATAAGATCCGGATCGTCGCAGTCGATGCTGTCGCTGGCCCAGCTCTTCACGGCGCTGACCGTGAGCGCGCGGCGGCTGCATTCGCGCCACTCGGAAAGGGGAAACAGCGCCAGGTCGAACTGACCATAAATGAAAGGATATGGGTAGGACTGCCAGTCGTCGGGCTTGACGATGTTGCGCTGGCGGCTGGGCGCGGATTTAAGGCGGGAATCCCAAGAAGGACCGAAGATGTCTTCGCTTTCCGGCTCCTCCGCGGTTTCGACCCGGCCGCCGAGGATGTCTTCGTTGACGTAGTAGCCGCTGCGTTCGCGGGAGTTGAGGTAGCCCTCATCCACCAGGCGCTGATAAGCGAGCACCACGGTGTTTCTCGCCACGCCCAGCTGCCTGGCGAGCTGGCGACAAGACGGCACCGCACCGCCGGCGGGGATGTGTCCGTCGAGGATTGCCCTGACCATCATCTCTCTCACCTGGCTTTGCAGGCTGCCGCCGCTGTCGGGGGAAAGATGAAAGAGTTGGTCCCGCATGGGCTGGTCTAATGGGATGACCGGATCTGACACTAGGTCGCTGGAGGGGCTTGAGTCTATTGTGTAGCCCATATGGGTACAACCGGGCCCCGTCGCCGCAGCGCGATGGGGCCAGATCCCCGGTGGGCCCCGATTTTTAGGGTCTGCCGGTACAAGCGTTGAGTTCAGACTTCACGGAACCGCCATGAAATACGCCACCAATACCCTCGAGTACTACTGGATGCCGTTTACCGCCAACCGCGACTTCAAGGCGCACCCCCGCCTTTTCGTACGGGGCGAAGGCGTTTTTTATTGGGACCACCACGGAAACCAGGTGATTGACGGCTCGTCAGGACTGTTCTGCGTTGCCGCCGGACACGGGCGCAAGGAGATCGCCGAGGCGGTCTATAACCAGCTTATCGAGCTGGATTACGGACCCCCGTTCCAGGGCGGACACCCGCCGCAGTTCGAGCTGGCGCGCCGGGTGGCCCAGTTGACGCCTGAAGGCATCGACCGGGTGTTTTTTGGTAATTCCGGTTCCGAGGCGGTGGACACGGCGATCAAGATTGCGCTCGCCTACCACCGCGCCCGGGGCGAAGGCACGCGTATGCGTTTCGTTTCCCGGGAGCGCGCCTATCACGGCGTCAACATCGGAGGCACCTCGCTTGCCGGCCTGGTGAAAAACCGTGAGGCCTTCGGGGTGGGTATGGCGGGCGTTGCCCATATGCGCCACACCTGGCTGCCGCAGAACCGCTTCACCAAGGGCCAGCCTGAGCACGGCGTCGAGCTCGCCGACGATTTGGAGCGCATTGTGATGACCTATGGACCGGACACGGTGGCGGCCTGTTTCGTCGAGCCTATCGCCGGGTCCACCGGCGTGCTGGTGCCGCCCAAGGGGTACCTGGAGAGAATTCGCGAGATCTGCGACGCCTACGGGATCCTGCTGGTGTACGACGAAGTCATCTGTGGCTTCGGCCGGCTGGGCACGCCGTTCGGCGCCCAGGCGTTCAACGTAAAACCAGACATCATGACCATGGCCAAGGCGCTCACCAACGGCAACCAGCCCATGGGCGCGGTCGCGGTAAACGACCACGTTTACGACACCATCATGGACGCGGCGCCCGACGGCGCCATCGAGTTTTTTCACGGTTACACCTATTCGGGTCATCCGGCGGCGTGCGCGGCCGGAATCGCCACCATCGATATCTACGAAAAAGAGCAGCTGTTCGATCGCGCTGCCGAACTCGCGCCTTACTTTCTCGAGCAGATGTTTTCCTTGAGCGACGTGCCGGCCGTTACCGACATTCGTGGCTACGGCTTGATGGCAGGATTCGACGTGGTGCCGGAGGGAGGTCCGGGCAAGCGAGGTTATCAGGTGCAAAAAGACCTGTTCGCGGCGGGTCTGCATGTCAAGATGACCGGGGACTCGGGGATCGTCGCGCCACCGCTGATTGCCGAAAAGTCCCACGTAGATCAGATCTGCGACATCCTGAGAAAGGTTTTAAGTAAATACTGATTGGGCTTGAACAGCTTGCGGACCGGCGGCGTATCCGCTCAATCGGACGTTCCGCGTTAGCACCGTGAGCCTCGTTCTGGTCATCAATAGCGGCAGCTCCTCGCTGCGCTTTGCCCTGATAGATTGTGAATCAGGTCGACGCACGGCGCGCGGCTACGTGGAGCGAATCGGCGCCGTGTCCTCCATTGCCACTTACGAAATTGACGGCGAGCCGCGAGAGCGGTTGAGCGTCAAGGCCAAAGACCACGGCGCCGCTATGGAAATGGTGCTCGAATTTCTGATCGGTCACCACGCGGCGGTGGTTACATCGGTGAACGACGTCAAGGCCGTTGGTCACCGCGTGGTTCATGGTGGCGAGCGCTTTTCCGAGGCGGTCCGTGTGGACGAAGAGGTGGTCGATGCCATCGCCGACGCCTTCGACCTGGCGCCGTTGCACAACCCGGCAAACCTGAAGGGCATCGAAGCGGCACGAAAGGCGTTGCCAAACGCGGTGCAGGTGGCGGTGTTCGACACCGCTTTTCACCAGACTATGCCCGCTAACGCATACTCTTACGCGCTGCCGGAACGTCTTCGCCGCCGTCATCGTATCCGGCGTTACGGCTTTCACGGTCCCAGCCATTACTTCGTCAGCCGGCGACTGTATGAGATATCCAATATCAGTAACGAACATTCCCGGGTGATCTCCTGCCACCTGGGTAACGGCGCGTCCATGTGCGCCATCCGCAACGGCGAATCCGTCGACACCTCGATGGGACTGACGCCGCTTTCCGGACTGGTGATGGGCACCCGTTGCGGCGACGTGGACGCGTCGGTCGTTTTCGAGCTGGTGGAGAAGGACGAGCTTGCGCTCTCGGAAGTGCACACCCTGCTCAACCGCCACAGCGGCCTTTTGGGCCTGAGCGGTTACGCCAGCGACATGCGCGACTTGTTGAAAGAATCTGCGGCGGGTGACGCGCGCTGCCGGCACGCCATCGACGTGTTCTGCTACCGCGCCCGCGCCTACATCGGCCAATACATGGCGGTGCTCAACGGTTGTGACGGCATCATCTTCACTGCAGGAATTGGAGAGCACAGTCCCGAGGTGCGTGCTCAGATCTGCGCCGGCCTGGAGAACTTGGGTGTGCGCCTGGACGACGCCCGCAATCGCGACGCCGTCGGCGTGGAAGCAAAAATATCCGCAGGCGACAGTGGCGTCGAGGTGTGGGTCATTCCCACCAACGAAGAGCTGGTCATCGCGCTGGACGCTCTTGGAGTCGCCACGGCTGGAGAGGGTTTGATTTGAATGACCACTCCGTCAGGTCAGAGTCTGTTCTCGCTAGCTGACCAGGTCGCCGTGGTGACCGGGGCGAGCTCAGGCATAGGCCGGGCCATGGCCGGATTTCTCGCCGCGGCGGGCGCGGCCCTAGTGCTGGTGGCGCGGCGGGAAGCGGCGCTAGAGAGGGTGGCCGAACAAATTGAAACAGAAGGCGGCAGGGCGCACTGGGTGAGCGCGGACCTCGCGGATAAGGACAATCTGCCCGACGTCGCCGCCCGTTGTTTGGAGGCCTTCGACCAGGCGGACGTCGTCGTCAACGCCGCCGGCGTGAATCTGCGTCAGCCGGTTGATGAGGTGACGCCCGAGAGCTGGGAGTTGACCCTCGACCTCAATCTGGCGGCGCCCTTTTTCTTTTCCCGCGAGTTCGTTCCCGGGATGCGCGCCAGGGGGTACGGCCGCATTATCAATATCGCTTCACTGCAGTCGTCGCGCGCCTTTCCCAACGGACTCGCCTACGGCGCTTCCAAGGGTGGCGTGTGCCAGCTCACCCGCGCGATGGCGGAGGCCTGGTCCCGCTATGGCATCATGTGCAATGCTATCGCTCCCGGTTTCTTTCCCACCGAGCTCACGGCGGCAGTTTTCGAGAACCCAGACACGGAACGGTGGGCGGCAGAGCGGACCGTCGTCGGGCGCAATGGCAGATTGGAAGATCTCGCCGGAATCACGGTCTTTTTCGCCTCCCCGGCGTGCAATTATATTACCGGGCAGACGCTGCACATCGATGGTGGATTCACCGCGCGTTGACCATGAGAGCACTCGTTTATACCGCTAACCAAGAGATCACCTACCGGGAAGAACCGGAACCGGTGCCGAATTCCGGCGAGGTGGTGGTACGAGTCGAAGCGGTGGGTATCTGCGGATCTGACATGCACGCCTACGTTGGACATGATCCCCGCCGCGTTCCACCGCTCATCCTCGGTCATGAGGCGGCGGGCACCGTGGTTGGAGGCTCCGCGGCGGGCCGCAGAGCGGTGCTCAATCCACTCATTACCTGCGGGCGGTGCAACGAATGTCTTGGTGGCCGATCGAATCTATGCGCTGAGCGCGATCTGATTGGCATGTATCGCCCAGGCGCCTTTGCCGAGCTCATTTCGATTCCCGAGACCAACCTCATCGAAATCCCCGAAGGTATGGATTTTGCTCATGCGGCTTTGACCGAGCCCGCAGCCACCGCGCTGCATGCCGTCAGCCTTGCGGCGCAGATCGCCCACCGTCCGCTGGCCGAGCTCACGGCACTGGTGTTCGGAGCCGGATCCGTTGGCTTGTTCGCGGCGCTTGCGCTGCAACACGAGGGGGTTGAGCGCGTCGCTCTCGCCGAGACCAATGCGCTCCGGCGCGAAACCGCCAACGACGCGAAGGTCGGCCGGGTGTTCGATCCAGTACTCGAGGCACCGGGGGAATCCGCCTTCGACGTGATCGTCGATGCGGTAGGCGGCAAAGCGACGCGCGCAGCCGCCATGACCTCGGTGCGCCCCGGCGGCGTGATCATGCACATCGGACTCATGGACAATGACGGCGGTTTCGACGCCAGAAGGATGACCCTCCAGGAGATCACTTTTATCGGCACCTACACCTATACGCCGGTGGACCTTCGGGCTGCCGTTGACAATCTGTACCGCGGTGCGTTGGGGGATTTAAGCTGGCTAGAGCAGCGACCTATGGAAGACGGCCCACGCGCCTTCGACGATCTGTTGCACGGAAGGAGCGCTGCACCGAAGATTGTTTTGCGTCCGTAACGAAGTAAAAAGGAACACAAGATTTCTGTCGCCGAACTCAGCGCCTTCCTTCAGGTCATCCTCGTAGATCTGGTGCTTGCGGGCGACAACGCCATCGTCATCGGCATGGTGGCGGCTGGACTGCCGGCCGCGGAGCGCAAAAAGATCATCTTCGCCGGCATTGTGGCGGCGACGGTGATGCGCATCCTGTTCGCGGCGGTGACGGTTCAGCTGCTGCAGATCGTCGGCCTGGTGCTCGCCGGCGGCCTTCTACTGCTGTGGGTGTGCTGGAAGCTGTGGCGGGAAATACGGGAGCAGCGCGCGCACCGAAAAACTGCCGGCCAGGCGCCGACGGCGGTGGCGCAGCAACCCAGCAAGACCCTGCGCCAGGCGGTTGTGCAGATCGTCATCGCCGATCTCTCCATGTCCCTGGACAACGTGCTCGCCGTCGCCGGCATCGCCCGTGACCATGTCTGGGTGCTGGTGTTCGGGCTGGCCCTCTCCGTCGCCCTCATGGGCCTCGCCGCCACCTGGATAGCCCACCTGCTGGAGCGCCACCACTGGATCGCTTACGTGGGGTTGGTGGTTATCTTGTACGTGGCGTTAAGCATGATCGCCGAGGGCGTAGAGAACGTGACCCTGTGGGCCCATACCACCTGATTTCGCGCCTCAACGCCCCCGCAACCGCGTGTTGTTTCTATCCGGAATAACAAAATGGCGCTTCATTCTTACCGTTTATAGCACTCCCCTTGCCAGCCTCTTTCGCCCGGTCGGACATATCTTGATCGACGCTCGTCGCCTGAACGCAATTCCCAGCGCCCGCTGAGCCTGCGACAGAGCCCCCACGGGCCGTGACCGCTGTCGCAGTTGTGCGACGATTTCTACCCTCACTACCCCTTCGGCGGTCTTGGGGCCGTTCCGGACCCGAGTCCGTTTCTTCATCCAGTTCAATAAGTTATGCGATAGCATCCAAATTTCAGCGAGCTAGTCTGTGTGCTGGCATGGAATCTGCTTCGTTCTGTACCCGAATCCACGAGGAGATGAACAAGATGCAAAGGGTAATGATTTCGGAGCGGGAGCGCCTGAGCCTGGACGTGGAGTCTCTCGGCCGGGTGCTTGCCAGTCAGCCCCGTCCTCTGGGCCTCAAGCAGCGCGCAAGATCCGCCTTTCTAAAGCAGCTTCACGCCTACAAGTGCAAACGGCTCGAAGATCTCAGTGGCAGTCTCGGACCGCGACATTCCGCCCACGA
>CAMYJH010000020.1 GCA_947258715.1 uncultured Gammaproteobacteria bacterium
CTGAGCGGATACGACAGGGTGAATGCTGGAAATGGCTGGATATTCTTAGTTGGTGAGCCCGCCCCCCATACGCTCTTGTG
This sequence comes from uncultured Gammaproteobacteria bacterium, assembly GCA_947258715.1. Taxonomy (GTDB): domain Bacteria; phylum Pseudomonadota; class Gammaproteobacteria; order HK1; family HK1; genus CAMYJH01. The sequence goes on from CAMYJH010000020.1 coordinate 81, forward strand.
ATCCGTTATTGTTATCGGAACTTATGGCTCAAAGGGACGGGCTCTGGCGTCATAATATCGAAGGCTCGCCTGGTGGTACAGCGTGCGAATGACTTCTATCCCCGAACAAGATTCCTGGAAATGCCTTGCCGGGAGTTAACCGACCAACAAGCGTAATGGCGAAAGCAGAGGATAGAGATAGGACGGCTTTTAAGCTTGCCGCCTACGTCATCTCTTCCCGCTCACCGCGATGCAGCCGTCATTGCTGTCGATCAAAGGCGGCATATACATCGCCACCATTCACATATTCAGATCACAGAACAGCGTTACCGTAACCGGTGGGAGCTTAAATTCAGCAGGGTCACGAGGCTACAACCCGGGCATACTTAGATCTGAACCCTTGAACGCATCGGATGCGAAGCCCAGTTGAGAGCTCGGCGTCGAGGCTGCGCTCAGTTCATGCCATGGTAACGCACCTCCAACATGAACTGAGCATTCCCCCGGGCGGGATCTGGAACCATGAGCAGGTAAGAGTGCGGGCTTTCCCATTTGCCGTCGGGGTTTTGCACCCTCAACGTCCATCTGGTTTGTCCGGGGCGCATGGTCCACTTGGCTTTTTTCTCCGCGAAAAAACCTTCGTTGGTGATAATGGTCGCCCGGTTGCCATTATCTTTTCTCGCCGCAATGGGTACGAAAAACAGCCGCTCCTCTTCGAGCGTTGCCGTGGTCACCGTGTCGCGCGAATCCTTCGTTCGCCAGCGCATTCGAAGAGGTGATCCTTCGCCCTCGTAAGGAGCCAGGAACACGACGCAGCTCTCGAGTTGTTTCTGCTGCAGGCCTGTGGTCTGTATGAAGACAGGAACGTGCCACCAGGAAAGCGACGGATCCGTTCCCATCTGGCGCGGCGAGCCGAAAATCACGGACGGCAGTTTGATCATCGCCTTGCCGCGTGAGGCGAGGCCCTTCACTGCTTCGGACATGCCGCCGAATTTGTTAGTAATCGCCATGCTTGGTCCCCGAATCGATCATCCGTTCAGCCAGGGGGCCGTTTCCGCAGCCGTCGACGCGGTCGAGTTTGGGCTCTGTGCCCAGCCGTTCAGTTAAATCTCTTGAGCTAAGCTCGCGTTCGGCCCAGGCGGGCCTTCGCGCGAAACCTACGACGCGTGGGAAAGGCACGACCCTGTTCCCCATCTATTGATGATAGCCCCTGATCGTCGGGGTTTCTGCGTCGATGAGCACAATCTCGCCTTGACCCTCGATGGTCTGTTTCTTTGGCCGCAAGCCGGCTCCAAGCGTTGACACAAGCTGTGGCTGTCCCCGGGATCCGCTCGCGCCGCCCAGCGGATGAATGTCGACCAAGCCCTGGTCGACGACGCGATTCAGATGCGCCCGGCGTATGGCGGTGGGCTGAAAGGCACCACTGGAAAGGCTTCCAGAATCTGAATTCGGGCCGAGTCGGGAGGTACGCCCCGGCTGGTTGGACGGTGGTGGTGACCAGCCTGGGCGCTGACCACCACCCAGGGTGCGGTGTCAGGTGGCGGCTAAAGAATCAGTATTGCCGTCACCTTCCGAAGGAATTGATCCCTTAGGGGCATCTGCATCGCTGCCGGCGGCGCTCGCGGGCCCGGCGGCGTCGGGATGGTCCGGGGCCTGTGCAAATACTCTCGCCAGGTCAAGCACCGGCACCGGATGGCCGTCGAGACTGAAGCAGGAAACGCTGAACGGCCGCCAGCAGTGGTGAGAGTCGGGCAATTCGCAGGCCATCCCATCGTCCACGCTGACGCGTTGCGGTATGGCGGTCATTTTCAGCGCACCGAACCGTTGCCGACTCGACGAAATCGGCCTGTAGCGCACGACGCCGTAGTAGACGCTGTCCGAAGTCTTCTCGATTCCCTGACTGAACTTGCCGGCGTCAAAGACCGGTATGAGGCCGCCGTCCCACGAGACCGCTTCGTGCATGAACGCCGGACCGTCGTCAACCGCGGTTCGCGCCGGCACGTCGGGCAGAACATGCACGAATTCGAGGTTGCCCACAGCGACGCACACGTTTCCGGGCAGCGGAACGATCCAGGCGACAGCGGCGGTCATTGGCTCAAGACCTCGTCGGGCCCCCGGGGGAAAGCACCCCGGTTCGGGCGCAGGGCCGCCACGGTGGCGGAACATCGCGTCACCCACCTGGCCGGTTCGGCGTTGACCGTATTCATTTATATATATCCGGAATCGGGCCGCCGGAGTGCTTTGTCTCCACGCTCGTCACCCGAGCCATTACCCGTCTCCCCGACAGAGGGACTCGACACAGCCGATGAGCTCCTCCTCGCTGAAGGGCTTGGTAACGTAGTGATTGACGCCGGCGGCGATGGCCTGCTGGCGGTGCTTTTCGGTGGAACGCGAGGTGATCATGACTATGGGGAGCCCTCGGGTGGCGCTGTTGGCGCGAATGTGGCTGGTGAGCTCGAGACCGTTCATTCGCGGCATTTCCAGATCTAGGAGCACCAGGTCCGGCCGCTTGGCGTTAATGAGGTCTATGGCTTCGAGACCGTCACGGGCCGTGCCGACTTCAAACCCGGAGTCGCCGATGAACTGAGCCAGCGCGCGTCTGGCGCTCAACGAGTCGTCCACGACTAGGGCATAGGGTAGCCCGCTGCCCGAGGCCTGCGCAGTCTCGTCCCGCTCTTCCGCCGGATCGACGTCGAAGCCCGACAAGCCCGGCGTGCGCAGCAGCTCCGGGAGGTCGAGAACGGGCGTTACGCTGCCGTCGCCGAGAATGGTGGCGCCGGCGACACCGCGAAGCTTTGGGATGTAACGGCCAAGGTCTTTAATTACCAGGTCCCGGCTGTCGAGGATAGATTCCACGAATACGGCCCGAGGTCCATTGTCGGACTGTACGATCAGCACCGGAGCGGCCCCGCCGCCGTTCTTCTTGCGTTCCTTTCCAAGTCCAATGATCGATGCCAGCGTCGTGGCGGAATAGACGTCGTCTCCGATGCTGAAAGTGTGCTCGCTGCCGTTGCGCCTTTCCTCGCCGCTGCCCGGGTGCAGGATCTGCTCCACGCCGCGATTGGAGACCGCAAGCAGCCGGTCCCGCGCTCGAACCAGGAGCGCGTGGGTCGACACCAGCGTCAGGGGCAGGCGCATCTCGAATCGAAAACCTTTGCCGGTTTCCGAATGCACCGAAAAAGACCCGCCCAGACGGGCGATGCTGGTCCTGACGGCGTCCAGACCGATGCCCCGACCTGACAGCTGGGTGGCTGTAGGGCGGGTGGAAAAGTTGGGGCGCAGGATCATCTGGCACAGTTCCGCTTCGGTCAGCGTCTGGCCTTCGCTCACCAGATTACGTGAAGCGGCTACTTCCCGTATTTTGGCCCAATCCAATCCTGCACCGTCGTCGCTACAGCGAACCAGAACGTGATTGCCTTCACGATGGAACTCGAGACGGATCCGGCCCTGCGGATCTTTGCCGGCGCCGATTCGCACGGCCTCGTCTTCGATACCGTGGTCGACGGCGTTGCGCAGCAGATGCATGAGCGGATCCACCAGGTCGTTTATCACGTCGCTGTCCATCAGCGTGTCAGTACCAAGACACTCGAGTGCCACCTGCTTTCCCGAGGCCCGGCCTGCCTGACGAACGTTACGCTGGAGGCGTGGAACGATAGTATTTACCGTCACCATGCGCGCGTGCATGACTGCTTCCTGGGTCTCGCGATTGAGTCGTCCCTGTTGGGTCAGCAGGTCGCTTAGGGTCGACATGTTTGCTTCCACCGCATGACCCATTTCCCGGGAGTCCGTGGCGGCCTCCACCAGGCGCCTGCTCACGGTGTGCAGCTCGTTGTATTGATCCAGCTCCAGGGGATCGAACTCTACGGGCCCGGCACCTTGCTGGCGGGGCAGGGCGATATCTCTCAAGTCAATGATTTGTTCGAGTTCGGCGCCGAGCTGCTGCAGCATCGCGTTCTGTTGCTGCAGCGACCGGCTTTGGTCTACGGTGCGTTGTACCCGCTCATGGACCTGGCCTGTGAGAATGATGATCTCGCCCACCAGTCGAAGCAGCTCGTCCACCAGCTTCGCCGGAACGCGCACCATGGGTCCAGCGTCTGCGGCGGGTCTTTCCGCTGCGGGGAGCTGGGTATCCACACTTCGGGGCTCGCTCCGCGCCGTCGTTTTCTCGAGCGCCGGTGCAGCGACGGAAACCTCAGGCCGGATAGCTGCGTCCGCGTCCGCGGCTTCGGCGCCCTCCCGGTCGATACGGTTGGCCCAGTCGAGCACTGACTGAAGCACACTCAGACTTTCGGCCGGCGCAGGACCCTGGCCCAGCAGCGTTTCACACATCATCTCCAGGCAGTCCGAAGCGTTTTGCAGTACGTTGCCGAGCGCCGGTCCCGGAAGCACGGCGTGTTTCGCCAGGGCGAGCAGAATATCCTCCAGATGGTGGGTGAGGTTGGCGATTCCGGGAACACCCACAGTATTGGCCGCGCCTTTTAGGGTGTGCGCGATTCTCTGCGCTACCTGCAGTTCGTCGACGCCACCTTCACCGGAGCCGAGCCGCTCCACGGCGCTGGAAAATTCTGCCGTCTGCGCTGGAAGCTCCTGTAAAAGTCCGTCCAATAGCTCGGAGTCGACGTCATCCGGGAGCGAAAGCGAAACGTCCTCCGTCGTCGCGCTGGTCTGACGCGGCTCTACGTCCTGCATAAGCGCGTCGCTAACCGGGGCGGAAAGAAGCTCACCCAGGGCTGTCGCGTCATCGTCCCCAAGAGGCAGCGGCCAAGACTCATGCTGCAACGTTTCCAGCAGATCGCGACACGCCGGCTCCCCGCCCAGATCGCGGAGATAGGTATTAACCCGAGCGATCCAGAGCGACAGTATCCGGCGCGAGGGCTCTCCCAGCCCGGCTTCCCGACGGCAGAATGCGTTGATGTTCTCGTTGAGCAGCTTACAGGCCCGGCCGAGCCCTTCGAGCCCACCCACGTCGGCAGCCATGCCGAGTCGTTCTATCTGTTCGCCGTAATGCTTGAGCGCCTCGACGCGCGCTTCAGAAGTGGATTCCGTGCTGCAGGCCACGGTGAGGGCTTCGGCCAGGGATTCGCGCATGACGTCTAGTTCGCCGATTAAAAGTTCGACCATCTCGCGCACGGCGTGATTGAGATTATTGGCTACGCCTGCCTCTGAAGTCCCGACGTCCGCGCCGACATCGGTCTTTTGATCCATCATGAACGGATCTGGTGTGACAGGGGAATTGCCCTCTTCGGTGCTCAATGACTCGGTCTCAGGCTGCACGTCAGGAACGGATTGGGCTACTGATGCGTCGAGAAAGCTTTGCATCATCCTGGCATCGTCGTCTCCGATCGGATTGATCCAGCGCGGGTCCTGAAGGTGAGCAATCAGCAGGGTTCCGGTTTCCACATCCCGGGGAAACTCGCAGAACGCTGCAGCCAGTGTCGGCCAGCAGTGGAGCAAATCGCGGTGCGCTTCCCCTGGGCGCTCGAATTGTTCGCTGAGATCTGCCACCAAGGACTTGAGCAGAACGCAGATGTCGTGGAACAGGGGGTTGGAAAATCCGGCCGCCGCCTGCTCTACATGCGCGATGTGTAGTTGATAAACATCCCAGGTCTCGGCGTCGCCCCACTGCGACGCGCATTGGGTCAACGCATCGAGTAGGGCGGCGTTCCCGTCGCCCCCTTCAGCGGACAGCGTCGGGGCGACAAAGGGATCAGGCATTTACCGCAACCACCTTTTTATCCGGGAACACAGAAATGCTCTCGCGGCTGTGGCTTCCCGTTTGCTCCTTGCGACTCGCCGCTTGTTCCGGCAGGGTGAACACATTCACTGCTCGAAGAAGCTTTTCGGAGTAGCGCACCAGATTGTCCGTATACTTGGTCTGCTCCTTGAGCTTGGCGTTGGTTTCCCGGGAACTCTTCTGAATCCCCTGGGCGCGGCCTCTCAGCTCGTTGCTGGCCTTCGCCTGCTGTACGGATCGCTTGGCGATCTGCTGCACCATGGCGACCAGTTCGGCGGTGGACTGCTGAGTGGACTGCATTTCGGATCCCGCGCGCTCGGCAAGCCGGCTTCCCTCGACGACCTGACTGATGGCGTCGTTCATGGTGGTGACCGTGTCGTTGGTTTCCACCTGAATGTTGTTCACCAGACTGGCGATCTCGTTGGTCGCGTTACGCGCGTTTTCTGCCAGCCGCTGAACCTCGTCCGCGACCACGGCAAAGCCGCGACCAGCCTCACCCGCCGATGCGGCGTGCATGGATGCATTCAGGGCGAGAATGTGGGTACGCTCCGCGATGCTGTTAATGAGATTAACGGCGCCGCTGATTTCCTGAGAACGCTCGCCAAGCCGCTTGATGCGTTTCTCCGTCTCGCGGATGGTGTTGCGAATGGCGTTGATGCCGTTGACCGTGTCGGATACGGTTCCGTGGGCGCTGTCGGTGGACCGGATAGCCTTGTCCGCGGCATCGCTGCAGGCCTGGGCCAGCTTGGCGATGCGGATCATGGAATCCGATGCGGCGGCAAGCTCAGCGGCTGTCTTTTCCACTTCCTGCTGCTCGAGGGTGGCGGCCGAAATGACGTTGTCGGAACGGGCTTTCACCTCTTCCGACACCCTGGCGACGCCGACGGAGATGCTCAGCACGCCCTTCAAAACCTTGGAAGTTTCGTCGGTGAGAAGATTGAGCGAGTCGGCGACCGGGCCGGTTACGTCCTCGGTGACCGGAACACGTGTGGTGAGATCCCTTTGACTCAGTTTGTACACCGCCTTAAGCAGGCTCATGACCGAGTTGTTAAGTTGCTCGTTCTCCTCCTGAACTTTTGCCAGATGGGCAACACGCTCATTGAGCATCTTGTCGAACTCGGCGCCCAGCGTCGCCAGCTCGTCACCTTCTTTCATTCCCGTGCGCGCGGTCAATTCACCTTCTGCTACCTTCTGCACCGTATTGGAAACTTGACGCACCGGCGAGGCGATCGAGTAATAGGTCGCGAGACCCAGCAGCATTGCAATGACCAAGCCAGAGACAAGCGCCGCAATGGTGATTCGGAAGAACTGCTGCTGGGTCATGTGGGACGCGGCGAGCAATTCGTTGGATTCGATCTGGTCCAAAGCGGTGCTGGCGACAATGGCGTCCAGGAACGGATCGGTGAGCGCCGGCAGGTCGTTACTCACGAAAAGGTTCATGCGGCTACGGTCCTGGGACTCGAGAATTGGTTCGAGCTCGTCGAACATGGCGTTCAGGTCGCTGAAGTAGGGCTGAATGACGTCGTTAACGAGCTCTCTGTCGTCTGCGCTCAACTCGGAGATGTAGTTGGTCCAGCCCGCTCTGAAGTCGCGTTCGCCTCGGCTGATGAAGTCGCGGGCATCGGCCCACGTGGTGGTGCCCTGGTTGACCTTGTAGACTTCGTCCATGACGTCGTTGCGAAAAGTTTCTGCCAGCTGCACCAGCTTCGAACTGCCTTCGACCTTGGCGGACACCAGAGCGCCGGTATTGCTGGCGTTGATCTGCATCAGCAGGGCGATGGCGCCGATACCGAGCAGTACCGCGCCCTGCACGGCGATCAGTAGCAGCAGCCGGGCGCCGATTCTGAGTCCACCGAATGACAGTAGCTTGTTCATGGTTGTCTCCTGAGAATCCTCATCTCCGATGACGGCTCGTCGGACCGTTTGATCTGCCGTTCATCAATTTTGCATTACACGCTGCCAGTCGTTGCGCGCCATGTTTCTATAACCGCCCCGATCCAGATAGGTAAGGGCCACGAAGTCCGACGCCTGGTTATCGTCGCGGAAATCGAAATTGAGCCCCCCGAATTCGAAACTGCGCCCTCGGAGTGCGTTGAGAAAATTTTCGCGGTTTACGGGACCCTGAATCTGCTCCAGTGCGGCAATGAACAGCTTGCCGACAATGTAGCCTTCCAGAGATACGTAACCGAATTGATTACCCAGCGCTTCGCGCGCTTCTTGTACGATGGGCAGGTCGGAGTCGAGGGTGGGCACGACCTGGGTCATGATTACGCCGTCGCTGACTCCAAATTGCCTCAGCTCTTCGCGAAAGTTGTCGGCACCGGTAAACGAAACCGCGCTGATGATCCAATTTTCTCCCTTATTGCGCGCGTACGCCGCAAAGCGGGCGATGTTCGCATACGCCCCCACGGTAACGATGAGCCGGCACTTTGCGCCCGAGTATTCTTCCCATGCCTTGAGCGACCGATAACCGTCACGGGCGTAAAGAGTATTGCGCTTGTAGACGCCCACCGGGCCCATGTTGTTACGCGGCGGGTTCTCTCCCTCCATGTTCACCATCTCTTGGAGAATCTTCACTACTTCCTCGGTACCATTTCGCCCGGCAAGGGCGCGCTGGATCCCGGTTACGCCGGCCATGCCGTAGGCATCGTTCTGGACGTAGGCGCAAACGCCCGAGGGTGAAATTCCCGCCCCTATCGCAGCCTGGATCACGCTGGCGGTTTCCTGAACGTAGCTGGCACGGAAGTTGATGATGTCTCCGGTCCCGGGGCGCAATATTCCGGCGCCGGTGAAAAAGCCCACCGCCGGAACCTTATTCTCGGCGAGAATAGGAAGAGAAACCTTTGCCGTCGGCGTGCCCACGTTGCCGACCATGGCAAATATGTCCTGGCCGACGAGCTGCTTGGTGGCCTCAATAGTCTTGGGCGGCGAATAGTTGTCATTCAGGGTGACGAACTCGAGCCTGCGGCCCTGGACCTGCTTGTTACGAATTGCCGCTTCAATCCCCGCCTTCATGCCCAGTCCGAGCCCGCGGGAGTCGCCTTTGAGATCCATGACGCCACCTATTCGAATGGTGTTCGAAGTGACGCCTTCCGCGGCATGCGCCCCGGTTGCGGCGCAAACCACAACTGCCGCCAGAGTGCCTCGGATGGCGCGGATCATGGCGCCGTAACGATTACTTTGCCTCGTCGCCGGAGGAACTTTCTTGGGTGATGTCTTCATAGCTCGAGTCTCTAGAGTGATCGGTTCAAATTCCGAAAAGAAATTATTGGAGCGCCTGTTTGGACTTTAGATAGTCGAGCGTGACGCCGACTACAAGAACACCTATTGTCGCGCCCCGGTCATATAACGGCGCCGAGATCTGCACCGCGTACGTCTTGGTGCTCTGGTCATACTCCAGCGGACCCATGAATACCTGACCAGTACCGTCATTGAAGGAAGCCGTCCATTTTTCCTCATCGCCCTGCCAGTAATCGCTGGTAGCCGGGAATGCGGCCACATTGGCGCCCTGGTTATCGGTGACGAAGGCCTCGTTGAATGACTTGTTGATACCAATCACGCGTTTGAGAAAGCGGCCAGCGTCATTTTCCTGCAACGAGCGCTTGAAGTGAGTAAGTTCGGTAGTGGATTTCCAATCGTCGTCACGCTGCTTGATCAAATCCAGAGTCAGCTCCTCTGAGTTCTGTCGACGGGTGGCTCGAATGACGGTCGGATTGAGAGCCATGTGTTGCACCGACCGAATTTTGGTATTCAGTAAGCTCTTCAGTTCTTCCTGGCTCGGCGCGTCCTGCTGCTGCGCGAACAGAGTTGCCGGCAACATTGCCAGCGCGATTAGGAGTACAAGAATTCTCATGACGTACCTCCCGATACGTTGTGCAGTTCAGGTCACGCCGGGTCGATCGACACGGGCGCTAGACTCGATTCCGTGGCGGTCCGCTTTGGGCGAGCGATTGTTCTGTGTTTCAGAGCTGCTGTTCACGCTGCGATCTCATTGGACAGCGATCCGAGTAGTCCGGCGATGTCTACCTCGAGCCAGAGCTCCTCACCATGTTCGAATACCCGGCCGGTGTAGTTCTCCAGCACTCCCGGAAGCGACGGCCGACGGTCGAGCGGGTCGCTGTTCGGCGCAGGCAGCGGCAGGCCGTCGATGGCAATCCCGAGGGCTTCTTCACCCTCGTCGATGACCAAAAGCATTTGCTGCTCGCCGGCGATCGGTGTGGTGCCGAACAGATCCCGCAAATCGAAAACCGGAACTACGTTTCCGCGCAGATTGATGAGTCCTTCGAACCACGAACTGGTATTCGGAATTGGAAAAATTTTCGGCCGGTCGAGCACTTCGCTTACCGAATCTTCGGGAAGCAGGAGGTGCAGTCCGCCGACACGCACGCCGTAGCGCACCCGCTTCAGATCTATGGCGCCCCCCAATGCCAGCTCCGTGTCACCCAGCTGGAAACGGGTCAACGCGGCGCTTGGCGGGAGCCATTCCAGAATGTTGGCTTCGTTAGCGAAATCGCTCATGACTCAAACTTTTAGCCGGTATTCGGCGGGCGTTTTTCTGACTTTTCTCCAGCGCGCGCCAGCGTTTCAAAAGGCCTTTATCTGCTCGATGATTTGAGCCGGCGTGAAAGGTTTGGCGACCAGATCCTTTCCGCCCTGCATATGCGCCCACATGCGGTCAGCCTTTTGCCCTTTGCTGGTGACGAACACCACAGGAATGTTTCTTGTTGCGCCATCGCTTCCAAGCTTTCGGCAGGCTTCGAAGCCGTCCATGTCGGGCATCAGGATGTCGAGAAAAATGAGCTCAGGTTTCTCCGATTTGGCCATCGCGATGGCTTCCGCGCCGTTGGTGGCGGTGACGACGGTGCATCCCGCTTCGGACACGATGCCTTTGATATTCGCCAGATCCGCTGGGGAATCATCGACTACGAGTACTTTGTTTACTGCCATCTCAGTCGTCCTCTCATGCGTGTCACTTCAGGCCAAGCCTGTCGCAAATCGCTTACGTCAATCCGGCCATGGACTCGAAGGCCATGGGTTCTTTCAGGCACTTGTTGAGCGTACGGTTGAACTCTCTGATGCTGACGGGCTTTGTGAGGTAGGTGTCGCAGCCGGAAAGTTTTCCTTTGACCTTGTCAAAGGGTGAGGACTTGCCCGTCAGCATGACTACCGGGGTCCTCTTCTTCTCCTTGTCGCGCTTTATGCTCTTGCAAACCTCGTAGCCGTCTGCACCCGGCATAACCACGTCGAGAAAAATGACGTCGTAATCGTTCTTGTCAACGAGATCGAGGGCGGCGTCGCCGTTGTCGGCAAAATCTGCCGAGATACCGGACCGTTCCAGCGCCATGGCCACCTGTTTGCGCACCGGCAGGCTGTCGTCTACGACTAAGGCCCGGTAGCCGGAATTGAAGAAGGTTTTTTGGAATTCGCCCGAAGCGGACGGGCTGGGCTGCGGTTTAGCCGTGCCCGGCGGCGGTTTCGCCGGCTCGGGCGCCGACGCCGCAACCTGGGCCGGGAGCTTGGGCACAGGTGGCGGAAAGCCGGTTTCGACGGATGGTGGTGAATCTGGCGCCGGGGCAGGGGTCGAAGCGCGGGACAGAAACTCGTTCTCCACTACTCGGTCGAGCACGCCCAGTGTTCGCGTTGCGGTAAGCGGGCGGCGCACGAAATAGGGCTCGTTGGACTCTTTGCCTCGGATCACTCCGACCACGGGAATTCCGTTGCCGAGTAACGCTTGTGCCTTGTTGACGGCGGCGGAGTTCATCCTGTCGACGAGAACGATGTCCACCGACTCGCTGTCCGGTTCCACCAGCATTCGGTAGGCGCGGGGGCGGGTAAAAGAAAGGGAGAAAATCCTCTCCAGGACCTGCTTCTCGAGCTCCGTAACCCCGAATACACCGACCGAAAAATGCTGCGTTGCGCTCATCTGCCTCGTAAGAGTCTGCTCATCTCGACGCAAACGGCGATCTGCCGCGGCGCCGACGCATTTGCTTAGGAAGCCGCCCGGCGCCGGGGTAGCGATCTCTTTCCCATAGCCGAAGGGAAGGGCGCCATTAGCGGTTTTTTCAGTTATCGACCGTGAACTGTGTCACCTAAATGGGAAAAATGCCCATTCTAGGTTTAGGCTCCCGGCCGTCGGGGGGGCTAGAGGCTGGCGACGCCGAGGCGAAAGGCCAGGCGCGTGAGCTCGGCGGTGTTCCGCAAGCCGAGCTTCTTCATAATGTGCGTGCGATGGTTGTTTACGGTTTTCGGGCTGCGGCTCAAGCGCGTGGCAATGTCTCCTACCGAGAGCCCCTGGGCGAGCGCGGCGAAGATTTCGAGTTCTCTCGGGGACAGCGTGGCGTAAGCGCGACGGGCTTCTGCCGGCACCGGTTCTCCGCCGGTGCCACTCATGGATGCCAATCGATCGCACAGCCTTAGCAAATCTGCCGCCAGGGCTTGGCATCGATGCGGTCCGGTGACCGGGTCGCGAAGCGCCCGGGCAATGTGCCGTATTTGCTCCACAATGGGAGCCAGTCTGAGCCGGCCCGAGGCAACGTTGCCGTCATCGTCGCGCGCCTGGCGGGCGGAAAAGGAGCGGAGATCGTGTATGCCGTTAGCCATGGGTCAGTCACCGCTGGCGGCCCGCGCGGACTTCGGCGCCACGGGATAGTTGGGGGATTGAACGCTCAACGCCGCAAGGCTGGCGCCGGAGCTTTGCGCCAGGCGGCCGATAAGATTGCGCAGGAAGGTCTTATGGAAACGGAGCTGGCATAACTCCGACGCCCGCGACATCTGTGCCTCGTTGATTTGTAGTAGCGAAACGTCGCTGGCGGCCTCGATGCTGTGAAGCTGCTTGGCCCTGGCTACGTAATTCAGCTCACCGAAGCAGTGGCCGCTAGAGAGCGTAGTCAGAACCTTGCCTTCCTGGGTAACTTTCACCTCGCCCTTAATTAATATGTACAGGGAAACGTCGGGATTACCCTCACTGACGATGGTTTCACCGGCAGCAAAGGATTTCCAGGTGCCGGAGCGGAGCGCCTCCCACACGTTGTTGTCCGAGAAATCGCTGAAGAATGGAAGCCTCCGCAGGGCAGCGAAGCGGTCCAGCTCATCCATCCGCTCATCCTGGCACACGAGCTCGGTGAACAACCCGGCTAGGTCCGACGCAAACTCCGTGCCCGAGCGGTAGCGATCGGCGGGGTTTTTGGCCAGCGCGCATTTGACAATATCATCCAGCGCGGCCGGAATTTCGGGTCTCAGGTCAAGCACGCTGGGCGCGGCCTCGTGAGCGATCTCGTAAATAAGGCGGCCCAAGTTGGTGCCCGCGAACGGCGCCTGTCCGGTGAGCAGCTCGAACATCACCACTCCAAGGGAGTAAAGATCGGTCTGTCCGGAGATCTTGTCCTCCTGGACCTGCTCCGGCGACATGTATCGCGGCGAACCGACGATACCCAGGACATGGGTAGTATCGGCAAGGGGTCTGTGGGCGACCCCGAAGTCGCCAATCTTCAAGTCCCCGTCGGTCGTCTGCATGATGTTGCTGGGCTTGATGTCGCGGTGGATCACACCTTGCCGGTGGGCGTAGTCGATGGCCCGGGCGCAGGTGCCGATGATCTCTGCCACCTTCTGAATCGGAAGCAGTCCCTTGGGCTCGCAATAGGGCAGGAGCGTTTGTCCCCCCTCGACGTACTCCATGACGATGTAGGGCTCGCCGTTCTCCTCCCCCGCGTCGAAAATCTTGAGAATGTTGGGGTGATCGAGCAGCCCCGCCATATGAGCCTCGTTAAAGAACAGCTTTCTCGCCTGCCGGGCTGCCGTGTTGTCGAGGTTCTCTTTGATCACGGATACCTTGATGGCCACGTCCCGATCGGCGAAGGGGTCGTAGCCGAGATAAACGACTCCCATGTTGCCGCGCCCGGCCAGACCGACGACGTGATACTTTCCGAACTTCTCCGGCAACTCGGGCATAGGCGGGTGGATCTCACTGGGACTGGAGGCGTATCGGCCGGCCGTGGTCGAACTTTAGGCGTCTCGGGTGGGCTACAGATCGCGGCAAATGTTGAAGCGCTTTAGAGTTTGGATAAGTTAAGCGATTGACGAATTTGACTTTTCTCCTTCAGACTTTGGAAACTTGTTTAACTTCGAGAAACGATCGCTCGGAGAATCTTCCCCGCGTCGGCTGACGGGAGCACGGCCGCCACGGCGACGGGAAGCCGCGTGAGGCTTGTGTCCGGGGTTGACCCCGGCGTCGAATAATGTCGGATCTGGCCGCCCAACGGCGATGGAATGGGAGTTCTGCAGGCTTGAGGGAAACGTTAGAATGGCCCATCGAATGGCGAAAGTGGCGGAACTGGTAGACGCGCTGGTTTTAGGTGCCAGTGGGGTTTTCCCCTTGAGAGTTCGAGTCTCTCCTTTCGCACCAAATCGCCAGGTCCCCATTGTGTGAGATGACGGCCACCCGCCGGGGCCGGCCGCGAGGGAAGTATTGATGCAGATCACGATTGAAGACACTTCCGGTTTGGAGCGGCGCATGCGCGTGCGCATCCCGGAGGAAAGGGTCAAAGGTGAAGTCGTGCGGCGGCTCAACTCTCTCGCCGCCAGGGTCCGGGTGCCCGGATTCAGACCCGGCAAGGCTCCGCTCAAGGTGCTGGAAAAACGCTATGGGGAGCAGGTGCGCAGCGAAGTGGTTGGGGAAATGGTTCAGTCGAGCTTTTACGAGGCCATTTCCCAACAGCAGCTGCGCCCTGCTGGCTCGCCCACCATTGATCCGCTGCAGGCGGAGCCGGGTAACGGCATCGACTATACGGCGATATTCGATGTTTACCCGGAGTTACAAACGCCGGCTATTGAATCGCTGAAGATTTCGCGCCCCGTGGCTGAAGTCAGCGACGGCGACGTCGACAAGATGCTGGAAGTCTTAAGGCGCCAGCGCAGAACCTGGCAAGCCGTCGAACGGGCCGCAACGTCCGTCGATCGCGTGGTGATCGATTTCCAGGGCAGCATCGATGCAAAGCCGCTGGACGATGCCAAAGGGGAAGAGATCCCGGTGGAACTCGACGGCTCGCGCATGATCGAAGGCTTTGAGGAAGGACTCGTCGGGATGCAGGCGGGGGAGGAAAGAACCCTCGAGCTCACATTCCCCAAGCAACATCCGGACGAAAAGCTCGCCGGAAAACCGGTTTCCTTTGCCATCAAAGCGCACCGGGTCGAGGAGCCGTTGCTTCCGCCACTCGACGACGGTCTGGCAGATAGCTTCGGGGTCAAGGAAGGAGGTCTGGCAGCGCTTCGCAATGAGGTTAGAAACAACATGAAGCGCGAGCTGGAAGAGGCTTTGCGGGCAATCACCAAGCGTCGCGTCATGGAAGCGCTGCTCCAGGGCCAGGAAATTACGCTACCCGATTCACTGGTGCAGGAAGAAGTCCAGCGGGCTATGCGTCAGCGCAAGGCGGAGCTGAGCCACTCGGGTATCAGTCCTGAGTCGGCCGGTCTCGAACCGGCGATGTTTGAAGAGCAAGCGCGAACCCGGGTGGCGCTTGGTCTGCTGCTGGCGGAGATTATCCGTAGCAAGGAAATTAAACCAGATCCGGACAGGGTCCGCGCCCGGATCGAGAGTATCGCCTCAACCTACGAAGATCCCAGCGAGGTTATAAACTGGTATTACGGTGACCGCTCGCGTTTGTCCGATATCGAGACCACCGTTCTCGAGGATCAGGTGGTGGACTGGATCTTGGAACGGGCGCAGATCAGTGACGAAGCATCGTCGTTTGACGAGGTTTTAAATCCGGGGCAGACTAGCTCCTAACCTCGTCCGGCCACCCAAAGTTGGCACCAAACACCGTAGGCGGTACGTGTCCAGGCCATACAGGATCCGCGGATTGTCCGACCGGCATTCGCCGCTTCCGATGCCCGCCCCGTCGTTGCGATCCGGGCGCTGTGCGACCGTCGTCGCGTTATTCTGGCTCGAAGTTTGCGCATTAAGGATTGAGACCAAGTGACCGATAACCACGCCATGAAGGGAGCGACCGAGACGCGAGCCCTGAATCTCGTACCTATCGTGGTGGAGCAGTCCGCCCGGGGTGAGCGGTCTTATGACATTTACTCCCGACTGCTCAAAGAGCGGGTCGTGTTCCTTTGCGGCCCCGTGGAGGACATTGTGGCCAATCTGGTCATTGCCCAGCTGCTGTTCCTGGAGTCGGAAAACCCCGATAAGGACATTCATCTTTACATTAACTCGCCGGGAGGGGTGGTGTCGGCTGGACTCGCCATCTACGACACGATGCAGTTCATCAAATCCGACGTCAGCACCATGTGCGTGGGACAGGCGGCCAGTATGGGTGCTTTGCTGCTTGCCGGGGGTGCAAAGGGCAAGCGTTTCTGCCTGCCTCATTCGCGCATTCTGATCCATCAACCCCTGGGCGGGTTCCAGGGACAGGCGTCGGACATCGACATCCACGCCAAGGAAATCCTCAAAACCCGCGAGCGGCTGAACGAGATTCTCGCTCTACACACGGGACAGCCGTTGGAGCGCATCCAGACCGATACCGACAGAGATCGATTTATGGGTGGAAAAGAGGCCGTCGAGTACGGATTGATTGACCAGGTGCTTGTCAGCAGGGCTGTGCCTGCGGCGGTCACCGCCTGACGGACGGCCGAGACGAGGTAGGCGAATGGCGAGCGACAGGCAAGGCAAGGGCGGAGACGGCGATCGCCTTCTTTACTGCTCTTTCTGCGGCAAGAGCCAACACGAGGTGCGCAAGCTTATCGCGGGTCCGTCGGTCTTCATCTGCGACGAATGCGTGGATCTCTGTAACGACATAATCCGCGAGGAAATCCAGGAAAAGACCGGAACCGGTACCGGAAGCAAACTTCCCACGCCGCGGGAGATCAGCCAGATCCTCGACGACTACGTGGTTGGGCAGCAGCACGCCAAAAGGGTGCTCTCCGTGGCCGTCTACAACCATTACAAGCGTCTCGACTCGGGCGTCAAGGTGGAAGAGGTCGAACTGTCCAAGAGCAACGTGATGCTCATTGGGCCCACGGGCTGCGGCAAGACCTTGCTTGCCGAGACCCTGGCCCGTCTGCTCAACGTGCCCTTCACCATAGCCGACGCGACCACGCTCACCGAAGCGGGCTACGTGGGCGAAGATGTTGAGAACATCATTCAGAAGCTGCTGCAGAAGTGCGACTACGACGTCGAGAAGGCGCAGACCGGCATCGTCTATATCGACGAAATTGACAAAATATCCCGTAAGTCGGACAACCCGTCGATTACGAGGGACGTTTCCGGCGAAGGCGTGCAGCAGGCATTGCTGAAGCTGATCGAAGGCACCATTGCCTCGGTTCCACCGCAGGGTGGGCGCAAGCACCCCCAGCAGGAGTTTCTACAGGTCAACACGGCCAACATTCTCTTTATTTGCGGCGGCGCCTTCGATGGGCTGGCGAAAATCATCGAAAACCGATCCTCGAAGCAGGGTGGCATTGGTTTTGGCGCCGACGTCAAGCGCAAGGACGAAAAGAAGCGGCTGGGGGAAATTCTCAGGGACGTCGAGCCCGAGGATCTGATTCATTACGGCCTGATTCCGGAATTCGTCGGTCGCCTGCCGATCCTGGCCACGCTGGACGAGCTGGACGAAGACCAGCTGGTTCAGATCCTGACCGAGCCCAAGAACGCCCTCACCAAGCAGTACAAGCGGCTGTTCGAGATGGAGAGCGCAGAAATCGAGTTTCGGGCGGACGCGCTGACCGCGGTGGCGCGCCGCGCCATGGAGCGCAAGACGGGCGCCCGGGGCTTGCGCTCCATCGTTGAAAACGTGCTCCTCGACACCATGTACGAGCTGCCGTCTATGGACAATGTGGTCAAAGTCGTCATTGATGAGGGGGTAATAAAAGGTGAATCCGAGCCGCTCATCATCTATGAAGGCGACCGCCAGCGGGCGGCGCTGGATTGACCGCGCCGTCAGCCGCTCTACGGGCACGCCCGCCCTTACCCGATTCCTTCCGCTAGCGTCCCGAATCCGAGGCCGACGCCCAAAATGAAGCGCTGTTGGCGCCTCAAACTGGTTTTTCACCTCGAAACGATTGAGATTCCCTTGCGTCGCCACCACATAGGGTAAAATACTAACCGTTAGAGCCTGCGGGTAGCGGGTTCCGAGCACCTTCCAGTCGAGGTCAACGTGGACGAACTTGAAACCACACAAGACAGCCCTTCCTCCGAACAGAACATTTTGCCGGTATTGCCGCTGCGTGATGTCGTTGTTTATCCCCATACCGTGATACCGCTGTTCGTGGGCCGGGATAAATCCATAAGAGCGCTCGAACGCGCCATGGAGGTGGACAAGCGAATCCTCCTGGTGGCGCAAAAGGACGCCGCCAAGGACGATCCGGGCCTCGACGATATTTACATGGTTGGAACGGTCTCCAATATTTTGCAGCTGCTCAAGCTTCCCGACGGCACCGTCAAGGTGCTTGTAGAGGGCGGACAGCGGGCACGCATAGAGCGTTTCGTCGAGCTCGATGATTTCTTTGCCGCCGAAATGTCGCCCATGGGCCGAAGCGAGGAGGACGAACGAGAGATTGAGATTCTCACCCGTTCAGCACTGGTCCAGTTCGAACAGTATGTGAAGCTCAACAAGAAGGTCCCGCCCGAAATTCTCGCCTCGCTTTCGAGTATCGAAGACGCTGGTCGGCTTGCGGATACCATCGCCGCCCACCTCTCAGTAAAGATCGAGCAGAAGCAGGCGATTCTGGAGATCGAAAGCGTGCGTGATCGGCTCGAGCACCTGGTTGCGCGCCTGGAAGAGGAGATCGATCTTCTGCAGGTGGAAAAACGCATTCGCGGTCGCGTCAAGCGGCAGATGGAGAAGAGTCAGCGCGAGTACTATCTGAATGAGCAGATGAAAGCTATTCAGAAAGAACTTGGTGACATGGAGGACGTGCCGAACGAGGCAGAAGACCTGGCAAAGAAGATCGAAGAAGCAGGCATGACAAAGGAGGCCAAGGAAAAGGCCACTGCCGAACTCAACAAGCTCAAAATGATGTCACCGATGTCAGCGGAAGCGACGGTGGTGCGCAATTATATCGATTGGCTCCTTAGCGTACCTTGGAAGAAGCAGACAAAGATCCGCAACGAATTGTCGAAAGCGGAACAGGTGCTAGAGGAAGATCATTACGGCCTGGAAAAGGTCAAGGAGCGGATCCTCGAGTATCTTGCCGTTCAGCAGCGTGTCAAGAAGCTGAAAGGTCCTATTCTTTGCCTCGTTGGACCGCCCGGCGTGGGCAAGACCTCTCTCGGTCAGTCTATTGCCCGCGCTACCAACCGCAAGTTCATTCGCATGTCTCTGGGCGGGGTGCGCGACGAAGCGGAAATACGGGGTCACCGGCGAACCTATATCGGAGCGCTGCCGGGCAAAATCATTCAGAATCTGGCTAAGGTGGAGGTGCGCAATCCATTGTTCCTGCTGGATGAAGTGGACAAGATGTCGATGGATTTCCGCGGCGATCCGTCATCCGCGCTGCTTGAAGTGCTCGACCCCGAGCAAAACCACACCTTCAACGATCATTATTTAGAAGTGGATTACGATCTGTCTCACGTGATGTTCGTGGCGACGGCCAATACGCTCAATATTCCGCCGCCACTGCTCGATCGAATGGAAGTCATTCGTCTCGCCGGATACACGGAAGACGAGAAGGTCAACATTGCCAAGCGCTACCTGCTTCCTAAGCAGATGAAAAACAATGGTCTCAAGGACGATGAACTGACCATCTCCGAGGCGGCGCTTCAAGACATCATACGCTACTACACGCGTGAAGCCGGTGTGCGTAACGTAGAGCGCGAGATTGCGAAGATTTGCCGCAAGGTGGTCAAGGAAAAAGTCTCTGGGAAGTCCAGGGGCAATACGCGAATTACTCCGCGACAACTTCAGAAGCATCTGGGGGTAAAACGTTATCGCTTTGGCCGCATCGATCAGGAAGATCGCATCGGCCAGGTAACCGGTCTCGCATGGACGGAGGTGGGCGGAGATCTACTGACCATCGAGGCTGCGATCACCCCCGGAAAGGGTAAGTCGCAATACACTGGCCAGCTCGGAGATGTGATGCAGGAGTCAATCCGAGCTGCCATGACGGTAGTGCGCAGCCGCACGAAGCTTCTCGGTATTCCGATGGACTTCTATCAGAACAGCGATATCCATATTCACGTGCCCGAGGGCGCAACGCCGAAAGACGGACCGAGTGCGGGTGTTGGTATGTGCACGGCGATCATTTCTGCGCTGACCAAGATCCCGGTACGCTCCGAAGTCGCAATGACGGGGGAAATCACGCTTCGCGGTGAAGTGTTGCCCATTGGTGGATTGAAGGAGAAGTTGCTGGCCGCGCTACGTGGGGGTATCAAGGTCGTATTGATCCCGGAAGAGAATGAACGCGAGCTGACCGAGATCCCGCTCAACATCAAGCAGCATCTCGA
Organism: uncultured Gammaproteobacteria bacterium; assembly: GCA_947258715.1. Taxonomy (GTDB): domain Bacteria; phylum Pseudomonadota; class Gammaproteobacteria; order HK1; family HK1; genus CAMYJH01. Next base: position 20,231 of record CAMYJH010000020.1, read on the forward strand.
TATCCGAGCTGTCAAATGGATCGACCAGGTTCTTCAGGTTGCGCTTACTCACCTGCCGGAGACTGCTGAGACTGAGAAACCAGAGCAGATTGTGGAAGGCGAAGGCGGCAAGGACGACGATGCGCGCAACACCCTTACCACGCATTGACGCTGTTTTTGGAAAGTAGAGTTAAAGCCGCTTAACGATGCACGTCCGGGGTGGCTGCAGTTGCGGCAACCACGGGTCGAGCTTGAATTAAAGCGGCTCGCTTTCGGGGCAAGTTTCTAGAACCTATCTCAAAATTAGCGAGCGCAGGCGAGACAAGGCAAAAACAGGCGAAAAAGCGGAGTTTACACGCCAGTAAATGAGCATTTTGAGCCTGTGATAGGTTCTAGTTTGTTGCCTCGGTTAGTCGCCGCGCTTAGTCTTTTGAATCTCGATCTTCAGTGAATTTACACAGCCTTTTAGCTGAGGAGTGTTCACGTCCATGAGCATTCGGTCGGACATTTAGCGTGCCTCATCGATGCCGGCGGTGACTTAGTGCCGGGGCAGGGCGCGGAAACTTGGTTTTTTTCAAGGTTCTTTTAACCCCTTTGAGTACAAAGTTTTGTTCCCACGGATCGCCTGCTTTCCTTGCTTGACACTGCTTTCAGGCAGTTGGTATAAGATTTTGAGAGGTTATCTTGGCGACGTCCGGGACCAAGTGTACAGATGGGGGGGTTACCGGACGTTAATCATTTTGGGCTCGTGCACTTGAGGGTAAAGGTAATGAATAAAGCTCAACTTATTGACGCGGTTGCCGATGCAACCGATCTCTCCAAAGCGTCTGCGGGACGCGCGGTTGAATCTGTTCTGGACATCATCACGAGCTCGTTGAAGAGAGGCGATGCGGTGACACTGGTGGGTTTCGGAACCTTCACGACTCGAAATCGCGCTGCCCGTTCTGGCCGCAATCCTCGTACCGGTGCGACCATTCAGATCCCGGCGTCGACCCTGCCCGTGTTCAAGCCTGGCAAGGCCCTGAAGGATGCCGTAAACTGAGCGGCTAGCCTTCGGGTGCTTAGCTCAGCTGGGAGAGCGTCGCCCTTACAAGGCGAAGGTCGGGGGTTCGAACCCCTCAGCACCCACCAAACCACGGAGTGGTAGTTCAGTTGGTTAGAATGCCGGCCTGTCACGCCGGAGGTCGCGGGTTCAAGTCCCGTCCACTCCGCCAATAGTTTGTGCAGATGGGCGCCACCGAATGCGGTGGCGCCCATCGCGCTTTCCGGGGGACATTGCGAACCAGTCAGTGGCCGCGTAGTCGAATCCAGCATGCTCGAATTCATTAGAAAGCGGGCGACCGGATGGGTCGCTTGGGGCATTGTGATCCTCATCAGCATTCCCTTTGCGCTGTGGGGCATCAATCAGTACTTCACCCCTGTTTCCGATCTCTCGGTGGCGAAGGTCAACGGCACGGAGATCGAGCTTCGGGAGTTTCAACAGGCGGTACAAGAGCAGCGTTCCAGGCTGCGGCAAATGCTCGGCCCGGAGCTGGCTGCATCGCTTGACGAGGGATTGGTGCGCCAGCAGACCTTGGAGCAGATGATTGGCGAACAGCTGTTGCTGCAGGCGGCGGCTGCTTCGGGGATGCGCATCGGCGACGCCCAGCTCGCGGCCGAAATCCAGTCACAGGAAATATTTCGCGGCGATGGAAAATTCTCGCCTGATCGCTATCAGAACTTCCTTCGCCAGCGGGGATATTCCCCCGGCGGCTTCGAGCAGATCATGCGCCAAGGCCTGCTTACGGGGCAGATCACCAACGGACTGGTGAGCTCGGCCTTCGTTACCGACGCCGAACTTGCGCGCATGCGCGCGCTTCAAGGCCAGAAAAGAAGCTTCAGCACGCTCGAGGTGCCGGTTTCCCGCTTCACGGAGGTGACGGTCTCTGAAGAGGCCATTGCCAGTCACTACGAGGAAAACAAAGCCCGTTACGAGAGTCCAGAACAGGTCGCGATCACGTATCTGGAGATCTCCAGGCCCGGAATTGCGGCTGAGATTCCCGTCGACGAGGCAGAGCTGCTGAAACTGTATCAGGCAAGGCAGGCCAACTACGGTACCCCGGAGCAGCGAAAGGTGAGCCACATTCTCGTCGGTCTGCCGTCAGACGCGGACGAATCGTCGGTGGAGGAGGCGCGGAGCAAGTTGCTCGACATTCGGCGGCAAATCGAATCGGGTGCATCTTTCGAAGCCATGGCGAAGGCGCACTCGGACGATCCGGGAACGGCCCAGAACGGCGGTGATTTGGGCTTCATTTCCCGCGACATCATGGACCCGGCCTTCGAGGCGGCGGCTTTCTCGCTTGATGCAGGTGAGCTGAGCGCGCCTGTTCGCTCCGCCTTTGGCTTTCATCTGGTCCGCGTGTCGGAGATCCGAGAGGGTCGAACCCGAAGCTTCGAGCAGGTGAAAACGCAGCTCAAATCCGAATTTCAGAATGAGCAGGCGGACCTGGTGTTTTCCGAACAGGTGGAGCGCCTGGCCAATTTGGCCTTCGAGCACCCGGAATCGCTTGACATCGCGGCAGAAACGCTGGGACTGGAGATCAAGACATCATCGCCTTTTGGACGCGAGGGATTGCCGGCGGGAATTGCCTCGAATCCTGAGGTGGTTTCGGCAGCTTTCAGCGATGACGTGGTCTTAGGGGGAAATAACAGCGAGGCACTGGAGCTCGGTGACGGTGTGGTAGTGGTGCTGCGGGTCGAAAGTCACGAGCCGGCGGCACAACTGCCGCTGGACGCGGTTCGAGATCAAATCGTTGAGGAGTTAAAGCTTCGGATCGCCCGTGAAAAGGCTATGCAGACCGGCCAAACGCTGCTGGAGAAGCTGAGAAACGGCGAGCCGCCAGAGCAGGTGGCGGCGTCAGAAAATGCCCAGTGGAGTGAAAGCACCTCGTTCTCGCGGCAATCGGGCGAGGGCGACCCGGGGCTACGTGCCCTGGTGTTCCGTATGCCCAAGCCCGAACAAGAGGCTCGCACCTACGCCGGGCGCTCGTTGCCCGACGGCGGGTTCGAGATCGTGGCCCTGGAGTCAGTGACCCCAGGAACGGCTGACGGCGAGGGAGATGCGCCCGAGGATCTTCGCCGCTCGATGACCACCGACCATGGATCCGCCGCAGTGGAGGAATATTCCCGCGCCCTGCGGGACGAAGCGGAAGTGGCGATTAACCTGGAAAACCTTCAGGGCAGTCTTTAGAACCTATCTCAAAATTGCTGCGCTTGCCGATACGGCGTTAAAAACAGGCTCAAAATGCTCATTTACTTGCGTTTAAACTCCGCTTTTTCGCCTGTTTTCTAGACTCGTTAGCGTCAGCCGCTCAGCGAGAGCCGGCTGCCGTTTCTGAACCGCTTTCTCAGAAACTGCATCTGATCGGCCAGGATTCGCCGGTTCGAAAGCACTAGGTATTCCGCGCGGTTTGGCACGAAGGGTACTGCCAGCAAGCTCATTCCAGACTGCTCCGGGGTGCGCGCCCCCTTGGCATGATTGCAGGGCTTGCACGCGGTGACCACGTTGCTCCAGCAATCCTTGCCTCCCTGGGAAAGCGGGCGAACGTGATCGCGGGTCAGCATGTGCTCGGCGTACTGCCGTCCGCAATACATGCAAATCTGACCGTCCCTCAAGAAGAGCTCGCCGTTGGATAATGGCGGCACCAGTCGGCTGCCGCTGGGATTCTTGAGTTTGCCTTTGACCGCGATTATGGAGCTGATGGTGACGATGGATTGCTCGCCGCTGATGCGGTTGAAACCACCGTGGAAGGTGAACATATGATCACCGGCATTCCACGCAATCATCGAACGGGTGTCCAGCACAACTGCGACCCGCCAGGGAATCCAACGCAGAGGCTGACCCGTGACGTCCAGCCGCAGAATTAACGGTGTCGCATTCGCGTCCAACGGCTTTCCTTTGAAGTGCGCTTTTCTATCAGCTTAGTACACTGAAGTCCTTTGGTTATTGTGCATAAAAGGGCAGAGAAAGCAAAACCATGGCGCGGCGGGCGGCGGCGTCGGTTTAGCGCGAGTTCTGCTTAATGTCGTAGCTCGCCGCTGCCCCAAAGTGCTTCTTTTGAAGCATTGGAACGCAGGGTTTGAGCTCGAGCGGCGAAGGTCGCCGCACCCTGCCCCGGCTTGAATCGTAGGCCTGCGGGGGCTAGGTTTTATAGCGATCGGGTGGGAATTCCTTTGGTGCAATCCGGACAAGATAAAAAGCTGCTCGGCAACCTTTCATTCGTCGGCCGAACATTCGAGGGGCGCTTCAATGAAACGCCCTACGTTCTGGATATGGACGCGAATCTGTATATCGGACCTGCTGACCATTCAAGCCGTGACGAGCACGCCGGTGTCGAGGTCGTGTATCAGTTTCTGCGCCAGACGGGGAGCATCAAACATTCGATCAAGGAACTACTTCATCACCGGCTGCAGCTGCTGGAGGCATTCTCCGCCTTCGATCAGGCTCGAGTGGAACGCCAGGCAGACGAGTTTCAGATTTTCATATTCGGGACTTACGACGGAGAACCCCTTGCGGGAACCGGCGACGACGATATGCCGGCGGGCCCCTGCGGAAAATCGATCAATGCCATCAAGCGGCACTTTTACGCCGCCTGCAGGATCCTCGACCAGGAGTTTGATCGGCGCGAGCTCGAACAGGCGCATAAATCGGCCGAAGCGAAGTTCAACAGCTAAGGAAGCGTTTGCAAGCTCTCGGCGCGAGCAGGAAGCCCTTGGCGTTTAAGCAGTGCAGCGGGCGCGGTCGACCCGGGGCGCTGTCGGGATTGAGTCAGCGCAGCTTGAATACGGCTCGATAGGCTCCGACGCTCAGTCCCCGAACGTTAACGATTGCGGCGCCCGCAAGCTGGTCCAGCGTCTCCACCGCCGCCGATTTGTCCGGCTCGATTTCAAGCTGTCGCAGAATATCGCAGGCGATCACCGGCCGCGCCCGGGCGTCGCCGTCGCCGTCCTCAACCTTGAAAGCGATACCGAGACCTTGCGGGTATACGATAGTGGGCGCCAGGGCGAGCGCATAGACGCCTGCCGCACCGCCCTTGGCAAACAGCCGCCCATTGAAGCTCACCATCAGCCGGGTATCGAAAAAGCCTTTGCCGGCCACCATTTCTGGATGGCGGCTGCCGGCGGTGAATAGAAGCCTCAGCTCCTCGCTTATCGACCGTTGTTCCACTGCGGGCGCGCCCTCAGGGTGGGCGAGGGCGGCGTACATGTGCCCCAGACCCCGCATGGAGACCCAGTGGGTGGGCAAAGAGCAGCCGTCTATGGAATGAGGCAGCGGCGTGTTCTGCGTCCGGCACAGGGTGGCAACGATGTCGTGGATTCGCGTTTGAAGTGGATGCTGGGCCTCAATGTAGCTTTTGAGCGGCCAGCCGTTCTTGAGGCAAACGGCGAGCATGCCAGCGTGTTTGCCGCTGCAGTTCGAGTGCAGGTTGTGCGGCGACTCACCGCCACAGACCAGCGCGTCCCGGGCGGAAGAACTGTAAGGCCAGTGAGCGCCGCACAGCAGAGCCTCTGGGGATAGCCCGTAAGCGTCCAGGATGCCTTGAACCCGGTCGGTGTGCATGGCCTCGCCCGCGTGAGAGGCCATCATCACGGCCAGGTCGGGCATAAGCTCGTCAGGTCCGCGAGGGCCGTCTCGATGCAGGCCGTCCAGCAGATAGGGCAGGAGCTGAAACGGCTTGGTGGTGGAGCGCAACGGAAAGGCCGCGTCCACGTCGCCGACTGCGGCAATCAGCCCGCCGGCGCCGTCAACCACAGCAATGGCACCGGCATTCCGGATCTCCGCTCCCTCAGCCGGGCCGCGGCTGGCCTCGACCAGTGGTGGTAGACGGGTCACCTATGCTCAGCCTCGAGCCGATACGGGATCAGCTGGGCTCGCCTATGCCGACGGCATTGAATCCTGCGTCGGCGAATACCACCTCCCCGGTCACTGCGGAGGCCAGATCAGAGCAAAGAAACGCGGCCAGGTTGCCCACCTCGTCGATGGTGACGTTTCTCCTTAAAGGTGAGTTCGCCTCAACGTGTTCGAGCAGTCTCCGAAATTCGGAAACCCCGGCCGCCGCCAGGGTCCTGATGGGACCTGCCGAGATTGCGTTCACGCGCACGCCCTCGGGCCCGAGCGCCGCCGCCATGTAACGCACGTTGGCCTCGAGGCTCGCTTTGGCGATGCCCATGACGTTGTAGTTGGGCATCACCCGCTCGGCGCCAAGGTAGGTGAGAGTCAACAGCGCGCTTCCCGAAGTCAACATTTTGCGCCCGGCCTTGGCCAGGGCAGAAAAGCTGTAGGCGCTCACGTCCTGGGAGATCCGAAACGCCTCCCGGTTGACCGCCTCCAGGTAGTTTCCGGACAGCGCCTCCCGGGGCGCATAGGCCACCGCGTGAACGATGATGTCGAGACCATCCCAGCAGCGACCGAGGTGCTCGAAAACCGCGTCGATCTCCTGGTCGCTGGCCACGTCGCAGGGCAAACAGATGTCGGAGTCGACCTCCGCGGCGAGCCTTTCGACCCGTTCGCGCAGACGCTCCGTCTGGTAGGTAAAGGCCAGCTCCGCGCCCTGCTGACGCATGGCTTTGGCGATACCCCAGGCGATGGAGCGGTTGCTGGCGACGCCGACAATGAGTGCCCGCTTGTGGTTCAGAAAGCCCGTCATGGAATCATCCGTCTTTTTCGATTTTGAAAGCCGCGCCGAAGTGTAAACGCTATAACGATTGCGGGGAAAGCCGGCGGACCCGGCGTGGGTGACGTTCAGCGTCTCCGTAGCTTGGGGTTGAGTGATTCCCTCATCCCTTCCCCGACCAGGTTGAAGGCAAGCACCACCACCAGAATGGCGCTTCCCGGTATGAAGAAGAGCCACGGCGCGTCAAAGATGAAATTCTTGCCATCGGATAGAATATTGCCCCAGGTGGCGTCGGGGGGCTGAACGCCGAAACCGAGAAAGCTGAGGGCGGACTCGGTGAGGATGGCGGTCGCTACCGACACGGTGGCCGTGACCAGCACCGGCGCCATCGCGTTCGGGAGCATGTGGAAAAAGATGATGCGGCGCTCGGGCAGACCCATTGCCTTGGCCGCGAGCACGAAATCCTGCTCCTTCAGAGAGAGAAATTCGGCGCGAACGAAGCGGGCGGTCGTCATCCAGCCGGTGAGCCCGATAACGATCATGATGTTGTAGATGCTGGGCGGGAGCAAGGCGACCACGGTCAGGATCAGAAAGAAAGTCGGGAAACACAACATGACGTCGGTAAATCGCATTATCAGATTGTCGACGCTCAGGCCGAGAAATTTCGATTCGCCGTAATATCCCGATATGCCCCCCAGGGCCACGCCGATGCTCATGGCGATGCCCACGGCGACGAATCCGATGGACAAAGAGACGAAGCTGCCCTGAAGCATGCGCGCAAAGACGTCCCGCCCAAGGTCGTCGGTTCCGAGAAAATAGATGCCGAATGCCGGTCGCTTGTCCGCAGACAGCACTGAGGAAGCTTCCGTCAACGGAGGCAATAGCCTGTCCGAGAGCCGAACCACGGCCGGATCGAACAGCACCCACCATTCGGTAAACGCTTTACCGGCTAGCGCCAGCAGCGCCAGCCCCACCAGCACAACAAAGCCGATCAGGGCGAGACGATCCCTGCGGAAAGTGACCCAGAACTCGTCCAGGCTGGATCGCCCCGTGACCTCGATGTCCGTGTCCACGTCAGTCGTCACGTACATGGCGGCCTCAGCTGTTGAGCCTGACGCGCGGATCCGCGAAGGCATAAAGAACGTCAGAAAGGAAGGTGCCGGCAAGGGTCAAGGTGGCAGCGAAAAAATTGATGGTCAGAATCAAGGGAAAGTCCCGTGCCAATATGGCCTCGTAACCGAGCCGCCCGATGCCTGGCCAGGCGAATATCTGCTCGATGATAACGGAGCCGCCGATGAGCCCCGGGAGCATGAGGCCGAACATGGTAACGAAGGGCAGCAGCGCGTTGCGAAGTGCGTGGCGGTAGATCACCGTCTCCTCCTCGAGCCCCTTGGCTCTCGCGGTGCGCACATAGTCGTTGGAAACGACCTCGATCATCTGCGAGCGCACGTATCGCGACAGAAGCGCGACGCCGGAGAAGGCGGAGATCATGGCCGGAATAGTCAGGTGCCAGAGACGATCCATGGCGCGGAAGCTGATGGGTGCGTCCTCCATGCCAAAGGTGCGCATACCGATCACGGGTACGCTGAAAGCGTTGACCACGCCGAGAATGAGCAGGTAAGCGAAAAAGAAGCCCGGGATAGAGATCAGGGCATAGGCGACAAAGGTTGAGGCGCGGTCGAAGCCGGATCCGCGACGTATGGCGGCGTGGATGCCGGCTGGAAATGAAAGCGTCCAGATGAGCAGGGTTGCGGCAAGAAAAAGCGGCAGCGAGTTTAAAAATCGGTTCCATATCTTTGGTAAGACCGGCTGGCCGTCTTTGAAAGATCGTAAATTTCCGCTCACCAGATCCCTCATCCAGTAGACGTACTGGCGGTGCAGCGGCTCGTCCAAATGAAAGGCCGCGCGGATCTTTGCCACGTCCTCGGGTTTCATTCTCGGATTGGTGGGGTCCACTTCGCTCGGTTCGCCGGGCGCGATGTGCACCACCGCGTGGGCAATCACCGACACGACCACCAGCAGCGCAAGGCGCTGAATAAGACTTCTGAGAATGAATTGGCCCATGGCGCTCAGAAATCCGGAGCCGCTTCCAGCTTGCGCCAGCGGTTGAAGTGAAAGAACACGTCGCCGCCCTCGCTGGCCTGCGGCGGCGAAATGTCCCCGGCTTCCGAAACCATGACGATCTTTCTGTCCAGGGCGCGAGTTGTGGCGGGGGCGTAGAGAAAGGTATAGGGCTGGTCTGTAGCGATGATTCGATGCAGCTCGCGGGAAAGCTTAACCTGTTTGTCGCGATCGTATTCGCGCCGTAACGCTTCGATGATGCGGTCGGCGTCAGGGTTTTCGTAGCCGACGAAGTTGAGCTGGTTACGCCCTGCCTGGGTCGAATGCCAGATTTGAAAGAGATCGGGGTCGACACCCATCAGCCAGCCAAGGATCACTGCGTCAAAGCGGCCCGGGTTGACGAAGTCCTCGAGAAATACCGCCCACTCGAACACCTGCGTGTTCACTTTGACGCCTAATCTGCGCCAGCTGTTCTGGACTACGGATAATATTGCTTTGCGGATCAGGTTGCCGTGGTTGGTAATGAGATTGAATTCGAAGATCTTTCCGTCTTTTTCAAGCAAGCCCTCATCGTTCTTATGCCAGCCTAACGATTCGAGGATACGCAGCGCGCCTTTGGGGTCGTAGGGAAGTGGCGCGACACCGTGGTCGTACCACTCCGTCTGCTTAGGGTAGGGTCCGGTGGTACGTTCGCCCTCGCCGTACATCACGTAGCGGATAATTTCATCCACGTCGATGGCCATACCCAGCGCGCGTCGGACCCGAGGATCAGAAAACAGCGGCAGTCGATTGTTGTAGCCGATGTATGTATAGCCCGAGCCCAAACCGGAAAGCGTTCGGTATCGCGAGCTGGATTCAAAGCGCGCCACCTGAAAGGGCTGGAGCTGATAGCTGTCTATAGCGCCGGAGCGGAACTCGAGCTCCTTGGTCAGCGGATCGGGGATGACGCGGAAGTAATAATTTCTATAAATTGGCGGGCCGTCCCAGTAGTCCTCGTTCCGGGTAAGCTTGATCAGCTCGTCGCCCTGCCACTCCTCGAAGCGAAAAGGCCCGGTGCCCACCGGGGCGCGGTTGAAGCTGCTGTCGCGTAAACCAAAGGAATCATCGGCGCCGGAGAGTCCGCGTTCCTCAGCCTCCTTGGCGATAACCTCCGGCCTGAGCAAATGTGCCGGCAGTACGCCCATGGTCCATACATTTACCGCAGGCGAGAACAGCCGCTTGTAGGTGACGCGCACCAGGTGTGGCTCAACAGCCTCCACGGACTTGATGGGCTCGAAGTCGGACGTTCTGGGCGACAGATTCTTCGGCTCCATGATGGCCTCGTAGGTGAACTTGACGTCCTCGGCGGTGAACGGATGGCCGTCGTGAAAACGCACATTGCGGCGAAGTCGAAACTCGATGATGGGGTTGTGCTCGACCGTAGGGAGCTGGGCGTTAAGGGCGCGCCGCAGTTCCTCGTTGGGAGTATCGGGGGAAAGCAAAAAACGCGCGGGATCGAATCCGGCGCCGTATTCTCGGCCCAGAACCGGCGCGAGCAGATCGAGGATACGCGGCTCGACCCGCGAAAGCTCAAGCCGCACCCGCGGCGGGAGTCGAATGCGAGGCGCTGCGGGTTGCCCCAAATCGGTGGTATTTGATTTAAACCTTAGCGGAACCACCGCGCCGCCTTCGAGGACCTCCACGCTTCGCACCGTTGCCGTGAGCTCGGGAAATCTGCCTGACGTTTTGGCGCGCAGGATGCGCGCTTTTATGCGTTCCGGGGTCACGGCCGCGCCGTCGGGGAAGCCGCGGCTCTCATCGACTACGATGAAGACCTCCTCGGTGGTTTTCCAGTCTGTGGCAAGACGACCGCGCAGGTTGAGATTCTGGTCCAGGTCGAGCAGTCCATCGAAGACAAGGGTGACGATTCGGCTGCTCTGGCTGTCGGCGTGAAGCACCGGATTCAGAATTTTGGCGTCCGCGCTTTCACCCTCGATAAAAGTTTCGAGTCGCGACGGCGTGGCCCGCGTCTGCTGATCATACTTGGGCACCCAGAAGTAGGCCTGCACGAGGCCAGCCAGCAGCAACAGCGGCGCAAGCAGAAGCAACGTTCGAACGTTCATGGAGAGGAAGAATAAGACTGGCTGCCGAAAGCGCTCAAGCGGGACGCGTTACCTCGTGGAGGAGGGTGCCGCGTGCCGGGAGCGGAGTCAGGCGCCAAAGCGCAGCCAAAGCGCACGCCGCGGCGATGGCTAAGGAAATCTGTCTCAGTTCGTATGTCGGGACGTCTCTATTGAGGCGCCAGAGGACGCTCCCGGCGCTGGGGCGGTAGGTACACCGGCTTCATTTCTGGATCACCCAGTGGCCGTAATTGCACTCGTAGACCTGGCCGTCGCATTCCACCTGTTGTCCTTCGTCAAACTCCCGATCGTTCCATATACACTTGGCCGGGACATTGTCCAACATGACCGTGGACTCCTCGGCAATGGACTCGGTGATGGGAGAGTTTTTCTTTCCCGAATCCATCTTCTCAACGCTAGCTCTGTCTGACATCAAGAATTCTCCGCTTGGATCTGGCGACGGGGGAATAGCTCTGCTTTGCGACCCGACTAGTCTAGCTTAAACGGTAGCCCGCGTTTCCGCTTTACTCAACGTGGGTAAAATCATAGCACAGAGAATGATTGCGGGAGACCTTGCTACTCCGGCGAGGAATCGACCCCCAAAGCCGACTCGAGGCGGCATTATACTGAGACCAACCCATCGACGAGGTTGCGCGAAAATGAGGCTATATCTGGTTCAGCACGGGGTATCGGTGGACAAATCCGTGGACCCCGACAGACCGCTCAGCAGTCAGGGCGAAGAAGACGTTGAATGCATCGCTTCAATCTTGTTACGCGTCGGTGCAATTCCGAAAAGAATTGTTCACAGCGGCAAGACCCGGGCGAGGCAGACAGCGGAGATTCTCGACCGAGCCCTCGCGGCTTCCATGGGCGCGAATATGATGACGGGACTCGCACCGATGGATTCCGTAACCCAATTTGCCAGCCGCTTACCTGAGATTACCGTAGAGACGATGGTCTGTGGCCATCAGCCCTTCTTGGGCCGGCTGCTGTCGCACTTGTTGGCCGGCAACGAAGACATGCCCCTAGTGGAGTATTTGCCGGGGTCGGTTGCCTGCCTGGAAGACCGGTCCGAAGGTGAATGGGTGCTTTGCTGGTTCCTCCGCCCCGAGCTTTGCCGCGAATAACTGACTGCCCCGGCGACCGAGGATCGAGATCTCTAGGTCTCCAGCGTTTCAGATAAGGTCCCCTCCCCCTTGATGGGAGAGGGGCAGGGAGCGGGCGAAAACGAGGAGCGCGGGAGCGAAGCCACGAGCTGAAATTTGCTTTCGCCGTACCTAGGGTTTCGCGAAGCGAAGAGGAGCGCGTGAGTGCGGCATTTCAAGAGCCGTTCTCGCCACCTGCTCAGTTGACGAACTGCGCCAGCCGATCGCTGGTCTGGGCCAGGCGGCTGAGAAGAACCTTCATCAGTACTTGATTAAATCGTAGCTGACACGGCACCGAGGTTTGTTCCAGCAGCGTGGCGTCGATCTTCAAAACGTTGACGTCGTCGGTTGCCACCACCGTGGCCGTACGCCTGGTTTTCGAGAGGTAGCCCATTTCGCCAAAACAGGCGCCCTTGCTGAGAGTCGCAATTTGCTTACCCTTGATGTTTACCCCAACTTCACCTTCCGCCAGGATGAAGAAGGCGCGGTCTTCGGCTCCTTCTGCAACAATCAATTCCCCGGTGCGGTAACTTTGCCAGCTGCATGCTCTAACCGTTTCGTCCAGCTCCTCATCGGAAAACTCATCGAAGAATTCCAGCTTTCGCGCAATCTCGAACTTTTTCGTTTGGGTAAGCTCTTTGACCGTGTCGCCCATGGGTTCAATTTCGTCGAGCTCACCGAATACACTCGCGAGTTCCGCTGCAAGTTCCTGCCCGCTGCCGTGTCGTCGCTCGGACTTTTTCTGCATCACGCGGTCGAGAACTTCCTCTAGCCTCGACGGTATCTCCGGGCGCATTTCCCGCGGCGACGGGGCCGGATCGTCGATAATCTTGCGCACCAGCTGCGGAACGGTCTTGGCGAGGAAAGGCGGTTTCCCCGTCAACAGCTCGTAAGCAACGATTCCGAGGGAGTAAAGATCTGTCTTATTGCTGACTTCCTGCTCCTGGATTTGTTCGGGAGACATATAGCGCGGCGATCCCATCAGGCCCATCACCTGAGTGGATTCCCCGGCGGCGTTATGAGCGATTCCGAAGTCGGCGATCTTTACCTCGCCGTTTCGTGTCAGCATGATATTTGTCGGCTTGATATCCCTGTGTATAACGCCCTTGCGATGGGCGTAGTCCAACGCTTTGGCGCACTGATAGAAGATCTCGACCACGGACTTGACAGGGAGCAGGTTGTTCTTGCTGGTGTAGGCTTTCAGTGTTTCACCCCCTTCGACATATTCCATCACGATGTAAGGCTGCCCGTCTTCCTCGCCGGCGTCGAGGATCTGAAGGATATTGGGGTGCTTGAGAACGCCCGCGGAGTGGGCTTCGTTATAGAACATCTTGCGAGCGAAATTTCGAAGCTCGATGCTGGTATCGTCGGGAAGGCGGCAGACCTTGACCGCAACTTCACGATCCTCGAACGGATCGTGGGCGACATAGACGACGCCCATGTTTCCCTCGCCGGCCAAGCCGGTGACTTCGTACTTGCCGATTTTTTCGGGAAGATCAGACATGCGGCCCACGCGGCCCGTGTCGCGTTGGCCGGCTCAAGCTGGAGCCAGCGGTCCGCCATCCGGGCAGGTTTTCATGCAGCTAAAGTCACGCTCATACACGCCCATCCCTGAGATTTACGGAAATGGCGCGTTCTCAGTCTTGCGCTCCGCACCCCATTGATTCAAGTACTTATGTTCATACTTCGCCAGTGGTGCGTTTGCGCACCCGGCAATCGCCCGGTGCTTTTCACGCTTCCGTAAACTAATAGTCCATACGGCGCGGTGTGTCACGCGGGGGACAAGTCCGCTCCCGGAAATCGTAGGTGACAAATTAGGACGGGAAGCGATGCGGGTTCAGCGCTTAGGCCCGGTTGCGCCGGAACGGGATCTCGACGTGAGGCCCCTTCAACCTTCCTTTACAGCGTCCTCGTTGATGGCAATGAACAGGTCGAGCTTCTGGCCGGGCTGAAGCAGCGCCCTGCGGGGAAGGTTGTTCCACTGCCGCAAACGGGTCACGCTGACGTTGAAGCGCCGGCCGATCAGCCAAAGTGAATCTCCAGAGCGCACCGTATATTGAATCTTTCGCTTCGGAACGTTTTCCCCGGCTGCCGAGATGCTGACTTTCCGTGTCCCCGGAAGCCGAATTTTCTGCCCTGGATACAGCACTTCATTGGGTTTGATGTCATTCAGAGACGCCAACTTATCGACGCTGGTTCGATGCCATTTTGCGATGTGGGACAGGGTGTCGCCCCGGGTCACGACGTAAGCGGAGTCTGCGACGTGAGAGGAGCCGCCCTTCCTCGGCAGCGCGGCCGCGGTAACGTTGGCGCCGTAGGGTTTGCGCTTCCAGATGACGAGCCTTTGGCCGGGCCGGATCACGCTTCTGGCGCTGATACCGTTCCAGCGCGTCAGGTCCCGCACGCGGACGTTATGCCGTCGGGCGATGGTCCATAGGCTGTCACCGTTACGGACGCGATAGCTTACTTTGATCCCGTCGCTCGGGATTCGGTTGGCGCGGGCGAGGGCGCGCCTAATATCGTGGCTCAGCTTATAGTCCTCGAATGCGCGGGAGGCCACCGGAACCATCAGGCTATCTCCGGCCCGAATACGAGTGCCGTTAATTCCGTTGATGGTCTGAATCGTTCTAACACTGGTGCGATAGCGCTGGGCGATCACGATGAGCGACTCACCGTTTGCAATTTGATGCCGGCGATAGGCGACTCGGTGCTCAGGCAACATCTTGGCCAGTCCCCGCTCAAATTTCTCCACCCGTTCTTGGGGAAGCAGTAGCCGGTGTGGACCGTCTGGGTCAGTCGCCCATCGATTGAATCCGGGATTGAGCAGATAGATTTCCTCCAGACTGATTTCGGCCAGCTCCGCAGCGTGGGCAAGGTCGATCTGGCTATCTACGTTGACTACCGAAAAATAGGGATCATCGTCGATGGTGGCCAAACTCAGGCCGAAGTGTTGTGGATCTTCGACGACAGCCGCCAGCGCCAGCAGGCGGGGAACATAGCCGCGGGTTTCCCGCGGAAGTCTTATCGACCAGAAATCGGTGGGTTTGCCGGCGCGGCGGTTGCGCCGAATGGCACGCTGAACGTTTCCTTCGCCCCAGTTATAGGCGGCAATAGCGAGCAGCCAGTCGCCGTTGAAATGGGCACTCAGACGTTGCAGGTAATTCAGCGCCGCATCCGTGGACTCGACGATGTCGCGGCGTCCGTCGTACCACCAGTTCTGTTTCAGCCCAAAGACACGGCCGGTGCCCGGCATGAACTGCCATATACCGGCGGCACCCGCGGGGGAATAGGCAAAGGGCTGAAACGCGCTTTCCACCACCGGCAGCAGCGCGAGTTCCGAAGGCAGTCCTCGCTTCTCCACTTGGCGAACGATGTAGGGAAGATAGAACCGCGCCCGCTCGGCCATGCGATCGAGGTATTCCTGATTCCGCTGAAACCACTCGATCTCCCTTCGGGTGCGGCGGCGGACTTGATCCTCGTAGCCGAAGCTCAGTCCGTTGCGGATCCGATCCCAGACGTCCGCGGTGGTCTCCGCTTCAGCGGCAGCCTCGACCAGCTCCGGGTCGTCCAGCAAGATCCAGTTATCACGTTCCAGCAAACGGGCGGAGCGCCACAACAGCTCGGGGCTAATCAATACCGGAGGCGGTGGCCCGGGTTCAAGCTCGATGGCCTGGGCGGCGGCGACTTCTGGCGGGCGCGGTGTGTCTTTCGGCACCGCCAGCTCGGCGCAGGCGGAGAGCGCGGCCACGAAGCTCACGGCAAAGAGGCAAAAGGCGGGTCGAGTTGCGTTTGGTCCCATGGCTTCTCCGCGGGGGCGGATATCAAGGCTCCCGATGGCGCCGCGGCGCAATAGCGGCCCTGGCACCGGCGTTCCAACCTGGCAGCTGTACATAAAAAAGGCGCGGCCGCCCCGCGCCCATTGGAAATGCTAGGTGTAGGGAATCCGCGGGTCAAGAAAGCCTGTCCGACGCTGTGCGCGGTTTGGCAGCCCGGGGTAGGTAAGAATTCGGGGCGCCCGACCTATGGCGGTTGAGCGAAGGCGACGCAGCATGAATACTGACCTATTGAAGGCGCTCGTGAATACCTTATCCTTGAGACTCCGAAGGCGGGCCGAGTGAATCACTTTGCTATCACTTCACTCAGGAATTCAACACTTTAGAGGGGTCCGTGGCGGAAATGGAGGCGATAGATATGACACAGCACCAGGAAGCTGCAGGCGCGATGCGTGAGGGTTTGCACGAATGGCTTAGCCGTCCGCCGGGGAAAGTTCTGGCGCAGGTGGAACAAGCGCGGATGAATGAAATATTGCCGGATCTGTTCGGCTATCATCTGCTGCAGGTCGGGCATCTGGGTGAAGTGGACCTGCTCGGACAGAGCCGTATTCTTCATCGCAGCATCATCGATGTCGACGCCTGCGGAATATCCGGGCTTTATCCGAAGTTTAGAGGAGTCGCAAGCATGCTTCCGGTGGAATCGGATTGCGTCGATGTGG
The DNA here is from genome assembly GCA_947258715.1 of uncultured Gammaproteobacteria bacterium. Lineage (GTDB taxonomy): Bacteria > Pseudomonadota > Gammaproteobacteria > HK1 > HK1 > CAMYJH01. The sequence goes on from CAMYJH010000020.1 coordinate 36,660, forward strand.
TCATTCTTCCACACGTATTGGAATTCGATCCCCACAGACATGAGACCCTCAGAGAATCCTTCCGAGTTCTGGTGCCGGAGGGTCATTTGATCATTTGCGGCTTCAACCCTCGGAGTCTGATGGGCTTATCGCGGATCGCGCGACGCCGTCGCGGCCTGGCTCCCTGGCATGGTCATTTCCTGGGCGTGGGCCGGCTGAAGGATTGGTTGTCACTGCTCGGCTTTGATGTCATGCAGGTCACCCCCTGTTTCATCAACTCGTCGACCACACATCAGCGCTGGCTCGAGCGTATGGACGCTTTCTGGCGTTTCGGCAATCGCGCCGCCTCGGTGTTCTCAGGCGCGTACGTGATGGTTGCGCGCAAACGGGTCACGAGGATGACGCCGATCAAGACACGATGGAGGCCGGAACGCCGTCTTGTCGGCGTCGGCCTGGCCGAACCTTCGGCGCGCGTGGTGGATAGTGACTGACGTCGTGGAGATCTATACCGACGGGGCGTGCAGAGGAAACCCCGGACCCGGCGGCTGGGCGGTTGTACTGCGTTACAAAAACAAGGAGAAGTCGCTTTGGGGAGGTGAACCTCACACCACTAACAATCGCATGGAGTTGATGGCGGCAATTCAAGGGTTGGAGGCGTTGAAGCGGGGTTGCGAGGTGCGTCTCCTCACCGACTCTCAGTATTTGAAAAAGGGGATCACCGAATGGCTTGCGAAGTGGAAGACAAACAACTGGAAGACCGCCGCCAAATCGCCTGTGAAAAATGCCGACTTGTGGAAACGTCTCGATGCGGCGGCGTCGCGTCACGCGGTTCACTGGAAATGGGTGCGCGGTCATAGCGGGCACCACGAAAACGAGCTCGTGGACGCGCTGGCGCGACGCGCTATCGATGAGCTCAGTGAAGGAGACTGATACCGAATGAGACAGGTGATTGTCGACACGGAAACAACCGGCCTCGACCCGCGCGAGGGGCACAGGATTATCGAGATCGGATGCGTGGAGCTTATCGACAGGCGCCACACTTCGAGACACTTTCACCAGTACCTTCGCCCGGATCGCGATATCGACGAGGGGGCGCTTCAGATTCACGGAATTACCAATGAGTTCCTCACCGACAAGCCAACTTTTGGTGACGTGGTAGAAGACCTGATTGGATTCTTAGACGGGGCCGAGCTCGTAATTCACAACGCCCCCTTCGACGTCGGATTCATCAACTACGAGCTGTCCCTTACCGGGGGCCGATACAGCCGTATCGAAGACCACTGCGGTATCGTGGATACGCTCGCGCTCGCCCGGGAGCTGCACCCGGGTCAGAAGAACAGTCTGGATGCGCTGTGCAAACGCTACCAGGTGGACAATTCCCAGCGGGAGCTTCATGGCGCGCTACTGGACGCGCAGATCCTGGGTGACGTCTATTTGGCCATGACCGGCGGCCAGGCTACGCTAGATCTGGGCTCGAGGCCCGCGAAAACTCGTCTGGAATTGGCCGCCGGGTCTTCGGCCGGCGAGGGGCGGCGGACCAAGGTGATCCACGCCAGCGCGGAAGAGTGCGCCGCCCATGAGCGTATGCTGGACAGAATCGAGGCCCAAGGCGGTGCCTCCTGTGTTTGGCGGCGGGCGGAGGAGGCGGAGGCCGGCTGAGGCGCCCCAGCTGCCAATTCAATGGCTTAACGCGGCCGCGCCGAGTTTAATAGCAATTCGTCGAAAAGATTGTAAAATGCTGAAAACCTAGGTTTTTAGAGTTCGCGCGCCTTAGAATTTAGGAATTTTCTGGGCGCCACATTTAATAAAAGGGGAAGGCAGGCATGAACCCACTGGACAGCATCACCGGCACCATCATCTCTGGCATCGTGTTGGCGTTGATACTCGCCGTCGTTATCAAGGCAATCGCCGGCATTTGAGGCTTCGGGGTCAGTCAAGGACTCCCTAGCAACGTCTCAAACCATAAGAAGGAGAAATTTTGATGGAAATTGCGAGCACTGTTCGATGGCTGCATCTCTTAGCCGGGATTACCTGGATTGGCCTTTTGTATTACTTCAATTTCGTTCAGGTGCCGGCCATGGCCAAGGCCACCGCGGATAAGGATGGACCGGGACCCGCGGCGATTGGAAAATACGTGGCCCCTCTGGCGCTTCTGTGGTTTCGTTGGGCAGCGTTGGTCACCTGGCTCTCCGGTGCGGCTTACCTGATGGGTAACGGCCAGTTTCTGAATGCGTTTACTCTCGGCGTCGGTCAGAACAACGCCTACGCCACCACCATCGGTATGGGCGCCTGGCTCGGAACCATCATGTTGTTTAATGTATGGGTGCTCATCTGGCCCAACCAAAAGAAAGTTCTGGGAATCGTACAGGCCAGCGACGAAGAGAAGAACAAAGCCAAGCGAGTGGCGTTTCTCGCCTCGCGCAGCAATACGCTGATGTCCATTCCCATGCTTCTTTTCATGGGCAGCGCTTCGCATGGTTTAATGTTCTGAAGCCTTATCGATGTCGTAGTCTCGAGACCCGGCTGACGGCCGGGTCTTGTCGTTTTTCTGGGCGTGGGCGCGTCATGGTGCGCAGAATTTCGATGGGAACCCGCACCCGTTTCGAATCCAGGGTGACCCAATGTCCCTGATGCCCACCTACAACCGGCTTCCCGTAACCTTCGTTAAAGGAGAAGGTGCCTGGCTGTGGGACGATAACGGCAGGCGCTACCTTGACGCCCTGGCCGGAATCGCTGTTTGCGGCTTGGGCCATGCTCACCCGGCCGTGGCCGCTGCGATAACGGCCCAGGCGAACGAACTCCTGCATACATCGAATCTCTACCGGGTCGAGAAACAACAAGCGTTGGCCGACGCGCTGATATCGCTGTCGGGGATGGATACTGCATTTTTCTGCAATTCGGGCGCCGAGGCCAATGAGGCGGCGATCAAGATCGCGCGCGCACACGGGCATTTTAAGGGCATCGAAAAACCCGAGATCGTTGTTGCCGATCAGAGCTTTCACGGCCGTACACTGGCCACCCTGAGCGCCACGGGAAATGCCAAGGTTCATGCCGGATTCGAGCCCCTGGTCGAGGGCTTTGTACGCGTACCCTTCGACGATCTCGCGGCGATAGAACGTGCCGCGGATGAACATTCTTCAGTGGTGGCCGTCCTGGTGGAACCGATCCAAGGCGAAGGCGGCATCTTGGTGCCGGCGAAAAATTATCTTTCCGCTCTCAGAGCAACGTGCGATCGGCGCCAACTGCTGCTGATGCTGGATGAGGTGCAAACCGGCATGGGGCGAACCGGTGCCTGGTTCGCGCACCAGCATTACGGCATTGCGGCGGATGTCATGACCCTCGCCAAGGCGCTTGGCAACGGTGTCCCCATCGGCGCGTGCCTGGCCCGATCCGAGGCGGCCGCGGCGCTCAAGCCTGGAACTCACGGTTCCACCTTCGGCGGCAACCCACTGGCCTGCGCCGCGGCTCTCGCGGTGGTGGATACGATGAGACAGGAGAAGCTCGTCGAGCGCGCCGACGAGGCCGGCGCCCGGCTTGTCTCTTCTCTCGAGCGTGCACTCTCCGGGCAGAACTGCGTGGTCGAGATCCGTGGCCGCGGGCTGATGATCGGCATTGAGCTTAATTGCCCATGCGGCGAGCTGGTGGAGATGGCGCTGGAGAGTGGTCTGCTCATCAACGTCACCGCGGGTCGAGTGGTGAGGCTGCTGCCGCCGCTGGTAATCTCGGACCAACAGATCGACGAAATCGCCACCATACTCGGAAACTGTATCAAGACCTGGAGTGCGGGCGCCGCGTCCGCGAGCTAAACACGCCAATGCCCCGACATTTTCTCTCGCTCATGGACCTCAGCTCGGAGGAACTCGACCGAATCCTGCGGCGCGCAATCGAGCTCAAGACGCTTCGCCGGCAAGGGCAGCCCTACGAAAGTCTCAAAGGCAAGGTGCTGGGGCTCGTGTTCGAAAAATCCTCAACTCGTACCCGGGTCTCGTTCGAGTCCGGGATCTTCCAGCTCGGCGGGACGGCCATCTTTCTCTCCCCGAGGGATACGCAGCTCGGCCGTGGTGAGCCCATCGAAGACACCGCCCGAGTGCTTTCTCGAATGGTGGATATCATCGCCGTGCGCACCTTTGGCCAGGAGAGCCTGGAAACATTCGCACGACATTCGACCGTTCCGGTGATCAATGCGCTCACCGATCAATATCATCCCTGTCAGGTACTCGCCGACGTGCAGACTTTTGTCGAGCAGCGCGGCCACATCGGCGGCGCCAACGTCGCCTGGATCGGAGACGGCAACAACATGTGCAACTCTTTCATCAACGCGGCACGTTTGCTTGACTTCAATTTGCGTGTCGCGTGCCCTGCTGGCTACGGGCCTGACGAAGAATTGGTAAAGCTGGCGGGTGATCGGGTCAGAGTGATTCACGATCCAAAAACAGCGGTCGATGGTGCCGATCTTGTGGTCACTGACGTTTGGGCAAGCATGGGTCAAGAAACGGAGCAGCGGGCCCGAATGGACGCTTTCAACGGCTTTCAGGTCGATTCGATGCTGATGTCTGGCGCCAAAGCCAATGCCTTGGTGATGCACTGCCTGCCCGCTCACCGCGGCGAGGAGATCGCTGCCGAAGTAATTGATGGACCCAACAGCGTGATTTGGGACGAAGCGGAGAACCGACTCCACGCGCAGAAAGCGCTGATGGAATTTCTGCTTTTGGGCTGAAGAATCGACCGCCGCCAATGAGCGCTCTGCTGGAGGTTAGAAACGTCGATGTGAGCTACGGGAAGAAAACCGTTCTTCATGACATTTCGCTACACGTCAATCGCGGCAGATTTGCCTGTTTGCTCGGTCCGAGTGGCTGCGGCAAAACAACTGCGCTGCGCGCCATTGCCGGATTTGAACGGGTCGACAGAGGTGAAATTCTATTGCGCGGAAACGTCGTCTCGCGGCCAGGGTCCAACATGCCTCCTGAAGTTAGAAAAGTGGGCATGGTGTTTCAGGAAGACGCGCTGTTTCCACACCTCACGGTAGAAGGCAACATCGCCTTCGGACTGAGGAAACGCGAACGCCAGCAGCGTTCCAGCATGGTCGAGGAGATGCTCGACGTGGTCGGTCTCAAGGGGTTGGGAGATCGTTACGTCCACGAGCTATCCGGGGGACAGCAGCAGCGCGTGGCTCTGGCCCGCGCCCTAGCACCGGCGCCGGACGTTGTGCTTTTGGACGAGCCGTTCTCCAGCCTGGACGTAAGTTTGCGCGCGCGCCTGGGCGAAGAAGTCAACGATATCCTGAAGCAGCGAGGCGTCACAACCATACTCGTCACCCACGATCAAAACGAGGCGTTCGCCTTAGCGGATCACATCGGCGTAATGCGCGATGGGCGCGTGTTGCAGTGGGACACGGCGTACAATCTATACCACGAGCCGGCGGATCGATTCATCGCTCGTTTCGTAGGCCAGGGGGTATTTCTTCGTGGTACGCTTATCGGGCCCGACGCCATCGACACCGAGCTGGGCGTGATTCGAGGAAACCGGGCCTACAGCTGGCCCAGGGGGAGCAAGGTCGACGTGCTTTTGCGCCCCGACGATATCCTTCCCGATCCCGATGGCAAGGTCTCGGCAAGGGTGGTCAGTCGGGCCTTCAAGGGCGCACAGATACTCTACGGGCTCAAGCTGCCGACAGGCAGTTCGGTGTTGTCTTTGTTTCCCAGCCACTTCAATTACGAAACCGGAGAGACGGTGGGCATACGGCTCGCGGTCGATCACCTGGTCGCGTTTCCAGTCAGCTGAAGTATGCGCATCCTTCTCAGCAACGATGACGGGTACCGCGCGCCGGGACTTAACTGTCTCGCCGATGCGTTGCGCGATACTGGCGAAATCCACGTAGTCGCTCCGGAGCGCGACCGCAGCGGCGCGAGCAACTCATTGACGCTGGATTATCCGTTGCGCCCTAGACGCGCCGATAACGGCTTTGTGTTCGTCGACGGCACGCCGACAGACTGCGTTCACCTTGCGGTGACCGGATTGCTCAAGGATGAGCCGGATATCGTCATCTCCGGAATCAACTCTGGCGCCAATCTCGGTGACGACGTGATTTATTCGGGTACCGTGGCCGCTGCCATGGAGGGCCGGTTCTTGGGGCTTCCCGCGATTGCCGTGTCGCTGGTCATGGCCAAGAACGGACATTTCGAGACTGCAGCGGCCGTAGTCAAGGAACTGCTAAAGCGCATGCCGTCGAATCCGCTTCCCGCAGATACGATTCTGAACATCAACGTCCCCGATTTGCCGCTGTCGAAAGTGTCGGGTATCGAGGTGACGCGTCTCGGCCACCGCCATAAGGCAGAACCCGTGGTGCGTACGCTGGACCCAAGGGGAGAACCGGTTTACTGGGTCGGATCGCCCGGAGGTGCGCAGGACGCAGGACCCGGCACCGACTTTCACGCGGTTCACAGCGGTCGAATTTCGGTGACGCCGCTGCAGGTGGACCTCACGCGCCACGGAGCCCTGAACATGACCGCGAGCTGGGTGGAAGAGATCTCGATAGCATGAGAGAGCGCTTCGTCGGAATCGGTATGACCTCCCGGCGTACGCGCAACCGGCTGATTGAGCGCCTTCGCGCCGAGGGAATTCGCGACGAAAGTGTATTGGACGCGATACGCGCCGTACCGCGGCACATTTTCGTCGATGAGGCGCTTTCAAGCCGCGCATACGAGGACACCGCGCTTCCCATCGGCGCGGGACAAACTATTTCTCAGCCCTATGTCGTGGCGCGAATGACAGAGGCGCTCAGAGCTGGGGGCTCGCTCGATCGGGTGCTCGAAATCGGTACCGGTTGCGGTTACCAGACGGCGATCCTGGCCCGCCTCGCGACCGAGGTGTACAGCATCGAGCGCATTCAAAGTCTGCTCGCCCAGGCGCGTCAGCGCGTGCACGACCTTAAGATACACAACATACGCATGCGACACGGTGACGGCGGAAAAGGTTGGCCGGAGCATGCGCCCTACGACGGCATCCTGGTTGCCGCCGCGCCGGCGAGCGTTCCGTGGGCCCTCATCGAACAACTCGGCGACGGGGGCCGGTTGGTCATCCCTCTCGGGCATGGTCACGCTCAGGATCTCAAGCTCATCACGCGCTCGGGTGATGAGTTGCAGGAGCAGATCCTCGAGCGCGTTGCATTCGTGCCGATGGTTTCCGGCCTGGGGTAATCCTTTTGCGCGAGCTGACGAGAATTAATTGTCTCGTTGCCTCGCTGTTCCTGGCGGCGCAGCTGGTTGCTTGTGGCGGCAGAAGCGTCGCACCCGTGGAGAGCTACGCGTACTATCAAAGGCCAAGAGGCAACACCCACAGCGTGAATCCCGGCGACACCCTCTATTCGATAGCTTGGGCGTACGGCATCGATTACCGCGAGCTCGCGGCCCACAATCGGATTAAGGAACCATTTACCATCTATGCCGGTCAAACGCTCGACCTCAACCTGAATTCGAAACGTCGCGCTACCGTTGACCCGAGCCAGCCCCCCGGCGCACCGATCCGAAGCCTGAGCACCAAACCCGAGGAAAAGGCTAGTGCGTCGCCGCCGCCGCCGGAAGCGGCGAAGCCATCATCTCCAAGGCGAATATCGGTACCAAAACGAAGCGCGGCAGCGTCATCTCGCCAACAAGCGGAGACGATGCGCGGGACGAAGATTAAAAAATGGGAGTGGCCGGCAAAAGGAGAGATTGTGACGGACTTCGCATCGTCCGGAGGTAAAGGTGTAGATATTTCCGGGAAACTCGGTCAGCCTGTGTTGGCTGCCGCGGACGGCAGAGTAGTGTATGCTGGAGGTGGACTCAGAGGGTACGGCGAGCTTATCATCGTCAAACACAATAAGAGGTATCTGAGCGCGTATGCCCACAACAATCGAATATTGGTCAAGGAAGGAGACAAAGTAAAAATCGGTCAGCGCATTGCCGAGATGGGTAGCACTGGAACCGAAAGCGTGAGGCTTCACTTTGAAATAAGGCGGGATGGAAAGCCCGTCAACCCCGTCCGATACCTTCCCAGGTGACACAACAGGGGAACGTGAGTGACGAAGCAACGCGAGGTTGTCGGCGAGGAACCCGAGCAACTTTTGGAAGACGAAGACCAGTATTCCGAGGATTCCAGCGAGGAACCGGAAAGCGCTGAGGATTCGGAAGATCCGGTAGAGGCCGGGGATTCCGAAGACTTGGAGAGTTCGGGTACGGTTAAGGCTCCCCGACGCAGGGCAGGCAAAACTACTCGTGCTCGGCGTAAAGCTCCCGACCGGGAGATGGATGCCACTCGCTTGTACCTAAGCGAGATCGGTTTTTCACCCCTCCTCAGCGCCGAGGAGGAGGTTCATTTCGCTCGACTTGCGTTGCGGGGATCCGAGGAGGCCCGGCACCGCATGATCGAGAGCAATTTGCGCCTGGTAGTCAAGATTGCCCGTCGATACATGAACCGCGGCCTAGCGCTGCTGGATTTAATTGAAGAGGGCAATCTCGGCCTCATTCGCGCGGTGGAGAAGTTCGATCCGGAACGCGGCTTCCGGTTTTCCACCTACGCCACCTGGTGGATCCGTCAGACCATCGAGCGCGCGCTGATGAATCAAACGCGCACCATTCGGTTGCCGATTCATGTGGTCAAAGAAATAAACGTATATCTTCGCGCTGCCAGGCGACTCGCTCAAACACTGGACAGGGAGCCTACCCCGGAAGACGTTGCCGAGATGCTGGACAAGCCCATCGACGAGGTGAAGCGAATGCTTGGTCTCAATGAGCGCGTCACTTCAGTCGATACGCCCAGGGCGCACGACACCGAAAAATCGCTGCTGGATTCTATTCCAGACGAGCAGAACACAGACCCGTCGGTACTGCTGCAGGACAGCGACGTGCAAGCGCACATCGATCTATGGCTCTCCAAGCTGAACGACAAGCAACGCGCAGTAGTGGAACGCCGATTTGGCCTCTACGGCCGCGAGATCGCCACCTTAGAGGAGGTGGGTAACGAGCTCGGCGTGACACGAGAGCGGGTGCGTCAGATCCAGATCGAGGCGCTGAGGCGTTTACGAGAAATCCTCGAGCGCGAGGGCTTCTCCTTCGATACGGTATTCGAGTGAGAAGCGGTATCCTCGCCGAAGCTTCAACCGGAAATAGGCAACAGCATGGCGGCAACGGTGCGCCCTTCCGTCATCAGGATGTTGTAAGTTCTGCAGGCGGCGGCGGTATCCATGATCTCGAGCCCGATGCCCCGGGAGGCAAACCGAGCGACGAGATCGTCGCGGGGAAATTGTTGCGATGCACCAGTGCCGAGCAGTGCGACCTCGATATTGAGCTCATTGATGAGGCAAACGCAGGCGGAAGAAACCTTGGAAAATTCATCGGGCGCCCAATCCTTGAGCAGCCGGGTAGGGGTCACAACCACGCTGCCGGCGATGCGCACCTCGTTCACGGCAACGTATCCCAATCCGTAGCCGGTGATTCGATTGGAGCTGGCAATCGGATCGCTGTGAAGTTTCATTCCCTTTTACACCCACCGCCAAGAGGGGCCGGCCCACGCCTGTTCGGGCAATACTGTCGACCTATCTCGCAGCCTTTGACCTCGGAACCACGCGTGCCTCTACTCAGGATCCTGCGACTGGCGGGTGGCCATTACAAGGGTTGCTTTTCTTCTCGAAGACATCGCATTCGCGTTCTGCTTGGGGGCTGGGTAATCATCACAGCCGCGCCTGTCCCGTCCCACCAAGCCGATGGAGTGGGGCGCAATGAGAGAGACTGAAACATGCGACTGATTCTGCTCGGCGGCCCGGGGGCGGGAAAGGGGACCCAGGCCAAATTCATCGCCGATCATTACGAAATCCCACAGATCTCCACCGGGGACATGCTCAGATCAGCGGTCGAGGCGCGCACCAAGCTGGGGCTGCAGGCAAAAAAGATCATGGACTCCGGTGCGCTGGTATCAGACGACATCATCGTCGGACTGGTCAAAGAGCGCATCGCTCAGCCGGACTGTGAGAACGGATTCCTGTTCGATGGATTTCCGCGCACGATTCCCCAGGCGGAAGCGCTGCGCGACTCGGGCGTAGTGTTGCAGTATGTGGTGGAGATTGCCGTCGATGACGACGAAATCATTCGCCGCATGAGCGGCAGGCGCGTTCATCCCGCGTCAGGTCGCAGCTACCACGTGGAGTTCAATCCGCCGCGGCGGGCGGGACGCGACGACGTCACTGGCGAAGCTCTGGTTCAGCGGGGCGACGATCAGGAAGAGACGGTACGAAAGCGCCTAAACGTCTATCACGCACAGACCGAACCGCTGATAAAGTACTACTTCGAGTGGGAGAAAAGCGGGGACGCGGCGGCGCCTAAATACTTGCGCGTAGACGGCATCGGATCCCTCGAGGAGGTCCGTGATCGCATCTTTGCGGGGCTCGAATAATGACTCGATGTGGTCCTGCACGGTGATTAAATCTTTGTCGTTAAGGACAGAAAGTGGGCATGGATCGCGTTCCAGAAAGCATGCAAATGACCGCAGTCGAGGTGCGATCGAGGAGTGAAGATTCGATCCTCGAGGGCACATATCGGGTTTCGAATTGGCAAATTTCATTGCGAGGTGAGTACGAAATGTCTTGACCAAACTTGAAAATTGACTAAATTACGTCTATCGATTTGCATGAGATTGATTTTTAAATCATTCGCGAGTCGAAAATTCGGTTCTTAACCCACGGGGGAAGTGGAATATGGCAACCAAGAAGTCTGCGAAACGCAAGACGAGCAAAAAGAAGGCGACCAAGCGCAAGGCGACCAAAAAGAAGGCCGCTAAGCGCAAGACGAAGCGCAAGACCAAGCGTAAGGCGGCCAAGAAGAAGGCCACCAAGCGCAAAGCCAAGAGTAAGGCAAAACGCAAGACTAAGAAGAAGGCCAAGAAAAAGGCCAAGAAAAAGGCCAAGCGCAAGACTAAGAAGAAAGCCGCAAAGAAGCGTGGGACGAAGAAGAAGGCCCGCGCACGCAGGAAGAAGTAAGGTCGCCTAAGACTCGTGCCGGTCAATCGACCGGCGCGTCATCTTCCGAATCAAAGCCCCATGGCTCGCTGTGGGGCTTTTTTTATTGCACTGCAAAATTTCGCCGCCGACAAAGCTCTTCTCCGCCGACGGCCATCAGATCGCGTTTTTGACTACTTCCGCAGCGCTGATTGCGGAGGGTATCGAATTCGTGGAAAACTTTAGTGGTAAGACAAACCGGTGGTTGCTAGGTGATCGATACAGACGGATTCAGACCTAACGTCGGCATCATCGTCGCCAACGCCATAGGCCAGGTGCTCTGGGCGAGGCGCGCGGGTCAGAACGCGTGGCAGTTTCCCCAGGGAGGCATCAAAGCTCACGAATCGGTGGAGCAAGCACTCTACCGCGAACTTTGTGAAGAGCTCGGCCTCCTGCCAGATAACGTAGAGGTCGTCGGATGGACCCGGGGATGGCTGAGATACAAGCTGCCCAGACAATATGTGCGCCGGCGCAACTCACCCAGGTGCATCGGGCAGAAACAGGTCTGGTACCTGCTCCGCCTGCTGAGCTCCGAGGCGGCGGTCAAGCTGGACACCTCCGACACGCCAGAGTTCGATCTGTGGAAGTGGGTGAACTACTGGCATCCGATGCGCGAGGTGATCTATTTCAAACGTCCTGTGTATCGCCGTGCCTTAAAGGAGCTGGCGCCCTTGCTTGGGGTTACCCTGCGCAACGAGATCAAGGACTGAAAGGCACCCCAAAAAGCGCCCGCTCACGCTGGCGGCAGGGCGCGGTGCAGTGCCTGCATTTCCGGGACCGGCGCCAGCAATCGAGGGCGTCACTGGGATAAATCAGGTGGAGGCGGCGGGAATCGAAGACGCAGCGCCCCTAGAGGGGTTAGGAGCTTAGGCATGAAGACTGACCGGATACTGACCATCCGGCCATTTTTTTGATCCGAGAACCGGCATCCGGGTCCGCTTCCGGAATCCAGCGACCGTATACGCGGGCGATCATGGTCCAATCCTTGTTGTTTCCCATTTGATGGTTAACCCACACCGGTATTTCGGCAGCACAGAGCGTCATGCTCGCGTAGGTGTGTCTAGTTTGATACGGGCGACTGTGGTGGACTCTCGCCCGACGCAGGGCTTTGGGTCCATGCCGTCTTTCTCATCGGCGCGTCGCCCGCCCACGGTACGCCTGTGCGTGGGTTGTGGAACACCTCCTGCCCCGCGACATATATGAACGATTTATGCCCCTTCAGTGCCTCAACGGCGGGAGGCAGTTTAACCTCGCGCCGCCCGGCTTTTGTCTTCCGAGAATTGATCTCGCCCCGCACCTTGGCGCGACGGATGCTAATCACCCTCTGTCGCCAGTCAAAATCGCCGCACCTCACTGCACTCAACTCGAAGGTCCGGATGCCCGTCCGGAAAACCAACTGAATCATTTTAGCTCAACCGTACCCGCGTAATCCGAGCCCGGGTCCTTGGTCAAGGCGTCGGTTTTCTTTTTTTGCGCGGCGAGATACGGCGACGCTATAAGTGACGGCCTCTGCCAATTCCCAATTGGGGGTCTGGGCCAACAATCCGAGAGATGTGAGCATTGTAAATTTATGGGATGGTTGGGTTGTCACAGGCTAAAAACTAGGGAGGACCAAGAGATGCCAGTCTACATCACGCAAGGCAGATATACCCGCGAGGCTATCGACGGGATGATCAGCCAACCCGAGGACCGGGCAGAGTCGGTGGCGGCCTTGGCCAAGGCTGCCGGGGCAAAATTGCTACACTATTTCGTGACCTATGGAGAGTATGACTTTCTTGTGATTATGGAGTCGGGCAAGGGCAAGACTGATACAAACACCCTTGCGAGCCTAATGACCGCAGCAGCCAGCGGGGGAGTCACAGATCTAAAGACAACAGTAGGAGTAACCTCGAAAGATGCGGTTAAGGCGATGCGGGTCGCAAAGAAGATGCGCGCCGGCTTTAAGACCGCTGGGCAATGAGCATTTAGATGCCGAATAGTCGGCTGTGGCGGCGGTGGGTTTGCCGTCCATCGTTATCGGCTGCTCGACAAGCCATGACAAAAGCGTGACCAGGAGAGGAGGGCTTGTGAAGGCGTTCAACGATCTCGCCGATTTCTCGGCGGAGGAAATCTCGGATTTGCTGGCGCTGGCCAGGCGTCTGGACGAGCGCCCGGAGCCACAGGCCCTTGTCGGCAAGGTGCTCGCGCTGCTGTTCCTGAACCGTTCCCTGCGTACCCTCACGTCCTTCCAGGCCGCGATGATGCGGCTTGGCGGCGGCGCTTTTGTGGTCTCTCCGGAGATGTCGATCCACGGCCTGGAGACGCGCTCGGGCATCGTCATGGACGGAGTCGCGGCGGAGCACATCCACGAGGCGGTCCCGGTGATCGCCTCGTACGGAGACGCCATCGGAATCCGTGCGCTGGCGAAGCTGAATCGCCTCGACGAGGATCTCGCGGAGACCGAGTTCCGCTCGCTCACCGACCTCGTCGACACCCCGTTCATCAATATGGAGTCGGCCGCGAACCACCCGTGCCAAGTGCTCGCGGACTGGAAGACGATGGACGATCTCGGGATCCCGGCGAGCGGCGGTCGTTTCGTGCTGAGCTGGGCCTACCACCCCGATCCGTTGCCGCTGTCGGTCCCGGGCGCTGCGCTGCACATGGCCGCGATGCGCGGCATGGACGTGACGGTGCTGCGCCCGGAGGGGTTCGCGTTGCCCGGCGCCATCATGGACAAGGCCCGGGCCGCGGCACGGATCTCCGGGGGCTCGGTGCACGAGACCGAGGAGCGAGACGCGGGGCTTGCCGAGGCGCACGTCGTGTATGCGCGATCGTGGGTGTCGACGGCGCACTACGCAGACCGCGCTGCCGACAGCACGCTGCGGCGCGAGTGCGCTTCTTGGTGCGTCGACGAGCGCTGGTTCGCAGGCGCGGGAGCGCAGTGCCGGTACATGCACTGCCTGCCCGTACGGCGCGGGGTCGAGGTGGACGACGAGGTTCTCGACGGCCCGCGCAGTGTCGTCATCCACCAGGCCCGAAATCGCATGCTGGCGCAGATGGCGGTACTGCACCAGATGCTGGTCGGCACCGGCTGAGCGGGCCGCGCCGGGCTCGAAGTCAGCGCCGCAGAGCCCCCGTTTCCCGTTAAGGATTCAGGGGTTTCTATTTATCACATCGCACAACCTTCCCTTCCGAGCATGACTATTGTGCGGGCCACGACGAGGGCTTGGATACGCCCGGCGTGAACAGTGTCACACGCAGCTGAGTTATCGTGTGAAGACGGCCGAAAGCTGGGTTTTTTCTCCGACAAGCAAGTGTTGTTGCCGGCGTCCCGCTTCCGGACAATCTCGAGTAAGCGCATGTTCGGGGACTCGGTCGCACCTCTATCGGAAGGCAAGCTTCGTGCGCCGCGCATTCCGGTCGCTCGATTCGTAACTTTAGCCGGCAATAGCCCTATGATTTTTGAAGCGAACCCGGAAATTCTCAGGTTTCTGTAAAGTATCCGAGATCTCCTGTCGACGAGATGGACTTAGAGGGCTTTGCAGATTCGGGCCAAAGAAGTCAGGTCTCTTGAGTGAAACCGACTACACACGCCGAGATCTGGCCTCCTTTAATGCTCACTCCGCCGAAGCAGCTTTCCGTGACTTCGGTTCACGATTAATTGAGGCAACAATGAAAGATAAGACTCTGGTTGGCACCTACAAGCTGGCTTCATGGGAAAACCGGCATGCGTCGGGCGACGTGACATACCCATTGGGCTCAGACGCTGTGGGAAATATCAGCTACTCAAACGAAGATTTTGTATTTGTGCACATTATGGCGCGTCATCGGCACTTACATTCCTCGGCGGACTTGTTCGGCGGCGACCCAGGCGAAATCATGGACAGCGCAACTTCGCACGTCTCGTATTGCGGGACCTATCGGGTGGATGGAGACGAGGTGGTGCATACGGTGACCGTCGCCTCCTTTCCGAACTGGATTGGCAGCGAGCAACGCCGAAAGTTTAAATTCACGGACGAAAAACTTTTACTGAGCGCAGAGGGCCTTGAAGTCGGTACCGAAAACGTGGACGCGTATCTGGTTTGGAAACGTGCAGAGGGGCCATTTCCCGAATTTCATTGACCGGCTGATCGCCTTGGTCCTAATGTCCGGCGCTAGCCTGATGCGTTCCATGGCGTGGTGTAGGGGTTCTCTCGTTTCGCGTAAAGCCTTGATGTCTCGTGAAGGGTAGGGCCTGGGTCACAGGGAGAAAACCGCTCTGCGGCGATTCTGCGCAGTCGCCCCAGGGGCCACCAGTGGTCAGCGCGCCGATCCTTATACATCGAGCGCGCGGATGCCATTAGTGGCGTCGGCATTCGTCAATTCGACGGTAAGACCGAGCTAACGAGATCGGGGGATCGGGATAGTGGGAGAGGGATCCAGTCTAGGAAATTGCTCGATACGAAGGGGCCGGATTTGAGGCCGACGAAATGCTGCGCAACCAGCACCTCCCAGGCCAATTTCGAGCCCAGGTGGGAGCAAAGAATCAATGACTTAAACCGTGGGAATGGTGGAGGCGGCGGGAATCGAACCCGCGTCCACAAGCACGCCACCTTCGGCTCTACATGCTTAGCCTCGTCTATTCATTTGACCCCCGCGATACCCGACGGGCAGGGCGGCGCCAGGGCGAGCCCCTTGAGTTTTAGCGCCGACGCGAAGGGCGCGCATCGACGCGATCTTGTGAAATGTGACCCCTGGAATCTGCGTGCACAAGCACAGCGCAGTCAGAGGCTAGCCGCTTTAAGCGGCTAGAGCGTAGTTGTCGTCGTTGGCAACTATAGGTTTTGCAGCTGGATTAACGAGGTCTGCTGCGCCTCGGCATGCACCTAGGGCTTTGCTACCCGTGTCGAAACCAGGTCGCCCCCATAAGTGTTCGTTGGACACGGGCAATTTTAAACCACCAGGCGGCGGCGGGCCACCGCGCGATATCGCAGAAAATTGCCGATCCACAGTTTGAATATGTGGGCGGCGGCTCGAACACTCAACCGCCAGGGAGATTATCCGCGCTTCAAAAAGCGGGCCTTTTCCCGCTGCCAGTCCCGTTCCCGTGAGGTGGCACGCTTATCGTGCTGCTTTTTGCCCTTGGCAAGACCTATTTGAAGCTTGGCCCGACCGTTTTTCCAGTAAAGCTTGAGCGGGACCACGGTGTAGCCCTGCCGCTCGACAGCACCGGTCAACCGGTCGATTTCCCGCCGGTGCAGCAGCAGTCTTCGGGTTCGCGTCGGATCCGGGGCGAAGTGGGTGGATACGGTTCGCAGAGGGGTAATGTGCGAGCCGAGAAGCCAGGCTTCACCGTCCTTCATCACCACGTAAGCCTCAGCCAGCTGCACCCGTTTGTCGCGCAAACTCTTCACTTCCCAGCCCTTGAGCTCGAGGCCGGACTCAAAGGTTTCCTCGATGAAGAATTCAAAGCGCGCCTTCTTGTTGACGACAATCGTGTTGGCCGAATCCGGTTTTTTCCTGGCCATCGAGACGCGTGTCCTGTACTGGTATTCTTCAGCCCAATCCGCAAAAGACCCCGAGTCGAGCTGATTTAAAGCGAAGTGCGCAAGGTCGATAGAAACGCGATAATGCCGTATCCGGCCGAGGCAATGTATCAACTCGTTGCCGATGTGGAAACGTACCCCACATTCCTTCCCTGGTGTCGATGTGCTCGAATCAAGGAAGGCAGCGGGGGCGAGGTTCACGCGAGCATCGAGTTCGCTCGCGGACCGGTAAGGAAATCGTTCACCACGCGCAATTGGTTCAGATACGGGGAGACCATCCGCATGAGCCTGGTTGAAGGTCCCTTCAAACACCTCCAGGGCGAGTGGCGGTTCACGCCGCTCGGTAACGACGGCTCGAAGATCGAACTTCATCTCGAGTTCGATTTTGCAAGCCGGCTGCTCAAAGCCACCGTCGGGCCGGTTTTCAATCACATTGCCGAGACCATGGTTGAGGCGTTCTGCAAACGCGCCCACGCGCTCTATGGGAAAAACCGGCACGATCCAAGTTGAAGTGGTCTACGCCGCCTCGGACCGCCAATACCTGGTGACAATGGAGGTGCCGGCGGGTACGACCGTAGCCGGCGCTATCGAACTGTGTCGCCAGCAGGCGCTTTTACCGGAGGCGGCGTTTGGTTATCCGGAGCTGGGTGTGTTCGGGCGTAGGGCGCCCGCGCACCGCTTGCTCCAACCCGGCGACCGGGTGGAAATCTACCGCCCCCTCGAAGTGGATCCCAAAGTAGCCCGGCGACGGCGTGCGCAGTGCAAGCGCGGCTGATGGCGGTGATGAGAACGGGAAATCGGAGTAGCGCTCAAGGAGATTCGGCGTCCCGGGTCGTGAGGGGTGCGGAATCCACAGCCGACTCGCTCGCACCGTTATCTAGCCTGCCGAAATCACCGAAAAGTTTTTCCAGATCGGCGCTGTCGTCGGCGCTGATTGTCCCCACTTCATCTTCTGCCTCGCTTGCGCCCGGCTCGGATGCGCTGCTGGTAGCGGCGACGGTCGCGCTACCGGAATCCTCTGCGGGAATCGTTGCAGTGTCATCGCCCCTGGCCGGCGATTTTTTCAGAAAGCCCGGAACGAGACTCGAGAAAAACCCTTTCTTTCGCCGTTCCGCCGGCACGGTAACGACCATCTCCTCCCGTCGCCGAGCGCCCTCCGGTGTCGGATCTGTTGGTATATCGCCCTCGATACGCACCAGCAGGTCGTTTTCAAACGAGAGTGAAATGTGTCGCTGAACCCGGTCGCCGCCCCCCTTCTGAAGGCTGTAGAGATAGTCCCATCGATCTTGATTGAAAGGATCGGTGAGCAGCGGCGTGCCTAGAATGAATCGAACCTGTCGCCGGCCCATGCCCAGCTCGACCTGGTCCAGCATCTCATTCGTGACCACGTTGCCCTGCTGGATGTCCAGGCGGTAAACGCCGGGAAGCCTGATCGTGGAACAAGCGGCGACGAGCAACGAAACGCAAACCAGCAAGGTCACAAGCAGCGGGGTGCGAAGTCGCGTTGTCATCTGAAAGGGCATCAATCGGTCCGCCTGATATTGGGGCTGAGATTATAGGGGCAACATCTTGTGACCGCGGAATACCTTCGAATCTGCCGCATGTCAGGCGCGCTCAATCATTTCCCTGGCGTGGGCCACCGTTTGCCGCGTCAGTCTGAGCCCGCCCAGCATGCGGGCGACTTCATTCACCCGCTCTTCGCCGTGTAGGTACTCGACCTGGGTGGCGGTGGTGTCCGCACTCACCGTCTTCAGCACGCGCAGGTGGTGATTCGCCTGGGAAGCGACCTGGGGCAGGTGGGTGACGCAAAACACCTGCCTGTGTTTTGCCAGCGAGCGCAGCATATCGCCCACCACCTCCGCGTGACCGCCGCCTACACCGACGTCTACTTCGTCGAAGACGACGACGGGTACCCCGGTAGTGCTGACATCCACCACCTGGATGGCGAGGCTGATTCTGGACAACTCTCCGCCTGATGCTGTTCGCGATACAGAATTCATCGGTAACCCGGGGTTGGGCGCCACCTGGAATTCCACCCGGTCGATGCCCAACCGGGCGGGTGCGCGGGCTTCATTCGAACCCACCTGGATATGAAATCGGGCGCCCCCCATGCCTAATCGATTCAGGTTCTTCATTACCGCGTCGGCGAGACGACCCGCCGCCGCGGCGCGGCTTTGCGAAAGACGCCGTGCCAGCGAACGATATTCCTCGAGCAGAGTTTCCCGCCGCCGCTCCAAGGCTTCGATTCTTTCACCCCGGGTCGCCAGCCGATCCGCTTCCGCTCTCAGTCGCTGCTGCAGCTGTGGCAGCTCTTCGACCTCCACTCGGTGTTTGCGCGCCACGTCGTGGAGGGCGGCCAGTCGGCGGTCCAGCATCTCCAGTCGCTCGGGATCCGCGTTCAGCCGCTCGCGGTAATCGCGGAGCTGGCTTTGGGTTTCCTCAAGATTGATGCTCGCCTCCTCCAGCAGAGCACGCGCTGCTGAAACCGAGCCGTCAACGTTAAAGGACTCGATCCGACGCAACGCGCGCGCCGCCACCGCCAGTTGAGAACGCGCTGACTTTTGCTCGTCATCGTCAAGCGCGGTGAGCGCCTCCTCGGTGGCGCTCTGAAGTTCGCCCACGTGAGCCAGGCGGGAGTGTTCCTCGCTGATCTCGGACAGCGACTGAGGCGTGATCTTCAACGCTTCGAGCTCATCCAGCTGAAATCGGAGATAATCGAGGCGCGCTGCCGGATTCACGTCCTCATCGAGGTCCGCTTCTATCTCCCGACACAGCTGCGAGTAACTGTCGTGGGCGTTGGTCACGGCTTCAAGGAGCTCGGGGTGACTGGCGTACTCGTCCACTAGCCTCAACTGCTCGTCGCGGCGCAGGATCGCGTGGTGCGCGTGCTGGCCGTGAATGTCCACCAATTGGTCGCCCAAGAATTTCAAGTTGCCGATTGCGACCGGTAGGCCATTCACGAAGGCCCGCGAGCGACCATCGGCAGCTACGATTCGGCGCAGGACGCACTGTCCTTCCGAGTCTTCGATCTCCAGCGCGCTCAATGTTTCTCTGACCGCCGCGTTGCCGCCGACTTCGAATACCGCGCTGACTTCGGCGCGTTCGCAACCTGGCCGCACCGAGTTGCTGCTCGCCCGGCCTCCCGCCACCAGGGCCAGAGCGTCCACCAGGATGGATTTGCCGGCGCCGGTTTCCCCAGTAAGTGCGGTGGCCCCAGGGCCCAGCTCCAGGTCGAGACTATCGACGATGGCGAGATTTCGGATTGAAAGCTGTATCAGCATCTAATTACCCGCTGTGAGTCGCAGGTCACCTGCGGTTCTGTGGCCCTCCCTCCCGGGCGGCACATTAAGGAGATGGATCATAGGGAGGGTACAGGCAAGAACCTTTCCCCTGAGCGTCCTAATGCCGTCCTAGTAAGGCGCTGCATCGAAGTCGAAGCTATCGCAGTATTGGGAACAGTCATCCAATGTCCGCTCAACCGCGGCCGTGTCGCATTGCTATATTTCCCGGCCCCAGTGCAGCTTGGTTCGAAGGGTGGCGAAATAATCGTGTCCGGCAGGATGAATCAAACGCAGCGGCTCGGCTTTTCGACGGATAACGAGACGGTCACCGAGCCTCAGTTCCATGGCGCTGTGCCCGTCGCAGGTCAACTGGGCTTCCGGCGTGCTCCCGCGCGACATGAGGATCTGTATTTCGCTATCCGCGCGAACCACAAGCGGGCGGCTGCTCAAGGTATGGGGGCAGATAGGAACGAGAACGATAGCGTCCAGCGCTGGATGCACGATGGGGCCACCGCCGGAAAGCGAGTAGGCGGTCGAACCCGTCGGGGTCGATACAATAAGTCCGTCCGAGCGCTGCACGTTGAGAAGGCGATCGTTGACGTAGGTTTCAAACTCCACCAAGCGCGGGATATTTCCCTTGTGTGCCACCACCTCGTTGAGCGCGGCTGACTCGTGCATGACGCGGCCGTCGCGCACCACCTCGGCGCTGAGAAGAAAGCGATGTTCCTCTTCGAACTGGCCGTTCAGGATCTCGTCCAGCCTTTGGGTCATTTCCGCCGGCATGATATCGGCGAGAAAACCGAGCCGGCCAAGGTTGACGCCAAGAAGTCTTACGCCGGACTCGGCGAGGTCCCTGGCGGCGTTGAGAAAAGTGCCGTCACCGGCCACAACGATGACGAGATCACAGCTGGCGCCGAGCTCGTTGCGGGGAACGATTTCCAGGTCGGCGCCCGGGTAGGCGCGCGCGCTCTCCTCGTCTAAGACGATCTCTTTACCCGCTGCGCGCAGGTAATCCACCAGCACGTCCAAGGTGTCGCTGACCCGCTGGTCGTCCAGCTTTGCGATGAGTCCGATGTTGTCGAACACGTTGGCCAATTGTCGCTCGATTCTGCCTCGCAGGGTTCGGAACCGGGACGGCTTACCCTGAGACTTGGGCACCGGGTCTCGTTGTAGATGACTGCGGTTCGGTTCCCACCGGGGTACCGGCGGGGGAACGTTATCACGGGCTCCGAGGCCCGCGCCACGTAGCCGGCAGGGCTTTTTGCACTCACGGAGGGAGAGTGCTAACTTTGCCAATAGCATGAATTGCGCCCAGCGATGGTGCCCGCCCAAGCGATGAATCCGGAACTGAACGACCGTGCTCAGTACTTGCTCAAAACGCTCGTGGAGCGCTATATCCGTGAGGGTCAGCCGGTCGGCTCGCGGGCGCTGGCGCGAGAATCCGGTCTCGACCTGAGTCCCGCCACCGTGCGCAATGTCATGGCCGACCTCGAGGACCTGGGGTTGCTGCGTTCCCCGCACACCTCTGCAGGGCGGATTCCCACCGCCCGGGGCTACCGCCTATTCGTCGATACTTTGCTTCAAGTCGAGCCTCTGGGGTTGGCTCAGGTGAACGACCTGGAAAAGCACTTCTCCCGGGCGCAAAACCCAAGCACGCTACTCGAGACCGCCTCTTCCCTGTTGTCCAGTATCACCCACCTTGCCGGGATCGTCATGCTTCCGCGTCAAGATCACGCGACCCTTCGCCAGGTTGAATATCTGCCCTTGTCCGAGCATCAGGTTCTTACAATCCTGGTGGTGAACGACCGCGAGGTTCAAAACCGCATCATCCACACCGATCGGCGCTACACCGCCTCGGAGCTCGAACGGGCGGCGAACTACATCAACGGTCTATGCGCCGGAAAGGATCTATACCTGGTGCGGGAAACGCTGCTGGAGGAGCTGAAATCCGCGCGCGAACAAATGAATTCGATGATGATCGCGGCGATAGAGATGGCGAACAAGGGTTTCGACAGGCGTCCGCCGTCGGACGATTTCCTGGTGGCTGGACAGACCAACCTGATGGAGTACGGCGAGCTTTCGGACATGGAAAAGCTGCGCCAGCTTTTCGAGGCCTTCAACCAGAAGCGTGACATTCTTCATCTGCTGGACCAATCGCTGAAGGCGAACGGGATTCAGATATTCATCGGAGAGGAATCGGGATACGACGTCCTGGACGACTGCAGCGTAGTGACCTCGCCCTACGAAGCCGAAGGTGAGGTATTGGGCGTTCTGGGCGTCATTGGACCAACACGGATGGCCTACGACCGCGTGATCCCCATCGTTGACCTCACTGCGCGGCTGCTAGGCGCTGCCTTGAATAAGCAGCACTGAACCCCATATTTGAGTCGACACGGCGTCCCCGCGGACGAAAGGTCGCGGCGCGCGCACTCTCTGCGCTGCCGCAACAACGGCACGATCCGCCGCCGGGCGAGGCGTAGCGGGCAGCAGGAGAAATTAGATGAGCGGCGACAAGGACACCAACACTTCAAACATTATGGAAGCCGATCCGGAAACCGCGCCATCGCCGGTCCAGGGCCACGGTGCCGACGAGAGCGTCGATGACACCGGCGCGGCGGCGACCGACGGCGACAAAGGAAGCGCCGACAAAGCGACCCGAGGGAGTAAGAAAAAAGCTGGAAAACCGTCCGTGGCCGAGCTCCAAAAGCAGCTGCAAGAAGCCCGACGCACCGCAGAGTCTCACTGGGAGGTGGCGCTTCGCAGCCGCGCGGAGCTCGAGAATCTGAGAAAGCGCAGCGAGCGCGATCTGGAAAATGCCCACAAGTACGGACTTGAACGCATGGTCACTGAACTGCTGCCGGTGAAGGACAGCCTGGAGCTTGGACTGGCCGCCGGGCAGGGGGAAGACGCCAAGCTGGCCAGGCTGCGGGAAGGTATGGAACTGACCCTGAAGATGTTTGCCGCCGCTCTGGAAAAGTTCGGTGTCACCGAGATCAATCCGGAAGGCAAAGCATTCGATCCCGAATACCATCAGGCGATGACGATGCAGGAGGCGGACGGCCAAGACTCGAACACCGTGATTTCGGTGATACAGAAGGGTTATCTGCTCAACGACCGCTTAGTGCGTCCGGCGCTGGTCATCGTCGCCAAGTAAAGTCTCAGCAACGGTCATGCGGTGTTGAAAATCGAGCTTAAGACCCAATATTGACAAGAGAATTCGTGCGCCGGTATCTCGTTGATAATACAGGGATGATTGGCCGAGGCCGGATAGTTTCACAGGTTTGAATTGGAGTAGCGAGCAATGGGAAAAATCATAGGAATCGACCTCGGCACCACCAACTCCTGCGTGGCCGTCATGGAGGGCGGCAAGGCCCGGGTTATCGAGAACAGCGAGGGCGACCGAACTACGCCGTCCATTGTCGCCTTCACCAAGGACGACGAGGTGCTCGTCGGTCAGTCGGCGAAGCGTCAGGCGGTTACCAATCCCCAAAACACCCTGTTTGCGATCAAGCGTCTGATCGGCCGGCGCTACAAAGACGACGTGGTGCAGAAGGATCGCGGCATGGTGCCTTACAAGATTGTCGGCGCCGACAACGGTGACGCCTGGGTTGACGTCAAGGGCAAGAAACTCGCGCCGCCGGAGATTGCCGCTCGGGTGCTGATGAAGATGAAAAAGACCGCCGAAGACTATCTCAACCAAGAGATCAAGGAGGCGGTGATCACGGTGCCGGCTTACTTCAATGATTCCCAGCGCCAGGCGACCAAGGACGCCGGCAAGATAGCAGGGTTGGACGTCAAACGCATCATCAACGAGCCGACGGCCGCGGCGCTCGCTTACGGCATGGACAAGAAGCGCGGGGATTCGAAAATTGCGGTGTACGACCTCGGCGGCGGCACCTTCGACATCTCCATCATCGAAATCGCGGAAGTCGATGGCGAGCACCAGTTTGAGGTGCTGTCCACCAACGGCGACACCTTCCTTGGTGGTGAGGACTTCGATCTGCGCGTTATCGATTACCTCTCCGACAGTTTTAAAAAGGATTCGGGAATCGATCTGCACAACGACCCGTTGGCGTTGCAGCGGCTCAAGGAAGCGGCGGAGAAAGCGAAGATAGAGCTGTCCTCCAGCCAGCAAACGGAGATCAATCTGCCGTACATCACCGCCGATCAGAGTGGACCAAAGCACCTTAACATCAAGCTGACCCGAGCGAAGCTCGAGTCTTTGGTGGAAGATCTGATAACCCGCACCGTGGAGCCCTGCAAGACTGCGCTGAAGGACGCCGGGGTAAAGCCTTCGGACATTTCCGACGTCATTCTAGTCGGCGGTCAGACGCGCACGCCCAAGGTGCAGGAGATGGTTAAGGAAATTTTCGGCAAGGAGCCGCGTAAGGACGTAAACCCGGACGAAGCCGTTGCCATGGGCGCGGCGATTCAGGCCGGCGTTCTGGCGGGCGACGTGAAGGATGTGCTGCTTCTCGACGTGACGCCGCTTTCGCTCGGCATCGAGACGCTGGGCGGCGTGCTGACCAAGCTTATCGAGAAGAACACCACCATTCCGACCAAGGCGTCCCAGGTGTTCTCTACCGCGGAAGACAACCAGGGCGCGGTTACGGTGCACGTGCTTCAGGGCGAGCGTGAGGTGGCGTCGGCAAACAAATCGCTGGGCCGTTTCGATCTCGCGGATATCCCGCCGGCGCCTCGCGGTGTGCCACAGATAGAGGTCGCTTTCGATATCGATGCCAACGGCATTCTTAACGTGTCGGCCAAGGACAAGGCCACTGGCAAGGAACAGTCCATCGTCATTCGCGCTTCCAGCGGTCTTTCCGATAACGAGGTCGAGCGCATGGTTAAAGACGCGGAAAGTCACGCCGCGGAGGACAAGAAATTCCACGAGCTGGTCAACGCCCGTAACCACGCGGACAATCTCATTCACGCCACCAACAAGAGCATCAAAGAGCTCGGTGACAAGGTGGAAGAGAATGAGAAGAAGGACATCGAGTCGGCTATTGAGGCGTTGCATGAAGCCATGAAGGGCGATGACAAGCAGGCCATCGAATCAAAGACCGAAGCGCTGCAGGAGCTTGCCGGCAAACTCGCCGAGCGAGTTTACAAGCAGCAGGCCGAAGCCGGCGCTGCGGAGGGATCCGGTGACCAGCAGGGCCCCGGAGGCGGTCAGGCTTCAGGGGGAGGCGACGACGTCGTCGATGCAGAGTTCGAAGAAGTCAATGAAAACACCAAGTAGTTGACCGGAACGTTCGATCATCAGACTGAAGGCGCGGGCTGGCGCAGGCCCGCGCCTTTTCGCGTGTGAGTCATGTCCAAGCGGGATTACTACCAAGTTCTGGGCGTCGACAGGGACGCCAATCGTGACGCGCTGAAGAAAGCGTATCGTCGCTTGGCAATGAAATATCACCCCGATCGCAACGCTGACGACTCCGATGCGATTGATAAATTCAAGGAGGCAAAAGAGGCCTACGACGTTCTCTCCGACGACCGCAAGCGGGCGGCCTACGATCAGTTCGGCCACGCTGGCGTCGAAGGCGCCGCCGGCGGGAGCGGCGGGTTCACCTCTGCAGGCGGATTTCGCGACATTTTCGACGAAGTATTCGGAGATATATTCGGCGGGCGAGCGGGCGGGGAGCGGGTCTATCGCGGTTCGGATCTTCGCTATGAGCTCGGGCTCAGCCTCGAAGAAGCGGTCTTCGGCACCACCGCCACCATACACGTTCCTTCGCTGATCGAATGCGATGCCTGCAGCGGCAGCGGGGTTAAGTCCGGCTCATCACCGGAAGCGTGCACGACCTGCGGTGGTGCTGGCCAGGTGCGCATGCAGCAGGGCTTTTTCTCCATTCAGCAGACCTGCCCGAGGTGTCGCGGCAGCGGCAAGATCATCACTGACCCGTGCCGCGAATGCGGCGGCCAGGGCCGGCGGCGACGGGAGAAAACGCTCTCGGTCAAAGTGCCCCCGGGTGTGGATATCGGCGACCGCATTCGATTGTCAGGTGAGGGTGAGGCGGGTCAGCGCGGTGGTCCGCCCGGCGATCTCTACGTCGAGATCAATGTCCGCGAGCATCCCATTTTCACCCGCGACGGCAACAACCTCTTTTGCGAGGTGCCTATCGGCTTTGGAACCGCGGCGCTGGGCGGTGAGCTGGACGTGCCCACCCTGAACGGCAGGGTCAGCCTCAAAATTCCGCCCGAGACGCAGACCGGGAGGCTCTTCAGGTTGAAGAACAAGGGGGTAAAATCCGTTCGCGGCGGCGCCACTGGTGATCTCATCTGTCGGGTCGTCACGGAGACGCCGGTTCATCTGAGCAGCAAGCAGAAATCACTGCTTCGAGAGTTTGAACAGTCCATGCAACAAAGCGGCAAGAGACACTCGCCTAAGGAGTCCTCGTGGCTGGATTCGGTGAAGCAGTTCTTCGAGGATTTGAAGCCGTGAACACCGCCCCGACCCGGGTCGCCATTTGCGGCGCCGGCGGGCGCATGGGTCGGACGCTGATTCAGGCCTGCGACGACGATCCCGCTGTGGCGCTTACCGCCGCGGTGGAAGCGCCCGGGAGCGAGTACATCGGCATCGACGCCGGCACCCTAGCGGGCACCGGCAGCTCGGGGGTAAATATCGCCGCCTCGCTTACCGACTGCGCCGATGCCTTTGACGTGATGGTGGACTTCAGCCTTCCCCAGGCGAGTCTGGACAGCCTTGAGGCCTGTGCCAGGCTTGAAGCAAAGGCGGTGATCGGAACCACGGGTTTTGACGAGGCGCAGCGGTCGCGGATCGCGAATCTTGCGAAAGACATGGCGCTGGTGCTTGCCCCCAACATGAGCGTCGGCGTCAATCTCTGCTTCAGGCTCATTGATATGGCGGCCTCGGTGCTCGGTGACGAAGTGGACGTGGAAATCATCGAGGCGCATCACCGCCACAAGGTGGACGCCCCCTCCGGCACCGCGGTGCGCATGGGCGAGATCATCGCTTCGACATTGGGCAGAGACCTGGCACAGTGCGCGGTGTACGGCCGGGAAGGCCACACCGGTGAACGCGCTCGCGAGAGCATCGGTTTCGAAACCGTGCGTGGCGGAGACATCGTCGGCGAGCACACGGTCATGTTCGCCGGCGCCGGTGAGCGGGTGGAGATCGTTCACAGGGCTTCGAGCCGGCTTAATTTTGCGCGCGGCGCGCTTCGCGCCGCCCGCTGGCTCAATAGTCGGGACAACGGCCTCTACGACATGCAGGACGTTCTCGGACTGAAATGAGGAGACCTTGGGCCGCGTGGAAACCGCTGCCGGCCTGACGTAAAATCGCGCCGCCGCCGGGCTGTGGACACGTTGTCCGCGAAAGAGGTGAAGGCAACGGTGCGACGCGAGACGAGCGGGAGATGACCTCTTTGGGCACTCCCGTTTTTCATATCTAAGGAGAGGCTTGCGTGCGACCCCCTGCAGTACTTGCGCTCGAAGACGGCAGCCTGTTTCGCGGAATATCCATCGGCGCTGACGGAAGCAGCGCCGGTGAAGTGGTGTTCAACACTGCGATTACGGGATATCAAGAAATCCTTACCGATCCGTCCTACTGCCGTCAGATCGTGACCCTGACTTATCCGCATATCGGTAACGTCGGCGTCAACCCTCAGGACGAGGAGTCGGATCGCATCTACGCCTCCGGTCTGGTGGTCCGGGACGTGCCGTCGGTGCAGAGTAATTTTCGCGCCGCCGGCGACCTCAAGAGCTATCTCAAAGACCGGGGCGTGGTCGGCGTTGCCGGCATCGATACCCGTAGGCTGACGCGGATTTTGCGACAGAAGGGGGCGCAGAACGGCTGCATTGCCGCCGGAGAAAAGGTGTCTGCGGATCAAGCCCTGGCCGAAGCGCGCGCCTTTCCGGGGCTCAAAGGTATGGACCTCGCGCGAGAGGTTTCGGTGACCCGCGGCTACGACTGGGGCGAAGGCACATGGTCGCTGTCCGCGGGGTACTCCAAAGCGACATCGGAATCGATGCGCTTTCACGTCGTCGCTTACGACTTCGGTATCAAACGCAACATTCTACGCATGCTCACGGATCGCGGTTGCCGGGTCAGCGTAGTGCCGGCGCAAACGACGGCGAAAGCGGTTCTTGTGATGAATCCCGACGGCGTTTTTCTGTCCAACGGTCCCGGAGATCCCGAGCCGTGCGACTACGCCGTCAGCGCAATACGCGCGCTGCTGGAGACAGAGATTCCGCTGTTCGGGATCTGTTTGGGTCACCAGCTTTTAGGACTCGCGGGCGGTGGGCGCACCTCGAAGATGAAATTCGGGCACCACGGGGCGAATCATCCGGTCAAGGATCTTGACTCCGGTCAGGTGCTCATTACCAGCCAGAACCACGGCTTTGCCGTGGATGAAGACACGTTGCCGAACAACATTCGCGCCACCCATCGATCGCTCTTCGACGGAAGCCTGCAGGGAATCCGCTGGGTGGACCGCCCGGCGTTCGGTTTTCAGGGTCACCCGGAGGCGAGCCCGGGTCCCCACGACGTGGGCGCATTGTTCGATCAATTCATCAAGCTGATGACGGTGACGCATGACGCCTGACGCGGCCTCAATCGAAACCCGCTGTAGGAGCGAGCTTGCTCGCGATTCCTTTGATCGCGCTGTTGAGTAACCCTCCGCTTCACTGACGCAAATGCCCAAACGCAGCGACATTCAGGGCGTGCTCATCATCGGCGCCGGTCCGATCATCATCGGCCAGGCGTGCGAGTTCGATTATTCGGGCGCCCAGGCGTGCAAGGCGCTACGGGAGGAGGGCTATCGCGTCATCCTGGTGAACTCTAATCCGGCCACCATCATGACGGATCCGGAGCTGGCGGATGCCACCTACATCGAGCCCATTTACTGGGAAACGGTTGCAAAAATCATCGAGCGCGAAAAGCCTGACGCGCTGCTGCCCACCATGGGCGGTCAGACCGCGCTTAACTGCGCTTTAGACCTGGCGCAACACGGAGTTTTGGAGATGCACGGGGTGGAGCTCATCGGCGCTTCCCGCGACGCCATCGACAAGGCGGAGGACCGGGAGCGCTTTCGCGAGTCGATGCGCGGCATCGGCTTGGATTGCCCGCGATCGGCGCTGGTCCACAGCATGCAGGAAGCCTTGAACGCGCAGCGCGAGGTGGGCTTCCCCACCATCATGCGACCGTCTTTCACTCTAGGCGGAACTGGCGGCGGTATTGCCTATAACCGCGATGAGTTCGAAGAGCTTTGTCAGCGCGGCCTGGACGCATCGCCTACGAACGAAGTGCTTCTGGAAGAATCGGTGCTGGGCTGGAAAGAATTCGAGATGGAGGTAGTGCGGGACCACAAGGACAACTGCATCATCATCTGTTCTATCGAAAATCTGGATCCCATGGGCATACACACCGGTGACTCCATCACCGTGGCGCCGGCGCAAACGCTCACCGACAAGGAATTCCAGATCATGCGCGACGCGTCCATCGCCGTGTTGCGCGAGATCGGTGTCGATACCGGTGGTTCTAACGTGCAGTTCGCGGTGAATCCAGATGACGGTCGGCTGGTCATCATCGAGATGAATCCCAGGGTTTCCCGCTCCTCCGCGCTCGCGTCCAAAGCCACCGGCTTTCCTATCGCCCGGGTCGCGGCGAAGCTCGCCGTTGGATATACCCTTGACGAACTGGCCAACGAGATCACGGGCGGCGCCACGCCGGCTTCTTTCGAGCCTACTATCGATTACGTCGTGACCAAGATCCCGAGATTCAATTTCGAAAAATTTCCCAAGGCCAGTTCGCGCCTGACGACACAGATGAAATCAGTGGGCGAGGTCATGGCCATCGGGCGCACGTTCCAGGAATCTCTGCAAAAAGCGCTTCGCGGACTGGAGACGGACTTGAGCGGCCTCGACGAAATCATGCCCGCGAATGCTCATGACAGCGCGTCTCTGCTGCGCCGCGAACTGAGCGCCGCAGGTCCCGACCGGCTGCGTTACCTGGCGGATGCTCTGCGCTGGGGAATGCGCGCACAGGAAGTGCACGAGCTTTCAAACATCGACCCCTGGTTCATTGCTCAGATTCAGGAACTGGTCACAGTGGAAGACGCGTTGAGGGATCGAAGGCTTGATACCCTAAACCGGGACGAGTTGTTCGAAATCAAGCGCAAGGGTTTTTCCGACAAGCGAATCGGCACGCTGTTGGGAGAGAGTGAATCGACGATTCGCCAGCACCGGCACGCGCTCGACGTGCGTCCGGTATACAAACGGGTCGACTCGTGCGCGGCGGAGTTTCCGGCCACTACGGCTTATCTTTATTCCACCTACGAAGAGGAGTGCGAGTCGCAGCCTGACGAGCGAAAGAAAATCATGGTTCTAGGCGGGGGGCCGAATCGTATTGGACAGGGGATCGAATTCGATTATTGCTGCGTACACGCAGCGTTGGCGGCGCGGGAAGACGGCTTCGAGAGCATTATGATCAACTGCAATCCCGAAACTGTCTCCACGGATTACGATACGTCGGACCGTCTCTACTTCGAACCGCTGACTTTAGAAGACGTTCTGGAGGTCATCGAGCTGGAAAAGCCCTATGGCGTGATCGTTCAGTACGGCGGTCAGACTCCGCTCAAGCTTGCACGAGACCTCGAGGCGGCCGGCGCGCCCATCATTGGCACCAGCCCGGATTGCATTGACCTGGCTGAAGACCGGGAGCGCTTCCAGGGTCTCATCGAAAGGCTGGGTCTCAAACAGCCGCCCAACCGCACCGCGCGCAACGAGACGGAAGCGCTCGAGCTTGCCGCCGCGATCGGCTATCCCCTGGTGGTGCGCCCGTCCTATGTGCTTGGCGGACGCGCAATGGAAATCGTCTACGAACAGTCCGATCTGCAATCCTACATTCGCGACGCGGTCGCGGTTTCGAATCAGTCCCCGGTGCTGCTGGATCGTTTTCTGGACGACGCCGTCGAGGTTGACGTTGACGCGCTGAGCGACGGCAAATCGGTGCTGGTGGCCGGCATCATGGAACATATAGAGCAAGCCGGCGTGCACTCCGGAGATTCGGCCTGCTCGCTGCCGCCGTGCAGCCTGGACGCCGGTCTTCAAGCACAGCTCAGCGACCAGACACGCCAGCTCGCCACGGCGCTCAACGTGGTTGGCCTGATGAACGTCCAGTACGCCATTCAGGGGAACGATGTATACGTGCTGGAGGTCAATCCCAGGGCGTCAAGAACGGCGCCGTTCGTTTCCAAAGCCACCGGACTTCCCATCGCCCGGGTTGCCGCCCGCTGCATGCTCGGCCGCTCGCTCGAGTCGCAGGGAATTTCTGACGAACGCATCGAACCCGGATACTACTCGGTAAAAGAGGTCGTATTACCGTTCATCAAATTCCCCGGGGTTGATTCGCTGCTCGGACCTGAAATGAAATCCACCGGCGAGGTCATGGGTGTAGGAAGAAACTTCGGAGAAGCCTTCGCCAAAGCGCTTTCGGCGGCCGGCGACGCGCTGCCGGACAAGGGCAGGGCCTTTGTCAGCGTGCGCGACCGGGACAAAGCGCAGGCGGTGGAGATCGCGAGCGGGCTCAGGGACCTCGGCTTCGACATCGTCGCCACCCTGGGGACGGCTGTGGCGCTCAGGTCGGCGGGGATAGAATGCGTTCTGGTAAACAAGGTCAATGAAGGACGACCGCACGTGGTTGACATCTTGAAGAACGATGGTATCGACCTTATCGTGAACACGACGGAGGGCAAGCAGGCGATCGCCGACTCCTTTGAGATTCGGCAAGCGGCGCTGCAGCACAGAGTCAGCTACACGACGACGATGGCCGGCGCCAAGGCGACGCTGCTTGCCATCAAGGCGACCGATGCCATCGAGGTGAATCGCCTTCAGGATCTGCATAAAGAGGTGGTCGTATGACCCGATCTCCGATCACGGTGCGGGGCGCAAAACAGCTTCGCGAAGAGCTACAAACGCTCAAGAACGAGTTGCGTCCGAAGATTATCAACGCCATCGCCGAGGCGCGCGCCCACGGCGACTTGCGAGAGAACGCGGAGTACCACGCCGCCAAGGAGCAGCAGGCGTTCGTCGAAGGACGGATCGCGCAGATAGAGAGCCGACTCTCCAACGCGCAGATCATCGACACCAGTAAACTGAGTGCCAGCGGGCGGGTGGTGTTCGGCGCTACGGTGGAGCTCACCGTACTGGAGACATCCGAGGAAGTGCGCTACCAGATCGTCGGAGAAATGGAGGCGGACGTGGAGTCGGGCCTGGTGTCGATTTCGTCCCCCGTCGCGCGGGCTTTAATCGGGAAAGAGGAAGGTGAGGTTGTGGTGGTGATGACGCCCGCCGGTGAGGTGGAGTACGAGATCCTCTCGGTCCATTATCTATGACAGCGCCGCTCTGAGCGCCTCGTTTTCCGGTTCCCTGAATAGCACCGCAACGTGTCCGATAGTCTGGATCAGGTCCGCGCGGCAGGCGACGCAAAGCTCGTCGATGAGCGCCCGCCTGGTGATGCGATCATCCGCGTTGACCCGGATCTTGATCAGCGCGTGGTCGTCGAGAGCTTGCTCCAGCGCCGCGATCAAGCTGCCGCTGACGCCCGACGAACCGACGATCACCACCGGCTTGAGCGCATGGGCGTGGGCGCGAAGGCGACGTTTCCTGGCGGCCGGTATCCGCTCGTCAGTGCCCTTGTTCGACATGGCTCCTGAAATCGCTCCGTGGTCAGCGTCCAATGCGGCCGTCACCATACATGAGCCGCGGTAGGCACAACAGAAGCTGGCTTAAGGAACGTCAGCGCGATAAATACGTCCAATCAGCCAGGCGCACCGGTTATCGCTCCCGGGCCGCCTACAAGCTGATTCAGCTGGATGAGCGTGACCACCTGTTTCGAAGCGGTGACGTGGTGGTCGACCTAGGCGCCGCGCCGGGCGGCTGGTCGCAGGTGGCCGCCGCGCGCGTTACCGATAGCGGTCGGGTACTGGCGGTGGACAGGCTGCCGCTAAAGCCGATTAAGGGGGTCGAGTTCATCCAGGGTGATTTCCTCGAACCTTCGGTGGCAGGTCGCCTGCGGGCGCTGCTGGGAGCGGCGGGGGCCGACGTTGTAATGTCCGATATGGCCCCCAATATAAGTGGTATCCGAGACTCGGATCAGGCACGCGCGTTGGAGCTGACATTGAGCGCCCTGGCGTTTGCCGATGAGGTGATCAGGCCTTCAGGAACGTTAGTGGTAAAAGCGTTTCATGGCGATGCGCTGGAGGAAATCAGGCGCGAAGTGCGGCGAAAATTCGCCTCGGTTGTGGTAAGAAAACCAGTCGCATCCAAGGATAAATCGAGCGAGATCTACCTTTTGGCGCGCGGCTATGGTGTATAGTAATGACTGCAATCAAGGCTGGGCGCAGCCCGCTGCGCGCACCCTAAGTAACTGGAGCAAAAGCCCAAAACTCGAGATCTTCGCGCTGAACTGACAACATCCGCGAAACTGATCTCCGGGGGCGCAGTGATTGAACGATATGGCTAAGAATCTCATTCTCTGGGTGGTTATCGCCCTCGTCCTGATGTCCGTGTTCAACAGTTTTGGACCACGGCAGGCGGGACCCGATCGCGTCGAGTACTCGCGGTTCATTAACGACGTGAAGATGGGGCGGGTGCAGAAAGTCACCATCGAAGGACGCAACATTGACGGTCTTCTGCAGACCGGCGAGCGCTTCAAAACTTACACCCCGGAAACCGATAACCGCGCGCTTATCGGCGACCTGCTCGAAAACGGCGTGACCATCGAGGCGAAGCCGCCCGAGCAGCAGTCGATTCTGATGCAGATCTTCATCTCCTGGTTCCCGATGCTGCTGCTTATCGCGGTGTGGATATTCTTCATGCGTCAAATGCAGGGCGGCGGCAGCGGCCGCGGCGCGCTTTCGTTCGGCAAGAGCCGCGCGCGGTTGCTCGGCGAGGATCAGGTCAAAGTGACCTTCTCCGACGTCGCAGGGGTCGACGAAGCGAAAGAAGAAGTTGCCGAGCTGGTCGATTTTCTGCGCGACCCGGCAAAGTTTCAAAAGCTGGGAGGCAAAATTCCGCGCGGCGTACTGATGGTCGGAGCGCCCGGCACCGGCAAGACCCTGCTCGCGCGCGCCATTGCCGGCGAAGCCAAGGTCCCGTTCTTTACCATTTCCGGCTCCGACTTCGTGGAGATGTTTGTGGGGGTCGGCGCGTCCCGCGTTCGGGACATGTTCGAGCAGGCAAAGAAACACGCGCCGTGCATCATTTTTATCGACGAGATCGACGCCGTCGGCCGCCATCGCGGAGCAGGACTCGGTGGCGGACACGACGAGCGCGAGCAGACCCTGAATCAGCTGCTGGTGGAGATGGACGGCTTCGAAGGCAACGAAGGTGTCATCGTCATCGCCGCGACCAACCGACCCGACGTGCTCGATCCGGCGCTGCTGCGTCCCGGTCGTTTCGATCGACAGGTGGTGGTACCGCTTCCGGACATCCGCGGACGCGAGCAGATCCTCAAGGTGCACATGCGCAAGGTGCCGATGGACAAGGACGTGGACGCAAGCATCATCGCCCGCGGCACGCCGGGGTTTTCTGGCGCCGATCTGGCAAACCTGGTCAACGAGGCGGCGCTGTTCGCCGCCCGCGCCAATCAGCGCACGGTGGACATGGAAATGTTCGAGAAGGCCAAGGACAAGATCATGATGGGCGCGGAGCGCAAGTCCATGGTGATGAGCGACGCGGAGAAAAAGCTCACCGCGTTTCACGAAGCGGGCCACGCCATCGTCGGTCTTTTGGTTCCCTCTCACGATCCGGTGTACAAGGTCACCATCATTCCCCGCGGACGCGCGCTCGGCGTCACCATGTTTCTGCCGGAAGAGGACCGTTACAGCTACAGCAAGGAAAGACTCGAAAGTTCGATCTCGAGTCTTTTTGGCGGACGCATTGCCGAGGAGCTCGTGTTCGGACGCGACAGCGTCACCACCGGAGCCAGCAATGATATTCACCGGGCCACCGAAATCGCGCGCAACATGGTCACCAAGTGGGGACTGTCGGAAAAGCTGGGGCCGCTGGTGTACAGCGAGGAAGAGGGCGAGGTTTTTCTCGGTCACTCCGTGACCCAGCATAAACAGGTATCCGACGAAACCGCGCACCTCATCGACGAGGAAGTGCGCAATATCATTGACCGCAACTACAAGCGGGCGGAGAAAATTCTCAAGGAGAATTCAGAAAAGCTTCATCTGATGGCCGACGCGCTGATCAAGTACGAGACCATCGATACCGTGCAGATCAAAGACATTATGGCCGGCAAGGAGCCGCGACCTCCGGAAGACTGGACCGATTCGGGCCCGACCTCGGGAGAGGCCGAAAGCGGTGAGGACAAGAAGGACAAGTCACCGGGCAAGATCGGCGGGCCTGCCAGCCAGCACTGAAGACGGCCGTGCTGACGGCTGCTGTGGGGCATTGCGGGCGTTAAATGACTGCGCCAGCAGCAAGCGAAGCGATCTTCAGCGGCAGCGAGCCGCATCAGGGTAGCCGCAACGATACCCTCCCCATGGTTATGGGGATTCTCAACGTTACTCCGGATTCTTTTTCCGACGGCGGTCGCTTCGTCACCACCTCGCTCGCCCTCGAGCAGGCGCGGCGAATGCACGCCGAAGGCGCGGTCGTCATCGACGTCGGCGGCGAGTCGACCCGGCCTGGGGCCTCGCCGGTGTCCGCCGAGGAAGAGATCGAGCGGGTGATTCCGGTTATCGAAGCGATCGCCGCCGAGCTGCCGACGAGGATCTCCATCGACACCAGCAAGCCCGCGGTGATGCGCGAAGCCGTTGCATCTGGCGCCTGCATGATCAACGACGTGCGCGCGCTGCGCCAAGAGGGCGCAGTGGAGACGGCCGCTGGACTTGGTGTTTCAGTGTGTCTGATGCACATGCAGGGGGAGCCGAGAACCATGCAGGCGGATCCCCGCTACCACGATGTAGTCACCGAGGTGCGGGATTTTCTGGTCGAGCGGGCCGGCGAATGCGAGCGTGCCGGAATTCCCCGCAGTAGGATTTTTATCGACCCCGGATTCGGTTTCGGTAAAAACCTTGAGCACAATCTGCGCCTGCTGGCGGAGCTCGGCGCGCTGGTGGCGACCAACTATGCTGTCATGGTGGGCTTGTCGCGCAAATCGATGATCGGAACGCTGCTGGATCGCCCGCTGGACGACAGGGTGCAGGGAAGCGTTGCCTTGGCGCTGATGGCTTACTTGAACGGGGCCCGCCTGATTCGGGTACACGACGTGGCTCCGACAGTGGACGCGCTGCGCATCGCCGAATATGTCACACGCTTTAGCTCTTTTAGTCCCGGCGAGAACACATGAAGCGCTATTTCGGTACCGACGGCATTCGCGGCAGGGTCGGCGAGAGCCCGATCACCCCGGACTTCGTGCTCAAGCTTGGCTGGGCCGCCGGGCGCGTTCTCGCCGAGGGCCGCAACGGCGGGGTGCTGATTGGTAAAGACACACGCATTTCCGGCTACATGTTCGAATCCGTGCTCGAGGCCGGATTCACCTCCGCCGGCGTAGACGTGGGGCTTTTAGGCCCCATGCCCACCCCGGCCATCGCTTATCTGACGCGCACGCTTCGGGCCCGCGCCGGCATCGTCATCAGCGCCTCCCACAATCCTTACCCGGATAACGGCATCAAGTTTTTCGACAGCGACGGAAAAAAGCTGCCGGATGAGGTGGAGCTCGCCATTGAGGTCGCGTTGGAGGCACCTCTGAAGACGGTTGAATCTCACCAGCTCGGCAAAGCCTACCGGGTGCAGGACGCGGCCGGTCGCTACATCGAGTTCTGCAAGGGAACCGTGCCTTGGGGACTCTCGCTCAAAGGTCTGAGCATCGTTCTCGACTGCGCTCACGGTGCCACCTATCACGTGGCGCCGCAGATCTTCGAAGAGCTCGGCGCCAGCGTCACCGCCATCGGTGTCGATCCCGACGGGCTCAACATCAACGAGGACTCCGGTGCGGTGGCCCCCGAGCGGCTGCGGCAAGCGGTGCTCGACAACGGCGCCGACTTAGGCATCGCCTTCGATGGTGACGGCGATCGGGTGATCATGGTGGACAGTGACGGCACGGTGGTCGATGGGGATGAGATCCTGTTCGTGATTGCCGAGCATCGGCGCCTCGCCGGCGTACTGAACGGTGTCGTGGTAGGCACGGTGATGAGCAACTTGGGTCTGGAAGAAGCGCTCCAAAGCCGCGGGGTGAAGCTGCTCAGAGCCAAGGTCGGAGACCGTTACGTGTTGGAGATGATGCTGAACGAGAAGTGCAGTATCGGCGGCGAGACTTCCGGGCACATCATCTGCCTGGATCGCGTCACCACCGGCGACGGAATCGTGTCCGCGCTTCAGGTGCTCTGCGCTGCCGTGGAAAGCGGCACGCCGCTGAATCAGCTTCGCAAGGGCATGAGCAAATATCCCCAGGTGCTGATCAACGTCCGCGCGGCCGAGCCCGAAGCGCTGGCGGAAAACCGCAAGTTATTGAGGGCGGTGAAGGAGGTGGAGCGAGAGCTCAAGAACTTCGGTCGCGTACTCTTGAGGCCCTCGGGCACCGAACCGGTGATCCGGGTGATGGTGGAGGGCCGCGAGGCCTCGAAGGTGGAGGGACTTGCCCAGCAGTTGGCACAGCGGGTGAGCGATCTGGCCGCCGGCTGAACGCGCGTTCTGCGCCGCTCGTTGCGCCCTTCGGCTTTTCCGCCGAAGCTTAAGCGGGTTCTTAAGGAAACTCTGAATAATTCCATCCCTGGAATTTTCAGAGTCGGCAAGTGAAAACGCGGTTTCCACTTGCCTCACGAATCCAATGACTTACAGTCACGGATTCGGCGGCGCATCCCTGCGCCGTGCGGAAGGTCGGATAAATCAGACCTTCCTTAAATTGATTTTGACCCGGCCACTGTTTAAGCTTGCCGGCCTTTTTTGCCCGCGTGGGGATGACCCGGAATTCGAGCGATGCGTCGGCCTTTGGTTGCAGGGAACTGGAAAATGAACGGCGGTCTGGAGAACGTGCGCCGGCTGCTGGAAAGTGTGGTTCATGGCCACGACGCCTCTCTGCCGACGGAAGTCGTCGTTTGCCCGCCGTATGTCTATCTCCCGATAGCGGCAGCAATCGTGGAAGACAGCACCCTGGTGCTCGGTGCCCAGAATGCGTCGGAGCACCGGTCGGGCGCTTTCACCGGAGAGGTGGCGGTGGAGATGCTGGCGGATTTTGGCTGCCGCTACGTCATCGTGGGCCATTCGGAGCGCCGCGCCCTGTATGCGGAGGGCGATGCCGTAGTGGCGGAGAAGTTCGCCCGGGTCACGGAAGCGGGCTTGACGCCGATTCTGTGCGTCGGCGAGACGCTCGGGGAACGGGAAGCGGATCAGACCGAGAGCGTGGTGGCGCGGCAGCTGGATGCCGTGCTTCAGCGGGTCGGTGCCGCGGCGTTGACCGCCGGGGTGGTGGCCTACGAACCGGTCTGGGCCATCGGCACGGGGCGCAATGCCTCCCCCGAACAGGCCAACACGGTGCACGCGTTCATTCGCCAGCGCCTGGCGGGCGAGGATCCGGAGGGTGCGGCCGGGATGCGTATCCTTTATGGAGGTAGTGTTAAAGCAAGTAACAGCGGGGCTCTGTGTGGAATGTCGGAGATCGACGGCGGTCTCATCGGCGGCGCTTCGCTTAAAGCGGACGAGTTCCTTACAATTTGCCGTACGGCAGGCTGATTATCGATGCATCAAATTCTTCTAGTCGTTCAGATTCTGGTCGCCATTTCGCTCATCGGGCTGATTCTCCTGCAACAGGGGCGCGGCGCGGACGCGGGCGCCGCTTTTGGCAGCGGCTCCTCGGGCAGCATTTTCGGCAGCCGGGGACCGGCGTCGTTTCTGGCCAAGCTCACCGCGCTGCTGGCGGCGCTGTTTTTCTTCAACAGCGTCGGGCTCGCCGTCATCACGACCCAAACCGTGGAAAGGAAGAGCGTGGTCGAACGCTATCAGGACGAGGTGCCCGACGCGGGCATCGACGGCGGAGTGTTGGAGCCCGGCGGCGCAGCAGACGTTCCGAGCGGTACGGAGGGGGAGAGCGCGGGCCCGGTATCCGACGTGCCCTCGACTCCCGATACCTCGGGCGGAGAGCAGCCGAACTGAGGGCACACGGGGAGTTTAAGCGTGCCGGCGCGTAACTGGTTATGGCCGACGTGGTGGAACTGGTAGACACGCTGTCTTGAGGGGGCAGTGGCGCAAGCCGTGCCGGTTCGAGTCCGGCCGTCGGCACCA
>CAMYJH010000021.1 GCA_947258715.1 uncultured Gammaproteobacteria bacterium
TGCAGATTCGAGGTCCTTCTGGATCTGATCATTGGCCTGGTCCAGGCCACTGGAGATAGCTTGCGCCGCCGTCTTCGCGTCTTCTTGCGCTTCCTCGTTGACGCAGGACCGGTAGGTCCGCACCTGAAGCAGGTATTGGTTGTACTCCTCGACAGCCGCATTGTACGAATCGACATCGGTAACATGAAACAAGAGCTTTGGCGGCTTTGGACACTGTGTCGGCTTCCACTCGAGGGTCGTGTCGACGG
Organism: uncultured Gammaproteobacteria bacterium; assembly: GCA_947258715.1. Taxonomy (GTDB): domain Bacteria; phylum Pseudomonadota; class Gammaproteobacteria; order HK1; family HK1; genus CAMYJH01. The sequence continues at coordinate 249 of CAMYJH010000021.1, forward strand.
CTGCGACGTTGAACTCCCCGGCAAGTGCGACTCCAGTATAGAGAGCGAAGAAAATTAGCAAGGCGAGGTATCGTATCAACATGGAAGGCTCCGAATGTTTGCCACGGGACGGCGAGGTTGTAGTTTCACCGCAGTCATTCCATCCCCAGGTCTTTCTATGATCAGGGTCGCGTATATGCAAACGCCGTGGATTGGTCGGGACTGCCGATGAAGGCCCGCGAGCAGCCGCTTCCTTCGACGCTTGCCCTCTGATATCCGCCGGCGGGGTAGCGCCGCGCCCGGGAGCCATTTTTGCCGCGCTGCACAATCGGTCTGCCGTCGAGAGGGGTATAATCACCGCTAAGGCACCGTCAAGAGTGCGTTTTTTTGACTCCAAGGGCTCGCGACCGTACCTTGTTCAAGCTGCCCTTTGCAGCGGTCGCCGCTTTAAAATCAATACCCTGGAGCCGAATCTTGACAACGATTGGTCCCAGACCGTTTTCGAGGCCGCATCGCCGGCCGGAATCAGTCCGGGGCCTGAAGCCAGGCTCCAAACCCGTAGCGCCTCAAGGCCTGGGAAAAATAGACAACAACGACTCAGGACTATACGGAACCCTCGTTCCTGCTTGACGGTCCACCGTCAATAAGCCCGCGTAGTCCCGTGTCCTCAGGAGGTCCTTATGCAAAATAAAATAAAGCTGCTTTCAATTGCGTTCTCCCTGATGGCAATGCCCCTGGGCGTGGTCGCCCAGGAACAACCCGCCAAGCCGGTGCAGGGCAAGGTGGTCGCCGTCAGCGGCTCGAACGTGGTCATAGATCTCGGAACCAGTGCAGGAATCCAAGGCGGGGAGAAGATGCTGGTATCAACCCCGTGGGAGATCATTCATTCCAACGGACAAAAGACCTGGAAGGGCGAGCGGGAAGTTGGATTTGTCACAGTGGTGGCGGTGGGAGAGGACCAGGCACTGGCCGATCTGGTTTCCGGACGCGCGAACAAAGGCGATCACGTGCAGGTGCTTGCCGGGTTGACCCAAGGAGCGGCCGCGGGTGATGAAACCAGCCAGCGACTCAACGCCTGGATCAACGCGTACAACACCGGGACGGTGACAAGCTGGATGGACCTGCTGGCAGAAGATGCGGAATGGATCGGCCCGGACACAACCCTCCGCGGCAAGGCGGAAATTTGGAGTGATGCCGAGAAAAAGGACTGGGATCGTCAGAAGTACGTGGAATCACGGCGGATCGTGTATGGCGACACCGTGGCGTGGGAAGGTACGTGGGAAGCAACCGATGAGTCCTCCGGGAAGAGGGTAACGCGTCCGGTCGTCATCATGATCGACTTCAACCAGCAAGGGAAAATCAAGCGATTGAGTTCCTACTACGATCTGAACTCAAACTCGAGCCAGCGATAAGAGAACTTGAGTATGTCGCGCGCCGTGCGCTTTATCTAAAAAGCGCACGGCGCACCCCGCTTCCCGTCATTCCCGCGAAAGCGGGAATCCAGTAAGCACAAATCTCGAATCGCTGCCCCAAGAAAAAGGAAAGATTACGTCGGCCGACAACCCCTCAGAACGATTGTGATCAATTACCGTTATCTCGACGCGCCCGGTGCATGCTGAAACTCCGTCTCTTCCAAAGAGAGGGCGGACAAATCGCAGCCGGCATCCTTCGCCGCTGAAGACAAGGGCAGCCTGGATCTCAGTAAGCCGCACCCGAATCTTCTCTGCTCGAGTTGCTCTGCTCCGCCCGACGGACGATGGCTCGCGTGAGGCCGGCGAACGGACAAAGGTGAAAGGGCCACGGGACAGATTAGTAAAGCAGTCCCAAAACCCAAGCCGGATGCCGCTATGCGGTGGCGCGCGCCGCGATGATTACAGCCCCGGGGCAGGGGACAAGGTGAGAGCCGATGCACCGCTGGCGCCAACGACTATCGCGGGGACCTCGCGAGGCGACCTCGCTTCCCGGTTACCCCTTTCCTGTTCTCAGTCCAAAGACCCTGCCCGTGTGCAAAGTTTAAACTCTAGCATCAGTTCTCAAATTCTCTGAACGTCCCGGGGAGTCTGCTGTGCAGAACTGTGGTCGAACTTTCCCCCGTTACGTTATTCAGCGACACACATGAACTGGCAAAGGTTTTTTACCCTTCTGCTTCCGCTAGCGGTAATGCTGATCGGTTTGCCGCTAATAGGCGTCGCGCTCGCCGGCCAACCGCGCTCGCCGTATCTCGCTTTTCCCCCGCAAACGAATTTCGTCGACCATGCGCCGTTTTCCTGGAGCGTGTTCGTCACTCTCGCGGTGCTGGTGCTGGCTTGCGTGGCGCCGTTTCTCTATTGCCTCGTTTGCGGCAAAAAATCGCCCGGCGAAGTGCCGCTCCGGCAGCGGAGCCTGAAATGGTGGACCTGGCTCGGCATGGCTATCCTGGCGCTCGCCTGGTGGCTGGCATGGAATCGGTTCGACTGGTTCCAGCCGTTTCAGGAATACACCTTTACCCCCATTTGGATCGGTTATGTGCTTTTGGTCAACGGCATAACTCAAAAGCGGACGGGCCGCTGCATGCTCGTGAACCGGCGAGGATATTTGCTCGCACTTTTCCTGCTCAGCGCGGCTTTCTGGTGGTTCTTCGAATACCTCAATCGATTCGTGCAAAACTGGCACTACATAGGGCTCGCGGACCTCAGCCCGTGGGCCTATTTCTGGCAGGCGACGCTGCCGTTCTCCACCGTGCTGCCGGCGGTTCTCAGCACCCGGGACTGCCTGGCCTCTTTTCCTCAGCTGAGCAGCGGCTTGTCGCGCGCCTGGCCAATCCGAATCAACAAACCGAAGAGACTTGCCGCCCTGGCCCTGCTCATGGCCGGCTTCGGGCTCGCGGGAATCGGCGTCTGGCCGGAGCACCTCTATCCGCTGCTCTGGCTCGCCCCGCTGCTGATCATTAGCTCTCTGCAGGTGATGCACGAAGAACCCACCCTCTTCCATCCGTTGTCGGATGGAGACTGGCGCGGCGTCTGGATGGCAGCGCTGGCCGCGCTGGTATGCGGATTATTCTGGGAGCTTTGGAACTACAAGAGCATGGCCCACTGGGAGTACTCGATCCCGTACGTCGATCGCTTCAAGCTATTTCACATGCCGCTGCTGGGCTACGCCGGCTATCTGCCCTTCGGTCTGGAGTGCCTCGCCGTCGCCAGCCTCCTCGACCGGAGGTATCCAAACTGAATTTGTGGCTTGGACGTCGGTTTTGGGTTATGAAGACTGACCCCCCTGAACTTTCCTTTCAACGAATTATTCCGGTCGTTCAGCGCAGCTCATAGCGCTTTAGCTTTCGATACAGCGTCCGTTCGCTGATCCCAAGATCCGCGGCCACTCTGCGCCTGTTTCCGTTTTTCTGGCGCAGCAGCTTGGCGATATGTTGGGCCTCGAGATCACGCAGCGTCGCCGGGCAAGGCAGGGGGCAAAGCGGAGGCGACTTAGTCGCACGGTTTTCGGTATCGGGTACGCCGGACCGTTGGTCGAAGCGCTTGGCAATCTCCGCGGCACCGATTCGGCATTGCGCCCGTCCGGGAGACCCTGTTTGGCATGGTTGGTAACGCTGACGAAAGAAAGCGCGCCCGCTGGCTCGAAAAAATGCGTGCTCTCGGTGCAGCGGGACGTAGCAACGACAGAGCTTCAGCATCAGTAAAGCGGGCCGGACACTTTATACTGCTTACTTTGTCTTACAATCGAGCCCGGGCCCCACGACTCGAGGCACAAAAGAAATGTACATCACTCCGTTTTACGCGGCGATTCTTGTCTTTCTGTTCATTTTTCTCAGCGTACGTACGTTGCGATTGCGGCGTAAGCTCCAGATCCCGCTGGGGGATGCGGGAAATCCGCAAATGCTCCGCGCGATGCGCGTGCACTCCAACTTCGCCGAGTACGTCCCGCTGGCGCTGTTGCTGATGTTCATGTTCGAGTTGGTGAGCGTCCTGCCTGGCCCGGCACATATTTTTGGCATCTGCCTGCTGTTGGGCAGGCTGTCGCACGCGTATGGTGTGGGTCAGAGTTCCGAAGATTACAGGTACCGTGTTTTTGGCATGGCCATGACCCTCACTGCACTGGTGGGCTCCGCCGTCGGGTTGCTCGTTGTTTATCTGTTGCAGCTGGTCGCCTGAGTCATCCCGTAGCCCGATCGCCTGACCGCAAGATGCTCATCGACGACTTCCGCCGCGATGATTTGGTCTCCGCTCTCGGCACCGCATGGCGCGGCGTCAGCGACCGCGTTATGGGCGGAATCTCGCAGGAGACGCTGCGGGTGGAGGAGCATGAGGGCAGGCGCTGCCTTCGGCTGTCCGGCAACGTGCGGCTGGAAAACAACGGAGGCTTCATCCAGATGGCCCTGGACCTGGACCTGGGCGGCGCTTGCGTGGATGCGTCGTCATTCGCCGGCCTTCGTCTCCTGGTTAACGGCAACGGTGAACGCTACTCGGTGCACCTGCGCACGGCGGACATCACTCGCCCGTGGCAGTCCTACCGCGCCCACTTCGAGGCCCGGCCACAGTGGCGCGAGGTCCAGCTGCCCTTTGCCGACTTCAGGCCGCACCGCCTAGACGTGCCTCTCGACCTCACCCGCCTGCGACGCATCGGTGTAGTAGCCATAGGCCGTGCGTTTTTCGCCGATCTTCGCCTTGCGGAGATGGCATTTTTCCGCTGAGCGCATCACGGTCAGGCGCCGGCGAAAAAGAGGGGGAAAAGGGGCCGCAGCGCATATATTCTCGAGCCTTAACAGCGGCCGAAAAACCAAAAAAATCCCCAGTAACAATTTGTTTGCCTAAGTTTTCGCTTATTGCGACTTAAGCCGCTCATCCTCTTCGCGTTACTCAAGCCAGCCGCTCGGCGGCAGCCCGAATGTGGTCGGGTCCGAGGCCGCAGCAGCCCCCGACGACCTTGACTCCTGCATCGACCCACTCGGCGCAGGTCTGCGCAAAAGCGTCCGGAGAGATCACGTGGTCGAAATGCCAATTGGGCGGCTCGAAATACCCGCTGTTCGGCCATGCTCCCAAGGGCAACGGGGATGCGCCCCGCAGTGCATCCAGCGCCGGACCGGTGTCCTCGATCTCCGAGTGCATAATTCCCACCAGCTCCTCTCCGAGCCCGGTTACCGACTCGAGCACATCGACGAACGGCATCACGCCCGTCACGTGGCCGTCGGTAACCAGTTCCCCGTTTCGGCCCCGCACGCAGCTGAACCCGGACCACACAGGTAATCCAATGGATAGTGCCGCCTCAACCGCCGCGGTGCTGTACGTCACATCGCGAAGCATCTCCAGCACCAAGAGATCGACGCCCGCCTCGGCCAGCCAGGTGGCCTGACGGGTGAGACTCGCGGCGAGCTTTGTTGGTGACGGCCGTTCGGCGTCATTGAAATTCGGCGCCAGCAGCGACAAGGAGCCTGCGATCCAGACCGGATTCGACGCCGCCTGATCCCGCGCCTCGCGAGCAAGCTCTGTAGCGCGCCTGTTCGCCTCCTCCGCTCTGTCTCCAAGGCCCGCCGCTTCGAGATGATGAGGCGCTGAGGCGTAGCTGTTGACAATAATTACTTCAGCACCGGCACGGATATAGTCCGCATGCACCTCGCGCAAAACATCGGGCGCCAGAAGTGCGCCCGCGCCGCACCACGCGTGTTCGCTCATGACCACTCCGCGCCGCTGCAGCTCCGTGCCCGTGGCGCCGTCGATAATCAGGGTGCGCGGCTCAGCCAGCCGACTCGAAATCGCCATCACAAAATTCCTCAAATACACATTTCAAGTATAAGTTTTTCGTCGGCCATCCCAGATCAAACAATAACACGTCGGCCAGCTATCAATTACCAATCAAAGACAGGATACAAATGGAGCTTCAGCTCGTTCCGGGATACACATGGATTCCCCAAACGCCAAATAATATTCCAATAGAAAAAGACGAAAGGCGTTGCATTTGCTTTATAATTAAGGCTCACCCGTCCCGTCTTCGCATTTAGGATATCATCGTATCGAAAAAATGATTTTGCCTGGATTGTTCCGCCTTGTCTCTGCTTGTCGTTTAGTGTCGGCGCTTTGGCCCAGAGCCAGGGTCTGAAGAAAGGCCGGGAGATTTCGGCCGGGCGTAAAAACGAGCAAGGCCTCGAACATGGGAAAGCCTATGCTGGAACCAAGGAAAAGAAAAAAAGGTGAGGAAAGTTACGATGATGAGGGCAAAGTAAAAAAGGCCGAGCAGGAAAAGGAGGAATCGAAGAAGCTTAAATCCAAGGGGAAAGAAAAATGCAAGGACAAAAATAAAGCCGACAAGTTGAAGAGCAAGAAGAAGGGATCCTGAGCGTTTGATCACGCTTTGATCGATAAGAATTGGATTAGATTCTTCACTGGGTAGAAAATCAACTTTGCCAGGTACCCCAGAAAAAAGACCTCCCTGATCGGATGACGCTTGATTTTGATAGCTGAGATGATTGGTTTTGCTGATCGAGATCAGGCCCGAGACTCGCCATAGGCTATAAATTGATTAATCGGCAGTAACGAGAGTAAGCGTCCATCGGCCCTTTTGTTACAAGATAGAATGGATACGAAAATGATCCTGAGGTCGCCAAGATCGTGCCCGTCGTAGTGGCCGCAAGACGCCCCCGGTTCGTAAGCCGACTCACCCGCGATAGCGTGTCGCTCATCCTCGCCGGCGGCCGTGGTTCCCGCCTCGAGATGCTGACCGACTGGCGCGCTAAGCCGGCGGTGCCCTTCGGCGGAAAGTTCCGCATTATCGACTTCTCCTTGTCCAACTGCTTCAACTCAGGGGTGCACAAGGTCTGTGTGCTCACCCAGTACAAATCTCACTCGCTCATCCGCCATATTGTCAGCGGCTGGAGCGCGTTCAACTACGAGATGGGCCAGTTCGTCGACATCATCCCGGCGCAGCAGTGGGTTACCGAGGAAGCCTGGTTTCAGGGCACCGCCGATGCCGTCTACCAAAGTCTCGACATCGTCGAAAGCTACCAGCCCCGTTACATCCTGGTGCTGGCCGGGGACCACGTTTACAAGATGGATTACGGCGAGCTGCTGGCCGCGCACGTGGATTCCGAGGCCGACATGACGGTTGCCTGCAACACAGTGCCCGTGAGCGAGGCTAAAGAGTTCGGGGTCATGACCGTGGACGCCAGCTCTCGGATAACGCAATTCACCGAGAAGCCGGAACATCCAGCGGGCACCCCGGAAGATCCTAACGTGTCCCTTGCCAGCATGGGTATTTACGCCTTCTCGTTCGAATACCTGTCCGAGCAGCTGAGGCGCGACGCCGAGGAAGAAGGCTCGAGCCACGACTTCGGCAAGGATCTCATTCCCCATGCGGTCCAGAACGGTCACCACGTCCAGGCGTACTCCTTCGCCGATCAGACGACTATAGCCGATGTGTACTGGCGCGACGTGGGCACGGTGGACGCCTATTACAGAGCCAACATGGAGCTGATTGGCGCCTCTCCCCAATTGAATCTTTACGACCCCTCCTGGCGGATCTGGACCTACCAGGAGCAGCTGCCTCCGGCGAGCTTCGTCGGCTTAAAAGAGGGGATCTCGAACTATGCCGCCAACAGCATGGTGAGCGGCGGATGCGTGATCCAGGAATCCACACTGGACCGCTCGCTGTTATTCTCGGGCGTCAAGGTCCGTCCGGACTGCGCGCTTCGCGAAGTCCTCGCGCTTCCGGAGTGCACTATCGGCGAAAACTCGCGTTTGAGTCGCGTGCTTCTGGACAACGGATGCCAGATACCCGCTGGCACCGTAATTGGAGAAGACGCCACGGAAGACGCGCGGCGTTTTTATCGTACGCCCGAAGGCGTGGTGGTGGTTAACCGGGAAATGCTCGGACAAGGCCGCGAGTATCTGCCCATAGGTACCATGGACAAAAGCCGACGCTAATTCGGCCTCGCAGCGAAAAGCGGGGCTTCACAAGCTGCTCAAGTAAGCGTTGATCCGCTCGCCGCAATCGAGCCCCGGAACGTTTCGACCCGGCGCAATTGACCGCCTAGCACCTCGTTCAATCACTTTCAGGTATCCGGCCGCGGTAGCGCGCCAGGTGTATTTCTCCGCCACCCGGCTTCGACCGCGCTCGGCATAGCCCTGTTGATTCTCGAGCGCCTCGAGCAGGCCGCGGGCGATATCCTGGGTGTCTGCCGGGTCTACCAGCACTCCGGCCTCGTCGACGAAAATTTCCGACGGCCCGCCATTTTTCGTGGCCACCACCGCGAGCCCACAGGCCGCCGCCTCGATGGGCGCAAGACCGAACGGTTCGTAAAACGAGGTCAGCGCAAATACGGATCCCCGCCGCGCGAGAATCCGGTAGGCCCCGGCCAGCTCCTGCTGCGATTTCAGATTGAGAAAGTCGACATTTTTCTGAAGCTGCGCCGCCTGGATTGTTCTTAGAATCGAGCGCAGCACCTCTTGCTCGGGACCGGGTAAGGTCGAAAGCTCAAAATACGGATCGTCGATGCCCCGTATGACAATGGCGAGCCGTGCACGCTGCTGCAACTTTTGACTCGAGGCGTAAGCCTCGACTACGCCGGCAACGTTCTTTTTGTGGTCCAGGCGGCTGGATACGATGATGTAAGGCAACGGCTCATCCGCTGCCCCCCCCAGGAGCATTTCTTTCACCGCCTGGTCCCGGGGCTTTTCTTCGACGGTGAACAGATTCGTGTTGACGCCCGGAGGAATCACGGCAAAGCGCGCGTCATCGTGGACATCCACTGCACCAACATAGAGGGGGTGAGAATACTGTTGCATCCGTTCCTGGCTGGTGGAGGTAATGATGGTCGCGGCTCGTTCCATGCTGAGCCGCTCGGCATGAATGCGCCTGGAAAAGCGGAAGGTTTCTTCCATCTGCGCTTCGTTTTCGGGGTTGACACCCAGCTTGTCCATCTTCTGCGCGCCGAGGGAGTGTCCGGTGAAAGTAAAGCCGAGTCCTGCCTTGCTTTGCGCCAGCACCGCGCAATAGCCGCCGTCGGCATAGTGCGCGGTCATGAAATCCGGCGCATCGTCAGAGTAAGACTCCAACAGGTTGTCGACGAACTCAGCCAGACAGGGCCAAAGATATTCTTTGGCAAGAAAGGCTTCACCGCCGCAGGGAATACGCACAATTCTCGGATTGTCCGGAAACCCTTCGTAGTAATCGACGTCGCCAGAGAACTCCGGCCATTTGGGATCGCGGATGCGGCGGGTGACGATGTCTACCTGAATGCCGAGCTCGGCGAGCGCCAAGGCGAGTTCCTTGACATACACCAGCTGACCCCCGAAGTCTGGATGGGCGGTCCAGTAAGAATCCGCCGGATCGAAGTTGCCTTGGGGATTCAAGAACGCGACGCGCATGGACGGGTCAGTCCGATCCGAGCTGTCGCTTGACCGAATAGTCCTCGTTGACGACGAGCTGCGCCAGCGCCTTGTGAGCCGAGATGATTTCGTGCTCGATGGCAAGCACCTTGTCGATAAAGGGATCCAGCTCGGCCTCGTTTCGCCGCCGCTTGTCGCGGTGTGCTCGGGTGTCTTCGTAGTTGCGGTCGATGAAGACGCGGGTGTCGATATTGGACAGCATCGTCGTGTAGGTGCCTTCGACGATCGCCACCTCAGCATCGCCGACGTCCAGGCGCTCCGAAGTGATGGTGTCCTCCTCGTAGATCACCAGGGGCTTCTCGATCACCGAAACTCCTTCCCGAAAGGCGTGGAGATGGGCGTCCAGGAGGTCCAGATGCACCTCCTGCGGGCCCACCCAGTCGATATCCGCGCGCCGGGTCCGGTCGTTGGTTTTGGGCGGATAGACGAAATAATCGTCCTGCTGAAATATCAGGCAGGATTTTCCGGCGGCCTCCAGCGCCTCGGCCAGCGCCGTCGCCGTCTCCGACTTGCCGCTGCCGGACTCACCAGCGATAGTAACGGTGTACCTAGCCCCGTGCCGCTCAATTTCCGGCAACACCAGCTCAACGATCCCGGCGGCCGCCTTGACGTGATGTTCCTCGACGACGATGGAATCCCCTCTCATCAGCGCACCCCGCACGCGGTTCCTAAAAAAAGACCTGGATTGGGCCTTGAAAGCCACTGTCGCTTGTATAAAGTTCTAAGATAAAATTCACTTAGAAGCAGCCCTTCCGGCCGGTCTTTGGGCGCCGGAGTATAACAAATATCGAATCAGCTGCTTTCGATAAAAAATATGCGCAAGGAACAATTTTCAGTGCCATGCCGACCCCCGAACCGAATCGAGCACAATACTCCGAGATCTGGACGGATCTGAATACGAGACTCAATCGCATCGAGTTAAGCGATGGCGGGCTTGCCGCTGCGCTGGATGCGCTCAAAAGTCAGCAGCTCGATCTGGGGTTCATCAAAGACGACCTGCATTCCATGCGTCGTTACCGCTTCGCCCATCCCGAAGACCCGGCGCGCTTTTTTCTCGTTCAGTACAACCCGGTGCGGGCGCTGCGATTCTCGGGCGCCGGTAGACGGACACCACCGGAGGGCAGCGTCGCCAAGAACGATGGCTGTTTCCTTTGCCCGGATAACATCCTGTGGCAGCAAGACGGCCTGGAGATGGGCTACGAAATCAAGCTCAATCCCACACAATATATCGCCTGGATGAACGCGTTTCCCCTGATGCCGCTACACTGCGTGATCGCCAACGGCAATCATGTTCCACAGGAGTGGTGCCTCAACGGCGCGACAATCGAATGTCTGAGTCTCGAAAAGATGCTCGACGATTTGGTTAGACTCAGCGAAAGGTTGCCGGGCTACGTGGGTTTCTATAACGGCAAGGGCGCGGGCGCCTCTATTCCGGGGCATTTGCATTTCCAGTTTTTCAAAAGGCCCGACCTTTGGCCTCATTTTCCGCTCGAGGTCGCCGCACTGGAGTCGGGGATCGAAACCCACGGCACGATTCATAACTATCCGCTTGCCGTAAAGTTCTGGCGCGGAGATCCGGAAGACATCGTCGAAGGGGCCGGTTCGTGGATCCGGCGCTGGCTGAGCCGAAACTCGGATCAATTTTTATCGCTGTCCGCCAATATCATCTCAACCTTCAACCAAGCGCAGCGAAAGTCGGAGCTTTATTTCGTGCCCCGGCATCAGTCGCGAGCCCAGTCGCCTGAAATGTCGGGCACCATCGGCGGCATCGAGGTGCTGGGCGAGATGATATTTTCCAGTGAAGAGGACGGCAAACGCCTGGAGCGCGGCGAAATCGACTACCACACCGCCGAACGCATTCTGTCGGCAGCGCGTTTCGATGGAGTAGACGCTTAAAGACCGTATATCACACCTTTTCCGCGGCAGCTCTTGCTTTGCTGCTGGATGCTCTGAGCGTGCATACGGCCGCGGCGCAAGCTTCAGATCTTCCTGGGTAACGCGTGGGGCCGCAATTGCGCCCAGCGATACGGATTCACACTGATTTCGACCACTGTACGTCCTTTGCGCTGTCCATGATCTTCGTGATCTCCTTCGTCGGGGTACGCACCAGCCTCTTTCACGCCTGAAAGATCTGCTGCCGCGGGGCAGGATTTCGAACGAGCGCGGGGTCAGCCGAATGTTCGAAATTACGGATGCCAGATCTTCAGAATGGCGATTACCTTCGCTCCAATCGTGGGCGCCACTGCAGGCTGGATCGTCAAACATGGCTCACTCCCCGCTGCCTGCCCGCCCACAGCCAGACCGACTCCCCGTAAGACGACAAAGAAAGCCACGTGGGGTGCGCCGTGCGCGCCAAGAATGATCGCCATTCCCGCGAAAACGGAATCCCGTCGACAGAAATCGTTAACCAGTTTTTTTCTCGCGAGTTGCGTGCCCGCGGCACGCTCAAGGTTAACGCGCCCGCAGCAGCCTGCGCCGCTTTTGCATCATGTTTTCCAGAATGGGTGAAAAAATAATTTCGATGGCGAGCCCCATTTTGCCGGCCGGTATCACGATGGAGTTGCGCCTGGACATGAAGGAATTGTGCATCATTGTGAGTAGATAGGGAAAGTCGATGCCGAACTTGACCGGGTCCCGCACACGAATGACGCAGAAGCTCTCGTCGGCGGTCGGAATGTCACGGGCGATGAAGGGGTTTGACGTATCGACCGTGGGGACGCGCTGGAAGTTGATGTCCGTAAGAGAGAACTGAGGTGCGATGTAGTGCACGTAATCGTGCATGCGCCTGAGTATGTTGTCGGTGACGTCCTTGGCATCGTAACCCCGCTCGGCGGTGTCTCTGTGGATTTTCTGGATCCATTCGAGGTTGACGATCGGCACCACGCCGATGAGGAGATCCGGATGCCGGGCGGCATTTATATTGCCATCCGCCACGCCGCCGTGCAGGCCTTCGTAGAAAAGCAGATCGGTATTGGCGGGTATGGGCTCCCAGGGCGTGAAAGTGCCGGATTCGCACTTGAACGCCTTCGCTTCGGCATCGTCGTGAATGTAGAAACGGCGGTTGCCGGTGCCGTCCTCGCCGTACGTCCTAAACAGCTGCTCGAGCTGCTCGAAGTGGTTTCCCTCCGGGCCGAAGTGGCTCAGATTGCGGCCTTCCGCCAGGGCGCTCTTTACCTCCTGGCGCATCTCCTCGCGGTTGTAGCGGTGATAGCTGTCTCCCCCGATGAAGCAGGCCGACACCTGCTCGCGGAAGAAGATGTGCTCAAATGCGGTTTTGACGGTAGAGGTGCCGGCCCCCGACGAGCCCGTAACAGCGATGATGGGATGCTTATCTGACATTCAGAGAGCCCTCGGAGTGTGTGGCAGTCCGTCGGGCGCGGCGATGGAGCGCGCCGAGAGTAGATTGCCCGGCAAACCGCAATCGGCTCACCTTGAGCTAAGCGGAGCCCCGAAAAATCACCAATGCGGCGCCCTGGGACTGGGACTCGTTGTCGTATCCGATGAGGCGCACGTGATTTCCGGGGTTCGCCTTGTGGCACGCATCGGCCTCCGCCAGGATCTTGTCCACATCGGTCTCCCCGAACATCGGCAGCTTCCACATGTACCAGTAATGCCCAAAAGCATTGTCCGGCTCAGTGTGCTCGATGGCCGGATTCCACCCCTTGGATACGATGTACTTGACCTGTTGGCGAATTCCATTGCGGTCCATGGGCGGGAGGTAGGAGAAAGTCTCGAACCTGCGGCTGCCGGGATCCCCAATCCGCGATCTGTAATCTGATATTTCAGTCATGGAAATAATCCTTTCTGGCTTCAGGCGACATCGAGCTTGTCCACGGTGTCGAACTCGAACTTGATTTCCTTCCATGTCTCCATGGCGATAGCGAGCTCGGGACTGCTTTTGGCGGCTTGGCGCAGCACGTCCCCGCCTTCGCGCTCGAGATCCCGCCCCGCGTTTCGACCTTCGACGCACGATTCCAGCGCCACCCGGTTGGCCGCCGCCCCCGCCGCGTTGCCCCACGGATGCCCAAGGGTGCCGCCGCCGAACTGAAACACCGCATCATCACCGAAGATCGATACCAGCGCCGGCATGTGCCAGACGTGGATACCGCCGGAAGCTACCGGAAACAAACCGGGCATGGCGCCCCATTGCTGGTCGAAGAAGATCCCCTTGGACCGATCTTCCTCCTGCGCCCGCTCGCGCATGATGTCGATCCAGCCAAGCGTCGCCCGGCGATCGCCCTCCAGCTTGCCCACCACGGTGCCCGAATGCAGATGGTCGCCGCCGGAAAGCCGCAAACATTTTGCCAGCACGCGGAAATGCATGCCGTGCTTTGGGTGGCGGTCGATAACCGCGTGCATCGCCCGGTGGATGTGCAGCAGCATGCCGTTATTACGACACCAGTTGGCGAGCCCTGTGTTGGCGCAGAACCCCGCCGTCAGGAAGTCGTGCATGATGATCGGCATGCCGAGCTCCTTGGCGAATTCCGCGCGCTTGTACATTTCCTCCGGCGTTGGCGCTGTGACGTTACAGTAGTGGCCCTTGCGCTCGCCGGTCTCTGTCTGCGCTTTGTCAATGGCTTCGGCTACGAAGCCGAAACGATCCCGCCAGCGCATGAACGGCTGTGAGTTGACGTTCTCGTCGTCCTTGGTGAAGTCGAGGCCACCGCGCAGACATTCATAAACGGCGCGCCCGTAGTTCTTCGCCGACAAACCCAATTTGGGCTTGATAGTGCAGCCCAGCAGGCCCCGGCCGTACTTGTTCAGCTTGTCGCGCTCAACCTGAATACCGTTGGGGGGCCCGCCGCAAGTCATCACGTATGCGATGGGAAAACGGATGTCCTCGAGGCGCAGGGTGCGCAGCGCCTTGAACCCGAAGACGTTACCGACCAGAGAAGTCAATACGTTGACTACCGAACCCTCCTCGAAAAGATCGATAGGGTAAGCGATAAAGGCGTAGAAAGACTCGGCATCGCCGGGAACTTCCTCGATGCGGTAGGCGCGGCCTTTGTAGTAGTCCAGATCGGTGAGGAGATCCGTCCACACCGTGGTCCAGGTGCCGGTGGATGATTCCGCCGCCACCGCGGCCGCGGCCTCTTCGCGGGGTACGCCCTGCTGCGGGGTCACCTTGAAGCAGGCGAGGATATCGGTATCCGCGGGCTGGTAATCGGGGGTCCAGTATGTCTGGGCGTAGTCTTTGACGCCCGCCTGATAGGTCTTTTCGGCCATCGTCTCATTGCTCCTGTTTCTCGGGGCGGCTTCGGATTTACCCGGCTCACTGACCCATGACGGAGGCTTGAATATACCGGGTTGAAATATAAATTAAATTCAATAATTATGATTGTTCACATAAGTAATTATTTATCTGGTCAATCCCCCTCATGCACCTCACCTTTCGCCAGCTCCAGGTGTTCGAATCCGTCGCCCGCCAGCAGAGCTTCACCCGCGCCGCCAAGGAGCTGCACTTGAGCCAGCCCGCCGTGTCGATGCAGATCAAGCAGCTGGAGGGCGCCGTCGGGCTTCCGCTGTTCGAGCAACTGGGCAAGCAGATTCACCTCACGGAGGCGGGCAGCGTCATGCTCCAGTTCAGCCGCCGCATCGCCGGCGATTTGCGCGAGGCCGAGGTGGCTATCGAAGAGCTCAAGGGGGTCGAAAGCGGTCGGCTGCGAGTTTCGGTGGCGACCACCGTGAACTATTTTGCGGCGCGCCTGCTTGCGCGTTTCTGTAACCAATTCCCGGGGGTGCGGGTGAGCCTGGACGTGGCCAACCGGCAGGCGGTGCTGCACCAGCTGGAAGAGAACAGCGTGGACATCGTGCTAATGGGTCAGCCGCCCGGCGGCCTCGAGGTCGAGGCCGAAGCGTTCATGGACAATCCGCTGGTGGTCATCGCGCCTCCGACCCATCCCCTCGTTGGCCGTCGTCGGGTACCCTTATCAGCGCTCGCGACAGAGACATTCCTGATTCGTGAGCCCGGCTCCGGCACGCGCAGCGCCATGGAGCGATTCTTCGCCGATAAGGGTATCGCTCCCCGCATCAGCGTAGAGATGACCAGCAACGAAGCGATCAAGCAGAGCGTAGAAGCGGGCTTAGGCCTCGGCGTTGTCTCCAATCACACCGTAGAGCTTGAATGCGACGCCGGGCGACTCAGAGTCCTGGACGTTCGGTCCTTTCCCATCAAGCGCAAGTGGTACCTGGTACACCGCCGCGGCAAACGATTGTCGGCGGCCGCCAACGCGTTTCGAGACTTCGTGCTGAACGAGGGGGGCAATGTCAAAGACCACGCCAGAAACCGAAAGCGCAAAGCCATAGGTTGAACGTTTCCGGCGACATAAACCCACTATTGGATCAACGTGGCGTCGTCGCTGGCGATACGGTCGAGGACTCTGTCGTTGTAGACTTTAAGCACCACGATGCTGCACGCAGCTGAACCGCGTTGCAATTGCGACGAAGAGTTGTTTTATCCGTTTATGCGTCAGGAAAGAAGGGCTCATCGGTGACAAGGTCTTCAATACCGGTGTTGTCCTTTTCTCTCGCGCCACTATAGTGTTTGCTTTTCAGCTGTTTTTTGTCGGCTCAAGTGCACTCAGAGGATCATCAATCAGCGTTTAACGAGCCGGCCAGGGTCACGATTCTTGATGCCTGGCACGGAATCGTGGGGAAGTAGCATATTCATGCTTACGCGTATATCGATGCTGCCGTCCCGTAGGGACGACGTGAACCATGATGATCGCACCCGGCAGATCTTGAGCAACGTGCTCGAAGCGAATTGAACCTGATATGACGGAGCTCTCACTGGCGCAGGTGAAAGCTGCGCGTCGGCGAATCAAAGGCACGGCCGTCACCACACCCCTGGTCCCCTCGCCTTTCCTCTCCGAGCTTGCGGGCGAAGATTTCCTGCTCAAGCTGGAAATGACCCAGCCCATAGGGGCCTTCAAGCTGCGCGGCGCGGCTAACGCCATATTCAGCCTACCCGATGACGTTAACGGGGTGACGTGCTGCTCGACGGGAAACCACGGCCGCGGCGTCGCTTATGCAGCCCGAGAAAAAGGTCTGCGGGCGGTCATCTGTATGTCGTCGCTGGTGCCCGCGCCCAAGGTGGAGGGGATCAAAGCGTTAGGCGCCGAAGTGCGTATCGTTGGCAACTCGCAAGACGAGGCGCTGGTCGAGAGTCGCCGTCTGGTCAAGGAAGAGGGGCTGATCGAGGTATCGCCCTTCGACGATCCGCTGGTGATTGCGGGTCAGGGCACCATCGGTCTCGAGCTGATAGCGCAGCGGCCCGATCTCACCACCATTTTGGTTCCGATCTCGGGCGGCGGGCTTGCGGGCGGCATCGCCTTCACCATCAAGCAGATCAAGCCCAAGGTTCGGGTGATCGGGATCTCCATGGATCGCGGCGCCGCCATGTACGAGTCGCTGTGCGCCGGCCGACCGGTGGAAGTTGAAGAGGTTCCCAGTCTTGCCGACTCGCTCGGCGGCGGCATCGGCCTCGACAACCGGATCACCTTTGACCTCTGCAGGAATTACCTGGACGACGTCCTTCTGGTTTCCGAGCAAGAGATCTATCGCGCCATGCAGACTGTCTACTACGAGGACCGGATTGTGTGCGAAGGCGCCTGCGTGGTTGGCATCGCCGCGCTGCAGTCTAAAAAGCTGCCGCCGCTTGAGGGACCTACAGCGGCGATCATCACCGGGCGCAATCTGGATATGAAGATCCACGCGGACATCATGCAAGGCCGCGACGTTGTGCTCGGCGACTTGGTTTTGAAAGGACGCCCGTACGGGTCGTGAGGCCCACCTTCCGGGCAAAACCAAACGGCGGAGCGCCGTCGTTGGAATAGCCGCGCGGATTTTACCGCGCGCAGTCGTCGTGCTCGCGAACCCCTTCAGCGACCAAGAACTCTCGGCGCGGCTTGCCCCGATGGGCTCGGAGATGGCGGCCAAATCGAGCGACGTGGCACTTATCTCGACGCCGGATAGCATCTTTTATCTCACCGGACTCGACCACTGGAGCGACTTCGCGCCTCATTTGCTCATTGTCCCCGCCGATGACGAGCATCCGCAACGGAAGATTGTGATCGCGCACAAGCCGGCGCAGGTCGATGCTCGCTGCGTCCGCGAAGGGGACCAGAATCAGCGAGATGTCGGCTTAGAAAACAGCGCACTGCTGTCGATCTGCGGCGACATGAGATCGAGGACGGTGGAACTGACCAGCAGCCCGAACTCCGCAAAAAGCATCCGACCGGTCAGCACCGAGTCCTGAAACCGCCCGCTGGTAAGTCCAAAGGCAAGGAAAGCACCGACAACCGTCAGTATGACAAGGTGGCGCACGGTTTGGAGTTTTTCGGTGAGACGGTCCGCCAGGAGAAAGGGCCCGATGACCAATAATAATTCTTATTGGTCACGACTCCATTTTTTGCACGTTTCGGCTCAAGCGCCGAAGCCTCCTTAACGGACTCTTTCTGCCGCGGCAGAAAAAAACTCTAGTTATTTATTTGCAAAAAATTGTTACAACTCGCGTTTCTGTTGTTCTGAGTCACCCGCACAAACGTTTAGTAAAATATAATATCGGCGCTTTTGAGAAATCATCTTCCGTCTATTTTTTGAGGAGATTCTTATGTTGAGGACCTATTTCGGCTGGATTGTTCCGGCTTGTCTTTGCTTGGCGGTGAATGCGGGCGCTGCGGCCCAGAGCCAGGTCCTGAAGAAAGGGACCGAGATTTCGACTGAGCATAAAAGTGAACAGGGATTCGAACAGGGTAAGGACCATGCCGGCGCTGCGGCCGGAAGTCAGGGCTTGAAGAAAGGTCCGGAGATTTCGGCCGACCGTAAGAGCGAACAAGGTCTAGAGCACGGCAAGGCCTACGCCGGTACCAGGGAAAAGAAAAAAGACGGCGAACTGGAAGGCGATCAAAATGAAATGAACACGGCCAGGGAGGTAAAAGCTGATAAAAAGATCAAGGAAGAAAAATCGAAGAAGGACAAGGTTGCCAAACAAGGGGAAGAGAACTTTAAAAAGCAAAAGGAGAAGGTTAAAAAAAAGGATAAGTTGAAAGAAAAAAAGAAAGACTAGAAGTCGGGAGAGAATAGCTAATCACGACTTCGTGGCATTGAAATCTTGACTATTGGCCCAATAAAGCTGGAAAAATCAAGCTGGGTTGCCGATTTCTAAGCTGCGAGATGTTCCCACAGTTGGTTGTT
Organism: uncultured Gammaproteobacteria bacterium; assembly: GCA_947258715.1. Taxonomy (GTDB): domain Bacteria; phylum Pseudomonadota; class Gammaproteobacteria; order HK1; family HK1; genus CAMYJH01. Next base: position 18,791 of record CAMYJH010000021.1, read on the forward strand.
TGACTATCGGGGCCGAGCAAAAAGCGTCAGATTGGAAAAATTTCTCGCCACCAAAGACATTTCGGCACCGGTTCCCTTTCCTTTTTCCGCTTTTTTTGGCCCCACGGTAGGCTCCATTTACGATAGGCTGTGACAAAGGTGAAAGGTCGGCGGAATCTTCATGGGAACTCAAGAGCGAACCGCGTCCCTGGTGCTGGGCAGCGGCGGTGCTAGAGGACTCGCGCATATCGGCGTCATAGGGTTCCTGGACGCAAACGGCTTCGAGATCCGATGTCTTGCCGGCTCCTCCATGGGCGCGCTTATCGGCGGCATCTACGCAGCGGGAAAACTGGATGTATACACCCAGTGGGTCTCGGAGCTGAGCAGAAACGATGTCGTTCGATTGCTGGACCTGTCCTTCGACCGCAGTGGCTTGTTCAAGGGCGATCGCATCATGAATGTGCTCAAAGACCTCATTGGCGATCGCAACATCGAGGACTTGAGCATCGACTTCACCGCGGTCGCCACCGATATCGAAGCGCAAAAGGAAGTATGGTTGCGGCGCGGCCCGTTGTTCGATGCCATCCGCGCATCGATCGCCTTCCCGCCTGTGTTCACTCCACACGAATATCGTGGCCGCCAGCTCGTTGACGGTGGACTCGTCAACCCCCTCCCTATCGCCCCCACGCTGGTCAACGAGACCGAGGTTACGATCGCGGTCAGTCTCGGCGGCGAAATGGATGAGCAACTGAACAGTCCTCCGTCCACCAAGGGCAAGCAGGCTGCCGATCCGGATGCCCAGAGACGAATCGCTCAGTTCATTGAAGGCCTGCAACGCAAACTGGGCTCACGAGACTCTCCGGACATGGGTATGTTCGACATCATCGCCCGATCGATAGACACGATGCAGACCGGCATCGCGCGCTCGAAGCTCGCGGCCTACTCCCCGGACATCGTGATCGAGATCCCGAGCAACGCCTGTACTTTCTTCGAGTTTCACCGTGCCCGGGAAATGATCGAAATCGGCCGCCAGAGGGCCACTCAAGCGCTGGCGCTGGGCGTGAACAGGAAGGGGGACATTCAGAGTTCGTAAGTGACTGATTAATCGTGCCGCCAATCCATAAAGCGAAAAATCAATAAGTTACGAACTCTGAATGTCCCCGATCCCCTTTGAGGCAGGCAGGGGTGGCGTGATAGGGGTTGTCGAGAACGGCGCCCGGGTCGCGGCCCTCGTCGATGAGCAGTTTTCGCGCGTAGGTGGTCAGCCGCTCCAGTGACTCGCTCCGCCGCCAGTCTTCCACCGTGGTGCGCACCAGGCTCAATCCCTGGACCGGGGGCATAGGCGGCACGGCCTGATCGTCTGACGCGCGGTGCCACATGGATAGCCGGTAGTAGATGCGCTCGGCGCACTGGGCCACCCCGCCCAAGACGTCCTCGCCTTCGCCGTGGAGAAAGCCGGGGGGATACCTGGTATCACCGCCGTGGCATGCGCCGCAGTACCGGCTGAAGATCAGCAGCGGACCACGGTGCTCGAGCGCCACGGATAACGCCGACTCGGTCGGCCCGGCGTCGACGTCGAGGCGCGGTTCCGGCATCGGACCCACTTCACAGCATTGAGACTGAGAAAGCACACCGAGCTCGGCAAGCAGCCAGCCGGAGAGTTTGTTGCCTTCGAATCGATCGGCGAGCAGGGGTGAATCCGGGGCGGCGTTCGCGGCGAGGCGCTCCAATGCCGCGGTAACCGGGCGGAAATCGCTGGTGATCAAAAGCGTGCCGGTGGCGTCGAAGCGCGCCGCGCTCTCGGGCACCTCTCGGTCCCACGCAAGCGTGAAGGTTCCGATGGTATTGCCGTCGGGCGCCCTGATCGCTGTAACACCATCTCTATCCACCAAGCGCAGAACAATCCGGTCGCCCGATTCAGATCTTTCAACCCGTCCTACCAGGCTTTGCCGGGCATAGTTGCTGGCGTCGAGCTCGAGTGAGCCGGCCTCGCCCTTGGCGATTCCCTCAGGCGTCAGCTGAAATTGCGCACGCAATTGAAATGCTGGCGACCCTTCGTCCCCCACTCCACATTCAATCTGATGCAGCCGAGGTCGCCCCATCATTCCCCGTCGAACAACCTTACAGCGGGTGATCAGCGCGCGGCCAGGTGCATCCCCGACCGCATCGCGCAGATACCGATCCAACAAGGCCACGTGCCGATCGGGCAGAGAGCGGGAGAGTCCGCGCACCAGTCGCTCCAGATCCCGGACGGACGAGGCCTCCCACAGGTCCATGGGCGGGCGGTGCCTCAGCGGATCCAGCGCCACCGGTATCAACGAGGGCGAGGGCGACATCAACGGCGCGCGGTCCGGCAAATTTGCGTTCGGTATCAGCAGGCCGTCGGGCCAGCGCTCGTTCCAGTTGCGCCGCTGCAGCGGCAGGTAACTGTTAACAAAGAGCGACGCCGATCTATCGAAGCCCGCAGAATGATTCAATTGATATTGGACCATGGCCTGGAGCGCGCCGGCGCGGCAACCCGCGACCTCCCGCGCAACGTCCGAGGCGCAGCCTTCCGACCAGAGTCTTTGATAAATCCGGAGCAGATTCGCCTCGTCGGCAGAGATATCGATTGCGGTCACCGCGCGATCACCGTCGCTCACCGGAACGCCGTGAAACTTGGGTCCCAGCTCTTCGAGACGGCGCGCCACCTCGCGATTGGCCGTGGTCTCGCCCCAGGTCGCGTCGGGAAATATGGGCGCCTGGTTCTGATGGCAGCTGGTGCAAAGTGCCCGCCGCGCATAGCGCGCCCCAGGCTCACGCTCCGCACCGTAGTCGCGCACCACCTGGAACTCGAAACGGCCGGCGACCTTGTTGTAGCTGATGATTTCCAGCACCTTCGATCGCGGCTGGTATCCCAGAAACAGGCGATTTTTGAGCCGGATCCCGAGAGGCCCTGTGCCTGAGTCCGGCTCTCCGGTTACCGCCACCACGATCCGCGGCGACTGAAAGTAATCCGGTGCCGCGGCTTCCCGTTGAAGCGATCGCCCAAGCGGGACGAGTGTCGCATCCAGCGGCGATTCCGGCATCGACTCCCCGCCCGCCGCCCGCTCGAGACGTTGTAGCAGGCGGGTGAAGGGAAATGGAATGTCGTGCACCACACCTTCCGGCGTAACGCGGCTGAACACGGCGTCGAAGGCGGATCCGCCCAATGGAGGCAGATCCGGGCCCGCATCGCCAGGGTCCACCGCCCAGGTGCCGGTCTCGGAAACCACCGCAGCCGGAGTGACCGCATACGCATGCGCCTCAGTCGAAGACCTGGGACCAAGCCGGCTTTCGAGAAATTCAGCCACGTCCTCAATTGCGCGCGCGTGGGCGTGACGGTCATAGCGCCTTTCTGCAGCGCGAGCCTGTGGATCGTCGAATCCTGGCAGTGTTCCCTGGTAAACCCGTACTTCAATGGCGGGTACGTCGTCTGGCAGATCGCAGGCGTCGCCTGATTCTCTCGGATCTTTACCCGCACGCAACACCAGCAGCGGACGGATGGCTGAGTGCTCTCCACCGAAACATTGGGTCGGGGTCACCGCGACGGCGGCGGAGAAAATTTCGTAACGCGGCCGGGCACCCTCGACCTCACCGATCAAATCGCCGACCGGCGCATCGCCCCAACCCATCACCGCGATACGCCTGCGGTCCACCTCGGAACGGGCCGCAAGATAGCGCGCAGCCGCCAACGCGTTTCGCAATCGCCGGTTCAGCAAGTCGGCCCTGTCGACGGGATCACTGATCCCGCAGGTCTGGTAGCGGTCGTGCATGAAGAAGTCATCGATCAGCAGGGAAACATAACCGCGTTCGGACAGCGCCTCCGCCCAAGTCCGGTGGTAAGGCCTGCGACCTTCGCAGGAAGGCAGCAGTACCACCGCCGGGTGGAGCCCCGATTCCACCGGAAGACTCAAGAAGCCGCGCACGGGGTTCGCGCTGCGACCGCTTGCGTCCCCGCCGCTCTGGGACAGGGACTCATTCGGCGAGGCGGGAAAAGTGATCCAGTCCGCCGCGACGGGCCCCGCAAGGCCTACAAAGAGCCCGCCGGTTAGAAGTGAAACAGCAATTGCTCGATTGGCGCGCATCGACGCGACTCGGTTTCATGTCGAAGTATGTATCTTACCGCCGATGAGAATAACGGTCCCGTATTTGAATATTCGACTTTCGCCAAAGAAGGCGGACAATCGCGTCCCGCCTGGAAGAACACCGCCTGTGTCCACCGCCTTCTTAACGCGCTGCGCAAAGCCTGCGTTCCCGACTAGCCACCGCTCGTCTTAAGCGACTATCCACAGAGTACGTTCGAACTTATTTTCCTGGATAATCCGGGAAACATAAGTTTGTCTGTTTTTCGCTTTTTACAGGATGAAGGATTCAGAGTGCGTTGCTTTTCTGCAGTGGGCGCTTCCCCGGTTGCGCATGCGCTGGCCGGGTTTCCGCAAAGTGCGGCGCCAGGTGTGCCGGCGGCTCGGCCGCCGGCTGAAACAGCTCAATCTGCCCGATCTGGATGCGTACCGACGCGTTCTGGAGCGCGATGGCGCGGAATGGAGCGTGGTGGACTCCGCCTGCGTTATTACCATCTCCCGCTTCTACCGGGACCGACAAATTTGGGACACGCTTAAAGAGTCCGTCCTACCGCTACTCGCGGCACAATCTATCGAACGCAGTGAGCGGGCGCTTCGCTGTCTGAGCGTCGGCTGCGCCTCGGGCGAAGAGCCCTACACGCTGTCGATGCTCTGGCGACTCGAGCTCGCCCCCCGATTTCCAAAGCTGCGGTTGCGAATCGATGCCCTCGACATGGATTCGCATATGCTCGAGCGAGCTCGGCGCGGGACCTATTCCTACGGAAGCTTGAAAGGCCTGCCCGAGGAGTGGCGGGAAGCGGCATTTAAAAAAATCGGCGCTAAATTTGTCCTAAACGACACGTTTCGCGAAGATGTCTACCTTCAGAGTAGCGACGTACGCGACGGCCTGCCCAATTACCGCTACGATCTCATCCTTTGCCGCAATCTGGCGTTCACCTATTATGACCTGCCGCTTCAGAAAGAAACGTTGGCACTGCTGATAAAACACACCGCGCCGGGCGGCGTTCTGGTCCTGGGCGCTCACGAGTCGTTGCCGGAAGACGACACCCCTTTCGTTTCCTGGGCCGGAGCCAAAGCCATCTATCGCCTTGCGCTTTAAGGCACTGATGGGAAAATAGATGCCAGGCGCTCATTTCCCGCTGATTCCGCCAACGATGCTTTTTTGATGAGATTTGCGCCGCCATGAAGCGCCGGCAAGTTCTGACCCAAGCAGCCAAGACCCTGCCCCTCCTGGCTAGCCCCGTGCCAGCGTTAATGGGAGCGGCCGGAACCCGCGCAAATGTTTCCCGTACGATCACCCTGTTCCTGTGCGGCGACGTCATGACCGGCCGCGGCATCGATCAAATCCTGCCTCACCCTGGCGACCCTCGTCTCTACGAAAGCTATATGCGTTCCGCCAAGGGTTACGTTGAGCTTGCCGAGAGCTCAATCGGACCGTTCCCAACGCCTGTGGACTTTGCTTACCCATGGGGCGATGCCCTCGAGGAATTCGATCGCGCCCGGCCCGATTTGAGGATCATCAACCTCGAGACCAGCGTGACAAAGAGCGATACCCGAGCGCCCAAAGGCATCCATTACAGGATGCATCCCGACAATATTCCTTGTTTGACAGCGGCGAAGATCGATTGCTGTGCGCTTGCGAATAACCACGTACTCGATTGGGGCGAGGCAGGGCTTGTTGAGACTCTAGAAACACTCGAACGCGTTGACATTGCGAGCGCGGGCGCGGGCCGAGACCTCGACGAGGCCGAAGCGCCGGCGATGTTTGAAGTTTTCCGCAAAGGAAGAGTGCTGGTGTTCGCGTTTGGATCGGTGACCAGCGGCATACCTCTTGGCTGGGAGGCCTCAGTAGGCAGGCCCGGAGTAAATCTATTGGAAAACTTCTCCGATAGCATGGTTCGGCGTATCGCGGGACAGGTGCAGTCGGTAAAGCAGCAAGGCGACTTAGTCATTGCCTCGATTCATTTGGGAGGCAACTGGGGTTACCACATCCCTTCAGAGCAGAAGGCGTTTGCGCACAAGCTTCTCGATGAAGCCGGAGTTGATATCATCTACGGCCATTCTTCGCATCACCCGAAAGGGATCGAAGTCTACGACGGCAAGCCCATTCTCTACGGTTGCGGCGACTTTCTGAACGATTATGAAGGCATCGGCGGATACGAAGAGTTTCGTGGTGAGCTCGTTTTGATGTACTTCATCGGCGTTGATCCCGCCACGTCCAGTCTCACTCACTTTGAAATGACGCCGCTCAAGATTGAGCGCTTCAGATTGAATCGAGTAAATAGAGAAGATGCCAGATGGCTGCGGGACAGGCTCAACCGGGAAGGCGCCGAATTGAAAACCAAGGTGGAGCTGGCTCGAGACAATACCTTGTCGCTGTTGTGGGATTGATCCGGCTAGCCTCTCAAAGGTATGGCAGACGGGACTATCTTGTTCCGTACACCACCGAATTACGAAAACTTTCTCTACAACGATGATTGAATCCACCTGACACGGGCGATTCTCAATGTTCTTTTGGCTCGCATGCGCCATCGAGACTGCGCTGCTAATCATCGCATTCGCGCTCGCTTACCTGTTCAGACAACCCTTGTTTTCCGATCTCCACTGGAGCGTGCTGGATCTACTTCTTGGGATCTTCGCGAGCGCGCCTTTGTGCATTCTCTTCCGGTGGATGCTGCAGTCATCGCTCGCACCGCTGGTACGGATCCGCCGGCTATTGGTCGCCGGGCTACGCCCGTTCTTCGCCCCCTGGTCGTTGGTCCAGCTGACATTCATCTCGATATTGGCCGGTATATGCGAGGAAGTGTTGTTCCGGAGTGTTATCCAGGGCACTCTCTCGGCGAATGCTGGACCCTTCATAGCATTGATTATCGCGAGCGCGCTTTTCGGCGGCGCGCATCTCGTGACCCTGGCTTACGCCGTTGTCGCGGCTGCGATTGGCGCCTATTTTGGCGTGCTGTGGTTATTGGGTGGCAACTTGCTTATTCCGATAACGGCCCACGCAGCTTATGATTTCGCGGCGCTCGTTTACTTTTTGCGCTTTTGGCATCCTGAGAATTCGGGCGAGTGAATAGTGAATAGGGACATTCAGAGTTCCTAAGTGACTGATTGGCCGTGCCGTCAATCTGAAGAGCAGAAATTCAATAGGTTACGAACTCTGAATGTCCCCTCTTCCCCGACTGCGGTGACCACATAAGAGATGTCCAGCCAAATGCTGAGCAGACATTACCTGCTTGCGCTATTGCTCATAACCGTTCCCCCCGAGGGTTTCGCCGATCGAAACATTCTGGTAGGCATCCAGGATGGATGGATCGTCGCATCCCAGGGGGCAGATGAAAGCCTGCAATCAGCCCGAATTCGAATTTGGGGACCTTCCAATGTTTCGGGACAGTTTCATCAACTAGACGAAGATTCGGAAAACGAATACGTGGTGATATCCCGGGGAATCGGCAGCGGGCCGTACTATAAGCTGCAAATCGTTGACTTTCCGCAACACGGTATCGTGACCTGGTCTTACGATTCTGCGGGCGCGCCGCGTGTCGAAGGCGGCTTCGTCTATCTCGGTGAGTTAACTGATGGCTATGCAGGCGCGGCCACGACGCCCCGATTTCAAAAATACAGACTTTCCGTAAAAGGGCTCTCCAGGGTAAACGATGGGCAGAGCAACTAGCGTTACACCGAGAATGAGGAAGTGGAGGGAAGTGGGGACATTCAGAGTTGGTAAGTGACTGATTGGTTGTGCCGTCAATCTGAAGAGCAGAAATTCAATAGGTTACGAACTCTGAATGTCCCCATTCTTACTTGATGCTCAAGATAAACGGCGTCGCTTCGTTGGTCTCCAGGTTGAACGAGACGCGATCGGTGTAGTTGACGTGCCGTCCATAGGTGTGGATCGACGTGGTGACGTGATCGGTTTCGTTATGAACCAGGTGAACGCCCCTCGGTCTCATACAGATTACGTCGCCAGGGCCGGCTGAAAAGCTGCACCGTTCCTCGAGCTCCGCATAATCGGATCGCGAGCGATCATCGAGCCTATCGTATTTGACGTTGCGCTCCTCTCCATCCATGCCCGCAACCACTGCCCAGGTACCGTGGTCATGCGGCGGAGTGCCCTGATGCGGCGACCAGGCAACGACGAAGACGGCCAGGGAGTGATCTGGTTCCTGATGCAGAACATGAACCCCGAAACCCTGTTCCGCGTCGGTTTCGTAATACTCAGGCTTGATCCAGCTCTCTTTGGCCAGCGCAAGTTTCCGCGCCAACGGCCCGATCTGATCAAAAATTTCATCGTAGTCTGACGTCGCCGCCGTGATCCGCCGGAGGTCGGACACGTATTCTTCGACTGAGTACTTCATCATGAGGTCTACCTCCCTCCGGGTTATCCCGAGTGACTGAATGGGGACATTCAGAGTTCGTAACCAACTGATTTTCTGTTCTCTAGATTAGCCGCACGATCAATCAATCACTTACGAACTCAGAATGTCCCTACGATCCGAGGCTAGGCGCAGGGACTCTGCCACTTCCGCTGTTGCCCTTTGATTCCAGCATGGATCCCTTCCACCTCACCTTCGACCATGGTCAGGATTATCGCCACCCGGCCAAACGCAAGCTTATAGATCCATCTCTCGATGTTTACGTCTCCAACGAAGCACCGACGCTGGAGCCGGCCGCCATAGTCGAAGTGCTTTGTTTCTTGCTCCTTTGCAGCGGGTTCTCCGCACTGATCGCGAACAGAAAGAACGGAATCTCCCACGTGAATCATCTTGCCACTGCAGACCAGTTCCGCCGCGAACACGCTGCTGGATATACCAAGAGTCAAGAATAAAATACCAATCAGGCACGGCCTCACGATTTTGAGCCTCGGAGTGGGGAGTGGCGGTTTGAGGTTATAAAACGAGCTCATTTCTTTCCGTACCCCGTGTTTCTCACGACGGACAGTGCGCCACACTCGCTTGAAGCATATCCATCAAAACTTCCGCCCAGTCGTCGCTCACCCGGCCCCCGGCCAGCGCCTCGGCTGGTGCAATCTTGTTTTCCCTGTTGTAAACGAGATGGACCTGCATGCGCTCGAGCTCCTGTATTCCAAGCATATGAGCCACTCGGCTAGAGCCGTTGCGGGCGAAGATCACCACACGAAAGCAGGGCGGCTCGACACGCAGCCGATTGAATATGCCCACGTGCCATCCCGTTCCGAGCCAAGGGGCCTCCACACGCACCAGGGCGCCAACCACCGGCAGAGATCCAGGCTTAGCCGTTTTAGCCACGCCGGAAATTACGAGGCTCAAACAAAAACCTAAGGTGACAAACGATTTGCACTGTCTCGTCACAAAAGGATCCGCGGCACAGTATTATTTCTCTACGCCATTTTTGGTTCATCTGCCAGGACAGCACGGGTTGGCTTAATCATCTGGTTAGCTCAAATTCATTATACTGTCTCTGCCATTTCTTGGAATTGGTAATGTGGGAGAAATCAACATGAGTGATAAAGAAAAAATCGATGCCTGTAACGCGATGTTTCAGGAAGCCTTGAGGCAAGGCGACGCAGATAGGTGTGCCGCCATGTGTACCGAAGATGCGGTCATGATGCCGCCAAATGCGCCGCCCATCGAAGGATGCGAGGCAATTAAGCGACACTTCGCCAAACTCGGACCGGACTCTTCGATAAGCGCGGAAATATCGAAAGTCGAGGTTTTCGGCGAGCTCGCATACCAACTCAGCCGCGTAAGCTGGGCCTCGGACGGCAATACCAAATATACCGACGCTTTAGATGTGCTTCGGAAGCAGGCTGACGGCTCTTGGTTGTTTGTCGCGTCTGCCTGGAACAGCAGTGGGGGATTCGATCAAGCGCAGTAATCGGGGCGAGGGGACATGGAGAGTTCGTAGCTGATTGATAATGCCGCCGATTTGAAAAACGGCAATTCAATAAGTTACGAAGTCTGAATGTCCCCTCGCCTCTCGCCTCCTCGCCTTATGCGGCGCTTAGCTGATCGCCGATCGGAAGCTTCCGGATCCTTTTTCCGGTCGCATCATATATCGCGTTGATCAGCGCCGGTGCGTACGGAGGCACCCCCGGCTCGCCGACACCGCAGGGTGGTAGATTCACATAGTCCTCAACCACGTGCACCCGAACGTCGAGCGGGGCATCGCTCATACGAGTTATGGGGTAGTCGTGGAAGTTGTTCTGATCCACCGCACCTTTGGTGGTGGTGATCTTGCCATGGCGAGCGATGGTGTTTCCGTAGATCGCCGCACCCTCGATCTGCTTTCGGATCCCCTCCGGATTCACGTAGCGACCGCAGTCGATGGCCACATCAACCTGCGGAACGCGTACCGTCCCGTCATCCTGAACCACCACGTGCACCGCCGTCGCCACGTAGCTGTGAAAGGAACGGTGACAGGCCAAATCCAAGCCATGGCCCTTCGGCAGCTTCTTGCCGTAGCCCGACTTTTTCGCCACCACACGCAGCGCGTTGGACAAACGCTTGGGCATGATCGGCCATTTCTCCACCGGGTCACCGTAGTTCCAAACTTCCTCGATCCCGTCCTTGGTCAGATCCATCACCTCCGCCTCGCCGATCAGCTCGAGCAGAAACTCGACCGGGTCGCGGCCCGCGGCCGCGGCCAGCTCGTTGGCGAAGCAGTTCATAGCGAAGGCGTGCTGGATATTATTAACCGCACGATACCAGCCGACCCGGATCATGACGTCGGCCTCGCCGTTTTCGATGCGGATGTTCGGCACCTTGTCGTACGGCAGATCGATCAGCCCGAGACCAAACTCGATGTCGAAGCCGTTCTTCTGCGCCGGGTTCCACAATCCGAGAATCGACGGCCATGCGCCGCAGTGATGCCACGCCGTTACCTTGCCCGACGAATCGAGCCCGGCCTTCAAGTACTGCGCGCTTGCGGTGTGGTAGTAGCCGTTCTTGATCTCGTCCTCGCGCGTCCACTGCACCCGCACCGGCGCACCGACTTTCTTAGAAAGTATCGCCGCCTCGCAAACAAAGTCCGGCTTCGACTTGCGGCCGAAGCCGCCACCCAGCAGCGTCACCTGGCAATCGACTTCACTCCTTTCGATCCCCAGCGCCTCGGCAACGTACTGCCGCGTCTCGTTGGGCGACTGTACCGCGGCCCAGACCTTGATCGGCCTGGCGCTGGCATCGACGATGGCCGCCGGCGGCTCCATCGGGGTGTGGATGAAGTAAGGCACGAAATACTCCGCCTCGACGACCTTGGCCGCGCTCGCAAACGCCGTGTCCACGTCACCGCGCTTGCGGATCACGGTTCCACCCTTTCGCGCCGAGTCGCGGAGCTTGTCGTCGTAGGAGCTCGAATCGTGCGCGGCGTTGGGACCCGGGTCCCAATCGATCTTGAGTTTCTTGCGCCCTTCTATCACCGACCAGGTATTGCTGCCGATAACCGCGACGCCGCCGAGCGCCCTGAACTCGGCCGGCTTATCGTCGGCAAGCGTCGGGATCTCCACCACTTGCTCGACACCCTCAATCTTCAGCGACTCGGTGGCATCAAAGGACTTCACCTTGCCGCGGAATACCGGGGCGCGCGCCACCACGGCGATCTTCATCCCGGGAAGCGAAATGTCGGCGCCGTAGCTGGCGCCGCCGGTGCTCATATCGTAGTTGTCCACCATCGGCATATCCTTGCCGATGTACTTCCACTCCGAAGGGTCCTTGAGCTTGAGCCCGGCAGTCCCTTCGCCTGAGGGCACCTTGATGTCCGCGGCCACATCGATCACTTCGCCGAAATCGAAAGACCTGCCCGTGGGGCTGTGATGAATGCGGTGGTTGCGGGCGTAGACTTCGCCCGCATCGACGCCCCACTTGCGCGCCGCGGCCTGTTCCAGCACGTAGCGTCCCGCGGCACCAAGCTCGCGCATGACGCCGAAGCTGTGCCGGGTGCTGCGGGAGCCGTCGGTGTTTTGACCGTCTTTGCCCGCCGGGTCGAACTTGGTGTCGTCACCGGGCGCCTGCCAGATCTTGACCCGCGACCAGTCAGCCTCCAGTTCGTCGGCAAGGATCATCGGTATGCCGGTGCGCACGCCCTGACCCATCTCGGAACGGGCACAGGTCAGCGTTACCGCTCCGTCGGCGTCGATGCGTACAAAAAGATTAGGCTGAACCGAGGCGAGCGCGGCTTTGACGCTCCTCATCAGCGAATTCAGCGGATGGGGCACGAGCTGCGCGCCCAGCACCAGGGCGGTGGTGGCGCCGGTGCTTTTAAGAAACTGGCGCCGGCTGATGTTCTCAACGTTCCACATGGTCAAACCTCCTGCGCCGCGGCGCGCACCGCCGCAAAAATCCGCTGGTAGGTGCCGCAGCGGCAGATATTGCCCGCCATGACGCCGATGATCTGCTGATCGCTCGGATCCGGATTTTCGGCAAGTAACGCCGCGGCCTGCATGATCTGCCCGGACTGACAGTAGCCGCACTGCGGTACGTTGTGCGCGCGCCACGCCCGCTGCACCGGATGGTTGCCTTTGGGATCCAGGCCCTCGATGGTAGTCACCCCCTTGCCGTGGGCCGCGGACACCGGCGTGACGCAGCCGCGCACCGCTTTGCCGTCTAGGTGCACGGTGCAGGCACCGCACAGCGCCATGCCGCAGCCGAACTTGGTCCCGGTCAGTCCGAGCTCATCCCGAACGTACCAAAGCAAAGGCATGTTCGGATCGCCGTTGAACTGGCGACGTACGCCGTTGATTTTCAGGGAAATCATCGTCGATCTCCTTCTGTTAGAGTTTGTGGTGATTAGAAAGCGCCGCTGTTCAATGCCGATGGAGCGCTGACGTCAGGGCACACTTCGATTCTTCTTTTTCAGGCCGCATAAATTACGCTAATTTTTTCGGGCAGGGTAGCTTGAGCGGAGGGACATTCAGAGTTCGTAAGTGACTGAAGTTGTGCGTGTATGGCGGCGCAGAAATTCGAGAATCAGCAGCTTACGAACTCTGAATGTGCCGTTTAGCTTTAAGAACTAGCGATGCAAGAGATTGCCATAGTCATCATCGCCCTTGGCGGCCTCATGCTGCTTGGTCTCGTGACCGATCTGCTGGGTCGCCATACGCCGCTGCCACGCGTGACCTTACTGCTCGCGTTTGGATTCATCATCGGCCCGTCGGGCATCGCACTGTTGCCAGAGATTGAACCTCAGCTCTTCAATCTGCTTTCAAGCATCGCACTGGTGATGATCGGTTTCCTGATAGGCGGCACGCTGACGCTCTCGTCTTTGAAACACCACGGCGGACGGGTTCTCACCGTCTCCACCACCATGGTGATCGTGACTGCCGCCATCGTTGCGTTTGGTCTGATGTTGCTGGGTGTGCCCGTCGAGGTCGCCCTGCTGCTCGGCGGCATCGCGCCTGCCACGGATCCGGCGGCGACCGCCGACGTCGTGCACGAAACCAAAGCGAAGGGCCCGTTTTCCGAAACCCTTATTGGAATCGTGGCATTGGACGACGCCGGGGGCCTGATCGCATTCATTTTGATGCTGGCCACCGTCCACCTGATCAACGGCGATGCGGGGATAGCCGCGGTGTTACTCGGCGGCCTGTGGGAACTGGGTGGCGCGTTGATACTCGGTACGCTTCTCGGGATCCCAATGGCGTATCTGTCCGGTCGTGTGTCGGCGGGCGAGCCGCTTCAGGCGGAGGCTCTGGGGATGGTTTTTCTTTGTGGCGGACTCGCGCTGTGGCTGGAAGTCTCCTTTATCCTGGCGGCGATGGTGATGGGCGCGGTGGTGACCAATCTGGCCCGTCACCACAGGCGCCCCTTTCATGCCATCGAGGGCATCGAGTGGCCGTTTCTGGTGTTGTTTTTCGTGCTGGCGGGCGCCTCTCTGCAGATCGACGCCCTGTGGCTGGCCGGTATGGGGTTCGTCGGCTACCTGGTGCTGCGGGTGCTCGGGCGTTTGCTCGGAGCCTGGCTCGGCGGCGCGATCTGCCGTGACGAGCCCGCGCAGCGGTGGTGGATGGGGCTAGCCATGCTGCCCCAGGCGGGCGTCGCCCTGGGGATGGCGCTGGTCGCAATGCAGCGTCTTCCTAGCCTGGGAGAAATCATCGTCCCCGTGGTTGTCGGCGCCACCGTGATCTTCGAACTCGTCGGACCCGTTTTCACGCGTCTTGCGCTCCGCCGAGTAGGCGAAGCGGAGGGGACATTCAGAGTTAGTAAGTGACTGAAGCTAGGCGTACACGTCTGCGCAGAACTCGAAAATCAGTGACTTACGAACTCCGAATGTCCCTGGATTTCCTTTAGGTGCAAGGACTCCGCCATTCTCGCTTGGGTCCGGCAGCACCTGAGCTGACATCCGCTACCTGACCATCGACGACGGTCACGACCTTCTTTACGCGGCCAAAAGCGCGCTGGTAGCTCCATATTTCAATGTTGACGCTGCCGTGGTAGCACCGCTCCCCCAACTTGCCGCCGTTCTTGAAAAGCTTGGCTTCCTTCTCAATCGAAGCAGGCTTTCCGCAGAAAGTCCTGACCTGATCGGCGGAATCTCCCGCCTGGATCACTTTGCTTCCACAAGTCAACGCGGCGGCGGACGCCGCCCCCGGTATGCCAAGGGCCAGGAGGAATGCCAAGATCAACCCTTGTTTCATCAGCACGAATCTCCCACAGGATTTACATCAAGTATAGCGGGGCCGGCGCGCCGATTTGGGTGGCCGAGGGGACATTCAGAGTTCGTAAGTAACTGAAGCTGCGCCTACACGGCTGCGCAAAATCGGAAAATCAGTAGCTTACGAACTCTGAATGTCCCTCTTAAGTACCTCCAGCCTCCCCTGCTCTGCCAACTCCCGCAATGCTACCTTGCGCACCTTGCCGCTGGAGGTCATGGGAAAGTCATCCACTGAATACCATTTCGCGGGCACCTTGAACTTCGCGATTGCCGTCGCGCAATGTTCAGCCAAAGCCGATGCTTCCAACGGCTCCCGCAACTTGACCGCCGCCGCCACCACCTCGCCGTAATAGCGATCCTTGACCCCGAACACCGCAACTTCCGAAACACAAGGATGCGTCCTCAAAAGATTCTCGATCTCCACCGGATAGATATTCTCGCCGCCGCGAATGATGAGATCGCGCAGTCGCCCACCCGCAATCACCAGCCTCCCGTCAGGATCCAAATAACCCAAGTCGCCGGTCTTCAGCCAGCCGTCTTCGGTAATCGTTTCGGCGGTGGCCTTTTCATCGTCGAAATAGCCGCGCATCACCATCGCCCCGCGGGCCTCGATCTGTCCGGTCTCTCCGGCAGAAAGCACCTTGCCGGAAGCAACGTCGGTGATGCGCACCGCGTAGCCCTCCAGCGGCTCGCCTGCAGTCTCGAATCGCTTCGGGTCGTCGAAGCGCGGGCAGGCGATCAGGGTCGAGGATTCGGTTTGCCCGTAAACCTGAACCACGTTGGGGATGGGAAAGCTTTCCGCGCAGCGGCGCAAAATTTCCGCATCCGTGTCCGCGCCGCCGCAGGTGCCGGTGCGAAGGCTGGACAAGTCATGGCGCCCGCGCTCGGGGTGCTCCAGCATGGCAAGGTAGGAAGTCGGCACGCCGGTGAGGACCGTGCAGCGCTCGCCTTCGATGATCTGAAACATGAGTTCGGGATCGAAATGCGATACGCCCACGTAGCAGGCGCCCGTCTGGAGACAGCCGAGCAGGTTCATGATACAGCCCGCGCAGTGAAACAGCGGAATGATGGAGGTCCACCTGTCCGTTGGCTTCAAACCCAGCCGCGACGCCGTACCCCATGCATTTTTGAGCATTCCCTCGTGGGTCAGCAACGCCCCTTTGGGAAAGCCCGTGGTACCGGAGGTGTACTGAAGCGACGCGACATCGCCGGGCTTCACCTCGGGCAATCGATCCGGCGGCGCAGACTCGAGCAGCTCCGAATACGACGAGCACCCCGGTGCCTTTTCGTCAAAAAGCACTACGAATTCGAGCGACGGCAGCGAAGCCCGAAGCGCATCAACGTGAGCCAGATACTCGTTGCAGCGAAAGCGCGGCGAGAGGACGATAGCTCTCGCCCGGGACTGCTCCAAAACAAACTTCAGATCGTGTCGACGATAGTGCGTGTTCAACGGCACGAGCACCGCCCCCATCAGCGCCGCCGCCCCCTGCACCACCGGCCACTCAACGCGGTTCTCGGCCAGAAGCGCCAGGTGATCGCCGGGTCGAAGCCCGAGCGACATCAGACCGCCGGCGAGGCGGAGGGAGTAGGCGTGCCAGTCGGAGAAGGTCAGGGTTTGGCTGCTTTCGGGGAAGCGGAGCGCGATGGCTTCACTACCCCGTTTCGCCATCCAGGCAAGCGCGTCTGCGGAGGTGAAAAAGAAAGGATTCAAGCTTCGGGTTTCGCCGACCTGGCTCCAGAGCAGATAGTTTAAGGCACAACTCCGCCAGATAAATAAGGAGTCGCTTAGCAATGACGATGACTCGCAATTGTCACCGCCTCGTTTTCTAGCGACGCCTTTTATATAGAAGTTGCGAAAGTCGGCAGCATGCTCATAGGTACCAAGATGCGGATCGGTATTCGCTGCCCACTAAGCAGACTGCGCCGATCGATGGGTTACCAGGGAAAAATGTCGCCATGGAACTGGTGGACGAAGGCAGTTATCCTTCCCAGACTCTCCGCTCGATGCGGGGTGCTGCCTCCGGCCGTCGGGGCCGGACCGGATTCCGCAACGGTGGCGAAAGTACCGACCGGCACCTCTTCACGAAGCTTCGCCAGCGAGTCGTTCGTGTCCTTTGTTCTGGACGAATGCTTCGACCAGTAACTTTTCCATCACAGGCGCCGACAAGAAAATCGTATAGATTAAAAATGATCGCCACCCGCCCGAAATCGGCCGCGCAGGTGCTTAAGGCGATGACCGCCGTCCACCCCACCGCCCAGGTGATGGATTCAAAAGATGAGCCCAAGCGCCCGATGATTGAATGCCGTGAACAGACCCGGGATCAGTCGGCGCACCGTCCTGCGCGCGGCAGCAGGTGATCGATTCCCTTTCTTGACATGAGCAGGTGGCTGAAAGCGATCGCCGTTGGGCTGACGACGGGGCTTATCGGGTCACTGATCGGACTCACCCCCTTAGGCCACGAGTTCGAGCAGGACTTCGGACTCGCTTGGCTGTTCCGCACCCGCGGCCCGGTCACGGCACCACCGGAAGTGGTCATAGTTGCCATCGACTTTAATACCGCCGCGAAGCTCACCGAGATCCTCCCAGGCTACGGCATCCGGAATCGTTTGAACCCCTTACCTCGTGACTGGCCGCGCTCAGTTCACGCCAAGCTCCTCGAAGGGTTGACGCGGCTCGGCGCCTCGGTGGTGGTCTTCGACATGGACTTCAACCGTTCCAAGGACGAACAGGACGATCGCGTGTTTGCCGACGCGATCGCGCGCTCAGAGCGGGTAATTCTGTTCGAACGCTTAACCGGAAAACGGCAGCCGCTCCTCGGAAAAGACGGCAAATCGCAGGGATGGCTGTGGGTGGAACAGAGTGTGCCAGCCCTTCCCATGTTCGCCGACGCGGCCCGGGGCTCAGTACCGTTCCCCCTTCCCAAGCTCGACGAGGCGCTCTACCAGTTCTGGGCTTTCAAACCCAGCGCAGGCGGCAGCGCCACCATGCCCGCGATGGCGCTTCAGTTCCTGGCGCTTCGCGACTACGAAATCTGGCGAGATTTGCTCGTAGCGGCCGGCGTTGCAAGCAAGGACCAGTTACCGATGAGCGCGGGCGATTTCTCCCGTCGCGGCGCATTACAGCAATTCATGCTGCAAATTCGACAAGCGTTCCTTAACGATCCGGCCGTCGCTCTCACGCTTTTCGCATGGCTCGAGAGCGACCAGGCTTTAGACCTGCCGCTCGACCGGCGCCGCATGTTGAGGGCACTGATCGAACTCTACTCCGGAGAGGTCAGCCGCTTTCTCAACTTTTACGGCCCACCCGGATCCGTACGCACGGTGCCATACCACCGCGTGGTCGCGGTCGGGCAAGGCGACGACAGCACGGACGGATTGAATCTCGCTGGAAAGGTGGTATTCGTCGGCTTCGCCGATCGTCACGATCCCGGACAACCGGATCGCTTCTATACCGTGTTCACCGGTGAGGACGGCGTTGATCTAAGCGGCGTGGAGATTGCGGCAACGGCCTTCGCCAACCTGTTGACCCACAACACGGTGGGCGTCGCACCCACCGCGCTGACTGCAATTTGTCTGCTCGCGTTCGGCCTGATTGTCGGTGCCGTAGCCTACCGCTTCCCCGCCCACTATGCCGTCCCTGTCGCGATTCTCTTGGCCCTAAGCTACGCCATCGCCGTCCAGAGGACATTCAACCAAACCGGCTACTGGCTCCCGCTCGCCATCCCCATGCTGGCGCAGCTTCCCCTCGCCCTGCTCATGGGTCTGCTCGGACAGTATCTTCTCGAGCGCCGGGAGAAGCAGCGCTTCAGCGAGGCGGTAAGCTACTACATTCCGGAAAACGTCGCCCGCGAGCTGGTGGACAAAGGTGTCAAGCCCGATGAAGCAAACAAGGTCGTGTACGCCGTCTGTCTTGCCACCGACATGGCGGGATTCACGACCCTGGGCGAGTCCATGCAGGCGGGGGAGCTGGCGACGTTCATGAACGATTACTTCGAGACCCTGGCGGAACCCCTGCAGCGAAACGGCGTCGACGTCACCGAATTTAGAGCGGACGCGATCATGTGCGCCTGGACTTCGGAATCCGAGTTACCCGACATGCATTTCAAAGCGGCGTCGGCCGCTCTAGACGCCGTCAACGCCGTGTCCATGTTCAGCCGGAAGCAACGCCGCGAGTTCATTCCGCGGATCGGCCTCGACGCGGGATGGGTCTACGTGGGTCACGCGGGCGGCGGCGGCCACTTCGTTTACAGCATCGTCGGCGACTCGGCCAACACCGCGGCCCGTGTGGAGGGGCTGAACAAGCAGCTCGGCACCTCTATCCTGGCAACCGAATCCGTAGTCGAAGGTCTCGACGCGCTGCTGCTTCGTCGCCTCGGCCACTTCGTTTTCGTAGGCAAGCAAGCGGCCACCTCCGTATTCGAGATCGTCGCTTACCGCGAGAGCGCCACCGCGCAACAGCTCGAGCTCTGCGGGCGATTTCACGAGGCCCTGACCGCCTTCGAAAACGAGCGATGGCAGCATGCGGAGCAACTGTTCGGGCAGCTGCTCGAGGACTACTCCAACGATCGCCCGTCCGCGCTCTACCGGAATCGCTGCCGCGAGTATGCGGCCCGTCCGCCGGAATTCCAGCCGCGCACCGCCATTCTGCTGGACACCAAGTAGCTAAAACCGGTCGTTGGCGCGCTGGGGGCAGCGCCTTCGGGGCTGATCCCCAATGTGCAAACCAACGCGTTTCAGTTAGGATTATTCGACCGTGAGCTCAAGCTTCCCGGTCGTTCCCGCAAGCTGTCACCCGACGGCGCCATAAAAGCACAGAAGAACACGCGGGTTCTTTAGGAGGGATAATGGCCTCGAGAACGGTGAAACGCGCCTTTGGCGCGCTACTGGTTCTGTTTTCGCTCGGCTGGCACCCCGCCGTCCCAGCACAACCCTGCGAGCCCGTCGTCGGTCGTTTCGTTTCCATCGAAGGCAAGGTGGAGCTGCAGCGCGCCGGAGCCGCGAGCTGGGAACCGGCTTCGCTCAATGCACCGATTTGCCAGCAGGACACCCTGCGCGCAGGTCGCCACAGCCGCGCGGCCATCGCTTTGATCAACGATGCAATATTGCGGCTGGATGAAGGCACGACGCTGCGCCTTGTTAACATCACCGGCGTGGCGGAAGAGCCCTCCCTGCTCGATCTCCTGCGGGGCGCGATCAAGTCTTTCAGCCGCAAGCCCCGACTCATTAAGGTCACCTCTCCTTATCTCAACGGCGCCATCGAGGGCACGGAGTTTCAGCTCCAGGTGCTGAACGACACCGCCACCTTGACGGTACTCGAGGGTCTCGTGCGCGCCGAAAATCCGCAAGGCGGCGTGCTCGTCGCCGCGGGACAGGCGGCGACGGCAACGCGGGGCTCGGCGCCTGAGCTCCGCACCCTGGTCAGGCCCCGGGATGCCGTTCAGTGGACGCTTTACTATCCGCCCGTGTTCGCAGCCCTGGGCGGGGCCGTGAGCGCGGCTCAAGAGGAGTCGTCGGCATTCGCCGGTGCCTTGACGAACGCGGCCCGCGGAAACGTCGGCGATGCCATTGTCGAGCTCGAGCGCACGCCGGAAGCGAACCGAGGCGGCAGTTTTCATGCGTTCCGTGCCGCTTTGCTGTTGTCCGTCGGCCAGGCGCAGGCGGCAACCGCCGACATCGACCGCGCCATCGCGCTCGCCCCGGACGAGGGGCTTGCCTATGCGCTTCGATCGGTGCTCAACGTCGTATCGAACCGCCGCGCCGAGGCCCTGGCAGACGGCCAGCGCGCCGTCGACCTGAGCCCCTCGCCCGCGGCCCGAGTCGCGCTTTCCTATGCCCAGCAGGCCGGGTTCCAGCTGGAAGCCGCCCGGAACACCTTGCTCGCAGCGGTCGAGGCTCATCCCGAAAATGCGCTCGCCTGGGCCCGCCTGGGCGAGCTGCATCTGATGCTGGGCGAGCGGCGACGGGCCAACGAAGCAGCCGCCACCGCGAAGCGGCTCGCCCCGAATCTCGCCCGAACCCAGCTCGTGCTCGGCTATGCGGCGCTGGCGGCGTTTCGCAAAACGGAGGCGCGCGCGGCCTTCGATCGCGCAATCGAGCTCAGCTCCGCCGACCCGCTGGCACATCTTGGACTCGGCGTGACGGAAATCAGCCAAGGACGTCTGACCGAGGGCCGCCAGCGCATCGAGGTGGCGGTGGGACTGGACTCGAACAGCGCGCTGCTGCGCGCTTACCTGGGCAAAGCTTATTTCGAGGAGAAGCGCGGGCCGCTTGACAGCGAGCAGTACGCTATCGCCAAGGGTCTAGATCCGCTGGATCCCACCGCCTATCTCTACGACGCCATCGCCAAACAGACCACCAACCGGCCGGTGGAGGCGCTTGACGATCTCGAAGCCTCCATCGAGCGTAACGACAACCGGGCCGTGTACCGAGGACGGCTATTGCTGGACGAGGACCGGGCCGCGCGGGGCACCAGCCTCGCACGGGTTTACGACAACCTCGGATTCGACCGGCTCGGGATCAAAGAGTCGGCGGAGTCCCTCGCCACCGATCCCACCAATGCATCGGCTCACCGCTTTCTGTCGGACACCTACCGCGCCCAGCCGCGGCGCGAGATCGCGCGCGTGAGCGAGTTGCTCCAAGCGCAGATGCTGCAGGACATCAACATCAACCCGATTCAGCCGAGCATCGCGTCCACCAGTCTCAGCATCGTGACTTCAGGCGGCCCCACTGCGGCAGGCTTCAACGAGTTCACCCCATTGTTCGAGCAGAACAGGGGGCAGCTCAACGTCTCCGGATTTCTGGGCGATAACCACACCCGCGGCGGCGAGGCGGTGCTTTCGGGTGTCTTCGACAACCTATCGCTCAGCGCCGGCGGGTTCCGCTTCAACAGCGACGGCTTTCGCGAGAACAACGATCTGGAACATCGCATCGCCAACGCCTACGCCCAGGTAGCGCTTACTCCCTCAGTAAACATCCAGGCCGAGTTCCGGCATCGGGAAACGGAGCATGGCGATATCTTCATGAACTTCGATCCCGACGGCTTCGATCCGTTTCGCCGGGTCGAGGACGAGGAGGATGTGCAACGCTATGGCCTTCGGGTAAGCCCCAGCGAGCACTCCACGTTGCTGCTGTCGGCGATTTTTTCCGATAGGGAGGCCACGAGAACGAGCCGTACCGCTATCCCGCCGCAAACGCCGGTGGTGGGTGGCGAAACGATAGAAAAACAGCCGACAGATAGCGATTCTGAGCAGTACGAAGCTCTCTATGCCTTCAAATCGGAGCGTTTCAATCTGATTTCGGGGGGCGCATATTCGCGGGTGGAGCTCAGCGAATCTGTTTTCTCGACTACCACGCTTAATATCGACCCGCCGCCAATTCCGGCTCGACTGTGTGACTTCGGACCTCCGATTGGCGTGGTGGTTATTCCTGACCCCCCCGGGTGCCCGCCCTTTGCCATCGACCTAGGGCCCACCAGCATCGATCCGCCACCCTCGACTTCGACCAGCTCGCAGAGCTTCAACCTTGACTCCAACGCGGACGATTACCGCGGCTACGCGTATGCGAACGTAGAAGCGTTGCCGTCGCTTGTCGCCACCGTCGGGATCGGCTACACGGACTTCGAGGATCGCTTCGGCGACTTCGAGCGGTGGACCCCCAAGCTCGGGCTGCAGTGGGACCTGACCGATACGCTACGGCTGCGCGGCGCGTATTTCAAGGTCGTCAAACCGGTGCTCGCCAGCAACCGCCTGCTCGAGCCCACCCAGGTGGCCGGGTTCAACCAGTTCTTCGACGACGGCAACGCCACGCGCGCGACGCGTTACGGCGTGGGTCTGGACTGGCGGGTGTTGCCAGACCTTTATGCGGGAGGTGAGCTGACCCGCCGGGAGATCGACCATCGCAGCCTCGATTTGACCACCCTCCCCTTCCGCGCGGTGTTCGAGGATCGTGACGAGTACACGCATAGCGCCTATCTCTACTGGACACCCACGGACCGCCTCGCGTTGAGCGCCCGGGCGATCTACGACAAGTTCAACGCATCGGCACCGAGCCTCACGATTCCGGCGAAGGTGATCACGCGCAGCTTTCCTTTCAAGGCGACGTATTTCCACCCGAGCGGCATGTTTCTGGAGGGCACGGCCAGCTATGTGCGTCAGGACGTGAGGCGGGGACCCAACTCGACGCTCGCCCAGGGCGACAGCAGCTTCGGCGTGGTCGGTCTCGGCGCGGGTTACCGACTTCCGAAGCGCAGGGGCATCTTGAGTCTGTCGGTCGAGAATATCTTCGACCGCAGCATGCGCTATCAGGACGACAGCTACAGAAACTTCAACCAGGAACCCTCGGGAACGCCGTTCGTACCGGAACGCACGATCATGGGCCGCGTGAGCCTCAGCCTTCCCTGACCACGAGTCCACGCGCGCATGGCGTGGATGTGAGCCGCAACGATTGCAATACTAATGACATACTTTGCATCGAGAATCAGGTGTAAGATTGAAATCGATTCCTGGGCGTCCTGATTATCGATGCGGGCGCCGACTACCAGTCTGAGTTTTACGAGACGGCGCGCGGAAGTGCAAAGAGTGCGCCCGACGTTGATTGAAAACAAAATCGACCCAAAAAATAACCACCGAAATTGGAGGAGGTATCGATGGACATTCCAAAAAATTTATTAACCGCTGCGGTCGTGATGTTTGCGCTCGCCGCTTCGGGAACCGCGTTTGCCCAGTGCACGGCCAAGCCCGACGCCTACACGCTGGAGAAAAAAGGACAGGGGAACCTCGTCTGCGGAGACTTCGCCGGCCCCAACGGCGTGCCCATGCAGCCGGCGGAAGTCTGCGCCACCGTCACTGCCTCAATCGGCGACACAACGGCCTCATGGTCGATCAATCCGATGACGGGGCCGTGCGCCGGCGACATTGCCATCGTTGACCGCGCGGACGGAACTAACTGTGTGTATCAGTATCGGGTGGACAAGTACGCCGACACAGACCTCTCGGCACCCGGCAATAAGAACATCAAGACGGTGACTCTCTGCACGGATCAACAGCTCATTGGACAGTTAGTTGACCCCGGTAGCGATACGATAATATCGACCGGTGACAACTGCGCGGTCGAAGCCCCGTCGCTTCAGAATGCTATCGACAGCGGCGAAGCCGGTCTCGACATCGCTTTCGCGGTCGGGACGCCGCCGAATCAGAGCTCGCAGACGCTGGCGCTGTGCTCGAATCAGCAGCTGGTCAACGGCGTACCGACTTCGACCCAGGAGCAATGCGTCGACCGCTGCGAAACGCCGGTGGGCTACCCGGATACAGTCGGAAAGCATGCCCCGGACTGTACCGGCCCCTTCCCGGACGGCCGACTGCCGATTGCGTGTCGCCGATGCGCAACCTCGGGTGCACCGGACAACCTGAGCCCTACGGGGCCGAATATTCCCGAAGGCACATCGTTCTGCTGGGAGCTGGCCAACAGGGTCGCAGTGACCGACGGTTCTTCCGTCGATCCCCCGAGTCCGCCACTCTATGATCCGCAGCTGACCTTCCGACCCCACAAGTTCGTGTCCGGCGGGCAATTCGAATGGGAGCGGGTCGACGGCACCATCTGCTACAAGATTTCAGGCCAGACCGCTGGGGGCTATCCGTACTCCTACTACGTCCCCACAGGCTGCCCTTGCGATCCTCAAGTGGACGCGACCTGCGTGATCATCGACCTCTAGTTACTCGTGAAGCAGGGCTCCGGGCTGAGCGCCCGGTGCCCTGCGCCACGTCTTCACCAAACGCCAGAAGGGAGATTCGGAGTTCCCAAGTCACTAAATCTATCTCGACATCGCTACGGGAATTTCGGAAATCAAGCGCTTACGAACTCTGAATGTCCCCGTTTACCTTTACATGCAGGCGAAGCGGGCGATCTGGCGGGCCACTTCCTCGGTGTGCACGTGGTGTGGAAGGTGACCGGTTACGGGCAGCTCGCTCAGCACTGCTTGGGGCAGTAATTTGACAAGGCGATCGGCGTGATTCCACGCGGGCACGATGTCGTCCTCACCGCCGTGTATGATCAGCAAGGGTTGCCCGATGGTCGAATAGCGCTCGCTTTGCTTGACCAGGAAATCGCTCAGTAAACGCCGGTCGCGGCCGTTGATGGAGAACTGCGAGGGCCGCAGCACCAGATCGATACCAGTGCGCTGCCGATAGTTCGGTGGCGGCGAATTGGGCTCGAAAGCGGCGGCGATCTGATCATCCATTAAAAGCCGGCCGGCCGGCATGAGCAGGGTATTGGCGAACGCCGGACCGGCTAGAGGAATGTCGAGCAAGTGGTTCGACCAACCAACGCCGCCTTGCCAAGGGTAGGCCGCCCCACCCAAGAGCACGCCGCCCGTGACTTCGCGCCGGAACTCGAGCAAAGCCGCCATCACCACCGCACCGGCCCACGAGTGCCCGAGCCAAAACGCGCGTTCAATACCCAATTGCTTCAGTGCATCTTGAATGGCCAACGCCTGCTCCCGAGGGTCCATCCAGTGCTGGCCTCGGTAAGTGGAATAACCGTGCCCGGGTCGATCGAACGCAACGACCCGGCATCGGCGCGCAAGCGGGTAGAGAATGCTGGCGGTGAAGTCGCGAAGGTTCGTGCTCGCCCCGTGAAGGAGCACCACGGCGGGTCCACTACCCGCTTCGACAAAGTGCAGCTCGAGCCCATCCAGCTTCACCAGTTTTCCGATGGGCGGATACCGGTGCTCGAGCCGGTTTACTTCACGTTGACTGAAAAAGAATAAGACGGCATTCAGGGCCAGCGCGACACAAACGCAAGCCAATAGCCACTTCACTTCGCCATCCTAAACGCTCGATTTTGATGCTTAATGCGCAAAGCTCGAGAGCCACCGAGTCCGCTTTCGAATCAGAAAACGATCTCTCTCTTGGGATCGTGACGCTGAGCGGATTACGACGGAAGAAAATCTACAGCACTGATTCGATCGCTTCGCGCAGCTGCTGCGACATCGGATCGACTGTGCTGTCGAAGCGTTCGACCACCTTACCATCGCGGTCAACAAGATATTTGTTGAAGTTCCAACTCGGCGCTCCGACATGCCGGCCGAGCTCCTGGAAGATGGGGTGCGCTTCCGGCCCGCGAACCTTCTGTTGCGACAGCATGGTGAAGGTGACCCCGTAATTGATGTAACACACTTTCGCGGCAGTCTCCTCATCCGGCGCGGCCTGCCTAAAGTCGTTGGAGGGCACGCCCAGCACCGCAAGACCGCGATCCTTGTAGCGTTGATGCAGCTTCTCGAGTCCCGCGAATTGCGGCGTGAATCCGCAGCGGCTGGCGGTGTTGACGATGAGCATTGGTTTGCCCCCGAACGCATCACAAAGGTTGATCGATTCGGCCGATCTCAACTTACGAACATCGTGAGAAAGGTAGGCCGAGCACTCTTTCTCCGCCGACTGAGCGAGCGGGATTGCAACCAGGGCCACCATAACTGCGATCAATTTTCGCATCGCTTCGTAACCTCCCATAAAAAGTTTAAGCGACAGAGTTTACGTCCAATGTCGTGAAGAACATGTGAAGACATGCCCATCGCCCGCGCCGCCGAACGGCCAGATCCTTGTGACGTAAAAATCGACGGTAAAGTGCGGCCGCCACGACGACGCCCGGACCGATCGGAAGCAGGCTCTCGCCTTCGCTCCCCTGGCGGCTCATTCCCGGTCAGCTGGGCCGCGAAGGGAATTGATATCCCATTGCCCGGAAAGTGCCGCCGCCTGCGCTATCAGACCCACGGGAAGATTAGATGGCGGAAAATGGGGTTCCGGAGCCAGTATGCTGCTGCGCGGTAAAAAAATGTCAGGAAAAATTTCGGCTCTGACGCTTTTTTCCATATACTGCCTGAAAAATCGATGAGGAGCCTGGGTATGTCCGTCGAAGGACTCTGGAGCAGCGAGATTTTCGGTTTGTGGGGCTGGGAGCATCGGGGCGTGATCATTCTGATGGACGGTCGCGCGTTCGGCGGCGGCAAAAACCATCATTCCATGGGTCGCTACTCGCAATCGGGCGACGAGATAAGTGTTTCGCTGGCGATTAAATACCATGGCAAGCCGCAAACCATGTTCGGTTCGACCGAAAGCGAGTTCCAACTCGAAGTCGACGGACGCCGCGACGGCGAGCAGATTATCGGAGAGATGTATCGCCCCGACCGGCCCGATCTAAGATTGCCGTTTCGCCTCACACGCCAGGCCGAACTCAGCTGAGGAGGAGATCGCCATGAATCAGCGCCGCAGCGCCGAAGCCAAGTCGCAACGCAAGCGAAAATCGAACGGCAAGGACGCGACGAAAGCCGACCAGCCGAAGCAAGTAAAAAAGAAGGCCTACGAGCAGGAGCTTTTCCGCTTGCAGCTCGAATTGGTCAAGCTGCAGGAGTGGATCAAGAAAAAGGGCCTCAAGGTCGTAGTCATATTCGAGGGGCGCGACGCCGCGGGCAAGGGCGGCGTCATCAAGCGCATCGACCAGCACCTGAATCCGCGTATCTGCCGGGTGGTGGCATTGCCCGCCCCCACCGAACGCGAGACCACCCAGTGGTATTTCCAGCGCTACGTCGCACACCTGCCGGCCGCCGGCGAGATGGTGCTGTTCGACCGCAGCTGGTACAACCGCGCGGGCGTCGAGCGGGTGATGGGCTTCTGTAACGATCAAGAATACCAGGAGTTCTTGCGCTCTTGTCCGGAATTCGAGCGTATGCTGGTGCGCTCGGGGATCATTCTGATTAAGTACTGGTTCTCGGTTTCCGACGAAGAGCAGGAGAAGCGTTTCCAGAGCCGCCTGCACGAACCGCACAAGCGCTGGAAGCTGTCTCCCATGGACCTCGAATCGCGGTCTCGATGGGTGGATTTCTCGAAAGCCAAGGACGAGATGTTCGCCCACTGCGACATCAAGCAAGCGCCGTGGTACGTGGTTCAAGCGGACATCAAGAGACACGCCAGGCTGAACTGTATCCGCCACCTGCTGGAAACGATCCCGTATAAGGACCTGACGCCCGAACCCATAGAGTTACCGAGACGCAAATCCGCCGGCGGTTACGTGCGCCCGCCGCTATCCGATCAGACCTTCGTGCCGGACTACTATCCCTGATTCCCGGGGAAAGGGGAAAAGGGGGGACATTCAGAGTTCGCAAGTGACTGATTGAACGTGGAAGTCAGCACGCGGATTTTGGGATCGGCCACGAGCGAGCTCAAAGGGTTTCGTTTTTTTATTCGACTTGACCGGCCCGCTCCGCCAGCGCCCTTCTTAACGCCACCATCGCCAGCGTGTCCTGGGCGCAGTACTCGCGTAGCGCTCGGAATACGTTTTCCCGCTCCACCCAGTCTTCGGAGCGGAGCGCATTTTCGTAGCTGATGGAGGCCATGCCCCCGTCGGTTATTTCCAAATTCTCGTATCCCATTTCGGGCACCACTGCCGGCAGTACCTTCTTGATCGAGAACGAGCCGCGAAACTGCGGGTGATAATAGTTGTTCTTGATCACCGGATGCAGATCCCAGATGCGATCCAGGAGCGCCTCGAGTTGAGACGCGAGCTCCGGCACCGCGTCGGCCAATCGCTGGATCACCTCTCTTTCGTACGACGTATAGACGCAGATAGATCCCTCGTGCCCCAGCGCTTCCAGTAGCGCATTGCTAAGCGGCACCCGCGGATCCGATGCATCGGTATGCAAATACTCCGCGTGACTCATGGTTCCGTCTTCGTTCTGCGTATGCACGGAAAACTGAAACACCACCGGCTCATAGGGCCGCGTGCCCGCATAGCGGGGAATGGCCGGACCCACGGTCTCGAAGTCCAGATGATGCACCGGATAGGTCACGCTGCGGAGCGCGGCGGCGAGATCGCCGTGAACACGATCCGTTCCGCTCAAAACGCATTGCTTCGCCAGCGCCTGCATCGGAGTCAGCGGAAAATCCTCCGGCACGTCGCGAACATCCGAGATGCCCGCGGCCTCCAGTTCCGCCAAGCGTTTCGAGTTCAGTCTTGGAAGCTCGCCGACGGGATACTCCGGCACCATTACGTCGCGGCTGCAGTGGGCGTAGAAAGGACATTCATAAGGACTGAAACAGTGTGACCCCGGCGCGATCTGCGGCGGCGCGCCTGAGAGCAGCGCATGGAAATCTTCGACCTGCCCGTCGACCTGACCCAGTATCGGCTCGACGGCCTCGCTGAGGTCATGAAACTCGAACAGCTGGTTCAGATCCAGAACCTGACCGTCGTAAACGTAACCCCTGTTGACCAGCAGGACACCGGCGCGCCCCACGTCCAGACCCGCCCGGCGCAAGACCCACAGCTGCACCGCCACGTCCGGCAAGTGCACCTCTTTTACCCGGGTCGACGCCTTCACCTCGATGAGCGCAAAGCCGGCGCCTTCGCGCTTCAAGATATCCGCCCGGATGAACACGCCCTGGTGCTCGAACGCGCCCTCATAAACGGAAGGGATATCCGGATCCCCGACAATCCGCTTCGTTTCGGCAATTGACTCATCCGCTCGCAGGTGCCCCCATTTGACCAGCACGCCCCCCGGATAACGCTGCTGCGCGAGCCGCCCGACTTCATGACCGGTATCGAACAGCGCCCGGGTCACCAGATCCGGCGGCGCCGCAAGCCGTCGCTCAAAGCACTCGTACCAAAGCCGCAGCCGGCACTGAAGGCCCGAGAGAAAACGGGATTTGGATAACCGAGGCTTCAATGAATACCAAACCGGAAGAAAACAAATAGAAAAGTCACTTCGACAGAATACTACCGGCGCAGCGCAAGGTCTTCCAAAGCGGCTGATGATTTAATGGATCAGAAGTCGAGCTTCGCGGCGCCGATTTCGGTCGCCAAGCAGCGAAATCCTCACTACGCTTCTTTGCTATGAGCAGCGCGGCAAAAATGCGATGAGTCTGACAGCGATCTACGCAGCCAGCTTGGTGGCCACGTTCGTCGCCTGGTACCTCTGCACTCTGATCCCGAATCGACCGGCGCGCGGAATTCTCCGTGCCGCCGTCATCGCCTTCCTTTGCTCACCCGGAATCCTCGTCGGCCACGGCTTCGGCGTCGCCCCCACCCTGTTCGCCCTTTACGTGCAGCCTTCCATATTCACCTTTGGGCCAATGCTCATGGTATGGATCATCGCTTTGGGGGTGATTTTCGGCGTCCCGGCGCTGCGTAACGATCGCGGCCAATGGCCGCCCTCGGCCAAGGAGATCTTCTTGGGTTTTTATGCCGGGAAGTTCGTCCTGTTCGGAATCGTTGCTGCATTGCTGATCGGGGCGTTGATATACGCCGGTCAACGGCGCAGCCTGTGGGTGGTGACGCTCAAATACGGACTGTTCTTCGCCGCTGCGGGCATCAACCTGGCGCTTTGCTACTGGGCGGCCCGGGCGAAGCAGGCAAAACCACTACTGACGCCGCTGTTCTTTTCCGCCCCGGCTCTGCTCGCGACCGCACCCACCGTGGCCTTCATGTGGTACGGTGCTGGCGCCATCGGCGGCCTGATCGGAAGCGGAAGCCAGCGCATCGCCTCCTGGATCGCGCTCGGCGTCTTCGGGCTCCTAAGCGCCAACTCGATGTTTCGAATCTACCTCGCCGCTACTGCGCCGCCCCATGTCACTATCGGGGGCGGCGTGGCCGGTAACGCCGCGATGGCCGCAGTGTTCGCCGTTCTGGCAATCTTGCCGTGGTGGATGCTCAAGCTTCGCGCGCAGACAGAAGCAAATAAAGTCAAGTCGCAACGGGACCGAGGCGGCGGCTGACGGCAGGATAAGCGTCCGGCAATAGTGAAATAATCAACTCCGCGACCATTGCCTTCTTCCAACAGCGATGTGCGCCGATCAGTGGATAATCAGACAATTGCCCGGCAACAGATTGGATACTTTCCTGGAAACGCTACCTAGCAACATTCCCTGTACCTGCCCCAGGCCGCGTGTTCCCAAAACCACGAGATCGGCATTTTGCTCTTTGGCCGCCTGTAATATTGCATTCGACGGATCGCCACTGGCGATGCTGGTTTGAACCCTTTTCGCCCCACTCTGTTCCGCTTGGGCCTTGGCGCCTTTCATTGCGGTCTCGGCAACCACCTGCATGATCTCCGTCCTGTCGCCTTTAATCTTCTCGATTTCTGCCATCCGCTCGATCTCGGGAGGAAGCTGCATGTCCCTGATGACATACAAGATCGACAGGTCGGCATCGAACTTGCCCGCAATCTGCGCCGCCATCGTAACGGCGCGGTTTGCCGCTGGAGATGCGTCACTCGCAACTAGAATTTTTTTGATCATGCTTAATCCACCTTAAATAGAAATAGACCATATGGTTCCCAAAGCAGTAATGCGAAGGGGAGAATAGTAAAGAATCAAAAAGCGACCAGATTTATTTTTCGCCGCACACTACGCATGCATACGAAAAATAATTCGTTCCCCGTTTTCGCCATCCAGGCGATCGAGATCAGTTGCCGGGGATCTTGTAGCTCAGACTCGGCCACACGGCGAGACCGGCGGAGCCGCTGATGGTTTCACCGCTTTGCAAGTCGCTCGCCATCTCCCCCAAAACCGTGCGCACCAAAATGTCTCCCCCACCGGTGATGCCCTCGAACCTTCCAGTTCCGCCGGTGAGCGTGAACTTGCCGGCGCAGACTCCCGGCTTTCCGCTGCATTCGAACTTGGCGAATACCGTGCCGCCACCCGAGCCCTTGATGATGCATCGGCCCGAGGCCACGACCTTCTTCTTGGCCAGCGAGATTTCGCGGCTGCCGGGGCAGACGAAGAGCGCAGCGTCCAGGGCGCCCTTGCCGTCCTC
Organism: uncultured Gammaproteobacteria bacterium; assembly: GCA_947258715.1. GTDB lineage: Bacteria > Pseudomonadota > Gammaproteobacteria > HK1 > HK1 > CAMYJH01. Next base: position 50,290 of record CAMYJH010000021.1, read on the forward strand.
GATGTACATGATCCCCTCGGCTCTACCCTGGAACAG
>CAMYJH010000022.1 GCA_947258715.1 uncultured Gammaproteobacteria bacterium
AGGCGTCCGCCACTTGTTCAGGCGCAAAAACGGCCCGCTCGCGTACCGCCAGCGGGGCGGTCTTATGGCTCAATCCGATTGCGTAGACCAACATGACGATGGCTGCTGTTTGTCCGCTGTAGAAACGTTAGAGAGGGCGTTTGTTTGTTACCTTAGGTATAGCAACATCCGCGCCAATCGGGGCATTTTTGCCAAAGTACGGACTCGTGGCTGTAAACCGCTAACAGCGCCCCGTCCTCCGTCCCGACATGGTAAGCGTATCTTGTGGCAACCTCCAAAACCCCCAATTTCGGGAATGGACACCTCGTGCCCACACGAGTTTGGGATGTTTTGCGCTCCGCCCGATCCCGATTAGGCCCTCTCAAACCGCCCGCGGACCCACCCTGAGCCGGCTCGAGGCCGCTGTAATCCACGTGTGAACGGATTGAGCGGTCGGCGGTCCCACTGCCCATCGTCCACGCTTCGTTTAGGCATGAATTTTGCTTCCCGTTGCCCAGTATCGTCGCCCGGCCCTTAATGGCGTAAATTGCAACCAGTTGATCGGCCGTCGACGCGTCTGAACACAGCCCACACCCGGTTTCGCACGATGCTCAAGCTCACCTCGTACTTTCGTCGGCTCCCCGTCCGCAACAAGCTTTTGCTGCTCACCTTATTGACCAGCAGCGTCGCACTCATGTTCGCCGCGGCAATTTACACTGTTTACCAGCTCTCGATGCTTCGTCAAGAGCTTACGAACGACGTCGCCGCGCTTGCGGACGTGGTCGCCGAGAGGGGACGGGTCGCCATTCGGCGCAATGACCGAGAGGCCCTCGAGCCGACCCTCAACGCCCTATCTGGCCATAAGTACGTATCCTCTGCATTAGTTTACTCCAAAGACGGCACTCAGTTTGCCGTATACCGACGCGGCGCCACACCTTCCGAGAGCGCCTTCTACTCAGAGCTTCCGGTACCACCGCCGGCCCCCTCGAGAGAGGTCTTTTTCAGACCGGTGTTGGATCAGGGCGAAACCATCGGATCGGTATACCTCAGCGCGGACCTGAACAAGCTGTACCGGCGGTTGACCGAGCAGGGAATGATTGCCGCGGCCGTGATGCTCGCCTCGTTCTTTGTTGCCTTTCTGCTCACCAATCGACTGCGGAGAGAAATCACTGAACCGATTCAGACCCTCACACGCGCGGCCCGAGTAGCGTCCACGCCCGATCGAATCGCCCCTTCGGCTTCTGGTGGGCGGGAGGACGAATTTGGAATCCTCATGCAAGCCTTCCATGGATTGCTGGCTCAGGTCGAGGACCGAGACGCCGCACTTCGTTTGAGCGAACAGCGTTTCCGGAGCTTGACGGAAGACAACTCTGACCTCGTAACCGTTATCGAGCCTGAGGGCCGTATTTGCTATCAGAGCCCATCCAGCAGATTCACGCTTGGCTACCCCGCGGCAGCTCTTCAGGGGCAAAATTTGTTCGACTTCATCAAGAACGAGGACAAGAGCCATGTTAAGAAAATATTGCGCCAAGCTGAGGAGGCGCCGGACTTGCCTGTCGCCATCGATTTTCGCTGGCGCCACCAGGACGGAAGCTGGCGCTATATGGAATCCCGCTGCGCCAATCAGCTCGATAATCCTGCGGTAAAGGGCATCGTCATCAACGCCCGAGATGCTACTGAGAAAAAATTAGCCGCAGCTGAGCTCGAAGCGGCCAAAGAGGCAGTAGAACTCGCAGAGCGCACGAAATCGCGCTTTCTCGGTAACGTGAGTCACGAGATCCGAACACCGGTTACGACAATCCTGGGCATGACCGAGCTGTTGCACCGAACTGATTTGACCTCTAATCAGAGCCATTACGTCAACCTGGTAAGAAATAGCGGGCACACCCTGCTGAGTATTATCGACGACATCCTGTCGTTATCGATGATGCAATCCGGGCGAATCGCTTTAGATTGTCTCGTCTTCGACCTCTACGTGCTTGTAGAAGAAGCGCTCGAAATGATGTCGCAGCGTGCGGATGCGAAAGGTCTTGAGCTATGTGCGATGATTGAACCTGACGTGCCGAGGTTTTTTCGGGGCGATCCGAATAAACTCCGGCAAGTCGTAATCAATTTGGTGGGTAACGCTGTTAATTTCACAGACCACGGGGAAATCGAAGTTAACGTATCAGCAACGCGGCAGGGAACGGAAAACGCATTGCTTAGATTTGCGATTCGTGACACCGGAATCGGCATTCCGGAACCGATGCAAAAGCAGTTATTCACACCTTTCGTGCAGACAGATGACTCGTCCAAGCGGCGCAGCGGTGGAACAGGCGTCGGACTCGCGATATCTCGTACACTCATTTCGATGATGGGCGGCGAAATCGGGTTCGAGAGCGTGCTTGGCGCCGGATCTTGTTTTTGGTTTACCGCCCGTTTGGAGACGCAGTCCGAAAGAATCAAGGACGATGCCACGTCAAAGGTTTTCGAGAATCATCGTGCGATTGTCGCGGCAAGCAACGGTACCATGCGTCGAGTTCTCGTACGTCAGCTTGAAAATTTAGGCTTCGACACCGACGATTTGGATTGCGGAAGCAAGGCGATAGAGTGTGTGCAACGCGCGTCCACGGCCGCGATTCCATATTCGATACTATTTTTCGACCGCTCGCTGAAAGACCTGGACGGCATTAGCGTTGCAAGGGCTCTTCGTTCAGATCCAGGCATCGGGCCAATCGCGCTCGTAATGACGACATCGCTCCAGGGTATGCTCGATGTAGATGCTCTTCGCGAAGAAGGCATTGACTTACAATTGACCAAGCCGGTTAAGCAAACCCGACTTTCGGCGAGTCTCAGTGAGGTGTTAACAGAGCGAAGCCACGCTTTGCCGGCGAAAGGCAAGAGTTCTCGGCGCTTGATCGACGGGCTACGCCAACAGCGCGCGGATGCCAAAAAGGGACGCATTCTGCTGGCGGACGATGACGAATCAATTCGCGAGGCTTTTTCACTCATGCTTGAAGTACTAGGCTATGAGGTGGAGGTTGCCGAGAACGGCGCCAAAGCAGTAGAAGCTTATCAGCGAGGCGATCACGACCTCATTTTGATGGACTGCCAGATGCCGGAGTTGAGCGGACTTGGTGCAACATCACGAATTCGGGAACTGGATAAACGTGGATCTCACATTCCAATCATAGGAATGACGGGGAACGTGGAGGAAGGTGGGCGCAAACAACACAAGGCCGTCGGCATGAATGAGCTTCTTGTAAAACCTGTGCCCATGGAGCGGCTTGCAGCTATATTGGAAAATTATGTCATCCAGAGGAAGAAGGTGCGCTGATATCCTTGAAATCGAATCTCACTTGTTTTTGATTCGACCTGATTGTCGGCAATCACGAACGATCGGTGAGCCCAGGCGCCCGAACGATAGGTGAGAAAATGCTAAAAAAAGAGCTTTTCAAGAAATACGACGTTCCTGCGCCACGCTATACCAGTTATCCGACCGTGCCGTATTGGAGCGGGGAAGGGTTTTCCGTCCAACGGTGGGAGGAAACCGTGGGGCGGACGTTCACGGAAACGAATAAGGAAGCAATAGGTCTCTACATTCATCTGCCGTTCTGCGAAAGTTTATGCACCTTCTGCGGCTGCAATAGACGAATAACGAAGAATCATGCGGTCGAAGTTCCGTACATAGAGCGATTACTCCAGGAATGGTCGACTTATCTGGAACTTTGGGGCGCGAAACCTCGAATAAAGGAATTACATCTTGGTGGCGGCACGCCAACCTTTTTCTCACCGGACAATTTGCATCAGCTCATTTCCGCGATCCTGTCGGAATCCGAGATAGCGGACGAGCCTGAATTCGGTTTCGAGGCTCATCCGAACAACACCACGGTCGAACACCTCAGCGTGCTCTACGATCTCGGATTTCGCAGGTTCAGTCTCGGAGTCCAGGACTTAGACCCGGTCGTACAGGAAACCATTAACCGCATTCAACCGTATGAGAAGGTCGAGAGCGTCACCCGTGCCGCGCGGGAAATCGGTTACAGTTCCATCAACTTCGATCTGGTATACGGGCTCCCACGGCAGAAGCTGTCCAGCATCTGGAACACCGTGACCGAGGTTAACAAACTGCGTCCGGATCGAATCGCCTTTTACAGCTACGCCCACGTTCCCTGGATAAAAGGTGTTGGTCAAAGAAACTTCTCCGAATCCGACCTGCCGCTTGACGCCGAGAAACGGGCCTTGTACGAAGTCGGTCGAGAGTTGCTCGAGGAAGCTGGTTATCATGAGATCGGGCTCGATCATTTCGCCCTGGAAGAGGACGCCTTATATCGTGCATCCCGGAATAAGACCCTACATCGAAACTTCATGGGATACACGACTGCGCATACGAAACTTCTTATCGGACTCGGCGTGTCGGCCATCAGCGATTCCTGGTATGCCTTCGCCCAGGACGACAAGGCGTTGAAGACTTATTCCGAGGCGGTTGAATCCGGTCGTTCTCCAATCGTTCGCGGGCACATACTGACGGAAGAAGATTTAAGGCTGCGCCAGCACATCTTGAATATCATGTGCCAGTTGGAAACCAGATTCAGTGAAGCAGAGACCCAGTGCCCTCGACTAAAACAAGGCCTCAATCGACTGGCGACAATGGAAAAAGATGGCTTGGTTCAAGTTCGAGGAGATACTCTTCGGGTGTTGAAGGAGGGTCGGCCCTTCTTACGCAACATCTGCATGGCACTCGACGCTCGATATTGGGACCGGCAAGCTAAAACTCAGGTATTCAGCCGAGCAATCTGATCCTGCGCCTCAAGGGCAGCGGGCTGAAAAATCAAACCTCTCGCTTGTCTCCGACAGCCTCTAGAGCTGGGTTGTCCCGATCGACGTGGACATTGGGCGTTGGAAGTAAAAGGCCGGGAATCTTCCCGGCCTTTTTAGTTGAACCAAGACGGTTTGAGCTAGAGGATATACCCGCGCTCGTCATGGAGAGCGATGTCGAGGCCTTCTTCCTCCTGATCCGCGTCAACGCGAAGTCCCATGATTCCGTCGATGAGCTTTAAGATCACGAAGCTCAGGATAAAGGTGTAAAGGAAAGTCGCGACCACGCCAACGAGCTGGGCAAAGAGCTGCGCGCCCATGCTCTCGTTGCCGTCGCCGAAACCCGCGCCGCCCAGGGCGGTGGCGGCAAAGACGCCGGTCAGAATGGCGCCGACGATGCCGCCCACGGCGTGGATGCCGAACACGTCCAGGGTGTCGTCATAACCCAGCGCGCGCTTGAGCTTGGTGGCGGCCAGAAAGCAGATCACCCCGGAGGCGAGACCGATGGCGATGGAACCCATGGGTCCCACCGAGCCCGAGGCCGGGGTGATGGCGACCAGTCCGGCGATAGCGCCTGAGGCAATGCCCAGGACGCTGGGTTTGCCGTGGGCGATCCACTCGGAGAACATCCAGCCCAGCGCGGCGGCGGCGGTGGCGAGCTGGGTCACGGCCATGGCCATGCCGGCGACGTTGTCTGCGGCGAGTTCGCTGCCGGCGTTGAAGCCGAACCAGCCCACCCACAGCATGGCGGCGCCGACGATGGTGTAGCCCAGATTGTTGGGCGGCATCTGCCGTTCGGGAAAGCCCTTGCGCGGCCCCAAGGCGATGCAGGCTGCGAGACCCGCGACGCCGGCATTGATGTGCACCACGGTCCCGCCGGCGAAATCCAGAACCCCCCAGTTTCCGAGCCAGCCGCCGCCCCAAACCCAGTGACAGATGGGCGCGTACACCACCAGCAGCCAGATCCCCATGAACACCAGCATGGCGGAAAATTTCATCCGCTCGGCGAAGGCGCCGACGATCAGCGCCGGGGTGATAATGGCGAAGGTCATCTGGAAGGTCATGAAGACCGTTTCCGGAATCGTGCCGCTCATGGCGTCGACGGTGACACCGGAAAGGAACGCTTTACTCAATCCGCCGACGAAGGCGTTCAGGCCGCCGCCGTTTTCGAACGCGAGGCTGTAGCCGAAGAATGCCCACAGGATGGACATCAGCCCGGTAATGGCAAAGCACTGCATCAGCACCGAGAGCACATTTTTGCTGCGCACCATGCCGGCATAGAAAAGCGACAATCCCGGGATGGTCATGAACAGGACCAGCGCCGTGGCGGTGAGCATCCAGGCGGTATCGCCTGCGTTGAGCTCGTCGGCAAACGCGAGCGACGGCGCCAGCGTGAGCAGAGCGACCGACGCCACGGATCGGATTTTGGAAAAAGTCATGATCGATCTCTCCTTAGATTGGTATGTTCATAGCGCTTCGGATCCCGTTTCGCCGGTGCGGATGCGCACCGCCTGCGGCAGATCGGTGACGAAGATCTTCCCGTCGCCGATTTTTCCCGTGCGCGCGGCTTCGGTGATGGCCGCGATGGTGCGTTCGACTTCGCCGTCGTCCACAGCCACCTCAAGGCGGGCCTTGGGCAGGAAGTCCACCACGTATTCCGCCCCGCGGTAGAGCTCCGTGTGACCTTTCTGCCGCCCGAATCCTTTCACCTCGGTGAGCGTCATGCCGGTCACGCCGATGTCCGACAGCGCCGCTCGGACGTCGTCGAGCTTGAACGGCTTGATGATGGCGGTTATTAGCTTCATCTGTTTGTACTCCCTATGATCGAGCGCGGATCGACCGCGCACTTGGTTGCACTGCTCATAGCAGTGCACGGCCCGTGCCAGCACCAGTAAACGTAATGGAATCAGAAGTTTAGGGATTTATCGACGGCGCGAAGCGGCATCCGGCGGCATTCAGAGGCACCGAAGCGGAGCGGGGAACTCCGAGCATGCACCAGAATTGTGCAGATCTATATCCAACGCTACCCGCGGGCAATCTGTCGCTCCGAAGATGAAAACGCTGCCGGATTATCTGCGCCCTGGTCTTCGTATCGTTTCCATCGGGCTCAATCCTTCACTGCCTTCGGTTGAGGCCGGGTTTTACTTTGCGAATCCGCGTAACCGGTTCTGGCGCGCGTTGAATCGATCCGGCCTGGCAGCTGGGCCCGTGACGCCTTCGGTAAAGGCGATGGATATCCTGTTCCAGCGTGACGACATCGGCTTTACCGACGTGGTGAAACGGCCGACGCGAGGGGGCGCCGAGCTTCGAGCGGCGGACTATCGCCGGGACGCGCCGCAGCTTAAAGCCAAGCTCGAGCGTTTCCGGCCGACCATCGCCTGGTTCCACGGCAAGCAGGCCTACGGTCTTTATCTCCGCCACGGCGACAAGCGCACGCAGGTGAAGGCAAGCTGGGGCGCGCAGTCTCTTCGCATAGGAATCAGCCGGGTTTACGTCACGCCAAACCCGAGTCCCGCCAATGCGACTTATTCCCTAAGCGATCTGATTGGCTGGTATCGCAGGCTGGCGCGATACGCTGCAGTCGATGATTGAGTCACCGATCTGCATAAGCGGCGGGGACTTTGATAGGATGCGCCGATTTTTGCAGCACTTAGCCGCTTGCTGTTCTATGACTCGGCTCGAAGTGCGCGACCCGCGGCCGGGCCCGTTCAGTTTCAAAAGGTAGAGGAGTGAGACTCATGGAAAACATCCTAACAATCATCCAAAACGCCATCGCCACCTGGGGGCTCAAGTTGGTCGCGGCCATCGCCATCCTTGTGATCGGCAGATGGCTAGCGGGCGTGGTCACGAAGATCATCAAAGCCGTCATGACCAAAGCCAAAACGGACGAAATGCTGGTGAAGTTCCTCGGCAGCATCGTTTACTACGCCCTGCTTGCGTTCGTCATCATCGCCGCCATCTCTCAGCTCGGCGTGCAGACGACGTCGGTGATCGCCGTGTTCGGCGCCGCCGGTCTGGCCATCGGCCTCGCGCTTCAGGGCTCGCTGGCAAACTTCGCCGCCGGCGTCATGCTGATCGTGTTCAAGCCGTTCAGGGTCGGCGACTACGTCGAGGCGGCGGGTACCGCTGGCACCATCGATGGGATCATGATATTCAACACCAAGCTTAAAACGCCGGATAACAAGGTCGTATGGGTTCCAAACGGAAAAATCTTCGACGGCAATATCATCAACTACAACGCCAGCGACACGCGGCGTGTGGACATGGTATTCGGCTGCAGCTACGAAGACGATCTGAGCAAGGCGAAATCGATCCTGGAGGATTTACTGAAGGACGACGAAAGGATCCTCGACGATCCGGAGGCGACGGTGAAGGTTTCCGCGCTCGCCGACAGCAGCGTCAACTTCAACGTGCGCCCGTGGGTGAAGACTGCGGACTACTGGGGAGTGTACTGGGACATGACCGAGAAGGTGAAGCTTCGCTTTGACCAGGAGGGCATCAGCATTCCTTATCCGCAGCGAGACATTCACGTGCATCAGGCGCAGGCGGCGTGAGAGTCATGCATTATGAGTGACGCGACGGTTTCTGCTGTCGGTCGCGCCGCGGGCTCCAAATGTGAAAAAAGGGATGTCGACCCGTTTAGATCGTCATCCCCTTTTTTTGATTTGTTTACTGGATTGCCGCTTCCGCGGAAATGACGAGAGGTGGATTGAGCGCGCCGAGAATGGGACTGCCGTAGGATGTGGCGCACGGTGCACCCTGCGGTTACGGGGCCTAAGCGAATTGAAGGATTTACCGGCAACCACGTTTCTACGACTCCACCGTCACTCCCGCGGAAGCGGGAATCCAGTAGACAAACCGTTTATTGAATTCGTAAGAACGCGTTGCGCGCCCGGCGGGATACGCGCGCAGGCAGATTTTTACTGTATCGGCTTCGCGTCAGCGCGAAGTCGCGTCGGCATTCGCCGGCGCAGGAGTGCGTTGCGCACAGACCATTCGCTTTCGGAGTCGTGGTCGTTGAGAAGGAAGCGAACCTCTTTGCCCACGTAGACCGCGACGGGGACGCCGTCGCGAAACAGAATGCGGTTGCCGGTAAAGGAAGGCACTCGCTCGCCGGGGAGGAGAATGCCGACGAGGTTCAAAGGATCTGCTGCGCTTACCGCCACCATCTCGCCGTTTTTGCTCTTGCGGCGCATGGCGCGCATCGCACTCACCGCTTCCGGGAGGGCGAACTGCTCGCCCACAGGCCCCTCGACGAAGCGCCCGCCGCGGATTTCGCCGCGCGCCTCCAGCCGTCGGCAGACGCGCAAAACGTCCCGCCAAGGCGCCCTCAGCGGTTCGCGCGAAAGCATCGGCTTCATCAGTACGCCGTAGCGGTTAAGCAGCCTCCACGCCAGGTTCTCGGTGGCCTCGTATCGAGCGCTGTTCTGATGCGGCAGTTCCGACTGCCTGGAAACGCGTCCCGGGACCCGCGACCAGCGCCCGGCTTCCGAAAGCGGGTTTCGCGATCCGCTTCTCCGCCTACGGCTTCCGCCGCGCTTGTGTGCCGGTAGCAACATGGCGCGAAGGCCGGCAAAGCTGTCGGCGTTCACCAGTCCCGCGGCGCAAAGCTCGCCCAGCGCGTCTTCCAGCTGGCTGCGCAGAAGGCCGGCGCCTGCGGCCAGATCGTCGAAGAAGCACGCGCCTTGGCGGTCAAGACATTGGAGCACCCGCGTCGCCGACGCGGAGGGGCGCTGCTCGACGGTCTCGGCAAGCGCGAGCCAGTCGGCCAGATCGCCTCGTCTGAGGAGCGTGATAGGGGTACTGCGCACAGGTGGCGAGGTCCGGCCCCCGTTTCGCCCCGGGCTGCCTGGGGAAAGCCTCAGCCAGGTGAAGCGCCCGGAGAGGCAAAGCGCGTCCAGCCAGCTGCTGTCGTAATCGGACACCCGGGCGGCCAGGATTTCCGCTTCCCAGGCGGCTGCCGGGGCCTCGAAGCCCTGCAGCTGATCGACCACCGCGCTGACCGATTCTGGGCCGATCATGCGGGCATCTTCGGCGATATGCTGCCAATCGAAGAGGAATCGCATGAAATCCGCCAGGGTGACCGGCTCGATCTCCCGCCGCAGCCGACCCAGCGTATAGCGGTGGATCCGGGCCAGCAGGCGACGTTCGCACCATTCTTCTTCGGTCGCGTCAGGAGTGAAGCGACCGCGAAAGGCGAAGCCCTCAGACTCCAGCGCCACCAGGGCGGTTGTGGCGGCAGTAATCGGCACCCCCAGCGAGCCGGCGAGGCTCTCCGCGGTCGCCGGTCCTAACCCCTCCAGACGGCTCCGAAGCAGCTCTTTGAGGGCGATTTCCACCTCCATCGCCCCTGCTGCATGCTCCCGGGGTGCCTCGATTTCGGGGTTCAGCGTGGCCCGGGGATGCACCGTCCGGGCCTCCTGCAGCCGCTCAGCGGCAACCCAGAGATGGTGGCCATCGCCAATCTCGAGCCGGGTGGCCCGACGGGCCGAGACCAGCTCTGAAAGCCACGTCTTCAGAGCCGATGCCGTCGACGACGCGGAGCGCAGCTCCTCGTCGCTGGCGAAGCCCAGGATCACCAGCATGTCGTGCAGCTCGTCGGCATTCGCCACCCGGGGCCAGGCTTCTTCGCGCACACGGCGTATGGCGTCGTTGTCGAGGCGGCCGAGATCGGCGGCGGATTCCGGATCCAGCCAGCGGCGAGACGCGACCGCGCGGGTTCGGCGTTCTTCCAGCGGCGCGTCGTCCAGGAAGGCGTAGGGGCGCGCGTTCAAGATCTCCTGGGCAAGCGGCGAGGGCTCGGTCAGGTCGCGGCACACCAGCTCGAGCTCACCGCTGTGCAAACGGCCCAGCAGCCGCTCCAGCCCGTCGATGTCCATGGCGTCGTTGAGACAATCGTCAATAGTCTGGGCCACCAGCGGGTGGTCCGGAATCTCGCGCCGTCCGGCCAGGTTCTCGGCGCAGGCGATTTGATCCGGAAACACCACCGCGACTAAGTCCTCCGCCTGCATCCGCTGCAGTTGCGGCGGCACTTTGCGCCCCCCCTGGACCCTCGGTACCGCCAGCGCGATGTTCGCGTTCCAGCGCCAGCGAACGGTGAACATGGGCGCGTCCAGCAGCGCCTGCACCAGCACCTCGCGCACGCTCTCCTTGTTGAGATAACGCCCCACCTCCTGCAGCGCGAAGCTGTGGCTTTCGCCCAAGGAGAGCACGATGGCGTCCTCGGTGGCCGCCGCCTGCAGCTCGAAATTGAATTTGCGGCAGAAGCGCTTGCGCAGCGCAAGTCCAAGGGCGCGGTTGATGCGGCTGCCGAAGCTGGAGTGAATGACCAGCTGCATGCCGCCGCTTTCGTCGAAGAAGCGCTCCAGCACCAGATGCCGATCGTCGGGAAGTGCGGTGAGCGCGGCCCGCGCGGCGGCGAGATATTCAACCAGCTGAGTGGCCGCGGGCTCGCTAACACCGTCGATGGCGCGAAGCCAGCGCGCGACTTCGGCACGACTCTCCGACGTGCCTGCGCTATCGCCCATACGCGCGCCAAGCTCGGCGCGAAGTCGCGCCACGGAAGCCGAAAGCTCGTCGCTTCGCCCCGGCGCTTCGCCGAACCAGAAGGGCATGTTGGGCGGCATGCCCTTGGCGTCTTCCACCCGCACCTTGCCGGACTCGATACGCAGCACCCGCCACGAGGTGTTGCCGAGCTGAAAGATGTCTCCCGGCAGGCTCTCGATGGCGAAGTCTTCGTTCAGCGTGCCAAGGAAAGTGCCGGCGGGTTCGAGGATGACGTCGTAGTCGGCGTTGTCTGGAATGGCGCCGCCGCTGGTAAGCGCGGTCAGCCTTGCACCGCGGCGGGCTTTGATGCGCCGGTTGACCGCGTCGCGATGAAGATAGGAGCTTCGCCGCCCGCGCCTGGTGCTGAATCCGTCGGCCAGCATGCGCACGGTCTGGTTGAAGGTGGACTGATCAAGATTGCGGTAAGGCCACGCCCTGCGCAGGCAATCGAGCAGAGCGGGCTCTTCCCAGTCCTCCGCGGCAGACATGGCGACGATCTGCTGCGCGAGCACGTCCAGTGGCGCAACCGGCACCGACAGGCGATCGAGTTCGCCTCGCTGAACGGAGTCCAGCAGCGCCACGCACTCCACCAGCCCGTCCCGGCTGGTGGGAAACAGCCGTCCCTTGGGCGTGCCGCCGACGTTGTGGCCGGATCGGCCGACCCGCTGGAGAAAGGTAGCGATGGCGCGGGTGGAGCCCAGCTGACACACCAGGTCCACGTCGCCGATGTCGATGCCGAGCTCCAGCGAGGCGGTGGCCACCAGGGCTTTCAGAGCGCCGCTTTTAAGTCGGATTTCGGCGTCCAGGCGCTGGGTCTTGGACAGGCTGCCGTGATGGGAGGTGACCACCTCTTCGCCCAGGCGGTCGCTCAAATGCCGCGCCACCCGCTCGGCCATCCGCCGTGTATTGACGAAAACGAGTGTGGTGTGGTGCTCGCGCACCAGCGCCGCCAGCCGGTCGTAGACCTCGCCCCAGACTTCCCCCGACATCACCGGTTCCAGCGGAGAGCCTGGCAGCTCGATGGCCAGATCCCGGTGGGCGTTGTGACCCTCGTCGACAATCACGCAGTCCGGCCGACCGCCGTCATCCACGCGGCTGCTGCCTACGAGGAAACGGGCGACTTCCTGGATCGGCTTTTGCGTCGCCGAAAGACCGATGCGTACCGGCGGCTCGGCGGTGAGCGCCTGCAGACGTTCGAGGCTCAAGCTCAAATGGGCCCCGCGCTTGCTGCCCACTACGGCGTGCACCTCATCGACGATGACGCTGCGCACGTTGCGCAGCATGTTGCGGCCGCCTTCGCTCGTAAGCAGCAGGTAAAGCGATTCCGGCGTAGTCACCAGGATGTGGGGCGGTTTGCGCCGCATGGCTTCGCGGGCGGAAGAGGGCGTGTCGCCGGTGCGCACCAGGGCACGGATGCCGCAAGGCGGTTTCCCCTGCTCCAGCAGCGCGTTCTCAATCCCGGACAAAGGCGCTTCCAGGTTTCGCTGCACGTCGTTGCTCAAGGCTTTGAGCGGCGAGACGTAAAGCACCCGGGTGGCGTCGGGGAGCGGTCCCCTTTGTGCCAGCTGCACCAGCTCGTCGATAGAGGCGTAGAAGGCGGCCAGGGTCTTGCCGGAGCCCGTCGGCGCAGCGATCAGGGTATGGTGCCCACTGCCAATGGCGGGCCACGCCCGGCGCTGGCAGGCGGTGGGTTGGCCGAAGGTGCCCTCGAACCAGGCGGCGACGGCCGGGTGAAATGAATCAAGCGGCATGGGTTGGAAGGTTCAGGCCGGACGCTGCGATTCCGCGGCGAGGCCATGATACCCGGTGACTGTATAGATAAACAGTATTCTGTTTCACGCAGCGGCGCTCTGGGATGTCTCCCGCGCCGCGGAAACACAGCTCAGCGCGGCCTCGATGACATCCGTTCCCGCTCCAGGCTGACGCGCGTCCTCGCTCAAGACGCGGCGGTAGGCCTTCGAGCCCGGCATCCCGGCAAACAGTGGAATCAGGTGGCGGGCCATGCGCGCCAAGGGCACGCCTTGTTTGAGCTGTGCCTGCATGTAAGGGAGATAGTCCCGCACCACTTCCTCGGTTGATCGATTTTCCCGCGGGTCGCCAAAGATGCGGCGATCCACGTCAGCGAGAACAAAGGGGTTGCGGTACACCTCGCGCCCCACCATCACGCCGTCGAATGCGTCCAAATGCTGCTCCGCCTCGTCCAGCGAGGAAATGCCGCCGTTCAATATGATTTCCAAATGCGGACGTTCGCGCTTGAGTCGCGCCACCACCTCGTAGCGCAGCGGAGGTAGCTCGCGGTTTTGTTTCGGGCTCAAACCGTCAAGCCAGGCTTTGCGCGCGTGCACGATGAAGGTCTGGCAACCGGCGCCGGCGACGGTATCGACGAATGCCAGCAGGGATTCGAAGCTGTCCCGATGGTCGATACCGATGCGGGTCTTGACCGTCACCGGAATAGGCGACGCGGCCGTCATTGCGGCGACGCAAGCAGCGACAATTTCGGGCTCCGCCATGAGACAGGCGCCGAAGCGTCCCGACTTGACCCGTTCGCTGGGGCACCCGACGTTGATGTTGACCTCGTCGAAACCGGCTTCCGCGGCGAGCGCGGAGCACTCAGCCATGGCATTCGCATCGCTGCCGCCGAGCTGCAACGCCAGCGGGTGCTCGGTGTGGTGGAAGCGAAGGAATCGCCGCCGGTCCCCGTACAGCAGCGCGCCGGTGGTGATCATCTCGGTGTAAAGCAGGGCGCGCTTGGAGATGAGCCTCAAGAGATAGCGCAGATGGCGATCGGTAATGTCCATCATCGGCGCCACGCAGTAGCGGCGGTCGGGGCCCCGGGGCGCCGGCTTGCGGCCGTTCATTGGCGTGGTGATGGTCATCAGCCCATTTCGCTCGGCAGCCCGAAGATGATTGCTGAAGGATACCGGGAGTATTTGCCGTTTCGCCAGTCGGGTCCATTGACCCGGGATGGGAAACCGTCATTGTCGGGTCGCCGCTGGGGTAAGCCGAAGCGACAATGCGCGGATGAAAGCGCTGCGCCGCATCGACGACGAGACCGCCGGCATGGTGCTCGGCCTTCTGGGGGTGGCCGGCTTCAGTCTCACCCTTCCGGTAACCCGCTACGCGGTGGAGTACTTCTCGCCGGTTTTCATTGGCTGCGGGCGCGGATTCGTGGCCGCCCTTGCGGCACTGGCCTATCTGATATTGACCCGAAGCCGAGTGCCTTCCCGTCGCGACCTGGTTGGTCTGGCAGTGGTGGCCGCCGGAGTGGTGTTCGGATTTCCGCTGATGAGCGCTTACGCGATGCTCCACGTGCCGTCGGCCCACGGCGCGGTGATGCTGGGGATCCTTCCGCTTGCCACCGCCTTCGTCGGCACCCTGATTGCAGGAGAGCGGCCGTCGATCCCCTTCTGGCTTGCCGGCATCGTCGGCGCCGGAGCGGTGATCGTGTTCGCCGCGATTCAAAACGACGCCGGCGGGCTCCATTTGGCGGACTTGGCGCTACTCGGCGCGGTGGCCGCAGCCGCCATCGGTTATGCCGAAGGCGGGCGCCTTTCGCGCACCCTGGGCGGATGGCAGGTGATCTGCTGGGCGCTGGTGTTGTCACTGCCGCTGCTAGCCGTGCCCACCGCTAATGAAGTCTTTCATCTCGACTTCCGCGCACCGACGATCGCCGCATGGAGCGGTTTTCTTTATTTGAGCCTCGTCAGCCAGTTCTTCGCCTTTTTCTTCTGGTACCGCGGGCTCGCGCTGGGCGGAATCGCGCGCGTGAGCCAGGTGCAGCTGCTGCAGATTTTCTTGACCCTTTTCGCCTCGGCGCTGATGTTGAATGAGTCCGTGGACGCCACTACCATCGCTTTCGCCGTCTTCGTGGTGGCGACCGTGGCGGTCAGCCGAAAGATGCCGGTGCGGCGGACCGCTTAGAGCGCTCTGAGGGTCAAAACTAACTGCGTCGTCATTCCCGCGAACGCGGAAAGACGGCCGGAGTATAAACACCGCCGCGTTCGCGGGAATAGTGGTAGGGGTGAGGAAGTAGGGTGCGCCGTGCGCACCAAGCGGCCTAATGAAGAGTTTATTGACTGGATTTCTGCTTCCGCGAGAATGCAGTAGTTTAATGCGATCCTAGCCGCACGCCGGCATAATCAATGAAGAGTCCGTAGGAGAGGTTTGACATGCCTTCTTTCGACGTGGTGTCGGAGCTCGACATGCATGAGGTCAACAATGCGGTGGACCAGGCCAATCGCGAAGTGGCGACGCGCTTCGACTTCAAGGGCACGGATTCAAAATTCAATCGCGAACAGAGCGTGGTAACGCTGCAGTCCGAATCGGAGTTTCAGCTTGGACAGATGCTGGACATTCTGCGCGCCAAGCTCAACCGGCGCGGAATCGATCTTGCGTGCATGAAGGTCGAAGAGCCTGAGCAGACGGGCAAGCAGGCAAAGCAGATCGTGACGTTGCGCCAGGGCATCGAAACGGAGCTGGCGAAAAAGATGGTAAAGATGATCAAAGACAAGAAGATCAAAGTGCAGGCCCAGATTCAGGGCGAAAAGGTGCGCGTCAGCGGCAAGAAAAAAGACGATCTGCAGCAGGTTATCGCGATGCTCAAAGCTGCCGATATCGATATGCCGCTGCAGTTCACCAATTTCCGGGACTGAACGTCAGGTTTACGTCACTCAGGAGTTGTCTCCCGTCGTCGGCCCCGAGAGTGTTCTGTCCACCCTCCTGTGGACCCACCAGCCAGGTGAAGGGTAGCGTCATATTCGCGTTCGGTTCATCCTAGGCTTGAACGGCCGGCATGGGTTCCGGCCTTCGGCCGGAAACTTTTATTCGACTGGATTCCCGCTTGCGCGGGAATGACGGCCGACGTATAGACCCCGAGCGTTCTCGGGAATGGTGGTAGGGGTATGGTCGTAGGGTGCGCCGCGCGCACCAAACGAATTTAATGAACGTTTATTGACTGGATTCCCGCGTTCGCGGGAATGACGACCGGGGTGTAGGTCCCGCTGTGTTCGCGGGGATGGTGGTAGGGGTAAGGTTGTAGGGTGCGCTGCGCGCAGCAAACGAATTAATGAACGGTTTATTGACTGGATTCGCGCGTTCGCGGGAATGACGGCTGGGGTGTGGACGGTGTCGCAATCTCGGGAGTGACGGTCAGGGGGTAGACGCCGTTTTGTTCGCGGGAACGACGACCGGGATGTGGGCCCCGTTACCTTCGCGAGACTGGCGGTGGAGGCGGGGATTCTGCCGTTTTCGGGTGAGCGTGCGGCTAAATCAATACGCGAGCGGAGTTTCATGGAAGCCGATTACTGGCACCAGCGCTGGGAGCAGAAAAATATCCCCTTCCACGAGGGGCGCGTTAACGGCTATCTGAAAATCTACTTCGAGCGTCTGAAATGCAACAAGGGCGACCGCGTGTTCGTGCCGCTGTGCGGCAAGGCGCTGGACATCAAATGGATCTGCGACCGGGGCTGCGAGGTGTTGGGGGTGGAGCTCAGCCCTATCGCGGTTACGGAGTACTTTGAGGAAAACGCGATCGAGCATCGCTGTTCTCGGGAAACTCCTTTCGACGTTTTCAGCGGTGGAGGGGCGGCGCTGCTTTGCGGCGACATATTCGACATGGGCCCCGCCCATTTCGAAGGCATCAACGCCATCTACGATCGCGCCGCATACATCGCGTTCGATCCGGATCGGCGCCGGCGCTACGCCGAATTCTTCTCTGCTATGCTGCCCAAAGGTGCACCTTTTCTTCTGCTGACGTTGGAGTATCCACAAGCGCTCATGGATGGTCCGCCTTTTTCGGTGGGGGAGGCGGAGGTGCGGCAACGCTTCGCCTCGCGTTACCATGTGGAGCACCTCCAAACGCGGGATATCATCGAAAAGCAGCCGCACTTCCAGCAAAAGGGCCTGTCCCAGCTGCTCGCGCATGCATTTTTCCTTACCGATCGCTGAGCTCCTGAAAGCAAGCAATTTGGCCGTGAGCCTTCCCCTCGTCTATCACCCTCATTACACCGCTGCGCTGCCTTCGGGCCACCGCTTTCCCATGACCAAGTTCCGCCGACTTTACGAGCTGCTGCTGCAGTCGGGACTGGTAACGTCGGAGGACGTGCACGAGCCGATGCCGGCAAAACGATCATGGCTCGAGCTTGCGCATACGCCCGAATATGTGGAAGGTGTTTGCAGCGCGTCGCTTGACGACGCCAGCGTGCGCCGCATCGGTTTGCCCGTGGACGAAAAGCTGGTGCGCCGCAGCCTGGCCGCGGTGGGCGGCACGGTGCTTGCTTCGCGCCTTGCTTTCGATCACGGCATCGCCTGCAACAGCGCAGGCGGCAGCCACCACGCGTTTTCGGGCCATGGCTCGGGCTATTGTGTGTTCAACGATGTGGCGGTGGCGGCGCGGGTGCTGCTGGATGAAGGCCGGGTAAGACGCGTGCTCATCGTCGATCTCGATGTGCATCAGGGTGACGGCACCGCGGAGATCCTCTCAGGCGATCCGGGCGCATTCACATTTTCCATCCACTGCGCGCAGAATTTTCCCAAGTCCAAGCAGATAAGCGACCGCGACGTGGCGCTGCCCGCCGGTACCGGCGATGACGACTACCTCGCCGTTCTCAAAACCGAGCTTCATGAGCTGCTGCCCGAGTACTCTCCCGAGCTGGTGATTTATAACGCCGGCGTCGACACCCATCGAAACGACCGCCTGGGCAAGCTGGCCTTGAGCGACGAAGGGATCGCGGCGCGCGAACGCGCGGTGCTGAGCCTATGCCGCGCATCGGGAGTACCCGTCGCCTGCGTGGTCGGCGGCGGCTACGACATGGATGCGGACGTGATCGCGCGGCGCCACATGATTCTGCACCGTGAAGCGAGGGCTATTACTGAACGCAATCGGTCCTGGGAAATAGGGCGCGTTACCAGCGAAACTTCCCCCACATCTCCGGGTGAGCCCAGTGTCTCGGGTTGAGCCAGTCCGGGGTTTGCTTGTAGCTGGCGATGTCGAAGCCATAAAGACGCGCTTGCATAGCGTCCTGTTCAAAACGGTTGAGCAGGGTGAGACCGAAGGCGGAGAGCTCCGCGTCTGACCAGATTGTTTCACTGCCGGTTTCCTCGCCCGTTCTGACCAAGACGCAAAGACGCCGGGCGAGCACGTCTCGCAGACGTGCGATGACGGCGCTGCCCGTAGCGCTGTCCACGCGTTCCAGATAACCGGCAATCAGGGCAAATTCGTAGCGCCGCTCGATTTTGAGCGCCAGCACCCGCTCCGCCGCGCCTTCCGTTTCCACGATTTCCAACTCGCAGCCAGCCGCCCCGTCAGCGTAGTGGCGCAACAGCTGCCGGGCGTAATCCCCCACTGCCATTAGCCTGCGCGGCCGCCACGCCTGAAGCTGCCGCGTGAGGAGATCGTCCGCCGCGCGCATCAAAACCTCCACGCTTGATAGGCGCGGCTCTTGGCGGCACTCGACCGATGCCGCGGGCGGTATCGTTGCCATCTTTTCGCCATATTTGCTCTCCGCTTGGCCATGGGCCGCCACCTATGCGCGCATCGTTGCGGTATTTACTTCAACCTGCAAGGCGGCATGGAGACGGGCCGCCGAAAGCTTGAGGAGAAAAAACATGGTGAACTCGAACCGCACGCTTTGTCTCGGGGAAACGGGTCTTGCGCAGCTGGCCTGCGATCTCGGAAGCCGCCAGGCGGCGCTCGCTCGTTTCAATGGAAAAGGGAACAGTCGTTACCAAGCGCGGGTATTGATTGAGTCCATGCGGGAGATGGTGAAGACAGTCAAGATTGCGGTGCCGTTTCGCACCGGTAGCTACGCGCTGGAAGGCCACCTGAGGCGCGAGTTGATAAAGCTTGCCGACGTTCTCAGCAACATTCCCGCCGTGAGTATCGATATTGAAGCGCACACCGACGTGCGCGGCAGTCGGCGATTCAACCGCAAGCTGGCCTTCGAGCGGGCGCGCTGCGTGAGGCGGGTTTTCCTGAGCCGCGGCGTAGCGCTCAGACGGATTACGGCGCGCGCCGTTGGCGTCGAGGGCGCGCTGTACCCCAAAGGCGATCGCGGAGGCTATGCCTTCGATCGACAGACCCTTGTTCGATTCGGCATCGAGGAGACAGAAACATGAACAGCAAACAGCCGCTCGACGACACCTGGCTTTTCTGGAACGCGGAGCGTCTTGAAGAGTTCCCCCACGTTTCGGAAAACGATTACACCTGCGCGACGGATGACGGCGACGCCGAGGAGGGTAAGCAAGGACCGTCACCAGCCGCCATACTGGCGCATCTTTTGCTGTATGTCGGTGGCGTGTCCGCGGCCCTCGTGGGCGTCGGCCTGGTGGTTTTGATCGGCAGCTTCATCTCCGCTTACTCGGCGCTCAACGCAGCGGATGCGCGCGAGCGGGCGGCGGTGCCGGGGCAACCCTACCTCAGCCTTCAACGCTCAGCGCCCCCCGGGAAAACCGTGCCGCGGGAAGCTATAGTTTTTGTACCGTCGAGACCCCGTACGGCGTCCGGGGGCTAGCCGAGCCCAATTGGCGGCTCGGGGTATACCCGCGAGCCGTCGCGCATCTAAAGGCTTCGAGGGGAAAAGGGCCCGGCCGCCGTGGGCGGGGCTGTCGCGGACTACGCCCCGGTCGCCAACCAAGGGGCGCAGTGGTCTTCGGCGGGTTGTCAGGGTGCCTAATAGAGGAAGAAATTTACCGAGGAGAATATGTTTTTTTCCTGTCTGTGAACCGGTTCACCAAAATTTCGGTCCTAAAATGCTGTAATTGATACTATATTTTCCACAACCGTCTGGCTTTAGAGTTCTTGAAATAAGACGCCCCTCGCGGCCAAAGGATGCCCATGAGCCTCGACCCTAACCCAGCAGATGCTTCCGACGTGCCAACCCAGAGTAAACGAAGTCGGCGAGATGACACCACCAGTCTGGCCGGTCGGCTGCGCAAGCGCAGAAGGGAATTTGGCTGGACCCAGGTTCAGCTGGCGGAAGAAGTGGGTACCTCCCAAGCCGTGATCCAGAAGATCGAGAACGGCAAGAGCCTGAGACCCAGGATCCTAGAGGATATGGCGAAAGCCCTGGACGTTTCGCCGTCGTGGCTCATGTTCGGGGTGGAAGAGGTGAGCGCCCTGGACGATGAGGCCCTGGAACTCGCCAAGGCGTGGGCCAACCTGCCGGAGCCCCACCGCTCGGCCATGCGCGACGCCATCTTCCGCATGCGCCACGGCAAACAGTAGACCTTTCCTCAACTCTACCATTGTCGATTTGTGGCGCGTTGGCATGCGCCCCCTGGCCGAGGGCATACCCTTTGGGAGCGAGCTTGCTCGCGATTCCTTAAATCACGCGGGTTCGGTAACCATCGATTCGGGGCCTTAGCGCCGAAGCCGCTAATCGCTAATTAATCTTCCTCTACCCCCATTTCACGGGCGCCTTCGCCGGCTGCTTCAGCGGGCTTTGCCAGCCCCCGCCAGCCGCCCCCCGTTCCCGAGAACTCCCGGTCTGGGAATCTCTGGCACAGCAATTGCTCCATCTACCCCGACATCGGGCTCATGCGACCTAAAGTCTTGAAAATTAAGCCTCTAAATCGCAAACCGGTGTCAAAAGTGTCTCCAAACGGAGACAGGGGGCCCGCCGCCGAAGGGCGGGCCGTTGGTATCGGTCCCTTTGACCTCAGGGTCACAGGAGGAGCTATGGAGAGTCGCAATTCAGTGCAGGTTGTGAATTCGAGCGCCAAAGACATGTCCGAGCAGGGGCATCTCCCTAAGGATATGTCCGAGCAGGGGCGTATCCCCGTCGTGGCCACGCTTGCCACGCGCCTGAGAGGCGCGCGCAAGGAGCGTAGCTGGTCGCAGCAGAAGTTGGCTGACCGCGCCGGCACGACCCAGGCGGTCATTCAAAAGATCGAAAACGGGAAGAGTCTGCGCCCGCGGAATATCGTCGCCCTGGCCGACGCCCTCGAGGTCGAGCCCGCATGGCTCATGTTCGGCGCCAGCGAAACCGCGCAGCTTTCACCCGAGGCGATAGCAGTGGCGAAAGCCTGGTCCGAACTCAATGAGCCGGATCGCAGCAGCTTGAAAGAACAGTTGTTGCAGCTTTCGAGGAGACTATAAAAAGACTGCAGTCACGGCTGAAAGGGGCCCAAAGGGCCCCTCTTCAGCGGGCTGTCAATAATTGAGCGGAGATTTCGTAACTTGTCGTCTTGGACTTTGCTCTTCTCGGTCAGGTCTAATTTCCTTTCATGAAGAAGTCGGGTCCGCGACGGACGACGAGGCGGACTGATGCCGAGGGAAAGATCGTTCCTTGCCGTTATTCTTAGCGCATGCTGGGGCGCGTGTGACGGATGGACGGGTTCTTTCGCGACAGCCATCCGCCTCGGCTCGTGCTTAATTTCTCGAGAACTTTGAGCCCGATTTGTTTCCGTCCCGCGTCGTCCAGATCGATGAGCGCGCGGAAAGAATCAATCTTCGCCTCGTCGAGGGTCTCGCTGAGCGCCTTCTTGTCGAACACCAGGCGCTGTCCGGCGGCGTTCACCGCATAGCGGTGCAGCGTATAGATCAATAAATTGCGTTGACTTCCAGACACGTTTTTCACTCCGAGATCCTGTTCGGATAAATAAAGAGTGGACCCGGAATATTGCAGCCGGATGAAAGTTTTGGTCGCTTAGGCGAGCGTCTTGGAAGCGATTTCGTAGCTGTCCTTGGAAAGCTTTTCCGACGAGAGGATGCGCTCGAGGGTGGATTTCATCAGCGCCTGTCGCTTGGGATCGAATTTTCGCCAGCGGCTCAAGCTCCCGAGCAGGCGGGCGGCGATCTGGGGATTGCGGCGGTCGATGTCGATCACCTGGTCGGCAAGAAATACGTAGCCGGCGCCGTCGTCGGAATGAAAGCGCACCGGGTTGGCGTGGCAGAAAGCGCCGATGAGCGAGCGGATCTTGTTCGGGTTGCCCGGGTCGAACCTGTCGTGGTCCATGAGCGCACGCACGCGATCGAGGGTTCCGGGTAGCCGGGAAGTGGCCTGCAGCGAAAACCACTTGTCCATCACCAGCGCATCGTCGCGCCACTTTGTTTCGAAATCGGAGAGTGCCTTCTCGCGTTCAGGACAATCGCAGTTGGCAAGCGACGAGAGCGCCGCGAGCACGTCACTCATGTTGTCCGCCTGCTCGAACTGAGCCAGACCGAGTTCACGCGCGGCTTCGGTCTCCAGCGACATGAGATAGGCAAGGCACAGATTTTTTAGCCGCCTCCTGCCGGCAGACTCCGGATCGAAGCGGTAGGGCTCGTTGCTCGAATTCGCGGTGTAGGTTTCCATCAACAGAGACTCGAGCTTCGCCACCAGCGCCCGCTGCATGCCGCGTCGGGCGGCATGAATCGCGTCGACGTCGATCACCTCCATGCGATCGGCGAGGTAGCTCTCCGAGGGCAGGGTGAGTGCTTCGGCGATCAGCGCCTTGTCCAATTCCTGCGCGCGAAGGGCTGCGGCAAATGCGTCGATAAAGGAATCAGCGAGCTCGATGTTTTCGCCGTCGCCGCCGGTCTCGACGATGCGGAAGATGTTGCCAGTGATCAGTTCTTGCGCCGCGTCCCAGCGGTTGAAGTCGTCGCTCTCCCTGGCCATGAGGAATTCGAGCTCGGCTTGCGATCGATTCAGGTTGAATTTGACCGGTGCGGAAAATCCACGGCCGATGGAAAGCGTCGGTCGGCTACCGACATCGCGTAGCTGAAACTTTTTCTCGACCTCTTTGAGCTCGAGGATGGGTTCGGTAACTGAGTGGCCTTCGCCCAGCTTGAATTCGAGATTCTTTCCATCGTCGTCGAGCAGCGCGATGCGGATAGGGATGTGCATGGGCCGCTTGTCCGACTGCCCGGGTGTCGGCGGACAGTGCTGGCTCAAGGTCAGCGTAGAGGTTTTGGTTTTTGCATCGTAGTCCGCCGCGACGGAGATCTCCGGCGTGCCCGCTTGACTGTACCAGAGGCGAAACTGAGCGAGATCCACGCCGTTAGCATCCTCCATGGCGCTGACGAAGTCGTCGGTCGTCACCGCCTGGCCGTCGTGACGCTCGAAGTAGAGGTCCATGCCGTTTTGGAATCCTTCCTCGCCCAGCAGGGTGTGGATCATTCGAATGACTTCGGCCCCCTTGTCATAGACGGTCACGGTGTAGAAGTTACTGATCTCGATATAGGAGTCCGGGCGCACCGGATGCGCCATGGGTCCGGCATCCTCGGCGAACTGATAGGTGCGAAGAACGCGCACGTCCTGGATACGCTTCACCGGCCGCGAGAAGGTGTCGGCAGAGAACTCCTGGTCGCGGAACACGGTCAAGCCTTCTTTCAGGCTCAGCTGAAACCAGTCGCGGCAGGTGACGCGGTTGCCGGTCCAGTTATGAAAATACTCGTGGGCGATGACGCCCTCGATGTTGGCAAAGTCGGAATCGGTGGCGGTGTCGGGTCGCGCCAGCACGTACTTGGAGTTGAAGATGTTGAGTCCCTTGTTTTCCATCGCACCCATGTTGAAGTCGTCCACGGCAACGATCATGTAGGTCTCGAGGTCGTACTCGCGGCCGAAGACTTCCTCGTCCCAGCGCATGGCTTTTTTCAGTGCCGCCATGGCGTGATCGCACTTGTCGGCATTGTGATGCTCGACGTAGATTTGGAGCGCGATGGTTCTGCCAGAGCGGGTGGTAAAGCTGTCATCGATGCAGGCCAGAGCGCCGGCCACCAGGGCGAACAGGTAGGAAGGCTTGGGAAAAGGATCTTCCCAGCGCACCCAGTGTCGGCCGCCGTCGAGCTTGCCGCGCTCGACCGGATTGCCGTTCGAAAGCAAAACCGGATATCGCCTTTCTTCGGCGACGATGGTGGTGGTGTAGCGTGCCATCACGTCGGGACGGTCCGGAAACCAGGTGATCTTGCGAAACCCTTCCGCCTCGCACTGGGTGCAAAATATGGGGCCGGATTTGTAAAGACCTTCCAGCGCCGTGTTGTCCTGGGGCCTGAGGCGGGTCTCGAGCTCGAGCGTGAAGCGGTTGGGCACCGCGCGGATCAGCAGCGACTCGTCATTGACCAGGTAGCGGTCGGGATCCAGGGGTTCGCCGTCGAGGATTGCGGCATCCACGGCAAGGCCGACGCCGTCCAGAATAATGTGTTGCTTGTCCCAGTCGGAGTCGGGGTTTTTTCGAATCTCGAGACGCGACCGGACACGGGTGATCTCCTCGCCTAATTCGAAGCGAAGATCGACCTGTTCCACCAGGTAGGGCGGGGGGGCGTAGTGCTTGAGGTAAATGGTTTTGGGGGCGGCGTTTGACATTGAGGCTCTGCCGGTTTCATCCATCCGTGACAGGGGAGCGATTATATTAAGGAAGGTCTGATTTATCAGACCTTCCGCTAGGCGCAGGGATGCGCCGCCGAATCCGATGACTGTAAGTCATTGGATTCGTGAGGCAAGTGGAAACCGCGGCAAGTGGAAACCGCGTTTTCACTTGCCGACTCTGAAAATTCCAAGGATGGAATTATTCAGAGTTTCCTTAAAGGTGTCGGGTGTCTTTAGCCCGGGCAAATGTTAATCAGCAGAGGGCTTCGACGGCGCGGCCATGGTTGACGACCGGGAACAGATCCCGAGCAAATCGCAGCAGAAGCGTGAACACCACGCGCTTCAGACCCTGGCCGAGTCCCTGATCCGGCTCTCGGCCAGGGAGCTGGAGCAGATCCCCCTCTCCGACGAGCTGCGCGGCGCGGTGAAGGAAGCTTCGCATCTCAAGCGCGGTGCCCTCCAGCGCCAGGTCCGCTATATCGCCAAACTCCTCGCGCTCGAGGATTCGAAAAAGGTGGGCGACGCGCTGGAAAGAGTGCGCCACGGCAGCCGCGAGGAGACCGCCCGACATCACCGCATCGAGCGCTGGCGGGATCGGCTGCTGGAGGAGGGCCAGGAGGCGCTGTCCGAGTTCCTGGACGTGCACCCGAAAACCGACCGCCAGCAGCTGCGGCAGCTGATAAGAAATGCGCTTTCCGAGCGCGCCCGCGGCCAGCCGCCCAAAGCCTTTCGCCGCCTCTACGCGCTGCTCCGCGAGCAGGTGGAATGAGCGCGCCAGGAAGGAAATACGAAACCAAAACTTGGGCGCCCGGCCCGTGGCTGCTGCTCGTTGTGGTGGTTATCGGCGTGGCCGTATTTCGCGCCGACTGGCGGGCGCCGGAGGTCCCCGTTGAGGGCGAAGCACCCGGCGGCGTCAAGCTCGCCGACGTGCTCTCCCAGGACAGCGCCGGATTCGCCCGGGCGGAGCGCATACGCGCCTTCGATTTTCCCGAAGACCACGGGCCGCACCCGGATTTCCGCAGCGAATGGTGGTATTTGACCGCCAACGTCGCCAGCCCGAGCGGCAGGCGCTTCGGCCTTCAGCTGACCTTCTTCCGCTTTGCCCTGTCCTCCGACCCGGCGTCGAAAGGTGTTTCGGCCTGGTCCACGCGCCAGGTATACATGGCCCACTTTGCCTTGAGTGACATCCAAAACGGGAAGTTCTACTCCGCAGAACGCTTCGACCGAAGCGCGGTCGGCCTCGCCGGCGCCGAGACTTTCCCGTTGCGGGTATGGCTGCACGACTGGGCCATGGAATCCGTCGGCAACGACATCTTTCCAATGCGGCTGACGGCGAAAGACGGTGCCAACGCCATCGACCTTCTGGTTTCGGCCGGCAAACCACTTGTGCTTCAGGGGGACCGGGGCTTGAGCCAGAAAAGCGCCGAGCCCGGGAATGCGTCCTACTACTATTCCTTCACCCGTTTGCCCATTGCCGGCACGGTTCGGGTGGACGGCATCGATCACCCGGTTTCGGGCCTCGCCTGGCTGGACCGGGAGTGGAGCACCAGCGCGCTGGCCGCGGATCAGGTCGGCTGGGACTGGTTCGCGCTGCAGCTCGATGACGGGCGGGATTTCATGTATTACCAGCTACGGCGTAAGGATGGCAGTGCCGACCCGCTGAGTGCCGGCGTGGTGGTGGATGTTGGGGGAAAGACCCAGACGCTCGCGGCTTCAGACGTGCGCCTGGAGACGCTCGGCCTTTGGCAAAGCCCCGCGGGCGGCGATTATCCTTCCGGATGGCGGCTTCAAGTGCCCACCCAGGGACTCGATATTAAGCTCACGCCCGCGATCGCCGACCAGGAGCATCGCGGCGCTTTACGCTATTGGGAAGGCGCGGTGGAAGTGGAAGGCACCTCCGTCGCCGGGGCGGTCGGCGGTCGCGGTTACGTGGAGCTCACCGGCTACGCGGACGCCACGCCCGGAAAGTGAGAAATAGGCCGCTAACGGGACCCAGTCGCGGTTTTCTCGATTGTGGATCCAGGGCTAATTTGCTAGGTTGTCCTCCCGTCCGATTGCCGGATTTTCCGGCGCATCGATAAGGTGTCAATGTCCAAGTTCATCTTTATCACGGGCGGTGTCGTGTCCTCTTTGGGCAAGGGAATTGCCTCCGCCTCCATCGCAGCCATCCTCGAAGCCCGGGGCCTCAAGATCACCCTGGTCAAGCTCGATCCCTACA
The DNA here is from genome assembly GCA_947258715.1 of uncultured Gammaproteobacteria bacterium. Taxonomy (GTDB): domain Bacteria; phylum Pseudomonadota; class Gammaproteobacteria; order HK1; family HK1; genus CAMYJH01. The sequence goes on from CAMYJH010000022.1 coordinate 26,830, forward strand.
TCAATGTCGATCCGGGAACCATGAATCCGTTCCAGCACGGAGAGGTGTTCGTCACCGAAGACGGCGCCGAGACCGATCTGGACCTGGGCCACTACGAGCGTTTCGCGCGCACGACCATGCGCAAGGCGAATAATTTCACCACCGGCCAGATCTACGAGGACGTGATCCGCAAGGAGCGCCGTGGCGAGTACCTGGGCGGTACGGTGCAGGTCATTCCGCACATTACCGATGAGATCAAGTCCTGCATCCGCCACGCGGCCGGGAAGACCGACGTGTGCATGGTGGAGATCGGCGGCACGGTGGGCGACATCGAGTCGCTGCCGTTCCTGGAGGCCATCCGGCAGATGGACATCGAGCTGGGGGAGGGCAACGCTCTGTTCGTGCATCTGACCCTGGTGCCCCACATCGCCACTGCCGGTGAGATCAAGACCAAGCCCACCCAGCACTCGGTAAAGGAGCTTCGCTCCATCGGTATCCAGCCGGACATCTTGCTCTGTCGGGCGGATCGCCGCATCCCCGACAACGAGCGGCGCAAGATTGCTTTGTTTACCAACGTCCCCGAGCGTGCCGTCATTTCCGCCGTGGATCTGGACAGCATTTATAAGGTGCCCAGGCTGTATCACGAGCAGGGGCTCGACGATCTGGTGGTGGAAAAGCTCAATCTCGACACGGAAGCGATTGATCTTTCCGAATGGGACGCGGTGGTGGAAGGTCTCGAGAACGCCGATCGCCAGGTGCGGATCGCTATGGTGGGTAAGTACGTCGATCTCACCGAGTCCTATAAGTCTCTGTCCGAAGCCCTTGTTCATGCAGGGATTCACACCCGCACTAAAGTGGACATCAGCTACGTGGATTCTGAGGAGATCGAGCGCACCGGGACCGGGTGTCTGCAGGGCGTGGATGCGATCCTGGTGCCCGGTGGATTCGGAAAGCGCGGCATCGAGGGCAAGATCCAGACGGCGCGCTTTGCTCGGGAAAACAATATTCCATATCTGGGAATCTGCCTCGGCATGCAGGTGGCCGTGATCGAGTACGCGCGCCACAGGGCGGGCTTAAAAGACGCCGACAGCACCGAGTTCAATCGCGGAACGCCGCATCCCGTCATCGCCCTCATCACCGAGTGGGTGAGCAAGGACGGCGTGATCGAGGTGCGCGGCGAGGATTCGGATCTCGGTGGCACCATGCGCCTCGGTGCCCAGGAGTGTCGGCTGAGGCGCGAGTCTCTCTCGCGCAAGCTCTATGGACGCGACGTCATCAGCGAACGCCACCGCCACCGCTACGAGTTCAACAACACCTACATGGATCCGCTGCAGGAGGCGGGGCTCTCCATCGCCGGCAAGACCATCGACGGCAACCTGGTGGAAGTGGTGGAGGTGCCGAGCCATCCGTGGTTCATCGGCTGCCAGTTTCACCCGGAGTTCACCTCCACGCCGCGGGACGGCCACCCGCTGTTCAACGGCTTCATAGAGGCCGCCAACGAATGTCACGAAGACCCCGCGCGGCATCGCGATAAGGCCGTGGCGGTGGCCGACTGATGAAGCTTTGCAGCTTCGAGGTCGGGCTTAAGCGGCCGTTCTTTCTGATCGCCGGTCCCTGCGTGATCGAATCGGAGAAGCTTGCGCTGGAGACCGCCACCGAGCTTCGAATCATCGCCGACACGCTGGGCGTACCCTTCATCTACAAATCCTCCTTCGACAAAGCCAACCGCAGCTCGCACCAGAGTTTTCGAGGCTTGGGGCTGGAGCAGGGGCTCAAGATCCTGGAGAAGGTCAAATCGCAAGTGGGCACCCCGGTGCTCACCGACGTGCACGAGGACACGCCGCTTGACGAGGTGGCGTCGGTGGTGGACGTGCTGCAAACGCCGGCTTTCTTGTGCCGCCAGACCAATTTCATCCAGGCCGTGGCCGCTGCCGGTCGGCCGGTGAACATCAAGAAGGGCCAGTTTTTGGCCCCCTGGGACATGATCAACGTGGTGGAAAAAGCGAAAGCGGTCGGCAACGATCAGATCATGGTCTGTGAGCGCGGCGTCTCTTTCGGTTACAACTACCTGGTCTCGGACATGCGCGCACTCATGGTCATGCGCGAAACCGGATGCCCGGTGGTGTTCGATGCCACCCACTCGGTGCAGATGCCGGGGGGCAAAGGCAGCGCTTCCGGCGGGCAGCGCGAGTTCATCCCGGTGCTGGCCCGCGCGGCGGTGGCCACCGGCATCGCCGGCCTGTTCATGGAAACCCACCCTCAGCCGGAGAAGGCCCTGAGCGACGGGCCCAATGCCTGGCCCCTCGGTCTGATGGCCGGGCTTTTAGAAACGCTGGTGGAGATTGACCGGGCGGTCAAGTCCCATTCTTTCGCCGAGAGCGAACTGACGCACCCGCCACGCAAACGAGCCTGAACCTAATGCAGAATTCGGGTACACCATGCCCCTGATCCGGGACATCATCGCGCGTGAAATCATCGATTCGCGGGGTAACCCCACGGTCGAGGCCGACGTGATCCTGAACAACGGTGATATCGGCCGCGCGGCGGTACCCTCGGGCGCGTCAACCGGAAGCCGCGAGGCGCTGGAGCTTCGCGACGGTGACGAAATGCGCTACCACGGCAAGGGTGTGCGCAAAGCAATTGAAAATATCAGCGCCAAGATCCTCCCTGCTTTGAAAAATCGGGACGCATCCGATCAGGAGGAAGTCGACCGGGTGATGCGCGATCTCGACGGGACCGAAAACAAATCGAGTCTCGGCGCCAACGCCATTCTCGCGGTGTCGCTGGCCGTCGCCAAGGCCATGGCCCGGTACCGCAACCAGTCTCTGTTCCAGTACATCGGCGGCGGCAGCCCTTACCGCATGCCGGTGCCGATGATGAACGTGATCAACGGCGGTGCCCACGCCAACAACCGCATCGACCTGCAGGAGTTCATGATCATCCCGGTGGGCACCGACTCCTTCCGCGAAGCGCTGCGCTGCGGAGTGGAAGTATTCCATAGTCTCAAGAGTCTTCTCTCAGGCCGCGGTCTGAGCACGGCGGTGGGCGACGAGGGCGGCTATGCGCCGGACCTGAAGTCCAACGAGGAAGCCATCGAGGTTATTCTCGAGGCGATCGAAAAATCGGGCTACGAAGCCGGCCGGCATGTGATGCTCGCCTTGGATGCGGCGAGCTCGGAATTCTTCGCCAACGGAAGATACAAGCTCGAATCGGAAGGCAGAGATCTCGAAACTGACGCGATGATCGAATTTCTTGCCGGTTGGGTGGACAAATACCCCATCGTCTCCATCGAAGATGGCCTGGCGGAGGACGACTGGGACGGCTGGCGAGAGCTCACCCGAAGACTCGGCGACAAGGTGCAGCTCGTCGGCGACGATATCTTTGTCACCGATCCGGAAACCATCGCCAAGGGCATCAGTGAGAAAGTCGCCAACTCGGTGCTGATCAAGCTCAACCAGATCGGGACCTTGAGCGAAACGCTGGAAGCGATCCGGGTCGCCTTCAGTGGCGGCTATACTGCGGTTATCTCGCATCGATCGGGGGAGACCGAGGACACCACCATCGCCGATCTGGCGGTCGCCACCAGCGCCGGCCAGATTAAGACCGGATCCGTGTCGCGATCCGACCGCGTGGCCAAATACAACCGTCTGCTGCGGATCGAGGATCGGCTGGCTCCGGGCGGGAATTGCGTCTACCCCGGTATGCGTGTATTCGAGCGGAGTTCCGCTGGCAATTGATCGGATGAGAGCTCAGACCAGGTGCGATTGCTGACTTTTGTTTTGGTGATGCTGCTCGCCGCGGTCCAGTTCCAGCTTTGGGTGGGCGAAGACAGCCTTGCCGGCGTTTACCGTTTGCAGCAGGCCACCGAACGGCAGAGGCAGGAGAACGTCGAGCTCAGGCAGCGCAATCAACGCCTCGCCGCCGAGGTCAAGGACCTCAAGACCGGCCTCGCGGCGGTGGAGGAGCGCGCCCGCCGGGAGCTCGGGATGGTGCACGAGGACGAGACCTACTATCAGATCGTCGACCGCTGAGCGTATTGCCGAAGCTCAATAGAGGTTCTTCGCACCGTCGATTGCACTTGCTGAACAGCTGGGAAGCTCGGCACCGTAGATTGTACTTGCTGAACAGCAACGCGAACCCCGGAGCAATACCCATCGTCATTCCCGCTAAAGCGGGAATCCAGTAGTCTAATCGGATTTCGGCCGTAGGCTGGCATCTCCACGTGACTTCCAAATTTTCTGTGGTGGAAGCGTGGACTGATGGGATCCAAGATTCTTGAGTGATGCGATCTATCCAGTGGGATTTAACGAAATCCGACCTTCGGCCGGAATGATTTTTCGCTGGATTCCCGCTTTCGCGCGAATGACGAAGGAGTATTGTTGGAAGTTACCATGAGCATACTCACCTCGGGTCGGGATGATCTTCCACTGGGTTCCAACTTCCTGCTTTCGCGGGAATGACAAGGCGATAGAACGACGTTTATGGCGAACGATCGAATCTGGTGCCTGATTCCCGCCGCCGGGGCGGGGCAACGCATGGGCGCGGATCGACCAAAGCAATACCTGCAGATCGCCGGCCGTATGGTCATCGAGCATACTGTTGAGAAATTTGCCGGCCATCCGCGTATCGCCGGCGTGACGGTAGTGCTGGCGCGCGAGGACCCCTGGTGGGAAAAAGTGCGGCTCGCAAAAGGCCTTGAGGTCAATCGCTGTGATGGAGGCGACAAGCGCTTCGAGTCGGTGTTGAACGGCCTAAAGGCGTTGAAAAAGGAAGGCGCCGATGAAGAGGACTGGGTGCTGGTGCACGACGCGGCGCGTCCGTGCGTGCGGCGCGAGGACATCGACCGGCTCATCGATACGGGCACCGCGCATTCCGTGGGCGCCGTGCTGGGTATGCCGGTGCGCGACAGCATGAAGCGAGCCGGATCCGATGCCAGTGTGCGCCAAACCGTGAGCCGGGGAGGGCTCTGGCACGCCTTCACGCCGCAGATTTTTCGCCTGGGCCCGCTGGCGCGAGTGCTTCAGCGCGCGCTGGACGAGGATGCCGAGGTCACCGACGAGTCCGAGGCCATGGAACGCGTTGGGGCCCGTCCGGTCATGGTGGAGGGGCATGCGGACAACGTGAAAATAACCACGCCGTTCGATCTCGAGCTTGCGCAGCACTTTCTTTGCGCGCAGGGTGCGCTGAGATGAGAATCGGGCACGGTTTCGACGCGCACCGCTTCGCCCACGGCGTGCCGCTGGTTCTGGGCGGCGTTAGGGTGCCTCACGACCGGGGGCTTGCCGCCCATTCCGACGGCGACGTGGTGATCCATGCGCTCTGCGATGCGCTCCTCGGCGCAGCGGCGCTGGAAGATATCGGCAAGCACTTCCCGGACACGAGCGACGCGTTCAAGAATATCGACAGCCGGATCCTTCTTCGCGCTGTGGTGGAGAAAGTTTCGGAAAAGCGTCATCGCGTGGCCAACGTGGACATCACCATCGTTGCTCAGGAGCCGAAGCTTGCCCCCCACATTGACGCCATGCGCGACAACATCGCCAAAGACCTCGGCATCGATCCCGCCAAAGTGAGCGTCAAGGCCACCACCAGTGAAGGGATGGGCTTTACCGGCCGCGGTGAAGGTATTGCCGCCTTCGCTGTGGCGCTGCTTACCGGCGACGCCTGATATCGGCGTTCAAGGGATATAACTGCGCCCGCACCGGGGCTCCATCCCGTGCCCGATCCCACCATCAAGCTGGCTTACGCCTTCGGTCCTCCGCAGGCGGACGCTGTGATTCGTGCGCGGCCGGAAGATTTCGAGGTGGAGGAGTTACTGCGTTTCGAGCCGACCGGCGATGGCGAGCACGCTTACTTGAGCGTCAGAAAGCGGGGTTTGAACACCCGAGCGGTGGCGCAGATGCTCGCGCGTCACGCGGGCGCGCGCGCCATCGACATCGGATTTGCCGGAATGAAGGATCGAAACGCGGTCGCCACCCAGTGGTTCAGCGTCGGCCTCGCCGGGCGCGGCGATCCGGATTGGCACGCGCTCAACGATGACGCCCTTAAGGTGCTTCTAGCGACCCGCCACGAAAAGAAGCTTCGCCCGGGGCAGCTTATGCAAAACCGTTTCCGCATAACTCTGCGATCGCTCAGGGGTGATCGAGAAGGGGTTAAGGCGCGCCTGGATCGGATCGGGTCTGAGGGCGTACCCAACTACTTCGGGCCCCAGCGCTTTGGCCGCAACGGCGCGAATCTGGACGCCGCCCGGGAGCTGTTCCAGGGTATTCGGCAGGTGCGGGATCGGAAGCTCAAGGGGATTTATCTCTCCGCGGCCCGCGCCCATGTGTTCAACCACGTGCTTTCGGCAAGGGTTGCCGCCGGGAGCTGGAACCGGACGCTGCCGGGCGAGGTGTTCATGTTCGACGACTCCCGCAGCCGCTTCCCGACGCATGACGAAGATCTTGCCGCCGACCCGCGGATTGAGAAACTGGAGCTTCACCCCACTGGTCCGCTATGGGGAAAAGGATCGCCGGACGCCGCCGGCCAAGCGGCGGATGTTGAGCGGGAAGCGGTAAAAGGACTGTCGGATCTGGCTGGGGGACTGGAAGCAGCCGGGTTCAAAGCAGACCGTCGGGCGCTTCGGCTTCGCGTGGTCGATCTGGATTATCGGCACAGTGGCGAAGACGCTGTCATGTTGACCTTTGCGCTTCGCCCTGGCGCCTTCGCCACCGCGGTAATGCGTGAAGTTGCGCAAGTAAGGGAGCAGCGCTCAGCGCAGCCGGACTAGGGCGTGAGCTTAATCCGATTGAAGCATATGCGTCGGATTCTCAAACGCCCGACGGCCGTCAACGCCGCGCCGGGGATGGGCGACTTAAGCATCAACTTCGGTCTTCGGCCACGTGTCAGGAATGTGCTTGGCCGGACGGTGTGCCGCGACCCTGTTTAAGCGTCCACGCCGCGCTTGGACAGACAGCCCATCAGCACTGCTCGTGCGGCGCGCGACAGTGGCGTGTATGAGCCTAAGATTAGTGCGATTATCCGGGGTAAGGCGCGAACCGGAGCTTACCGCCGACGCGTTTCACTGCCTCTTCGATCTCCTGCACATGTTTTTGCTCGCCCAGATAAAGAAGCTCCAGATACGGCAGTCCGTTCTGCGGCGCAAAACTCAGCGCCTCGACAATGACCTGAGCGGTTTTATCCGGGTTTTCGCCGCTGACCATGAACCGCGTCGGCTTGCTCTCCGCCGGTGCGAGCCGGGCAAACAATTTTCGCGACAGGTCGCTCTGGGCGCCGGTCTTGAACAAACTGACAAAGGCCGAATCGGCCAGCTTGCTGCCGCTTTCGATAATCATGTAATCGAAGCCGGGTCCGAATGCGTTTTTCGCCATCTCGATACGCTGATCCGTCGGTTCGGCTTGCTTGATCTGGGTGGCACAACCGGCGACCAGAACAATGGCCGCGAGAACGGAGGCGGCGAGGGTGAAAGTTCGTTTGAGATTCTTCATTAACTGGCTTCGCTAAGTAATTGGACGTACGGGAGAATTCGGCTGGAGAACGAATTTGCTCCCAGCCTCAAATGAGGCTTCCACTTCGATTCAAAGTCCGCGCTGAACACATCAACCGGCTCGAACTTGATGATCGCGACCACGACGGAGACAGCACCGCGGCGGCCCTCGCGCTTGATAACGGTACGTTCGCCGCCGTAGTGCTTAGCAAAACTCGCCTGTCTTGACCAGACGCCAGTCGATCAGCCCGGGTAGGGCGCAAAGCGCATCTTACCGCCGACGCGCTTCACCGACTCTTCGATACCCTGCACGTACTGCTCATCGCCTAGATACAAAAGCTCCAGCTTAGGCAGCCCGTTTTCCGGCGCTCGGCTCAGCGCCTGAATGATGACAAGGGCGGTTTTCTCGCCGCGCGGTCCCGTTACCAGGAACGGTGTGCCCTCGCTCTCGGCCTTTGCGATTCGGTTAAACAGGTGTCGCGACAGGTCACTTGAGGGGGCCGCACGGAAAAAGCCAACGAAGATCGCATCACCCAGCTTGCTGTCGGGTTCGATAATCATGTAATCGAAACCCGGGCCGAAGGCCGCCGTGGCCGCCTCGACGCGTGGGTTCATCTCCGTCGATTCCTTGATCGTAGCGCCGCAGCCGGCGAGCAGCCCGCCGGTTGTCAACACTGCGGCGAGAAGCATGAGATTTTGTTTCATCGTTTTCATGGTTTGTATTGTCTCGATTGATTGCAAAAGGATGGGGTCAACGGACCAGTTGGCATATATCGCCACAGCTGATCATAATGTATCGCTCTATGCTGGCGACAGGACCCCTCGAAATACTTGAATATATTATTAAAAATCGGTCGATCCCAGTTCTTTTTGCTGGCCGCGCTGCTACTTGCCGGCTGCGGCACGGTGTACGTCAACGAAGAGGATCGCAACCTCGGGGCGTCCGAACGCGACAGCTTCGCCGTGGAGCGCTCCGTGGACAGCGTTTACCGCGAGCTTTACGGCCGCCTGGGGCACTGCGTTTCGATCTATAGTTACCGCGTACGGGGCAACATCACCCGCGATCGGGATGCCGCCCATGTCACCGTGGATTCCGGCGTGGGCTTCGATCGGGTGCTCTATCTTGCCGACTCATTTTTTCTTAGAGCCGAGCTCGAGCGCTTGGGGCCGGAGCGCACTTCTATTCTTCAGAGCGCTGAAGGCCGCTGTAGTCCAGCGGCGATGCCGGATCGCGCCGTTCGCCGACGCTCGAATGGCGGGAGCGCCATAGCGGCTGCCCGGGCCTTCCGCGGATACTTTCCGCCGTGCACAGGGAAGCCCACGGACGGGCGCGGTGTACAGGGACGCCAGGGAAGGCGACAGCAGTAAACGCGGCAGGGAAGATCCATTATGGAAATCATCAATAGAACCGAAACGGCGGATCCGCGATCCGAAGAAGGCGCGAGCGATACCCGAGAACAAAGCTCGAACCTGGGACGGCCGGCTTGTTCGGGTGGGCGGAAGATCCGCAGCCTGGTCATGTGGAGCGGCGGCCTGGATAGCACCTATGCGCTGGCAAGGCTGCTGCAAGAAACCACAGACGAAGTCTACGCCCATCATATCCACCTGAATGCGCCCCGGGATGATGCCAAGTCGAGAAGCCGGCGCTGTGAATTCGAGGCCCAAGCCATTTCGCGCCTGGTGGTGCCGTTGAAATCCCGCTTCAGGAGCTTTGAATACTCGGAAAGCCGCGCCGATCTAACGGCCTTTGCGTGCTTCGCCCGGGACACGACCAGCGCCATGTTCTTTGCCGCCCAGTTGGCCATGAGCCGGGGCTTCACGCCTTTCGATCGGATCCTGGTAGGCGTTGATGACGAAGATCCCAGGTGGCGGCCGGGAACCGAGCTCTACGCCTTGAGGCGCATGCTGATGAACCGCATCCTGCGCGCGGTGTGGGAGTCGGAAGAGATCCCTTATCTCTACGTGTTTTATCCCCGGCCTTCGCGCGCAGACGCCTTCGCGTATTTAGGACAGGAGCTGGCCCCGCTGACCGTGAGCTGCCGCCACCCGGAAGCAGGCGGGCTCGGTTTTGGCGACCACGCCTTGCACCCATGCAACGCCTGCGCCAAGTGCCGCTCACGGCCAAAGCTGGAGCAGGATGCGGAAGACGAGGCGGCGGCGTAAATGTCCTGAGCCGACGTGGACGCGAAGCAACCCGCCGTTTATATCCTATCGAGTAGACGCAACGGCACGCTATATATTGGAGTGACGTCAGATCTGGTTAAGCGCGTTTGGGAACACAGGCACGATGTGGTGCCCGGATTCACGCGACGTTACAGAATCCATCGTCTTGTTTATTTCGAGCTTTGGGGCTCGATATCGGATGCAACCGAGAGAGAAATGCGGCTCAAGAAATGGAACCGAGCCTGGAAAGTTGAGCTGATCGAGTCCGTGAATCCGAACTGGCGCGACCTTTGGAACGAGATTCTTTAACTGTAGTATTGCTTGTTGTCTTACTGAGTAGAATCCGGCTTTCAGCCAGATTGAATTTTCTAACTGGATCCCCGCTTCCGCGGGAATGGCGAATGGAGGATTGTCTTAGCCCAGGGGCAAGGGTCCTTCTCATTAAATGAAACGGGCGGTCTCAACTCCATATCCGATGCCGGCTTTGTTGTCTTCACGCTTTCTCAACAATGTTTTTAGAACCTATCTCAAAGTTGCGTTGCCTAGCCCAACGGCGTTAAAAGCAGGCTCAAAATGCTCATTTACTCGCGTGTAAATTGCGCTCGTTAAGGCTGTTTTTACCTTGTCTTATCCAAGTTCGCCAAGTTTGAGATAGGTCCTAGTTAACCAAGTCAGCCCCTCTTAATACCATTGAAACCAGTTTCGCCATTCCCGCGGAAGCGGGAATCCAGTGAGCGAAGTACTCATTAAGCGCTGCGATTCAAGAATTCACTGGCGCCGAAATTCTTTCTGCGTTCAGAGACAACGCGAGCGCCGGGTTCAGGTGCCTACTTTTTGAGCAGCACGTAAACGGCTCCGGTGCCGCCGTCATCCGGCGCGGCCGAGCAGAAAGCCACCACGTCGCTTCGAAGCCTGAGCCACGTGGCGACATTTTCTTTCAGAACCGATCCCCCTGTGCGCAGCCCCTTGCCGTGAATGACGCGTACGCAGCGGAGCCGGCGCTGGGAGCACTCCGAGAGAAAGTTCTGCAGTGCTTCGCCCGCCTCACGAACACGCATGCCGTGGAGATCCAGCTGGTCCTCGATTCGAATCTGCCCCCGCTTGAGCATGCGAATCACCTTGCGCTGCACCCCCGGCGAGGCGTGGAAAAGCGAGCCGTGGCTCGACGGCTTATCGCTTTCGTAGGGGGCTCGGTCCTCCGCTGAGATATCCGCGTTCGCCCCCTCGCGGGGTGCCGGCCTGGGCCGTGACCGCTGATGCTGAACGCGATCGTCGTGCAGCCGTCGCGCGCCGCCCGCGGCACGACGAAACAGCGTCAGGTCATCGTCATGGTCGGGCTTCGGTTTTCGACGGTCAGCGCACATTTCGTTGCAGTTGGCCGATACAGGCCGGAATCGCATTTCTTAAATCAGATATCAAGGTCGAAGTTACTGAGAGTAACAGAACTTTTAGCTCCGTCTACTCGCCGGTCCGCAGGCGGTCAGAGCGGGGAGACTGGACTATGCTTTGAGGCGTGGCGGGCGCGCTTCGGTAACCCGCCTAAAGAAACATTATGCCGCGGCCTTTATTAAAGTGGCGCTGACTTTCATTCCGGGCTTGGGGTCTTCGCGGCTTGCGCCCTTCATTTAATAAGACGGTCCTCGATCGCATTGAAACAGTGATGGTTCAAACCGTGCAGAAAAATGCTCTTCAGCCGGGGCACTCGATCAACTGGTATCAGATCACCGGCATTCTCGGGATCGGCGGCTTCGGCATCACCTACTTGGCCGAAGACGAGAATCTGCTCCAGCAGGTGGCAGTCAAGGAATACTTTCCCAGGGAATGGGCGCTGAGGGGGGAGGACGGCTGCGTTGAATGCGCCTCGGTCGATGACCTGGAGAACCACCGGTGGGGCATGGACCGTTTCATCAGCGAAGGAAGAATTCTGGCGAAATACGATCACCCGTCCATCGTCCGAGTGATGTCGGTATTCGAGGCCAACAAAACGGCCTACCTGGTGATGCGCTACGAGGAGGGCGCAACGCTGAAGGAAGTTCTCAAACAGACGCCAGAGCTTGCTGAGGACGAGCTCAAGACCATGCTCCGAAGCCTACTGGAAGGGCTCGAACTGATGCACGAGTCAGGCGTGATTCACCGCGACATCAAGCCGGACAACATTTTTCTTCGGCGTGACGGTACGCCGGTGTTGCTGGATTTCGGCTCAGCCCGACAGGCCATCGGCGAAAAGACCATGGATTTGACCACGCTGGTATCTGCCGGCTACGCGCCCATCGAGCAATATGCGGAGGACAACGGGAAGCAGGGGCCATGGACGGATATTTACGGACTCGGCGCGACCGTTTACCGCACCATCATGGGCAGCAAGCCGCCCGATGCCCTGGTGCGCAGCAATGGGCTCATCAATTTGTCTCGCGACGTCACTCCATCGCTCGCCGACGAGAAGATGGACAAGTATTCCTACCGCTTTCTCAAGGCTGTCGACCATGCGCTGGCATTTAAGGCCAAAGATCGTCCCCAGAGTATTGCCGCCTGGAGGGAAGCGCTCAGACTCGATCATTCAGGCGATGCGGAAACTGAGGAGAACAAGTCCTTTGTGGCGTCTTCCGGCGTCATGCATGTGGAAGTCGACAACATCGATACCGGCCAATGGGACATCGAGAGTGTTGAGAAGAGAGACGACACTTCAGGCGAGCCACGGGGGAGCATCGAAGACGATTACGGGCACGTGGTCGGGGATCTGCGCCAAAAAATATACCTGGACAGCTTCAATGCTCTGGCGGCACGAAGGTTGGGACTGTCTTGGAACTGGGCGGCCGGAATCTTTACCTGGCTCTGGCTCATGTATCGAAAGATGTACCTGTGGGGGCTGATCGTTTATCCGCTTATCGCGATCGTTTTGCTTCTACTCATCGATTACTTTCTGCCGGCTGTTGCCGGGCCAGGCGCAAGAGCACCCGGCATGGTGCTCGGCGGGTATTTCTTCGTTACGACGCTGCTCGGAGGCGCGTTTGGCAACTCCATCTATCGCCGCCACGTGGTCAAGAAAATCCGAAAGGCGAGAGAGCTCGACATCAGCGGCAAGGAGCGGGGAGAACTGCTGCGACTAAAGGGCGGGGTGACTTTTGCCTTCCCGTTCTTGGCGCTGATGGCGCTGGCAGCGGTGGTCGTGGGGATCGCTGTGTTAACGAGAGGGGCTTAGGTCTCAGCCTTCGGTTGCGCGACGATAGCGGCGAAGTTCGACCGAGACTCCGGCAGCGCCGTAGAGACACTCGAGCGGGTTGTGACAATGGTGGCGGAAAAGCTCTTCATCTACGGCACGCTGATGTTTTCAGAAATCCGTTCGGCGTTCGTTCGTCGCCCGTTCTAAACCTCTGTCGCCGATACTCAAGGCTATCGGTTCAACCGCCCTATTCGCCGGGCGGGCATCGGTGCCCCGAATCGTCGCAGACGAGAGTGCCAGCGCGTGTGGGCTCCTTCTTCCAGGCGGCGACCGTACACTTGTGAGAATATTCGGTACCTTCGAAGGATTCAAAGACGCGCTCTATACCCGCCTGGGCGTCAGCATCAAAGACAGCGATGAAGCTGCGCTCGAGACCTTAGTATACGTCTCCGGTCCAGCGATACGGGCAACGCTCGAAGGCCACCGGGATCTGGAAACCTTTCGCGGGCGCCATCTTTTGGCTTATCGCAGACGCATCGTTGCGGCGTGACGGGATGCATGAACTTAAGGCAAATGAAATACAAACTCCCAATGTAAGTACGCACAGTGCGGGAAGCCTGCACGGGGCCGGGGTAGTGTGCCCCGGCCCCGAAAATTTACGCGAAACGTGGTATCTACGTTATTGAATCAAGGCCTAGGCGCGGCGACCGCTCCGGCAGCGCGCAATTTACCCAGGGCTATCTGGGTCGAAATTCGCTCCGCGTTAAACACGGTATCGGGAAGACTCCGGTTAGCTACCAGGGTAGCGTGGGCGAATGCCGCGAGCAGCTCGTGCGTTGATCCTGTCGGGTGGATCAGATCCCAGAACAATGTGCCTGTCGAATCAATAGGGCCAAAACCACAAGCTCCGGTTGGCGGACGCGTGCCGTCTGGCTGCTGGATCAGACATGGCATCGTAACGTTGTCGTAACCAAATAGCTTTTGCCGCTCTAATAATTCGGCAAAAGCGGCATTGACATTGACCAATACGATTTCGAGCCCGAGCACCTCGGCGAGATCAGTCATTGTCTCCGCCAGGGCCGCATTGTGAAAGGCGGTGAGGGCATTCAGTCCAGCCGCTTGCTCGGGTGTTAACACCAGCTGACCCAGCGGCGTCTCGCCTAAGTCGGGCAAATTCGGCACAAGAAAGCGCCGCGCATTCCCTTGCATCGCAAGATCAGTGACAGCCTGTGCGAGATTCCCGACCGCTTCTGGCGGCAGAGCATCGGTGAAGAAGTAGTCGTTCGCGCCGGCCCAGACCACCACAAGATCGTCAGGCTCCACGGAGCCGACGGTGTTCAGAAACAGGTCGACCTGGCTGAGCACCCCTAGGCCGGGCGCGGACTCGCCGTCTAGACCAGTGAAAGCTCCGGCAATCGCCCGATTGTTCGCTAAAGGATTGATGAAAACAGGCGTGTCGAAATCGATCGTCAGGCCAAGACGGTCGGCGAGCCCTTCTAGCCAGACGGGGCCGTCTGAGAAGCGGCCGTTAAAGTAGGGCGGACTGGGCGGTACTGTGCCACCCGAGAGGTAAAACAGGTTACCGCTATCAGTCAGGCTATCGCCGAACGCCCAGAGATTATTTACCTCGGGCTGCCGGGGGTCCATTGCGAGAACGCTGGCGCTACCCGATCCGATCAGAACGACCGTCAGGAGAACCGTTGCACAAATACGTTTAATCATTTGCTTTCCTCCCTCATAGACCGGTTCTAGACATGCGAGCAAAGCGCCGAGGAATTATAACGGCGCCTCTACACTTAATCGAATTTCTATCCGCCCAGCGCATGTCTGAAAGTGAAAAGTTTTGGGAAATTATCCCGCCTATAACCAGTTCCAACTTAGACAGCGGAATCGAGATATTGCCGGGCGGTTTCTGTGTATGCACAAAATGTGCGCTTACTGTGGTCGAGACGCGCATCCTTCGGAGATGGGGGAATAATGAAAAAAGCCACCATCCCCTGCTGCATTTTTTTTGCCTCAGTTAAAACAAGATTCTTCCAAGAATGTTGATGACATATTGCTTCTGGAGTGAACTATCTGACAATGGCCGACAAAGGCCGCGGAAGAGGTGAGCAAGTGGTTAGCGGGGTCCAGCAGCGGTCTTGGCGTCGGTATCTTTATACTCGTATCTAGCCGGCTTCTTTAGCCGTCGCTCGTCTCTGGGCGGAATGCCGTAAAAGTCCCGATAGCACTTGCTGAAGTGGGGCGCCGAAACGAAGCCGCAGGCGAAGGCGACGTCGACGATGGACATGGAAGTCTGCAGCAAAAGCTGGCGCGCGCGGGCGAGGCGAAGCTCCAGGTAGTAGCGGGTCGGTACGCAACGGAGATGCTTCTGGAACAACCGCTCGAGCTGGCGGCGGGAGAGGCCGACGTGCTGCGCCAGCTCGTCCAAACTCATGGGCTCTTCCAGGTTGGCTTCCATCAGCGATACCGCGTCCACCAGCTTCGGCTGGCTGGTGCCGAGGTGGAGTCTCAGCGGGATCCGCTGGCGGTCGTTGGGGCCACGAATGCGCTCGCAGATGAATTCCTCCGAAACCGAGATTGCCAGGTGTCCACCGTGATCCTCATGGATCACGTTGAGCATCATATCCAGCGGCGCGGTGCCGCCGGAGCTGGTGAGGCGATCGCGGTCGATCTCGAACAGCTCCGACGAAACGATCACTTTAGGGAACTGCTCTCGCATGGCAGCCATGTTTTCCCAGTGTATGGTGCAGCGGTATCCGTTCAGAAGCTCGGCGCGGGCCAGCAGGTAGGCACCGGTACAAACGGCTCCGATGTTCACCTTCTTCATCGCCAGTTTCCGCAACCAGAAAGCGATCGACCGGTCTTCTACCGCCTCCACGCGCTCACCGGTGCACACCAGCACCATGTCCAGGGGTCCGCAGTGATTGATATCGCTATCCGGCCCGATAGAGAGACCGTTGCTGGCGGTAACCGGCTGGCCGTGCAGGCTGATCAGCGGCCATTGGTAGAGCGTTCGGCCGCTCAGGCGGTTGGCCATGCGCAGCGGTTCCAGCGCCGCAGTGAAGGCGATCATGGAAAAATCCGGGAGCAGGAGAAAACCAATGCGCCGGGGTTTGACCTCGTCCGCGTAATTGGGCTCGTTTGCTCGCATGACCTCTCGCTTTGTTGTTGTTTGGCTGCGCTGGCTGCAGAAATGCACACTCATGATGCGATGCAGCACTGCGCCGACAGGCCCTTATGCCCGAATAATGATGTTTTCTTTCAACGATTTCGAGCTTTTTAGTACGAAATCCATTGATTTACCAGATTAATCTCCGTTGGTCGTCCTGAATGCGACAACCGCGGCGGCAGTCGCTATGCTCCGGGCCGGTGCGAAGCTTCCCCCGGGATGACGGGCGGAAACAACAAGGGGATGACTTGGTTTGGCCATTCATTTCAGCCGGGAAGAGTTTAGATTCAAGGCGCGACGCCGCCGCTGCCGCGGCTAGCCGTTGCTGATGCGGAACGAATGCTGGGGATAGGTGCCGAGCAATTTCAGCTTGGTGCAAAAGAACTGGAGCTCGTCGAAGGCGTGGCTGACGTGTATCTCGGACGGATGCCCCTCGATCTCGGCGTAGAACTGGGCAACCGTAAAGCTCGCATCGACGATGTAGCTCTCGAGCTTGGTCATGTTGATACCGTTCGTGGCGAATCCGCCCAGCGCCTTGTAGAGCGACGCCGGGAGACTGCGCACCTGGAAAACGAAGCTGGTCATGCAGGGACCGTTGCGAGGGTCCGGCTCGACGCGGGAGCGTGACATAACCACGAAGCGGGTGGTGTTTCCCAACCGGTCCTCGATTCGGGTGCGTAGAGTCTCGAGGGAATAGATCTCGCCCGCGAGGGCGGAAGCGATGGCGGCGACCTTCGGGTCGCCGCGCTCGGCCACGTCCCGGGCAGCGCCGGCGGTATCCGCAGTGTGCACGACCTCGACGCCGAGTTCGTGAATCAGTCCCCGGCACTGGGCGAGCGCCTGGGTGTGGCTCTCGATAGATTCGAGGCCCTCCAGGGTGGCGCCGGTGGGTGCCAGGAGACAGTGTTGCACGGCCTGAAAGTGCTCATTGATGATGAACAGGCTCGATTCCGGCAGTAAATGGTGTATGTCGGCAACACGGCCGCCCAGCGAGTTCTCTATGGGTATCATGGCCAGCGCTGCGGAACCGTCCGAAACGACCGAGAAAGCGTCCTCGAAGTTTTCGCACGGCATCGGCTCGAGATCCGGATAGGCTTCGATGCAGGCAAGATGCGAGTAAGCGCCCCGCTCTCCCTGAAACGCGATTTTCTTTTTTGTCGACATGGTGATTCTCAAGGCACTCGAGAGGGGCAATTCTAAACCAGACTTTCAGGATCGGGTCCCGGCAGGCGAATCCGTGTCATGGGCGAAGAGGCGCTGCAGGTGGTGCAGGTCTGTCTCAGCTTCGAAGCTGTCTGGGAGGGAGGAACCACACTGGAACACAATCTTGGCAATCTTCGGCTTCTGGCCGGGGCTGGAACTCAAAAACAGTAACTAATGAGTACCAAGTTGGTTTCAAAGAGGGCATCACCAGTGGCGATCCTCTCTTCTAAAAAGGAGCTAAAAGCGAGATGTGATGCGGCTTGCACGGCGACGCGGGTACGGGAATTAGAGACCCTGTTGCTGTTCAAACAGGAAAGGAAAACTTTCTTGACGTGGATCATTCTCCGAATAAAGAACGGCTAGTGCGTGCATGGCGTCCGAAGTCGTCTGCTACTCGGAATAAGGCTCGACCTTGCTGACTTCCATCGTGTAACCGGCGTCACCGAGCAAGTTGAGATAGGCCTGCGCTTTAAGGGTGCCGGTCACCTGCACCGAATCAAAGACGCCGGTGATTGGATAAGCCTTCTTGGTTTTCACGTACACGATCTGGTTTGCGGGCGGCGGCGGTACGTGGATACACGCACCGAAATACGGCACCAGCAGGAACTCCGTGACTTCGTAGCCGCCGAATTCCAGCGGTAACACGAATCCGGCCAGTTGAACGTACTGACCGTCGAGCTCCTCAACCACCGGCGCCGTGCTCATGGCCGACATGTAGTCGAGCAGCAGGCGCTGCGCTTCGGGAGAGCTGTCCATCAGCTCGCTCGCCTGTTTCCCGTCGAGCGCTTTTTCGAGCACGGTCTCCGGGTTCCAGTCGATGGGCATCAGGTCTTCCCACTTGAGCTCGCGGGCGTTCTCGGTTGCGGCCAAGGCCGCGACCGCCCACAGGCCCCATGCGGTTAAGGCGAACCCCCCGAGTCCGGGCATGCGCATTCCCATCGTTCAAATCCTCATGGAAAGCCCGTCCGCCAGCGACAGACGGTAGGCCCGGAAAGCCGGAACGCAACCGGCGATGAATCCCGCGAGCACCACCAGCCCGAGGATTGCCAAATCCCAGAGATCGAGCGGTGCGACGGGCAGGTACAGCCCGAACTCCCGGGCCGCGAATGGCCGGGCGACTACCAAGGCGGCATAGAATAGCGTGATCCCGAGGCCGACGCCGAACAGCGCGAGGGCGCCGGCTTCGCTCATGAACAGCCCCCACACGTGCAGCGGGCGGGCCCCCACCGAGCGCAGGACCGCCATCTCCCGGCGGCGGGCCTCCAGGCTCGAGAGGATCACGGTCAGCATCCCGAGCATGCCGGTCACGACCACCATAATTGAAATTCCCCGCAAGGCGTTTTCGGCAATGCTCATCATGTCCCAAAGCTGCTGCAGCGTGACCCCGGGGATGATCGCCTGCAGCGGCTCTCCGCGGAATTGGTTGATATAGCGCTGGACCTTGAGCACCGCGATTCGCGAGTCGAGACCGACCAGAATCGCCGTGACCGCCTTCGGCTTGAGGTCCATCTTCTCAGCCTCCTCGGGAGAGACGCGCAGCGTCGGGATGGGCACGCCCGCTCGCCAGTCGACGTGCATCCCTTCGATGCCCTCCAGACTGAGATGCACGGTGCGATCGACCGGGGTGCCCGTGGGTTCGAGAATCCCGGCCACCCGGAACGGTTTGTCCTCGTGGGTGAGCATGCTGACCGTGCCTGCGCCGTGGGCAACCACGATGGGATCGCCGAGCGCGTAGCCGAGGCGCGCCGCGACTTCAGCACCGAGCACCGTGTCGAAGACTCCCTCGAACGGGGCGCCGGCGGCGAACTGCAGCTTTTGACGCCGGGCGTAGCGATAAAGCTCAAAGTAATCCCGCGTCGTGCCCATGACGCGATAGCCCCTGTGCGAGTCACCCAGCGAGACCGGAACCGTCCAGCTTACCCGGGGCAGCCCCGCGATGTGCTGATAGCTCTCCCAGGAAATGTCGTTGGTGGGGTCGCCGATGCGGAAGACGGAGTAGAGCAGCAGCTGTACCGGACCCCCGCGTGCGCCGACGATGAGATCGGTGCCGGAGATGGTGTTAGCGAAGGCGCTCCGGGCGTCGCGACGCACCTTCTCGACACCGAGCAGCATCGCCGCGCTGAGCGCCACCGCGAGCACGGTGAGCCCCGCCGTCACCCGGCGATTCCAGACACTCCTAAGTGCGAGTCGCACGATGGCCATGGGCGATCCTCAGTGCCCGCCCGCGTGTCGATTGAGCTCGGACAGCGCAAGCCGTCGGTCGAAGCGGGCCCCGAGGCGCACGTCGTGACTGACGAAAATCAGCGTCGTGGCCTCGGCTTCGCACTCGGCGAACAGCAGCGCGAGGAAACCTTCTCGGGTCCCCTCGTCGAGCGCCGAGGTCGGCTCGTCGGCGATGACGATCTCGGGCGATCCGATCAGCGCACGGGCAACGGCGACCCGCTGCTGCTGGCCGATGCTCAGATCGGTCACCGCGCGGGCAAGCAGCGCCGGACGGTCAAGCTCGAGATCGCCGAGCAGCCGCCTGGCCTCGGCGTCTATGCGCCCCGAGTGCGCCTCGGCCCGCCGGCGGCGGCGCGCCGAGAACAGGCACGGCAGGGTGACGTTGTCGATCATCGACAGGTAGGGCACCAAGTTGAACATCTGAAACACGATGCCGATGTGATCGGCCCGAAAGCGGTCGCGTTCGCGGGCGCTCAATCGCGAGAGTTCAGTGCCGAGCACTTCAATTGCTCCCTCTTGCGGCGTGACGACACCGCCGAGGAGGCTCAAAAAGGTGCTCTTGCCGATTCCGCTCGGACCCGAGAGAAAAAGCCGCTCTCCCCGGGAAACCTCGAGACGATTGATGGCAATGAGATCCCCGTCACCCCCAGGCCAGGCAAATCGCGCGCTTTCCAGGCGAACGGCAAGCTGGCTTGCTTCCCCGATAGCGCTCTCCACCGCATCGGTCGCGCCGGACGATTCTACGCCAGCAGTCTCGTCCGCCATTAACGATTGATCTCCAGGTACAACGTGCCACCGGGGCTCAGAGCGGTCGCGGTCTGCAGGCGTTCGGTGGTCACCTGGGCCTCGAATTTCTTCGCGCTAACAAGATGGGCCACCAACCGTACACGGACGCGACCGGGCTTCTCCAGAGTCCGGCGGCGGAGTGGCTACCGCCGATGAAACCCGGAGTGTCGTTTTCCTCTCTGTTTTTCGGCGACATCTCTCGTCTTCTGTCGAATCCCTCGCGCGCTGCCAACGGTGCATTGTTGGTGGTCCATGCCGCCTAATGTGGCTAACACCGCCAGAACATTGCAACACCCCGCGGCGGAAGATTCAAACAGCACATCGGAGCGGCGAAATACAGCCAGCGCCCTCTCCACCGCGCGGCTTTGCCAGTCGCTGCCGGACTCTTGCTCGAAGGCGACGACGTTGACCGGCGACGTCCGCAACTAATTGGCCTACTCGTCTCCCGCCAGGGTTGCACTCAGCGTGCCGTATCCGCGTGCGTGAGCGCCTGCTTTGACTCTTTTTATGAATATATTGAGCAGGTCAGGCGCCTGAGCTTTTCTCCACCCAACCTGTATATGGGATGATGACGCCCCGTTAAACCGGCCCGGGGCTCACCCCGGAACCGGACGGTCGGTATAGATTAAATGAGGTCCCCTGTTGCCCGAGGCGTTACCCATGGCGCTCCACTTCACTCCCGCCGAATTCGTGAGACGTCGCAAGTCCCTGCTTTCATTAATGGATTCGAGAGGACTGGAGGCGCTTTTGCTGTTCAAACAAGAAAGCATGTATTACCTCACGGGCTACGACACCTTTGGATTCTGCTTTTTCCAGTGCCTGGTGTTGACCACCGACGGGCGCTTCACCCTGCTGACAAGAGCGCCGGATCTGCGCCAAGCGCAGCACACGTCCATCCTCGAAGACATCCGGGTATGGACCGACGCCGCTGGCCATAACCCGGCTGACGATCTGCGACAGATATTGGATGAGCACGGGCTCAAAGGCCGGAGGCTCGGGGTGGAGTACGACGCCTATGGGCTCACCGCTTACAATGGCCGCCGGCTGGAAGCGGCGCTGGAAGGGTTCGCAGCGCTCGAGGATGCTTCCGATCTGGTGAGCCGGCTGCGCGTGGTCAAAAGCGATGCCGAGATCGAGTACGTAATACGCGCCGCCGAGCTGGCCGACGACGCCCTGGAGGCCGCCATCAATATGTGCGCGCCCGGCACATTCGAAGGGGATATTCTCGCCGCCATGCAGGGTGCGGTGTTTCGCGGCGGAGGAGATTATCCGGGAAACGAGTTCATCATCGGCTCCGGCAGCGGCGCGCTGCTCTGCCGCTATTTCAGCGGCAGAAGAAAGCTCTCGAACACGGATCAAATCACGCTGGAGCACGCTGGCGTTTACCGCCATTATCACGCCGCGCTGATGCGCACTTTGCTGGTGGGCGAGCCCCACCCAGAGCATCTTAAAATGCATCCGGCTTGTGTGGATGCCATGCACGCCTGCATCGAGGCGCTCAAGCCGGGGCGGCCGGTGGGCGAGGTTTTTGACGCCCACGCGAAGGTGCTGGACAAGGCGGGCTTGAAAGCCCATCGCATGAACGCCTGTGGTTACAGCTTAGGCGCGACTTTTACGCCCACGTGGATGGATTTTCCCATGTTCTATACCGGCAACACACTGCTGGCCGAGCCGAACATGGTGTTCTTCATTCACATCATCCTCATGAACAGCGATGCCGGCCGCGCCATGACTTTGGGCCAGACGGTGCGCGTGACCGAGTCCGGCTGCGAGCGCTTGAGCCGGATGCCGCTGGATCTGGTTGTGAAATAAAATCCGTCAGCGGAAGGAAACCGTGACCTCGGCCGCGGCGTAGACCCGTAGCCTATAAATCGGAACTGCATTTAATCAAACCTTCGATATCTCCTACAGCAAAGCCGGTATGGATATACAGACCATTCCCGCGAGGCGGGGCAAAGCCGCATTTGCCGACGCCGGACAGAAGATCAAAGTGATCAATACCCACGGCGAGCAGGTGGTGGACACCTGGGCCTTCGCCCGGGAGAACCTGGACGAGTTCATGTCCATGGAGCATACCCGGGCGACGCTGGTGAAGCTCATGCCGGCGTTGGGGGATCACCTGTACTCCAACCGGCGCAGGCCGATTCTGACCCTGGTTGAGGACACTTCCCCCGGAGTTCACGATACCTTGATGGCTGCCTGCGACGACTATCGCTACAAGCTGCTCGGCTGCACCGACTACCACGACAACTGTACCGACAACCTGGCCGCGGCCATGGACGCGCTCGGGCTCGAGGCGCCGGAGACACCGAGTCCGTTGAACCTGTTCATGAACATCCCCTGGGGCGCCGACGGCGTGCTTGCCTTCGAGCCGCCGCTGACTCGGCCGGGAGATTACGTGGTGCTGGAGGCGAACATGGATCTGGTGATTGCATTCTCCGCCTGCCCGCAGGATATTCTGCCCGTCAACGGCAAGGCGGGGCGGCCGACGGAAGCGCACTTTCAGATCCTCGACTGAGTTCGATTGCAGCAACCACTACGAGCGAGCACTGCAGGTATGAGCAACGAGATCTCTTCCATAGGGCGTAACGGCGGCCTGGACCCGGCGCTGCTGGCAGCCGTCAACCGGAACACCGTCGATGCCTGCGGACTGCCCAACCAGGCTTATGTCAGTCGGACTTTTGCCGAGTTCGAGCGGGACGGACTGCTCGCACGCACCTGGGTGTGCATCGGTGCGGCGGGGAGCTTAACAAACAAAGGCGACGCCAGGCCGGTCTCGCTTCTCGGCTTGCCGCTGTTCATGGTCCAGGATGGCGACGGCATCAACGTGTTTCACAACGTGTGCAGCCACCGGGGGCACCAGCTGATCGGCGCAGCCTGCCGCTTCAAGGGATCGATTCGCTGTCCCTATCACTCATGGACCTACGCCTTCGACGGCGCGCTCCGAGGGACGCCGCATATCGGCGGCCCGGGCGTTCACGAGGCGGAAGGATTCGACCGCAGCCGCCACGGCTTGAAGCCGGTGCGGAGCGCCGAGTGGATGGGGCTCGTGTTTGTCAATCTGTCCGCAGACGCGCCGGATCTGGACCGGCATCTCGCGCCCCTGAGTTCACGCTGGGTCAGGTTTCTCGGTCAAGGCGACGCGGCAAGGCTGAAGCTCGCCAGCGAAGACGACAGCTTCTCTCTCGAAATCGAGGCCAACTGGAAGCTGGCGGTGGAAAACTTTTGCGAGAGCTACCACCTGCCGTGGATCCATCCGGGACTGAATCGCTACTCTCGGCTCGAAGATCACTATCACATTATGCACGAGGGTCTGTTCGCCGGTCAGGGTACCCGCGTCTACGACCCCGTCTATCGCGCCGGCGCCGAGTTCCCGGCTTTCTCCGGCTGGCCCGAAGGGGAGCAGCGTTTGGCCGAATACGTGGCGCTGTTTCCCAACGTGATGCTCGGCCTTCACGTGGATCACTTCTACGCCGTGGTGCTGATCCCCGAGTCGCACCATCGCACCCGCGAGGAGATGCGCATTTTCTATCTGGATGACGCCGCCGAGTCCGAAACCCACGCGGAGTCACGGCGTACCACGCGGGAAGCCTGGCGAGCGATCTTTCTGGAAGACGTCGGCGTAGTAGAGGGCATGCAGCGGGGCAGGCACTCGCCGGCTTTTTCCGGCGGCGCATTTTCGCCGGTGATGGATCCACCGACACACTGCTTTCATAAGTGGGTCGCCAATGGCGTAAACAACCGAAATCTAGACACGGCCTGAAAGTCAAAGCTAAGGAGTTCCCATGGCTGCCTATATCATCGTGCAAGTGAACGTGAACGATCCGGAACGCTACGAGAACTACAAAAAAATGGTGCCGCCGTCGCTCGAACCCTACGGCGGACGTTTTCTGGTCCGGGGCGGGAAGGTGGAGAATCTCGAAGGGAGCTGGGATCCGGTGCGGTTGGTGGTGATCGAGTTCGACAGCGTGGAGAGAGCCAAGGCGTGGTGGGGCTCCAGCGAGTACGCGGAAGCCAAGGCCCTGCGTCAGGCCACCGCCGACACCGAAATGATCGTGGCCCAGGGCGCCTGAACCAGCGGCTACGGCGCCACAACCCTATACCTATCGGGAATGAGCAAATCAGGTCTCGTAATTGGCCCTTCCGACCGGAAAATCCTTACCATTGAAAGAAAGGTTAGCGACGAACACGCGACATTGAACCAGGCCCGCTGTAGGAGCGAGCTTGCTCGCGATTCCTCAGATCAGGCGGATCGGCGATCAACGCAGTAACAACACCATGACCGTCAACATCAAAAAAGGCCACAAACAGCTCGTCGACGAGGCGGAAGCCCTGATCGATACCCTTGCTGCTGAAGAGGCCATCAAGCTTCACGGCAACGAATGCGTGGTGATCGTGGATCTTCGCGACGTTCGCGAACTCCGGCGTGAAGGCAGGGTTCCAGGCTCCTTCCACATGCCTCGCTGCATGCTGGAGTTCTGGATCGATCCGGAAAGTCCCTATTTCAAGGATGTTTTCAGCCAGGACAAGCGCTTCGTTTTTTATTGCAACAAGGGCTGGCGCTCGGCGCTCGCCACTCGAACCGCCCAGGAGATGGGGCTGGAAGACGTGTGCCACATCGGCGGCGGATTCAGCGCCTGGCAGGCGGCGGGAGGGCCGACCGAGGAGTACGGTAAATAGCAGAACCGTTTTGGATCGCGCACAGGTTCAACCCTGATCCAAGGAATCGCGAGCAAGCTCGCTCCTACAGCGGGCTTCGTTCTAGTCGGTGTCAACTCCTGTCTTCTTCGCTGGGTACCACGCACTGCATGCTCCATATTCTCCAACATCAGTCCTTGACGAACAGCTTCCGGGGGAAATTACAGAACGTCTCGGCACCCTTCTCGGTAATGCGGAAACACTCGCTGATCTCGATGCCCCAGTCGTCGAGCCAGACCCCGGGGATCATATGCAGCGTCATGTTGGGCTCGAGCTCGGTCTTGTCGCCCGGACGCAGGCTCAAGGTGCTTTCACCCCAGTCCGGTGGATAGTTGAGCCCGGTGGAATAGCCGATGCGCGAGTCTTTAACGATTCCGTGCTTCTCTATGGTTTCTCGCCAAGAGCGCTCCACCGACTCGCAGGTGACCCCCGGCTTGACCGCATCGAGTGCGTTATTGAGTCCCTCTACAACCACTTCGGCAGTATCGGTAATCTTTTTCGGCGGTTTTCCCAGGTGCACCGTGCGCGCCATTGGACAGTGGTAGCGATGGCTCACGCCGGCGATTTCCAGGATAGTCCCCTCGCCTGCAACGAAAGGGGTGTCGGTCCAGGTGAGATGAGGCGTCGAAGTGCCGATCCCGGTGGGCAGCATCGGGCAGATAGCAGAGTAGTCACCGCCGAACTCCGGTGTTCCCGCCACCATGGCGCGATAAATCTCCGCCGCTGCATCGCACTGCCGAACGCCGGGGCGGACATTTTCGATACCGACCCGCATCATGTTTTCGACGATTCGCGCCGCCTGGGTCATGTAAGCGATTTCCTGCTCGGTCTTGATGTTGCGCACCCAGTTGACCAGCGTAGTGGTGTCCTCGAAGCGCGCATTGGGTAGATTGCCCTGGAGCGAGGCGAAGCAAGCGGCAGTGAAATAAAAGCTGTCCATCTCCACGCCGACTGCTCGACGCTCCCACCCTTTTTGCTTGATTAGATCAGCGACGAAGTCCATGGGGTGTTTGCTCGTCGACTGGACATAGTCATCGGCGTACGGATGAATGTGGTCGTCGGTGAGAAACGTCGTCACTTTCGCCGCGTTGGCGTCAATTCCGCGGCCTATCCAGTGGGGATCTTCATCGTCCAGCGCTACCAGAACCAGCTGGTGGACGTAAAAAGACCAGCCGTCGTACCCCGTGAGATAGCACATGTTCGCCGGATGGGTGCAGAGCAAGATTTCAACGCCGCGCTCCGACATGCGGGTCTTGGTGTTTTTTATCCGCTGGCGGTATTCGGACTGGTCGAAGGGGTGGGTGTACATTTTCGAGTGATTAGTGATCGGAGATTAGATATTAGTGATTGGTGATTAGTGATTTGTGGGTGGTGATGCGTGACGCGTCATGCGTGATGCGAAATAGGAAATTGCGAGATTTTGGTTCCGGTTTTTTTTAATCAGATGTGTGTCGAAAGGCTAGCCTGATCGCTAATCGCGAATCACTAATCACCTTCCAGAGCACCAGCAGTCGTTTTCAGCGCCTTACAGCACTGTGTCTGATTCTAAGACCCCCTCAAGCGTGCTCCGCTTCCCGGGACAACTCTTTAAGGCAGTCGTCGGGGAGAGGCTCGATAGGGGTGAAATCACGATGCGCAATCCACTCCGGGCGCTCGAAGCGGCGGATATGGTTATCCACGTGACACAGGCTGAGGTAAACAATGGTGCGGCCGAAGGGTGAGATATTGGAAGGCGAAGCGTGCACCAAGTTGCAGTGGAACATGAGCACCGATCCGGCAGAACCTTTTGGCGCGACGATACCGCCTTCGTCCACCAGACGCCGCACGGTGTCGTTATCCAGCGTCCACAACGGATAGCTGGTGGTCTCGAGGTCGTGACCGGCCTCCAGCTTGCCCTGCTTGTGGCTCTTGGGAATGAACATGAGCGGCCCGTTGAACTCGGTCACGTCTTCCAGAAACAAGGCGATGTTCATGGCTCTCGGTTCCGGCATCAGATCGTCACGGGCCCAGGTGCCGTAGTCCTGGTGCCATTGCCAAACGTCTCCATCGAAGGCGGCCTTGGCGTTAACCTTGAACTGGTGCATGTAGATCGGGCCGTCCAGCAGCTGCATCACCGGCTCGATGAGCCTTGGGTGCTGGCCTAAGCGCGAGAACGCCTGGTTGAAGGTATGGGCGGCAAATGTGGTGCGAACGGCGCGGCTGCCCTTCTCACGCACGTTTTCTTTTCGATCCTGAGCAAAAATATCTGGCACTTCTCGCATCAGGACGGCGACTTCCTCGGCGTCGAACACTTGTGGAAGAAACACGTAGCCTTGACGGTGAAATTCTTGAATTTGCTCCTGGCTGAGTCCCATGACTTTCCCCATCTCGGCCGCGGAGGATCGCCGCCCTAATCTGAATTCGAGAATCGTCATCAGGATATTCGAATTCGCGCGCCGACGCGACAGAGGTTTAGCAGGCGGCTTAAAACTGAAGCTTTCGGCAGCACGGCTTCGGCACAGGAGCGAGCAGGGATTTAGACGAAGCTCCGTCGGCTGAGCCTGAGCAAGTCGAAGTTCCCGCGGATCGCCGCTGCGGACAACGACCGAGACAGGTATGACCCGGTCTGGTGCCCCAACGGGGTACGATCGCGAAGCAAAGGGAGATCGCCTTCGAACGGGCCTGCCACCGGGAGCGCACCCTCCGCTTTGAAGCGATGCGGAAGAGCATCGCGCGGAAGATGCCGACATCAATCAAGCAAATCACGCGCCTGATCGACGCAGCAAGACGCAGGCCGCGTCTTCGTCGTAGCGCGGTCTAGATCGATAGGATATCGATTGACTACTTTTACCCAGATTTCAATTGGCAGGAACGGTGCGTTCCCGGGCCCAGGCTCTGAGACCGGCGATGCGTTCGGACATGACCACCGAGAGCGGGCGCGTGCGTCCAATTTCGTCCATCACTGTCTGCGCGTTCAGGGCCTTTTTGCACGCGTGTGCCGAGTACAACGCAGACACCACAGCCTGCTCGATCTCCGCCCCGGAGAAGCCCTCGCAGGCCGCCGCGCATGAAACGAGGTCGATGCCGTTGGCTTTTACCTTGCGTTTGGAGAGATGGATTTCGAGGATTTCCCGCCGCGTGTCCTCGTCCGGGAGGTCGACGAAGAAGATTTCATCCAGCCGTCCTTTGCGCAGCAGTTCCGGGGGCAGCGCTTCGATGTCATTTGCGGTGGCGACAATGAAAACGCGAGAACGGTTTTCCGCCATCCAGGTGAGAAGCGAGCCAAGCAGGCGACGCGAGACGCCGCTGTCGCTCGAATCGACGCTCACGCCCTTCTCGATTTCGTCGATCCACAGCACGCAGGGCGCCATGGCTTCCGCCTGGCGAAGCGATTCGCGCAGGTTGCGCTCGGTTTCGCCGTGGTACTTGTTGTAGAGGCTGCCAAAATCCAGCCGCAGAAGTGGCGTGCCCCACGCGCCGGCCACGGCTTTGGCCGCGAGGCTCTTGCCGCAGCCCTGCACCCCGAGGAGCATGATGCCTTTGGGGAGATCAAGGCCATCGGCTCCGGACTGACCCTGGAAGATCGCCTTGCGGACTCCGAGCCACGATTTGAGCTTATCCAGCCCGCCTACTTCGGCGAACTGCGCGGTGTCGAACTCGTAGGCGAGCACGCCGTCCTGCCCGATGAGCCGGAACTTGGTTTTCATCACCCCCGGGAGGTCGGATTCGGTGATCGCGCCGTCGTCCTCGATGGCGCCGCGGGCCAGGCGCTTGGCGTCGGTGACGGGTAGGCCGACGAGATTGTCCACCAGTCGATCAAGCATCCGCTGGCTGCTCTGGACCGCCCGGCCGGTGTTCTTCTTCGACCAGTCCCGGGCCTCGGCGGCGACGATGTCGCCCAGCTGGCGTCGCGTCGGAACCGCGAGATCGAAACGGGCCGTGAGCCACTGTATCTCGGCCGGAACGTCCAGGGCGTGGGAAATGAATACCAGGGTGTGGGCAACGTCCTCGTAAGCCAGCGCAATGTCCTTGATCAGCCGCACGTGAAGCGGGTCGTCCACGTAAGGATGGAAATCCGAGAGCAGGTAAATCCCGGCCTGACGCGTGGATCGGATCTGACCCAGCAGCTCTTCCGGCTTTCGGGTGTGCGTCTGCGCGCCAAAGTCCTTGTCCAGGCGACGCAAACCCTCGGTGATCGACCAGCGGTAAAGAGGCTTTCTATGCAGCACCAGGACGCGCATAAACAGCTGGATCACGCGGCGTTCCTCCCGCGTCTCGATCACGATGAGCGGCACCGGTGAGCGCAGCAGGACTTCGAGGTCGTGGAGATCGGGCATGGGCGTCGGGCTCAGACTTTCCCGTATAGTTATAGACGCGGAGCTGGGGTTTTGCCTGTGACGAGGATCGTAGGCCGTCTATCGTATATCGGTGAAGAAACGGTGGAGGTGCTTCCGTGGATCAACGCCATACCCGTTTTCAAGGTGGCGGCATCAGATGATCGTGGGCAAGCTTTGAGTACTCATTCCGATATACGATATACGGCACACGACATACGAGCCCGAAACAACAACCTATAGCGATTAACCTGATGTCAACCCCTTCCCCAAATCCCGCAACCCTTCCCAACCCTTACGCCAACGGCGCCGCTTTTGTCGACGGGGACTACGTTCCGATCGCCGAGGCTCGCCTGCCGGTCTTGGATTGGGGATTTACCCGTTCGGATGTGACCTACGACGTGGTGCACGTGTGGAAGGGGCGTTTTTTTCGTCTCGAAGATCACCTGGACCGATTTCTGCGCTCCTGTGAAAAGCTTCGCCTTGCGCCCCCCGCGCGGGAGGAGATCCGTGAATCATTGATGCGCTGCGTACAGCTGAGCGGGCTGCGGGACGCCTACGTGGAAATGGTCTGCACTCGTGGCGCGCCAGCGCCGGGCTCACGAGATCCGCGCACCTGCGTCAATCGCTATCTCGCTTTCGCCATTCCATTTATCTGGGTAATCACGCCGCAACAGCAGGAACGCGGCGCTCATCTGATCATTTCCCAGACGCCGAGGATTTCGCCGGCGTCGGTAGACCCGACGGTCAAAAATTTTCACTGGGGTGATCTCACCCGGGCGCTGTTCGAAGCCTACGACCGCGAAGCCGACACCGCGGTGCTGGTGGACGCCGAGGGCTACATATCAGAGGGACCGGGTTTCAACGTGTTTTGCGTTTGCGACGGCCGGGTGCGGTCGCCTGGGCAGACGGTGCTCGAGGGCATTACGCGCAGATCGGTGAAAGAGCTGTGCGAAGAGTTGGGCGTGCCTTTCGAGCTTTGCCGGATCACGCCAGAAGAGCTGAGAGAAGCGGACGAGGTTTTTCTCTCCACCACCGCTGGGGGCGTCATGCCGGTCAGCCGGGTGGACAACCGTATTCTGGGCAACGATCGCCCGGGGCCGTTGTCGCTTCGATTACGCGACCTCTACTGGAGCAAGCACGATGAAGGTTGGCACGCGACGCCGGTGGATTATACCGACTGAGTATTCTCGGCGCCCCGGGCTTCGCTGGCGCCGGCGCAAAATCGATAAGCCGGGCCGCGAAGGCTACGAAATAACAGAGTTCTGAGCGGGTATTTACGGTAGGATTCCGGCGGACGAATACCTGGGGGGTTCCCGCCCATGCTCCTCGACTATCGCCTTGCTTTCGAATACTCGAAGGTGGACGCTGAGAAGGGTGACCCGGCGGCACAGTACAAGCTCGGCGTCATGTATGGCCTCGGACTCGGCGTGGCCCAGGATTACGCCGAGGCGCTGCGGTGGTATCAGCGCGCCGCGCGAGCGGGCGATGCCCGATCGCAGTCCAATCTCGGCTTCATGTACGGCACCGGTCGGGGGGTGCCGCAGGACTACATCCAGGCCTACGCCTGGTACAACGTGGCTTCTGCCTCCGGGGAGGACTCCGCCCGTTACAACCGCGAGGCCGTCGCCGGACGCATGAGCCCGGCCCAGATCGAAAAAGCGCAGAAGCTGTCAGCAGAGATATTCGATCAAATCAACCAGGGTCGGACCTAGGCCCAGCCCGCATTTTCTGTCAGTGCAACGCCGCCGATGCGGGCAGAGTCGCGCCTGCCGCCGAGGGTTGGCGAATAGCGTGGGCTTATCGCTCAGTGCAGCTTGCTGCCGATAAGGTCGCGAGGGAGAAAGCTGCCCAGGGTCGAGATATCGGTGAGCCTCACCCGATCCTTTTGATCGATTTCCACAACCAGATGCTTGCGCGAGACCGCGCCGAAGGCGTTGTCCAACGTAACGCTGCAGTGAGCGCTTCGCCCGATGATGTTTTTACCCGCACCAACCTTTAGGTCGTGGCCGGTCTCGTCGACGAGCAGAAAGGGCCGACCGGAGACCAGGGTAAATCGGTACTTCGCCAGCACGATGTCGAGGGACTGGTGTTCGCCAAACTGAATCTCAATGGATTCCCCCTTGGACATGCGGGCAAATCCATTTTCATCCGACAGCGCCCGCGTCCCGCCGATGCCCGCAAGCCCTTGCAGATCGAACATCAGCCGCTGCCTTTGACTGAGATCTGCGTTCGGTTGCCCGCGGACCCGATCATCGGAGTCGTCCATGCTGCCTAGCCGATTCACGCGAATGGTTCGAATAATGTCCTGGGCGGCAGAGAGGTAGGCAACGTACTTGAGAAGTGCAGCCTTCTTATACGGCTCACACGCTTCGTCCAGGGCCCGGATTGCCTCAATGAGGTCACGCCAGTCGTGGTCCTCGCTGATTTTGTCCAGCTCGAGCCGCTTTAGAAACCGATCTATGCCGTTTCCCGGGCTCGACAGCACGTCGACGATGCGTTGCTCCATTGAGCGGTAGGCTTCCGCCTCGCGCATCAGCGCGTCGTCTGAGAGCTTGCCAAGACCCGAAACCGTCGCCGACGACAACGCAGTCTTGTCCTTGAGCGCGTATTCAAACTCGCCTAGGTCCTTGAATCTGAGCTGACCCGCACCGACGGAAAGCTCGACGGATTTTTCGAACAGTCGCTTCAGCATGAAACGATGATCTCGTCAATTTGAGAATATATTAGACCATAGCGGCGGGCTTGATCACGCGGGAAGCCCCTTCGTTTTGGACGCGGAACTCCGGGTTCGACCGTCTGCGTGGATAAAGCCACCACGGCATGGCGGTGGAATAAGGGAATTGGCGCCGGGCGGCGTTGCCGACTTTCGCAAAATGACCGTGGAAGCGTTCCAGACAACCGCAGTCTTCCGAAAGCGTTTGCTAAAACACGATAACGGCGTCGTACTGGCGAAAACTCTGCGTCAAGTGCGGAAACCAGGCGTAGACTTCGGCGTGCAGCATCGCCGTGTGCGGCACGACGAATGGTGGCGCGGGAAGCTCGAGTTCCTGAAGGAAATTCACGAATGCCTCGGTTTCACCGGAACCGTGGGCGTTGACCACATTCACGCTCAGAGTCGAGCCGATCCGGCGTCCGCGGCCTTCGCGCATGCGGCCGAGAAACCAGTTGGGCTCGTCGATACAGTGCAGCGCGCCGTAGAGCACGGCGTGCTGCCGGCCGCTACGAAAATCAGCGTGGAAGTTATCGACAATGGACTGTTCTCGCGAGCCGGTCCTGGTTTTGAAGCGCGCGACTCGCTGCGACCGCGTCTCTTCGATGCCGTGAACGGAAACCCTTGCGTTCGCCGCGCGCGCGGCGCGAATGACCTCGGCCACGTCGGCTTCGAGCATCGACAGGCGCGAGCTGCCCGATTCAATGAGTTTAACCAGGATCGCCAAGTCATCGTGCGTGATTTCCAGCATCAGGACATCAACCGGGTACTTGGGGAAAAACCGGGTCGCGAGAAAGGTCCGGGTCAAGTCGTCGTGAGTTTCGCCGACACAAATCACGTCCGGCTGCGCGGTGCGAATTTTCGCCAGCCATGAATCCAGCGTTGTAATGGCCAAGTCGAGACTGTCGCGCAGCTGTTGTCGCTCGAACGGCGGAATGTCCGCGAGCTTACGAAGCGCATTTTCGCGCAGATAGTCGATTTCCGGATAGCGGATGCTGCCTTGCTTGGGTCGAGAAGGTGGCAGAGGGCTGGGTACGAAATTCTCTTTCGCCCAGTCGTAGCCCATGGCCAGAAATATGCCGAGAATCATCAAAATGCAGCCGTAGAGCAGGTTACGCATACGGTAGCCTTTCGTGAACGAGTGCGCGTCGTTAACTGAAGTCTTTGAGCGTACGGAGGCCTGAGAGGTTTATCTCGACGATATGACGCCTACCGCGCCGGCGCGTGGCTGCGCAATTATTACTGGGGAGTCATGCCGCGCATGCGCTCGTTGCGGCGCCTGAGCATCTCCAGCGTGGTCAGCAGGAGTATCGACAGCACCACCAGGATTGTTGCGACCGCAAGGATGGTGGGGCTGATCTGTTCGCGAATGCCGGAAAACATCTGCCGCGGAATGGTGTACTCCGGGGCGCCGGCAAGAAACAGCACGATAACCACCTCGTCGAATGACGTGATGAAGGCAAACAGGGCTCCGGAAATCATTCCGGGCATGACCAGCGGAACGGTCACTTTGAAGAATGTGCGTACACCGTCGGCGCCGAGGCTGGCAGCAGCGCGGGTCAGACTATGATCAAAGCTGACCAGCGTGGCGGTCACCGTGATCACAACGAAGGGTGTTCCAAGCGCCGCATGGGCGAGAATGATTGGCACCAAATGAAGGTTCTCGCTGATCGCGGAAAGCTGATTCGGCGTAATTCCAACCGTGGTGTAGAAGAACTTCATGCCTACAGCGGTGATCACCAGCGGGACGATCATGGGTGAGATGAGGAAGCCCATGAGAAAAGTTTTGAAGGGCAGTCGGCTGTTGCTCAAGCCCACTGCAGCAACTGTTCCAAGAAACGTCGCCAGGAGTGTGGCGAAAATAGCGATAATGACGCTGTTCTTGATGGCCAGATGCCAGACCTCCGATTTTTCCCCGACAAAGAAATCTTCATACCAGCGCAGGCTGAATCCCGGCATGGGGTAGGTAAAATACGGCTCGGCATTAAACGACAGCGGAATGATCACCAGAATGGGCGTGATCAGAAAGACCAGGATAGCGGCACAAATGACCCGGAAGCTGACAAACCACGTGCGGCCGAGCCAGCCCACATAGGTCGGAAGATTTCGCAGGCCCTTGATTGACGCGCGGACCGACACGATGAGAATCACGAGGAGCAGGGCATAGACGAGCAGTTTGATCATGGCCTCAACCCAGCTTCATGTTGTCGATGCCGACAAGCTTGTCGTACAGCACGTATACGGCCAGCACCCCGGCGAGCAGGAAGGCGCCAAGCGACGACGCTAGGCCCCAGTTGAGCGACCGGTTGGTATGGTCCGCGATGAAGTAGCTGACCAGCTGATCCGTCGGCCCGCCCACAAGCGCCGGCGTGATGTAGTAACCGAGGGCCAGAATGAACACCAGCAGGCCGCCGGCGCCGATTCCGGACAGCGACTGCGGAAAGTAAACTTTCCAGAATGCTGTCCAAGGCGTCGCGCCCAGCGAACGCGCCGCGCGCTCGTAACTCGGCGGAATGGTCTTCATCACGCTGTAAATGGGCAGGATCATGAACGGCAGCAGAATATGCGTCATCGCAATGACGACGCCGAAACGATTGAAAATGAGCTGAATCCGCTCGTCGATGATCCCCATGAACATCATCACGTCATTGAGCACCCCCTCGGTCTGCAGCACCACGATCCAGGCCGTGGTGCGCACCAGCAGCGAGGTCCAGAAAGGCAGCAGCACCAGGATCATCAGCAGGTTGCTGATGCGCAGCGGCAGATTTGCCAGCAGGTAGGCCACCGGGTAGCCGAGAAGCACGCATAGCGCGGTCACCAGGGCGCTGATCCAGAAGGTGCGCCACCAGACGGAATCGAATCCGGTGAGAAAATAGAGCTGGCGATTTTCCGGCTCCGCGGTGACGGACTTGTCCCAGTCGTAGCCCAAGTCGAGGGCCTTGAGGAAGAACTCGGCCGTGTAGCGATCGCCGCTGTACTTGATCGTGGCCCAGACCTCCCGGTCGCCCCAATCCTTGTCGATTTCCAAGAACTTGTCCTTCCACCGGCCTTCCATGAACGGCCCCACCTGAACACGGCTAATCTTGCGTGCAGTCTTGGTGATCAGGCTGCGCATGCCGCCCTGGGAGTAATTGAGGCGCGTCGCCGCCCGGCCGACCGTTCGGTTCTTGTAGCCCCTGGCGAGCTCCGCCGCCAGCGTCTCGTATGCTTTTTCCGGTGGTGTCGGCGCTCCGGAGGGGTCCCAATCTTCGAGAACTATCAGCGTCTCCGAAAAAACTCCGGCCACTACCGGATTGTCGATGCTGCGGAACATCATCTGAGCGATGGGCGCCAAAAAAGTAAAGGAGACGAACACGAGCAGCGGCAGCACCAGCAGAAGCGCGCGTGTTTTATTGCGCCGCTCCGCTTTCGCCAGAGCGGCTTTCAGCGACATGCCTTCGGCGACCTGGAACGTCTGTGCTGCCTGTACCATGAATGTTTCCTCTCTCGGTCCCTGTTGCGCTGTTTCCCGGATATCTCCGCTTACTTTCGAACGCCGTTACTTCACCAGCCAGGCGGAGAATCGCTCGTCCATCTCCTGCTGATTGTTGGCCCACCATTCAAAATCGTTCTGCACAGAGTTTGCGAAGTTATCCGGCGAGGTAGGCAGGTGCGGCTTTACCCGTTTGTTGACCTTTTCCATCGACGACCGTCTTACCGGACCGTAAGAGATGTACTTCGCCTGATCCGCAAGACGCTTGGTATCGGTGGAGAACTTGACGAACTCCAGCGCCGTCGAGAGGTTGGGCGTTCCTCTGACGATGCCCCAGAGGTCGATATCCCAGACCTGGCCGTCCCAGATGATTTCGAACGGCTTGCGCTCCTTGAAAATTGCGTTATACAGCCGGCCGTTATAGGCCGACGTCATTGCCACCTCGCCGTCGGCGAGCAGCTGCGGCGGCTGGGCGCCCGCTTCCCACCAGACGACCTCGTGCTTGATCTTGTCGAGCACTCTGAAAGCGCGATCGACGCCTTCCTCGGTGGCCAGGACTTCATACACCTGGGCTGCGGGCACGCCGTCGGCCATCAGCGCCCATTCTACGTTTACCCTAGGGCTTTTACGCAGACCGCGCTTACCGGGAAATCTTTCCAGGTTGAAGAAATCTCTGATCGATCGCGGCCATTCCTCGGTGAACTTATCCCGGTCGAAGGCGACCACCGTCGACCAGACGATTTCTCCGACCGCGCATTCGGTGAGGGTCCCGGGAATAAAGTCGTCGGCCGCGGAGGTGCCGTCGGGAGCGGGCGGCAGGACGCTGTGGTCGATGGTCTCGAGAAGACCTTCGTCGCAGCCACGGATGGCGTCGGAAAGCTCCAGATCCACCACGTCCCAGGTCACGTTGCCGG
This sequence comes from uncultured Gammaproteobacteria bacterium, assembly GCA_947258715.1. Lineage (GTDB taxonomy): Bacteria > Pseudomonadota > Gammaproteobacteria > HK1 > HK1 > CAMYJH01. The sequence continues at coordinate 63,109 of CAMYJH010000022.1, forward strand.
AATCGACCTGGGCTTTGACCTGCGCTAAGCCACCGTTGTAATCCTCGGAGAGGATTTTTACACCAGTCTTTTTCGCGAACGGCTCGTGGTAGGCCTTCACCTGGCTATGGGTGTAAGCGCCGCCCCAGGAGACCACGGTGAGGGTTTCGGCCGCTCGGGCCGCGCCGCCGGCAGCGGCCAGGGCAAGCGCGACGATGAAAAGCGAACTGCTGAATGGCTTCGACATCATACCCGTCGCCCTCGCTGGAAATTTTCCGATTATCTTCTTCTGCCTCAATCCACCCCAATTACCAGGCGGATGCATTGAGGAAGAAGAGCCGGGGGCGCGAAGCCGCGCCCCCAAAGCTCGATTTGCCTTATCTCGCCAGCCAGGTGTTGAACCGTTCGTTCAACTCGTCCTGGTTGTTGGCCCAGAACTCGTAATCGTTCTGCAGCGCATTCCTGAAGTTCTGCGCAGAGGTCGGCATGTGGGGCGCCATCTCCGGCTTCAACAACGCCTGCGCCGATTTACGCACAGGTCCGTACGAGATGTAGTTGGACTGGTCCCAGTTACGCACGGTGTCGGTTGAGAACGCGACGAACTTGAGCGCGTTATCCAGGTTCCTGGACCCCCTGGGGATGACCCACAAATCAAGGTCCCAGATCTGACCGTCCCAGACGATGACGAAAGGCTTCTTCTCGTTGACGATGGCGTTGAACAGGCGACCGTTGTACGCCGTGGTCATCGCCACTTCGCCGTCAGCGAGCAGCTGGGGCGGCTGCGCGCCCGCTTCCCACCAGACCACGTGGTCCTTGATGCTGTCCAGCATCTTGAACGCACGGTCAATGCCTTCGTCGGTATCCAGCACCTTGTACACGTCCTTCACCGGAACGCCGTCGGCGATCAGCGCGAATTCCATGTTGGGCTTCGGGTTCTTGCGCAGGCCGCGCTTGCCGGGAAACTTCTTCACGTTGAAGAAATCGGCCATGGTCTTGGGCTTCGCGCCGGAAAATTTGGTGGTGTCGTAGGCGTATACGGTGGACCATACGATCTGACCCACGGCGCATTCATGGATGGTTCCCGGGATGAAGTCGTCCATCGCCGGCGTGCCGTCCGGAGCCGGCGGCAGAATGGCAGGGTCGATCTGCTCCAGCAGACCTTCGTCGCAGCCGCGCACGGCGTCGGAAAGCTCCACGTCGACCAGGTCCCAGGTGACGTTTTCGGATTCCACCTGCGCCTTGACCTGCGCAAGGCCGCCGTTGTAGTCCTCGGAATTGATCTTGATACCGGTCTGTTTCTCCCACGGCTTGTGGTAAGCCTGGACCTGGCTGTTGGTATATGCGCCACCCCAGGACACCACTGTCAGGGAGTCAGCCTGTACAGCCGTGATCGACGCGGCGCCCAAAGCGGCCCCGGCTACGGCCCAGTACAGTGTTCTTTGAATGCTCTTCATAATCATCTCTCTCCGTATTTCGAACTAATTAGCTTTTATTGCCGGTACCTTTGGCGCACTTGCCCGTATGGCCGGCCTGCTTACGTTTACATTATCCTTCTCGTTTATCTTGGGTTCCTTCCAATCTCCAGACTATCGGTTGCGTGATCCGCTAAGCCTGCGGATACGCCGCCAATTACGCATAATCCAGGGCCCGGCAGTCTTCGGGCAGCCAGCCCACGCTGACCTTCTCACCTTCTTTTAGATGCTGGTGTCCGGAAGAGTTCGGCACCTTGATCACGAAGTCGTCGTGTCCCAGCAGATTGACGCGGGTGCGCATGTGATCGCCCAGGTAAATGAGCTCAATGACGGTGGCTTCGAATATGTTTGGGCAACGGCCGGCTTCCGGGCGAATGACTACGCGCTCGGGCCGTAACGACAGCGTCGTCTTCGTCCCAGAGCCACTGTTGTTCACCGCCAGTGCCTCGATTGTGCTGCCGTCTTCGGTCTCCACCGTGCAGTTGGTGCCGTGCTGTTCCTTTACCGTGCCGATGAGTTTGTTGTTTTCGCCAATGAACTGAGCGACGAAAGCGTTATCGGGCCGCTCATAAAGGTCTTCGGGTGGCGCCAGCTGCTGAATAATACCGTCATTGAACACCGCAATACGGTTGGACATGGTCAGCGCTTCACTCTGGTCATGGGTCACATAAACAACCGTGACAGCGAGGGACTCGTGAATGTGTTTAATCTCGTACTGCATCTGTTCGCGGAGTTGTTTGTCCAGCGCGCCCAGAGGCTCGTCCATCAGAACCAGCTTGGGCTCGAAAACAAGCGCCCGCGCCACCGCGACGCGCTGCTGCTGACCACCGGAAAGCTGGGCCGGACGGCGAGTTCCGAAGGCGCCGAGCTCAACCATATCGAGGGCCTTCTTTACCCGCTCTTGAACCTCTGCCTCGGGCATCTTTCGAACCTTCAACGGGAACGCCAGGTTTTCGTTGATGGTCATGTGCGGAAACAACGCATAGTTCTGGAACACCATGCCGATGTTCCGCTTGTGCGGTGCGACGTTGTTGATCGGATTGCCGTCGAGAACGATGTCGCCGTGAGTGGCCGTTTCGAATCCGGCAAGCATCATCAGGCAGGTGGTCTTACCGGAACCGGAAGGCCCCAGCATGGTGACGAATTCGCCCTGCGGTATATCCAGATTCAGGTCTTTGACCACCAGGGTCTCGCCGTCGTAGCTTTTCTGAACCTCTACGAATCTGACGAATGCGTCGTTGTTATCTGCCATTGCCGTTCTCTGCCCCGTTTTTGAGTAATAGAGAGGTTGGTATTAGGCCGATTCGACCAGTTCATGAAAGACGCTCGATGCGGGAATGCCCGGCCTGCACCCAACGCGTCGTCAGGCTGCGCCTGAATGCAGCTCTGGGAACGCGGTGCGCAAGACGAAATCGCAGCTCTCTCGTATGACCGGCGCCTGGCATTTCCTCACTCAAGGAAAACTCAGCGCTCTTTTGTAGTTTTGTGTCCTCTCGGTGGCAGGGGCGATTGTATTCTTACTAAAAGCGGGAATTCAACCGAATCAGCCGTAGATGCATCTGATCTGACTTGATTTTTTCCTCACAGGGGGCCCAGACGAGGCCCTAAACAAGACCCAAGCTGTTCAGGCGGACGCCACATCTGGCACTCTTGCGAGCGCAGAAACGAAACAGTCAAAAATGCCGGTACTGCTATTTATCAGTCAGATAGAGCCCGCTGAGCTGTGGAAACGAGCGCTGGAGCGTAGTCTGCCCGGTATCGAGGTTCGGGTCTGGCCCGAGGTCGGCCCACGTGCCTGTGTCGACTATGTGCTGTGCTGGAAACCGCCAGCCGGCGTTTTTCGCGGTATGGATAATCTCAAAGCCGTGTTCTCCCTGGGCGCCGGCATCGATCATCTCAGCGACCGGCGCGCGCTGCCCGAGGGGGTCCCGGTGGTGCGGATGGTCGAGCCGGCGCTGACCGAGGGCATGAGCGAATACGTCATCTATCAGGTGCTGCGCTTTCACCGACGCATGGTCGACTACGATGCTCAGCAATCGCGTAAAGAGTGGCGGGTCCTGTCCCAGGTGCGCCCATGCGAGCGACGCGTCGGCATTATGGGTCTTGGCGTGCTCGGGCAGGACGCCGCGGCGAAGCTTCGGGTGCTGGACTTCGATGTCGCCGGGTGGAGCAGAAGCGAGAAGAAAATTCCCGGTGTTCAAAGTTTTGCCGGCGCTGGAACCCTGGATGCGTTTTTCGAGCGTACCGACATTCTCGTCTGCATGCTGCCGCTGACGCAGGAAACCAGGGGGATCCTCAACCGGCGGCACCTCGACCGGCTCCCCAAGGGCGCCTGCGTGATAAACGCCGCGCGGGGAGCGCATCTGGTGGAAGCGGATCTCCTGGCCGCCCTCGACTGCGGGCACATCGCCGGCGCGGCGCTGGATGTTTTCCATCAGGAGCCGCTGCCTACGGATCATCCGTTTTGGACCCACCCCAAAGTTACGCTGACGCCCCATATTGCCAGCCTGACCAATCCCGAAACCGGTGCCCGGGCTATCGCGGACCAAATCGCACGCTGCGAATCCGGCAGCTTGCCGCGAAACATGGTGGATTTCTCAAGGGGTTACTAAGCTTTTATCATGCAGTTTAAGAGAGAATCCAGGCGCGCCTTGATGCTCCGCCATATGAAGCGGATGCAAGGCGATCGGGTCTCGAACGCGCTAGTGGCGCGGGGATTCGAGCTGGACTATCGCTGTCCTGCCGAGGGGGAGCCATTGCCGCGACAGGCCGATGGTCACGATCTGGCCGTAGTTTACGGCGGGGTGCAAAGCGCCAACGACGACGGATACATCCGTACGGAGATTGAATGGATCCGAGAATGGGTGAACTCCGGCGGGGCCTACCTGGGTTTGTGCCTCGGGGCCCAGCTTTTGGCCCGCGCGTTCGGCGCCGAGGTGTTCCGGCACCCGGAAGGGCAGCACGAAATCGGCTTCGTGCGCATCCATCCTGCGGACGATCTCGATTTTCTACCGGCGCCGCTGCACGTTTACCAGTGGCACAAGGAAGGCTTCGAGCTGCCCGCCGGGGCGAGGCTGCTGGCGCGCGGCGACGTGTTTCAGAACCAGGCTTTCGTGCTCGGCGAAGCCGCCTTCGGAATTCAGTTTCACCCCGAGGTGACGCAGAACGTCATGCTGAACTGGATGAACGATGCGGCAGCGTCTCTGAGCGCCCCCGGCGCCAGCCCCAGGGAACAACAGCTTCGGGATGGGCGCCGTCATAACGGCGCCGTCGACGCCTGGCTGGATCGCTTTCTGGACCGCTGCCTGTTGCCGAAGCTCAATTTTTCCCCACGGGTCACGGCCCGAAGTGCGCAGGAGAGTTGTTGAGCGCGAAGAGAAGAAAACGGCGGGAAACAGGGAAAAGTTTGAAGGGTTGAGAAATCGACGCCAGGGTGGCCCGAACCTGGTATACAGTATACCGAATGCGAGATAGCATATCGGTCCCGGGGTTAGGCGGCCCCCGAGTAAGAAAAAGCGCGTCCGAAGGAGGAGAAATCAAGATATGTCGAGCCCCAAATCCGATATCGAAATCGCCCGGCAGGCCAAGATGCTGCCTATCCAGGAGATTGGCGCCAAGCTGGATATTCCCGAAACCGGGCTGCTGCCGTACGGGCACACCAAGGCCAAGATTTCGTTCGACTTTATTGACGAATTGAGCAAGCGCCCCGACGGCAAGCTGATCTTGGTGACGGCCATTACGCCGACGCCGGCCGGCGAGGGCAAGACCACCACCTCCGTGGGTCTCACGGACGGTCTCAACCGCATGGGTAAGAAAGCCTTGGTCTGCCTGCGCGAGCCGAGCTTAGGGCCCTGCTTCGGCATGAAGGGCGGGGCGGCCGGCGGCGGTTATGCCCAGGTGGTGCCCATGGAGGACATCAACCTCCACTTCACCGGCGATTTTCACGCCATCGGCGCGGCCAATAATCTTCTCGCGGCGCTGGTGGACAACCACATTCACCAGGGCAACGCGCTGGGCATCGACGCGCGGCGGGTGTCCTGGCGGCGCGTCGTTGACATGAACGATCGCGCGCTTCGGAGCATCGTCTGCTCTCTGGGCGGCATCGGTAACGGATTCCCGCGGGAAGACGGATTCGACATCACGGTGGCCTCGGAAGTCATGGCCATTTTCTGTCTTGCGGACAGCATCGAGGACCTGCAGCGAAGGCTCGGCAATATCGTCGTCGCCCAGACCCGTGATCGTAAGCCGGTGACGGCTAAGGAAGTGAACGCCGACGGCGCCATGACCGTGCTGCTCAAAGACGCCTTTATGCCCAACCTGGTGCAAACGCTGGAGAACAGCCCGGCCATGATTCACGGTGGCCCCTTCGCCAACATTGCCCACGGCTGCAACTCGGTGATGGCGACCAAGACGTCTCTTAAGCTCGCTGACTACGTGGTCACTGAAGCGGGGTTCGGCGCGGACTTGGGGGCGGAGAAGTTCTTTGACATCAAATGCCGCAAAGCCGGCATCAGCCCGGAAGCCGTAGTCCTGGTCGCCACCATTCGCGCGCTGAAGATGCACGGCGGAGTGGCGCTAAAGGATCTCGGAGCGGAGAACTCAAAGGCGGTAGCCGAAGGCTGCACCAACCTGCGGCGCCATCTCAAGAACCTGGCGCGTTTCGGCGTCCCCGCGGTTGTTGCGGTGAACCGCTTCATTACCGATTCCGACGCCGAGCTTCAAGCCGTGTGTGACGCCGCCGCTGAGTACGACGCCCAGGCCATTGTCTGCAGCCACTGGTCCGACGGCGGCGCCGGAACTAAAGAGCTGGCCAAACACGTCGCCGATCTGGTCGATTCCGGTAAGGCGAAGTTCAAGCCGCTTTACCCGGACGAGATGCCGCTATGGGAGAAAGTAGAGACGATTGCTAGGGATCTCTACGGCGCGAGCGGCATTACTGCGCCTCAGCCGGTGAAGAACCGCTTTAAGCTGCTGCAGGAGAGCTATGGCAACTTCCCAGTGTGCATGGCGAAGACGCAGTACAGCTTCTCGACTGACCCCAATCTAAAAGGGGCGCCGGATGGTCACGAGCTTTCCGTGCGCGAGCTCAGGCTTTCCGCCGGCGCGGAATTCGTGGTGGCCGTATGCGGAGACATCATGACCATGCCCGGCCTGCCCAGAGAGCCGGCAGCGAATAAGATCCACATTAATAACAAGGGAGAGATTGAGGGGTTGTTTTGATAGGTAACGCGTGATGGGTGACGCGGAAGACGTAACGCGTAACGCGTAACGCGACTTGACAGGGTACCAGGGCCGATTACGCTCATTGCATCACGCATCACGCATCACGCATCACGCATCACGCATCACGCATCACGCATCACGCATCACGCATCACATCAATTCCCTCATTCCCCGGTCGATACCTTCCAGCGTCAGCGGAAACATCCTCTCCTCCATCAGCCGCCGGGTGAGCTGAATCGACTGGGTGTAATCCCACCGCGGAACGGGTTCAGGGTTGAGCCACACCGCCTTGGGAAAGGCAGCGAGCAGGCGCTTGAGCCAGACGTGTCCCGGCTCCTCGTTCCAGTGCTCGACGCTTCCGCCTGCAACCATGATCTCGTAGGGGCTCATGGCGGCATCGCCGACGAACACCAGCTTGTGATCGCGATTGAAGGTGTGGATCACCTCAAGCAATGAAATTCGCTCGCTGTGCCGTCGGCGGTTGTCTTTCCATACCGATTCGTAAACGAAGTTGTGGAAGTAGAAGTACTCTAGGTGCTTGAATTCCGTGTGCACCGCCGAGAACAGCTCCTCGCAGATGCGCACGTGGTCTTCCATGGAGCCGCCCACATCAAGGAACAAAAGCACCTTAACGCTGTTGTGCCGTTCCGGTACCATGCGCAGGTCCAGCAAGCCTGCATTTCGCGCGGTGGAACGGATGGTATCGTCCAGATCCAGCTCCTCTGCCGCGCCCTCTCGGGCGAATTCACGCAAACGTCGCAGGGCGATTTTGATGTTGCGGGTGCCGAGCTGAACCTTATCGTCTAAGTTACGGAACTCGCGCTGGTCCCAGACCTTGACCGCGCGTCGGTGGCGGGACTCCTTCTGACCGATGCGCACCCCCTCGGGATTGTAGCCGTAGGCGCCGAAGGGCGAGGTGCCTCCGGTGCCGATCCACTTGCTCCCGCCTTGGTGCCGGCCCTGCTGCTCTTCGAGGCGCTTGCGCAGGGTCTCCATCAGCTTCTCCCAGCCGCCCATGGCCTCGATCTGACGCTTCTCTTCCTCCGTCAGCCGAACCTCTGCCTGACGCTTCAGCCATTCGTCCGGCACCTTTCCGGCAATCTCGGCGAACACCGCCTCAACGCCCTCGAAATGCGCGCCAAAAATCAGATCGAAGCGATCGAAGTGGCGCTCGTCCTTGACCAATGTGGCCCGGGACAGGTAGTAGAAATCATCAATGCTGTAGCCCGCCACCCGCGCATTCAGTCCCTCCATCAGGGTGAGGTATTCGGTGATCGAGACCGGGATGCCGGTTTTGCGGAGGAGAAGAAAAAAATTGATGAGCATTTGTCTAGCGATAGTCGCCAATAGGTCTTGCGAAACTGCCGCTTGAGGCCACAGTTTGTATCTCGGAGTAAGACCCTACACCGTCATTCCCGCCAACGCGGGAATCCGGTTAAACCAAGTAGTCTGGCCGCAGGCCGGACCTCATCCTTGACAGGATTCAAGCGTTTTGCCGTCTGTTCAAAAACACCAGCCGCTCGAACAGGTGCACGTCCTGCTCGTTCTTGAGCAAGGCCCCGTAAAGAGGAGGAATGAGCTTGCGGTCGTCCTTGCTTCGGAGTACCTCCGGTGGAATGTCCTCGGCCACCAGCAGCTTGATCCAGTCGAGCAGTTCGGATGTGGACGGCTTCTTTTTGAGCCCGGGCACGTCCCGGATCTCAAAAAATACCTCCAGCGCCTCTTTCAGCAGCGACTTTTTCAATCCTGGATAGTGCACATCCACGATGCGCGTCATGGTCTCACGGTCGGGAAAGCGGATATAGTGAAAGAAACAGCGGCGCAGGAAGGCGTCCGGGAGTTCCTTCTCGTTGTTACTGGTGATGATGATGATCGGGCGCGTCTTCGCCCTGATCTTCTGGCTGGTTTCGTAAACGAAGAACTCCATGCGGTCGAGCTCTTGAAGAAGGTCATTAGGAAACTCGATGTCCGCTTTGTCGATTTCGTCGATCAGCAATACCGGCTGCCGCTCCGAGTCAAACGCTTCCCATAGCTTGCCCGGCTGAATGTAGTTGGCGATATCGTGGACGCGCTCGTCACCGAGCTGGGAATCCCGCAGTCGCGCCACGGCGTCGTACTCGTAAAGGCCCTGCTTCGCCTTGGTGGTGGACTTGATGTGCCATTCGATGAAGGGTCGGCTCAATGCGCCCGCGACTTCCTCGGCCAGCATAGTCTTGCCGGTACCAGGCTCGCCTTTGACCAGCAGCGGCCGACCCAGCGCTACAGCGGCATCGACCGCCGTCATCAGCTCATCCGTCGCCACATAGGTTTCAGTTCCCTTGAATCGGCCGTCAGTCATGTAAGATTCTCCGCAGGCAGTCATTGTTTTGTTGATGCTGAGGGACAATTGTAAGGCACTCGCTCTCCGGAAGGCCAAGCCTCAGGCCAAGGTATACAGAGACGACATTCACCAAGCATGAGCGGCTACGAAGACTACACCCGTGTTTCCGACCTTTACGACGAAACCCGGAAACCCATCGGCGTCGAGATCATCCTCGGATGCTTGGCGAGCGGCTCGCGCCCTCTATCCGAGCTCGTGCTGCTGGATGCGGGTTGCGGCACCGGCAACTATTCGCGGGCGCTCGTCTCGCAGGTGGCCCGAATCGAGGCGGTAGACCTGAACCCCGGAATGCTCGCTAAGGCCCGGGCGAAGCTGCAGCCGGAAGCCTCGGCGGGTCGAATCGGGTTTCACCAGGCGCCCATCGGTGCCTTGCCTCTTAAAGGCGAGAGCGTCGACGGCGTGATGGTGAATCAGGTGTTGCACCATCTGAACGATGACCCAGCGGCCGGATGGCCCCTCGTGCGTGAAGCTGTGGCGGAATTCGCGCGCGTGCTTCGTCCCGGTGGTGTTCTGATGGTCAACATCTGCTCCCAGCAACAGATCACCCACGGCTGGTGGTATCTGCCCCTGATTCCCGAGGCGGCGGAAGAAATGCGCCGGCGTCACGTTCCCATCGACACCCTTCAAGGCGTCATCAACGCGTGCAGGCTGAGCCACGCAGGCTGCTTCGTTCCCCTGGACGGCGTGATGCAGGGACAGTACTACTTCAACGGTCGCGGGCCGCTGGATGAGCGCTGGCGTGCCGGCGACTCCATCTGGGCGATGGTGGATGAAGATCGGCTGGAAACAGTCAAGGCGAAGATACGGGCGCTGGACGAGGCGGGGGCGCTGGAGGAATTCGTGCGCGAGCACGACGGGCGACGCCGCCAAATCGGACAGTTCACCTTCGTTTGCGCGCGAAAGGTCGGGCAGTAGATCCGACATTAATGCAAAGCTATTCGACGGCTCTCTGCTGGATGCGTGTCCGATGAACATTAAGGGCGTGTTGTTCGACAAAGACGGTACGCTGATTGACTTTCACGCTACCTGGATGCCGGCATATCGCCAGGCGGTGGTCATGGTGGCGCGCGAAGCCGGACGCCCAGGGATCGAAGACCGCCTGCTCGCTGTTGCCGGATACGACGCGGCTTCGGACAGTTGTCTTCCTACCTCGATACTGGCTTCGGGCACGACGCCGGAAATCGCCGCCCTCTGGTCTCGGGAGACCGGGATGGAAGAATCATGGCTCAAGAAAAAGCTGGAGCAAATGTTCAATTCCGACGCACCCGCATTTGCGACGCCGGTAAAGGATCTTCACGCGGTGCTCGGACGTCTTGAGTCTCGCGGCATGGCGCTTGGCGTGGCCACCATGGACAGCAGGGCTTCTGCCGCCGCGACGCTTTCCCATCTTGGCATCGATGGTCATTTCAGCTTCGTCTGTGGCTACGACAGTGGCCACGGACAAAAACCCGGACGCGGCATGGTGGACGCCTTTTGCGCCCACGAGGGCCTGACTGCCGCCGAGGTGGTTCTGGTGGGCGACACCCCGCACGATCTCGACATGGGCCGTGCGGCAGGGGTCGGCAAGGTCGTCGGGGTGCTTACCGGCAGCAGCACGGCTGAGCAGCTTGAATTCCGATGCGATGCGATCATTCCCGGTATCGCGCAGTTGGAGACACTGCTGGATCGATGGTAGAAGCTCTAGTGTCCCGTCCCGTAAATAGGTTGCGTATATCGGCGAGCTATCCGGGTCGTGTGGCAAGACGCGGGGAGGAGGAATAGCCGTAGCTATTGCGACGAGTCGCAACGCCGCGACACGGCGCGGGAGCCGGCGAGATACCTAAGGAAACTCTGAATTATTCCATCCCTGGAATTTTCAGAGTCGGCAAGTGAAAACGCGGTTTCCACTTGCCTCACGAATCCAATGACTTACAGTCATCGGATTCGGCGGCGCATCATCAGACCTTCCCTAAGTTATTTGCGGGACGGGACACTAGGCTCGATCGAATAAAAAGCCAACTCCAATGCCGCTTCAGTCGGCATAAGTTTTCCCAGCTAGCGCCTCTCTTTCGCCCAAGCGCCACGGCTTCGGACAGCTAAGGCCTGCAGTCCGAAAGCGTAACAAATGTTTGCATTTCCCCGGGTCACATCCGACCTCCTTTCCCATAGCATGGAGACTCCCGCGCAACTGTTAGAGCCGCAGCTCGAACTCAAAAACAGTTCATCTTCGGCGGACGCGGAAAACCGATTGATGTCACTACTAGGCGATGACGAATGAACGGGAGGAAACACCCATGAGACTAACTGATCCCAAGATACTCGGTATATCCGTGTTTGCGCTTGGCATAAGCGGTTGCGCAGCTATGGATCCCGAAACTGATGTCTACCAGCTGCGATCGAAACTCGAGGCGGAGCAGTCGGAAAAAAGAGCTCTGCAGAGTTCCTACGACTCTTTGCAAAGCAAGCTTCAAACGCAGAGCGCCACTTTGGACCAGACGTCCACAGAACTGGAGCAAGCGAAAAAAGGCCAGCTTCTGCCGCCCAACGCCAAGGCCGGCGAGTGCTTTGCGCGAGTCTTCATTCCACCTCAGTATGAAACGACGACCAAAACTGTTTTACGCAGACCTTCGACGGAGCGGATCGAGGTTACGGAACCGCGCTATGAGCTCGCGGAAGAGCGAGTACTAGTGAAAGAAGCTTCGACAGAGATACGCGTAATCCCCGCCGTGTACGATTGGGTCGAGGAAAAGGTACTTGTGAGCGAAGCGTCGACGAAACTCGTGCCCGTAGCGGCCGTTTACCGGAACGTGGATGAGCGGGTAATGGTTCGTCCTGCTTATACCACCTGGAAGAAAGGCCGCGGTCCGATCGAAAAAATCGATGAGGCAACCGGTGAGATTATGTGCCTTGTCGACGTGCCAGCCGAATATAAGACCGTTACCAAGCAAGTGCTCGTGACGCCTGCCAGCACCCGGGAGATTCAGGTCCCAGCAACGTATAAGAGCGTGAAGAAGCGAGTGCTTGTGAAGCCACCGCGGACCGAGACGGTGGAAATACCCGCTGAATACAGAACAGTGCGGGTCAGCAAGCTGGTCGAGCCGGCGAAGGAAATGCGGTCGCCCGTTAGCGAACAGTATGAAAACGTGACCGAAACTATGCTGGTTTCCGAGGGGCATATGGAGTGGCGCCCGATTCTTTGCGAAACAAATACAACACCGGACGTTGTCAGCCGTCTGCAACGCGCCCTCAACAGCGCTGGCCACAACCCTGGCCCCATCGACGGGGTTGTCGGACCGCGGACCATGAGCGCCGTGAGCAGATTTCAGGCCGCTAACGGTTTAGCCGAAGGTCGCCTGACCATCGAAACGTTAAGAAAGCTCGGCGTGATGTAAAGCTGAAGCCGCCGGCCGGTTGTGCGCCCAGGGCGCACAACCGGCCGAGCGCAATAAGAAAAAAGACCGTGTCATGATTTTGCTCTCATTCCGAAGCCGTCTTCCTTGCAGCGACACGGCGCCAATAAGGAAACACGCAATGCGCCCACGAATGGCTCATTTCCTTCAAACGCTGAAGCTTAATGACGGGTTACCTGAGCGGACGAAGATCGCACCCACCGCGCTTCGGGACCTCAGCGGGAAGCCGACGACCCTCGACGACCATATCGAGAAAGGTCGGTGGTCCCTGGTCGTGATTTGGGCCAGCCGCTGTCACGTCTGTGCGAGCGAGATCCCCAGGTACGGCGCATATTTCGCCTCCGCCCCCGAGCCCAGATTTTCTATTCTCGGAGTGGCGCTTGATGGCTACGCGCGCAAAAGCAGGATCGTTGGGACAATGACCCGATGGAACATGGGTTTTCCGAGCCTGGTGGCAGAGAGGTCGGCACTGCCGTCGAATTGCGGTGAGATGCGAAATGCATCCCCCTACGGTACTCCCACCTTCATGCTCTTTAATCCTTCTGGCCAACTCAAGAAATTAAACGTTGGTCCCGTCTGGATCTCGGAACTTGAAGAATTTATCCGCAGCTACGGCCCTTCATAGGCCTGTCTTGGCCGGGATGCCCCAAGATTTACTGTTACGCGGCCAGTTTAAATACTGGCTGCGCTTTTTTGCCTAAGATCGTTCCCGTGCGCGCCGACGTAATGGTCTATACCTATAGGGGTGGAAATCACCAATGGACCATTAGGGGGCGCGTATGCATCTGCTTAGACGGCTTCTCGTATTGCCGCTTTTTGCAGCCGGCATCGGGTTCCTTGGCCAGCTAACCAGCGCAAATGAATTCCCAGACAGCGCCCAGCAAGCTTTTCTTGGAAACGATACAGTTCAGAGAAATACGCTTGCTGATATTGTCCAACTCGTAAAAACGGAGACGGAGTTTGCCGACCGCAGTATCGAGTACAACATCGGCAGCGGTTTCGTCGTGGGCCGCTATCTAATAACCGTATATCACAATCTTCTGGCAAGCCGTTCTCGGTTCATTCGTCAAACCGTATCTGTTGACGGTGTTGCGCTAAGTCCAATTTTTGTCGATGCAAATCAAGATATCGCGGTGTTTGAGCTGCGTGGAGTGCTTTGCCAGCGTTACTGTAATGAGCTGAGGGTTGCCGCCGAGCCCACGTTGGAGCGTGGGCGCCCGGTGTACTGGGTGCGTAAGGTTGAGGCGAAGTGGGAGCTCAAGGAAGGCACGATTCTGAATCTAGCGGTGTTCGACCGAATGCAATCCGGTAACCAGCCCGGGAGCCCCTTCAGATGCTCTGATAATCTGGTGGTGGAGGTCGACGAGCCCTTCGTCCCGGGAAGTTCCGGCGCTCCCGTCGTGGATGCGCTGACGGGCCAAATCATCGGGGTCATCCAGGGCAGCTTCGAGTCTAACAATGAGCGAACCGGGTTTTTCAAACCCATTCATTGCGTCGGATTTCGGCAGGCCTTGTATGCGCCACGTAATTCGAGCTCGCCCGGCTAAGCGCCGATCCCGATTTTTAGCGCGTCAACCGGTAAACGGGAGAATCAAGGCAAAGCGCGAGCCTTTTCCCAAATCGCTCGTTGCTTCGACACGCCCGCCGTGACGTTCGGCGACGGCTTTGACAAAGGCGAGCCCCAACCCGACCCCCTGTTTCCCAGAACCGCCACCTGCGGCTCCGCGCTTGAAACGATCGAATAATTCAGGCAACTCCGACGGCGCAATGCCTGCACCCTCGTCGATGACGCTTGCATGTAGCTCATCAGCTTTGATTTGCACCACCAGTGCGACTTTCGTGCCGTCAGGGGAGTAGTTAACGGCGTTGTTGAGCAGATTGACGATGGCGCGCTCGAGCAGACCCGGATCGCCTTGGGTCCACGCGACGTCCACTTCGAATTGACGTTCTAGCGTGATATTTCTGGTTCTGGCTTGTGCCCAAACCTGCTCTACGGCGTTGGTCGCGACCTCGACCAGGTCGACGTCTTCAAGATGTAGTGCTTCCTGCGTCTCCGCCCGCACGAGTTCGACGAATTGTTCTGCAAGCTCGAGAGTCTTGCGGGTTTGAGCTTCCACCTGTTCAAGTGAACCGAGCGTAGCGTCGCGAGATTGTTCGTGCCTTGCGAGCTCCACCAGCGCGAGCACGGACACCAGCGGCGACCGGAGATCGTGGGACAAAAAGGATAGGAATTCGGCACGTTCCCGTTCCCGCTGCTTCAGGTCGCTGATGTCCGAGATGTTGATGATGAGTCCGCCAAGGCGCTCAGGCCTGCCGGCCAGCGGCGCGAGCTGCAGAAACAGATCGCGGCCGCTTTTGTGCCGGCAGTTGACGCGAGTGGCAAGGCGCTCGATGAGCGTGCGCCGAAGCGCCTGTTTCCAATCGCTACCGTCTTCCGGGTTCACTTCCCCGAGCAATTCCAGCACCGGTTTGTCGGTGAGATCCTTTCCTGCATCTTCAGCCAAGTACAGACCCGCCTGGCGATTGGCGAGTAGAACCTGGCCTAACGCGTTCACGACCAGCACGCCGTCGGCCATCTGGGCCAAGCCGTCGTCTATCATCTGGCGCAGGGCCTCCAGCCTGTCTCTGGCCTCTTCAAGCTCAGCGATCTGCGCTTGAACGATCTCCACGGAGTCCGTTGGCGGACGTTGCGATGATCGGCCGTAGCGGTCGAAGACTTCCGTCAGCAGGCGTTGTTCGTGCGCATTGGGGGGAACGCTCGCACCCCAGGTTGCGCCGATACGCCAATCCTGGCCAAAGGCGTGAAGGGCGCCCCATAATTCCGAGCCCTTTCGCCTCCACTCGCCCCGCGCCAGCGAAGGTGGCGCGCCGGGGGGGACTTCTCCCCACCGCTCGCGCACCTTGCCCGCGGCGTCCAGCAGCAGCCAGCCCTGTAGAGGCATGAGTTCGCTCAGGAACTGCGTCGCCGGAAGAAAAGCAGGCAGCCGGGCTACCCTTAGCTCGGTCTGCTCGCGCTGAATCCTGGATGCCTCCAGTCGTAAGTGCCGCATCGCGGATTCGAGTCGCAGCCAGCTCCACACTGGATAGCTGAGCAAAACTGCGAGCATGGCCGGCGCAGGCGCGAGCCACAGGCGCGCCGATGCCACCAGCGCAACACTGAATGCCAATGCCGCAACAAAGAGCCCGATTGCGGTCAGCAGAGCATAGCGAGGAGCAAATCTGGGATAGAGAAGGAAAGGCAGGACCACAATCAACACCAGCAGGAGTGAGCGAGCCGGAGGTTCAAGCCACGTAATCGTTTTGCCTGTGTTAAGCGCGTTAAGAACGTTGGCGCTCAATTCGACGCCGGACATCGGCTGGTTGTGGCCGGATACCGGCGTCGGCAGGTTGTCGCCCAGGCCGGTCGCGGTCACGCCCACAAGAACGAGTTTGTCTCGAAACGCGTCCTCCAGGTGCTCGCCATGGAGCGCCTGAACGTAGGAAATTCGCGACATCCGGCCGGGTGATCCAATGAAAGGAATAAGAACTTGGTTATCCCGCGCCCACGTCGTGTACGACTCCGTTTCCGTGCTAGGCGCGCGCGTGCCGGGAACTTCCGACCAGCCCCCCGACTGGGCAACCCGCAGCATCGCCAGCGGCAGCGCTGGCCAGCGCGGCTCTCCCAGCCCCTCGAGCAAGAAAACGCTGCGGGCAAGACCGTCGGCGTCAAGCTCGACGTGAATGTGGCCCAACGCGGCGGCAACCTCCGCCAACGGCGGCATCGGAAGTTGCTCAAAAAGCTGGCCGAAAGCGCGCGGTTGTTCGAGCAGGACCGGCAGAACGACACGACCGCTTTCACGGATCGCGGCAGCGAGCGCCTGATCTCCACCTGGGTCGCGGCTATCCGCCTCGGAAAAGATGATATCGAGGGCAATAACTCTCGCCCCCGCTGCGTCCAAGCGGCTGACGAGTTGGGCGTGGGTACGGCGTGACCACGGCCAGCGGCCGAGCGCGCTAAGGCTTGCCTCGTCGATGGCGACGATGACGATGTCTTGTGGCGGCGGGCTCTCCCAGATCGAAAGCGTAGCGTCGTAAATCAGATGGTCCCAGCGCCACAGCCAGTTGGTGTGTGCAAGCAGCAGCGTCGCAGCTATAAACAATGACGCGAGAAACAGGTGCTCCCGGAGACCGACGCGACGGGGCGTCTTGGGCATAACCCGCTAACGACGACGCAGTGCGAAGACCATCAGAAGCAGCGCCAGAAGCGACAGCGCCGAGACAATCATCCACAGCGGCCAGCCTTCAATCTTGACCCGGACCGGTTCGCTGAAGGCGCCGGCAACGCCCTCATCGCTGATGCTCTGGACGCGCAGATAGTAGATCGCCGGTGACAGCTCGGATATGCGGAATTGCGGCTCCATCAGCTGCTTCTCCACCACCAGCTCAGTAAACGCCAGGTCGCGGGCGACCTGGAGACGAAAGCGTGTCGCTTCGGCTCCTGGACGCCACTCAATGCGCGGCCGCCCGCTATTGCTGCTGACGAGTTTCGCCAGCGGCGCTTCGGGCACCGACTGGATACGAAATCGCCGAGGGTCGCCGAACGGACCCCTGGTGCCGATACGATCAATGCTCGCGAGCCGCCAGAAATATACGCCCGGCTCCAGAACCTTGGTCGGCCGGTATCGCCAGTCCTGAATCGCGGTTTCGTCGATCACGGTGTCGCTGAAATCCGGATCCCGGGCAATCTGCAGCTGAAATCCACCGACCTCACGCGGCACCTCCCAGCTCAGCAACAGCCACGCTCCGGTTGTGGCCGCGCCGTCATCCGGGCCCAAGACCAAAGGCGGTAGTAAAAGGGCCTCTATGCTGAAGGGATGATTGGCATTGGCGCCTTCGAGACTATTCACGTCTATCGCCCGCACCCGGAACACGTAATCGCCCACCGGCAACAGCTGCCATTCAATTTGTGGAACGGCTACAACTTGTTCGAGAAGCAGACGATCGACGTTTGCGGCGGCAAAAACCTGGCCTCGATAGAACGTCGCGCCTTGAATCGTCGGCCACTCAAACATGATGCGCTCTCTCGGCAGCCGTGCCGGTAAACCTGCGAGATCCGGCGCTGGCAAGAGTTGCACCGGTTCCCCGGGTGGCTCGCCGGTTCGGGTCACATTGCCGAAGCCGGCCGGTAGAGCCAGGCTCACGCCGGCGGCACTGACGCCGAGCTCTCCATCCAAAACTTCGCTCAGCGCCCTGTCCGTGCTTTCATCGAAGGCAACTCGGAAACTCGTGCCCCGCACCGCGGCCACCGCGGGCGGGGATATGATCCGGAATCTCGATTCCGATCCCGCCTCGTGCGGCACGTCGCTCTCGATTCGCCCGCCGTGTAGCCGCATGCTGGTATCCACCATCCCAGACGCGCCGAAGGCGCTCATGATATCCAGCGTGAGCTCGGTGTTCGACTGCATCAGCACGCGGGAGTCGTCGGCGAACTGGATGGTGGCGCTACTGTCTTCACCGGTGCGGATTCGATCGCCGGTTAGGAGTTCGGCGCCGGCTTCGAGTGCCTCGGGGAAACTATCATCGCCACGCAATCGCTCCACCGTTCCCCGAAGCTGGGCCAGGAGGGCGGGCGCGGGTCGGCGCTTGAGCCAGGCGATGGGGATGCGGAGCCGGGTGCCTGGAAGAATATAGTCACCATCGGCAATTCCGTTGTGTTCCTGTAAGCGCTTCCAGTAATCGGCGCTTAGCAGAAACTCTTCGCTCAGGCCCCAAAGCGTATCGCCGGGCCGCGCGGTGTATATCCAGTCTTGAGAGCGTGCGGCGTGCGTGGCCAACAATAGCGCGACGCAGGCAAAGACCCTTAACCATTTCCACGGTCGGGGGAGAGGCCAAATTCTCGAAACCGAAAGAACCATCATCATCGCGGTCTTCGAGCGCACGGATCGGCGAGCGACGCGTTATGACTCTTGGCCGCGAACCCGCTCCAGGCGGTAGCCGTGCCGGTAGATGGCGCGCAGTCGCCAGCCTGTGTCGGGCGTCAGCCCGAGCTTGGCGCGAATTCTGGACACGTGGGTATCGACCGTACGCGTGTTCAGGTCGCCTCGCGTACCCCAGACGCTTTCCAAAATGTACTTCCGTGACAGCAGACGTCCGGCGTTAATAAACAGGAACAGCGCGAGCTCGAACTCCTTTTGCGCCAGAGGAATCTGTCTGCCATTGCAGGTCAGGTTTTTACAGCTCGGGTCGATGAGGTAGGGAGAAAAGTCCAACACCGGGGCGTCGTTTTTTGCCGGCTGGGTGCGCCGTAAAAGCGCATCGATCCGGGCGAACATCTCCGCCCGGGACACCGGCTTTGACATATAGTCGTCTGCACCCAGTCGAAGCGCGCCGACGACATCTTCCTCTTGATCCCGGACGGTGATACAGAGAACCGGAATTGACCAGTCGAGTTTCGCCCGCAGCGCGGGCAGAACTTCATCGCCGTGCATATCCGGCAGCTCCCAGTCGAGCAGAGCGAGATCGTAGGTGTCTCGAGATATCGCGCGTAGAAATTCCTGACCGGTCCCGAAATGGCTGCAATTATGTCCCGCTTCTTCGAGCCACTTGCGCATGAGCTTGCTCTGCGCCGGATCATCTTCCAAAAGTGCAATGCGCACCACAAATCTCCAGTGATCGTGCGTTGCCCCTGAACTGCTTAGCCCGCGCAATTGCGTTGGCCGTCGGACTATAGCGCAGTTGGGGTCAGTTGTTGACTAGACCTCGATGCGGGACGCGTGGAGCCAAGAGCTTTTTACGATTCTCACGGGAACATGGTTGTAAGCTCGGGATAAAGTCCCGCCGGAACGACCCGCGACCCTTAAGCCAATGACGACTACCCAGGAAGCGTGGCCAACCGGCCCGATGCGACGCATCTGCACCATCTATTATCTCCATCGAGAATCTAAGCGGGTAGCTAATATGGCGCAATTGCTGGAACTGAAGATTAACGAAAATTGACAATTTTCGGATTGAACGGCCAGACGCCCGAATGAAAGTTGCATCCAGAGAAGAGCTAGCCAAGAGAACAAAGATCAACAGATCCGTGGGGTAGCGCAGGGAGGCCACAGACTGGCTTTGTCTTCGTGATTGATGATGGGCTGGAAGACGGAAGGCTTGCCGAAGCAAAGCGGCTCCCCGGAAACTCTAGGGGCACCCTGATTTTCCCTCCAACTCACCTATTCTGCCATGGGGCGCTACCCGCAGGGCCCGCGCGTGCTTAGCTGAAGATCGGCCCCGGTGGAGCTCTCGGCCGTTGTCAGGTTTGTCCCAGTCGCCTCAAGCGCACGGCGCGCAAGTCTTCTTCGCCGGCTGAGATCGGGGCCCGCGGACACACCATTCAAGGGCGATTGCCTGTCTATACTTGGGATTTAACAATAAGCAGATTGCTGCAGCATATGGGACCCCGCTCTCTATCTCCCATAACCGAGCGACCCGTCCGCCCCGGATTTCGCCGCGGCGCGTTTTTGTCCGTAGCCGGACTGGCCTTAATCCTATACTCGGTGCTGATTTACGGTGAGGTGCTGACCGGAACGGCCGCCTACTGGTGCAGTGACATCTTCTGGACCCTGTTCTCTCTGCTCGCCGCCATCAGGTGCTTGGTGACGGCGCGCCGGCAGCCGGCGCCGCATCATCGGAAAGCGTGGACGTTTTTCGGATTGGCCGCATTTTCCTGGTTTATCGGCATGCTGTTGTGGGACTACCAGGAGCTGATTGTTGGCAGCTACGCGCCGTACCCCTCGGTCGCTGACTATTTCTTCAACGGGTTGGCGCCACTCTTCATCGTAGGGATATTTTACTACCGGTCGGAGAAACCGACCGCAGCCTTCACCCTCAAGCAGGCCGGAAACCTGGGAATGATTTTATCCGCCCTTGTCGTGGTGTTCACTATCGTATTCCTCGGTCCAATCACGGCAGCCGGCAAATCTCTGGAGTTCTTGGTGCTTTCAATCGTACACGCAGTCCTGCCCATGACCGCGCTGCTTCTCGCCCTGACGGTTCTCTGGCTGTATGTCTGGGGCCGCCTACGCCTGATCTACGTTTTGCTCGTCTCCAGCATCGCCCTGCACGCGGGCACGGATATTCTTTATAACTACGCGCAGCTCGGAGAATCCTTCGGGGCAGGCAACTACCTGAACATCTACTGGTTGATCGCGTTTACGCTTCAGTACTGGGCTGCCCAAGAGCAGGCGGTGCTGTCTGCAACGGAGGACGAAGCTGTCCGTACCGAGCGCCCCGAGATATCTGCTCACGAATTTGAGGCCTTAATTCCGGCGGTTCTGATCGTGGGTATGGTCATCGTGGCATGGGTTTTCCGCGTCGAATTGACCTACCAGACGGTGACCGCCGTTCTCCCGGTGGTGCTGATGTTCGGGGTCTTCCTCGGTTCGCGAGAGTGGTGGCTCGACCGTTGTGAAACACGGTTGACCGAAGCGCTTCGGCTGTCCAATCAGGCCTTGGGGCAGGCCAATCTCGAGCTCGCGAGGGACGTGGCTGCACGCGAGCTCGCAGAAGAAGCTTTACGCGAGAGCGAAACGCGATATCGTAATGTGGTCGAAGACATGCCGGCCCTGATCTGTCGTTTTCTTCCCGATGGAAAGCTCACTTTCGTGAACGAGCAATATTGCCGTTACTTCAACAAAGCGCGTGAGCAGTTGGTCGGGTCCAACTTTTTTCAATTTATCCCTGAGGAAGATCGGGATGGGGTTCGAAAGCATTTTGCCTCGCTGAATCCTGAGAACGCAGCTGTTACTTACGAGCACAAGGTCGTGGCACCGGACGGAAGTGAGCGCTGGCAACGATGGACCGACCGCGCTCTTTTCGACGAGCATGGTCACGCGGCGGAGTATCAATCGATCGGCGAAGACATTACCGATGGCAGAAGAAAGGATGAGGCGCTGCGGGAAAGCGAGCGGCGTTTCCGCAGTCTGATCGAGGGTTCGGTGCAGGGGATCTACATCCATCGGAACTTCGAGCCTTTATTCGTCAACCAAGCCTTCGCAAATATTCTTGGTTATGAATCAGCGGATATGCTCCTCGCGAGCATGAAATCCATCGAGGAGCATCATGCCCCGCACGAACTGGAGCGTATTCGGGCCTATAAGGAGGCGCGCCTCCGGGGAGAGGTGGCGCCCGTTAGGTACGAATATGAGGCGCTTCGCAAGGACGGCAGCACGGTGATATTGCAGAACGCAGTCAGGGTCATTAACTGGGACGGCGAACCCGCCATTCAAAGCACGGTTATCGACGTCACCGAGGCCCGTCAGCTTTCTGAGCAGCTTTCCTACCAAGCGAGCCATGATGCCTTGACCGACCTGCTCAATCGGCGTGCGTTTGAGCAACATTTGCAACAGCTGTTGGAGACGGCCAAAAGGGAAAACATCGAGCACGTATTGTGTTACCTGGATCTCGACCAATTCAAGGTCATCAATGACACCTGCGGGCACATCGCCGGGGATGAGCTTTTGCGGCAGCTAGGGCATCTGTTGAAACAACATATCCGCGGCCGGGATAGGCTGGCGCGCCTCGGGGGTGACGAATTCGGAATATTGCTCGAGCGTTGCTCGGTCCGCGAAGCCAAACGAGTAACAACTGCCGTGCAGAAGGCTATCGACCGCTTCCGTTTTCAATGGGAAGACAAGAGCTTTGGTGTTGGCGTCAGTATTGGCGTCGTGCCTATCAACGAAAGCAGCGAGAGTATGGAGAGTGTGCTCAGCATGGCGGATGCCGCTTGCTATGCGGCGAAGGATTCGGGGTTCAACCGGACGCACATATATAAGCCAGACGATGTGGACCTGGCGAAAAGGCGAGGGGAAATGCAGTGGGTCACTGTGATCAATCGAGCGCTCGAGGAGGGCTGGTTCATACCTTATTTTCAATCCTTTGTTCCACTGTCGAGTGGCGAAGATCAGAACGAAGGCTATGAGCTGCTCCTGCGAATGCGGGAGGCAGATGGCCGCATAGTAGTGCCTGGCGCATTCTTACCGGCTGCCGAACGCTACAATCTGGCGACGAAGGTGGATCGATGGGTCGTCGGCACGGCTTTCGAGTGGTTCAGTCGGCATCCGGACAAGCTGGAGCATGCGTTTATGTGCTCCATTAATCTGTCAGGCAACTCTCTTGGCGATAGCGAGTTTCTGCAGTACGTTATCAGACAGTTGGAGAATAAGAACCTACCGCCCGAGAAGATTTGCTTTGAGGTGACGGAGACGGCGGCGATTTCTAATCTGACGAACGCCACCAACTTTATTAAAGCACTCAAAAAGCGAGGTTGCCGCTTTGCCTTGGACGATTTTGGCAGTGGCCTGTCTTCGTTTGCCTATCTCAAAAACTTACCTGTAGATTTTTTAAAGATCGATGGCATGTTTGTGAAGGACATCGTTGATGATCCAGTGCACTTGGCGATGGTGAAATCCATCAACGAAATGGGACACGTCATGGGCAAGAAGACGATCGCCGAGTTCGTTGAGAATGACGGGATACTGGGTAAGTTAAAAGAGATTGGCGTAGATTACGCTCAGGGCTACGGCATCTCTCTGCCCCGACCGCTCGATGAACTGATAACGAGTCCCCGGACCGAACCGGTGAAGACTTCCTTGAGCGTCGCCAAGCAAGCCTCTGCTGGTGGCCCCAATGCGTAATACTTGGTCACCTTTCGCGCACGCCGGGCGAGGAAAAGCCAGCTGCGTCGCGTCATCGAATCAGGGTGCGCTTGATTCACCGATATCGCGGAAAAACAACCCCGAACACCGGTTTTCTGTTGCGCTGAAAGCAGAATCTTGCCGACAAAAGTGCAGGCATTATCTGGCAGTGCCAGCTGACCCGTGTCTGTTTGCTGTAATCAAATTGCCGCTAGCAAGCTCGGCTGATTAAGCGGGCTTGGTTTTCTGAAACCTCACACTCTCATCGCCGGCAGCACCAGTCGCTCGATCCAGTTGCGCACCTCGAGCAGACGAATGTCCTCATCCATAACGTCGTCGTCGACGCCCAAAAGCCAGGCGAGGTCCTTCCTCGACGGATCCTGGTACAGCGCTTCTAGCTTGTCGACGTAATCGCTTCCCGCCTCTTGGTCCTTGAAAAATCCCATCTTGGTCAGCCGCTCCAGACGGCAGTGGGTGAGGCGGGCAATCTCGTGCAGATCGTATTCCGGATGGTACTGCACCGCCCAGAGTGTGCCGCCCTTGTAGGTGATGGCCAGCGCCTGCACCTGAGTGAACGCGTTGCCGGCAAGGGTGACGCCCCCGGGGGGCAGGTGGGTGACTTCGTCCTCGTGGCTGATGAAGGCGTCGAAGACCGACGGTTTGCCGTCATACAGAGGATGTCCGCGGCCTTCAGGCGTAAGCTTAATCTTGCGCGCAATGCCCATTTCCCTCCCGCGGGGATTCTTTTCACAGCGACCGCCGGCAGCGACGGCGGCGATCTGCGCCGCCCAGCAGCTGCCGAAGCTCGGCACCTGGGCTTCGAAGGCCGCGCGACAGAATTCGATTTGCGAGCCGACTTCGGGCGTGTCGTGATAGGCGGTGAGGCTGGATCCCGTCCAGGCGATGCCGTCGTAGGCGGAAATATCGGTTCCTTTAGGCAGCGAGACGCCAACATCGGCGGGGTAAATGATGTCCACCCGGCAACCCGGCAGGCACTTCTTGAGCATCCGTGAGTAGAGTTCGCCGCCAGGCGTCGCGCCGCCGGCGATCAGCTCTTCTCGTCCCTGTTTGCGGTAGCCGTCGACGACGAGGAATTTTGGCTCGTTGGGCATGGCGATTCTAATCTTGTCGGGTCAACCGGCGAGGCGGTCGACGATGGCGGGCAGATCCGCGTAGCGCTCGCAGATGGCGTCTGCCGTGGTCATGTTCTTATCGCGATCGCGGGTGGCGGTGAAGAGCACCGCCTTCATACCGAGCGTATGCGGGCCCTTGATGTCGTTGTGATCGCGATCACCCAAGTGAAGGATCTCCTCCATGCGAACACCGAGCTGTTCTGCCGCCGAGGCGAACATGTTTCGATGCGGCTTGGAGTGGCCGATCTCGTCGGAGAAAGCGAAACCCAGGAAGTAACGCTTGAGATCATGCATTTCCAGCCACTGCCGCAAGCATCGGCCGGGCGAGTAAATTGCATCGGAAACCACGCCGAGCTTGTAACGCGCGGAGAGATCGGCCAGCGCCTCGGCGACACCGGGCACCGGGTCCGGCGTTATGGTCACTTCCATCTCCTCCAGCTCGCGCACGAGGGTGCTGAAGCTTTTTGACGGCAGCCTTCGCCGTAGTCCTGATTCCAAAACCGAGACTCGCTCGCTCACGGTCCAGGTCACGTGCTGCTCGTGCCATACGTGGTGAAACGCCGCTTCCATGGTGTCGTAGGCAACAGCGACCTGGCGCGGCTCAATCGACCCCATTGCGGAGAACGCCTGGTTAGCAAGCTGCCGGCGGAATTCGCGTTTCGGCGGGAGCCCTTGCGCCTTTCGCTTGGGCTCGTCGGAGTCGTCATGGATCACCGTATCCCAAAGGTCGAAGGTAATGGCTTTGATCATCGTTGGACGAAGTTTCGAATCTTGTCCGCGGGTATGAGCGTTCCAAAGAGGAACGCTGAGGGTAAGTTAAACCACTGGTGGTAGACAACACGGCAGATGGCGAACAAGCGCGTCTGCTCTTATCATCCTGGATTCGGGAATCGATCGAAAATTGCTGCGGCTAAATGAACAGAATTCGGACCCGGCTCAATATTCCGGAACGGACCCGGTGAACGCCGGACCACAACTGACGCGGGTGCCTCTGGCGTCGGCAGCGCCGGGCAGCCCCCGTCACCTGACCGTGGTTCGCTACGGAAAGGCGAATGCCCGCCCCAAGGCCTATCTGCAGGCGGCGCTGCACGCCGACGAGATCCCCGGTCTGCTGGTGCTGCATCATCTGCGCATGTTGCTGGATAACGCCGCGGCCCGCGGCGAAGTCATTGGGCAGGTGGTCGTCAATCCTTATGCCAACCCCATCGGCCTGGCGCAAAACGTCAACGCCAAGCTGCTCGGTCGTTATGCGTTGAGCGGCGGCGGAAACTTCAACCGGCAGTACCCCGACGTCGTTGAGGCCGTGGCCACGAAAGTGTCGAGCACCCTGGGTGACGATCCCGCCATCAACGTCGCCACCATCCGCCGCGCCGTGAACGAGGTGCTGGATTCACTGGCCCCCCTCGCGGACACCGATCGGCTGCGGCTCACATTGATGCGGCTCGCCGCCGACGCCGACGTCGTGCTGGACCTGCACTGCGATGAAGAAGCGCTGCTGCACCTCTACACGGGGAAGCCGCTGTGGCCGGCGGCGTCCGATCTGAGCGCGCAGCTGGGCAGCCGGCTCACCCTGCTGGCGGCGAAGTCCGGGGGCAACCCTTTCGACGAGGCCGTCGGCGGGATCTGGTGGAGCCTGGCGGAGCGGTTTCCGGGCAAACCCGTTCCTCCCGCCTGCCTGTCCGCCACCGTGGAGCTCCGGGGAGAGGCGGACGTGAGCGACGAGGTCGCCCGGGTAGATGCCGAAAACCTGCTGAAATTTTTGACACGCCGGGGCGTTCTGGCGGGAGATCCGGGCGTGCTTCCGCATCCGCTTGGGGACGCCACCCCGCTGGACGGCGTCGATATCGTGCGCGCGCCGGTCCAGGGGGTGGTGAGCTACACCCGCGCTTTAGGAGAACAAGTCGCGGCCGGCGACGTGGTGGCGGTGATGGTGGATCCCGGAGCGGAAGATCCCAAGAGCGCCCGTAGCGAGGTGCGTACCGTCGCCACGGGGCTGCTGTTCACGCGGCGAAGCACGCGCTTTGCCCGCGCCGGCGATGTGCTGGTCAAGGTGGCCGGCGCCACGCCTTTGGCCGAGCGCATCGGCGGACCCTTGCTATCCGACTGACCTGCGGGCCCCGGCGCCTTACCGCGCCGGGAACGCGGTTGTTTGCTTCCGGGGTCGATCCCGTCTAACGTATCGCCACCCCTGGATTGAGCTCGAAGACCTTCGCAGTGGCAGAATCAGAACCGGCACTGGTGGTAGAAGACATTCACAAGAGCTTCGGCAATGTGGATGTGCTCAAAGGAATCTCGTTAGTGGCCCGGGAGCATGAGGTCGTCTCCATTCTCGGCAGCAGCGGCTCGGGAAAAAGTACTTTCCTTCGCTGTATCAATCTCTTGGAAACCCCTAATCGGGGCAAGGTTTACGTCCACGGCGAGCTGATTCGGATGCGCGAGCGGGATGGGCGGGAGGCGGTTCCGGAAGACCGTCGGCAGGTGGAGCGGATCCGCTCCAAGCTGGGGATGGTGTTTCAGCAGTTCAATTTGTGGGCGCACATGACGGTGATGGAGAACGTTATCGAAGCGCCGGTTCATGTGCTCAAAGTTCCCAAGGCCGAAGCCCTGGAGCGGGCCGAGCAGGTGCTGCACAAGGTCGGCATGTACGAGCGCAAAGACTATTACCCCGCGCATCTGTCGGGCGGACAGCAGCAACGGGCGGCGATCGCCCGTGCTCTGGCGATGGAGCCCGAGCTGATGTTGTTCGACGAGCCGACATCGGCCCTGGATCCGGAGCTGGTGGGTGAGGTCCTCAAGGTTATGCGCAGCCTGGCCGAGGAGGGCCGCACCATGCTGGTGGTCACCCACGAGATGGGATTCGCCAAGGACGTATCCAACCACGTCATATTCCTGCACCAGGGACTGGTGGAGGAGTCCGGTGTTCCGGACCAGGTTTTCAGCCAGCCCAAATCCACGCGCTTCCGGCAGTTTCTGGCGGGCACGCTCAAATGATCCTTCGCCGGGGCGAGAAATCTAGAATTCGATAGAAGAGAGGAGACTGAAAAATGAAAAGACTGTTAAGCACCCTTGTGGTCGCTGCAGCGGTGGCGCTGAACGCCGCCAGCGTCGAGGCGAAGGAATGGAAGAAGGTTCGCATCGGCGTGGAGGGCGCGTATCCGCCGTTTAGCTACGTGGATCCGGAGGGCAAACTGGCCGGTTTCGATATCGAGATTGCCAACGCCCTCTGCGCGCAGATGGGCGCCGAGTGCACGCTGGTTCAGCAGGACTGGGACGGCATCATCCCGGCGCTGCTGGCGCGCAAGTACGACGCCATCATCGCTTCCATGTCCATTACCGAAGAGCGCAAGAAAAAGGTCGCTTTCACCGGCAAGTACTACCATACGCCGGCCAAGTTTGCGGCAAAGAAGGGTTCGGGTATTCAAATTTCCAGGGCTGGACTGAAGGACAAGACCGTGGCGGTGCAGCGGGCGACCACCCACGACAACTTCGTCACTGGCGAATTCGGCGACTCGGTGAAGATCAAGCGCTACGCGACCCAAGACGAAGCTTATCTGGACGCAGTCTCCGGACGGGTGGATCTGCTGCTGGCCGACTCGGTAGCCATGGACGACGGCTTCCTCAAAACCGACAAGGGCGCGGATTGGGAGTTCGTCGGTCCCGATTTCTCGGACCCCAAGTACTTCGGTGACGGCGCCGGAATTGCCATTCGAAAGCAGGACAAGGATCTGGTGGCGCAGCTCAACAAGGCGATTAAGGATATTCGCGCCAACGGCACCTACGACGCTATCGCCAAAAAGTACTTCGACTTCGACGTATACGGCGAATAATTAAGGCCACATCTCGATAGCAGCTTGCGCCGCGGGTTTTAGGGCCCGCGGCGTCCATGGTGCTTCGGAGGCAGCAGCCGATGTTCGATCTTCACGGCTATTTCCCCTTCATCCTGAAGGGCATGGTTCTCACGGTGGAGGTCGCTTTGCTGTCACTCGTCATCTCCCTCATTCTGGGATTCATCGGCGCGCTGGCGAAGCTCTCCAAGTCGCGTATTGCCAATACCATCGCCGCTTTGTACACCACGATTATTCGTGGCGTGCCGGATCTGGTGCTGATGATGATCATTTTCTTCGGCGGCCAGCTTCTGGTAAACGACATTGGCTACAGGCTGGCCGACTTCAGCGAGGCCCGGGGTCTGCCGTTCAATCTCGGCTGGGACTACATCGACATCAGCCCCTTCATTGCCGGCGTGGGGACCATCGGTTTCATTTTCGGCGCCTACATGACCGAGACCTTCCGCGGCGCGATCCTTTCCGTGCCGAGGGGAGAGATCGAGGCGGGTTATGCGTTCGGCATGACGCCGGTGCAGGTGTTTTTCCGCATCACCCTGCCGGCCTGTATTCGCCACGCGCTTCCCGGTTTCGGCAACAACTGGCTGGTGCTGGCAAAGACCACGGCCCTGGTTTCCGTGATCGGGCTCCAGGACATGGTCTTCAACGCCAACCAGGCGGGCGGGGCCACGCGCCAGCCGTTTACTTTCTTCATGGTGGTTGCGCTTTTATTCCTGGTCATCACCGGGGTGTCGGATCTTGGTATGCGCTGGCTGAACCGCCGCTACAGCGCGGGCGTGCGAAGGGCCTGATCGGGTGGATATCGGCGTCATCATTGAGAATCTGCCGCTTTACTTCAAAGGGCTGTGGGTAACGATTCAGCTCGTAACCCTGGCGCTGATCTGCGGCCTGCTGCTGGCGGTGCCGCTGGCGCTGGCCGCGAGCTCCCGCAATACTTTCATGGCGCTGCTGCCCAAAGCGTATATCTATTTCTTCCGCGGCACGCCGCTTCTGGTGCAGATGTACATCATTTATTACGGCATGGCGCAGTTCGAGGGCGTGCGCGAAAGCTTCATCTGGGTGGTTTTCCAGGAGGCGTACTGGTGCGCGCTGATCGCCTTCAGCTTCAATACCGCCGCGTACACCGCGGAAATCCTTCGCGGATCCATCGAACAAACCGCTTTTGGAGAAATCGAAGCGGCGAAAGCGTGCGGAATGTCAACCCCGACCATGTACCGCAGGATCCTCCTGCCCGGCGCTTTCCGGCGCGCGCTGCCCGCCTACGGCAACGAAGTGATTTTCATGCTTCACGGCAGCGCGCTTGCCGGCGTGATCACGATAGTCGACCTGTTTGGCGCCGCGCGAATCGTGAACTCCCGCCACTTCGTGCCCTTCGAGTCCTATATTGCCGCCGGGTTCTTCTACCTCTGCATGACCTTCATGATCGTGTGGCTGTTCAAGCTCTGGGAGAAGCGCTGGCACGCGCATCTGCGCCCCAGGGAGAGCGTGGCAGGAAAAGACGCGGCGCTCGCGCCGGGAGGCGTGTCGGACTAGCTTGTCTAGCCCCGACGCGGCAACAGTCGGGGGGTGCGTTTTCTTACCAGTCTACCCACGGGCAAAGTCCATCGCGCAAGACTCGAGAAGTTGGCTAGAGGCGATGGAGCCCGGCAGCGGGTGACCCGGCCGCGCGCAAGCCTGCACCGGCTGGCGCTAGCGTTTCCCGACCCCGGAAATGAACGCCGCTTCCGGCTACGGAACAAAAATTGTACTGTCCATGCCGTTGTTCTCGCTTCCCCTGCCGCGTAAATCAATTCCTACCAGCTTCAGCTTTTTGAAAATATCTTGGGCCGGCGGCGTCATTCGGTCGAGGTTGCTGTTCACGTAGCGCACTAGGCCGCCAACCTCGCCAGCGGGGAGAACCAGCGCGTCCACGCGTTTATCGGTAGTCAAGTGATTCACGTTCAATCCCAGGCCGAGCGCGCCTTCGCGGATGTAGAGAACGGTAAGCTCGGGCTCCTCCAAATTACCGTTTTCGTTGGCATCGTACTGTGGAAGCACGGGGCGTAAGACACCGTAGGTGACTTGCGCGATCTCCACCTCGTTGAATGGAAAGGCGGTGGTGAACAGGCCCGACTGAGACTCATACCCGGGAAACGCTTGTAAAAACCCGACCTTGCTGCCGTCGGAAAGCGCCAGCTGCACGTCGCGCACGTAGGCGAGCTCGACCTCGCCCGTATAGCAGCAAGGGGGTATGGGTTCCGTAGTGGAGGCACACGAAGCGAGCGTGGTCAAAAGCAGGGCGCAGATTCCGGTCCGCGCGCCAATTTCGAACGAGAACGACTTTGAAGCCGACATGGTGGATCCTTTTACTGGCTGATGAGACAACGATCTTGTTGACCCACGCGTTGGCCCAAGGGTTCCAGAAATACTTGATGTCGATCAAGTCCGCGCTCCGAAATGCGCCATCATGCGGCCGCCGCGCGACGCCGGCGGCCCGATGGCACGACGGCGGACGAATTTCCCTTGGGCGAGCCCGGCCTCAATCGTCTAGGCTTTTCGTGAGAGTCAAAGGGAGCTCGGCGGTAATGCATTGGTCCAAAAGCCTATCTAGCCTATTTCTCGTTTTCTTGCTGTTGGCAAGCTCGTCGATCGCGGCTGCCAACGGTCTCAGCAGCACGCAAGTCGGTCTGACCTACCAGAGCCTGGACGGCAACCGTTACCTGGCCGGGCGTGGGGCATTGCCCGGCGCCAGAGTCGTCGATGTGTCGCTCCACAAGCCAATAGAGTGGATCGTAGGAGTGCCTGTTGGAAACGACAGCTTGTGGGTAGCGGTTTTGAACGATGGATCGGTGCGGGCCCTTTCGCTACAGGCCGGCTCGGCCCGATCCATTCCGAACTTCGAGCCCTCCAGGCTTGCCGGTCCCCCGGTGCTGATCCGACAGGGTCGGCAGGTGGCGGTCACGGCACCGGCGGAGGACGGTTCGCCCTTGTCCCACGCGGTGCCGCTGCCGCGGCAGGAGCGTCTCGCTTTCGTATCCAGGCGTGGACGCTTGGGTTTCGCTACGCCCTGGGGCGGCCAGCGCTCGGAGCTAGCGCTGCTGGCGCTGCCAGACGCCCGCGTGTTGGCGGACGAGACCGGACGCATTCTGCTGCTGAGCGATCCCACCGAGCGCTATCCCCACGGCGCCCTGGGCGACGGGACCGAAGCCGCATCCATGTCCCTGATCGACGCAGGCGGGCGGCCTCGCGTCATTACTCGCATCGAGTTTCCGCAGCCTTGGGTATTCGAGGGAATTGCGCCCATCTGGACCGATTGGAATCGGGATGGAAAAAGGGAAATCGTGGCCACGCTGTCGTCGGATCGAGATGGAGCCAAGCTCGTGCTTTACGACGAGCGCGGCAACACGCTTGCCGAAAGCCCCGCCATCGGCACCGGGCGGCGGTGGCGTCACGCCATTGCCGTGGCGCCGTTCGGTCCCGACGGCGAAATGGAGATGGCGGAGGTTCTGACACCGCATCTGGGCGGTGTGGTCCAATTCTTCAAGTGGGAGAGAACGCGACTGGAGCGGGTGGCGCGCATTTCCGGATTCACCTCCCACGTTCACGGATCACGCAACCTGGACCTGGCAGCGGCCGGAGATTTCGACGCTGACGGCCACGTGGAGCTGTTGCTACCGACCCAGGATCGCGCTCGCCTCGCCGCCGTTCGGCGTACCCCCGAAGGGGCCGAGCGGGCTTGGGAGGTGAAGCTGCCGGCTCAGCTTTCTTCAAACCTGGCTGGGGTGACCCTCGCCGGGGGAAGAATGATTGTGGCCGCGGGGCTCTCGGACGGAACCCTACGCTTCTATCATCCGCGTTAGGCTCAATAGCACGCCCCGGTGCCGCGAAGTCGCTAATACGATCCGATCTGGAGAATCGTTTCAGGCGGCGCGGGTGAAGTAGGCTTCGGCGGCCTCGACGACCGCGGGAATATGTTCGGCGTGAAAGTCCAGGTGAGTAACCATGCGAATCGGGGTTTCGGCGGAGACATAGATACCACGCTCGCGCATGTGCTCGCAGAAGCTGGCCGCATCCCCCGCTGTCACGCTGAGGAAAAGCATGTTGGTCTGCACCTGGCCCGGGTCCACTGAAAGGCCCGCGATGCCGGCCATCCCGCGCGCAAGCGCCTGGGCGTTGGCATGGTCCTCGGCAAGACGCTCCACGTGGGACTGAAGCGCCACGATGCCGGCGGCGGCGATGACGCCCGCCTGGCGCATGCCGCCGCCCGTGACCTTGCGCCAGCGCCGGGCGCGCCGAATCAGATCGCGGCTACCGCATAGCAGCGAGCCCACCGGGGCCCCCAGGCCTTTAGAAAGACAGAAGGAAACGCTGTCGAAACGTGCACTGATGCGATCCACCGCGACGCGGAGCTTGACCGCGGCGTTGAAAACCCGGGCGCCATCCAGGTGCAGCGCGAGCCGCCGGCGGTCCGCCAGCGCTTTGGCCTGGTCTAGATAATCGAGCGGCAGCACCTTCCCGGCCTGGGTATTTTCCAGGCACAAAAGCCTGGTACGAGCGAAATGGATGTTGTCGGGCTTAATAACCCGGGCGACTTGATCCAGGTCTAAGGTGCCGTCGGGCCCGAAGTCGAGGGGCTGCGGCTGGATGCTGCCCAGCACGGCGGCGCCTCCACCTTCGTATTTATAGGTGTGGGCCAGCTGCCCGACGATGTACTCGTCGCCGCGCTCGCAGTGACTGAGCAGCGCCAGCAGATTGGACTGCGTGCCGCTGGGCACGAAGACGGCGCATTCATGTCCAAGGCGCTCCGCGGCCATGGCCTCCAGCCGGTTGACGGTGGGATCTTCGCCGTAGACATCGTCCCCGACCTCCGCCTCGGCCATGGCGGCGCGCATGGCCCGGGTGGGCCGCGTGACGGTGTCGCTTCGAAGGTCGATGGCGATCATCTGCGCTCCCGGAGTCATTTAATGTGGTGTTGGAAACCAAAGAGGCTAACCGCAGCGTTTAATTTAGCCAAGCACTGTCATAGTCGTTATGCTCCGTTAGCACAAAGACGCTCAGCACCGCAGCTTACGGCCGCAGGGCGGCGCTCTCTCCCTGGCGGTACTTGAGTCAGGGCCGGGAATCGAACTAGATATGGCGCGCATTGGACGGAAGGCGCCCTCGAGGCGCCTTTATGGGGAAGTCGCCATGCGTTCGCTCAAAGCTCGGGAAGTCGTACCGCTCCGAGCAGCGGTTTGGATACCGTAATCCAAACCACGGGAGGCACGTAGGAGGCCTACTCCATGGCGGAGAATCAGCCAGAAAGCAGACGCACCCTGATCCTAACGGGGGCGAGCCGGGGTATCGGTCATGCCACCGTGAAGCGCTTCTCCAGCGCCGGCTGGCGGGTGATTACCTGCTCGAGGCATGCCTTTCCGGAAGATTGTCCTTGGGAAGCGGGTCCGGAGGATCACATCCAAATCGATCTCTCCGACCAGGAGAATACGCTTGGGGGCATCGTGGAGATGCGCAAGCGATTGAACGGGGCGCCTCTAAACGCACTGGTGAACAACGCCGGGGTCTCGCCCAAGGGGCCGAACGGCGAACGGCTCGATGCTATCCACACCAAGGCGGAAGACTGGAAGCACGTCTTCCAGGTGAATTTTTTCGCCCCCATTCTGCTCGCCCGCGGGCTGATCGAGGAGCTCAAAGCGGGGAAGGGCACCATCATCAACGTGACCTCCATCGCCGGAAGCCGGGTGCATCCGTTTGCAGGCGCGGCCTATGCCACCTCCAAGGCTGCCCTTGCCGCGCTGACGAGAGAGATGTCGGCTGACTTCGGGCCCCACGGGATCCGCGTAAACTCGATTGCGCCTGGAGAAATTGATACCGCGATCCTCTCGCCCGGCACCGAGGAGATAGCGCGGCAGTTACCTTTACGAAGGCTGGGCACCCCGGAGGAAGTGGCGTCCACCATTTATTTTCTCTGCTCGCCACAAGCGAGTTACGTCACCGGAACAGAAATTCAGATCAACGGCGGCGAGCACGTATGAAGGCGGCTAAGTGCTCCGCCAACCGATCGGCAACCACGCGCGGAATGAATCCATGACTCACGCTCCAAATTCACTCGCGGCAAAAGACATTGCCTATAACCTTCACGGTTACACCAACTGGGTGCTGCATCGCGATAAGGGCCCGCTTCTCATCACTGGCGGGGAGAACATCTATGTTTTCGACGACGAGGGAAACAAGTACATAGAAGGTCTGGCCGGCCTGTGGTGTGTCTCACTTGGATTCAGCGAGCCGCGACTGGTCAAGGCGGCGTCGCGCCAGCTGGAGCTCATGCCTTTCTCACACAACTTTGCCCACCGGGCGACCGAGCCCGTGATCGAGCTCGCGGAGAAGCTCGTCGGCATGGCGCCGGAGCCCATGGCGAAAGCGTTTTTCGTCAATTCCGGATCCGAGGCGGTGGACAGCGCCATTCGCTTCGTTTGGTATTACAACAACGCGCGTGGACGGCAGAAGAAGAAGAAGATCATTTCCCGCCTTCGCGGTTATCACGGTGTAACCGTGGCCGCAGGCAGTTTGACCGCAATACCAATGATGCAAAAGGACTTCGATCTGCCGCGGGAAGGATTTCTGCATACGGATACCCCGCACCACTATCGCCACGCCGAGCCCGGGGAATCGGAGCCGGCATTTTCCCGGCGCTTGGCGCAAAGTCTCGACCAGCTGATCGAAGAGGAGGGCGCCGACACGGTGGCCGCGTTTATCGCCGAACCGGTCATGGGTGCCGGTGGCGTCATCGTTCCGCCCGAAGAGTACTTCGAGCAGGTGCAGGCGGTGCTGAAAAAGCACGACGTGCTGATGATCGCCGACGAGGTCATTTGCGGCTTCGGACGCACGGGCAACCTGTGGGGCAGCCAGACCTTCAACATTCGTCCGGATATGGTGACCTGCGCCAAGCAGCTTTCTTCAGGCTACCTTCCGATTGCCGCACTCATGATTTCCGATGCGCTCTATGAGGTGATCGCGGAAAATAGCAGGACGCACGGCGCGTTCGGCATGGGCTACACCTACGGGGCGCATCCGGTATCCGCGGCGGTGGCCCTGGAGACTTTGAACATTTACGAGGAACGCGACATTGTCGCTCACGTACGACAGGTGTCTAAGACGTTCCAGTCACGTCTTCAGAATCTCAGCCAACACCCGCTGGTGGGACAGGCGCGCGGGATCGGCCTCATTGGCGCGGTGGAGCTGGTTGCGAACAAGGAAACCAAGGATCAGTTCGACCCGTCTGTTAAGGCCGCGCAAGTCGTGGCCGACCGGTCCCAGGCCAACGGCTTGATCGTGCGCGGCCTGACGGGAGACGCCGTGGCCATATGCCCGCCGCTGATCATCGAAAAGAAGCAAATTGGAGATCTGTTCGATCGCTTCGAGCGGGCTCTCGACGAGGCGGAATCGGCCATTGGCGGCAAGTCGGCGTGAGTTCTGCCCCCGAGTGAACTACAACCCAGGTAAGTAACAATATTTAAGCGGCGCGGCTCCTCAATCTGCGTCCACATTCAGTTTCAAAGTGTCTTCATTGGCGGCGAAGAAACGTCTCAACTGGACCCGATGGCCGGACGAGCGACTGCTCGATCTTCGGTTTCGCGATCTGGGAGTTCGGCTCGAGGGCACCTGGCTCGAGGAACGCTTCCATAAGCTCCAGCAGGAGCTCGATGCCCGCGACATCCGTATCCGGCCGCATTACTGGATCTCCGACGAATGGTTTTCGCCCGATGCCGTGACCGGGATCGCGGTGCCGTTCTACCTCACCCATCCCCGGCTCATGCGCCTCGAGCGCAAGCAGATCCTGAACGTGGAAGGTGGCAACAGGGCGAGCTGCCTTCGATTGTTACGCCACGAGATGGGCCACGTCATGGACCACGCATATCGCTTCAACCGGCGTCGTCAGTGGCAGCAGACCTTTGGCCGCTCGTCCTCCCCTTATCCAGACTACTACAAGCCGAATCCGGCCAGTAAGCGCTACGTCACCCATTTGGATCACTGGTACGCCCAGGCGCATCCGGACGAAGATTTCGCGGAGACTTTCGCCGTTTGGCTGACACCAAAGTCCAACTGGAGGCAACGATACAAGGGCTGGGCGGCGCTGAAAAAACTCGAGTACGTGAACGAGCTCATGCAAGAGATTGCGGGTCAAAAGCCCAGGGTGCGCAACCGCTCCAGGGTCGACCCCGTCAGCAGGATGAGCAAAACACTGCGTGAACACTATGAGGAGAAGCTCGAACTCTACTCCGGTATGACCATCACCGACTACGACGCCGATTTGGCAAGGCTTTTCCGCGGCACGAAAACGCGAAACAGCGAAAAAGCGTCCGCGTTCCTGAGGCGGAATCGGGTGAGGATCCGCCGCATGGTGACCGAGAATACATCGGAACACCCGCTGGCGGTGGACATGGTCCTGCGTGAAATGATTCGCCGTTGTCGAGAGCTCAAGCTGCGCGTATCGGGTTCCGAGCGGCGGCTCATTGTCGATCTTGCCATCGTGCTCGCTGCCAGAAGCGCCGAGTACGTTTATCGGCGAAGGGACTGGCACGCGCTATGAAAAAGCTCAAGGTTCTGGTCCTGGTGCACGCAAACTTTGTTCCGCCGGAAGATGTCAGCAAACTGAGTGACGCAGAGCAATATGAGCTCAAGACCGAGCTGGATGTCGTTCAGGCTCTTAAAACGCTCGGTCACCAGGCGCGGGTGCTCGGGGTGCTGGACGAGCTCCTTCCTATCCGCGAAGCGTTCGAGGAATGGCACCCGCATATCGTGTTCAATCTGCTGGAAGAATTCCGCGGTGAGGCCGTGTACGACCAGAACGTGGTCGCGTTTTTGGAGCTGCTCGGAGTTCCCTACACCGGCTGCAGCCCGCGCGGCCTCATTATCGCCCGGGACAAGGCGATGTCGAAGAAGCTGCTCATTTATCATCGAATCCGCTGTCCGCGTTTCAAGGCGGCGCGCAGGGGCCATGCGGTGCGACGCCCGGCTAAGCTCGAGTTTCCCATCATCGTCAAATCACTCAACGAAGAAGCGTCCCGGGGTATTTCCAAGGCCTCCGTCGTCCACGACGACGAGTCGCTGATGAAGAGAGTTGAGTTTATTCATGATCGCATCGGCACGGACGCCATCCTCGAACAGTTCGTTCCTGGACGCGAGCTTTACGTCGGCATCTTGGGTAACGTTCGCCTCACCGCGCTTCCGGCCCGGGAGCTTGTGATGAAGGATCGCGAACCTGACGATAATTTAATCGCCACCGAACGCATGAAACACGACATTGCTTACCAGGAGAAATACGGGGTCGAGATTGCGGCGCCGCAGTCGCTGCCGGATGGTGTCGAGCCGATGCTGGTGCGCCAGAGCAAGCGCATTTACCGCATCCTGGGGCTCGAAGGCTATGGGCGCATTGACTATCGGATGGACCCCGAGGGCCGGCTGCACTTTCTCGAGGCAAATCCCAATCCGGAAATCGCGCGGGAAGAAGAGTTTGCATCCGCCGCCGAAGCCGCGGGCTTGAGCTATGAGTCGCTGATACAGCGGATATTGAATCTGGGGTTGCGGCGCTGATGGCCAACAGAAATTTGAGTGAAGCCCGATGTTGGAGCGGTCTTGCCCGCAGTTCCTTGAATCAGGCGGCTCGGTAATCTGCTTAGGAAGGTCTGATTTATCAGACCTTCCTTAGCTAAGCAGGGATGCGCCGCCGAATCTGATGACTGTAAGTCATTGGATTCGTGAGGCAAGTGGAAACCGCGTTTTCACTTGTCGACTCTGAAAATTCCAGGGATGGAATTATTCAGAGTTTCCCTCATTTAAGTGAACCGCCGATAGATTTCCGGGCCTTAAGCGTTAACTATCCCCAATCGTGTAATCCACCTGCCGGGTAAAAGCGTCGCGGTTGGCTTCGAATACTTCCCGGCTGACCAGGGACTGGCGATCCACCGCCCGGTCCACGGCTAGAATTCCATCCAGGTGATCGATCTCGTGCTGAAGCAGCTCGGAGGTCGCCCGGTCGAGTCTCTCCCATATATGGACCTTACCCTGCTGGTCGCTGAATTTGACCGAAATAGAGTCGCTGCGAGATACGCGCACCAGCAGAAATGGGAAGCTCATGCAGTCGTCCCAGAGGGTAAAGGTCCGCACGTCGCGCCAGAGGATGACCGGGTTGACCATGGTGTGCCGGCGGCCGTCGAGATTCAGGGCGATGAATCGCTTTGATATGCCTATCTGGGGTGCGGAAATGGCGCGGCCGAAGGCGTGAACTTTGCGGAAGTCTTCCAGGGTGGCGGCGAGGATCTCGCGCGCGTGGAGGAACTCCGGCTCGTTGAGGTCATGAACCGGCGCACTGATCTCGCGAAGGCGCAGGTCGCCGATGAGCAGCACGTTGGCCGGTGCCGGGGGCATGAGGGAAAGTGTACTGTTTTTTTCAGCGTTACCCCAAGTCGAGCCCGGCTGTTCGTCAGAGATTCTCTGGAGATGGTAGACAGTGCCGCGCAGTTAACGCCTCCAACCCTATCTACCATCTACCATCTACCGTCTACCTTCTTCCCGCCACACCGGCAGCGCAAAGCGGAAAGTCGCGCCCTGTCCCGGAGCGCTCTCCACTCGAAGCTCGCCGTGGTGCAGCTCGACGATGCGCTTAGCGATGGAGAGCCCAAGGCCTGTGTGGCCGCTTCCCCGGTGTTCATTTCGTACCTGGTAGAAGCGATCGAATATGCGCGATTGTGCCTCTGCGGGAATGCCTTCACCACTGTCGCAGACGGCGAACTCGACTTTTCCGTTGCGCCGGGTAATAGGTATGTGAATGTGTCCGTCGGCAGGTGTATGGCTCAAGGCATTTTCGATGAGATTTTCCAGCACCCGCTCCACCAGGGCGACATCCCCGGACACCAGCGGCACGGCGCCGTTGAAATCGACCTTCAGATTAATGTTTTGCTGTGTCGCTCTGAGACGGAATTTCTGCACCACGTCCTGAACCAAATCGGTGGCCGAGAAAGGTTCGCTTTCCGGCTTGTGCTCTGGGGCTTCGAGCTTGGCCAGCTCAAACAGCTCCGCCACCAGCCTGCGCAAACGTTCGCTGTGACGCAGCGCGGTCTGCAGGTACTCGTTCTGTTCCTCGTCGGTCAGGTCCGCTGACTTCATCTGCAGGGTCTCCAGGTAGCCGTGCAGCGAAGCGAGCGGCGTGCGGAGGTCGTGGGACACATTGGCCACCATTTCGCTTCGCAGCGTGTTCTCGCGCTTCAGCGCGGCGATTTGCTCCACGATACGTTTGGCCATGTGATCGAAGCTTCCCCCGAGCTGATCGATTTCGTCCCCTTTGTCCGAATGCGCTGTTTGGGCATAGGGTTCGTAATCGGAAAATCCGCTGCGGCGAAATCGATCCATTGTCGCCGTCAGCCGACGGAGGCGGCGGGTGAGCAGGTGAAATACCAGCAGGCCGGCGATCAGTCCGAGCGCCAGGCTGCCGGCGATGGCGTAGCTGCCGAATCGAAGAAAATGGCTTTCTCCGAGCAGCGCGTCCACGGAGTCGAACTGCTCGCCGCGCAGAACCACGTACAGATAGCCTTGGGTCTCGTCTGAAGAGGGAACCGGGGTGACCGAGAAAGCCTTGCGCCGATCGTGGCTGCGGGGATCGTCGCCCAGGATGGGAAAGGAAGCCTTGCCGCTCATGAACGCGTAAATGGGATCGAGCGAGACGCGCTTGCGTTTGACCTTTTCCGGATCCGCGGAGAAGGACAGGATTCTTCCTTCCTCGTCGAGAAGATAAATCTCGATGCTCGGATTGATGACCATGTACTCGTGGAAGGTTTCCTTCAACGCGTTTTCGTTGATTCTTCCTTCAGCGACGAGGTCGCGGTCGGCGACCAGGTTTTTCGCCAGATCTCGATTCAGATTCTGGTTGACTTCTTCCAGGTAGTGGCGGGTGGCCGAAATGGTGACCATGGTGTAGACGACACCGATGGAGGCGAGCAGCAGCACCAGCACGAGAGAGAGTTTGGCGTAGAGTGAGCGTGGCATGGTCTGAAAAAGTAATACCTGACGGATGAGGCAGGATGCGAGCGAAATCAAAGTCCGCTGTAGGAGCGAGCTTGCTCGCGATTCATTAAATCGAACTTACCGATATACATACGATTTACGTCATTTCCCCGTTCCAAGCTCATCATTGAACTTATACCCCACTCCCCACACCGTGATGATGAACTCCGGCCGTGACGGATCCGATTCTATCTTGGCCCGCAGCCGGTTGATGTGCGAGTTGACCGTGTGCTCGTATCCTTCGTGGTTGTAACCCCAGACCTGGTCCAAGAGCTGAACCCGGTTGAAAACCTTGCCCGGCGCGCGGGCGAAGTGGAGCAGCAGATCGAACTCCTTCGCCGTCAGGGTCACGTCGCGTTCTTCGATGTGCACCCGGCGTCGCTCCGGGTCTATGACCAGCGGTCCGCGTTTTATAGGTCCGGCATCGATAGCCTCCGGAGTATGGCTTTCCAGGGCTTCCACCCGCCGAAACAGCGCCTTCACCCGCGCCACCAGCTCGCGGACGCTGAAGGGCTTGGTGAGGTAGTCATCGGCGCCGATTTCCAGACCGAGAACGCGGTCGAGCTCGGTGGACCTGGCCGTGAGCATGAGAATCGGAACGTAGCCGGGCAGCGCACGGATTTGTCGACACAGGCTCAAGCCGTCGAGACCGGGCAGCATCAGATCAAGCACTACTAGATCAAAGCGATCCGATTTGAACCGCTCCAGCGCTTTCGCGCCGTCAGTGACCAGCTCGGCGTGACATTGAATATCGGCCAGGTGAAGCTCAACCAGTCGACCGATCTCGCGGTCGTCTTCGACCACCAGCGCTTTACGCTTCATGTCTGTAACGGATTAGCAGTCAAACGAGTGCCCTACTTTACCGCTTTGCGACCCGCCTTAGCACGTCGGCTCGGGCCGAGTCGGCCGGCGTTATAAAATTGTTAACAATTCGTGCGAAGGGTGTGAGCGACGCGCCACGAAGCCGGGTCCAGGTTATATCAGGCCTGGATTTCCACCCGGATCGGCGAAGGGTTCCCGTCGTTGCAGGGGTTGTTCACTTGAGGGCAGTTGGAAATCACCGCCAGGGCACGCATTTCGGCCCGGAGCTCAACCCGGTCGCCAGCCTTGGAGCGGCTTTCAACGAACACCGTTTGGGCCAGCTTGCCGTCGACGCCCACCGGAACATTACAGAAGAAATTGATGTTGGGAACAATGTCGCGGCGGTCCATGCCGTAGGCTGCCAGCGCGCGGAGAAAATTCTCCCGGCACCCGGGGCAGGCGTGCACGCCATAGAGCATGGCGTTGCTGGGCGCGCTGCAGCAGCCGCCGATGGTGTCATGACCGCCACAGGTGTCGGCGACGAGGGTGAAAATGGGACGGGCCTCATCGGAAAAGAGCACGTGCCCCTCGGTCAGCGCCAGCGTTCCGGCGGCCTTTAGCGTATTGGGGGCGTGGTAACGTTCCTCGGTCCGATCCGCGTTGTAGCAGAGAAAATCGACCCCCTGCCGGCCCTCGAGATCGATAATGCGCAGCCGCTGGCCTTTCTCGACGATGCCCGACCACGGCTTTCCCGGCGGGACGATCTCACTGCTCATCGGCATGCTCATCATGACCGGTAAGGCGTGATGCGTGATCCGGAAGAGGTAACGCGTGATGGGTGACGCGTAACGCGAAAAGAGGCACGGGGAATTGACAAGCCACGTAGGCCGATTACGCTCAACGCATCACGCATCACGCATCACGCATCACCGCATCACGAACGGATTCGGCACTTCGGTCGCGGTGGAGATCCATACGCTTTTCGTCTGCATGTACTCACGGATCGCTTCTTGCCCGTTCTCGCGCCCCAGGCCGCTGCGCTTGTAGCCGCCGAAGGGCGACATGTAGCTGACGGCGCGGTAGGTGTTGACCCACACCGTGCCGGCCTGCAAGCGCTCGGACATGAGCAGCGCGCGGCGGATGTTCTGGGTCCAAACGCCCGCGGCGAGGCCGAAGACCACGTCGTTGCCGACTTCGATGGCCTCGTCGTCATCTTTGAACGGGATCACCGAGAGCACGGGTCCGAACACTTCCTCCTGGGCAATTCGCATCTTGTTGTTGACACCGGTGAAGATGGTGGGCTCCACGAACCAGCCGCTGCCGCACTCGGGACGCTCTGCCTTGCCGCCGCCGAGCACCGTTTCGGCGCCTTCGCCCTTGGCCACGTCGATATACCCGAGCACCTTTTCATACTGGGGGATGTTGGTGACCGGGCCCACCTGGGTTTCGGTCTCCATTGGGTTGCCCATCCTGGCGGTCTTGGCAAACGCGACCAGCTTGTCGACGAATTCGTTGTGGATTCTTTCCTGCACCAGCAGCCTGGAGCCGGCGATGCAGGTCTGGCCGGTAGCGGCGAAAATGCCGGAGACCGCGCCTTTGACCGCATCGTCCATGTCACAGTCGTCGAAGACGATATTGGGGGATTTTCCGCCAAGCTCGAGACTCACGCGCTTCAGTCCTTTGGCGGCGGTGGCGTAAATATGTTCGCCGGTGCGATCCGATCCGGTGAACGCCACCTTGCGCACCAGCGGGTGTTCCACCAGCGGCCCGCCGCACTCCGGACCGAAGCCGGTGACGATATTGATCACGCCCGGCGGAAATCCGGCCGCCTCGACCAGGCGGGCGAACTCCAGCGCCGAGGCGCTGGTGTACTCGGAAGGCTTGAGAACGACGGTGTTTCCCGCGGCCAGGGCCGGCGCCAGCTTCCAGCTCGCCAGCATCAGCGGAGAGTTCCACGCCGAAATCGCTGCGCACACGCCCAACGGCTCGTGACGGGTGAAATTGAACGCGGGCTTGTCGATGGGAATGACCGCGCCTTCGATCTTGTCCGCCAGCCCGCCGTAGTAGTAGTACCACTGGGGCACGTACTTGAGCTGCGCCGCCATCTCGCTGATGAGTTTTCCGTTGTCTTTGACTTCCACCCGTGCCAGCACGTCGGCGTTCTTGGCGATCAAATCTCCGAGCCGTCGCATCAGCATGCCGCGCTCGGTGGCGCCGAGCTTCGGCCATTCACCGTGGATGAAAGCCTCGTGCGCAGCCTGCACCGCGCGGTCCACGTCTTCCGCTTTCGCTTGCGGAATCAGGCACCAGGGTTCGGCGGTATAAGGGTCAAAGCTTTCAAAGTACTCACCCGAGGCTGACTGGGCCCACTTGCCGCCTACGAACATCTTGTATTTTTTGAGGTTGGTCTTTTCAGACATGATCTTTTCTCTTCAATTGCTGGAATTTTTGATACGCCCGGTGGCGCGAAGGGGCTGTGGGAACTGCATCCACTTTCAGCATTCGCCTAAATTGCCCTGAATGGCTTTATTGAAAAGCTGGCTCAAGTTCTCCTTGGTCAGCGGAACGGGGTTGGTTGCAGCCGAAGGATCGATTTCTGCCATCGGCGCCAGCGTTTCGATGTGCTCGTCCGCTACACCTATGTCGGAAAGCGTGTGGGGTATGCCGATGCGCAGCCGAAGCTCGAGTATCCACTCGAGCACAATGTCGAAGGAGGGATCACCAAGTTCGAGGTAACGGGCCAGGGCGGTCAGCTTGTCCTCGATTTCGGCGCGGTTGAACATCAGCACGTAGGGCATGACCACTGCGTTTGTCAGCCCGTGATGGGTGTCGAGCACGGCACCGCAGGGATGGCTCATGGCGTGCATGGCGCCGAGACCTTTTTGGAACGCCGTCGCGCCCATAGTGGAGGCCACCTGCATTTGAGCGCGGGCCATGAGGTTATCGCCTTCGCTGCAGGCTACCGGCAGCCACTCCCTGATCAGCCTCATGCCCTCCAGCGCGATGCCCTGCGCCATGGGATGGTAAACGGGACTACAGTAGGCTTCGAGATTGTGAGACAAGGCGTCCATGCCCACGGCGGCGGTTATGTGCGCCGGAAGGCCCAGGGTGAGCTCCGGGTCGTCGATGACGATGGCCGGAAGCATCTTGGGATGAAAGATGATTTTTTTCGTGTGGTCACGTTCATCGGTGATCACCGAGGCGCGACCCACCTCCGACCCGGTGCCGGACGTGGTCGGCACCGCAACGATTGGCGATATGCCGTCGGCGTTCACCCGCGTCCACCAGTCGTCGCGATCCTCGAAGTCGAACAGCGGCCGGGTTTGCCCCGCCATCAGAGCGATGGCTTTTCCCGCGTCGAGGGCGCTGCCGCCGCCGAAAGCAACGACGCCGTCGTGTCTGCCTTCGCGATAAGCTTCAACACCTTCGCTGACGTTGGCCTCGACCGGGTTTCCGCGCACCTTGGAGAACACCTCACATCCCAAGCCCGCAGCGCGGC
Source organism: uncultured Gammaproteobacteria bacterium (assembly GCA_947258715.1). GTDB lineage: Bacteria > Pseudomonadota > Gammaproteobacteria > HK1 > HK1 > CAMYJH01. Next base: position 107,518 of record CAMYJH010000022.1, read on the forward strand.
AGAGCTCGACCGCGCTTCCAAGCATCGGCAACGCGGCAAGTCCCGGATCCGTGACCAGCAGCGGCCGGCGCATGCCCAGCTGCCTGCAGGCATCGGCAAGTTCGCGGACGCGCCCGGCCCCGAAGCGAATGCTGGTGGGGTAATTCCAGTTGCCGGAAAGCCGCGATACGTCGATGTTGTGGCCTTTCATATTGGTGATGCGTGATGCGTTATGGGTGATGCGGGACGCGTGTTTGAGCAAGCGAGGGCGAATCCGATTCTATAGCCTGATTCGGTTTCCTCTTGTCGCGTCACACATCACGCGTCACCATGTAACTATACGGGTGAAAGAAATGTCTCAAACCGTGACCCGTAAATGAAACGACTTCGGCCGCGTGAGCTGCTCGTAGCCGATGCGGGACAGAGTGCAGCCGCGGCCCGAGTCTTTGACGCCGGTCCAGGCAAGCGCCGGGTCCAGGTAGTCGGCGCGGTTCATGAACCAGGTGCCGGTGGCGACGCGGTCGCCGATCTCCAGCGCCGATTTCTCGTCGCCGGTCCAGATTGAGGCGGTGAGGCCGAATTCACTGTCGTTCATAAGCGTCACGGCCTCGTCGTCCGATCGCACCTTCATGATACCGACCACGGGGCCGAAACTCTCCTCCGTCATCACCCGCATGGAGTGGTCGACGTCGAGCAGGATCTGCGGCGCAAGGTAGGCGGAGCCGGGGGCGTCGGCGTCGAATGTCGCCGGGTCTATGACCGCCTTCGCGCCGGCCTTCACCGCCTCCGCTATCTGGGCGCGGACAAATTCCGCCGCTTGCGCTTTCACCATCGGGCCCAGCGTGGTGCCCTCGCGCAGAGGGTTGCCGAGCCGGTAGCCATTCACCAGCTCCGCTGCGCCTTCGACGAAGGCATCGTAGACGTCCTGGTGCACGTACACGCGTTCAATGCCGCAGCAGGATTGCCCAGAGTTGAAGAAGGCGCCATCGACCACGTTTTCAATCGCGTGGTCAAGCTTCGCGTCGGCGCGGACGTAAGCCGGATCCTTGCCGCCGAGCTCGAGACCGAGGCCGATAAATCGCTTGGCGGCGGCCGCCTGTACCGCGTGGCCGGCGGGCACCGACCCGGTGAAGGCGACGAAGTCGACGCCGTCGGTCCCGATGAGAGCGAGCGCTTCCGGGTGACCCAGGTGCAGATATTGAAACAATCCCTGGGGAAGGCCGGCGGATTCAAACGCCGCAGCGAAACGCTCGGCGCACAGCGGCGTCTGCGCCGAGTGCTTGAGCAGCACCGCGTTGCCGGCCATGAGCGCAGGGACCACCGAGTTGACGGCGGTCAAGTAGGGATAGTTCCAGGGCGCGATGACAAAGACCACGCCCAGCGGATCCCGGCGCACGAAGCGGGTGAAGCCCTCTTTGGGTCCGGCATCGATCTCTCCCAGGGACCGCGGCGCGATCTCGATCATATACCTTGCCCGTTCCTCGAAGCCTCGGACCTCCCCCGGCGCGTGAGAAACCGGACGTCCCATCTGCCAGCTGATCTCCCGGGCGATTTCCGTGCCGTCAGCGACGAAGGCGTCCACCGCCCGGCCGAGCAGCGCCTGTCGTTGGCTGACGCTGGTTTGTCGCCACGCCTGCTGAGCGGTCCGGGCCCGTGAGAGGGCAGAGACGGCGTCTTCCAGGCTCGAAAGTGGGCGCTCAACGTAAACGCTTCCGTCGACCGGGGTGGTACATTTCAATAAGCGGGTCATGGTGTGTTGATACTGCGTCTGAAAAGTGGGTTCGGGCGTTTGATCAAAGAAAAGACCTAGAGTCGCCGAGTCGGCGGAAGAAATCCAGGCGGCAAAAGCATGTTCATCAAGGCAGCGCCAGCAGGCCGCCGTCCACAACCAGCTCGGTGCCGGTAATGTAACTCGCCCGCTTGGAGAGCAGAAACAGGATCGCGTCCGACATGTTCTGGGTGCTGCCGACCCGGCCCAACGGTATGGCCGCCGCCGTCTTCTCCTGCAGCTTCGGATCGCTTCGCCAGCGCCTCTGCATCGGCGACTCGGTGGGTCCGGGAACCAGCACGTTGGATCGGATACCGTCTGCGGCGAACTGGATTGCGATGGACTTGGAGAGGGCGATCACCGCGGCCTTCGACGTCTGGTAGGCGTCCTGAGGTTGTTTGTCTCCGCGCAGGCCCTGGGTCGAGGAAACGTGCACCATGGCACCTCCGCCGCTTTTCTTCATCAGCGGTACGGCGTGACGCACGGTATGGACGATGGACTTCAGATTGATGTCCAGCACCTGGTCCCACACTTTCAGATCCATGTCGGTAAGGGAGCCGTCGCGGGTGAACCAGAGAACCCCGGCGGCGTTGACCAGTAAATCCAGGCGCCCGCTGGCTTTAAACGCCTCTTGCATGAAGTCGTGCACGAAGTCATCGTCGGTCACATCGCCCTGACGAAAGATCGCGCGGTCTCCGTGTTGGTCAAAGCCGTCCGGCTTCGGTTTTAGATCGGCCATGAACACCCGCGCGCCTTCGTCGAACAAATCTCTGGCCACGTTGAGGCCCATGCCGCCACCGGCGCCGGTGACGACGGCGCTCAGATCACTGAAACCGGAATCGCTTTGCAACTTGGATAGCCAGTCGGCAAGCAGTTGATTAAATGATCTCGAAGTAGCGCTCGAGCTCCCAGTCGCTGATGTGCTTTCTGTACTCCCGCTCCTCCCATTCCCGAGTGGCGGCGTAGTGATCGACAAAGGCGTCACCAAACCAGTCCCTGGCCATCTCGGATTTCTTCAGCCTTTGGGCCGCCTCCCACAGCGTCTTCGGCAGCTGCATGCGCTTGGGAAATCTCTGATCGTAGGCGTTTCCCTCCACCGGCCCTTCCGGCTCCACCTTGTTCTCGATGCCCCAGATGCCGGAAGCCAGCGCCGCGGCGAGTATCACGTAGGGGTTGGCATCCGCCGCGCTGATACGATACTCGACCCGCTGGGAGTTTGGGCTGCCGGGGATTGCCCTTAGCGCACAGGTGCGGTTGTCGATGCCGTAGCTCGCCTCGGTGGGCGCCCAAAATCCCGGGATCAGGCGGGTGAAAGAGTTGATGGTGGGGGCGATCATCGCCAGCAGCTCCGGCATCAGCTTTTGCTGTCCGCCGACGAAATGACGCATGCGATCGCTGATGTTGGCGGCTTTCGAATCGTCGTGAAAAACGGACTTGCCGTCGTCATCGCGTAAAGACATGTGCACGTGCCCGCTCTGGCCGGGCCAGTCCGGGGACCACTTGGCCATGAACGTAGCCATCATCCCCGAGCGCTGGGCCAGGATCTTGGTAAAGGTTTTGAACATCGCCGCCTTGTCGGCCGCATTCAGACCCGTGTCCACCTTGAGCGCCGCCTCCAGCACGCCGGGGCCGGTCTCCTCATGCAGCCCCTCGATGGCAAAATCCATCTCCTCGCATGTCTGCAACATCAGCCGGTAGAAATCCGAATGCACCGAGTTGCGCAGCATGGAGTAGCCGAAAAACCCGGGCGCAATGGGGCTCATGTCACGGTAGCGCTTCTCCCGCACCGTATGCGGTGTCTCGTTGAAAAGGAAAAACTCGTACTCGAAGCCGGCAAAAAGCGTGTAGCCCTGATTTTGAGCGCGGTCCAGGACCCGTCTTAAAAGGCCGCGCGGACAGACTTCTTCCGCAGGCGGCGCGAACTCTCCGAGGAAGAAAAGCCCGTTGTCCTCGAACGGGAGATCGCGGCAAGAATCCGGCAGCAGGCGCACGCTCGCATCGGGATAACCGGTGTGCCAGCCGGTGTAGCTGACGTTGTCGTAGAGCTGGTCGTAGGAATCCCAGCCGAGCACTACGTCGCAAAACCCGAAACCTTTGTCCAGAGCGGAGAGAAACTTCTCCCGCGCCATATATTTTCCGCGCAGGATTCCATCCATGTCGAACACACCGACTTTGACGTGGCTCAAACGCCGCTCTTCGATGATTGCACGCGCGTCAATTTCGGATTTAACGTCCCGGGCTTCCATAACCACTCCTCAAGAAAAACAATCGAGTCGAATAATGTCAGTTACCGGCAAGCTGGAAAAGCTCGCCGCTTATTCGAGTTTCGCGAAAACCGTCAACCGAGACTACGAATCAGTCGCATCCGGGAGCGCGTCACGCACTTGTCGGGCGCCGGCGAAGCAGCACGCCCTGAACGACAATACGGCGCCGCGGTAAGTGCAACACCGAGCAACCTGTTCTACTCCGTCAGTCGGTTGGCAGCGGGCGGCGAATCGAATTTTCGCTCACCCGGGTGGAAGAATCGCCGCCCCCCTGAGGCTGCCGCGTGCCCGGGATCTGTTGGCAGGGCACCGGATTCCGCATATATTAGCGGTCAATAATAATATGGTTTGCCGTTAACCCAAACACCATCAAAAGGAGTCAAATAGAATGAAAAAACGCGAATTTCTCAAAACGGCAGGCGTGGGAACCGCGGCTGCGGTTGCCGCGGCTCATGCGCCTTACGTGCATGCGCAGAAGAAAACGACCATCAAGTGGCGGCTTCAGACCTACGCCGGTGGTCCCTTGGCCGAGCATGTCATCAAACCCTCGATCGAGGAGTTCAACAAGGTGGCCAATGGGGAGATGGTCATCGAGTTGTATACCGCCGACCAGCTGGTGCCTACCGGTGAGCTGTTTCGGGCAATGCAAAGAGGCACCATCGATGCCGTGCAGAGCGACGATGACTCCATTGCCGCACCGGTGGACGTGTCCGTCTTCGGCGGCTACTTTCCCTTCGCCACCCGCTATAGCCTGGACGTTCCCGTTCTGTTCAGTCAGTACGGATTGAAAGAAATCTGGGAGGAGGCCTACGGAGAAGTGGAGGGCGTCACCTGGCTCAGCGCCGGCGCCTGGGACCCGTGTCACTTCAATACCAAGAACCCGATCCGCAGCCTCGACGATTTAAAAGGCTTGCGTGTGTTCACCTTTCCTACCGCCGGTAAGTTCTTGTCGCGATTTGGCGTCGTTCCGGTAACCCTTCCGTGGGAAGATATCGAGGTCGCGGTTCAGACCGGCGAACTCGACGGCATCGCATGGTCGGGCATTACCGAGGACTACACCGTGGGTTGGGCCGACGTGACCGACTACTTCCTGACCAACAATATTTCGGGTGCCTGGTGTGGGTCCTATTTTGCCAACAGCGCCTCATGGAACAAGTTACCCGAGCATCTGCAGAGGTTGTTCCGTCTGTGCATGGACAGCTCGCACTACTACCGCCAGTACTGGTACTGGGGCGGCGAAGCGCATCTTCGGACCAAGGGCAAGAAACTGAAGCTCACATCCATCCCGGACAACGAGTGGCAGAAAGTCGAGGATGAGGCGCAGAAGTTCTGGGATGAGGTTGCGGCGACGAGCCCGAGGCGCGCGAAAGTGATAAAAATCTTCAAAGAATATGCTGACGTGATGAAGAAGGCCGGGCGTCCGTATCGTTACGCCTGATTCCGGCGCGACAACTCGCAAAGCAAAAAACCTTCCCTGGCTCAGGATCGAATCCGGCCAGGGAAGGTGTATTTTGATCTCATCCGGTGGGCGAAGACCTGAGCGGTGGGCCTGGAGCCTTCATCGGCAGTCTGCGGGAAAATCCGCGTGGCCGCGTCGAGGCCGTGAAGCGTCGCATGCGCATGAGGCGCATTTTTTAATCGTGCTATTTCTGTAAACCCGCAGCAATGCCGAAAGCGATAAGACTGTACGTGCGCTACGTCGACGCGATAAGTCGCGTCATCGGCAGGATCACCATGTACATGATCTTCGCCATGATGGGCATTCTTCTGTTCGGCGCCATTTCCCGGAGCTTTTTCAACGTCCCTTTCATCTGGGTCGTAGAGATGGCGCAGTTCGTCATGACCGCTTACTACCTGCTGGGCGGGGCATACTCGATACAGCTCGATTCCCACGTGAGGATGGATCTGCTTTATGGCCGCTGGTCGCCGAGAACCAAGGCCATCGTCGACGCGGTCACCGGCTGTTTTCTCATTTTCTATCTGATCATTCTTCTTTACGGCGGCATATCCAGCACCCACTACGCGATCGAATACAACCAGAAGAACTACTCCGTATGGGCGCCGCCCATGGCGCCGATCAAGATCATCATGACCATCGGCATCACCATGATGCTGCTGCAGATCATAGCGACCTTCTTCAAGGACCTGGAAAAGGCCAAGGGAGAGCAGGGCGCATGAACTACGAGCTGATTGCGCTGATGATGTTCGTCTCCATGATGATCATGCTGCTCACCGGGCAGCGCGTCTTCGGCGCCATCGGCATCGTCGCTACCGCATCCGCCTTGCTTCTTTGGGGAGAGGGCGGCATCGAGATGCCCTTCAGCGCCGCATTCAAGCTGTTCAACTGGTATCCGCTGCTGACCCTGCCGCTGTTCATCTACATGGGGTACATGCTGTCGGAATCCGGAATTGCGAGCGATCTCTATCGCGCCTTCCACGTCTGGTTTGGGCCCTTGAGCGGCGGCTTGGCCATCGGCACCATCGGCCTCATGGTGGTGATATCGGCCATGAACGGACTCAGCGTCGCCGGCATGGCCATCGGGGCGACCATCGCGCTTCCGGAAATGCTCCGGCGCGGCTACGACAAGAAAATGATCACCGGCGTGATCCAGGCCGGCAGCTCGCTGGGGATCCTGGTCCCGCCGAGCGTGGTGCTGGTGCTATACGGAATGATCGCCCGGCAGCCGGTGGGACAGCTCTGGCTGGCCGGCGTTTTCCCAGGTCTCTTGATGGCGACCCTGTTCGTTTTATACATCGCCATCCGCTGCAGGCTCCAGCCGGAGCTGGGGCGGCCGCTGCCTCCTGAAGAGCGGGATGTCGGCTGGGGAGAAAAATTACGCCTGCTCAGGGCCGGGATCATTCCCTTTGTGATTTTCTTTTTCATGACCGGGCTTTTTATCATGGGCGTCACCAGTCTGGTGGAAAGCTCGGCGGTCGGAGCCGTGTCGGCGACGCTTGCCGCCCTGGTCAAGAAGCGGCTGACGCGCCAGGTTCTGGAAGACACCGTACGCAAATCGCTGGGCATCAGCTGCATGTTCATGTGGGTGATCCTGGCGGCACTTTCATTCGGCGCCGTGTTCGACGGTCTCGGCGCGGTCAAGGCGATCGAGTCGCTGTTTATCGAAAGATGGGGATTGAGTCCCTGGGGCGTGCTCATCATGATGCAGCTGTCCTACCTGCTCATGGGCACCTTTCTCGACGATACGGCGATGCTGGTGATTGTGGCCCCGCTCTATGTGCCTCTGATCATCAGCTTGGGCTTTGACCCCATCTGGTACGGCGTTCTCTATACCATCACCTGCCAGATCGCCTACATGACGCCGCCCTTCGGCTACAACCTTTTCCTCATGCGTGCGATGGCGCCTCCGGAGATCACCCTTGGCGACATCTACCGCTCCATCATTCCGTTCGTGCTCGTCATGTGCTTAGGTCTTGCCATCGTAACCGCGTTCCCCGAGATCGCGCTTTGGCTGCCCCATTACATCTACGGAAAATGAGGCGGCTGGCGCTTAGGCTTCCAGCCCGGCCGTGTGCCACGGCGTCACGGTGCGACGGGGCGTGATTACAGCTTAAAGCGATCAGGAAGCTTCGCTTTTGGCCCCGCCGACGCTGGCCTCGGGACCGAGCATAATTGCCATCCAGCGGGTTTCCTGGCTGCTATCGAGGGCGATCTTCAGAGTCATGGTGAGCGGAACCGACAGCAGCATGCCCACCGGCCCAAGAACCCACCCCCAGAACACCAGCGATAGGAACACCACCAGCGTCGACAGCCCGAGACCGCGGCCCATGAAACGTGGCTCGATCATGTTACCGACGACGATGTTGACCACCAGGTAACCGAGCGCGACCCATAAGGCGCTGATCGGGCCGAGCTGCACCACCGTCAGCATCAGCGCCGGCACCGCGGCGATGATGGAACCGATGCTGGGAACGTAGTTGAGCAGGAAAGCGAGCAGCCCCCACAGCACCGCATACTCGACGCCCATGATCGCCAGCCACACCCCAATGGCGATGCCGGTGCCGAGACTCGAAAGCGTTTTGATGGCGAGATATCGAATCAGATTTTCGGTGATCTGCTCGAAGCGCTTGAGCTTCTTTTCTGGATTCTCGATGGCGGCGCGAACCTTACGCGGAAAGCTGTGCGCCTCGAACAGGATGAAAATCACGGTGAGGAAGATCAGAAACGCGTTGGTCAGCACACGGCCGAAGCCGTTGAAGATGTCGCGCACGAGCTCGATGGCCTTGCCCGGGTTGAAGTCGCCCACTACCTGCTCCCGGGTTATCTGAATGCCGTGGGAGCTGAGCCAGGTCAACAGCCCGCCGAATTGTTCCTTCAGCCGGGTCTTGTAAAACGGGATATCGCGGGAAAAATCGTTGATGGAGGTTCCCAGCAGCGTGGTGATGCCGAAAGCGACGGCGACAATTCCAGTGATCACCGTCAGCATCGCAAGCCATTTCGGCAGGCCCCGATTTTCCAGCCAGAACAGCGGCGGGGCGCTGATAATGGCGACGAAAATCGACAGCAGGAACGAAACCACAATCGGCGCGGCGGCCCGCAGGCCGGCTACTACTACGACGAACGCCGCGAAGGTGATCAGAATGTTAGCCGCCCGCGGCCTCTGGGGGGCTTGGGACATGGCTGGTCGTCGACTCCCTGGTTGCTGGAACAGATCCCGTCTTCCGTGACATGCTAAATAGGTATAGACGTGACTGAGACGCGATTCTACTGGAAACACCACGCCTGGCCGAGACGCTGCGGATGAAATTCAATCAGCTGCCGAGTATCGCTCTGGTGCAGATGGAGGTTCGGGCGGGACGCCCGGATCTGAATCTCGCTCGCATGCTGGAGCACATGGAACGCGCCAGAGACGCGGGCGCCGAAATCGTGGCCTTCTCGGAAATGTGCATTCCGGGCTACATCATCGGCGACCTATGGGAAGTGGACGCGATGGTGGAGGATTTCGCCGCCTACAGCGCCGAAATCGTTGCCGCCAGCGAGGCACTGACGGTGCTTTTCGGCAACGTGGCGGTTGACAGAGCGCGCATCGGCGAAGACGGCCGCCTGCGTAAATACAACGCCGTGCACGTCTGTCGTGACGGCCACTATCTCGGTCGGCCGGACGCGCCCGAGGGTTTGCCTCCCGGTGTGCAGCCGAAGACGCTTCACCCCAACTATCGTTTTTTCGATGACGACCGGCATTTTTATTCGCTGCGCAAGCTCGCTGCCGCCGAGGGTCTTCCCTTAAACGACTGGCTGGTGCCGTTCCAAGTTCCACGGCGCGGGGGCGGCAGCTTCCGTTTCGGGGTCCAGCTGTGTGAGGACATCTGGTGTCAGGACTATTGCCACGATCGAGACTTGCTGGACACGCTCAAGGTTTTTCACCAGCACGGGGCGGACGCGGTTTTCAATCTCTCCGCATCGCCCTGGACCTGGCAGAAAAACGCCAAGCGCAGCCGGGTGGTGCATGACGTGCTTGCGCGCTCGCCGCTGCCTTTCTTCTACATCAATCACATCGGCGCACAGAACAACGGCAAGAACATCCTGGTCTTCGACGGCGACACCACGGCCTACGCCTCTGACGGCGAGATCTGCCGGCGCGCCATCTCCTGGCAGGAGCAGGCGCTAATGCTGCCGGACGGCGATGCGGCCGCCGCGCCCCCCAAGAGCGGTCTGGACGACATCTATAACGGCATCCTTACCGGCTTGATGCACCTGGACCATATTCGCGACCAGGAGAACCGGTTCCTCATCGGTGTCAGCGGCGGCATCGATTCCAGCGTCAGCCTCGCGATGCTGGTCCAGGGTTTCGGCCCCCATCGGGTGTTCGCGGTCAACATGCCGACCCGCTTCAATGCCGAGGTGACCCAGAACAACGCGCGTCACATCTGCGAACAATTGAAGGTGGACTACTTGGTCTGTCCGATCCAGGATCTGTATGAGCTGTTGTCGAGCAAGATCCGAAACAGCGGCTTTCCCGGGGCGCCCGGGAGCTACACCCGTCTGGTTGACGAGAACATTCAGGCCCGCATTCGCGGCGCCGACGTGCTCGCGGGTATCGCCGCAAAATGCGGGCTCATCTTCACCAACAACGGCAACAAGACAGAAGTCGCGCTCGGCTATTCGACGCTCTACGGCGACGTCAGCGGCGCGGTCGCGCCGATTGCCGATCTCTATAAGACCCAGGTTTTCGAGCTGGCCCGGTACCTGAACCAGGACGTCTTCGGCCGAGAGGTCATTCCCTCGAACCTGATCGACGGCGAGGTGGTGCCGAGCGCGGAGCTTTCCGAAGCCCAGGACGTGACCAAGGGACTCGGCGATCCCATCCGTTACGGCTATCACGACGCCCTGCTGCGTCAGCTCATCGAGTACCGCAAGCATCCGCTGGACGTGCTGCAGTGGTTTGCCGCCGGCCGGCTGCTGAACGAACTCGATTACGACGATGAGGCCGGGTTTCTTCGTCACTTCCCCGACACGGCCGCCTGGATCGAGGATCTCGAGTGGGTGGAGCGGCAACTTAGGGTCAACTTCTTCAAGCGCATCCAGGCGCCGCCCATCATCGTGTTGAGCAAGCGCGCTTTCGGCTTCGACCTGCGCGAATCCCAGCTTCCCGAGTATTTCCCGAGGGCTTACGCGGCGCTGAAATCGGAGCTCCTCGGCCGCGACATCCGTTCCGCCTACTCAGACTCCGATTGATCCGGGTTGATGGCGGGGCTTTCGAAAACTGCCGGGCTTTATTAAGGTGCGCGTCGAGTTTTGCCATCGTTCTGGGCGAGTACGCAGCGTGAATTCTCACCAGGCAGAGCAGGCTCTTTTTCGGGCAGCCAAGACATGACCAAGACGCTTGGCGTTGCCGTCATCCACGGGATGGGCTCCCAGCGCAGCAAGGCTTTCGCCGATCCCCTGATCGAGGAGCTGGAATCGCGCCTCGAGCAGCCAGGGAAGGTCGCCTGGCGGCGCATATTCTGGGCGGACGTGTTGAGCGCGCGGCAGAATAGATATCTCAAGACGGCGAACCGGAACAACCAGCTGGATTTCTTCACCCTTCGCCGCTTCGTGATCAGCGCGCTGGGAGACGCTTCGGCATACCGGCGAGTCGATGACGACACCAAAAGTACCTACGGCCGAATTCATACCATCATCCGTGACGAAGTGGCAGCGCTGAGGCAAGAGCTGGGCGGCGACGAAGCGCCGCTGGTGATCCTTGCCCACTCTCTGGGCGGACACGTCATGTCCAACTACATTTGGGACATTCAGAAGCGAAACGCTATCGTCGAGCCGGGCGATAACGATTTCGAGCGCATGCGCACCTTGGTTGGACTGGTCACCTTCGGCTGTAATATCCCCTTGTTTACCTTCGCCTTGGATAGAATCGTCCCCATATCTCTTCCCCAGGGAGCGAAGTGGCTTAATTTCTTCGATCCGGACGACGTGCTCGGCTATCCTCTCAAACCGCTGAGCCCGGAATACCGGCGAACCGTGAATCGAGACATTGCCATCAACGTGGAAGGCATCGCATCCAACTGGAACCCGTTGTCCCACTCGAAATACTGGACCGACAACGATTTCACCAAGCCGGTGGCCCGCCTGCTGGACAGACTCATTGAATAAGATTGATGGATTGGGAATTTTTTCACCATTGACCAGCGCGGTGTTGCTCAAGCGCCTTGCCTGGCTGGCTTTAGTCCTCGCGAGCGCCGCCTCTGCGCAGGGCGTGCCTCAGGGCGTCGATTCCGCCGCCGTCCAGCGATTTGAGCGGGCGGTGGCGCTGAGCCGAGAGAATCCGGCCGCGGCCATCGGGATGTTCGAGGCGCTGACCAAAGACCATCCAAGCTGGCCGGAACCCTACAACAACCTGGCCGTGCTTTACGCCGACAAGGGCAATGAGAAAAAAGCCGAGCAGGCCCTGCTGGCCGCCATGGCGACCCACCCCAGCTATTCCCTGGTTCACAAAAACCTGGAGGCGCTCTATGCGGGCATGGCCGGGCGCGCTTACCGCAAAGCGCTCAACGACGACAGCGCGGTACCTGAGCCGCCGACGCTGAGGCTGGCGGAGCGCATTGGCGCCGCGACCCTGACCGCCAGCGCTGCCGGGACCCCGGTGGCCATGGGCGAGCAGCCACCTAAACCTGAGCCGAAACCCCCGGTCGAGGTCGCCGCGGCGAGCGCCACACCCGCCGCGCCGGAAGCGGCAAGGCCGGAAACAGCAGAGGAAGCGCGCCGTGCGGTGTTGTCGACAGTGGCCTCGTGGCGGGAGGCTTGGTCGTCCCAGGACGTGGATCGCTACCTGAGTTTTTACGGCCATCATTTCGATCCCGGCCGAGGAATGACCCGGGAGCACTGGGCCGCAATTCGACGCAAACGCGTCGCCGCACCGGAGTTCATTCAGCTGCAGATCCGGAATCCCAGCGTCAGTTTCGAGGCCGCCGATCGGGTCTCGGTGCGATTCCTGCAGATCTACAGCTCCAACACCTTCGACGGACAGACCGTCAAAACCCTGCGCCTGTCCCGGGGCAGCAACGGCTGGAAGATCATTCGCGAAGAGACGGGCGGCTAGGCCGGGCGTCGAAGCGTAGCGGCGATGCGACCGCCATCGGGCCTCCGCGCTCGCGCCCGCTGGGGCGAGATCCCGTGCCGGGGCTGCATTATGCCTGTGCCCAGGACGGGGAGCGCGCGGTTTCGCCTTTGCCGCGGCTGACGACGGGGACGAGTACGCGGCGACAGCGTGCTTTTCGCCATCGCCCCTCAGCGATTTGTACCATCACACTTTGCTGCACAAAGAACCCGTAATCCTCTGAATATGTGGGGTTCTTCAATAGGGATCCTCGCCACTGCCGGCGTGCCGCTGAAACCTCAACCATGCTCGGGGCCCCGTCGCGACGCGAGACCACGCCTGCAAACCCGGGCGAAACCGCCTCGCCCGGGATTGGCTCGATGAGACTGGAACCTATCTCGAGGTTAGCGAGCTTGGATATGACAAGGCAAAAACAGGCCTGATAAGCGCAGTTTAGGGGCCAGTAAATGAGCATTTTGAGCCTGTTTTTAACGCCGTTAAGCTAAGCACGGCAATTTTGAGGCGGGTTCTAAGCAGGCCTTTGCTACGGTTAATTGACTGAGTTGCGAAAGGCCACCAGCTGCGCCAGCGCCATGTTGCGCCCGTCGGGATCTATTACCAGGCCCTCGCGGTAATAGCGGATGTCGAGTTCGGCGAACTGCTGTCGCAGCTCGCCGGGGGCGAGACGGAATTCCGGGTCCTTGGGTCCGTCGACTTCGAGGTCGGTGCGAAAATGGTGCTCGTAGAGGAGGGCACCGCCGGGTTTTAACCCGGCCGCAAGGTGTGGCAGCAGCCGCCGATTGACGTAGCGCGCCACCACGATGAGATCGTATTGGCTGTTTGCGGGGACGAAGTTGTCCAGATCCGCCTCGATCCAGTTGACCTCGAGTCCCCGTTCCCTGGCTTTCGCCCGCGCCTGCTCGAGGGCAAAGGGCGCGATGTCCACGGCATCCACTTCATAGCCGCAGGCGGCGAGATACAATGCGTTGCGCCCGGCGCCGCAAGCGAGGTCCAGCGCGCGGCCCGGAGGCAGTTCCCGCTGCCACTTTTGCAGGAGCACGGTCTCCCTGGGTCGGGCACGATAGCTGCCGTCCCGATAGCGCTGGTCCCATCTTTTTCGATCTGCGTCGCTCATGGATCCGGGGTTTGGGTTTGTTGCTTCAAAAGTTTATAGCAGTCTGGGCCGAGATGAATCTAAAGTAGACTGCATCGCCTGGACTTGAGTCTGAGGCTCCGCTGACTCCGTATTTTCGACTCTAAATCGGTGACATAAAACGGCCATGCAAATGGAACTTGCGCTCAAGCAATCGCGACGATCCGCCCGGGTCATCGGCATCATCAGCAGCGCGCATTTCTTCAGCCACTTCTACATGCTGCTGCTGCCGCCGCTGTTTCCGCTTCTGCGGGATGTTTACGGTGTGGGCTTTACCGAGCTCGGTCTCGCCATCACCGTCTACAGCTTCACCACGGCGCTCACTCAGGCGCCGGTGGGCTTCCTGGTTGACCGATACGGTGCGCGGGCAATCCTGATCGGCGGGCTGGTGCTGGAATCGCTGGCCTTCGTGCTGATCGGCGTCATACCCGAATATGCTGCGCTTCTCGGACTCATGGTTCTTGCCGGACTCGGAAACGCCGTCTTTCATCCCGCAGACTACTCCATCCTCAACGCGTCGGTGGATTCGGAACGCATGGGCCGCGCGTTTTCGATCCACACCTTCGCCGGGCAGCTGGGGAACGCCGTGGCCCCCATCACCATGATCTTCCTCATGACGCTCACCGACTGGCGGACGGGGCTGATAATCTGCGGCCTCTGCGGCGGCGCGGTGGCGCTGGTGATCCTGTTCAACTCCGAGGTCATCCGCGACACCAAGCCGAGCGAGTCGGAGCAGGCTAAGAACCATTCTTCTGGGTCGAGGCGCGGGCTCAATCTGCTGTTCAGCTTTCCCATCCTCTGCGGGGTGTTGTTCTTCGTCGGCATCTCCATGTTCGGACACGGCATCAATACCTTCAGCGTCTCCACGCTGACGGAGATCTATGACGCGCCGCTCACCGAGGTGGGTTTCGTGCTCACCGCTTATCTGTTTGCCGCCCCCGTGGGCGTGCTTCTCGGCGGCTGGGTCGCAGACCGGGTGAAGCGCCACGATGCCGTCGCCGCGGCCTGCTTCCTGATTATGGCGGCGTGTCTGTTCGCCGTAGCCGCACTCTCGATGACTCTGTTTGCGATCTCGCTTCTTTTTGCGATCGCGGGCCTGTTCGGAGGCATGGTCGCGCCCTCTCGAGACATGATGATCCGCTCGGTGACGCCCCCGGGTGAGATGGGCAAGGTGTTCGGATTCGTATCCACCGGCTTCAACATCGGCGGCATAGTGGCGCCTCCGGTCTTCGGATACATTCTCGATCACGCCGATCCGCGCTCCGTGTTCTGGACCGTCGGCGCCATTGCCATCGTCACCGTTGCAACGGTGCTCTACACCGGCCGACAGGGCAGGCGCGAAGTCGCGCTTCAGCAAGGATGATTTCCCCGGGATGGCCTGCCAAATCTGATGAAGGTTTTGTCTACTGGATTCCCGCGAAAGCGGGAATCCAGTAGACAACTTCTCCATTGAACTGCAGGTGCGCAAGGCCCAGCCTGAAAACGTTTCGGCGCAATACGCTTCGCTATTGCGCCCTACACCTACTGAATCCGAGATTGAAGCCAGGCACCAAAACAAGGGATTGTTTTGAATCCGAGATTGAAGCCAGGCACCAAAACAAGGGATTGTTTTGAATCCGAGATTCCAAAACAAGGGATTGTTTTGAATCCGAGATTGAAGCCAGGCGCCAAAACCAGGAATCGTTTTGAACCCGAACTTGAAGCCAGGCATCATTTTCTTGCTTGCCGATCACTATTATATTAGCGGCCTTTTGGGCGAATCTTCCGGAACGTGGAAGAGAAGCGATCCTAGGGGCGCCCTTTCCGCGCTGAGTCCCCCCTCGATCCCGCCATTCCCGCGAAAGCGGAAATCCAGTAGTCAAATCTTCATTTAGTTCGTCGTCTCGTTGAGCCGACGCTACGACTTTAATCGACCGATGTACGGCATTGGAAATAAGCCGTATGACCTCACCCAACCTAGCGTCTACCGTCTACCCGCTACTAAAGTCATGCCCGCATCCGTTGCCCCGTCGGGTCGTACATGGCCCTCAAGCTCGCCTCGGCGGGGACGCGCTCACCGCCGACGTCGATCTCGAATTTTCCGCTGTTGATATAGTCCCGGCTCACGCCCTCGTCGCATTCGACGTAGCCCAAGCCCACCGATCCGCCGAGGGTATGACCGTAGTTGCCCGAGGTGAGGTGGCCGACGATCTCGCCGTCACGCAGTATCGGTTCGTGGTGGTAAAGCATGGCTTCGGGGTCCTGCAGCAGGAACTGGAGCATTCGCTTCTTCAAAGGCTTCTCGGTTTCCATCTGTCTGGCCAAAGCGTCACGGCCGATGAACGGAATGTTCTTTTCGAAGTCGCAGACGAAGCGCATGCCGGCTTCCAGCGGCGTGTCTTCGTCGCCGATGTCGTGTCCGAAGTGAAGAAACTTTTTCTCCATCCGGCAGGAGTCCAGCGCGTGCATGCCCGCAAGCTTCAGCCCGGGTGACCCGCCGGCGGCGATCAGCTGCTCGAACGCGTGCCCCATCATGTCGGTCGGGAAATAGAGCTCGAAGCCGAGCTCGCCCACGTAGGAAACGCGAAACGCCCGGCCCACGGCGCATCCGATTTCGATGGGTTTGAACGTTCCGAAGGCAAAATTCTCAGCCGAAAGATTCAGATCGGTGATGGACTGAAGCAAAGCGCGGCTGTCCGGCCCCATCAGCCCCAGCACGCCGAAAGCGGAAGTCACGTCGGTCACGCTGCAGTGATCGTCGTCGGGAATGTTTCGCCGCAGCCAGTCCAGGTCCCGCAGGGTGACGACGGCGCCGCTGACGACGAAATATTCTGTTTCGGATATGCGGGTGACGGTGAGATCCGCCTCGATGCCGCCGCGCTGGTTGAGCCAGTGGGTGTAGACGATACGCCCGGGCGCAACGTCCACGTTGGCTGTGCAAATCCGCTGCAGGTTGTCACAGGCGTGGCGCCCCTGAAGCAGATACTTGGAAAAGCTGGACTGATCGAACAGCACGCACTGCTCCCGCGCCGCTCGGTGCTCCTCGGCGGAATAGGGGAACCAGTTCTGCTTGCCGAAGCTGTACTCGTACTCGGGATCGACCCCCTCGGGCGCAAACCAGTTGGGACGCTCCCAGCCCGCGACCTCGCCGAAGCAGGCATTGTGTGCCTCCAGGCAGTGGTGCAGCGGGGAATGACGCACGCCCCGGGCGGTGGCGTACTGGCGATAGGGATAATGTCGCTCGTAAAGCAGGCCCAAGGTTTCCGACACCCGCGCCTTGAGAAACTTTTCCGTGCCGTGGAAGGGATACATGCGGCGCGGATCGTTGCCCCACAAATCCATCGGCGGGTGGCCTTTGTCCATCCACTCGGCCAGTGCCTTGCCCACGCCGCCGGCGGACTGGAGGCCGACGGAATTGAGCCCGGCGGCAATATAAAAGTTCTGCACTTCCGGAGCTTCACCCAGATGAAACTGATCGTCGGGGGTGAAGCTCTCGGGGCCGCAGAAGAAGCTGCGCCAGCCGACGTTTTGAAGCATCGGCACCCGCTGCATGGCGTCTTCCAGCACCGGCATCAGCTGCTCTTCGACGTGCCCGGGCAGCTCGTCGAAGCAGAAGTCGTCCGGGATCGACTCCATCCTCAAAGGCCGGGCGCGCTTTTCGAAGGCGCCTACCAGAATACTGCCGGCGTCCTCGCGGTAATAAGCGCTCTTGTCGTGATCGCGCATGACCGGAAGGTCCGGCGGCAGGTCGTCGAGTTTCTCGGTGTGGGCGTAGTAATGCTCACACGCATATAGCGGTACGTTCACGCCGGCGAGCCTGCCGAGCTCGCGTGCCCACAGGCCGGCGCTGTTGACCAGGAACTCGGTGCGAATCTCGCCCTGGTCGGTAACCACGGCGGCCACTTTTCGTCCGTCAAGGCGAATGCCGGTGACCTTCACCCCCTCTAGGCATTGGGCGCCCTGCTGCCGCGCACCCTTGATGAACGCCTGCACTACGTCCACCGGGCTTGCCTGCCCATCCTGCGGCACCCAGGTGCCGCCCAGCAGATCGTCGGTTTTCAGCAGCGGGTAGAGGGACTTGATCTCCTCCGCGGTGACTACTTCGACCCGGGTGACGCCGAACGCGTTGTTCATGGCCGCGACCCGCTTCAGTTCCTCGAAGCGAGCCTCGCTGTGGGCGATGCTCAGGCTGCCCACCTGGCGAAACCCGGTGGACTGACCCGTTTCCGCTTCCAGCTCCGGCAGCAGCGCCATGGAGTATTCGCACAGCTTGGCCAGGCTCTCGTTGGCGCGCATGGTGCCGATCAGGCCGGCCGCGTGCCAGCTGGTGCCGCAGGCGAACTGGCGGCGCTCCAGCAGCACCACCTCGCTCCAGCCGAGCTTGGCCAAGTGATAGGCGACGCTGGCGCCGATGACGCCGCCGCCGATGACAACGGCGCTGGCTTGTTCTGGGATCTGGACGCTCATGGTTCTTCTTTCTCCTGGTTTTCGGTACTGGCGTTACGGCGAGGGGAGCGTGCGGCCACGGCACAGCATACGCCCCGCCAGCCGCGCGGGAAGATCCAGACCGGACGGTGGTATCGGCACAGCCGGGGCCAGCGCATCCAGCGCGTTTACATTGCCAAAGCCGCCCCGCGGAGTCGAGCCGTGGTTTTGGAAACGCGCGACAAATGCCTATGAACCAGGGCGCGTCCGCACAAAAACCAAAAATCGTCATTCCCGCGAATGCGGGAATCCAGTCAATAAGGGGTATGGACCGGGCACATGGTTTACACATGAAACCGGGCACATGGTTTACAGGTTGGTACGGTATGGGACAGGAGGACCTGCCCTATGCCCTGGAAAGAGACCTGTATCATGGACCAAAGACGTGCATTCATTGAAGCGTGGTTGAGCCGCGAGTTCACCATGGCAGAGCTGTGCCGGCGTTTTGATATCGCCGTTCCCGCTCCCTGTTACACGGGAACCAGTTTCGCGGAAAGGGCAAAATTTCCAGCGTCAAGGTGTATTCGAGATATTTCTAGACGCAATTGTGCTCCGCCCTAGTTGTTCTAGCTGGCGGCATTGGCTTGCTTCGTCCACACTTGGCCGCCGGAGGAGGGGCGGAAGTTCCATCATGAATCAAAGACGACTGGCCTTTTTGTTTCTCAATCTGGGCCACTTCTTCGATCATCTCTTCATTCTTATCTACGCCACGGTGGCGGCGCTGGCGCTGCAGTCGGAGTTCGGGCGCAGCTACGCCGAGCTCATCCTTTACGCAACGCCCATGTTCGTCGCCTTCGGCGCCTTCGCCCTGCCGGCCGGCTGGCTGGCGGACCGCTGGAGCCGTCACGGCATGATGATCGTGTTTTTCACCGGCCTCGGGGTCACGGCCATACTGACGAGCCTGGCCGAAACGCCGCTGCAGATCGGCCTTGGCTTGTTCTTTATCGGCGTGTTTGCTTCGATTTATCATCCGGTCGGCATCACCATGGTGGTGGAGACCAACCGCGAACGCACCGGCATGGCCCTCGGAATCAACGGCGTCTGGGGCAACATGGGTGTGGCCTTTGCGGCGATATTGACCGGTGCCCTCATCGACAGCGCCGGATGGCGCGCAGCCTTTTTCGTACCGGGCTTCGCCGCCCTCGCGACCGCCCTCGCTTACGCGTTTTTTTGCGCCCGCAACGGCGCCACGGTTCGGACCAAGGCCACGGTGCCTGTGAAACCGGAGCCCGCCAAACTGGTGCTTGAGCGCCGAACCTTGTTGCGCGTGTTCGCCATCATTGCGCTCACCACCACCCTGGGTAGTCTCATTTTTCAGGCCATTACCGTAAGCCTGCCCAAGGTACTGGAGGAGCGGCTGGTAGATATCGCCCAAAGCGCCACCGAGATCGGCGCCTGGGCTTTTGTCATCCTCGCCGTCGCCTCGCTTGCTCAAATATTAATCGGGCATCTGGTGGATCGTTACTCCATAAAGTGGGTGTTCGTCGTCGTCGCCCTGTTACAGGTTCCCGCCTGCATCGCTTTCATCGGAATCACCGGCGTGCCGGTGCTGGTGATGTCGCTGGTGTTCATGCTGCTGGTTTTCGGTCAGATCCCGATCAACGACGCGCTTCTCTCGCGCATCACCACCAGCGAGTACCGAAGCCGCATCTACGGCGTCAAGTTCGTGCTCTCGTTCGCCGTTTCCGCGGGCGCGGTGCCGCTGGTGGCCTTGCTCCACCGGTCCACGGGCTTCGACGGCTTGTTCGCGCTGATGGCGGTGACTGCGGCCGTCATCACCGTTGCCGTCATTGGCCTGCCACGGATGCGCACACTAGTCGCATGAGGGCGGACCGGATTCGTATCTCGGCATAGGACTGGTGCCACGGCCATCGGGCTTTTACCGAGCGGTGACGGGGCAGTATCCCGTACCGGCGGACTGTATTCCGGCCGCGGCCAGCCGTCGTTAATGTCCAGTGGTGTCCTCTTAACGCCGGTGCACAAGATTAGATAGGCAGCGGGGGGTTGCTTTTCACCGAGCGGCTCCCTTGCTCCGCTTAATCACACTCAACTGCAGAAAAAGCGCATAATTTATTGATTTGATAAGGTTCTCGAATTACCGAGCGGGCCGGAATCGATCCACTTTTCTATAAGGCCATGCTTCCCTTGGCTTCGCTGCGAGGCGGGAGCGGTCTCGGGTTTCGCCGCTTCCCTTTAACGTGGCACGAGAAGTGCAGCCAACCCTGCATGAAGCTGCGTCTGGTGGTGAATGACGAGGGGCCTACCAAAACCGTGGAGGTCCATGGTGAGCTGACTGGGGCGGACCTCTGCGAACTGGATCGGGTGTGCCGCCCCAGCACTGGGCTGACAATCGAGCTTTCCAACCTCCGCCATCTGGATAACGTCGCTGCCGTGCGCTTGAGGGAGTTTTCGGTGAGCGGCGCGAAGCTGGTGGGGGCGTCGCCTTTCATCAGTATGCTCATCGAAGGTGATCGAAACTGAGGTTGCAAGGCCAGCTTTCTGGGCCATCGATGACGACCGATTGCTGTTGCTGAGCCAGAGGCAAGGTTCTGCTCCGCAACCGCGACCTATGGAAATGAGTACCGGCATGATTCAGATCCACGGAATTTTCGGACGGCCACGCTTGAGCGGTGCTGCTTTGCTTGCGTGTCTGCTTAGCGCCTGCGGCGGCCAGACCAGGACAAGCCCGGTACCCGCGGATCTCACAGCCTGCGCGGATCCGCGTCCCGAGGTCTGCGCCCAGGTCTATCTGCCCGTTTGCGCGACACGGGACGCCGGGCTGGCGTCGGACTGGAAAACCTACTCCAACGCATGCACGGCGTGCGCGGACGTTGCCGTCTACGCGCACCGGGCGGGCGCCTGCGAGACGCAATGAGGGGAAAAGGCGCTATCGAGACCCGGGGAAAGAACAATCTTCTCGATTATCCGCCGAAGGCCGCGGGCTCACCTGTGACTGATACAGATAACTTGGGCGCTGCGCTTCGATAGCGAGCTCGGCGCTTGCGACACATTAATATCGAGATGAAGGGGCTTACTTAACGAGTTCTTCGAGTCCCGAGTCTGGGTGCTTCGGCCGCTGGATGCCGAGCTTGCCCATGCGAAAGCGAAGGGTGTTCGGATGCAAGCCCAGACGCTCTGCGGCATTGCCCCTGCCCTTGATTTTCCAATTACACGCCTCCAGCACCTTGACCATGTGCTGGCGTTCGACGTCCGCGAGCGCTTCACCGACAGCGGCAGCCTTCGACTTGGCGATCACGCCTTGTTCCCAATGCAGCTCTAGGCGCGCCGAAGGAGAAAGGATCATTGCACGCTCGATGACGTTCTCGAGTTCGCGCACATTGCCGGGCCAGTCGTAGCGGCACAGCAGGTCCATAGATTCGGCGGTCACTTCCTCGATAGTTTTTCCGAGACGACTCTTTAGCTTGTCGATGAAATACCAGATGAGCAACGGAATATCCTTGCGCCGGGCGCGCAATAGCGGCAGCGTGATGGGGAATACGTTCAGCCGATAATATAGGTCCGATCGAAAAGTGCCGGCCTCGACCTCTGCCTCGAGATTGCGATTGGTCGCCGCGATGACGCGCGCGTCTACCCGAATGGTTTTCGATGACCCGAGCGGCTCGAACTCCCCGTCTTGCAGCACGCGCAGCAGCTTTGCCTGCAGATCTAAAGGGAGATCGCCCACTTCGTCGAGGAAGATCGTGGCCTCGTCTGCGAGTGTAAAACGACCCGCGCGTTTGCCCGTTGCTCCGGTAAAGGCGCCCTTCTCGTGGCCGAACAGCTCGCTTTCGATCAGGCTGGCGGGCAGGGCGGCGCAGTTGACCTTGACCAGCGGACGCTCGGAACGCCTCCCCCGAGCGTGGAGCGCGTTGGCGATCAGCTCCTTGCCGGTGCCCGTTTCGCCGATCAACAGTACGGTGGTGTCGGTAGGGGCCACCTGGTCGACTTGGTACAGGACCCGGGTAAACGCTTCGCTGCGCCCGACGAGGTCTTGAAACTCACCCGATCGCGCAACCTCGTCGCGCAGGTATACGTTATCGGCCGCGAGACGTGCGTTGAGTCGCTCGAGCTCGGCTACCGCCGCCGCACGCGCGAGGGCGTTGCCGACTATCTCGCCGATGATGCCGATACGCCGCACCGTCGGCTCACTCCAGCTCCGTTCTTGCAGGGCGTTGAAGGCGATGAACCCGGCGACGGAGCCGCGAACCTCGAACGGCACCCAGAGCACCGATTTGAGGCCCGATTCCTCGCACGTGCGTCGTTCCTGCTCCGCATCATCCGGAAGCTTTTCGGCCCGGGATATGGCGATCGGGCGCATCTTGGCGAGCTGATTTTTGAGCCAAGGGTAGGAGGCGTCCTCAATCACGACGTCTCGAAAGCTGAGACTGCTGGCGGGGAAGTCGGGAGCCGTCCACTCGTGGGTGTGACGCCAGGTGCCGGAATCAGCAGTCCGGATCAAGATGGTCGCCAGATCTACCCGCAGAAACGATCCCAGCCTCCCGAGAGCGGCCTGGATCTGCTCGTCCATCGCATCCGGCGCAAGACGAACGAAGCTCGAAGAGATGTCCGCGACCAGCTCCTCGAAGCTCAGCTGATCCGCGATGACGAGTTGTTGTCGCCGGCGCATGAGCGCGGCGGCGAACATGTCCGCGACCAGCTTCAACCGTTGAACGAGTTCGTCTGACCATTCGCGATGGACGCGCATGGCGTCGAAACCGAAATTGCCGATCACGGAACCGCCAACCTTCATCGGCACGATGGCCGAAGATTTGATCCCCGCGGCTCGCAGGTAGCGAATCGCCTCGGGTGCTTCCGCGGGGATCTCGTCGATGCTGGAGAAAACCAGGCCTCGGCCTTGCCGCATGCGCCTGGTGTACCAGGGTAGTAGCTCCTCTAAGGGTGTGCTCTCCTCTGCGTCCAACATGGAGTCGGGTCCGATGCCAGGTCCGCGCCACGAGTGCGAGACGCGTAAGTGCTGCCCGTCTTCGGAGAACTGGTCGATAAAGCCCCGGTCCACGTCCATGAATCGACCGATTCGCTCTAGCGCGTCATTGATCCGCATATCGAGCTCATCGGCGGAAACATTGACGAACGTGGTTGAGATATCGGCGAGCAGCTTCTCGAACTTCACGCGCTCGTTTAGCTGCCGCTCTTGGCGCCTGAGTTCCGTGACTTCTTGGACTACCACGCTGACGCCCGAGACCTTGGAATCGCCGTCCAAAAAAGGGTGAGCGCTGGCACACCAGTGCTTTCGCACGGCAGAATCGGCGGGCGCCTCGCCGGTTGCCTCGTAGTCGAAGAACGGTGCGCCGGTGCGAACCACGTCTTCTAGAAGCGGCACGACCGATTCTGCGAGTTCTTTTGGAAGCATGTCACGAACGCTTCGCCCGATGTGCTCGGCTATCGATTTTCCATGAATGGCGGCCAGCCGCCCATTTATGCGCACGAACCGGAGTTCACGGTCCAGGAGGCAGAGGCCGATGGGGGCCTCCCGGTAGAGGTTTTCCAGCTCTTCGTATCGTTGTAATAAGGCGGGCAGACCGGGGTCAGCCGCCCCGTGCGGATCTGAACCATAAACTGTGCTCATAATGACAGCTCGACCTTAGCGTTCGTTCGCGGCTTCATCGTCCAGTGAATATCGCCTGAGCGCGGCTTGAAGGCGTTCGCAAAAGCCGCGCGTCAAGGACTACGACATATCGTCAATACCCGATGACAGGGCTTATCCGGCTGATTCAAATCAGTAATCCAACCGCTTTACCCTCCCGGGGACAGTATTTTGTACTTTCTGGCCGAACGGCGGAAGCGCCGTGGGAGCGAAGGAATCGTGGTTTCGTTTCCGAGCAGCGACCAAAAGCGGCCCGTTTTTTTGCTCATCCCCATTCGAAACCGCTTACCGGCAAGCTATTTACCGCGACCTAGGGCCTCCGACTCGTCGAACAGCGATTTCAGATTCCAGGCCAACGCCATTGTGCCGAGTTCGATTGGCACCGGGACTGCCCCAGGAGTGGCCGTTCTCGCGCCGTTCATGAGGTGTCGCGTACCGCGGGTTGCGGCTTCGGACAATATGCGGGCCCGTTGCGCCAGTCTGTGCATTTTTTGCCAACTACTGCGAGCACTAATTTGTTTATGAGTTTCAGTAGCTTGAGAAGCAGTAAGGCGCTACGGCTTTGACTGGCACGGAATCTGCTTAGGTAGTTCAACAGGTTCGCCGCTTACGGGTGGCGAGTTAATGAGGGGGAATTCAGATGTTAGAACGCGCTTTATCTCACAGATGTTTACTGCTGGTCCTGGCCTTGGCGGTCGCCGGGGTGGCGGCTTGCTCCCAGACCGAGGTACGAGAGCAGCCCAATGCAGGCGGCTCGGAGACGGCGCATGTGGCAGCGTCTGGCGTACCCGACACCGCATCGGCGACCGCGGTTGCCGGCCACGCTACGTCAACGGACAGCGCGTCGGACGCGGATCTATCCCCGGAACCATTCGGAAAATCGAATTGGTCCGGCGATCTCGATATGGTGTACGCATCCGCCATGCGGTTTGCCGGATCCGGCTTCGATCAGGCGGTGATCGAGCAACAAAGCGTCTCGGACGAAGATGACTCGGCGCGCGCCCAGCTCGAGTACGACGTCCGGCAACGGAATCCTGAACTTGGGCTGGACGCCTCATCGAACCGTAACGGGATCGGCGACGGCGAAAAACCTCTTCGACTGGCGGCGAAAACGACCGACGGTGCCGGGGCGCCCGAGAGCGCGCAATGCGCCGAGTTCGCAAAAGACGTCGACGCGGATTTGGGTGAAGTTTTGAGGGCAGGCTGCAAGCCGACCCTGGCGCAGATGTCGGCGCTGATGGACAACCCGCTGGGCAACGTGGCGATGCTGTTCACTCAGTTCGACCTCTACCGAATGGAGAACCCCGTCAACGGCAAGACGGCCAACAAGGGTAACTACATGGGCATCGCCCAGTTCCCCAAGGCGGTGAACGAAGACTGGAACCTCATCAACCGCGTCATCTGGAACGTCCCGAGCATGCCGCTGGACCAGGACAAGATTGACAGGGCTGCGGACCGGGCCAGACGGGAAGTGGGATCGGGTCCGGGAGGCGGTGTTCTTCCGCCGGAGGGGGGCCTGGCTCCCATCGACCTCTTCGACGGGCGCACCACGGGCTTCGGAGACATGTACTACGTGGGTTTGTTCGCGCCCAAAAAGGGAATCGATATGGGCAACGGCAAGTTTCTCTGGGGCGCCGGGTTCGATTTGGGTATCCCTACCGCGACTGAAGACATTCTGGGCACCGGCAAGTGGACCGCGGGCCCGTCCGCCCTGGGCGTTTACATGGGGCCTAAGTGGAAGGTCGGCGCCCTGGTTACCCAGTACTGGGATTTCGCCGGCGACGACGACCGCGACGACGTCAACCTGACCAATCTCCAGTACTTCGTCTACTACAGCATCAACGACACGACCTCCATCGGCGCCTCTCCGAACATCATCGCCAACTGGGAGCAAAACAGCGACAACGCCTTCACGGTTCCCATCGGCATCGGCATCAGCAAGACTTTCCAGTTTGGTAAGGTGCCGGTGCGCTTCGGCGTCGAGTATCACTACTCCATAGTGCAGCCCGATGACGCGGTCGGCACGGAGTGGGATCTCCGCTTTTACATCATCCCCGCGGCGCCCTCGGCGCTGTTCGAGTGGATGACCAAGCCCTTGTTCGGGGGCTGACGGGCGAGCGCGCTATACGTCGGGCGCGATGCGGTTGAGCTGCCTGTGGCGACCGTCCCTAGGCAAGACCGGTTATTTAAGACCGGTTACTTTCAAGGAGTAAACCATGCGATTTCAGACCTCGAAGATCCAGCACGGATTTCGGAGCGCCGTCGCCGCCGCGAGCCTGATGCTCGCCGGGGCGATGAGTCTTGGCAGTCTCCCGAATACAGCCCACGCTGCTGGCGGAATGGTGGCCGACCCCGCGGGCGTCGCCCCCGACCGCTATGTGTATTACCCCGGCACCGAGGCGCTGGCCAAGGACGAAGTGCGCGTCATCGCCTGTGGTACCGGTATGCCGGACGCACGTCGCGCACAGGCGTCGGCCTGTTTCCTGTTTGAGTTTGGCAATGGCGAGAAAATGATCTTCGATCTCGGCACCGGGTCGATGCGCAACATCAATGCGCTGATGATACCCGCTGAGTACCTGACCAAGATTTTCATCAGCCACCTGCACACCGACCACTGGGGCGACCTCGCTTCGCTGTGGGCCGGCGGCTGGACCTCGGGCCGGCCGGTGCCGCTGAAAGTCTGGGGGCCGAGCGGCATGACGCCGGATATGGGCACCAAATATGCCGTTGAGCATTTCCTGAAAGCCTACAACTGGGATTACCAGACCCGCGCCTTCAAGATCTCGCCGGTTCCGGGCAGCATCGAGGTGGAGGAATTCGACTACAAGGCCGTCAACAAGATTATTTACGACACGAACGGGATCCGGATACGCTCGATTCCCGCGATTCATGCCGGCGACGGGCCGGTCAGCTTCATCATCGAGTATGCAGGACTAAAACTGGTCTTCGGGGGTGATACGTCGCCGAACAAGTGGTTCGTCGAGCACGCGAAGAACTCCGACTTTGTCGTCCACGAGGCGTTCGGTACCCCCGAGTTTTTCGTGAAAGATTATAATCAGCCGCCGCAGCTTGCCTGGCGGGCGTGCTGCGAGTTCCACACTTCGGGCCCGGCCTTTGGCAAGATCATGAGCGAGATCAAGCCGCGTCACGCCGTCGCCTATCACTCGATGGAAGAAGCGATCCCGGGCGTGCGTGCTGGGATCCGTGAAACCTACGAAGGGCCGCTTTCCATGGCGGTCGATAACATGGTCTGGAACATCACCAAGGACCAAGTTGTCGAGCGCATGACCGTCTCACCGGATCGTGCCTCCGGCGTACCGGGACCGACCCGCCAGCCGCCGCCGGAGAGAGGACGCCCCAGCCCCATGAGCAATTTCATTAAGGGTGGTGAATGGGGACCGGCCTTCAATGCACAAAGCGAGATGCTCGATGAGCATGCGAAGAAGTACAGCCTACAGGATCAAGATTGGCGCAAGCAGAAGCCCTGGTATCAGAGCCAGTGAGACGGATAACTATGGGGCCGGGCGTTGTCCGGCGTTACCAGCCCTAGTTGTGGAGGCCCCATCGCTCATCTTGACTTGATTCTCGCTAATCATAAATGAGGCAATAATTATGCTTAGCTCATTACGAACCCCTTCGATATTCTCTCTCGGCCTCGTAATCACGGCGCTTGCCTTCGTATCTGGCGGTTCGACCGTCGTTCAGACAGCTGTGGCCCAGCAATCAGCGCCGCAAAAACGTCCCGCCGCCTGGTATCCGCGCACGGAGAAACTCGGGCCGGACGAGATGTTCGTCGTCGCGCTCGGCACCGGGATGCCGACGCCCATCACCCGTGCCCAGAAGTCCACGGCCTGGTACGTGGAGCTGGGCAACGGTGACATCTTCCTCTTCGACGTCGGTAGCGGCTCCATGGAGAATCTGTTCGCCCTGCGCCCGGAATTCCACCGCGTCGACAAGATCTTCGCCAGCCACCTGCACACCGACCACGTCGGCGACGCCGCAGCGCTGTGGGTCGGCGGCTGGCTGAGCGGGCGCTACACGCCACTGCATATCTACGGACCGTCAGGCTCCAAGCCTGAGTTGGGGACCGCCGCTTTCGTGGAGGGGCTGAAAAAGACTTATGCCTGGGATATCTCCGGTCGCTCGGGCATCCTCCCCGATGCCGGGGGCGGACTTATTGCGCATGAGTTCGACTACAAGCAGGACGGCGGGGTGGTTTACGAAAGGAACGGGGTCAAGATCACCTCTTTTCCGGCCGTGCACGTTCTCGACGGCGCGGTCAGCTATCGCCTCGACTGGAACGGACTGAGCTTCGTTTTCGGTGGCGACTCGGCACCCAACAAGTGGTTCATTGAGCGTGCCAAGGGCGCCGATTTCGTCATTCACGAATTGTTCTACACACCCAAGGGGCTGGAGCAGGCCCTGGGCTTCCCGCCGCGTCAGGCGGTAATCGTCTCGTCTTATATCCACACGCCACCGAGCGGTTTCGGCAAGATCATGGCTGAAGTGAAACCTCGCCTGGCAGTGGGTTATCACACGATTCGACAGCCCGAACTGGATCTGATGATGATCGAGGAGGTCCGCAAGGTCTACGACGGGCCGCTGGTGATCGCAAGCATTCTCCAGCGCGAAGTGGTGAGCGCGGACCGCGTCCAGGCGCCGCCAACAACGATGGAATACAAGAAGGCCAAGCGCAGCGGCCAGGCTAGCTATTCCAAGTACATCAACGACGGCAAGTGGAAGGGTTACACGCCGCCCCCCCTTCCGGAGCGATAGGTTTCATTGACGAGAGCGTTAAACCGTGGCGAGCAAATTGAAGTGACCGAGTTCGAGTACAACTGGGTGAATCAGGTCATTTACCAGGAGAACGGCGTCACTATCCGTTCGATCCGGCTCGCATAGATTTTTAATTCTATTAGTCATGTCTTTGACCTTGAGCGTTTCAGCCCTAGCGGCCGAAAACATCGTCGAGTCTATCGCCAAGGGATGCCAGAAGGGAAAAAGGAGTCGTAGTCACTGCTGTCCCACTTAAGCGGTTTGGAAAGTCGCGGAAACGCTACATGTATCGGTTAAAAGTGTCGGCAGCTGTCCTCGAGACATGGAAATAGCGGACCAAGTGTTCAGATCTGCAAACCACAATATGTAGATTGAACATTTTGAAATCCTGGCAAAAAATCCCTGATTTCAAGCGTAATTTTCCTTGCAGAGGAACCAGCGAAGGCGGTCAATTTCCAGGTTCCAGTCCCGCGTGACGTAAGTGGGACAGCCGTGGGCCAAGTCTGTTCATTGTTCATCACACATCCAATGAACTGGCAGATGATTCTCAATGAATAATGAACAGACTTGACCACTTCCTCTCGCTCCTTCGGATTGCCTGTAGCTGGAAAGGCAGTATATACCGGTATATACTTTCTCGATGTTTCTGCAGGACGTTGTCGAATCGCTTGGCCGGTACCGGGTGAAGTATGCGCTGGTGGGGGGCTATGCCGTGGCCCTGCACGGCGCCATTCGTGGCACCATCGACGTGGATATCGTCGTAGCCCTGACGCGCATCTCCCTGGAGCGGGCGGAACAGGCGTTGAATGACATCGGACTGCAATCCCGCCTGCCCATCAACGCCCGGGACGTGTATTCCTTTCGAAAAGAGTACATACGGAAGCGCAATTTGACGGCCTGGTCTTTTGTGAATCCCGCGGACCCGCTTCAAGTCGTTGACATTCTTATTACCGAAGATGCGAATACCATCAAAACGGTGACCAAGAAGGTTTTCGGTATCAATATCAAGGTAGCGGCGATTCCCGACCTGATTGCCATCAAGAAGAAGGCGGGACGAGCGCAGGACCTGGAAGACATTGCGGCGCTGGAGAAACTGCAATGAAAGCCGTGCAACGTTTTACTGACGAGTACCTGGCGCAGTGCAAAGATGCGGATCCCGACGCCATCGTGGAATTCCTGGAGAGCTTTCGCCTGATTCATCAGCCGGCAAGCCGATCCAAACTCATCAGCATGAAAGTTCCCGAGCCACTGCTGACAACTTTTCGTCGCAAGTGTGAAATCGAGGGGGTCAAATATCAGACCCAGATAAAGAGGCTCATGGAGGAGTGGCTGGTGGGACGGATATCGGATTGCGATCAGTCGTGAGGGAATGGATGCGAGAGTTTCCGCTTGTCGGCCTTTTTGTGGCGGTATTTGCGAGTCCGGCCGTTCACGCCGACTGGATCAACCTGACCGGGGCCGAAACCGCGCCCAACATCGCCGAAATCTACGTGCTGGACGATCAGGTCAAGGTCGTGCTCGAGATTTACATTGGCGATCTCGAGGCCTTCGCCGATCTGGTGCCGGACGGATTGTTGCGCGATTCCAGCAGGCGCCTGCCTGTGGAAAAGCGCCTGAGGCGGTTTTCGCGACAGACCTTCCAGGTCGTCACACCGAACGGGGAGAGACTCGACGCGGAGCTCCGGCTTGCCGAGCCGCGATTACGCACCGATCGCAAGTCGCCGTTCGCCGGCATGATCAACCCGATTACGCGGCAACGGGTGCCGGAAGCGCCAGCGGACAAGCGGGTGCTTTATGCGGAGCTGATTTACCCGTTTGAAGGAAAGCCCCAGTCGTTGACATTCATCCCCCCCTTGGATGAGGAAGGCCGCGCGCGCGTGACTGTTGGTTTCATCGCCTACCACAAGGCGGTGCCGATCATCGACTTTCGCTACCTCGGGGCGCCGGCCAGGCTGAATCTGGACTGGGCGGACCCGTGGTACTCGAAGTTCGACAATCCGAATCTAAAACGCCACCACAAATCGGCGCTGATGTCGTTTCTATATGTCGAACCTTACGAAGTGCGCCACGAGCTTCTCGTCCGGGTAAAGGATATGACCGAGTGGATGGAGCTGGGCCTGCGCGGCAATCGTTTCATCGAAATCGACGAGCTGGAACCGCTCAAGCAGCGTATCGGCAAGTTTTTGTTGATCAAGAACCCGGTGCGGGTGGATGGACAAGCGCTGGAACCCGTTCTCGATCGCACCGACTTCGTCAAGGTGAGCCTCACCGGCATCCAGCTCATAGAACGACCAGAACGTCTCGAGATCTCTACGGCCATCATCGGTGTCATTCTCGCCTATCTGACCCCCGGCATGCCGAAGGAGGTGACGGTGGACTGGGAGCTGTTCACGGACCAGGTGCAGCAGGTTCCGGCCACGGCCACGGATCCGGCGGGTCCGATGCCCACCTTCCTCACTCCGGACAGCAACGTTCATACTTGGACGAATTTTCTCAAAAGCCACGTCACGCCCCGGGTGGAGCAGGTTGCCGTGGACGAGTCCGTGGCGAGCCTGCGGATCCCGCTGGGTAGCGCCATGGCGGCGCTGGCATTCGTGGCGGTGATGCTCTGGATGTGGAGCCGTAACAAGAGACGCCAGTCCGTGCGCCTCCAGGCGCTGCTTGCGGTGGCGGCGATCGCGATCGGCGTAATGATGGCGCCTTATTATCGGGTGGCGGTTGCGCGACCCGCCGCGCTGGCGCCGGTGCTTTCGGACGAGGAGGCCAAGGCGGTGCTCGAGGCGGTGCTCAAAAACGTCTACCGCGCCTTCGACTTTCGCGACGAAGCGGTGGTGTATGACAAGTTGGCCCTCACCGTGAGCGGTGATCTGCTCGCCGACGTCTACCTGCAGAGCCGCCGCTCGATGCTCATCAAGCGTGCCGGAGGCGCCCAGGCTAAAGTGCGGGAGGTCTCGGTACAGGCGGCGACGGCGCGTAAGCTCGACGACCGCGCATTCGGCCATAGCGTCAAGGCAACGTGGACCGCGCTCGGCAGCGTAGGCCATTGGGGTCACGTGCACGTGCGCAAGAATCAATATGAGGCCGTGGTCACGCTCGAGGCGGTGGACGGCAGCTGGAAAATTACCGGGCTGGATCTGCTCGAGGAGCAGCGTGTTGATGCGTACGCGCAAACGGCGAGTAAGTAATTCTAGAAACTATTGTCTCGAGAACAGTGGAAGGAGACGCTCGTGAACCTCCGGGAACACGAAAGTAGGAGCGTCTCAGCCGACGAGAAATTAGCAGGATGGTGAAAAAGCGCATCCATGCTCTTTTTGACCATCCTGTTAGACGGCCCGTATAACTTAGCGTCTGTACTGAGGAACACGATATGAAAAAACTAACATTATTGCGATTGCTGGCCGGGCTTCCCGCCTGTCTTGCGCTTGTTGCCGCACTCAGCGCGCAGCAAGCTGGCCTCTCCCTGAGGCGCCTCATTTCCATAGGGCTGACTGTAGCTGCAACAATCGCGGCGGGCGAATTGACTGCTGGCTTGGCTGCTCAGGAGGTGGACGCAAAAGCGCTGCTCGAGCGCATGAATGCTGAAATTGCGGGGCTCGATGGTTTCATCGTGCACGGCGATGCGTATATTGATGCGCGCCTCGCGGCCGGGCAGATCATAGAGCACGCTTCGCAAGTGACCCTACGGCTTCGCAGACAGCCCGGGTCGGTTCGCATAACAAATCGTGATACCGAAAACACCAAGGAGATTTACTTCGACGACGGTTTGTTAACCGTCTACAGCACGAAAGATAATTTCTATGCTCAGAGGAACATTCCCAAAGGCGTGGAATCCATGCTGGATTTTGCCGTCAATGAAGCTGAAATCGAAGCTCCTTTGCTGGACTTCGTGTCGGAAAATGTCGCCGACAACTTTTTGCAAGATGCCGACGAAATACATCATCTGGGCACAAGCCTGATTCGGGACGAGGTTTTCGACCATATTGGAATTCGTTCACAAGAGGTGGACGTGCAGATATGGGTCGCCTCGAGTGGCCGGCCGTTGCCGGGTAAGCTCGTCATAACGTCGAAATGGGAGGGCGGATCGCCGAGATTTGTCGCCTTTTTCAAATGGGACATTGACCCCGCTTTTTCGCCTGACTTATTCAGGTTTGATCCGCCGCAAGGCGCGGTCGCGGTCGAGTTCCTACTTGATCTGCAGCAGTAAGGAGCCACACATGCAACGGCGACAGCTAGTGAAACTACTTTCTTCCCTGACCGCCGCAACCGCGGTTAGCGGCCTTCCATTCGCGGTTATTGCAAAGCCGGGCAGACCGGCGAGTCCCACCAGCGTGGGAGGCGTCCGGCGGCGCACCCGGCGGCGCACGCGTCGGCGCACCCGGCGGCGGGTATACCGCAACATGAGGTTGAATTCACTTCCCTACGGCTGTTCGGTGACCCGGGTAAGGGGCGGAGTGACCTACTACTACTGTAGCGGGATCTGGTACCGGCCAGCGTACCAGGGGACCACTGTCGTATACATCGTTGCGGATATCGATTCAGGCGCGAATACGAACGTGGAGTTCGATTCATGAAAGCAGTGTGAGAAATGATGCGCATTCTTGAGCTGCTGTTCGACGCTGTGCCTGATCAGGATGGAACCGGTATCGCCGTCGAGCAAACGATCACACCGTGATTCACATACGAGATCTCCAATTTGGTTACGGCAGCAGTAATTTTCAGCTGACAGTCCCGGTGCTGGCCGTGAGCAGCGGCGAGAAGCTCGCCGTCATCGGTCCCAGCGGGTCGGGGAAGACGACCCTGTTGAACCTGATTGCCGGCATTCTCAAGCCGCAGAAAGGCAGCGTGCACGTGGGGGAAAAGCAGGTGGACGCCCTCAGTGATGACGGGCGACGCGATTTCCGAATCACGAATATCGGCTTCGTTTTCCAGAACTTCGAACTGCTCGATTACCTCAATGTCCTGGATAACATTCTGCATCCTTACCGCATCACTCGTGCTCTGAAACTGAATGCCGCGGCACGTACGCGCGCCGTTGATCTGGCTGCGCAGATGGGCATCGGCGACAAGCTCAAACGCAAGGCCGACGATCTTTCACAGGGGGAAAAACAGCGTGCGGCGATCTGCCGGGCGTTATTGCCTAAACCGAAACTGATCCTGGCCGACGAGGCCACCGGCAACCTCGATCCCGAAAACAAGATGCGCATCCTGGAGCTGCTGTTCGACAGCGTCACCGAGCACGGTGCAACCCTTGTTGCCGTGACCCACGATCATGAGCTGCTGCCGCGCTTTGACCGCGTGATCGACTTCCGGGATTTCAGACTGTCCCAGGCCGCGTGATGGACAGTCTCTACGTCGCCTGGCGCTATTTGAGCTTCAACTGGTTGCGCACGGCCACGCTGATCGGCTGCGTCAGCATCATCCTCGCACTGCCGCTGGCGCTCAATTTTTTGCTGGACGTGGGCGAGCGCCAGCTCACCGCGCGGGCGCAGGCGACGCCGCTGGTGGTCGGGGCGAAGGGCAGCGCTCTCGACCTCACGCTCAACGCGCTTTACTTCGGCGAGCAGGTTCCGGAGCTCATCTCCATGGCGGAGGACGAGGCGATCGCGCGTTCCGGGCTCGCCCTGCCCATCCCCGTGTACGTGCGATTTCATGCGCGGGAGTTTCCCATCGTGGGCACGACACTCGACTACTTCGAGCTGCGCGGCTTGAGCATTGCCAGCGGACGCACATTGGGGGTGCTTGGAGAATGCGTGCTCGGCGCGACGGTGGCCGAGCGGCTCGGACTGGCGCCCGGCGACAGCTTGTTGAGCTCCCCCGAGAGCGTATTCGACCTGGCCGGGGTCTATCCCTTGAAAATGAAGGTGGTCGGCGTGCTAGCCCCCACCCACGGGCCGGACGACCTGGCGGTGTTCGTCGATGTAAAAACCGCGTGGGTGATCCAGGGTCTCGGCCACGGTCACGAAGACCTCGCCAGCATAGAAGATGAAAGCGTGGTGCTCGAACGCCGGGACGGCAACGTGATGGCTAACGCCAAGCTCCTGAAGTACAACGAGATCACGCCGGCGAACCTGGATTCTTTTCACTTTCATGGCGATCCCGCGCTGTATCCGTTAACCGGAGTAATTGTGGCCCCCAATGACGAGCGCGCCGGAACCATCCTGCGCGGGCGCTATCTGCAGGAGGAGTCGCGGCAGCAGATAGTGCGCCCCGACGAAGTCATCGGCGGGTTGTTGCAGAGTATCTTTCGTATCAAGGACATGCTCGATGCCGCC
This sequence comes from uncultured Gammaproteobacteria bacterium, assembly GCA_947258715.1. GTDB lineage: Bacteria > Pseudomonadota > Gammaproteobacteria > HK1 > HK1 > CAMYJH01. The sequence continues at coordinate 142,351 of CAMYJH010000022.1, forward strand.
ATGGCCACGGTGGGCGCTGCGACCGTCCTCGCGCTGATTCTCGTGTTCGCGCTTTCGCTGCGACTGCGCGAGCGGGAGATGACGACGATGTTCAAGCTCGGATGCAGCCGCGCAACCATGGCGCGTTTCGTTGCCGCGGAGATAATGATCATCGGCGCCTTTACCGCAGTGCTCTGCGCCGCTGTGCTCGCGCTGGTGAACGCCTACGGCGTGGATCTGGTGCGCGCTCTGATCCTGCAGCAGGGCGGGTGAGCATGTCTTCGAGCGCAGAGCGGTTTTCTGTGATGAGAACTTCACTATCGTGGCTTAGCGTACTTCTGATCGCCTCGGCGGTGACATCGACCACGCTGGCCGAAGATCGCTTGAGCGTTTACGTGGTCAACTACCCGCTGAAATATTTCGCTGAGCGTATTGGGGCTGAGCACGTTTCGGTCGAGTTTCCCGTCCCCGCCGGCGAGGATCCGGCATTCTGGAAACCGACTGCGGAGATGATCGCGGCGTATCAGCGCGCCGATCTGATCCTGCTCAACGGCGCCTCTTACGCCAAATGGATCGCGACGGCGACACTGGCCCGGAGCCGGCTGGTCGACACCTCGCGCGAGTTTGCGGATCATCTAGTTGCGGGAGGAAACGTCACTCACAGCCACGGCAACACCGGCGCGCATGCGCATGGCAACTTCGCTTTCACCACCTGGCTCGATTTCAACCAGGCGGCGGCGCAGGCGAAGGCGGTCATGGAGGCGCTTGCCCGCATGCGGCCGGATATACGCGCGAGCTTCGAGCGCAACTTCGAGGTTTTGCAGAGCGAGTTCATGGCGCTCGATGCGGAGCTAAATGTGATGGCGCGCAAAGCAGCCAACAGGCCGCTGCTCGCCTCGCACCCGGTGTATCAATATCTCGCCCGGCGCTACGCCCTCAACATTAAGAGCCTGCACTGGGAGCCGGACCGGGTCCCGGAGGAGTCCGAATGGACCCGGCTCGCCGCAATGCAAAGAGAACACGCGGCGAAATGGATCATCTGGGAGCAGGCGCCGCTCGAGGCATCGGTTCAACGCCTCAACGCCATGGGCATCGGTAGCGTGGTTTTTTCTCCGGCTGCCAATCAGCCGGAGAGAGGTGATTTCATGACCGTTATGCGCGCCAACGTTGCAAACCTGGGGCGCGCGCTGGATTAGGGATCAGATATACATGCGCGATCTTTCGTTCCGAGAATGAGGGCAGGGGGCGGAGCGGAAAAGGGCGTCGGCAGATCGTTACCCTACGACCTCGGTTCCAATTTGACTGAGCCTATTCTTTCCGGCTGTCGCGACAACCAATCGTCAGACAGGCAGCTGGTGCGCTGTCTCTCGCTTCGCATTCGAAGCCGACGAGTTTGATGCCGCGCACGGCACACGATAGCCGCTCATTTATACATCCCTTGATTCATTGCCGTCCGCGCGGGCGCCTGAGCTGGATCACGGTATCCGAGGCTGCCTCGCCGGCAAGGAAGGCGTGGGCGTTGTCTGGCGTCATCGGTTTGCTGATCCAGAAACCCTGTATCTCGTCGCTGCCGAGATCCTTCACCCGCTGAAACTGCTCTTTGGTTTCGACGCCTTCGGCGACCACGCGAATTTTCAGATTGTGCGCCATGGCGGTCACCGCGCCGACGATCTCGAAGTCGTCGCGGTCGGCGACGATGTCGCGCACGAAGGAATGGTCAATTTTGAGCGTGTCCACCGGGAGCCGCTTCAGCGCGGCGAGCGACGAATAGCCCACTCCGAAATCATCGATGGAAATGCCGACCCCGACGTCGTGAAGCTGGTTGAGGGTTGCCAGCGCCCGCTCCACGTTGTCCATGATCGTGGATTCGGTGATCTCCAGGGCGAGCCCACCGGGATTGATCCCGCTCATGCCGACAACGCGCTTTACCACTTCCAGCAGACCTTTGAGACGTAGCTGGCACGCCGACACGTTAACGCTTACCTGTACCGGCTGCAGTCCGACCTCCCGCCATGCCGCAGTCTGCATGCAGGCCTGTTCGAGGACCCATTCTCCGATGGGAATAATCAGCCCGGTTTCCTCGGCTACCGGAATGAACTGTTTTGGTGGAACCGATCCCAGCGCCGGAGAGTTCCAGCGTAGCAGTGCCTCCATGCTGGCGATGGCGCCGGTGCGTACGTCGAGCACGGGCTGGTAGGCAAGGTGGAGCTCTTCACGCTCGATGGCGTTTCTCAGGTGTTTTTCCATGCTCAGGCGCTGCGACGCCTTGACGTTCATTTCCGTGGCGAAGAACTGGACATTGTTCCGGCCGAGCGCCTTGGCGTGGTAGCAGGCCGCGTCGGCATTCTTCAGAAGCGCCTCCGCATTCTCACCGTCCTCAGGATATAGGGCGATGCCGATGCTGGCGGTGGCGAAGACCTCCGAGTCGCCGACTTGGAAAGCCCGGCCCAAAGCGTCGAGAGCGCGCTCCGCGGTGGCGGAGACTTCGGCCCAGCTGCGAACGTCTTCGATCACAGCGGCAAACTCGTCGCCGCCGAGTCTGGCGATGGTTTCGTTGGCGCGCATGCAACCGTCGAGAATGGCAGCGACCTGAAGCAATACCGCGTCACCGGCGCTATGTCCAAGGGTGTCGTTGACGAGCTTGAAGTGGTCCAGGTCGAAAACCAGCACCGCGAGCTTGCTGTGATGACGTCGCGCACGGTGCAGCGCCTTCTCCAATCGCTGTTGAAGATTTGAGCGGTTCTGCAAACCGGTGAGGGGATCGTGGGTGGCAAGATGTTCCAGCCGATGGTATGCATCTTTCAGATCGCTGATGTCGGCATGAACGGCCACGGTGCCGCCGTCGGTGGTTTTGCGTTCGCTGATTCGGATGGTGCGGCCGTCCGCGGTTGTGACTTCAAATGGTCCGCGCGGATCCCGGTGACGATCCAGTCGATCGACGACGGTGACGATTTCGGCCGGCGATCCCTGCTTGGACTCCAGCGGATTATCGGCGCCGATGATCTCGGAAAAGGTGGCCCCGATTTCAATTTGGGCCGATAGATTGGGCTCCATCTGTTTGAATCGCTCGTTGAAAAGCGCCAGACGGTCGTCGGAATCATAGAGCGCAAAGCCCTCGCTGATGCTGTCCAGGGAATCCATCAGCCGCTTGCGCGTGGTGGCGACCCGACGTTGCGCATTTCTCTGACGCACGAACAGCACCATGACGCCGGCGGCGAAAAGGCCAAAGGCAGCGAGGTAGAGCATGAGGCTCTCGCGAAAGCGCTCCAGTCGTCGCGCCTGGGTCTGTACCAGGCCCAGGGCGCGGGCATTGGAATCGTCGAAAAGGACGCGAATGCGCCGGTAGGCGCCATCGGCTCGAAGCAGGGAAAGGTGAAGCACCTGGGGCGAGTCGGGCGGATAAGCAGAAAGACCTTGCCTAAGCCAGCGCGACAGATCGTCCAGTGCCGGCCGTGCGACGGCATGGATTGCCGAAGCGCCGACAAGGTTGTCGAAGTTGTAGGACTTTCGAATCGCCGTCAGGCGATTGTTCATCACCTCGATTCTTGACAGCAGCAGCTTGGGATCCGAATGCTTGTCAGGGTTCTGCTGCGCCTCGATGCGGCGGGTGAGGTCGGAAAAATCGTGGATGATATAGGCGATGTCCCTATGCTGCTTCAGCACCTCTGCTGGAAGCCCCTCTCTGACCTCGTTCACCGTCGCGTGAATGAAAAGCCCTATCCCTATGGCGGCAAACGCAATGCCGAGGAGCAGAACGGCATCGAATGCTATACGGCGAAGCAGACTGGAACGACTCATGGCGCTCGGCGGCTTACTGAAATTCTGTTTTCAGATCGAAGCGGCTTCAGCTGCGGCTGGCAGAAGACAGCAGCCCGCGTTCGCGGTAGAATTTTTCCGCCCCGGGATGCAGCGGGATCGGGATGCCGTGAAGCGCTGATTCGAGCCTGATCTCCCGTCCCTTGGGGTGTCCCTTTTCCAGCAGTTGCTTGGTGCGCTCACTCCAGAGCTCGCGCGTGATTTTGTAAGCGAGCTCGTCGGAAAGGGAGGCGCTGACGAGAAGCTGAGCGTAAACCGACAGGGTTCTAGTCGCCGGTACCCCGGGGTAAGTGTCCGCCGGAATAACCGAAGGCGTCAGGAACGGGTACATGTTTTGGATCCGTGTTGCAACGTCTCGCTCAATCGGCACCAGCGTGGCCGCGTTGCGCGAAGCCAGAGCCATCACCGACTCGGTGGGAAAGCCGGCGACGATGAAGAAAGCGTCGAGCGCACCCTCGGTCAGCTTCTCCGCGGCATACTGGGGCTTGATGTAGACGGGCTTGAGATCAGCTTCCTCGAGCCCGTAGGCGTCGAGCACGATGCGTGCGTCTACCAGGGTTCCGGAACCCGGCTCGTCGAGTGAAATCCTGCGCCCGGCCAGGTCGTTGATGGCCTCCATGCCGCTGTCGCGGCTGACCACCAGGTGCACGCTCTCGCGATAAAGACTCGCTATGGCGCGAATGTCGGCGCGCTTTTGTTTCTCGGCAAAAACCCCGGTGCCGGTGTACGCCCAGTGGGCCACGTCGGCCTGGACCATGCCGGCCTCGAGTACCCCGGCGGAAATGGCTTCCACGTTGGATACCGATCCGTTGGATTCCTGCGCCACCGCAAGCAAATTGGGGACACCGCAGTCGCTGCCCTTTGCGCACGACGCGTCGCGCTCGGATATCGCGCGGGCGATGAGCGTGCCGATGGGAAAGTAGGTTCCCTGCGCGCCGCCGGTGCCGATGCGAAAAAGCCGCGTGCCGTCGAGGTCGTTTTGGCTTTGAGCCAGCGCCTTGGGATCATCTGCGCCAGCGACCACCGCGAATGCGGCGGCCAGTAGGATGGCCAGGACAATCGACCGCCCAGCGGCAGCCCCGTGTTTGTCTGTTCGTCTCATAGCGCGTGCCGATCGCGGTTACCCGCGTCCGGATCCTCAGGTGGGTAGGCCACACGGCGGGTCGCCTGTGGGGCTGATTAGGGACTTAAAAGTGTCCTCACCGGGCTATTTGGGTTGTCGGCATATGCGGCCGGATCTTGACCTCGAATTCGCCTATCCGGCGGCGGGGATGCGGTGAGTAATGGGGCAGCGACCATCGCTCCCGCGGCGGTTCCAATGAGCGGCTTGGATGCGAACTCGGCTACCCAGCCTGCCGGACCGTGCGGTAGCGGCCGCTATCGGTTGCAGAAGCTCACCGCGCAAGCCATAACCTCCTGGCCTCGAAGGTCATGCAAAAATACGGTGATGAAATCCTTATCCCGATCGACCGGCACGCGATCTTGGTGATGATCGGAATATTGGAAGAATAACCGCGCTTTTAGGCGTAATCGAGCCTCGATCGATGGGCGTTGCACCCATGCGGTGAGTGGAGATCGCGGCGTTCGGAGTCCAAATTTCGTTGCAACCGCGATGGGCAGTAAGGCAGTTGCGAACCCCAAGTCAGCGCCACAAGGCCTTCGCTGATCGATTAGGTTGGCGGAGCTCTCCTCCATACTTGAGTAGGACATTCAGCTTCGGTTCAGCTTCGAATGCTAGCTTAGCCATGCCGGGCCAAATAGCCATTCACGCTGGAGGATCGAACGTGGTCCGCCCGAGCATGATGGCTCTGAGAAGGAGAAAAACCATTTGGCAGTCGAAAGCAATGGCAGTTATTGCGTTGAGTGCACTGACGCTATCGACGCAGGCGCTTGCAGGCGGTGGTCGCCGCTTTGGAGACGGTTACTACGTCGATGCGAAGGTCTTGCGGGTTGAACCCATTCTCCGGGTGGTGCGGGTCGCAGCTCCGCGGGAGGTGTGTTGGGAAGAGAGCGTACGCCGTACAGGGCGCCATCGCTGGCGCCGCCATCGGCCGCGTCGGCATTATGCAATCGTCGAGCTTCATTGCGAAATCCAAACGGAATATCACAACGAGGAGCGCATCGACGGCTACAACGTAACGTATCGCTATCGCGGCCGCCACTTCACCACTCGTATGAAACGTGACCCAGGAAGGCGCATTCGGGTGCGGGTGCGGGTGGAGCCCGCGGTTGAACACGAGCGCGTGAGCCGTGCCGGAAAAGAGTATCGCAGTCGCGATTTCATCTGTGACGATGATTGCTTTGATTCGTGATGGCCGGGCAATGTAAACGGCGATCGCGCCACCAAAGACGACGTCCTCAAGGGCACGACCGAAGACCTAGTTGATCGGGAACCGAACCATGCGCGTGTTGGTGATCGAAGACGAAACGCCGTTACGCGAGCAGCTTACCGCACAGCTGCGATCAGAAGGCTACGCAGTGGACGCCGTGTCGGATGGGATCGAGGGCCTGTATTTCGGCAATGAATACCCGGTGGACATCGCTATCCTTGATCTGGGGCTGCCCAAGCTCTCCGGTATCGAGGTGCTTAAGCGTTGGCGCAGCGAGGGGCGCACGTTTCCGGTATTGATCCTCACTGCTCGGGGGGGCTGGCAGGACAGGGTCGCCGGGCTGGAAGCGGGCGCAGACGACTATCTGTGCAAACCCTTTCATATGCCCGAAGTGCTGGCGCGGCTGCGCGCCCTCGTGCGCCGCGCCGCGGGGTGGGCAAGCAGCGTGGTGAGTGCCGGTGGCATCGAGCTCGACACCAGTGCGCAGAACGTGCGTGCGGGTGGCGTGCCGGTGGAACTCACTGCCTTTGAGTACAAGGTGCTCGAGTATCTGATGCTGCATGCCGGTGAGTTCGTTTCCAAGACCGACCTAACGGAACATCTGTACGACGAGGATGCCGACCGGGACAGCAATGTGCTCGAGGTGCTCGTCGCACGGCTGCGGCGCAAGCTCGATCCGCAGCGCACGCTGGCGCCGATTGAGACTTTGCGCGGGCGCGGCTACCGATTTCGCTTCGAACGCCCCCATTCAGTTTCGGTTAAGCCTCATGAGACTACGCTGAACGTCGGCAACAAGCCTGAACAAAACGGATTCACAAACCGGTCCGGCCACACTCGGTAGTGATTACAAAGACTGGATTTCACATCGGGGAAGCGAATCCCTAGAGGAGGAACAGATCATGAACGCCATGCCGCGCTTATCGACCTCAGCGCCAGCGTTGAGCCTGTATTATCGACTGCTGGCCACCTCGGCCGTGGTGCTGCTGCTGGCAGGCGCATCGACGTTTCCCGCGCCCGTGCTGGCCGGCCCGGGCCCAACTCTGCAGCTGTTTCCGACCACAGTGCTGGAAGACATCAAGGAGACTGGTCAGGTGGCACAAGAGATGGAATCGGGCCTGCAGGAGGTCATCAGCCGTATGGATCAGCAGCAGGCGCTGTATCTGGAGAGCAAGTGTGATGGCGCCGAGAACGATCCCGGTTGCCAACAGATTGCACGCCAGCTCGGTGCCACCTACCTGGAGATGCTGGATATTATGTCCCAGCGACTGCCCGATATGGAACGTGCGGTGAACAGCACACGCGATAGCATGGAAAAACGGCTGCGCCGTGAGTTGGGCCAAAAGATGACGCCCTGGGACATGCAGGAAATGTTGCTCGGCAAGGCCGCTGACAATCCTGGCAAGGAACGCGCTGCGCTGCGGGGCCGCTCCGGTATGCGCCTAAGCGATCGCTTCGCGCGCTATTACAAGCTGGTGGCGCACTCAGGCACGACCAACAGCAGTTCGCTGGCCGTGATTGCGTCCGATATCTTCCTGGACATGGACGAGGCCTCGTCGCTCATCGCCAAGACCCGCGATGAAATCAATCGTGCCGCGCTGATGGAGCAGCTTAACCAGTCCTTTGGTCAGCTCACTCCAGAGATGGAGCAGGTGGTGGCAGGCGTGAAGTCCATCCTATTCGGCGAATCCGAAGTGGACCTGCCGATCGCCAATGCACCGCCGCCTCCCAAAGAGCAGACGTATCGCAGTCCATTGACGATGTAAGCCTGCGCACCCGCGGACGCAATGAGACCGATCCAGGCAATACCAACAGGGAGAACCACCATGACCCCGACCATTACACGTACGCATGTCAAGATTGCCACCTTGTTCTTGATCAGCGCGGTCGCGATCAGCGCCTGCGATACCATCGGGCTACGCGCCGATGCCTGCCCGATGCCCGAGGGTCACAACCTCGATTCGGCCTTTGCCGAGGTACGGGAGTCATTGAACGAAAAGCGCCAACAGTGTGCCCCGTATTTCGACGCCTATTTGCAGCATCTGCTGGCGACCGCTGAGGGCGATCCCGGTCCGGACAACAAGCGACGCTTCAGCGAGTTCCTGGTCTGGGCCAGTGCCGAGGGCATTATCAGCAAACGTCAGGCACAGAATCTGTACAACCGTTATTTCAATGTGAAGTTCGTTTCGCTAAAAAGCGACTATAACAACTGTTCTCACGCCTGTCCCATGCGCGCCACCATGATGTCCGACATGGCGCAGGAGTTGTCGGACAAGGAACAGGGTTTGCTCAAGGTGAGCGCGGACACCCAGTCCTTCTACCGTGCCGATCAGCTCATGAAGGAGGCGGAGCTCGTGTTGGAAGCGACCTGCACTGCGTGTAGCGGGCGGCCTTAAAGAGTCCGCCGATGGCGACTGCACAGCATTCAGGTTTCGTGCAGGGCCTCAGCATTGGTGCGCTCGGAACGCTGTTCGTCTGGTTTGCACTGATCTACAGCCTGCAACCCGGCAGCACCGCCGCCTCCGGGTTTCCGGCACTCGATGAATCGCTCGCCTGGATATACGCCAATCTCGGCCTGTCGCTGCCGGTATTCGGACTGCTGCTTCTGCTCTACGTCAGCAGCCTGCGCAAACTCAAGCGCGCTTTAGCCGAGGACGCGGCGATTGAACGGGTCGCTCAGACCGAACAGCTTGTGGATATCTGGACCAGCCTGTTCTTTGGCGTCGGCGTCATCTGGACCGCCATCGGGATGCGCAGCGCGCTGTTGTACGCCCTGGGCGAGCCGGAGGTGACGCTGAACCTGGGGGCCTACGCAATTCTTGAGCGTATGGTGGAGGGCGGCATACTGCTGGCTCTTTCCACCACCATCTTCGGCGGCATCGGCGGCTATGTGCTGCGCGTGGTCAAGGCGTTGACGGTGGAGACCGAGCTCAAGCGCTATTACGACCGCCTCGCTCATGCCCCGGGTTCGGAGATGCAGGAAACGCTGCGCACGATCGAGGCCCATCTGCGACAGCTGATGCAACAGACATCACGGCAAGAGGAAACGGGTCATGGTCAGGCCGGTGTGGCATTACCCGCGGCACAGCGAAGCGGACACCAGTGAGACGCTGCAAAGCGACGTGATGCGCTTCATCGCGATCCTGGCGCTTTGCCTGATCGCGATCTTTGCGCTGGTGCAGAGTCTACCACTGCGCCCGCTCGCAGAGTCCAAGGCCGCGAAACCCGCGGCGGAGACCCCACCGCCGGTAGCCATCGCAAGCGTTCAACCTTTGCGCAATCCGGCGGAAGAGAGCGTCACCGATGATAATGAAATAGAGCAAACGTCGTTGGCGGCACCGGAGCCAATAGAGGAAAAACCGACACCCACCCCACCTAAGCCACCACGCGAGATCGTGCCGCTATCCGCACCGATGACGGTGCGCCCAGTTGTTCGTGCGCAAGAATCAAAGCCAGAGTCTCCCCCGACTCCAGTCGAGCCGCGGCGTCCGCTGGCTCAGATGCCGGAGGCATCGCCAAAGCGTGCACAGCAGGCGGAGCGCCGGGCCGACACGCCACAAAAGGCGTCGACGTCTGCGGGGCAGGAAGGGCTGATATTGCGCTTTGCATCGGACAACGCGCTGCTGGCGCTGGTCGCGCAGCGCCGGGTGGACGTCTACGCGTGGGTGGGTGGTGACGCGCTGCAGCTGTCGTCGCAGCGCGGCGTGCTGCGCTTTGCACCCGCGACCGCGCCAAAGCACTTTCACAGCATGATGCCCGACACCGTCCCGAGCGCCGTCGCGCGTGCGCTGGAGCGCTCCGCGCCGACGGCGCAAATTGGCACCGTGACCTGGGGCGTGACGCTGCCGGCGGATACCCAGCTTCAGCTGGAGCAGTTGGTCAAGCGGCACCGCAGCGGCGCGCTAATCATCGAGACCAGCGGCAGTGTGCGCTTCCAGCAGACCGGTTAGAACGAGACTGAAGCAGCGCCATGCCGAAGCTCAGCAAGTCACAGAATCCAGCAGCACGGGGCTGTGCGGGTGGCGACTTCGGCCTAAGCGAGACGCGGCGGGTGGTGCAGCGGCGACTTCGCCCGCAGCTGGAAGAGAAGAGCGGGCTCACACGTCGATTGCGGCGCTCAGACTCTCCGGTCAACACGGTGGCCCTGGTGCTGCTGGCGGCAGTCGCGCTGGCTGGCTGCGCTTCGACAGGCGTACATCTTGGTCAGGTCGAAGACGAAGACGCCGGTCTCTACGCGTGGGTTGACGAGCAGCTGGCACCCTATCTCATGGACCAACTGGGCCGGCAACCACGCTTTAGAAACGAGCCGGTGTTGCTGGTGTCCATGAATGGTGCCGATATACATCCCGACATCGACGCACTCACTCGCAGCGTGCGCGCTCGTTTGATGGACCGCCTGCTGGTTACGCCTGGCGCCAGTCTTTACTGGCGTCCAACCGTCCAGCCATGGGAGCACCACCGCAGCAATGACCGGCTGATCTGCAATACCGCCAGCACCGCACGCTACTTCGTCGGTATCGATATCGCTCCTACGTCAGGCGATGGTTTTCGAGCCAGCGTGCGTGCGCTCGATGTTGGCACCGCCGCGTGGGTAACAGGCTTCGGCAAGACCTGGCATGGGCGCTTAACCCGCGGCCAGCAACAGGCGCTGGCCGAGCGTCGCACCGACGAATATCTACGTGGGTTGCGCGTGCTGCCATTCCTGGATGGTGAGACCGACCTGCTCGCTGCCTATCTGGCACAGAATCTGAGTTGCTTACTGCGCGAACAGGGGGCCGCAGATTATCGCGTTTTCGTCGACACACGCGCCAAGAAGGAACCGAATCTGCAAAAGGTGCTGACCCTGGTCACTCACAATCTTGCACAACATCAGACAGTGCAAATCACCGAACGTGCCAAGGACGCAGAGCTGATTCTCAGCGGCAGTTTGAACGAGATAGACGGTAGCCTGCATCAACTCTGGGTGAAGGTGCGAACCAAAACGCCAGATATGAATCTGGCAAGCGTGGACACCGGTGCCTACATCTATCTAAGCCGGTCTGCAGGAAGCGACCTTGCGACCGCCCCGATTGGAGCAAAGCCGCGTCTGCGTACTTCGCACAGCGGACGCACAGCCGTCCTGTCAAAGCTGCGAGTGCTCAAGACGCGTGATGCGGATGGTTGCGTGGACGCGGTGTATGACGCACTTGCACCGCACGATGCGGTGGGGCGTGGTGAATGCTTCCTGGTTGAGTTTGATCTCTACCGACCCGCTCATGTGCTTGTGCTCAGCCATGCGGTGGATGGAACGCTCACGCGGCTGCCGCAGGATGGTTGTGTCTCGGAGAACAGCTACCGTCAGCGGTGGGTGCCGCGGCGTCGTGTCCGCATTGCCAAGCGCAACGGAGCTGGCTTCCGTTGGGCAGGGCGGCCCGGGATCGAAAGTGTGTACGCCCTTGCGGTGACTGATGCCGACGTAGCACAGGAACTGGCAAAGCATGTGGATCGTTTGCCGGACGGTTGTGCGCTGAATACTAGCAACAGCGCAAATGCCGGCCATTACCGGCCGTGGTTAGCGCAGTTGGATAGGTTGATTGATCGCTCCGGCCGTGGCGTCGATTGGCAGGCCGTCAGAGTACGGCATGCGGAGCGATGACGTGGGATCTTTGCCCGGCACGCGTGCGCGACGTCCGTCTTCAACTCAGCGGGGGAACGGATGCGTCTTGCGGCTGAGGCCTAGAAGGAGAGAGTAAGATGTTTCGCCTGATCGGATTTCTATTTGGGGTTGTGATTACAATTGTGGTGCTTGCGGCGGCGGTGGATGCGCCTACCCGTGAGCGCGCCGGTGCACTGGCGACCGATCTGGCAGCGGCAATTTTCAATGCCGTAGAACGGCTCAAGACAAAGCATGACGTCGGGGGGGCTAGGTCAGGTGCTGAGCCCGCCGCTGTTGGAAGTACACATACCGTCTCCGCTGACTCGGCGCCCATTGAGGAGGCACAGTCCTCCGTGGCAGGCGTTACTCAGAACACCCAGACGCTGAGTGATGGGCCGGCTGTCACAGAGGAGACGGTTGCAGCAGCGGCAGAACCCGTCCCCAACTCAGCGCCACTGCCCGAGTGGCAAGGGAACTCGGTTTCCGGGGCATCCACTGCGCCGGCCAGTCCGACTGACTCTCCGGTAGAGGGAATGAATTGGGAGCCCGTCTGGAAAGCCTTTCGCAGCGAGCTCTCGGCAAAAGGATTCGCCGATCGCCTGAAATACCTCACCGGGCAGGAATATCGGGTCCGCCGTACGTCGCCATGGGCCTACCAAGTGGAATTGCCCTACATCGATGAGGAACAACGCGATGCATTGCTGCATGAAATTCAGACCAAGACCGGGCTGGTACTGACGGAGATACGCCCATGAAGCGGCTGGTCGGCGCGCTAGTGGTCGGCGGCCTGGTGCTGGCGGTCGCCTCTGGGCAGGCTAAAGCGCAGCTGATGGTTACAGCCGCTCTTGACGATGCCTGGCGCCAATACCTCACCGAGGATGCCGCCCGCGAACCGAGTCTCGAGTTCCCCTATGAGGACTGTTTCCGCCGTTCGGCAGCCACTCACGGCTTGCCGCTTACCTTGTTGTTGGCTGTCGCGCGTGGTGAGAGCGACTTCAATCCACGCGCGGTCTCACACGCCAATGCCATGGGGCTGATGCAGATCCTGTGGCCGGAGACGGCTATGCATCTCGGAATCTACCGCCGTACCGAACTGTTCCGGCCATGTAAGAACATTGATGCCGGCGCGCGTTATCTAAAGGAACTGCTCAGCCACTACCGCGGCGATCTTCACCGGACGCTGGCGGCCTATAACTATGGTCCGTCCCGTGTACCCGTCACAGGCCCCAACATTCCTAACGGCGCAAAGTGGTACAGCGGCTACATTTTTAGGCATCTAGCCTATGTCCTCGGTAGCGGCGCGCCACAGAATAATGCTGCTCACAACGGGAACTATCGTGATGAACGCAAATTGCAGCTGATCACATTTGGTACACCCTATCGTGCCGCGGCTTTTGTCGAGAACCTGCAGCAGAGGGCGCCTGGCGTGCGTCTCGATTGGTTTCGTGAAGATGTAAGAACCTTCAAAGTCTTGATGCTATACAGCGGAAAAAGTGACCTGGCGCGCAGCAAGCGCGTGCTTCGTTCGGCGGGGTTTACGGTGAGATAAATATGCGATTTCTTCAATCACGAGAGGCACCAACCTGGGTCAGAGTGCTCGCGATGGCGTCGTGCATGGTGGCTGGGACGGCAGCCGCCGATGAGCGGTCGTATATCGACTTCGCGCGGGTGCTCCAGGTCGACCCGATCAGTGAGGTTGTGGCGGTACCGGTGAAGAAAGAACGTTGCCACAACTCGAAACGCGCGCGACGCGCGGACGAAACCATCGCGGGGGATGTTCGGTCCGCAAAGTCTGGCATATCGATTGGGGCAGCCATCGGCGAAGAGATCCGACATCGCGAACGCATCATGGATATGCGGCGCTGCCGCCTGGTCACGACCTATGAGAAGAGGGACCGAATCGTCGCTTATCGCGTGCGCTACGCATATGGTGGTAGTGTCTTTGTGCGCCGCATGAATGATCACCCGGGCGAGCGACTTCGGGTGCGCGTGAGCTTACATCCCTAGAATGCGCAAGCGGAGTCTTGACGGGTCTTGCTCTGTTGCGCCGCTGCAGGAAACCTAGCGTAAAAAGCAGCCGTAGCCAGCTCAGCGGGACGGCAGACGAGCTGACTGAGTTCCTCGCCGCTTGCCGGTTGGAACCTTTAAGGTGGAGGTTCCGCGAAGCACCGAAATAGAGTCGCGTCGCCTTGGTGGTTTGAGCGCAGCGGGGGTCTATCGAATCAGAGCCGCTCATCAATCGGGCGCTGGTAGGTCAGCCGGCTGTCCTCGATACCCTTGAAAGCCAGCAGGGCGCGGTCTGAATCGTCGTGGCCGAGCTTCTGAGGGCTACAGGTGTTGTAGGCGGGGGAGGTCGCACCCTCGGCGGTCAAGTGCAAATCCAAACGGGATGACACTGACAGATCACTTAAGAGCAGGAAGTTCTCGCCAACCGACGGCGAGGTTGGGGAAATTTACTAAAGGATTTTAGGGGCTTAAGTGGTCGGGGTGAGAGAATTTCGACCTCTTATCCCTGTCTCCCGAAGGCAGTTAGGCATCTTTAGGTAGTTGTCTTTGAACAGCTAATTGGAGGCGTTCGTTGGCGGACGCAAGTTCCTGACCGGTCATAATCGGGCAGGACTGATCCCGGCAGATTCCCGGCAGTGCAGGGAAGGGGATGCATAGCATCGCAGGCAACACTGGCGGCTCAGGCGATTCAACAGTAAATTCCCCGTTCCGACGACGGGTACCCCGGGTCCTGACCAGCGCGAGGACGACATCCAGGCGCTTCAGCACTGCGCCGACGAGCGTAGATGCGCGCGACAGGCCAGCGACAGGTAATCTCCGTAGGCCACGGTCCTTGCCGAGTCGATTCGTCGGCACGGAGCAGGCGCCAGGCGCCGGAGGCATGGGCTGTACGCTATGGATGCCCCATTCTGACTATTGCATTGCAGGAGAAAATCGAAATGCCATTGAGAAATATCACCAAACGCACCGTGTTTGCGATCTCGCTTGCCCTCACCGCAGGGGCGCTTAGCGTCGGATCCGCGGTCGCCGCTGACATCGAGTCGATTCACTTTCTGATCCCGGGCGGCGCAGGCGGCGGTTGGGATGGCACCGCGCGGGGCACCGGAGAGGCCCTCACCAAGTCCGGAATTGTCGCCAAGGCAACCTACGAGAACATGTCGGGTGGCGGCGGCGGCAAGGCGATCGGCTATCTGATCGAAAACGCAAGGTCCAGCCAGGGCACCCTGATGGTGAATTCGACCCCCATCGTGATCCGCTCGCTGACGAAGCGGTTTCCGCAGAACTTCCGCGATCTCACCATGGTGGCGGGAACCATCGGCGACTATGCCGCGTTCGTGGTCAGCAAGGACAGTTCGCTTAACTCGTTCAGCGATCTGGTCGCCGCTTTCGACAAGAATCCGCGCAAGGTGGCGATCGGTGGGGGATCGGTTCCCGGCGGCATGGATCACCTGGTGGCCGCAATGGCGATGGAAGCAGCCGGAAAGGACCCGACGACGGTGAAGTACATTCCCTACGACGCCGGCGGCAAGGCGATGGCAGCCCTGCTCTCGGGTGAGATCCAGGCGTTGTCGACCGGCTTCTCCGAGGCAGTGGGCATGGCGCAGGCCGGGGAAGCGAAAATCATCGGCGTGACGTCGCCCGAGCGGGTACCTGCTTTCGCCGATGCGCCCACGCTGAAGGAGCAGGGCTACGACGTCGAGTTCGTAAACTGGCGCGGGTTCTTCGCCGCCCCGGGACTCCCCGTCGAGAAGCGCAAGATGTATATCAACGCGCTGGGTAAGATGTACGACACACCGGAGTGGGAGGCCGTGCGCGCACGCAACGGCTGGGTGAATATCTACAACCCGGGCGACGAGTTCACGGCCTTTCTCGAGAAGCAGGAGAAGGTGATCGCCTCGCTGATGAAGAAGCTCGGCTTTCTTTGATCGGGTGAATCCACGGGGCGCGGTTTTCCGCGCCCCGTCTCGGCGTCTTTGCGCCGCGACAAGAGGAGGGATATCCACATGGCGCTGGACCGCTGGGTTGCGATCCTCTTTCTGATCATCTCCCTGGTTTACGGCTATGCAGCCTACAACTATCCGCTGCTGCCGTTCGAACGGAACATGGCTTTCCTCCCGAACACGCTCCCGATGGCTTTGAGCGTGCTCGGGGTGATCGCGGCACTGGTGATTCTCTTCGCACCGAGGGCGCCGTCCGACCCGGACGGCCTCGGTGACATCGACCGGGCGCAGCTCAGAGAGTTCAAGATTGGGCAGACTCTGGGTCTCGTGGGCGCGATGGTGCTGTACGCGCTGTTGCTGCGCCCGATCGGCTTCCTGGCCGCGACCACACTATTCATCGCCGGCACGAGCATCATCCTCGGTGAGCGCAAGTTCCACGTGTTAATCCCGATAGCGGCCGTGACCGCGGGTGGAATCTGGTATCTGGTGCAGGAAACACTCGGGATCTTTTTGCGGCCGTGGCCGGCGTTCCTGTCCTGAGCGCAATTTCACCGGTAGCGAGGTTCGAAACCATGTTCGAAGGCGTCATGCAGGGGCTCAGCACGGCCCTATCGGTACAGAACCTTTTCATGGTCCTGGCCGGGTGCCTGATCGGCACCTTCATCGGCATGCTGCCCGGCTTGGGCCCGATGTCGATCATCGCCATTATGATCCCGGTGGCAATCAGCGTCGGCGATCCGGCGGCTGCGCTAATCATGCTGGCGGGTGTGTACTACGGCGCCATCTTCGGCGGCTCGACGTCGTCGATCCTCATTAACGCGCCGGGTGTCGCAGGCACCGTGGCGACATCCTTCGACGGATACCCGATGGCGCGAAAAGGTCAAGCCGGCAAGGCGCTGGCTATAGCCGCCATCTCGTCGTTCTGCGGTGGAACGATTGGTGTCGTCCTTCTGTTCGGTTTTGCCCCCGCGCTCGCCACCGTCGCGTTGCTGTTCCACTCGGCGGAATACTTCGCATTGATGGTGGTCGGCTTGTCGGCCATCGCCGCGTTCGCCGGTACCGGCAAGGTGGCGAAGGCATTGCTGATGACCATCGTCGGGTTGATGATGGCAACCGTTGGCGAGTCGGCGTTGTTCAACGCGCCGCGCTTCACCATGGGTATCCAGGACCTTCAATCCGGTTTCAGCTTTGTCACTCTGGCAATGGCGATGTTCGCGTTACCGGAAGCCTTCCACATGGTGCTCGACCCCAAGCGTAGCAAACGTGGCGATGGCACGAGCGGCGAGATCAAAGGCCTCATGATCACTAAGGACGAGGCCAAGAGCATCGCACCGGTAATCGGTCGTCAGTCGATCCAGGGGTTTCTGATCGGCGTGATGCCCGGCGCCGGCGCCACGATTGCTTCGTTCCTCGGCTACGCGGTCGAGCGCAACATTGCCAAGGGCGAAGAGCAGGAGCAGTTCGGCAAAGGCTCGATCAAAGGACTCGCTGCCCCGGAAACCGCCAACAACGCCGCTTGCACCGGTTCATTCGTGCCGCTGCTGACGCTCGGGATCCCGGGCTCCGGTACCACCGCGATCCTGCTGGGCGCATTGATAGCGCTGAACGTCGCACCGGGCCCGCGCTTGATGATCGACCGGCCTGAAATCTTCTGGGCGGTGATCGTGTCCATGTACCTTGGGAACCTGGTCCTGCTGATCCTCAACCTGCCGCTGATCCCCTACATCGCGAAGGTGCTGGCTGTACCACGCAATTACCTGATCCCGTTTATCCTGTTTTTCACCCTCATGGGGTCTTACATCGGGCAGAACAACCCCACCGAGTTGCTGATCCTGGTCGGGCTCGGAGTCTGCGCGACCATCGTCAGGTTTGCCGACTACCCATTGGCGCCCCTGCTTATTGGATTCATCTTAGGTGGCATGCTTGAGGACAACTTCGCACGGGCCGTGAACATCACCGACGGCGTGTCTTTCATGTGGGGACGTCCCGGAACGTTGGCGCTATTGATAATCGGCGTGGGGTTGATCTTCCTTCCCGCCTGGCGGAGGCGCCGTGCATTCGCGCGCGAGCGCGCCTTGGTTCGCCAAAAGGGTATCGCAGACAGTAGCTGAGAGGCGGCCCTTGGC
>CAMYJH010000023.1 GCA_947258715.1 uncultured Gammaproteobacteria bacterium
TACGGTGAGAGACAAGGCGGTTCTCTCGACCATTTTTATTGGCATGCGCGCGTTCGACGACCACCGGCTGCGCCTCAGAAGAATAGACATCCTTGCCGCTATGCAAAGTCTGACTAACGCGGTTTCTGCTTATGCTTACCAGGGTTAGATTCGTGGGGATCGCTCAGGGTCAGAGCCGAAATAATCTCGCAGCGATGCTCCTCAGAGGGAAAGCGCACGAATAACTAGGGTTGCTAAAATCGCTATTTTTAGTAGTCAATTAGTCAACTCCAGGACCGTGACCTTCCGCAAGAAGTTTCGAAGTTGTCACTTCGGTTGTTGGGTGATCGTTTCAAGAGTTTTAATGGATTCGTCGAAGATTTTTTGCCAATTAGTTAAATGGACACTGTTGAATCTTATCGTCACCAGCATATCTTCAAACATTCGATACGCTCCTCGGCAGTACCC
This sequence comes from uncultured Gammaproteobacteria bacterium, assembly GCA_947258715.1. Lineage (GTDB taxonomy): Bacteria > Pseudomonadota > Gammaproteobacteria > HK1 > HK1 > CAMYJH01. Next base: position 448 of record CAMYJH010000023.1, read on the forward strand.
CCAACTTCTTTCAATCTCTTTTCCCCACACCGTGCAAAGAAACACAATGGGATCTCCATCTGGCATCGTAATTGTCGGATCGATACTCTTGTACCAGCCAGGTCGATTCTTTTCTTTCGATTCTGAATAGATGCTGAGCTTCTGGTATCTCTCATCGATATGTGGTTCTATTTCGCGATATTTCTCCGAAAAGCTTTTGAACTGATCAATTGAGGGCATTGCTCTTTTTTCAGGATCAAGCCTTATGAATATTTCAAAATGATACTTTTGCGCTTGAGGTTGGTCGGAAATTTTGTTCTCGTCGGCCGATGTTGTCGGGGCAGCTAACCTAAGGGAGATCATGCTTCTGGGGGTATCCCTCTCCAATAGGATTGATTCGTCTATGTAAAGTATTCTCGATGGGGTGGTTATCTTGCGAATACGGTTACCACCCGGTTCATTCGGCGGAAGCCACGTAGCCGAGTAAAACATTTTCGTATCCGGTGACGTCGATCGTGCAACATCCCTTTCACGGTCTTGCACCGCGAGTTTGATCGACAAGAGGACCAAAAGGACCACTGTGCCAATGACCGTCGTGAGTTGCCGTCTATTCACGTGAAGGGAGCGTGCGGATCGGTAGTGAGATAGCGGAATCTACTGAGCGACAAAGCCCACCAACGGCGTCACCGCGGCCGTATCGTCCCAGCCTTTCTCGTACTGAATGGCTTTGAGCGTCGCGATGCGATCCTCGGTAAGCGGGTGGGTGCGGAGAAAAGTCGGCGCGGCGAAGTGCTTCTCGCCGTGCGCTTTCATCAGCACGGTGTAAAGATCCAGCGCCCCGGCCACGTGGCCGTAGACTCCGGCAACGGCTTCTAGAGCGCTGCGGTCGGCCTCGCTTTCCTGGCCGCGGCTGAAAGTGAGCAGGGTGAGCGCGCCGGTATCACCGATGACGCTGCCGACGATGTCGTCTCCCTGCACCCCGACAACCGCCATCAGGGCAAGAATGACCACCACAGTACGCCCCAGGCTGCGGATGGGATGGCGGTGCTTGATGTGGGCGATCTCATGGGCGATGACCATGGTCAGCGCGTTCTCGCTGGGCAGCTTCTCGATCAGTCCGCGGTTGATGACCACGTGACCGCCGAGGGTAGCGAAAGCGTTGACTTCGTCCACGTCGGCGTAGTGCACGGTGATCTTCATGTCCGCGGGCAAATCCATCGCGTGGGCGATCCGATCCGCCAGGGGCTTGAGCTTTTTGTCGAGCTCATGGGGCTCCGGCACCATGGCCTGGCTGTCCGCGAACAGGGCCTGCTCGTAGCGGAAGGGGATGTATTTGATCAGATAATCGGCGGAGAGCGCCAGGGTGCCGATGACAAGGGCGCACACCAGCAGAATGCCGCCGGTGAGGATCGCGAACTCCTTGAGCGGATGTTCGCGGCTCGTATTGATGTGTTCGGGCAGCTTGGGGTTGGAGTATTCCAGAACGCGCCTCAGCGGGGATTGATGAAGGCCGTGCCGTAGGCCAGCACCTCAACGGACCCCACCGCGTTTTTTCTACCCTTGGAGATGGACGAAGTTTCGACCTTGACGTTGAAGACGATGTGACTGCCCAGCTGTTTGGCCTGTTCCTTCATCCGCAAAATAGCTTCCCTTCTCGCCCGATCGAGCAGCGTTTCGTAAGTGGTAACCCGTCCGCCGAAGATGTTTCTCAAACCGGCGACAAAGCGCTTGAAGTAATCCACCGAGACCACCACGTTGCCGCTTACCATCTGCGTTTCCGGAACCGGATCGCCCCAGGGCGCAAGCTTGGTAGCCACCGCGGGGATGGGGCGAAGCGCATCCTCGCGCTCGAGAATGGACTTGTAGTGACGATGCTCGGCGTAGCGGCCGGTGCCGTAACCCAGCGCCAGCAGAACGAGGAAAATAATCAGGTCCACGGACTTATTCCAGCACCACCGCGGTGCCGTAGGCGTAGAGCTCGGCCGCCCCCTGGGCCACCGAAGAAGTGGAAAATCGGATGTTGAGCACTGCGTTGGCGCCCGCCGCTTGGGCCTGCTCCACCATGCGCCCCATGGCCTCCTCGCGGGAATCGTGCAGCAGCTCCGTATAGCCCTTGAGCTCGCCGCCGAAGATGTTCTTGAGACCGGCCATTAGATCGCGTCCGACGTGCTTTGATCGCACCGTGCTGCCCTGTACCAGGCCTAAGTGCTGTCTGATCTTTTTCCCCGGCGCGTATTCCAGTGTAGATATGTGCATGAACGGGCCCCCCTGTGCTGACCCTGAGCTGACGGCGCTTTGGGCCCCTTCGCCCTGCGCCTATTTGAAGCTTAGTACGGGGAATGATTTGCTCAAGGCTACCGACAGCCTGGCCGTGGGTTTTTTGTCGGCCATTGGGTAGGCGTAATCAGAGGAAAGGCGCGCCCGGCGCTATTGCCGGATGAACTGCCTCACGACCGGGACCAGCCCGCCTGCGCCTTGCTCCAGAATCCGCAATACGGGGATGCCGAGCTGCTCGCTGTACTCCCGCTGGTAGCGCCTTAACGTCTCGGGGGTGGCGCTCTTGTTGTTCAGGGTGACCGCCAGGACTCTGGCGCCGTAGAAAGCGACGAGCTCGATCTCGCTTTGCAGGGAGGGGATGCGATAGCCCTGCTTCTCGTAGCCCTCGAAGAACTCGCGCCCCGCGCCGTGCTGGAGGATGACCCCCTTGGCGTCGGCGGAGAGCAAAAACTCGGCGCCGCAGGGTCCGCTGGGGTTTCTCAGCGCCGCCTGGCCCTCGAGGATCATGACGTCGGGATTGAGCTCCCGGTCGCAGCTGACGATAGCGTGCTCCAGCTCTCCGCTGACGTAATCATTCACCACCGAGTCCAGCACGAAGCCGTAACGGGCACCCTGCATCCAGCCGGTTTGTCCGGTATAGATCATCTCCGCGCGAATACCCTCGGCGTTCAGCGCTTCGACCAGCAGCCGTGTGGTGGTGCGTTTACCCAGCGCGCAGTCGGTTCCGAGCACGGCAATACGCGGCGCGCGCACGGAATAGATGTCGCCTTCCCAGAAGTGCAGCTCGTGCTTGGGTTTGGGCTTTCTCAGGTCAATGAGTTCGACGTTTTTCTCGCGAGCAGCGCGGGCAATCTCCTGGTCGTCGGAAGCTGCGTCGTGCAGGCCGTTGACGATGGACATGCCTTTGTCCACCGCTTCCAGGATCAGCTTGCGCAACTCTTCCGTCAGTCTGCCGCCGTGGGTGGCGATCCCGACGACACAGAAGTCCGGGGTGCTGCCGGCGAGGACAAGGGCGTCGTCAATGGAGGCGACGATGGGAATATCGCGATGCAGGCCGTCCAGCGCCTCGCCTGCATCCTGGCCCGCGAGCACCGGCTCGACCACGGCGAGGACGTCGAAACGATCGCTGCCGCGCACCAGCCCGTGGGCGGTCTTGCCATTGGGGGTCATATACCGGCCGTTGGCCAGCACGATGGCGGTATGTTTCATGGGCGCCGGGAAGCTCATGCCTCGAGAGTTGTTGTTTTTGTCGCTATCGGCCGCCTTCCGGGAAGCAGCCGCCCGCACCGATCTACCGGGATCAATTCTTCGATGCAAGCAGCAGGCGCGCCAGAGAGGCGTTTGAACTGCCTTTATAATTGTCACTGGGGCCAGGGCGAATGACCAAGTTTTATTCACTCGGCGACAGCGAGAGCGAGCAGAAGCGTCTCCTTCGCCAGATCGACCTCTATGGCGATACGCGCGGGGTCGCGTTCGGAGCGGCAAATAGAGTGGTCGAGCTCGGCTGCGGCGCCGGCGCCAATCTGTGGATCGCGCGACAGCTAAGTGAAGGGAGCTATGTCGGCGTGGACGTGCGGCAAGGCCAGATCGACGCGGCGCGAAGGCGAACCAGAGATCTCGGCATCGGCAACGCCGAATTCCAGCTGGCCGATGCGGCGGAAACGGGCCTAAAGGCCGGGGACTTCGATGCGCTGTTCTGTCGCTGTGTGCTCATTCACCAGCCGGATCCGCGGCCCATCGTCACCGAAGCGCAGCGGCTTCTTCGCCCAGGCGGACGCGGCGTTTTCATCGAGCCCGATGGTCCTAACCACTATATGGCACCGGGCAAGGAAGCGCTGATGAAGGTGTTCCATGCGCGCACCCATTACGCCTACGGCGACGGTCGCGGTTCGCCGGGGGCGGCGCGTAATCTTTATCCGCTGCTGGTGAACGCGGGATTCAAGGACGTCACGCTCACGCCCCACGTGATCGTGGCAACCGGTGACGATGCTGACTGCTGCCGTGCCTTTCTGCGCCACTGGATGGAGATCATCGCGCCCGTGGCCGACGCGCTGGTGGCGGAGGGACTGATTACCTCTCGAGAGCTCAAGCAGGCGCTGCGCGAAGCGGAGACCGTCAAGCCGGATCTTTTCATCTGCCACACCATGTGGCAGGCGGACGCCACTCGCTGATTAATCCTGCCTCACTCCATTAAATGAAAAGCGGGCCCGAAGGCCGGCTTTTTTGTTTGAAATGAAAGCGACGCTTATTCGATGAGCGGGAACAGCGCCTGAGCGAGCTCCTGGACGGGTTTTTCGTGCGCGCCTTCCTTTATTCTCCAAGCTAATCAGCCAGTTATCGGCAGGGGGTTGTCACCCAGGCGGGATTTGATAATACTGTATAAAAATACAGCTACCCGTCAGTCATGGCCAAAAACCACCCAGTCCCCGGCTACGCCGAGCTGCACTGCCTGTCCAACTTCAGCTTTTTAAGGGGTGCCTCACACCCGGAGGAACTGGTCCTGATGGCGGCGAAGCTCGGCTACGCGGCCATCGCCATCACTGACGAGTGCTCTCTGGCCGGCGTGGTGCGCGCGCACCTGGCGGCGAAGGAAGGCGGGATTCAGCTCATTGTCGGCAGCGAGGTGAAGCTTCGCGAGGGGCCGAAGCTGGTGCTGCTGGCGACTGACCGGGCAGCCTACGGCCGCCTCTCGGGGCTGATCACCACAGGACGCCGGGCGGCGGAGAAGGGCAGCTACCATCTCGGCCTCGAGGATCTGGACAACGGCCTCGAAGGCTGCCTGGCGCTGCTGATTCCCGAGGTTGGGAAAAGGGGTCGGACACCTTTTTCGAACACCTCTTTTCAAGTTCTACAACAGGGGAAAACGAAAAAGGGCTCTGACCCCTTTTTCCTTGCTGCGGATCCCGAAAAGAGCGCTTCGAAAAAGACGTCTGATCCTTTTTTCATCCGCTGGCTGAAAGAGCGCTTTCCCGAACGCGCGTGGATCGCCTTCGAACGCCACCTGGACGCTAGCGACGCACACACGCTACAAGAGCTTAAAAGTCTGAGCGCGCAAACCGGCCTGCCGCTGGTGGCCGCCGGCGACGTGCACATGCACATGCGCGCACGCCAGCCGCTCCAGGATACGCTCACCGCGATACGTCTGGGTCTGAAAGTGGCCGAGGCCGGCTTCAATCTGTTTCCCAATGCCGAACATCGTTTGCGCAGCCGCCCGAGGCTTGCCCGGCTCTATCCCCGTGCGCTGATGGAAGAAACCCTCGCCGTCGCCGCGCGCTGTCAGTTTTCATTGGACGAGCTGCGCTACGAGTATCCGGAAGAGATTGTACCGGTGGGCAAAACCCCCGCCGAGCACCTAAGGCAGCTGGTGGAGATCGGACTTCGCCGCCGTTTTCCCGGCGGCGCGCCGGAGAAGGTGCGGGTTTTGATCGAGCGCGAGCTGGAGCTGATTGCCGAGCTTCGTTACGAGCCTTACTTCCTTACCGTCTATGACATTGTCCGCTTCGCTCGCGAGCGCGACATCCTCTGCCAGGGGCGCGGCTCCGCCGCCAACTCCGCGGTGTGCTATTGCCTCGGCATCACCGAGGTGGACCCCGCGCGCATGGAGATGCTGTTCGAGCGTTTCATCTCCAAGGAACGCAACGAGCCGCCGGACATCGACGTGGACTTCGAGCACGAGCGGCGCGAGGAGGTGATCCAGTACATCTACGAAAAATACGGGCGTGACCGCGCCGCCATCGCCGCCACCGTGATCCGCTACCAGCCGAGGAGCGCGGTGCGCGACGTGGGCAAGGCGCTAGGACTCGCTCCGGCCCAGGTAGATCGTCTGGCGAAGTCGCTGGCCTGGTGGGACGGCAAGCGGGTGCTCAAGGCGCGCTTTAAGGAAGCGGGTTTGAATCCTGAAACTGCGGTGATGGGCAGGCTGGCGAAACTGGTGGGAACGCTGATCGGTTTTCCCCGGCACCTTTCCCAGCACACCGGCGGCTTTGTCATCGCCAGGGGGGCGCTTTCGGATCTGGTGCCGGTGGAGAACGCCGCCATGCCGGAGCGCACGGTGATCCAGTGGGACAAGGACGATCTCGACGCCTTAGGCCTGCTCAAGGTGGACGTGCTGGCGCTCGGCATGCTCACCGCCATTCGCAAGAGCTTCGGCCTGATCGAAGCCTATCGCGGCACGTCCCTATCCATGGCCACGGTGCCGGCGGAGGACCCAGCCGTCTACGAGATGATCGGCCACGCCGATACCGTGGGCGTGTTCCAGATCGAGTCCCGCGCGCAGATGGCCATGCTGCCGCGGATGAAGCCCAAGTGTTTTTATGACCTCGTGATCGAGGTGGCCATCGTGCGCCCGGGGCCGATCCAGGGCGGCATGGTGCACCCTTACCTGCGCCGCCGGCAGGGGCTCGAGCCGGTGAGCTACCCTTCCGAGGCGGTGCGCGGCGTGCTGGAGCGCACTCTGGGCGTGCCCATCTTCCAGGAGCAGGCGATGCAGCTGGCGGTGGTGGCGGCGGGCTTCACGCCGGGCGAGGCGGATCAGCTGCGCCGGGCAATGGCGGCGTGGCGAAGACGCGGGGGCTTGGGCCCCTTCGAGGCGCGGCTCATCGACGGCATGCGCCAGCGCGGCTACTCGGAAGCGTTCGCCCGTCAGATCTTCCGCCAGATCGAGGGCTTCGGCGATTACGGTTTTCCCGAATCCCACTCGGCGAGCTTCGCTCTATTAGTATATGTGTCCGCCTGGCTCAAATGTCACAAGCCCGCGGCCTTCACCTGCGCGCTGCTGAACAGCCAGCCCATGGGTTTCTATGCGCCCGCTCAATTGATTAACGACGCTCGCCGCCATGACGTTGAGGTACGCGGCGTGGACGTCAACTTGAGCGCCTACGACTGCACCCTGGAACGGGGCGAGTGCGGCGCGCCCGCGGTGCGCCTCGGCTTTCGCATGGTCAAAGGATTGGCGGAAGAAAGCGCCGGACGCATCGTCTCGGCACGGATAGGAAAAGGGGTCGGTAAAAGGGGTCGGATCCCTTTTTCGAACGCCTCGCCCCGGAATCGGCAACAGGAGAGAGCGAAAAAGGGCTCTGACCCCTTTTGCCTTTTCGATTCGGTGGAGGACTTGGCGCTGCGCGCAAAGCTCTCCCGCAGCGAGATGAAGCTGCTAGCCCAAGCCGGCGCGCTCGCCGGAATCGCCGGCCACCGCCACAAGGCCGCATGGAAGGTCACGGGGGTGGAAGCGCCAACGCCGCTGATGAAGCAGCCGCGGGTGGCCGAGGGCACGCCGCTTTTGCGTTCACCCACGGAAGGCGAGGATCTCGTCGCCGACTATCAGACCATCGGGCTCACTTTAGGGCGGCATCCGCTGGAGCTGCTGCGAAAGCGTTTCGATCGCATGCGGCTCTGCACCGCCGCCGACATCAACGTGACCCATCACGGCACTTTTGCCCGCGCCGCGGGCCTGGTGATCAACCGCCAGCGACCCTCCACCGCCAGCGGGGTGATCTTCGTCACCCTCGAAGACGAGACCGGTCAGATCAACCTGGTGGTGTGGCCCTGGGTGGCGGAGCGCCAGCGCCGGGTGGTGCTGCAAGCGCGATTGCTCGTCGCCAGCGGCACCGTCGAGCGCGACGGCGAGGTGGTGCACCTGATTGCCGGGCGGCTGGAGGACCACAGCCGGCTGCTGGGAATGCTGGAGACTAAGTCACGGGATTTTCAGTGAAGGGAGAGATCAATACCCACTCTTAAGATGAGCCGTCGCTCGGTTTTGCCAAGCGACATCATGATGGAGCGATATCGCAAGGATGCGATAAATGGAAAAACTTTCTGCGGGCAGGGACGCTTGCTCGGTTTCGGACAGCGCGAGGCACTACGAGCGCCGGCGCCCCCATGACTACGCGCAGGGCGCAATAAGCGAAGCGCATTGCGCCGTACTGTATTTCCCGCGGCGCTGTTGTGCCGACCATCGCAGCTCCGTCACCAAACGTGCGTAATTGAATGAGGCGAAGAGAAAACCGAGCATCATCCACCAATCGGCGTTGCACCATTATCGACACGCAAGAATATCTGTTTCATCGAGAGCCATGTAACGCCGAATCCGAAGACATCCGGTGCAATGCGCTTCGCTTATTGCACCCTACGCGTGCTTGCGGACCGCTCGCGTGCGCCGCAGCGGCATCCGAATGAGACCCCCAAGGAACAGGTGGCGCAGATTCTGGCCTTGAAGCGCCGCCATCCGCACTGGGGACCGGTGACCTTGCGCGATTGGTTGCGCCGGGAGCGGCCCAACCAGGCGTGGCCGGCGGCGAGTACGTTCGGTGCGGTCCTGAAGCGTCACGGGCTGGTGCGCCCGAGGCGCCGCCGACGCCACACGCCGCCGCACACGCAACCCTTTGCCCGGATACGGGCGCCCAACGATACCTGGAGCGCGGACTTCAAGGGGCACTTTGCCCTGGGCGATGGGCGCCGCTGCTGGCCACTGACCGTAAGCGACAACTTCAGTCGCTATCTGCTCTGTTGCCAGGGTCTCTACGGCCCAAAGCTCAAAGCCACACAGCGCGGGTATGAGCGCTGTTTCATCGACTACGGCCTGCCGCGCGTCATCCGTACCGACAATGGCTTTCCCTTTGCCGCGCCGGCCCTGGGAGGCCTGACGCCGCTCAGTGTGTGGCTGTTGAAGCTCGGCGTGCTTCCGGAGCGCATTGCCTCGGGGAAGCCGCAACAAAACAGCCGGCATGAACGCTTGCATCGCACCCTCAAGGCAGCCACCGCCACGCCACCGAAGGCCAATCTCAGTGCGCAGCAGCGCGCTTTTAATCGGTTTCGTCCCGAATACAACGAGGACCGCCCGCACCGAGCCCTGGGCCAGGGGCAGCGTCCGGCGGACTGGTATCGGCCCTCGCCGCGGGCCTATCCGTCGCGCCTGCCGGAGGTGGTCTACCCCGACGCGTACGCAGTGCGCAAGGTGAAGTGCGGTGGCTATATGAAGTGGCATGGGCAGATGGTCTACGTCACCAAGTATTTGCTCGGGGAACATGTCGGCCTTAAGCCGCTGGAACACGACCGCTGGGAGCTGTACTTCTGCCAATTGCCATTGGGCGTCTTCGATGAAAGACTCGGCAAAATCATCCGATGCCCCGGATGATAGGTGTAAACCATGTCCCCGGTTTACGATGTAAACCATCTGCCCGGCTCAACATAATTACTTCATAAGATCCAGAGTAGATAATTTCGAACCGACTTCTGAAATGACTAGGGTGCGACTAACGCACCCTACAATTCGCTACTGGATTTCCGCTCCCTCCTTTCGCACGAACAGGCTTCGCGGGAATGACCTGATCTTGTATGGCGCGCCGTGCGCACCAATTCCTTATATCAAGATGAGCGTTTAAAGAATTAGCAAGGCCCGTATGTGTCACCGTGATCGCGGTGTGCAATCGCCTCGTCTCGGGGTATCTTCAGCGTATACTCGCCCTTATGGCAGAGCACGATGGTATCGCCGCCTTTACCGAAGTAGCGGTCGGCGAAAACAATCGCACAACCGCTGGTTGCCAGGGTGAGAAGTAAAGTCAAACCTAGTTTCATGAACTTTCTCCTTGGGTTGAATGTCGACTTTCACCGCTCAAAGGACGCAATGTCGCTGACCGAAGTTGCCGCATATTGTTCAAACCCAACTGACAAGGTCGTTCAGCATGATAATTCTGCCTTCGCTGGCTCAGACGGCAACGGCAGTTGGAGGTTCGGGCAGACCTTTCTGATGAAAAGGTGTTGGGAAACCCGATTATTCACCTCCCGTTCTTGCTCAGGACTTGCCGGAGCCCAGAACACGGTGATGGAGTCGCCTTCGCGCTGTAATGCATAGGAAATCTCTAGAGCCTCGAGTACCCGGATTAAAAATTCGGTGGATTCGGGTTCGGGGTATTTGAACCCAATCACCCTCGATCCTCCCCTCGTTGCATCGAGTATTGAGTCCATCGGAACTTCGTCCGGCCACGATCTTGCGGGGACCAGCGCCACAGTCAGTGCCGCCAGTTGCAGCAGAGTTATTACGCCATTCAACCGGAACCTCCACGGATGCGCGAACAGCCAACGATATCAATCAAGAATAGTCCGGGCGTGTTTGGGTGGATACGCAAATCGGAGGTTTCCGCTAATGGGATGGCCCGCCCCGCTCCTATAAACGGCTTCTATGAACCAGAATCGAGTTTCGAGAAACTCTCGATTCAAAGGAGCGAGACGAACCATGAACCAGATTACCCCAATTGGGATAGATCTTGGCAAGAGTGTTTTTTACGTGCACGCGGTGGACCGCAGGGGAAAGGCAGTGGAGCGCACGCGTCTGACGCGCTCGGGGCTTCGTCGTTACATGCTGCGGGTTCCCCCGTGCCTGGTGGGGATGGAGGCGTGCGGGGGGTCTCAGCACTGGGCGCGCTGGCTGAAGGGATACGGTCACGAGGCGAAGCCGATGCCGGCGCAGTACGTGAAGGCCTACGTGAAGACGAACAAGAACGATTGGCGGGCCGATTACAACGAGAGCCGACCTCACAAGGCTCTCAACCAGCTGACACCCCGAGAATACTCGGAGCAATTGATGCAACATGACCAGAAATTCGCAGGCTGACTGGACCGAAGATCGGGGGACAGTCAACATGATAATTTTCCCTCAATGCAACTGGTCCCACATCAGCGCCTTGTCGGCTTCCGTGTAGTAAATCCTCGTTCGATACTTCATCTGCAACATCCTCCCCTCTATCGTCAGAGATTAGGTGTTGCATCCACCGATTGAATCCGCAACCAATAGCGGACATTGAGCAGGCAAAAAAAAGCCCCGCTCTGTGGCGGGGCTGAGTATTGAATGCTTAATAAAGGTTAGGCAACTTTTCTGCGCCTGCTCAATCCAACCAGTGCTAACAGTGCAGTGCCGAATAGCCAGATAGCTGCTGGAATTGGAACCACATTCACTTGCCCAGGAGCTGTGTTCGCAGTCAGAGCGCCACCGATGGCATCGCTCAGTGTAATTGAGCCAAAATTAAGACTGCTTGAACCGATTGCCAATGCATCAAAAGTCAAAGTGGCTAATGTAAAGCTATCCGCCTGCATCGTATCAAGGTCAGAGACAGTATCAAAAGAAAGCTGAAACAGATTTACCGCACCTGCGCCAGGTGTGTGTGTTGTTCCAGTAAAACTTCCCAGACTAAAGAGATCTAATTGATCACCCAACACCGGATCACCATAAATTGCGCCGGTAAATCCCAGTATCGAGTTATCAAACAAGACATCAACGTCAAAAGCTCCCAGTGAGTCAGGCGCAAAATTACCCAAGCCTGAGATTGTGAGGTCAACACCGAGACTGCTTCCGACCGATACGGTCTGGCTGCTGGGAGAAAATCCCAGCACGAGTGCTGCTTGTGATGTTGCGCTGACGCTTAGTAATATTGCGCCAAATATAAATCGAGTGAAGTATTTCATCGTTCTATTTCTCCCGCTGGATTATGACGTTGCGCAACGAGGACGAGCGCACATCGTGACCAGTATTCTTGCGTCGAGCACCGTGATTTGTCCATCGCCGTCCAGATCGCGTGGATCGTTCGGTCCCGTTGCAGGTTGTCCGATAGAAGCCAAAATATTGCCTAAATCATCGCGATCCACATCACCATCACCGTCCAAGTCTCCAGCAGCTGTTACTGTGAAAACATCAATAGTGACGTTGTTACCTTCGTCTGACTCGGGAACAGTATTATTCGCATCAGCTGTAGCTGTGACCTGATAAATCTGCGCAACCCCGAGTACCAATTGGCGTTGAGCTATAAAACTCTCTCCTGGATTGAGAGCCGGGGTACTGAAATCCTGACCAAAAGTTTCTCCACCTATTCTAAAGTTCAAAGTTGAGGCACTTGCCAGAGCGGTGCCTACATTTCTTACAACCGCAACGAATGTAATTAAGTCTGATGTATCTGGACTTGCAGGCGAATGAGTCAGGCTTTCAACGATCAGATCAGGGTTGGCTGTGTCACATACATCACCGATACCATCACCATCACTATCGGCCTGATTTGGGTTGGCTACGTTTGGACAATTATCAACGGCATTGTTGATGCCATCTCCGTCGATATCGTCATTGACCGGGTCACAGGCATCACCGATACCATGATTGTCCGCATCGGCCTGACTCGGATTGGCTACGTTCGGGCAATTATCAACGGCATTGTTGATGCCATCTCCGTCGACATCGTCATTGACCGGGTCACAGGCAGGGCAATTATCAACGGCATTGTTGATGCCATCTCCGTCGACATCGTCATTGACCGGGTCACAGGCATCACCGATACCATCATTATCCGCATCGGCCTGATTTGGGTTGACATCGTTCGGGCAATTATCAGTATTATCGGGTATCCCGTCACCATCCGAATCGACTACGTCGCTATACTGTATGAGCACCATATCATCTGCGTAAGGCGCGGTCGGCCCAGAGTGGGGTTCTCCGTCATGCACGGATCCTGTGACATAGAACATTCCGGTGGGTTCAGACGCGACATCGTTCGCGGTGAGGAGACCGGTTAATGGATAGCTCCATTGCTCAACACCCGTGGATATGTCATATTTTTTCAACACTCTGCCACTATTGGGAGTCTCAATGGTGTAGGCATATCCCCCGGCAATATCGAACAGGGCGTTATCTACGGAATAACGATAGGTCCCCACGCTTGTCCCGTCCGGCAAATACTCCAATGTGGCCAGCTGACCTCCTCCCTGAGGGTCTCCTGAGGGTCCTGTAACCAGGATACTACCGGTATTGCCAAAAATCAGCTCTTTCGGGCTATCTTCATCTTGGTAAGTTCCGTACTCGTCACTCCACATCTCTACACAAGCGCTGTCGAATCTGGCGGTAAAGAAGTTATTCAGGTCCTCGTAATCCCAATCGTTTGGGCCCGGTCCAACATAAAACCAGTTCCGCTGTTTTGCGGTTCCCGCCACGTAGAAGGTACCGTCCGAAGCAACTTCAATATCAACACCACCAACCGGCGCCCAAAACACGGGATTGCCGGGCAATCCATTATCATCCCACCAATATTCCACTACCGCAGAACACAGCAAAGCACCATCTGCTGAAGCATACTTATCGGCCGCGCCGGGCCGAAGCACATGGGCGTTACCGGCAGTATCCGCAGCAATGTCTGAAGGCGAGGCAATGTCGACGCCTGTTATCGCCCATAGCAGAGTGCCAGAGGAATCGTATTTTCGAATCACGGGACGATTACTGGTATTCGTTACGCTACAAGCAAAATCACTGCGAATGAGAAAGTACACATTTCCGGAAGCGTCCACATCCAAAGCGACAGCAAAATCGTCCAATATGTCTCCAGAAAAATTGCACGCCGGATTATCCCAGGAATCCGACCAAACCGGAGTTCCGTTGCTGTCTATTTTAACGATATTTGCATCATGCCTCCCTCCACCAAAGTTAGTTGGTGAAAAGTAAAAGTAGTAGTAACTGGTATATGCGGCATAGACATTTCCCTGTGGATCAACATGGAAATCATTAAAAGTCCCATTGCCCACCGAAGTGCGCCATAACTCATTTCCAGCGGGATCATATTTGAAGATAACATGTTCTACCGGGTCATCTAAGGTTCTATCCAACCAGGCCGCTCTTGAGACAACCACATACACATTTCCAGCAGCATCAAAACCAATTTCTTGGCCAATGTCTTGGGCGTAGAAGCGGTTGGAAGGCGTGCCTGTCGAAGAGTTATGGGTAACCCGCCACTCTTCGGTTTGAGCGTGGGAAGCTGCTATTGAGAAAATAAAACAGCTGATGAAAAGACTATAAGGAGCGATGACTCGCGGTATGAAAGTTGCCATGACAATCTCCCGACTTTTGACAGTAATTCTCCCGTTCATTTTTGTGGAGAGTTACTGGATTTGAGGGGCGCGTTCGATGGCGCTTGTCAAGGAGCCTACTCCGGGATTCCGTTGAATTATTGATCTAAATAGCTGTTCCTATTTGTAGATCACGAAAGGGGAACTCGGGCATCCAAAGTCGATCTGGAAGAAGAGACCAACCCACTTCCGCCGACAAAGGATACCCGAGCATGAGTATTGTAAAACGAGCGCCGAGAGCAGAGCGTAGGCGATTGATGGCAATGGCACGAAAATCCCACGATCCGGATGAGGTCCGTCGCGCCCTGGGCATATTGCAGCTCATGGACGGGCACCCGGTAGGCAGCGTCAGCAAGGCGTTGGCGGCAGCACGCTCGACGATTTACCGATGGGTGGGCTGGTACACGTCGCAAGGATTGAGCGGGCTGCTCAGCCTGCGCCGCGGTCCTCGGGAAAGTACGGTGACACCGGCACTGGTCGAGGCGTTGGTGACGGTGTTGAGCGAGACACCTCGTTCGATGGGGTATCTGCGCAGTACCTGGAGCTCGGAGCTGCTGGCCGAGGTGTTGCACCGCCAGTTCGGATTCGAAGTGCATCCCTCGACCCTTCGCCGGTTGCTGCCCAAGGTAGGGTTCCGCTGGCGCCGGGCGCGTCCCACGCTGTGCATCCGAGACCCGAGCAAGGCGCAGAAACTCGCCGCCATTCAACAAGCTATCGAAACCGATGACCCGTATACCGCCGTCTTCTTCCTCGACGAGGCCGATATCGACTTCAATCCGCGCATCGGTTACGGATGGCGAGAACGCGGACGCCAGGAAGCCATCCCTACCCCCGGACAGAATCAGAAGCATTACGTCGCCGGTGCCTTGCACGCACGCACCGGCCGGCTGGCTTGGGTTGAGTATCATCGAAAGAACTCGGTTCTGTTTCTCAAGATGCTCATCGAGCTGCGAAAGCGCTATCGCCGTGCGCGGCGCATCATGCTTATCCTCGATAACTACAAGATCCACAAGAGCCACCCGGTCCAACGCTGGCTGCAGAATAATCCGAAATTCGAGTTGCTGTTCCAGCCCGTCTACCACCCCTGGGTCAATGAAATCGAACGACTGTGGAAGACCATGCATGACACCGTCACACGGAACCACCGATGTCACTCCATGACCGAGTTGTGCCAGCACGTCATCCGCTTCTTCGATGTAGTACAACCCTTTCCCGGAAACCGGCACGGTGTCGCACAATTAGGATCAGCTATTTAGTCTACAGCGACGTTTAAGTTCGACCCGCAATCTCTGCGCGACCGTATCATGGCGCCAAAGTTGATTTCGAACACAATCCGCTGTCAGCAGGGATAAAGCGATTCCCGACCGGTGCTCAGGATCCCAGCGCAAGCAGCAGGTAAGCCGCAGCGAGCGTGCACAGCAGGGCGAGCCCGTTACCGATGAACTTGGTCCCGATACCGGTGCGAAAACCGAAGTCGTGCAGCAGCAGCAGGATACGCAGCGTTGCGTGCCACAGAAACAACGCGATCACGGCGAAGATGACAAGCTTGCCGAGCCAGTGCTGGGTGAACGCCAGCATGTTCTGGTATTGCATCAGGTCCGGGGACAGCAGCAGCGCCAGCGGCACGCCGATACCGGTGACGAATACGAGCGCCGCGCCGATCAGTGCCGACAGCATCCCGCCCGCGCCGAACAGCGACCAGAATACCGGCTCGTTGGAGCGTTTCATGGCTGTACTCCGGCAAGCCCAGCGATGACCAGCAGGTTAAGCACCACTGCAGCGGCGACGCCGATCCGGGTAATCACCGGCTGGGGTACCTT
This sequence comes from uncultured Gammaproteobacteria bacterium, assembly GCA_947258715.1. GTDB lineage: Bacteria > Pseudomonadota > Gammaproteobacteria > HK1 > HK1 > CAMYJH01. Next base: position 16,395 of record CAMYJH010000023.1, read on the forward strand.
CGCACCACGCCAGTGAATTGCCGGCAGGGTTTTCGGCATGATCTTGAACCAGCTGTAGCTGTGGTAGCCGAAGACCAGCAACAAAAGCACGTGCAATCCCACGGACAGTGGGCTCTGCAAGGTTTCGAGCCAACCATTATAGGCAGCCTCGCCCTGGCTCAGGCGCAGCAGCCCGAACAGCAGTATCAGCGCGTACAGCGCGATCAGGATCGAGGTCGCCTCCATCGCCAGGTAGCGAATAAAATACGGGTCCCGTTTCCACCAGCCGCTTATTGGCCGCAGGTAAGGTCGGCGCTTGCCGCTTTGCGCACTCATCCGGTTGCTCCCCGGGGTCTTACGAACCTGAGAAAATAATCGATCGCGCTGCCCATCTTGTTCTGGTTGATCGCGTTGGCCGGATCGACTTCTTTGGGGCAGACCTCGGAACAGTAGGCTACCGCGGCGCATCCCCACACGCCCTCGTCGGAGTGCCCGAGTTCCATCCGCTGGTCGCGGCCCCCGTCGCGCGAATCGGCGTTGTAGCGGTGCATCAGCGCCAGAATTCCGGGTCCGGTGAAGCCCGAATTCAGGCCGTACTGCGGACAAGCCGCGTAACAGAGCATGCAGTTGATGCAGGTGCTGAACTGCCGGTATTGCTCGAGCTGCCCGGGAGTTTGCAGGTATTCGCCCTGCTCGAGTTTGCGCACCTGTTTCGGGATCAGGTAAGGCTTGATGCGCGCAAGCTTTTCCATGAAGTCGTCGACCACAATAACCAGGTCGCGCTCGATCGGGAAGTGCTCGAGCGCCTCCACCCGCAGCTTACCCGAATGGTAATTGCGCAAAAACGTCCGGCAGCCCAGTTTGGGCACACCGTCGATCATCATGCCGCAACTGCCGCAGATTGCCATACGGCACGACCACCTGAAACTGAGCGAGCTGTCGAGATCGTCCTTGATGTACTGCAGCCCCTGCAGCACCGACCAGTCGTCTTCAAACGGGACTTCATAGGTTTGAAAAAAGGGCTCCCGGTCCTGCTCGGGGCGATAGCGCAGGACTTCCATCTCGATGGTCTTGTTGTCGTCAGACACTGGCCCGCTCCTGCCGCCGTTGCGCTTCTTCCGCCTCCCCCGCCGCGCCGTAAGCGCGCGTGCCCGGCCTGGAACGCGTGATGATCACGTCCTGGTACTCGATCCGCGGTGTGCCTTCGGGGACATGATAGGCCAGCGTGTGCTTGAGGTAATTGACATCGTCGCGCTGCTCGTAGCCGTCGAGCCGCTGGTGGGCCCCGCGCGATTCCCTGCGATTCAGCGCCGAGTGGGCGACCGCCTCGGCAACCTCGAGCAGGTAGCCGACCTCGAGGGCGCCGAGCCAGTCGCTGTTCCAGATGCTGGACTTGTCTTCGACGTTCAGTTTGCGGTAACGCTCGCGCAGCTCGGCGAGCTTGTCGCAGGTGGCCTGCATTTCCGTGGCGGTGCGGTAAATCCCGCAACCGCTCTCCATGCTCTGGCTCATTTCCCGGCGCAGCACCGAGTGTTTTTCCTTGCCGTCGGTCCGGCTAACCACGGCGACGGCGCGTTGCTCGGCGTCACTTGCCAGTTTTTCCAGCGACTCCGGATTGCTGTTTTGCACCGTGCGCACGTATTGCGCCGCCTGTTCTCCCGCCAGCTCACCGAACACGATGATATCGACGAGCGAATTGGAACCGAGGCGGTTGGCGCCATGGATGCCGTTGCTGGCGCACTCGCCGGCGGCATACAGGCCCGGCAGCGGCGTTTCGGTTTCGAGGTTGGCGTAGATGCCGCCCATCGTGTAGTGGATGCCGGGGCGCACCGGTATGCATTCCTTTGCCGGATCTATGCCCATGTACTCTTCCGCCAGCTCGCAGATTAGCGGCAGCCGTTCGTGCAGCTTCTTGCGGCCGAGATGACGCAGGTCGAGATGGACCGCCTCGCCGTAGGGCGTGCTGATGGTCCTGCCCTTTCTTTCCTCGTGCCAGATCGCCTGGCTCAAACGATCGCGCGGGCCCAGCTCCATGAACTTGTTGCGCGGCTGTTCTTCGGCCGGCCCGAGGCCGTAATCCTGTAAGAAGCGATAACCGTCCTTGTTGAGCAGAAATCCGCCCTCGCCGCGGCAGGCCTCGGTAAACAGTAATCCAGTGCCTGGCATGCAGGTCGGATGAAACTGCATGAACTCCATGTCGCGCAACGGCGCGCCCTGTCGGTAAGCCATCGCCATACCGTCGCCGGTGACAATGCCGCCATTGGTGTTCTCGCGGTAAACCCGGCCGGCACCGCCGGTACCGAGAATTACCGCCTTTGCCTGGATAAACGTGAACTTACCGGTCGCGACCTCGATTGCGACAACACCCTGGCAGCGGCCGTCTTCGACCACGAGATCGGTGCAGAAGTACTCATCGAAACGCCTGATGGACGGATACTTGAGCGAAGTCTGAAACAGCGTATGAAGCATGTGGAAGCCGCTGCGGTCGGCGGCGAACCACGTGCGTTCGACCTTCATGCCGCCGAACGCGCGCACGTTGATATGCCCATCCGGCTTGCGGCTCCAAGGGCAGCCCCAGTGCTCCAGCTGGGTCAGACTCGCGGCGCAACGGGCGACGAAGTACTCGACCACGTTCTGGTCGCATAGCCAATCACCGCCGGCGACCGTGTCGTTGAAGTGATAGTCCAGGCTGTCGTCGTCACGTACCACCCCCGCGGCGCCGCCCTCGGCGGCTACCGTGTGGCTCCGCATCGGGTAGACTTTCGATATCAACGCCACTGTCAGCGACGGATCGGCCTCGGCCACGGCGATCGCCGCCCGCAGACCGGTGCCCCCCGCGCCCACTACTGCCACATCGGACTTGAATACTTCCACGCATTGCCCCCAGTTGAAGATTCGGGTAGCCAACCCGATTTTTTTCAGTTACTTAGCTGAGCATATCCGCTGACACGTCGATTAACATGACACGCGTCAAGTAGACTGGCAATAGTTAAAACTGGATCGAGCAAACCTGGGCTCCAGGCCAGGATGCCTGGCCCTGTCGCATGCCGGATTCCGGGACAATGCCGAAACCGGGTGTCTGGTTGACGGAGACTCAGCACCGAGATTCGGGCACCCGATTTTTTTCTCACGCTATCATCTCGATCCGTAGCTCATGAAATGAGCCATAGAATCCAGGCGGATAATTGATGGACTGTACCGGGCGATTTCACCTGATCGACGAGATACTATGCAACCCGCGCGTGGTTACCCGTGCGCAGTTTCTCGATGCGCTCTAGTGTCCCGTCCCGTAAATAGGTTGCGTATCTCGGCGAGCTATCCGGGTCGTGTGGCAAGGCGCGGGGAGGAGGAATAGCCGTAGCTATTGCGACGCGCCACACGGCGCGGGAGCCGGCGAGATACCTAAGTTATTTGCGGGACGGGACACTAGGTATCTCCGTCGAATTTTAAACGCGATCTCGAGTACCTGTGCGACCGGCTGATGGTGCCGATCGTCTGGGACCGTGAAACGCGCGGCTGCCGCTACGAGCAGGATCCGGACGCGGAGCAGTTTCGGCTTCCTGCCCTGGATTTAACGCCAGGGAAATCCGGGCGCTGCTGAGCATGGATGCTTTGCTCGCCAATCTCCAGCCGGGCGTGTTGTCGAGCCACATCGAACTGCTGCGTTCGCGTATCCGCATGCTGCTCGACGAGAGGGACCACAGCGTCGATGAAATTTCACGCCGGATTCGAATTGTCCCGCTCGTGGTGCAGGCCTATCACGGGGAAGCCTTCCAGGCGCTGTGCCAAGCGTTGCTGTCGTGCAGGTGCGTAGACATGACTTACTGAAGCCGGCCCAGCGACAGCCGCAGCGGTTGTTCTATTACCGCGATAACTGGCATCTCGCCGTCGGTGTCATTTGCGCCGGGGCTTGCGCAGTTTTTCGATCGACGCGATACAGGTGCTCGCCATCACCGGCGAGCCGACGATCGAGGTCGATGAGGCGGAACTGAATCGCGAGCTCGAGTGCGGTTACGCTATCTTTTCCGGCGCCGCTACGCGACAGGCGGTGCTGCGATTCAGCCCGCAGCTGGCGCGCTGGGTATCGCGCAAAACCTGGCAGCCGCAACAGCAGAGCGAATACGACGGGCGGCGCTATATATTGCGCCTGCCCCACAGCCAGGATACCGAGCTGGTGATGGATGTCCTGAAACACGGCGCCGAGGTCGAAGTGCTCGAATCGCCCGAGCTGCGTGCGCGGGTAAAACAGCGTATAGACGCGATGCGGGATTTATGCGCCGGGACTGAATCGGCTAGAAGACCCGGGTGTCTATCCAAGCAGGTGCTCGAACATTGAGAGCGGCGCGCCGGGTTTTCATCCGCTGGCCTTCGTGCCGCTTGCGCGGGCGCTCCCCCAAGGTGAACGACCGGGCTTTTAGGATCAAGGCGCACGGCATCCCCCTTGCTTAAGGCACGGATGCCATGCCCCGCGGGGCATTGGCACGGACCCTGTCGTGCCTAGCTGCGCCCGGCTCACTGTTCGCCCGCGAAAACACCCGTCACGGCAACCATTTTCGGCCGGCCCCGGATTAGGTGAGAAAGAGCGGTTATCCTTCCGATACTCCGATTGCGCGGCGGTGTTGCCAATGAGTTGTGCGACGGCGTGATTGCCAGGACACAGGAATCAAGCGGCTATCAGAGGTTCTGACACCGCGCGCATACAGCGCCGTATCCAATTTAACCGGATCTTTCAAAGCCGTCTAAAACGTGTTGTCCACCAACGGCTGGACGCTCGCCTGAGGCACGTGGCACTGCGTGCATACGAAACGCGCCCCGATCAATTTCTTGGTCACATTTCCCGGCGCGTGTCGCGTGTCGGTGTAGTGGCTCGGCGGCATCGGCGTAGGTACGCCCTTGGTTTTTTGACCCCACATCGCGGGGTTGTTATGGCAGCCGACACACGCGTTGTTGCGCACCGTGACCGGAACGAATCCCTGAATGCTATGCGGGATCTGGGGTGGTGCCCCGGTGTAGGCCCGTGGCAGGGTGTTGCCCGACCCGGGTGAGGCCTCACCATAGGCGAAGGCCTCGGGCGAAGGTGTGTCAAAGACCGTGGACTTGCTAAGACCGAGGTCTTCGTCTGCTATACCCGGCGGACCAGCCTGGGCGCCCGTAAGGACCAGGGTCATTAGTGTGAGGCCAATGAGAATGTTGATTGTCTTCATGCCGCTCTCCTTTTACTGGTCCCCGCGTGGGAATGACGTTTGTGCTTGGTGATGGCGACTCGCCAATCGAAACTCAAACTATGTTCGGGGCACATCGGCGTACAGCGCCCACAGTTGGTGCACTCTCCCGACGCCACCATCCCCACTTGGGCGGCTTGTTTCAGGTTCAACACCTGCGGCTCCGGGCAGATTCTCGCGCACTCACCGCAATGGGTGCAGGTTGCTTCGTCGAAGTGGATGCGCAGCTGCGCCGTGCGGGCGCCCACGAGGGCGTAGAACGCGCCTAACGGACACAGGTGTCCGCACCAACCGTGCTTGAGAATGAACAAATCGAGCAGGAATACGCCCAGTACCGCCGCCCAACCAAGGCCGATGCCGTAAATCAGCTCGCGGTGCATTACGCCGACGGGGCTGATCCACTCGAAGGCCGCGACGCCGGCGATGACCGATACTGCCAGGGCCAGCGCCAGAACCGTATAACGAGTGTTCCGGCTCAGATAAAAGGCCCCACTGATCCCCAGCCTGGTACGCAACCACCCCGCTAGGTCGGTCACCATGTTGACGGGACACACCCAGGCACAAAAGCTACGGCCGCCGACGATCGCGTAAACCGCGAGAATCAATAATGCGCCGATGAGCACCCTGGGCTCGAGAATGGATTGGGTCACCAGTATCTGTAAGACGGCAAACGGATCTGCCATCGGGATCACGCCCAGCAATTCGGAGCTGCTGAGGTTACCGGCCAATAGCGGACGGTCGGCGACCTTCCACCCCCAATGCGCGGTGCCGAAGAACAACAACAGCAGGGCGATTTGACTGACTCGCCGCAGGATAATGTAGCGCCACACCCACAGCTTGCCGGCTAACGTGTTCGGCATCACAAATTTTCGCACCGGCCCACCGCCCGCTCCCGTTTCCGGTTGGCGTGACCCGTGCGTCATCGTGACTCACCTTCGTTGAGATACTCGAGCGCCGAGGTCTCCACGGTATTGGATCGCATGGGTGTTTGTGAGTCTGGTGACTTTTGATCGCGAAGCGTGTCCGGCCTTTGTTGCAGCCGATAGTGTGCGCCGAGCTTTCCTTGAACCAATCCCGGGGGCACCACACGGATGGCCGCTTCCTCGGTGGGACAGGCGTTCTCGCAAATGCCGCAACCCGTGCAGTGGGCGCTGTGCACCATGGGCACGAACATCGCATGTTTGCTCACACGCCGCGGTAACAGCTCCACGGTGATGGCCTGGTCTTGCACCGGGCACTCCCGATGGCAGATCTCACAGCGCAGGCCCTGCCACGACAAGCAGTGTTCGACATCAATAACCGCAAGGCCCATCCGCGCCTCGTTGATGTCCTCGAGAACAGAGTCCAAAGCGCCGGTGGGACATGCCTTCCGACAGGGGATGTCCGGGCACATGTAACACGGGATCTGCCGGGGAATGAAATAAGGCGTACCGATTGGGATGGCCTCGCCTACTGCCGCCAGGCGCAAGGTGTCATAAGGACATGCCTGGACACATTGTCCGCACTTGATGCAGTGTGCGTTGAAATCATCGTCCTGCCGGGCGCCCGGCGGACGAACTGCGCGCGGGGCGGCTCGCGCCTGTTGGCTCAGCAGGTACGACCAGATCGATCCCCCGGTGACCGCCAGCGTCGTTCCCTGGGCGACCTTGCCGACAAGAGCCCGCCGCGAGACCTTCGCTTTGCTCATGCCGGAACTCTACGGGCTCGAGACTGCCGTTTCGTCGCGATCGGGCACGGTAACCGGTGCGACCTCAAGTCTTGTAGACCTTGACCGCGCATTTCTTGAAGTCTGTTTGCTTGGAGATCGGGCACGTGGCATCCAATGTCACCTTATTGATGAACACACCCTCGTCGAACCACGGCACGAACACCGAGCCCTTGGGCATGGTGTTGCGCCCCTTGGTTTCCACAACCGCCTTGATCTTCCCGCGCCGCGATTCGATCCACGCCACATCTTTACGTTTCAGTCCCCGGGCCTTGGCGTCGGCGGGATGAATGTACATAAGTGCCGTTGGCACTGCGCGGTGTAACTCGGGAACGCGACGGGTCATGGTGCCGCTGTGCCAGTGCTCGAGCACACGGCCCGTGGTCAACCACAGATCGTAGGTGGCATCGGGCTCTTCCACCGGCGCAGCGTAGGGACGGAAAAAGATCTTGGCCTTGCCGGCCAGCGCGGTCTTTTCGGCAGTGGTCACGCCGTCCAGATCGCCACTCGGCAGCGCCTTGAGAGCCGGCCCGTAAAAGTCGAACCCACTGCCGCTCTTTACATAGGGGTCGTACTTCTCGTTGAAGCGCCACTGGGTTTCTTTGCCGTTGACCACCGGCCACTTCAAGCCCCGCACGTCGTCTCGGTAATACACATCGAACGGCGCCAGGTCGTGCATGTGACCGCGCCCAAATGCGGCGTACTCCTCGAATAGCGCCTTCTCCACGAACCAGTCCTCGCCCAAGATCTTGACGGTATGATTGTCGTGGTCCTTGGCCAGCGGGTCGGGCCATTTGTGCTTCTTGTTCTCTGCGGAGGCGAACAACACCTCGTACAGGGTGCTCTCCGGTGAGTAGCCCAGTCTCTGGGCCGCGGCCAATACGTCCGGCAGGACCCCGTCTTGGAAGCCTTTTGACTTCAACCCCGGAATCTTCTGCTCTCCCCACACGTCCTTGAGCTTGAAGCGCTTGGAAAATTCCAGTACCTGCCACAGGTCGCTGCGTGCCTGACCCGGGGGCGGGACCTGTTCCCGCCACAGCTGTGTGCGCCGTTCGGCGTTTCCATATCCGCCCCACTTCTCGAAGATCATCGCCGACGGGAGGATGAGGTCCGCCACCTTGGCGGAAATGCCCGGATAGGCATCGGAGACAATGATGAAGTTGTCCATCTCGCGTGCCGCCTTGATCCAGTGATTGGCGTTCGCGGTACACTGGAAGGGGTTACACACCTGGACCCACGCCCATTTCACCGACCCGTCCTCCAGGTCGCGCATGATCTTGGTGATGTGACTGCCGACCTTGGGATTCAGAGTTTGTGCCGGCAGCTTCCACAGGTCTTCGGCACGGGCGCGGTGTTTCGGATTGAACACCACCATGTCCGCCGGCAGCCGATGGGCGAACGTGCCCACCTCGCGGGCGGTGCCGCATGCCGAAGGCTGACCGGTCAGTGAGAAAGCGCTATTACCTGGTGTGGCTTGTTTGCCCAGCAGCAGGTGATTCATATACGTCTGTTCGTTAACCCACGTGCCTCGTTGGTGTTGATTGAAACCCATGGTCCAGAATGACACCACCTTACGGTTGGCATCTATGTAAAGGTCGGCCAGTTGTTTGATCTTGTCCTTGAACTGATCGATGGATTCATCCGCATCGCCCTTGGCGAGCTCGGCGACAAAATCCACGTCGTAAGGGGCCACCGCTTTCTTGAAATCTTCGAAGCTGATGGTCCAGTGACGGCCCGCCGCACCGCGGTTCTGCTGTTTTATCGTGTCACCCGCCCTTTTCCGTTGTCCAACGGCCTCGAATTTATCCAGGGTGCGTACCAACTCTTTTGCCTGGATGTCTTGTTCGGAAGCGAACGCGAACTCGCCGGTCGCACGCATGCCGGCTCCAATGTCGTAGGGACCGGTCGCAAACACGCAGTGCTTCTCCACGAAGTCCCAATTCACCGCCTCACGTTGGATGATCTCGCGGGCGATATAGTTTTGCAGCGCCAAGTCGCTCTGCGGCCGGATGATGATTTCTAAATCCGCGAGGTCCGACGACATGTTGCGGAACGTGGTGATGTTGACGACCCGTGTCTGCTCGGCGCTGAGCCGACGGTCGGCGATCCGCGACCAGAGAATGGGGTGCATTTCCGCCATGTTGGCACCCCACAGCACCATGGTGTCGGTGTGCTCGATGTCGTCGTAGTTACCGGCGGGCTCGTCGATTCCGAAGGTCTGGATGAAGCCGGCCACCGCAGAGGCCATGCAGTGACGCGCATTGGGATCGATATTGTTGCTGCGGAATCCCGCCTTCATCAGCTTGGCGGAAGCATAACCCTCCTGAATCGTATACTGACCGGAACCGAAGATGGCCATGCCGGTGGGGCCAAGTTCCTGGTGGGCTTTCCTGAGTTGCCGCTCCATTTCATCGAAGGCCTGTTCCCAGGTGACCGGGGTGAATTTCCCTTTTTTGTCGAACTTGCCATTTTGTGTGCGCATTAGGGGCTGGGTCAGCCGGTCCTTGCCGTACAGGATCTTGCCGTTGAAATAGCCCTTGATGCAGTTGAGCCCCCGATTCACCGGCGCGTCCGGGTCGCCTTTGGTGGCGACGATGCGGCCGTTTTTGGTCGCCAACATGATGCCGCATCCGACGCCGCAGAAGCGGCATACACCCTTGTCCCAGCGCCAGTCTCCGTCGGCCTTGGCGGCCTGAGCGCGCACCGTATGGCTGAGTGGAATCCCGACGGTGGCCGCAGTCGCCGCCGCGATACTCGTCTTTAGAAAATCACGTCGTGTTGTGGTCATCTAAACCTCCTCACCGCAAGACCTTGAGTTTTGAATTCATTGGATCCGTTACTGAACGAGAAACGGCGGAACGCGATTGTTTTTCGATGTTTCGGCTTTATCCAGTTCGGGCAATGTCCCGGCGAGAATCTCGTCCTCATCCTCGAAATAGTGGTAGACCATCGCCGCCGACCGCACGTTAGGCAGTGCCTGAATGCGTTTAAGTCCATCAATCTCCGCACCTGTGGATTCCGCCTCCTGGACCACGACGACGCGTCCGGTTTGCGGATCCTGGTGGTGGACCTGCAACCCCGGGAGGGTGCGCAATAAATCGATCGTGGATTGCGTTTTTTTCGGTGGGACTAGCACCAAAATGCCGGATAGATTCATCTTTTCCCCCATTTTTAATTGGCTCGCGTGTGAAATAATAGGGCCATTAAGCGATCGTAGTGTCCGCTTAAACGCTGACGTTATCCCTGACTTAGATCAAGGTTACGCCGCCACGTTTGATCTGGGTCGAACCAGCATCAACTCCGTGGGGTTCAATGCAAGAATCATCAAGATTGCGCCGACGGTGCCTGTTCGTGCGTGGAGTGTGCAACGCCATGAACAAATATTGATATGTTCGTTTCGAACGACACTGCCAGATTTCTGCTATGACATTCGGCTCAGCACACGCGCGTGAGAGACTTGCGAATTTATTGCAGAGCTCAGGGCAACAGGGTGAACAAGAAGGCACAGGCCTCCGGTTCTCTTCGAATCGCGTTCACTCCTGAGCAAGTCGTTCCGCAACGTCCAACTAGAGTGCGCGAAAGAGTGGCGCGACTGTCCACAATTCTCTTTCCGCCCCGCTGTGTAATTCCTCTGCGGACGTAATTTCCTGGTGGCATCCTTGTGCACGAGCTGGGACCATACCGGTCGCGCAATTGTCGCCGTGTAGCGAAGACCGCAGCTAATCTGGTTGGTCAATTGCTTCCGCAGGTATTCGCGTAGCGACTTGTTGGGACGGAAAAAAAGACCGATATTTTGGCTGAACGACACGCACACCAGTCTTCTTCGCAGTGGTCCTCTTCCTACGGAGCTGCAATGGATCGGCATTGCAGCTCGTAGAAAAGGAAGGCTTGCATATCTATTTTCCCCAAGCACGAAGCTGAACCGGTAGCCAAATTCACCGAGCCACTGCCGGGCATGCTCGTCTTTCTGTCTGATAAGGGGTTGCCGGCACAGCCACTACTGCATGTGATTCTGAAAAACTGGCTGAATGCTCCGGAAGCGAAGGTTCTTTTTACTCCCCACAAGCAGGTTCGCGTTCCCGCTCCATTTTTCGCAGGCACGGACGCGATGCCCTGCCGGGCATTGTCACGGACCCTCGCGTGCCCATCGTTCTTCGGGCTCACTGTGCGCCAAGAAAAACACCCGTCACGGCACCCATTTCCGACCGGCCCCGAGTTATTGAAAAAATATTTGCGTTCAGAGCAACGCGAGCACTGCTGGTTTCATGGGTCCGAACCGCACCGACGAATGCTCGATTAGGCGAGACAGGGCAGCTGTTATTCCTGTACTCCGGTTGCGCCCTCGCACTAAATGGGTACAATTTCCTCAAAGCGCCCTCGAGAAGCGCGAACTCCAGCCCTCCAAGGAATTGCGGCCCCCCTTGTTCCAGCTATTCATGTTAGCGGCTGGAGACTTTAATCATGCGGTTCTGCGGGTGTTCCGGCATCCGCGCTGACGCCGCGTAACGGTCAAAAAAAGGCGGAGAAGTAGCTATGAACAGCAACAAGTTGATTGCAATTGTCAGCTTTTCATTTTCCCTTATGTCCGCGACGGTATGGGCACACCACAATCCGGGACATGACGTAAACGCAAGCGGCGGCGTCGGTGCATTGGCTGAAGCATTAGAATTGGAGGTTTCCTCCCGGATTACCGAGGATAACGCTCTACAGGCAGCTATCGACTCAGAAGCTGCTGCGCGTACCGCGGCGGATCAGGCATTAGCCAACGATACGGCCGCAGCCCAGGCCGATGCAAGCGACGCTCAAAACAGGGTGAGCGCCTTGGAATGGAAGATGACACTCTCCGACGTCGGGGCCTGCAACGCCGGTGAGGTGGCGAAAAGCAATGGCGCGGGTGGTTGGACCTGCGCGCCCAATGGGAGCGGCGGCACACAGACGGATACCATGGCCGCCCTCGGTTGCACGAACGACGGCGACATTGCGGTGTTCTTCGGTGGACAATGGGTGTGTGAGTCAGACCTGCCCGCGCCGCCGCGCTTCGTGGATAACGGCGACGGAACGGTGACGGACAACCAGACCGGTCTGATGTGGGAGAAGAAGCTTTCGGACACTGACGCCGCTTGCTTGGACCCAGACCAGAGCCGCCGCGACGCACACTGTGTGCAGAACCAATACTCCTGGACCGCGCCCGTGCCGTTCAGCACGGCGCCGAACGGAACGCTTTACACGGACTTTCTGGCGAATCTGAATCTGGGTGTCACCTTCGATCCGGCCGCGAGCTGCTTTGCCAACCACTGTGATTGGCGTGCTCCGAATATTCAGGAGTTGCAGACAATACTTCTTGCATCCTGTCCTGGATTCCCGACTCCCTGTATAGACGAGACGATATTTGGACCGACGCAGGCGCTTGGCTACTGGTCGTCGAGCACATTCGCGGGTACCCACGACCTTGCCTGGCGCATCGTCTTCTCCAGTGGCATAGCCCTCAGCGACAGTAAGTCGGGCGTAAATCACGCGCGTGCGGTTCGTAACGGCCAGTAATCGTACCGAACGTCTATAAACGCCCTATCGGGATGGCGCCACGGATGTCATCTTCGAGCCCCTGGGTGAGCCAAAACCGAAGTGACTCAATGTCACTTCGCAGTATGGCGAAGGCCCGGCCACGAATGGCCGGGCCGGGGCTGAGAAGGTCTGAGACGTTTCGCCATGGATGGCTTCGATCGCCCGAACAGGGGAAGTCCCGAAACGGCGGGTGAATCTCACGCGCGTCCACGGGGCCCATGAATACATCTCTGGGCGCCCAACAGCAGTCTGCGTTCTAAGGTGACCCCAGGCATCGGCACCCGGCACTGCCGTCGTGGGGGCGGGGCCAAGACGGCATCGCAGCGCCACGCCGCCATGAGGCTTAAGCCCAGCGTCTGAAGCGCGTAATCCGGATCGACACAGAGACCGGCCGGCTACTTGAGGCGGGAGCGTGAAGGTTATTGCCGGTATCGAAGAACGGGGGGTCTATCCAAGCAGGTCCTCGACCATTGGGAGCGGCGAGCGCATCAGAACACGAACCGCTTCCGCGTCGGCGTCGATGACGATCCAGCCTTATCAAATACGGCGGCGGCCTACTTTCCCTAGCCGCGGGAGACCAAGATCCTCGCGGCGCGAGCCGAGCAAGGACCGTTTCGTAGCTAAGGGTCTGAAGGCCGGCCGCTGGTGGCGCACGCGAAAGCGTGCTTCTGGGCGACTTCGGCGCGCTTGGCAATTGCACGGACCATACCGTTGAAAATGATGAAATGCGACGGCGAGAACGCGTGCCAGTACAAAATTCCCCATACGCCCGCGGGATGCCAGTAGGCCGTCAATGTAATGCGAGTGTGGAATTCGTCAATGGGTGTGATTTCAAACTCGAGCACGGCAGCGCCCGGCGCCTTCATACCGAAAGCCAACGAGAGACGCCGCGGCGCCTCCACCGCGATCACGCGCCAGTGGTCTATGGTATCGCCCACCCGCACCTCCGTGGGATGGCGGCGACCGCGATTGCGACCCGGGCCACCCAGGGCCCAATCGATGGTCTCGCGAATCGTCCATAGCCAGTCGGCCACGAAATATCGATTGTCACCGCCTATGGACGTAACCTCCCGCCACACGGCCTCCGGTGGCGCCTTCGCCACGGACGAGGCGCCGTCCCGCTTTGCGTAATAGGCGTAATCGGGATTGTAGTTACGATACATGAGGGCCCCTTCTGTCCAGCGTGCCGCGATAGCATTGCGCCGCTCGGTGTCGAAGACTGCCGCCACGGCCTCGCGGTAGGTCAGCAAGTGTTGCGGCACGAGCGCACGAATCGCGCTGTCGTCGGGCGCGAAATGCAGCTTGAGCCCGTCGATCAGCGCGCGTGCAGTGCTGGTGGGCACGGCGGTGATGAGCCAGAGCCAATAGGAGGAGAGGCGTGGTGATAGCACCGGCACGGCGAAGATCCACGGACGTTTCCCCACGTGCTCTGCGTATTGGCGCAATAGCTCCTCGTAAGTGAGTAGCTCGGGGCCGGCGACGTCATAGGTCTTGCCAGCCGCTTGTTCATGCAGGGCGACTCCGATCAAGTACTCAAGCACGTTAACGAGCGCGATCGGCGGCGACTTCGATCGCACCCAGCGCGGCGTGGCCATCACGGGTAAATGATTGACCAGGTCCCGGATGATCTCGAATGAGGCACAACCTGGACCCACGATGATTCCGGCGCGAACCTCGGTTACCGGTACGGTTCCGGCACGCAACAGATCGCCGGTGAGTGCTCGGGAAAGCAGGTGCTTGGAATCCGCGCCCGGCGGAATGAGACCGCCGAGATAGACGATACGCGCGACACCGGCACGCGCCGCGGACTTCGCGAAGTTGTTGGCGCCTGTGCTCTCGATGGCCGCGAAGTCGTTGCCCGCACGCATGCAGTGCACCAGGTAATAGGCAATATCGATACCCCGCAAAGCCGCGTCAAGCGTCTCCGGCTCGAGCACGTCGGCAGCCACGAGTTCCACATCCGACCACCCCCGTGCGGCCAGCACCTCGGGGCTTCGCGCAACCGCGCGCACCCGCAAGCCACGCTCAACGAGAAGCGGTACCAGGTTGGTGCCAATGTATCCGCTGGCGCCCACGACCGCGACACGCGGTGCAGGAGTCCCTCCGGCCGTTGTGTTTGCGACGTTCATGTTTGATGGGGTTGGAAAAGCTTGCGCTCCTGCTCGTCGGTGCATTCTGCACGTCTCCGGTCCAGCGCTCTACAGAACCCACCTTGACATCACGCGAAGTGACTTGAATCGTGCGCCTGGAATACTCTGTCCAGATGTCGCCGCACTAGTGCCGTTTTGAGCGCAAAATTCGTGGGGAGCCATCAGGGTCAGATCCCTTGAATTCCCTAACGCGACTTTTCAAGGGATCTGTGATGCTCCGTTCTGACGCCGGCCCCTTAGCGCATTGCCTGCCCGGTATCAGGCGGCCGCCGGATGCCAGCCGGCGTCAACCTACAACTCGCCGCATACTCTCGCAGCGCATCCTCGCCACAATTTAGGTTCAATGCACTTTCGAGTTTTTCAACAGAATAGACTCAAAGGGGCCGCTTACGCCGGGCGGTACTCGCACTACGCTAATAAGTTAGTAGCGGTGTTTGCCTGAGATAGCGGTTCGACTCGAGTTCTTTCAGCATGAAGTGGGCGACGTCCGCACGCGCGATCCTTCCCGCCGTGATCCCCGTCAGGTCGGTGAGAACCCTGTAGCTTCCCGTCAGCGCACCGTTCGTGAGAAATCCCGGGCGAACGATCGTCCAATCCGTGTCGCTTGCCCGGATAAGCGATTCCTGCAGGTCCTTGTCGGCATAGACGGCCTTTAGCAGCAGAGGGAAAAAGACGCGGTCGTAGAGAAAGCCGCCGTGTCCGCGGCTGTCACCTGCGCCGATACCCGTGATGCATACGAGACGACGCACGCGCGCCTGCTTCATCGCCTCTAGCAGTCGTCTGGTGCCTTCGGAGAACAAGGTCGGCTGAGCCCACGGCGTCTTTACGCCAATCGTGCAGCACACCGCGTCTTGCCCCGCTATCGCCGCGGCGACCGAAGCCGGATCGAGAACGCTGCCCTGCACCGTACGAAGCCGCTCATGCGCCCCCGCGACCTCAGAAGGATCGCGGGCCAACGCGACTACCGCATGGCCGGCGGCGAGTGCCTGCTCAACAAGCCGCCGGCCGATGCCTCGGCTTGCGCCTGCGATCAGGATGTTCATGGCGGTCTGGTTTTTGATTGGATGGCGCGCAACGCGCGCCTTCTATCATGATACTAGCGCCCAAGGTCGGCGTCGCTCAACAATCGCTTCGCCCCAACGCCGAGCCGGACGCTTTTGCGCCCGAGGCGTCCGAGCGTGAGCCACAGTGCCACGGCGCCCACCCCCTTTTTCGCTTGAGGCTGCGTCGTTTTCCGCAAAAACGCCGGTCCTAGGGTTACGTTGACGCGTTTCCACGGCGTATTCGCCCCAAAAAGCCAGCCCCGTGCGCGGGTGACGCTGGCGAAGCGGTGGAAGGGCACCCAACCCAAAGCATCCGATGAGGGGCAAGAGAAAACGGCAGGCGAAGTCGGGGCATCGATGAGCTTCAAGCGCAGGGTTTGAAACGGGTTTTCCACATTGATGTCGAGATTTGCCGGGCGTGCGGTGGCACCGTCAGGATCATCGCCTGCATTGAAGACCCGGTGGTGATCGAGAAGATCCTCACCCAGCTCGAGAAGAAAGACGCTTCAGCCGCCGCCCAGCGTTCGCCACCCTATCGGGCGCTGCCCTAGACGTGCGTGTTCGACTGATACGCAGCTCGCCACGCGACCAACACCACTGGCTGCGACATAAACGGGGGCGACAGGGTAGCGGACGGTCTGACGCTCGGAAGGTGTCGGAAAATGGCGTTGGCGTGCGCCCGATCCCTTGGTTCGGGAGGCAAAATTCAGGCCGACACCGCGTCGAAGGGCGGGTTGACGGCTGCCTGGTGGCCTGAAGATAGGCGAGGGACTTAGGAAAGGGCGGTTATGCTTATCTATACTCCATCGCCGGCACCGTTAATAAAATGAGCGGGAAAGACGAAAAAGGAGAAAAAAGAGGGAGAAAAAGGGGACGCACTTATTTTCCGGAAATCAGGCGAAGAAAAATGCGAACAGCGGAAAGGAAAATAAGTGCGTCCCCTTTTTCCGTCCCCTTTTTCGGCCTGAAAGGAAAATAAGTGCGTCCCCTTTTTCGTCCCGCGTCCCCTTTTTCGCCGCTTTTTCGCCGGCTTTTTCCGGCTGGCTCCGACGAGACATGTGGGACACGCTGACGTGATCCGACTCGCGTGGTGGGTGCTGCCGGCGCTGCTCGCGCTGACGACGCTGGTGTACCTGCCGGGGATCCCCGGACCGTCGTTGCTTGACGACCAGAACAACCTCGGACTGCTGGCTGAGGTGCAGGCGGGGCGCCTCGGCGGTGCCGAGTACGTGCTGTCCTCCGGCGACGGCGGCATCGCGCGGCCGATCGCGCGGTTGAGCTTTCTCGTCAACTGGTGGCTGGCCGGCGACGACCTGCGCGCGTTCAAGGCCGTCAACCTCGCGCTGCATCTGATCGGCGGGCTGCTGGTGTTCACCTTCGTGCGCCAGCTCGCGCGCGCGGACCGGCACCTTGCCGGCCGCGACACCACGCTCGCGCTGCTGGTCACCGCCACGTGGCTGCTCGCCCCGCTGTTGGTAAGTACCGTCCTCTACACCGTGCAACGCATGGCGCAGCTCTCGGCGCTGCTGACCCTCGCCGGGCTGTGCGCCTATACCGCCGGGCGCTCGCGCGGGCGCGACTGGCCGATCGCCGTCGCGTTCGTGCTGTGCTGGCCGCTCGCGACGCTCAGCAAGGAGAATGGCGTGCTGCTGCCGCTGCTCGCGCTGCTGGTGGAGATCTGGTTCTTCGCGGGCGCAGCGCGCCATCAGCGTTTTCGCCGCCTCCTTCTCGGGCTCACCGCAATCCCAGCCGCGCTGGTACTCGCGCGCATCGCGTGGGACCCGGCGTGGCTGATGGCCGGCTACCAGGAACGCGACTTCACGCTCGGCGAGCGACTGCTCACGCAGCCCCGAGTGCTGCTCGACTACCTCGGCAATCTGGTGCTCGCGCCGGGCGCGAGTCCGCTCGGGCTGCTGCGCGACGACGTGGCGCCGTCCACCGGCCTGCTCGAGCCAGCGGGCACGGCGGCCGCGCTGCTCGCCTGGGCCGCGTTGCTCGCGCTTGCGCTGGCGTCGCGCTCGACGCCGCTCGCCGGCGCCGGGTTCGGCGTGTTGTTTTTCGTCGCCTCGCACCTGCTCGAGGCCGGCGTGTTCCCGCTCGAGCTCTACTTCGAGCACCGCAACTACCTGCCTGCGGTGGGCGCCCTGTTTGCGGCCGGCGTGTGCGTGATCTTGCTCGCACGGCGGTACCGCGCGCTCGCCGCCGGCATCGCGCTCGGGTTGGTGCTGGTGATGGCGTTGCTGACTGCGCAGCGCGCTTGGCTGTGGCGCAGCGATCTCTCGCTATACCAGCACGCGGTGCACACGCATCCGCGCTCGGCGCGCGCGTGGCTGGGGCTCGCCGGCGTGCTGCTCCAGTCCGGACGCTTCGAGAGCGGGCGCACGGCGCTTGACCGGGCGCAGGCACTGCTCGGGCCGGACGCGCGGCTCGCAATCGCGCTGCAGGAGCTGGCCGCCGCCTGCGTGCTCGACCGACCACCTCCCGAGATCACTTGGCAGCGGGTCGCCGGCGCAGGTCGCATCGGCGCCGACCTGCACACCGTGAACGCGCTCGCGTGGCTAGGCGGCGCGATCACCTCGGGAGAGTGCGACGTGCTCGACCGGCAGCGACTTGCAACCATCCTGGCCCGTCTCGATGTAGCGCCCGCGCGCGGGCGCGCGGGCCGCCTGCGCGATTCCCATCTCGACACATTGCGCCGCGCGCTCTCGGCGCACTGACAAATGCAGGCTTAGCCCGGCGCCGGATCGCCTCCGGGCTCCGACCGCACGAGTTCCAGGAAGTCCGCGCAGAGCAGGGATCGCCGGCGGTTAGCTGCCAACAACACGCTTTAATAGAACACGATGTCGTGCCGGAATATTCGCCCAACCACTTCGCCGTGGGCATCGAAATCCGGGGCGGTGATCGGGTCGACCAGTGCCACTACGCCACCTTCGGCCACGATCCGGAACACCGGCCCATCACGGCCACGACGAGCCTGCTGATGGCGGCACAGATCAGCCGCAGAGCGATACTAGCTTTCTAGCAGACCGCGATGGCGCCGGCGGGAGGCACATCGATGGTGAAGTTGAATCCGGAAGCTCCCGGCACTTATGTACTGGTGGCTACTAAGAGGGCGCCCAGCAAGGACGAAAAAGGGCTCTGAAGCCTTTTTCTGCAACCTCTCGCGGCCCGTCTACTGCGGACTTCGATACGCGCACCGGATCCCCATTTTGCTGGTGACTGGCCTACCTGTGCTCGCACTCGATTCGGATGCCGCCCTTGCTGCTCGTCCGGCGCCTGGTCCGCAACTTGATGCCCTCTTTGTGAGGGGGAGTAGGAGCGCCGGGCACGAGGACCGAGCCTCCGTCGCGGGTGATTAGCGGTCGTGATCTGCGAACGGGTCGACAAAACCATGCCGAGGGGACGAAGTAAGGGAAGAAAGCTCGCCGTCGACTGTTGTAGTAAGTCAAAGGGTTCTTTTTTCAACCTTCTGGAGGTCATGATGAGCAAAAAAACGACGAGTCCGGATTCGGTGGCCATCCCCCGCCGCGCCGCCCTTTCCCGCCTGGGTCTGGCGATTTCCGCCATGTACGTGGCACCTGCCCTGATTACCCTCAGCGATGCGGCCGCCAAAGGTGGTTCCGGCGGTGGTTCCGGCGGTGGTTCCGGCGGTGGTTCCGGCGGTGGTTCCGGCGGTGGTTCCGGCGGTGGCTCCGGCGGTGGCTCGGGTGGCGGCTCCGGAGATTCATCGGGCCGCAGCGGCAGCTCGTCGGGAAGTGGACCCAGCCACGGCAGTGGAGCCAGTGCTAGTGGGCCCAGCCACGGCAATGAACCCGACCACGCGAGTGGAGCCACGAGCCCGAGTGGCCCCACCAGTCCCAGTGGACCGTCGAATAGCCTGTCGAACTCAATTCCCGAAAACGGCTGAGCGAGGTAGGTTAATCCGCACTCCCGCGCCCGGCCCCGCCCCAGGGGTCGGACGCGGGCTTGCTTGTGCTACCGTCTAAGTCCAATCGTATGGCCCAATGCCGGTGACGCATCGTATTACGCTTCACTTTGAAGGCCTTTCGCAACCGTGTGTGCTCGAAAATGCACCGGAGCTCTACGCCGCCTTGGGACAGGTATTCAACGGCTGGAGGATGGACGAGGTCGCTGGCGGCGCACAGCGGCCGGTGCTGACAGTGCGCCATTCAGACTATGGCTACCGGATCGAAGGAGAATGGGTCCGGCGCCCCATTGTCCTCGCGGACCGGGTCGACGCGCTCTGCGCGTTCATCGCCGAACTGGTGCGCGCCTGGGTGGAGGACAACCCGAATCTGCTTTGCCTGCATGGTGCAGCGGTCGAGCTCGGCGAACGGCTGGTGGTGTTTCCGAGCACCTATCGGGCGGGGAAAAGCGTGCTGACCGCCTGCCTGGCGGCTGCCGGCGCCGTCGTGCACACAGACGACGTTTTGCCGATAGACCCAGCCCTGGGTGTCACTCGAGCACCGGGCATTGCGCCTCGATTGCGTTTGCCTGTGCCCGACGTGCTCGACCATCAGATTAGGCGCTTCATCGACGCGCGCACGGTGGTGCGCGGCAAACGTTACGCCTATGTAGACCCCGGGCCCGGTGCGCTCGCGAGCCACGGGGAGAGGGCACGTATCGGCACTCTGGTGTTGTTAGACCGAAGCCCCGGGCCCGAGCCTCAGATGTTGCCCGTCGGCCGCAACGAGATACTGCGCCAGGTAATCTGGCAAAACTTCGCGCGCGCGGCGCCGGCACCTGAAATCCTCGACGCGCTCCACGCCATCGTTGCCGGCGCCCAGTGCTACCGACTTCGTTACTCGCGTGCGGATCAGGCTGCCGCATTGCTCATGGACGCTGCCGCGTCGTGGTCATCTATGGTTGCCACGACTCCGGCGGCGGTACTGGAGTCGCGAGCGAAATGCGAGCGCGCCGCCGCGCCGCATCCTGGCGACGGTCGGAACGGCTGCTACCGGCGCGCAGCGGGGATCCACGAGCGGCGCGTCGACGGTGAGTGCTTCTTGGCCGATGCCGAGGGGGCACGAATTCACCACCTCAATCCGATCGGGTCCGCGATCTGGCAGCTGTTAGTGGAGCCGGCCAGCATCGAAGATCTCGTCGCCACGCTCGGCGAAGCATTCCCGGAGATCAATGCGAAGCAGCTGCGAGCGGATGTCTCGGCCTTCGTGACCTGTATCGCCGAGCGCGGCCTCGTTCACGTCAACCCCGAGCCTGCTCGAGCGTCAGAATAAGCTTCCATTGGGTGGAGAGACAGGAGACGGGGACATTCAGAGTTCCTAGGCTACTGATTTTAAGAAAGGGCTCTGTCCCCATTCTTGTTTTTTGGACTTCTTTTTTGCGCCCCCGCGTGTATTTACTCGGTCAGCCAGGCCAGCGCCTGATCACGCCCGTCGATGGGGAACAGGCGCACCGGAACGTCCCCGAGTTCTTCGGCAAGCTTGTTCACCTCTTTCTCGCAGCGATGGTCACCGAGCACCGCAACGCGTTCAAATTCGGACCGGTGCGCTATGCGAAAGTGGAAGGCATGCGCAGCCGCGACGTCATCCCAGCCCTCGAAGTCCTCCCAATCCAGTAACGCGCGTACCGGGACGATCGGCCCCAGCATCTTTTCGAACTCTGGAACGAACGACTGATAGTCGGAATCGCGCAGCATTCCCGTCATCTTGATGCCGACCACACCATCTTCGTTTATGGGCATGAGCTTGAACATGTCCCGGCGCCTCTACCCGCGATCCATTTCCACCATGCGCGCCACCTCCGAGAATAACCCTCCACGGCGCCGGATTTGGAGCCGATCATGGCAATTTCAGCAAAATTCGGGTCGCGAGGGTCGCACCCACCTCTGACCGGTAACAGAACTGCAACGAGGAACCTGCCCGCAAGTTCCTCGTGCCGTCTGCCGCTTGCGCAGTACGCGAGACAGTTTGTCCTGTCTGATAATCTCCCCCCAATCTGACTGGACCAGCCTGAGGGGAGCGATCATCGCCTCCCTACCTGTTTCGCCCTTCGGCCCGCAGTAGCGCGTTGTCTTGCATCCTATACGTGTCGACCATCTTTACACGTACACGGGCAATATTTGACGCAATTCAACAGTTAATGCTTGAGCTGGACGATTACATCAGTTCCATAACTATCCTTGCCACACCGGCCCCAATATCTGCGGCAAATCCCTCACTCGCCGCTTTCATCTCGATTACCACGTCGTTTTTGTTCTGAACGCTTGCCACACCGGCACCAACGCCAACCGTTCCGGCAGCCTTCACACCCCAGTAAGTGCCGGAAAAGTCACTCACGTTTTTCAGATCATAAACGGTGCCCGTTACTGTTACGTCTTTCACCCCGATCTGGTAGCCCGCACCGATGGTCTTGGCTTTGAATTTGTAGACGCTACCTTTGTAGCTGAGCTCCCCCTCACCCCAAGTTCCACCGAGAATCAGGTTGTAGGCACGGCCTTCGAATGTGAGGGTGCCGCTTTTCTCCAGCTTGGAAAGATCGACAGTCTCCTGAGATGCGGGCGGAGCCTCGCTCTGTTGTGATGCACACCCTGAGATAGCGAGCGAAAGAAACAGACCGGTTGCCAATAACCGGGACACCTTGGATGAAACAAAATGCATACTTGAACTCCTTAATACTGTAATCGGATTTCGATTTTCGCCCTCACGAAGGACGCTCGTCCCGAGGCTCTCTTTTCTTGCATTAGGCTGCCATATGAAGCTACCCAAGCGGGGATAGTCATCGAAGTAAACTCAAACCCAGCTCGTCGTCAGCCTTTAGAGCGAAAGCACCGTATTGCCTCCCGGGGGATGGAAAATACAGCGGGACCGAGCAGAAGTCTAATGAATAGAGGTGAGTAAGATCTAGCCATTTGACGCCAAATTCATGCTTTCGGGCATGGATAAATATCGTGTTGAAAGCACCAGCGCTTGGAGATTAAGCGTGCCCACGTAGATACAGGAGGGCCATGAGACAGAGCGGACTCAGCGACCATCGGATGTTCCAATCATGTGCGTCTTTGTCCTCGGCGGGCAGGAGGCTTCGTGTTTGCCTTCAGTCAGCGGTTTGCGAAATTACCGTCACTAATCATTTTGCCTCCCGGTGGCCGACTGGTGACTCCTTCGCTACCGATCAACGCCGTGGACGCTCGATTACGCGCATAGGGACGGTTATCCTTTCTGATACCCCATGCTTTTGCCCTAGAGCCGGAAACGTGGGTCATCGACCAGCGGATCACGGATCTTCTGGGGTGTTCTCGGCAAGTCGTGTCGAGTCAGGTTGAAGGCCGAATCATGTCACAGAGTCAACTGCGCGGTACGGATCTCCCGCTGGGCGTGCTCTATCCGGATGCGCCTTATAATCTGGGCCTGTTGGACGCAATTCGCCGCCAATCGCGTGGAGAAACCATCGGCCAGGAGGAGCTGGCGGAGCTCGAGGGGAAGCGCCGCGCCCTCTGGGAGAAGGCGAACCTGGCAAAAAACGCCTCGATGAAGGAATACGTGCGCTTCGCCGCGGAGGGCTACGGCTTCCGGGTCGATGAGCGTGAGCGGCTGTCTTTCGAGTGGATGCAGGCGGACTATCGCCGCATCGGCTACCAGTCCGATTACTACGCCTGCGACAGGGAGAACCGGGAGCTGGTGCCGGTGGAGGTCGATCACGAGGGTCCGCGGGTAATCGTGTTCGCCACCGGACGCGCCTTCGCAGAGAACAACGCGCGGCTGGGCTCCATCGCGCCTGAGGTTGCGGTGAACAAGGCCCGGGACGTCATGTCTGCGCAGGTATATCTGGTTGGCAGTCGGCTGATGCCGGGCTATGCGGCGGGAGAGGTTCCGGTCGTCGCGGTGGCCTATGACATGGTGACCAGTGAGGAGGAGACGCCGGCGCTGCGGATTCAGTCAATCCTGGATCCGAACTTTTTGCATCCGGTTTCGGTGCGGGCTGCGGAGCGGATCTTCGGTCCCATGTTGGGAGAGCTGGAGTGCTATCCCACCGGCCGCATCGTGCGCCGCGGCGGCCATATCCTCGGCAAGGCGCATCGACCCGAAAGGATCATTGCCAACCTCAGCAGGCTGGTCCTGGTGGGGGGCAGCGTCGGCTGCATCGTTACCCTGCAGGTCGCTCGCTGGTTGGATTTGCTGCTGCAGGAATTGAACGTCGACGAGGCGGCGCGGAAAGAGGCGGCGGCCTCGTTCCTGATCCTCAACCTCGGGCCAACGAGTCCGTTAAGCCCCGGTGAAGGCACTAATCTAATCTCGGTGGTGAACAGCGTCGACGAATTCGTGTTCTCGGGAAATCACGTCGAGCCACTGGTGAACCGGTCCCTCAAGAGCGGGAGAAGGATCATTCCCGATGGCGGGCGCGAAAGCGCGGAGGCGAACAGTTTCAGCGTAGTGCTCGATGTCGATGGGAGCCTGACGCCGGAGGGCGATAGGTACCGCTTCGATCCTCTCGGCACGCACTTCGGGCACTCTTTGAAGTATTACGCCAACGGTCTTCGGGACCTCGCACTGCGGAGCGTAATCGGCCGGGCGTTGAAGAAGGAAGGTGCCTTCCGGGTGGGCCGGCTTGTAACAGAGGCCGAGGCTGCGGGCGAGCTCAACCCTTTGCGCTGATGCTGGAGCCAGATAGCCGTGACTGAGGCTTCGCGCTTCGGGCCCTGCTGGTTAGATGGACGCACCCGATCGCGGCAAAAAAATCCGGCTTGCGAGGGCCGCGGTTGCTGCTGACTGCGTATAGATCCGAGGCGCATCGATGACTGCTCGATTACGCGAAAACGGGCGCTCTTTGTTCCTATAATCTGATTCGCAGCGGGCGATACCAGGGGCAACGCCGCGAGCAGCTTTCTGGTGACGAGCGTGGGTTCCAGGCGCAGCCGGAGCTCCTTTCGGGAATCAAGGCCGATACCGGGTTCCTTCGCCCCGGGTTGGAGCGAATCGCCGACCTCTAAGAGCGGGTCGGATCGAGAACAAGGGATAAGATCATGAGCGTTTCTTTTTCATTTTCACGGCGGCTCATCGGCACCGGGATTCTCTGCCTTTCGCTCTCGGCGTGCACGTTCGCGCCAACGCGCTTTGGTCCAGCGGAACCGCTTCCGAAGCCGACCCCCAACACCGAGCTCAGTTGCCCGACATCGGACCCGCAGCGCTGCGGCATACCGTCGCCTATACAGGCGCTCGCCGAGCAGCTCGAAGTCAAGCCGGGCGGACAGCACCGGGTCACCATCGTCGATGAGGGCGACGCCGCCCTTGCGCTCAGGGTTCATCTGATAAGAGCGGCCCGGCGCAGCATCGAGCTGCAGACCTTCATCTGGGACGACGACGAAACCGGTGTCCTGATGTTCACCGAGCTTTTGGCTGCGGCTAAGCGTGGTGTCGAAGTCCGCATCATCGCCGATCAGCCGTTCTCGGGCTCGGATGCGGAAACCCTGGCCTGGGTCGCGACCGCCCACGCCAACCTGAAGGTGAAGATGTTCAACCCCATCAAGTCGAAGGCGCGCACCTCGATCACGGAGATGGTCGCCAGCGTTTTCTTTCGCTTCGACCAAGTCAATCATCGGATGCACAACAAGGTGATCGCCGTGGACGGCCGAATCGGCCTAACCGGTGGTCGCAACATCGAGAACAAGTACTACGATCGGGATCCGCGCTACAACTTCTACGACCGCGACGTGCTGGTCATCGGAGCCGAGGTCCAGGACATGGTCCGCGCCTTCGACGAGTACTGGGCCGACCCGGTGACGGTGGATCTGGACCAGCTGACGGACGTGAATGCCCGACTGTTCAAGGACGGCCGGCCGCGCACACCGTCACCCACGGTGGATTTGGACCTTAGTGGTTTCGAATCGCTGATCGCCCGGGCGACGAATTCGGACTACATTCACCGGCGCTTCATTGTCACATCGCATCTGGTGGACCGAGTCGAGTTCAAGTCCGACAGGCCACAGAAAGGCTTCGTGAAAAATGACGAGCGGGATCTGGACATATCCGCCGACATGCGCTCGGCGGTTAGCGATTTGAGCCAGTCCATCCTGATGCAGACGCCCTACCTCGTACTCAGCGACCCTGCGGTGAAGATGTTGCGCAGCCTTCGCGAGTCTAATCCGGACGTGAAGATCACGGTCGCCACCAACAGCCTGGCCGCCACCGATGCGCCCTACGTCTACGGCATTACCTTCAAGCGAAAGAAGCGCTACGTGAAGGGGCTGGGCCTCGAAATCTACGAGGTGAAGCCAGTGGCCGGCGACATCCGCGAGCTGGTGCCGCGCTACGATCGGCTTGTCGCGGAGAGCCGGCAGGCAGGGCCCGAGGAACCGCCTGAATTGGACGAGTCGGAGCACGGAGATCCGGACCGCGTGCCGGTGGAAGTGGACGGCCCGATTTTTGCCATTCACCAGAAGTCAATTGTGATCGATGATCGGATCAGCATCATCGGCTCCCACAACTTCGATCCCCGCTCCGTTGCCATCAACACCGAGGCCTCGATAGTCGTTTGGGATGAGGGGTTCGCCAAAGAGCTGAGCCTAAGCATCCGGCGTTTCACCGAGCCCCAGAACAGCTGGGTGATTGCCCGCCGCCAGAAGGTGCCACTCATCGGCCACATCAGCGGGCTGATCGGAAGCGTCTCCCGGCTGCTTCCGTTCTTCGATCTCTGGCCCTTCCGCTACACCTCGAGCTTCGAGCTCCGAGAGGGCAGGGAGCCGGTGGCTCGCGATGATCCGCGCTTCTACGATAATTATCGCGACGTGGGACAGTTTCCCCAGGTGGGCCTGTCCCCCAAGCGAGCTCAGACACAGATCGTCAGCGGCTTCGGCGCCATCCTTGAGCCGATGATGTGATATCCGGGAGGGCGAGCTGGCGCAGGCGGCGGTAGATACAGGCGTTAATGCGCGACTGGAATAGCAGACGCTGCGTCCGTTCGCCGGCTCAACGAAGCCAGGTAAAACAGCAGAAAGAGCGCGAAATAGAGCTCCTGCAGCTCGCTGTGCCGGATTTCGAGCAGCATGGTCTCCACGCTGAGCAGGTCCTTCAGGCCCTCGGCTGCGTGGACCACGATGGCCAGGACCGCGGCAGGCAGACAGTCGATTGTGGGCCAGAAGTGAATCCGGAAGCCCGTCGGCCCGGTGCCGGACCTGACGTTGTGCAGATTGGTCTCCTGCTGGTCGTTGATGCGCTCCATCATCTCGGGGGTCTGCCAGCCGAACAGGTGCTGGCCCCAGGACAGCTCCTCGCCGGCGAAATAGATGCAGCCCAGGGTGAGAAGTCCCACCCAGCCCGAGAGCAGCCGATCCCCCGATGGGCGCAGGCGCATCAGGAGCCGGAATCCGATCACCGCGCCGAACGCCGAAAGTAACGGGGTCAGGAGTTCTATCAGTCCGCGCTCACCGTCGATCCAGGTGCTGTAGACGGAGGGATCCAGCGCACGGATGGTCAGAATCACGAGCAGCAGCAGGGGAGGAAACCACAACCACAGCCACGCGGGCAGGACGGGGCGCGTTCGCTCGGGCGCCACGCCTGCCAGGCCAAGCTTCGGCGCCGGAGCATCGCGGTCCGGTAATGAGCCAGGAAGGAGACCATGAGCGGGCGCGTGAGGTAGACGAGCGCGTAGCGAAGAGCTCGGATTCCAGGCTCGTCTACTTAGTCGCGCCGCATTTTCCGGGATCGGTGGTTTCGGCATGACGGACCGAGCGTAGTGTTATCACCGGTAGATCGCTGGCGCCCCAGAATGCGGTGGCGCCTACGCGAGTCTCGGGAGCGTTATTTGGAATGGACGTTACCATGAAGTGAAGGATGGGCATATAGGACCTAGGGGCAACTACTCTCCCGGGGACGCAAACAGGCGCGCTCACGACTCCGGGCTGCGGCGATGAGATCAGCCCGGCCGGTCCTGGTCAGGTCGAATCGTCTCCACACGGGCTGCGCATAGTCGCCTGATACTTGGCCTGCGGCCGGCGGCACACACGCGCTCGGGTGATTGGAGCTGTCGCGAGCGAATCTCGCACCCTGCCGGTGAACGCAATCGGGGTAACGATTTTAAAAATGCTGTATTGCAGGTTTTGCAGCTCGACTGCGAAAAACGTATATCGTGATGCGTAAGCGCGACTTCACCGACCACGCTACCCACCGCCACTCACTGAATTCAAGGAGAAGAAAAATGGGCCAGCGCATCAGTCTCGAAGCTTCAGACGGCCATCGGCTCGCCGCCTACCGAACGGATCCGGAGGGCCCTCCCCGCGGCGGTATCGTCATTATCCAGGAGGTCTTCGGCCTCAACGACCACATTCGGGGCGTTTGCGACGGCTACGCTGAGGACGGCTATGCGGTCGTCGCGCCGGCGTTGTTCGACCGCGTGGAAGAAGGCGTCGAGCTCGGCTATCAGGGGGGCGACCTCAGCCGCGGCCGCGAGCTGCGGGGCGCTTTGGGGTGGGACGAGCCCTTGCTCGACATCCAGGCGGCCGTGGAGTCGCTCAAGGGTGCCGGCAAGGTCGGCGTCATCGGTTACTGCTGGGGCGGATCGCTCGCCTGGCTTTGCGCCACGCGCCTCGGCGTCGACGCGGCGGTGTGTTATTACGGCGGTCAGATCGCGGACTTCGTCGACGAAACACCGCGGTGTCCGGTGATGCTGCATTTCGGAGAAACGGACGCTTTCATCCCCAACGAAAAAGTGGAACTGGTGCGCGAAATGCACGCCAGTGTCCCCTTGTTCACCTATCCCGCGGGGCACGGATTCAACTGTGAGTCACGGGCGGACTATCACCCGCAAAGCGCAAAGTTGGCGCGTTCGCGCAGTCTGGAATTTCTTTCGCAGCACCTCGGCTGAAGTAGCAAAAAACAGCGCCCGAACTATTTTTCGAGGTCGATGGGAACGGGAGCGCCGATGAAGTAGCCCTGAGCGTAATCGATGCCAATGTCTTTCACCTTTTCCAGCACTTCTTCCGTCTCCACGTATTCGGCAATGATGTCCTTTCCCATGACTTTGCCCACGTCGGCGATGGAGCGGACCATGGCGAAGTCGATGGGATCGGTGGCGATGTCCTTGACGAAGGTGCCATCGATCTTGAGGTAATTCACGGGCAGATTCTTGAGATAGGCGAAAGACGACAGCCCGCTGCCGAAATCGTCCAGGGCAAAGCGGCAGCCCAAATCTTTTACCGTGCGCATGAATTGAGCCGCGCTGTTCAAGTTGGCAATGGCCGAGGTCTCCGTGATCTCGAAGCACACCGAGTCGCGCTCGACCTCTGCTATCTGCAGAAGATTTACCAGATACTCGAGGAAACCCGCGTCGCCCAGTGACTGGGCTGACAGGTTAATCGAGCAAAGCTCGATTTCCTTGCCCGCCTTCGCCGCCTGGGTCATCCAGCGCAGAGCCGCGTTCACTACCCAGCGGTCCAGTCTGGTGGCGAGGTTGTAACGCTCCGCCGAAGCCAGGAATGAAGTGGGGGTAATAAAGCCGCCGTCTTCGTCCTCGATACGCAACAGGATCTCGAAGTGTTCGCACTTCTCGATGTCGATGGGCGGATTGAACTCTTCCTTGACCGAAACGATGGGCTGGAGAAACAAGGTCAGTCGATCCAAATCCAGCGCCTCGTGCAGGCGCGCCACCCACTGCATTTCGCCGCGGCGCCGGGTGAGGGCGGCGTCATCCGGTCTATAGATGTGGACGCGGTTCCTCCCCTGTTCCTTAGCCACGTAACAGGCACCGTCGGCGGCGCGCAGCACATCGGTGACGCTGCCGCCCACCTCGCCGATGGGAACCACTCCAATGCTCGCGCCGATGCGGAAAGTCCGCTGCTCCCAGGCAAACTGGTAATCCTCGATGGCGCTGCGCACGGCGTCGGCGATGCGGGTGGCCTGATCCACGGGGCAGTGCTCCATCAAGATACCGAACTCGTCGCCACCCAAACGGGCCACGGTGTCGCGCTTTCGAACCTGGCGCCCGAGCATAGCGCCAAGCTGGCGCAGCAGCTCGTCGCCGGCAACGTGGCCGCAGGTGTCGTTGATCACTTTGAACTGATCCAGGTCCAGATAGCAAAGCGCGTGCTCGGCCGAAGTGCTGCCGTCGGGATGGAGGATCCGCGCCAGGCGGCGCTCCAGCTCGTGGCGATTTACCAGACCGGTGAGGGAATCGTGAGTCGCCTGGTAGGCCATCTGCTCTTCCAGGCGTTTCGCTTCGGTGATGTCGCGGCCGGATCCCCGGTAACCGAGAAAAGCGCCGCTCGGCCCATGCACCGGTTTGCCGGAAAAACGGAGAATTCGGATTTCTCCGTCCGGGCGCGCAGCCTTGAACTCGATCTCATAGGGGCGGTGCGCCTCCAGATCCGCAAAGTGCTGCTCCAGCTTCTCAGGATCCTCCAGCAGCGTGCTGCTTAATACTTCCCTGCGCGTCTTGCCGATGATTTCTTCGGGCTGGAAACCAGTGAGCTGCGTGTGACGCTCGGATACGTAGGTGAAGCGCAACTCGGCGTCGGTTTCGAAAAACCAGTCGGCGGCAGTCTCGGCGAAATCTTTGAAGCGCTGCTCGCTTTCCTGTAGCGCGTTCTCGCGCCGTTTGATGTCGGTGATATCGCTTTCCAGCAGAATCGTTCCGCCGTCGCTGGTACGTTCCTCGCGCACCAGATACCAGACATCGTCAGGCTTGCGCACCTCGAACGGCCCCTTGGGCGAGTGGTGCCGGGCTATTCGGTCTCCGAGCCAAACCTCCTCGCGGTCGACGGCATCTATGATGGTTTTGTACTCGAGGTTTACCCGCATCAGCTCGTCGAAAGTCATGCCGGGCTGGATCTTTGCCGCCACCCGTCGACCCTGCATCGCCTTATAGGTGTCGTTGCAGACCACCAGCCTGTCGCCGGCATCGAACAGCGCGTAGCCGTCCGACACGTGCTCCAGCGCTTCGAGGAAGCGCTGCTCCGCGGTGCGCGCCCTGTTTTCCCGCTCCACCTCCTCGGTGACGTCGATTCCGGTGCCGCGGTAGCCCGTGAATTTGCCCGCGCCGTCGAACACCGGAATGCCGTTTATCCGAAACCAGCGACCGCCGCTGTCGTAGTCGCCGGTCCAATACGTGAAGTCACGCAGGGGACGGCGGTGGCGCAGGTCTTCCAGATGCTTGATCCAGGTGTTCTTGTCCGGCTGACGCGGCGCAATTTCGAAACGCCTTTTGCCCAGGAAGCAGCTTCGATCCATGCCGGTAATGGATTCGAAGCGATCGGAAAGATAGGTGAAACGGTACTCGCTGTCCGTTTCCCAGAACCAGTCGCTGGCGGCTTCCGAGAAGTCGGTCAGGCGTTCTTCGCTTTCCCGCAGCACATGCTCCGCGCGCTTGACCTCGGTGATGTCGAATACCGAAGTCTGGATCGCCGGCTCCCCGTCCCAGTTGACGACTCGCACCATGCTTTGAAGCGTAATCACCGACCCATCCTTGCGCAGCGCATCGTATTCGTAGGAATCTGGCGCGGGTTTGCCGCTCATTCGATCGTCTCGGATCTTTCGCAGCCGCTCGATTTCGTAAGGCGCGAAAAGGCCCTCCATCGTACCTAGATCCAGCAGTTCGTCTGCCGAATCGTAGCCGTGGATCCGGGCGTAGGACTCGTTGATGAAAAGCGGATTCCAGTCGCGGTGTACGAGGATGCCCTGAATCGAGCCCTCAACGAGGTTACGGAAACGCCGCTCGCTTTCCTTGAGCGCTTTCTCCAACTCGATCCGCCCGGCCAGCTCGGTTTCGAGCCGGTGAACGGTACGCCGCAGCTGTTTGACGGAATCCGGTGCTTTTTCCGACTCGGTCTTGGATGCTGCGGACGAGTCGGCGGATCGATTTGTAAATTCTCGAGGCATCATTTTACATAGCGCGGCTAGATTCGATTCCGTATTCGCAATCGACGCACGCACGCCCGTAATGGATGGGTCGGCAAGGCAAGTGCAATACCAGGGAGGAATGGCGTTCCCTGCTGGCCCTGTAGTCGTATTACACGCTACCTGCGCGTTCGAGCCTTAGCACTAATTATCGGACAAAAATAGGAGAATTGATTCGTCGAGGCCGGGCCTCGATTTCTTTTCAGGCCGGTTCCGCATCGACGAGGTAACGCAACGCGCTGCCCGGACGCACAGCATCAAAGGGATAGCAGGTGATCAGCGTGAGACCGTCGGTGGGCGAATAGAGCAAGTCTCCGTTTTGTGCCCGGGTATCGGCAATACGCGCACCGACGACGCGGTAACGGCGCTCGCTGCCGTCGGGTAACTGAAGGAACAACAACTCGCCCGAGACGACGTTTTGGAGGAAGCGGAAGTGGGTGTCCCGGTGGCCGCTGATCACGACGCGGCCGCGCATGCCCGCCGGCGCCGATCCTTTCAGCCGCCCCGGGGCAAAAGCGAGCACGTTGCCGCTCTCGCCATCGAGCACGATCTGGTCGATGCTGAGCGCGGGAACCTTGAGTCGGGCAACAGGCCAGGTGTCGGCCCATGCCCAGGGCCTGGATTCCTTGTTTCCATCCAGGCTTCTATCCCAGGCGTGTTCCAACAGCACCTGGGCCAGAGCGGCCTTGGCGTGAATGTAGACACCCTGGCCGAACTGCAGCAGACCCGCCGCCATCACGCCGGCGGTCAGGACGGTTTTCAAGCGCAGCGTGGCCACCGCAGTCGGCCGCCGGCGCCCATGAGCAATCCGAGCATGATTAAACACGTCCCGGCAAGAAGACGAATGGAGGCCGGTGTAGCGGTTCCCGGCGCCGGACCGAAAACTTTTTCGTATTCCCACCCGGCCGGCAGATTGACGGTCACCGCGTGGGTCACCGCGTCCATGTTGTCGGGCCTCGCCGGGGTCACATCCACCGCCACCAGGCTGGTGTACCTGCTGACCAAATGGTGTTCGAGTGCCACGTCGATCACCGCCTGCCGGATAACGGCAGGATCAGCACCGCGGGTGGCACCCTGCATCAGGCTCGCAATCTTGTTGCGCGCGAACAGGACGCCAACGCCGCTTTGCTCGTTGCCGCCCTCAAGCGGGATCCGGACGCGCCAGGTTTCTCTGGCGCGAGTGCCTTGGATTTGCACTTCCCGGTACAGGCGCGGGAGGCGGGCAGTAACGACCAGCGGTTCACCGGCGTAAAGATCCGGCAGTCGTGCGGGAAACACTTCCACGCTGCCGGAGGCTTCCGGCCATCGGATCTCGATGTCCTGCATCACCGGCGACTCGAGCTTTTGAAACAGAGTTTCCATCTTCTCGCCGACGTCGCTCACCGAGCCAATGTAGGTAAAGGCGCCGCGGCCGAAGCTCGCGGCCCTGCGCATGAAGTGCGCGTTGGGCGCAGAGCCGATCCCGACAGTGAACAGTCGGGCGGCGCCGAGTCTTTTATGAATGAGCTTGAACAGCGCGTCCTCATTACCCACCGCGCCGTCGGTGAGGAACACTACCTGGCGCACGCCGCGTGTTTCGGGGTCGTGCTTGAGGGCCGCTTCGAGGGCGGAGCGCATCTCGGTGCCGCCGCCGGCGTCGAGCGCAGCCACCCAACGCAGCGCTTGCTCCCTGGACAGACGACTGGCGGGGCGGGGCGCCGGGTAGAACAGTCGGGTTTTCGAGTTGAACTCGATGAGGTTGAAGCGATCGCCGTCACGCAGGCGCTCGATTGCGAACTTGAGTGCACGCTTTGCCTGGCGGATGGACGCCCCGCCCATTGAGCCGGAAGTATCGATGACGAAAATGACCTCGCGCCGGAGCAACGCCCGTGACGGCGGCGTTTCCGGCGGCATGACCATGAGCATGGCGTAGGTCTCGCCGCCAACCGCTTCGGTGAATAGCGCCGCCCGGGGTGCGTTACCGATCTGCGGCTTCCAGGCGAGCACGAAATCGCGGTCCGCTGGTTGGCTTCCGTTGACGAAGCGAATATTTGTGCTTCCCGCGCCGCTGTCTTCGACCGTGATGGCGTGGCTCGGACTTTCTACGCGGGCCAGCGGAATTCCCGCATCCAGGTCGACCATAAGCGTGACCGGATTGGTCGCGCCTTGGCTGGGGTGAAGCACGGGCGGAGTGATGCGCGATGCGTCGGCCACCTGGTTGGTGTCGGCGGACCAGCCGGTGCTCCGAAAACCGGATAACAACTCCTGGTGCAGGACCGGTTGCCCCGGGATATAGCGGGGTGCCACCACCATGGGAAAACGCAGACTGAATTCGCCGTTCAAATATCTCAGCGACTGCTGGTACTCGATCTCTATGCTGATGGCGTCGTTGGGACCGATATTTGCCACCGAGCTGGTAAAGATGTTGGGCCGCTCCTGCTCAACGAGGGCGGCGCGCTGGCCGCTTTGCTTGGCCTCGTCGTAAACTCGCTTCGCCTCCTCACGTTCTTTGATCCGACCCTCCACCACGCGCTCGCCGATGCGCATGCGCATCCGATCCACGGCGGCAGTTTCTGGGAGGGGAAAAACGTAGATCCCCTCGGTCCACGTATTGCCGGGATTCTCGAATCGCTGGCTGACCCGGACCCTAGCGATCATGCCGCTGATCCGCATCCGCACCTCCGTGGCCACCGTGGGGGCCGGCATGTAACTGCCGGCTTGCGGCGTTCGCAGCAAGAGGCTGCCGGACCCGACGTCGCCCGGGCGCACCGTTTCTGCCGTGGACGGCCCGCCTTCGAATGTGGTCTGGAGTTCGCTCTGCGCGCTGGCGATCTGCGCAATGAGCGTAAGAACTGCGAATATCGGGAAAATAGTTCTCATGACTTCGTCCCCGGTAAATCAGGCGAGCGCCGGCTCGCCAGCGGTTTTTTGTCTTCTGCCCGAATTTCAGCGCCTGGCGGTGGCGTCAATCGCGCCTAAGCGGGGACGAAAGGCGGATCAAAAATGGCGATAATGTACCGGCTGAGATCCAGCGCGTCGGATTAAGGAGAACCTATAAATGAGCAGCTACCGCATCGCCGTCATTCCCGGAGACGGCATTGGCAAAGAGGTCGTGCCGGAAGGCATTCGCGCGCTCGAAGCAGTCGGAGGTCAATTCGGAATCGAATTCACCTTTGACGAATTTTCCTGGAGCTGTGAGCAATATAAAAACACCGGGCGCATGATGGACGAGGACGGGCTGGCCCAGATTTGCGCCCACGACAGCATTTTCTTGGGCGCCGTGGGTTTCCCCGGCGTGCCGGACCACGTTTCCCTGTGGGGTCTGCTGATCCCTATCCGCCGCGAGTTTCATCAATACGTTGCGTTGAGGCCGGTGCGTTTGCTCAAAGGTATCGAGTCGCCGCTCAGAAACCGCAGCGAAAAAGACATCGACTTCATGGTGGTGCGGGAAAACAACGAGGGCGAGTACTCGGAGATCGGCGGACGCTTGTATCGAGACACCGAGGCCGAGATGGCGGTTCAGGAAAATATCTTCACCCGCCGCGGTATCGACCGGGTGATGCGCTACGCTTTCGAACTGGCGCGCAAACGCGAAGCCCGGCACGTCACCTCGGCGACCAAGTCCAACGGCATCATCCACACCATGCCCTACTGGGACGAGCGCTTCAAAGCGATGGCCTCCGAATATCCCGACATCAGAACTGACCAGTTCCACATCGACATCCTGACGGCGAACTTCGTGCTCCATCCCGACTGGTTCGACGTGGTGGTGGGCAGCAACCTTTTCGGCGATATTCTTTCTGATCTGGGTCCTGCGGTGGCTGGCACCATAGGTATCGCGCCTTCAGCCAACATCAATCCGGAGCGCGACTACCCTTCCATGTTCGAACCGGTGCACGGATCGGCGCCGGATATCGCGGGCAAGGGCGTCGCCAACCCGATTGGTCAGATCTGGTCCGGCGCAATGATGCTCGAGCACCTGGGACACGCGGACGCGGCCAAGGCCATCGAGACGGCGATTGAGTCAGTATTGGGTAACAAATCGGTGCTGACCCCCGACATGGGCGGCAAGGCCAAGACTGAAGACTTGGGCAAGGCGATCGCGGAGGCGATTTAATCTGTTGAAGCGTGATGGGTAATGCGTAATACGAGTAAGTGATTGGTGATTAGTGATTCATGATTAGCACGCCCTCTGGATTTCATACCTACTGCTGACCACATGCCCTTTGGGAGCGACCCCCTGTCGGCGCAGGGAGCATGCTTGGCCGCGATTCATTAAATCAGGCGATTAATTGAATTACGCATTCTCGATCAACTCGATGACCTTCTGTCCCACCGCGCGCGTTCCGTCTGGACCGCCGAACTCGGCCGGCCGGATTGCGCCCTCGGAGTAGCCACGATGAATGGCGCTCTCCAACAGATGCGCCGCCTGATTCAACGCGTCGATGCCGTGCCGATGAGAGAGCCACTCCAACATCAACACCGCGGAGAGCAGCATTGCCGTCGGGTTGGCCAGGTCCTTGCCGGCGATGTCTGGGGCGGTACCGTGGCAGGGCTGGAACACCCCGTGCTCGTCGCCGATGTCGGCGGACGGCGCGAGACCCATGCCGCCTATCAGCCCCGCGCACAGGTCGGAAAGAATGTCGCCGAACATGTTCTCCGTGACCAACACGTCGAAGCGCCACGGCGCGCGAACCAGGTTGAGGCTGGCCGCATCCACATACATGCAGTCAGTTTTGATCTCGGGGTAAAGCTCCGCGCGTTGCTTGAATATTTTGCGAAAGAATGCGGTTGAAGCCAGCACATTCGCCTTGTCCACGCAGGTAACGTGTCCCGGACGACCGTCGCGCTTGCGCTGCTCGGCAAGCTTAAACGCAAACTCGACCACGCGCTCGCTGCCCTTGCGGCTGATCACCATGCGGTCCACGGCCACCGCGTCGTTTCTGACTCTTGCCTGGCCCACGTCGCTGAACAGACCCTCGGTCTGCTCGCGCACGATGACCAGATCGATTTCCGCGGCGCGGGGATCGGCCAGCGGCGTGGGGGCGCCGGCAATGGTCCTGATGGGCCGCACGCCGGCGTAGAGATCCAGCGCTAGGCGTAGATCCAGCTGCGGCTGGATCTCGGTGCCCTCGGCGGTGCGCACCTCAGGCAGCCCCATGGCGCCAAAAAGGACCGCATCGGCGCGGCGGGCAACCTCCAGGGTTTCCTGCGGAAGCGCCGTGCCCGTATCACGGTAATACCCGGCGCCCGCGGGCATACTCACCACATCAAGTTTGACCGCAGCGGTACGTCTGCAAAGCATGTCGAGAACTTCAAGACACACGCTCATGATCTCGATACCGATTCCGTCGCCGGCCAGCACCGCGATCTGAAGCTCGTTACCGTTGTTCATGCAAGAAACGTTGGTCGATAGACGAAGAGGAACTATAACCGGGACGGTTGAGGCTTGCGCGCCTGTAACTTCCCGTCAGAGATTGCTTGAGGACCGATGATGCGCGCGCTTTCGCGAAAGTGGCTTAAATCTACTTCCCCGGACATAAAGCAGATAGACTGCGCGGCTTTCTACGACGCCGATATTTACCCGTGACGCTCACCCTCGAAGCCGCTGGTCTGGTTCTGTTGGCGGCGCTGTTTCATGCCAGCTGGAACGCGCTGGTCAAGACCAGTGGTGATCGACTCGCCGTGCTCGCGATGCTCAACGGGGTCGGCTCGGTTATCGCGCTGCTGGCGCTGCCTTTCGTCGTGGTGCCGGCGCAGGAAAGCTGGGTCTACCTCGGCGCCTCTATCGTGCTGCATTCCGGGTATTACTTTTTTCTAATCGGGGCCTACCGATTCGGCGACCTGAGCCACGTGTATCCCCTTGCGCGGGGACTCTCTCCTCTGGTGGTGGCGGGCGCGGCGCTGATATTCGCCGGGGAAATCTTGCCCCCCGTGGCCTTCATCGGCGTCCTGCTTGCCTGCGCGGGAATCGTCAGCCTGTCCTTCGACCGCGGTCCACCCTGGCGAAGCGATTGGCGGCCGTTGCTTTTCGCTTTCGGCACCGCCGCATTTATTGCTTCATACACTATTGTCGATGGTATTGGCGTACGCGCCGCCGGGTCGGTCGCTGGATACATCGCCTGGCTGTTCGCCCTGGACGCCATACCCATCGTTGTGGTGGCGTGGATTCTAAGGCGTCGCGAGCTGCGATGGACCGTACGCGCCGAGTGGAAGAAGGGCGTCGTGGGCGGCATGCTTGCGCTTGCTGCCTACGGACTGGTGATCTGGGCCATGAGTCTGGCCGCTATGGCTGCGGTATCGGCGCTGCGCGAAACCAGCGTCATCTTCGCCGCGCTCATAGGAACGATTCTGCTCAAGGAACGCTTTGGAAAGCTGCGTATCAGCGCGGCGGTGACGGTGGCTGCGGGCGTGGTGTTCATGAACCTCGCCCGGGGATGAAGAAAAAGCCCGGTTTTCCGGGCTTTTTTTCGTTTCGCTTAAGCGCAGATCAGGTCGGGGTTCAATAACCGCTCGCCAGCTGCGCCCTGTATTGTGCCAGCTCGTCTTCCTGAACCACGCGGTCCTGCTCCAGCGCTTCGATTTCCGCTTCGAGCTGTCCATGCTTCGCCGCAAGATCGTGCGATTCGGCCAGCAGGTGGACCCGATCCGTGGGGGTCGTTTCATCGCTGATCAACGCGGCCGCGGTGTCGATCATGGTGTGCTTGATCTTTTTGAGATGCTGCTTCTTGGCATGAAGCTGGCGGTTGGTGTAGTTGACGCTTGACTCGAGCTCGTAGAGCCTGCGGCCCGAGTTGTAAGCGGCGAGGAATTCGGTCTCCAACATTCGTGGGCATACGCCGCTGTAGCTGTAGCCGCGGGCGCCCAGATTGAATCCCTTGCTGGGCTGACAGAAATGCGACAGGCCTTTGTTACGGCCTTGCTGATAAGCTTGAATATTCGGCGCCACCCCGTGTTCGGCGCAGGCTTTACGGTGCTTGCCGACGGTATCCGGCGACGCGCCCCGGGATCCGTCCTCGTAGCCAACTGCGTACCAATCGGCGACCAGGCATTCGTCCTTGCTCATGCCCCCAGCGCAGCCTTGCAGCACAAGCGCTCCGGCCAGAATTAAAATCAAGTTTCTCAAGTTCATTGCCGCCTCCAAAAAGAGACGAGGCACTCCGAAAACCGCGCGAGGCCTCGCGTTTATTACCGAATGCAATCGAGTATAGACACTGGCCCGGGTTCTCGCCGTGAAGGAAATCGCAGATCCCGGCGCGCACGGCCCGCTCCACGAGGGGGTAGGTGGAGGAGACTGGGGTGAGCGATCCTTGGTTGATCTAACGGGGATAATCAGTGGCGGATGGAAGGGAGGATCGAGGTCGCGATGATTCCCTGAACTTGTACCGACTTTTCATCCCGTAGCGAGAGACGGGATACGAGCTTGCCCGCGTTCTGCGCAGAGCCGAG
The DNA here is from genome assembly GCA_947258715.1 of uncultured Gammaproteobacteria bacterium. Classification (GTDB taxonomy): domain Bacteria; phylum Pseudomonadota; class Gammaproteobacteria; order HK1; family HK1; genus CAMYJH01. The sequence goes on from CAMYJH010000023.1 coordinate 55,326, forward strand.
CAAAAAGTTTTCGCCTCGCTACCTCTCCACGCGCGATCAGCTTCCAATCTCTTCCGGCGGTGGAAAACCCAGCAGCTCCAAAGTGGTGGCCCCGGCCTTGATGCGTTCGATTCGTTCTGCCTCGGAAGCGATGCGGGCGTCGCAGCGTGAACGCAATCCCTGCATGTTCTGCGGCGAGACGATTACCACTCCGTCGTCGTCGCCTACCACCAGATCGCCCGGTGAGACGTTCACTCCCGCGCACTGGATAGGCACGTTTATGGCGCCGCCGAAACCTTTGTGCGGCCCGTTGGGCACGATCCCGCGGGCGTAGACATAAAGATCCGAATGGCGCAGCTCGGCGGAATCCCGTGTTGCGCCGTCGATGATGACTGCGATCACTCCTTTCGCCAGCGCCGCCTGGCCGAGAATTTCACCAAAAAGCGCTGTGTCCTTGTGCCCCCGGCCATCCACCAACATCACGCACCCCGGCCAGGCCACGGTCATGGCGTAATGTATCGGCGCGTTGTCGCCCACCATGCACTGCACCGTCAAAGCCTGGCCGGCGAAGCTAAGATTGGTTTGAAGCGGGCGCACCTCTGAGCTCAACGTGCCGGTTCGATTCAGCTCGTCGCTGATGATGGAGGTGGGGATGTGGCTCCAAAGCTCGATCTCGCCGGTGGAAATCCGCGGGAAATCCGGTTGATGAATCGTGAGCGCCATTCTCTTTCTCCGTTGATATGCTGATGCGGGCCGTGAATAGACTAACCCATCTAGCTGGTCCAGATTCCTGGAAGCGCCGCGCTGAGAAAAAACTGAACTATCTTCGGTAATTCAGGCCAGCGTATCTGTCACTGAGCGGAGCGCGTTTCGTTTTCAACTGGTGCTCGGCGGCTGTTCGCGGAGAACATGGGCTCAGCCGCAACTCAGCAAACGCGCGTGAACGCGATCATCGTCTGTCAGCTCGGGGTGAAAGGTAGTGGCGAGGACGTTACCCTGCTGTACGAACACGGGTCTGTCGTCTACCCGGGCGAGCACTTTTACCTCAGGGCCGAGATTTTCAAGCTGCGGGGCGCGAATGAAAATACAGCGCAATCCCTCCAGGCCATGGTCCGCCGTACCGTTTACCGTTGCGGCGAACGAATCCACCTGGGTGCCGTACGCGTTGCGTTTTGCCGTCACGTCGAGAACGCCGAGCACCGGCACGGCGTGGTTCTGAGCTTCCCTCGAGAGAAGAATGGCACCGGCGCAGGTGCCGAGGACCGGTAGCCCCGCCTCGATACGCTGGCGTAACGGCTCGTACAGACCGAGACGCTGCATGCCTTTGGAGATGGTGGTGCTTTCGCCACCCGGAATCACCAGGGCGTCGACTTGATCCAGATCCCGTTGATAAAGCACGGGCCGCATTGCGACGCCTAAACGCTCGAGCAGCTTTCGATGCGCATCGAAGTCGCCCTGGATCGCGAGGATGCCGATGGTTTTTGGCATAGATTCGGTCTCAGAGGGCTGTAAAAGATGCCGTCTAAAACGCGTTAGCGTAATCCGCATAAGGATTGGTGACGCGTAATGCGTGACGCGTAACGCGACTTGACAGGGTACCCGGGCCGATTATGCTGCTTGCATCACGCATCACGCATCACGCATCACGCATCACGCATCACGCATCACGCATCACGCATCACGCATCACGCATCACGCATCACGCATCACGACGCATCACCATCCCCGCGTCGCCAGCCTCTCCTCCTGCGGCAGACTGGCCACGGCCAGTCCGAGCATGCCAGCGCGCAATCCGCGGCAGGCTTCAAGCACTTCCGCCGGATTCTGCCAGTGAGTGGTGGCGCGAACGATGGCGCGCGCCCGGGCCTCCGGATCCTCGCTCTTGAAGATTCCGGATCCGACGAACACCGCTTCCGCGCCCAGCGACATGCACAGCGCCGCGTCTGCGGGGGTGGCGATACCACCGGCGGCGAAGTTCGGCACCGGGAGCTTGCCGTTCGCGGCCACATAGCGAACCAGCTCCAAAGGCGCGCGCAGGTCTTTCGCCCGCGCCGGCAGCTCTTCCGGCGCCGCCACCGTCAGGGCGCGCATATCGCCCACCACCTGACGCAGGTGACGAACCGCTTCCACGATGTCACCGCTGCCGGCTTCACCTTTGGTGCGGATCATTGCTGCACCCTCGTCGATGCGGCGAAGGGCTTCTCCCAGATCCCGCGCGCCGCAGACGAAGGGCGAGCGAAAGTCGTGCTTCAATATGTGGTGCGCTTCGTCTGCCGGAGTCAGCACTTCGCTCTCGTCGATAAAGTCGACACCCAGCGCCTCCAAGACGCGGGCTTCCATGTAGTGGCCGATGCGAACCTTGGCCATTACCGGAATGGACACGGTTTTCTGGATGCCCTCGATGATCTCTATGGCGCACATGCGCGCCACGCCGCCTTCCTTGCGAATGTCGGCCGGCACCCGCTCCAGCGCCATCACCGCGGCCGCGCCCGAGTCTTCCGAAATTTTTGCCTGTTCCGGTGTGGTTACGTCCATGATCACGCCACCTTTGAGCATTTCGGCGAGCCCGACCTTGATTTCGAAAGATCGCGCGTCGCTGCGCTCGTTCGCCGGACCGTGTCCGCCGTTGTTCTTGCTCATCGCTTTACTCCGTAACTCGTTCTAGTCGCTGACAATCTCGTTGCTCATCGCTTATTGGCGCCTGCAGTAGCGCCTGATCCAAGGAATCGCGAGCAAGCTCGCCTACAGGGGGCGTTGTTAAAACCCGCGTCACGCATTACCGTTCAAACATGGATGCTGGTATCCCGCGTCGCTTGCCGCGCGTGGGGCAGGTGTCGTTTGATCACGCTGCCAAGAATCTCGATGCCCTGGCGAATTTCATCGGGGCTGGCCAGGGCCGTTGTCAGGCGCATGGCGTTCGACGGCCTGCCGTCGTGGTGGAACTGATAACCGGGCGCAAACAGCACGCCTGACTGCTTCGCTTCCGTGAACAGGTTGCGCGTATCCAGGCCTGCCGGTAGCTCGAGCCAGAGCTGGTAGCCTCCCTCCGGATACGTCCAGCTGGCGTCGTCGGGCATCACCGTCTCCAACGCTTCGACCATGGCGTCGCGCCGTTCGAGCAGCGTCGCCTTAATCCGCGCCAGGTGACGGTCGTAGGCGCCGCATTTGACGAAATCCGCTACCGCGGCCTGGAGGATCATGGCGCCGCTCAAATCCGACGCGTTCTTCAGCGCCAGCAACCCGTCCACCGCGCGACCGCGTGCGGTCACGGCGCCGATACGAACACCGGGGAAAAGGGATTTGGAAAATGAAAACAGGTGCACCACGAATCCGTGTGGGTCGAATCCGGCCAGCGGAGAAACCCGCTCGCCGGCGTACCGCAGATCCATTTCGAAGCCGTCTTCGACGATGGGTTTACCCATACGCGCGGCCAGGTCGATGAGGGTGCGTCGATGGCTCATCGAGGTGGTGGTGCCGAGCGGGTTGTGAAAACTCGGCATGGTGTAGAACAGTTTAACCTCGGGTCTGGCCAGAGTGCGCTCCAGCACCTCGAGGTCCGGACCATGCTCGGTCATGGGAATGGGCGCGGCGCGCAGTCCGAGAGAGACCAGCGCGGCGAGCACGTTGTGGTAGGTGGGCTCCTCCACCGCCACCCAGTCGCCCGGCTCGGCGAACAATCGCATGGCCAGCGAAATGCCCTGGCTCGCCCCCTGGCAGAGCACCATCTGTTCCGAACCGGTATCGAAGCCGTGGGCCGATAGACGGCCGGCAATGGCGTCCCTCAGGGCGAGATTTCCCTGGTGCTCGCCATACACCAGCAAGTCGCTGCCGCCTTTTTCCACCACCCGGTCGAGGGATTTTCGGAACGAGGAAATGGGATACAGGGACGGATCCGGTGTCAGCGCATGCAGCGGTATGGCTCCGTCCACCGAGGCATAACTGGGCCGACTGCGTTCCAGCTGCAGCAGGCGTTCCACCAGGGGCGTGAACGGAGGCGGGGTCACGCCGTTGCCTCGAGTTGCGCGTCCGGAGCGGACGAAAGTGCCGCGGCCGACAGTGGCCTCCAGAATTCCTTCTCGCACCAGCAGCTCATAGGCCAGTGAGACGGTGTCTCGGTTGACGCCGAGACGAGCAGCCAGGGCGCGGATGGGCTCCAGCCGGGCGCCCGCGGGCAGGTGACCGCTGGTCACCGACTCACGGATCTGGTCGGCAATCTGAAGGTAGACGGCCCTTTTGGGCCTGGCGGACTCGCGGACGATTCTGATTTCCATACAAACCTAAGATAGTCCGGGGACAATTTGGCCGCAATCCGACAAATTCTCTGGATTTTTGGCAATAATTTAGAATTATACCGGACAATTTGGCGGATTGGGGACCGGCTGAGCGCTCATTGGCCGGACTCGGCCGTGCGGCGCACGTTCTTTCGCTGGTTTCAGTTCAGATCGGACGGGGGTGGCGTTAGCGGTGCACGGCTCAGCCGCCCAGGAAAAGACGCCCTACGTCGGGGTTTTGCAGCAGATCCTGACCGTTGCCGGCGATGGCGACGACGCCCGAGACCAGCACATAGCCCACGTCGGCGAACTCCAGGCCGCGCTTGGCGTTCTGCTCCACCATGATGATGGTCTTGCCTTCGTTGTGCTGGAGGTCGTCCAGGATGCCGAAAACCATGTCGATGAATCTGGGTTCGAGGCCAATAGAGGGCTCGTCCACCAGCAGCACGTCCGGTTCCATCACCAGCGCGCGGGAAATTTCCAGCAGCCGCCGTTCGCCGCCGGAGAGCACTCCTGCCGCGTGGTTGCGCCGATCGGCTAGACGGGAGTACCTGGCGAATATTTTCTCCGCAGCCGCCTTGGCTTCGGCCTGGGTGTCCATCAGGTAACCGCCCATGATCAGGTTCTCTTCCACCGTCATGCCGGGAAACACGGACTTGTCCTGGAGAATGTAAGCGATGCCGGCATTTTTGAGCTTCTGGTTGGAGCTCAGCCGGGTGACATCCTTGCCGTTCACGGTGACGCTGCCGGCATAGATGTTGGTAAAGCCGAAGATGGAATGAAGGATGGTGGATTTGCCGGCGCCGTTTGGCCCAATGAGACAAAGAGATTGTCCCGACCCGATCCTTAAGTTGAGATTGTGCAGAATCTCCATCTTGCCGTAGCCGGCGTCAAGGCCGTCGATGCTGACGAAGGTTTTGCCCTCAACCAGGGCGTCCAGTTCCTCGAGGGTGAGCGCCGACTTCATCATCTCCTCGGCCTGACGCTGAACGTCGTCGACCGAGATCACGGTCTCGACGCCACCTCCGTGATAGCCGCGTGAGTGCGATTCTTTTGACGCTTCCCTTTCGTTCGCCATCAGTGCGCCCCGAGATAGGCGTCGATCACGCGCTGATCGTTTTGAATCTCGTTCGGACTTCCCTGGGCGAGAAGCTCCCCATGGGCGAGACAATAGATGTGCTCGGCCAGGTTCATGATCACGCGCATGTTGTGCTCGATGACGAACAGGGTGATGCCGAGCTCCTGGTTTGCACGCTTGAGCCGATCGATGAGTCCATTGATCAGCGTCGGGTTGATTCCCGCAGTGGGCTCGTCGAGCAAAAGCACTTTGGGACCGTTCATCAGCGCCATGGCGAACTCCAAAAGCTTTTGTTGACCGAAGGAAAGATCGCCTGCCTGCAACTTGCGCTTGCTGTATAGGCCAACGAACTCCAGCAGCTCGTCGACCCGCTCGTACGCTTCGCGCCGATAGGGCCTAAACATGTCGCTGTACCCCTCGGTTCTGTGGGGCACCGAGATCAGCATGTTCTGGATACAGTTCATGTTTCCGTAAATGTGCGTCTGCTGAAAAGTGCGCAGCAAACCGAGGCGGGCGATTTTTTGCACCGTAAATGTTGTGATTTCCCTGTCTTGAAAAACGATGGACCCCGAATCGATGGGGTGATTGCCGACGATGCAGTTAAAAAGCGTCGTTTTGCCGGAACCGTTTGGTCCGATGAGACCGGTAATCTCGCCTTCTGGAACCTTGAGACTGATATCATGATTGGCTACCACGCCGCCGAAAGTCTTGGAGACGTTGCGCACATCGATCAGGGTCCTCATTGCGCAGCCTCCTGGGCACCCACGGCGCGCCCTTCTCCGGGGGAGGGTTCCACGACGATACCGAACTTCTCCGGCCAGCGATCCATGGCCCAGCCCAGTATCCCCTGCTGGAAAAACACCACGTTGATGACAATGATGGCGCCGAGCGCGACCCACTGCCATCCAAGCAGATAAATCCAGGTAAGCTCCTTGATGACATGAAACAGCGTCGCGCCGAGCACCGGCCCCCAAAGGGTGCCTTTGCCCCCAAGCAGCGACATGGCGACCATGAAGATTCCGAAGGTGACGGTTGGGAAGGCCACTTCCAGAGGTTCGATGAAGCCCACCATGTTGCCAAATACCGCCCCGACCATGCCGAGAAAAAAGGCGGCAATACTCCAGGCCGCGGTCTTGTAACGCTTGGTATGAAGCCCCATGGCTTCCGCTTTGCTTTCGTTGTCACGTATGGCGTTGATGGCGAGCCCGAAGCGGGTGGTATAGAGCCAGCGTAAGAATCCAAAGGTGGTGATGGCGAGCACGAACACGATGTAATAAAAGAATCGTGAGCGCAGGTCCGGTCCACCCGGAAATACCGGCATCGAAATGCCGCCGCCCCCGCCAACCCACTCCCATCCGCCGATCAGCTCCGCCGCCGCAAGCGCGAGTCCCAGGGTTCCGATCGCAAAGTAAGGTCCGCGAAGCCCGAAGACGCATGCGCCCAGAATCACGGCGCAGAATATCGCGCCTATTCCCGCGGCGACAATGCCGAGACCCAGACCGGTGTAGTACTGGGCGTCGGTGAACTCGACCTGATAGGCGCCGAAAGCAGAGGTGTATTCGCCTACCGGGGCAAACTGCGCAATCTGAACCACGGCGCTGATGTACATGCCGGCACCGAAAAAGAAAATGTTGCCCAGCGAGTTGTAACCCATCTGCCCGCCCATAATGTCCCAGGTGAGGGCGAACAGAATCATCATCCACAGTACCGCAATCTGGAAGGTGTAGTTAGGAAACACCAGCGGTGCCGTTATACCGGCAATAACGATAACGACATAAAGGGCGATGACCGACGGTTTCACCAGCTTTACTTGACGACTTGTCGATGACGCGCTGACTGGATTTGGCGATAAATCAGCACCAAGACGAGGATACAAACGACCGCCGCGACCTGAAACTCGGCGCCGAAAACAAAAGCGGAAAACTGTTCCGCCGAACCGAGAAACAGGGCGCCGAAAATCACTCCCGGTAAATTACCCAAACCCGCGAGAACGACGATGATGAAGGAGCGAATGGAGTGGACGATGCCGTAGTAGGGCTGGATCACCCAGATCATGGCCACCAGCACGCCGGCGGCGCCACAAATGGCCGAATTCAGTGCAAAGGTAAAGGCGTAGACCCGGTCGGTGTTCACCCCGAGTACCCGGGCGGCGCGCGCATCCTGTGCGGTGGCGCGGATCGCTTTGCCCATCCGGCTTCTCTTCATGAACAGCACCACGCAGGCGGCAAGCACGCCGGCCAGAACCAAAGCGATGAACTTGGTATCGGCGACCGTGACCTGGCCGCCGAAAAAGAACCGGGTTTGGAAGCCGGCGTCCGCGGTCTGCACGTCGGAACCGAATATCAGATTCAGCGCTTGCTGAAGCACCAGCGCGAGACCAAAGGTCGCGAGCAACGAGACGAATATATCTCTTCCGATAACTCGGCGGATGATCGACACGTAGCACAGCCAACCGAATCCAAACATGAGCACAATGGCTGCAGGCAGCGCGAGAAAAGGATGGATGCCGTAATCGGCGAAGGAGGTGGCGATATACCCGCCCATGATGACGAAGTCCCCCTGGGCAAGGTTCTTGACGTTCATCACCCCCCAGACCAGCGCCAGACCATAGGCGGCCAGCGCAAATATCGCTCCAATGAGCAACCCGTCCAGGAGCAGCTGGATGTTGAGCAGCGGCGCCTGAATCAAAAGGCTGAGATTGTCCAGCATCGGGACCCCCGGGGTGTGAGCTCGAAAAGCAGAGCTGCCCCCGCCTCATGACGGGGGCAGCCAGGCGTCACTCAGCTACCGCGGCTTATTTGACTTTACGCGGGTACTGAACGGCGTGCGACGCCCACTTGGAGGGTGCCACTACGTTGAACTGACCATTCTGGATCTGGCGCAGCACCATCGGCTTGGCAACGTTGTTGCCCGCTTCGGAGAACTTGATTCTCCCGTAAAACGTATCCATGTCGGTTGCGGCCAGAGCGTCGCGCAGCTTGTCGGTGTCGAACGAGTTTGCGCGCTCGAACGCATCCTTCCATACCATCACCGCAGCCGAGGCCTGGGCGGACTGATACGGCACGTTCTTGTAGTCTTGGAAAGTCTTCTTGAACAGTGCGTCGTATTCGGCGGCGGTGCCGAAGTACCCGTCTTTGTAGCTCAGGGTCTCGGCCCATTGCGTCGGGCAGAGGAATCCATTGGTGGATTCTCCGAACTTCTCCACGATTTTCGCCGCTTCGCAGTGCGTGATAGCAATCATCGGCACGTCGATCTGCATTTCCTTGATCTGCCGCGCAGCGGTCGCCGCCCCTTTTGAGTGACCCGATACGACCAGAATATCGGGCTTGACGGCTTTGACCTTGGTCAGCGTGGCGGACATGTCGGAGAGATCGCGCGGAAGCTTGTCGTCGATGACGATGTCCATGCCGTGCTTCTTGACGTCGTCGATTACACCGGCGCGGACGTCCAGCGAGAACGGGTCGTTCTCGAAAGCCATCGCCACCTTGACTTGCGAAGCCTTGCGGCCTTCCTTCTCGGCGATTTCCGCCGCCAATGCAATGGAGCTCGCAAGATACTGCTCCGAGGTCGAAAGCACCGCGAACAGATAGCGGTATCCCTGGGTGAACAGCGAGCGCGATGCGCCTTCGGCTTCCACCATGGGGATCTTGTACTTCTCGGTTACCGGGGCTACGGCCTTGGTAAGACCGGAGCTGTACGGTCCGAGCATGAACTTGACGCCGTCCTGTTTAATCAGACGTTCGGCGAGCTGGGCGCCCCGGGCAGGCGTGGATTCATCGTCGTAATAGACGACGCGGAGCTTGTAGGATTTTCCACCCACGTTGACGCCACCCATGGCATTGATGCGCTCGACGGCGAGGTCGTATCCATTCTTGGCGTGGATTCCGTTGGTAGAGTATTTACCGGTGAGAGATATGGCCGAGCCGAGGATGATCATGTTTCCCTCGACTTTGGCCTGGGCGGGTCCGGTTACCGCCAGGGCGATTGCCGCTGCCCCAAAGGTGGCGGCCGTAAAGGTTTTAATCAGCGTTCTCATTGGGCTCCTCCATAGCTTGGTATGCATGACTCTTATTTGTCAGCCCGGGCGGCATCGGCCCGCGCATAATGGGGTCAATTCAATCAAATTGTTAGCGCACCCGATCCTACCCGCTTGGCCCGAGCGGGGAAAGTAACCACCACGAGCGAATCGGCATCGATGTTGTGACGCGCCAGTTCGGAAAACCTGCATCGGCGGTGGTGCTTTCTCTCCCTAACTTGGACAGGGAAGTTTAAAAATACGGAGCGTGTGGGCGACGTCAGGACTTAAAGCTGCCGAGGTATTGATACCGGCTCGCTCAGCGTTGCGGCGGGGCTAAAGGAAAAGAAAGCGAACGCCTGGCCGGGGTTGTAACCGGTCAAAGTGCCTGCTTCAGCTGGTGAAAAGCGTTAACTGCCTCTTATTGTGGAGATCGCGCTGTTCGAGTTTCGTGCTGCCTCCGGGCAGATGCCGTCACCGTCAGTCACTGCGCGCGACCCGTCGGCAAACACGGTCTGACCCATCATCGTGCCATCGGTTTCGAACATGTCGAGTAGAAGAAACTCGAACTCGTGCTTGTGAAAGCGAATGCGATCGCCGTGTTTGAGGCGAGTGTCGCCTTCGACTCTTTTATTGTTAATGAAGGTTCCGTTTAGGCTGTTTTGGTCCGCGACCCAGAAGCAGTGTTTTTTGAATTCGATCAGTGCGTGCCGGCGCCCGATGGTAGGTTCGGGAATTGTGACGTAATTGATGCGATTGGCGTCGCTGCCCTTGATACGGCCGACCACCGTGAGCGATTCACCGAGCTCGTAGCTCGGCCTGTCAGTAACCCCGCCAAGATCATTGAGGAATGCCTTGGGGATCTGATCCTGAGGCAACTCCTTGTCGGCAGATCTGCGACGACGAATCAAAATCAATACCGCCACCAAAACCACTCCAAGGAAGGCAGCGGCGATAAGTGCCGCGAGCCACGCGGGAAGGACGATTTTTCCGGACCGGTCGCCCGCTTCCGCGGCTGGTGAAGGGATTATCTCCCTCAGGCCCAAGCTTTCGTTCAGAGCTGCCGCCGGCGTCGCGGCGCCGATGTGCGTGCCTGCCTGCGCGAACGATTGCTTTGGCCCCGAATGCGCCGGAGTCTGAGGGTCGGCACCGAGCCCCGGGAGTGCGGGCAGGGTCGCGGTCTCCACCACAACGACGTCGTCGAGGGCGGGCAGCACCACCATCTCATCGCTGCCTGAATTATCCAGCGCCAGAATCAGATCCGCACGCGCCGCCGACGCCGGCAGCGGACACCAGGCGAACGCCAGCCACACGGTGGTTAAAAGCGCTTTCGTGAGTGTCGACCGCAATCGGAGCTCCGGCAGAATTCCGCAGAGCAAAAGTATAGAAGGCGCCCGCCGCGTCCACCGGCGCTGTGTAAACTCCTCGAACCAAGTAAGAGTGACGAACCTCGCGTTCTTTTCAGTCCGCGGTTTATCATCGCCCGCTTGTTATCAAACGGATCACGCGGCAGAGTGACCGCTCCCTGCGTCCATCGAATTGTGTCCGGCAGTATTTGCCGCAGCGGGTAAGGCAGCAGTTAGATGAACCTGAATCACTATCCGTACGCGTCCAAGCGCATGCCGGTGCTGGCGGACAACGGGGCCGTTGCCACCACTCAGCCGCTGGCCGCGCAGGCGGGGCTCAAAGCGCTACAAAACGGTGGCAGCGCGGTGGACGCCGCGATTGCGACGGCCGCCGCTCTGACCGTGCTCGAGCCCACCTCCAACGGTATCGGCAGCGACGCCTTCGCCATCGTCTGGGACGGGAACAAGCTTCACGGCTTGAACGCTTCCGGCCGCTGGCCGAGCAAATCGAGCGCTGCTTACTTGAGAGAGCAGGGATTTGATGCCGTGCCCGAGCGCGGTTGGTCCAGTGTCACCGTTCCCGGCGCGCCCGCCGCCTGGGAAGACCTGCACCAGCGCTTTGGCCGTCTCGAGATGAACGATCTGCTTCAGCCGGCGATTGCTTATGCCGACTCCGGGTTTCCGGTATCGCCGGTGATTGCTCACCTCTGGAACGAGGCCAGCTCCCTGTTCCTGGTACCCAACCGTCCCGAGTTCGACGGCTGGCGTCAGACCTTTGCTCCGGATGGCCGGTCGCCCCGGGCGGGGGAGCGCTTCTCCAGCGCTGGCCACGCCTGGACGCTCAAAACGCTGGTGGCCCGGGGCATACGCGACTTCTACCAAGGAGAGGTGGCCGAGCGCATAACTGTTTACGCCAAGGCTTCGGGCGGAGATCTGACCGCTGACGACCTGGCGGCGCACCGAAGCCAATGGGTCGAGCCCATCTCCACCGCCTACAGCGACTGCAGGGTGTGGGAAATACCTCCCAACGGCCAGGGGATCGCGGCGCTGATTGCGCTCGCCATTCTCGATCAAATGGATCTGCACGAACACGATCACGCGAGCGCGCCTTTGTGGCACCTGCAGATCGAAGCGATGAAGCTCGGCTTCGCCGACGCTTACCGCTATGTGGCCGATCCGGACCGTGCCGAGGTGCCGACCAACGGGCTTCTGGACGACGCTTACATCCGCTCGCGCCGCGCGCTGATTGGAGACCAGGCACGGCTGCCGGAGGCCGGGCGCCCGCCCGCCGGGGGCACCGTTTATCTGTGCACCGCCGACCGTGACGGCATGATGGTGAGCTACATTCAGTCCAACTACATGGGCTTCGGCAGCGGCGTGGTGGTGCCCGAAACCGGGATCTCGCTGCAAAACCGTGGCGCCGGTTTTACCCTGGAGCCGGGACACCGAAACGAGGCGGCGGGGGGCAAACGGCCGCGCCACACCATTCTGCCCGGGTTTCTTACCCGCAACGGCGACGCCGTGGGTCCCTTCGGGGTCATGGCCGGGGAAATGCAGCCCCAGGGCCACCTGCAGGTCATCTCCGGCATGCTCGACCACGACTTCAATCCGCAGGCGGTGCTGGACGCGCCGCGCTGGCGGATCCGCGACGGACTGCAAGTCGACGTCGAGCCGGCGGTGGATCCAGGCGTGGTGGCCGCGCTGCAAGCCCGTGGCCACCGCGTGGTGATGGCGCCGAACTCATACTCCTTTGGCCGCGGGCAAATTATCGAGCGGCGTGAGAACGGGGTCTATGTCGCCGCCAGCGAGCCCCGGGCCGACGGCGCCGCGGTGGGGTACTGAGCGCCGATTCCGTGCAGCAGGCGCTTTTCTCCCTAAAAGGGCGAGTCGCCCTGGTCACCGGAGCATCCGGGGGCCTGGGCCGTCACTTCGCTGCGACCCTGGCGGGCGCAGGCGCGCGGGTCGCGCTGTGCGCCCGGAACATGGATTCTCTCCAGCAGGCCGCCAAGGAAATCCGCGCCGCGGGCGGTGAGGGTATAGCGCTGCAAATGGACGTTCGCGACCCGGATTCGGTATCGCAGGCGTTTGAAGGCGCCCGCTCGCGTCTGGGGACGGTGACCGTGTTGGTGAACAACTCCGGCGTCGCTGGCGCCGAGCGGGCCCTGGACGTGGACGAAGCCAGCTGGGACCGGGTGCTGGAGACGAATCTCAAAGGCGCCTGGCGGGTGGCCCAGACCGCGGCAAAGGGAATGCTGGCGGCGGATACCGGTGGCAGCATCATCAACATCGCCTCCATCCTGGCCTTCAGGGTTGCCGGCGGAGTGAGTCCTTACGCCGCTTCCAAGGCCGGTCTGGTTCAGCTCACCCGGGCACTGGCGCTGGAGCTGGCGCGTCACGAAATACGGGTTAACGCGATCGCCCCCGGCTATTTCGCCACCGACATGAACAGGGCGTTCTTCGAATCGCCACAGGGCGAAGCGATGATAAAGCGCATCCCCCAGCGCCGCGTCGGCGAGCCCTGGGATCTGGACGGCGCGTTGCTGTTGCTGGCCTCGGACGCCGCCGCCTACATGACCGGTACCACAATCGTGGTCGACGGGGGGCATCTGTGCTCGACGCTTTGAGCTTACGCGAAGACGGTAACGCGTGACCGGTAACGCGTAATGCGTGACGCGTAACGCGACTTGACAGCGTATCCGGGCCGATTAGGCTCTTCGCATCACGCATCACGCATCACGCATCACGCATCACGCATCACGCATCACGCATCACGCATCACGCATCACCCAGACATAAAAAAACTGCGGCCCCGTTTCCGGGGCCCCAGTTTTGCCTGATTCAGGTGCTTGTTAGGCAGCCTTGGAGACGCCCGCCTTCGCCGCGCTGTCCTTCAGAATCTTTTGGACTTCGGCGACGTAGTCGTTGCCGAGCTCCATAACCGCGTTGGCGTCTTTGGTCGCCTTCTCGGTCACGGTCTCGACATAGGCGCGATGCGCGGAGACAAAATCTTTCATGCTCTCGGCATCGTTGACCTTGAGCGCATTGCGCCAATGGTCAAGCGCCAGCTTGGAGTAGTTCTGGAACGCGCTGGCCTGCAGCTTCACCAGCTTCTCGGCCTGTTCCACCGCCACTTCGTTCATCGCCCGCACAGGCGCCATCATCTGACCGGCCTGCTCAAAAATCGCTTCGTTTTTCATACACTTAACTCCCGTCTAAGCCAATACCAAATTCATTGTGCGGCGCAGCATAGCAACAATTCTATTGCGATGCAACATTTTTTTAAACGGCAGGGTTTTGCCTAGAGGCAGGCCCGGCGCTGCCATTAGGAAAAGGGTACGAAAACCGGCCGGGACCGTGTCAGGGACCGGGTTGCGCGATCCAGAAGCAGCGGGGCTTCCGGATTAGAAGTTCAGAGAAATATCACGGTGATGCGACAGACATTCGGCGATCTCTTCCGCCTGCGCTGTGGTCAGGCGTTTTTGCAGCCGCAGTCCGATGGATGCGCGAATCGCTTGGTCATAGTCGGCAAGCGCCGGAGACAAATCTTTAGCAGCTTGCTGTCGCCATTTCAGCTCGGCCTGGAACTTTTCCTGCGCCTCGGCCAGCAGGCCCGCCGCGCGTTCGCGATTCGGCAATTTGCCCTCGCGGACTCTGAACTCGCGTCTCGCCTTGGAAAGCGGCGAAACAATGTCGCCGGTTCCATCGAGCTCGTTCAGCTGGCGTTCGACTTCCTTTATCGATTCCGTCACCTGTTCCGGCGTGGCCTCGGCAATGGGATCGGCCAGAGCGACGATCCGTGCCCCGACATTTTCAAGTTTCTCCGCTTGGCCGATTTGGGCGCGGATTTTGCTGACCGGTTCGTAGGCGCCGTCTACGTTTCTGCGGTAGGCGCGTCGCGCCCGTTTTTCCGCGTTTGCCAAATCGCTATAAGTTTTACGCTTCTGGGTCCAGTCCTTCGGTATGCTGGTCGCGAGTCGGATTTTTCCTTCTTCCACGTTTTCCTTTTCCTTGCTCAGCGCTTCGATGCGATCCGCCGGCGGGTCCTGGCTGCGAATGAGACGCACGCGTTCCTTCTCGAGATCTTCCAGCGTTGCATCGAGCTTTCGCAAATTTGCCTGAATCGAACGGACCTCGAAATGCACCGGGCGGTAGTCGGGCTCATAAGCCGCCCGTGCGGCATCCGTGGCGCGGACCTTTTCTACCAGTTCGAAGGTTGCCAGCGCCTTGTCATAGCTGCCTGACAGCAGGTTTCGCTGCTCTTCCGGCAGGTGGCTCAGATCCAGCGAGCGCGCCTTTTCGATGCTCGCGCGCAGCTTATCGGCATTGTTGTCGTAGTACTCGAAAAGGTACTCCTCCAGGCATTCCTGCAGCCGGGGATTCTGCGGCGGCGGGGCCGTTTCCGACGTCAGGTAGACGCGATTCGGCAGGTAGTTCACCAGGCTCGGAAAACTACCCGCCACGGCAAGGCCCGCAAGCTGCAGCAGAATGAAGGCCGCCGCGCCGCGATAAATCTGGAGCGTCTTCACGTCCGGGGGCGCAACACCCCGCAAGTAGAAGAGCGCGAACCCAAACGGAGGGGTCAGAAAAGAGGTCTGGATGTTGAGCCCTACCATCACTCCCAGCCAAACGGCGGTAATGTTAGCGGCCGGATCCATCATCAGGATCGGCGCGACGATTGGCACCACGACTACCGCAATCTCGATGAAGTCTAGAAAGAAGCCGAGTAGGAAAATCACCAGCATGACGACGATGAATTGGGTCCAAAAGCCGCCAGGCAAGCCGGTGAGGAAATGTTTCACCAGCTCCTCGCCGCCAAAGCCGCGAAATGCAGAGGTCAGCATGGCGGCACCGATGAGGATTATGAAAACCATCGATGTTGTCTTGGCGGTCTCCAGCATTACGCCGTTCAAGGTGTCTTCTATCTTGTAGGCGCGCCAGCCGCTCCAGACCACGGCTATCAGAAGACCGGTCACCGCGATGCCGGCGAGCGTGATGCCGATAGCATCCTTCGTGCCGCGAACGTTTTTGACGTTAATATCGAAGAACGCCAGCACCACGAAAATCAACACGATGGACACCACCGCCAGCGCCGCCGGCGTGTAGGTGTGACGTTTTCCAACGGAAAGACGGTAGCCGGCCATTATCATGGCCCCGATAGCGCCAATGGCACCCGCCTGATTGACCGTCGCGATTCCGAGCACGATGGATCCGAGCACGGCAAAGATGAGCGTCAGCGGCGGCACCAGGGCGAGAAAAACGCTGATTGCAAACTGCCGATCGTATTTACCTCCGTAACGCACCGGCGGCGCGGATTTGGGACGCAGGATGGCGGTGACGAGAATGTAGAGCATGTAGATTGCGACCAGAACCAGCCCCGGAATGAATGCGCCCATGAACATGTCGCCGGCGCTGGCCGAGACGATGTCGAATTCAGAAGGCATGGAAAACTCGCCCGTCGCCGCCTTGTAATCCGCCTTGCGGGCCGTGCTCGCCTGGTCGGCGGCGCTCGCCAGCTGGTCGGCGAGGATGATGAGCACGATGGAAGGCGGAATGATCTGGCCAAGGGTTCCCGAAGCGCAGATGGTCCCGGTTGCCAGAGGCTTCGAGTAATTGTTGCGCAACATCGCGGGCAGCGAGATGAGGCCCATGGCGATGACCGTGGCGCCGACGATGCCCGTGGTGGCGGCAAGTAAGGCGCCTACGAACACCACCGAGATCCCGAGTCCGCCCGGAATCGGACCGAAGAGCTGCGCCATGGTCACCAGCAGATCTTCGGCCACCTTCGAGCGCTGCAGCATGATCCCCATGAAAACGAACAGCGGGATCGCTATCAGCGTGTCCCGCTCCACGTCCCAGTAGAGACTGCGGAAGTTGGTGACGCCGGCGCTCAGCCACTCGATAGGACCGCCCTGGGCAAAGTAGGCGCTCGGGTCGTTGGCGAATAACCAGCCGCAGAGGGCGGCTAAACCGATGGCGCCGATGGCAGAGCCCGGTAGGGCGAACGCCACCGGAAAGCCCGACGTCAGCGCCGCCACCATGAGAAGAATCAGGACCGCGAGAAAGAAAAGTTCCATCGCTTAAATAGCTGCCCGCGGCAACGTTAAATCACGGGCTTCAATCGAAGGCCTGACTGAGACGCCACAAAGGCGTTTCCAGGGTGCGGTTTTTTCTATGCGCTTCATGTCTATCCCCCTCCCCAATCCGCCCCCAGGGTCCGCGGTGAGGTAGAGCCGGCGAACGGCCCGTGATGGTCAGCTCGCAGCCGCTATTTCGTTATCGAACGGCAACCATTACCGCGTCAGCGATGCAGCACCAGCCCCACGTCTCCGTGCCCTTCCTTATGACCCGGCTCACCGCGCAGGTCGGCAACGGCGTCGAGAAAATAGCTCGCGAACTGGATGGTCATGGAGAGCGCGAAGACCACCAGAAAGCCCGCCATCATGTACTTGGTGTACATTCCAAAGCCGCTTTGTGAGATCTCGAAGCTCAACAGCGGGCTGTTGAGGCTGCTTCCCTTGCTCCACATACCCTGGGTCAGGATCACCCAGCAAAGGGGTATCCCCAGCAGCACCGAGCCTATGGCGTTGGTCCATGCTTTTCCCCGTAGACTGAAGTGCGCGTAAAGCACGTCCACGCGCACGTGGCCGTCATCAATGAGCGCGTGGGCGCTCGCGAACAGGAACAGCGCCGCGTACCAGAATCGCACCAGGTCGCCCATGAAACCCTGCTCGTAGGAGAAGACGAAACGCGAAATGACGATCTGAAACTCGGCGACGACTACCAGCAGAGCGAGCCAGGTAAAGCCCAAGCCACGTACGAAAAAGGCCACCACGAAGCTGACGACAATCAGCGGCCAGTGGACGTAGGTGCCGCGATAGCTGGGACGACCCAGCTGGGTCGTGAGTTCGGCGCCGACCCAGGCTTCCAGAAATCCCTCGACCCGAAGAAAAGAGATGGCCACGTCCGCAATACCGACGATGAGCACGGCCCAAAAGGCCGCGCGCACGATATAGGCCGCCAGCGCCGACAGAACATTGGCATCCTCGCGCAGCGCGCGGCTGCGCGTGAGCATCACCAGAGCGATGACGGCGAAGATTACACCGGGGTAGCTCGAGAACTGCAGCCATCCAAGCGCGACTGCGCCCCCCTGTAACGGCGACTGCAGCGACGCCGAGCCGAACCAGCCCTGGTGGGATAAGAATATGGGAACGCCGGGCCACTCGACCCAGTAGGTCAGATGATTGTTGAGCAGGAACACCAGCGTCACGGCGACGACGGCGCCGGCAAATGCGCGCGCCGCGAGCGCGCCTCGTCCGCCGCCGACGTTGATCGCGTGTCGGCCGTGGACCGGTTCTGTTGACGGCTCAGCAGCTTCCGTGGTGGTCATCACTCATGATCCAGGCTCAGCATTCCGGGTAATCCGATCCTTCGATGGAGTCGAATCCTGGCCCGGGCTGCGTTCGGTTCCCGCCCCGTGCGGGCGTCAACGACGCCCGGCCGAGCCGCGAGGCGGAGCCGATCGGCTCCGCCTTCCCGCTTTCAGTCTACTCGCGGTCCTGCTAGATCTTGAGCACGCGGTTGCGCTGGGCCATGTATTCCTGGTCAGCAATCTTTGCCCAGCTGCCCACGTCCTGACGCGACCTGACAAAGCTGTCGTCAATCTTCCTGGCCAGTTCGCTGTGCGCGCGGACCTCTTCAAACACCTCCGCTGTTGCGTCGCCGAAGGCATCGTAGATGTCGTCGTTGAAGCGCCGAAGCTGAACACCCTGTTCTTTAATGAGCTTCGCCAGCGATGCGCCGTTCTTGGCGTTGTATTCCGCCATCATGACGTCGTTCTCCATTGCCGCCGCCGCCTCGATGGTGAGCTGGTCGGACTTGGACAGCCCGTCCCAAAACTTCTTATTCATACCGAGCGAGAGCGCGGAGCCCGGTTCGTGGAAGCCAGGGTAGTAATAGTACTTGGCGGCCTCGTAGAACTTCATGAAGCTGTCGTTCCAAGGCCCGACCCACTCGGTGGCGTCGATGGCGCCAGAAACCAGGTTCTCGTAGATCTGGCTGCCCGGAAGGGATACCTGAGACGCTCCAAGCTTGGCGATGACGTCGCCGCCGAGGCCCGGGATACGCATCTTCAGGCCCTTGAAGTCATTGGGTGACCTCATCTCCTTGCGGAACCAGCCGCCCATCTGCACGCCGGTGTTGCCGCACAGCACGCATTTCAGGCCAAAGTCAGCAGCGAGCTCGTCCCACAGCTCCTGGCCACCGCCGAACCGGATCCAGGCGTTGCACTCGGTGTAGGTCAGTCCGAAGGGTACCGCGGTGTAGTACGCCCAACCAGGGTGTTTACCCTTCCAGTAATAATCTGCGGCGTGATACATCTGCGCGTTGCCGGAGGCCACCTCATCGAAGGAATCGAACGGCTTGACCCGCTCGCCGCCGGCGAAGCGCCGGTGCCCAGTCCAGGAAAATCGCGCGGCCATGTGGTGACCATGACTATTTCGATGCGCTGCTGCGCGATCGCGGGGAAGGCTACGCTCGCCGCAGCTGTCCCGGCAGCCGCACCTGCGGCGCCCTTGAGTACTTTTCTGCGTTTCATCTGTGTGATTTCTCCCGTTGAATTTCTTGTTATGGCTCTCTCCGTAATATCTCTGGTTCACGGTGAGATCGATGGACTCTATCGCCCGGTTCAGAGCGTCGTCGCTCTGGCCAAACGCCTTTACCCGTCGTACCCGCGCCAGCTTAATGGCGCGCCCCCCCGGGGACAAGGCCCGTGGGGGATCCGTGCGGATCGATGGCTCGTGGGCCTCAGGCGCCCGGTTGGGGTTCGGAAAGCGCGGAAACGCGGCGGTAGAGGTTCATCAGCATGCCCGCGGTAGCGCCCCAGATGTAGCGGTTTTCATATTCGAAGACGTAATACCTGCGCCTCGAGCCGTGCCGCATGCGCATGTGGATCTGATGATTTTCCGGGTCGAGGAGAAAATTGAGCGGGACCTCGAAGGTGTCGGCCACTTCGAACTCGTCGATGGCGAGAGAAAATCCGGGGCTGACGAAGCCCACTACCGGGGTTATGAGATAACCCGTTACCGTTTCGTTCGGTGAGACCGATTTCCTCTGCAGTCTCGCGCAGCGCGGCGTCGATGACACCTTGGTCCCGGGGCTCGACGCGACCTCCGGGAAAGCTTACCTGACCGGCGTGGTCGTGAAGATGATCGGTGCGCTGGGTAAGCAGCACGCTCAAACCTTCGGGGCGCTCCACCAGCGGAACGAGCACTGCGGCCGGGCGGAGCCGAGTTTGGCGCTCCGGCGGCGCGTTCAAGTCGTAATCGCTGAAACGCGCCTCGTCGCCGGCGGTGCCGGACTCATCGATCCGCTTTATGCCGGCAAGAATGATGTCACGCATTGAAATATTTCGGCCATCGGGCTAGTTCAGTGGACGCGATCCGTCTTCCTATTGAATATACGGAGGCCGCGATATTTGGCGCCCCCAGGGTACAAAAAACATCTTAGCAACCGTGCCGGATGGCGTCGTCCTGGGATTGGCGATGCCGTAAACTCGCGTGCGCTTGGCGGATACGGATGCTAAGTTTTTGTGGGTAGACGCCTGTTCCCGTTATTCGGGCGGTCGGGGGGTGGGCCCCCAGAGGAATGGCGCGTCCCTGGACTCCGTTCTCGTATCGAGCCTTTATCCAGATGTCCGTAGTCAAGCCGAGCATAGGAAAACAGTCGCCGCAGGCGATTTTCGCCGCCATTGCGGCCAACATCGAGCGCGTGATCCGCGGCCAGACCGGCGCCGTAAGGCGGCTGCTGGCCGCGTTTGCGTCCGGGGGCCACGTGCTGCTGGAAGACGTGCCGGGAACCGGAAAGACCACCCTTGCCAAGGCGCTGGCCGTTTCCATCGACGCCGCGTTTCAGCGAATTCAGTTCACTCCTGATCTGCTTCCGGCGGATATTCTCGGGGTCTCGATCTACAACCAGAAGGACCAGGCCTTCGAGTTTCACCCGGGACCCGTTTTCACCAACATTCTTTTGGCGGATGAGATCAACCGCGCCTCGCCGCGGACGCAGTCCGCGCTGCTGGAGGCTATGGCCGAGGGCCAGGTGAGCCTGGACCGCGTGCGTCGTCCCCTGAACGAGAATTTCTTCGTTATCGCGACCCAGAATCCCATCGAGTTTCAGGGTACCTATCCCCTGCCCGAGGCGCAGATGGATCGTTTCGCGCTTCGCTTCAGTCTTGGCTACGTGCCCGCGGAGGAGGAGGTGGAGATTCTGTCAGATCAGGCCAACGCGCACCCGCTGCAGAGCATCGGCCCGTGCGTCGCCCTCGACGACATAGATTTCCTGAAGCAGAGCGCGCGCAAAGTGCGCATCAGCGAAGAGCTGAAGCGCTACATCGTCGACCTCATCGGAGCGACCCGGAGCGCCGAGGGCATTCGCATCGGCGCCAGTCCCCGAGCCTCGCTGGCCTTCATGAAGTGCGCCCAGGCGCTGGCCCTGTTCGACGGCCGGGATTTCGTCATTCCCGAGGACATCCAGGAAATCGCGGTGTCGGTGGTGGCCCATCGCGTGGTCATGGAGCCCCAGGCCCGGTTTGCAGGGCTGTCTGCTGAGCGCGTTGTGGAGGACGCCCTCAAGAGCGTACCGGTTCCGGTCTGACTCGGTCATCACCGCTACGCGAAGAGTCCCGGCGCGATGATCTTCAGAAAGTTTCTGTTTCACAACTTTCATCTCGTTTATCGAGTCGACCAGTGGCTCAAGCGTCGCTTGACTCATGCCGGCATGCTGATGCTGGGTGCGCTGGTTCTCTCCGGCGTGTTCGGCATCAACACCCGCGCGACGCACTCCTATCAGTTGCTCATGCTCGTCGTCGCGGTGTTACTCGTGGGCGCGCTGAGCGCGCTGTTTTTCCGCGCCAAACTCAAGATTGCGCGGCGTCTTCCTCGCTTCGCCACTGCGGATCAGTCGCTGACCTACACGGTTTCGCTGAAGAACGAGGGAAAACGCGCTGAGCGCGGCCTGATCATTCGCGAACAGCTCTCGGCGGCCCCGCCCAGCGCCCCCGAATTCGTTAATCGGCGAGAGCCGGCGGATGCCAGACGAAACTGGTTCGACCGTCAGGTGGGTTATCCGCGCTGGGCCAATTTCATGCGCTGGCGTCGCGGTGCGAGCTCTGAGGAACTGATGCTTCCCGACTTGCCGCCCGGGGAATGGGTGGAGGCGCGCTTGCGGCTCCTTCTCCACCGGCGGGGATTCGTACGCCTGCGCGCGGTGATGATCGCCAAGGCGGACCCGCTGGGTGTGTTCAAGGCGATCGTGCGAGCGGGCCGTCCGGAATCCCTTTTGGTACTTCCCCGACGATACGAGGTCAGCTGGGCGGAGTTGCTCGGGCGCGCCCAGGACCGCATCGGCGGTCAAAGCCAGGCCACATCCGCCGGAGGGTCCGAAGAGTTCGCCTCACTTCGGGAGTACCGGCCCGGCGATCCGATGCGACACATTCACTGGAAAGGCTGGGCGCGCCTGGGCCAGCCCGTTGTACGCGAATTCCACGAAGAGTGTTTCGTCCGCCAGGGCCTGATCTTGGACACATTTCTGCCCGGCGAAACCTCCAACGCGTGTTTCGAGGAGGCGGTTTCGGTTGCAGCCTCCTTCGCTTACGCCGCACCCGCGGGCACCGGAACCCTGGAGCTGATGTTCGTCGGCGAGCGGGTATATCAGGTGGAAAGCGGCCGAGGGCCCGGCGCCGCAGACCGCCTTTTGGAGGCGCTGGCGTGCGTCGAGGCAACGCCCAATCAGCCGTTCGCGCGCTTGCAGAAGGCGGTGGTCGGCCGAGCGGCGGAGTTGAGCGCATGCGTCTGTGTGCTGCTCGCCTGGGACGAGGCGCGGCGTGAGATGGTAGCCCGTTTGCGAAATCTGGGCGTGCCGCTTCTGGTGTTGGTGCTGGTGGACGGCGACGCTGATCTCGAACCCGGACCGATGTCGGATTGCCCGACGCGCTTCAAACGGCTGCGTGTAGAACACGTCGAACAGGACCTGATCCGGGAGGATCAAGCCGAGACAGGATCGGATTCACCGGGGCAGGCGGCATGAGCACTGCTTTAAAGGCGAAGCGCGCTCCGGGACAAGTGACGGTGCCGCCGCTCGGCCTGGCCGCGGCGCTGATGTTATGGGGCATGCAAAACCGCCTTTGGCCCTACGCGGCCGCCATGGCCATAGTGCTCGAGTTGGCCAGGCTTTCACCATGGCGCTGGCATCTTTCCGACAAGGACTACGAACACATCGCTGATGTAAGCGGAATCGGATTCGTGGTGGTCGTCATTTATGTCTTTGATACGTACTCCTTTCAGGGCGTTTACATCATTCTTCAATGGCTGCCATTCATCCTTTTTCTAGTTGCGCTGGCGCAGCGATTCGGTACCCGAAAAGACATTCGCTACTCGGCCTTATTCCTTTCCGTGCGCCGCGCTGAACGTAAGGGCACCATCGAGGACGCCGGCTCCATAGATTTCGACCTGCCCTACATGGTCGTCTGCATGGTTTCCGCCACCGTGGGTGAGTCCGGGGGCGCGTGGCTTTTTGCCGGACTGGTGGGCGCGCTGGCCTACGTGCTCTGGTACAACCGGCCGCGAAATTTTCGAATCGTTGTTTGGATCGGAGTGCTCGCCTTCGCGGTCGGCGTGGGCTATCTCAATCAAATCGGCATGCTCAAAGCGCGGCGCGCTATCGAACCGGTGGTGATGAATTTTTTTCGCGACCGGATAATGAGCTACCGCAATCCCTTCCGCAGCTATACCGCCATGGGTGAAATCGGGCGTCTGAAGCAGTCGGACCGAATAGTGTTGCGCGTCGAAGACCTGGATGGAGGCGGCGTGCCGACGTTATTGCACGAAGCCACTTATCGATCGTTCAGCAAGAACGTCTGGTTGGCGGGAAATACTGCATTTCAAGAGCAGATATCGGATCTTGAGGGTACCGCGTGGGACATCGAGCCCGTTCCAATCGAAGGCTCGCGCGCTGTTCGCATTTCCCGCTCCCTCATACGCGGTCGGGGAATGCTCCCGCTGCCGAGAGGAACTTTCAGGATTGAAGACCTCCCGGTCGAAGAGCTGCACAAGCACCAGCTGGGGGCTCTCAGAGTGAACCGGGGACCGGGGCTCATTCGTTACACGGCAAGGTTTGCACCGGGGCGGTCGTTCGAACATCCGCCGGGGCCGGCGGACATGCTGGTGCCTACGGATGTCGGGCCGCTAATGAGCAGGATAACAGCCGACCTTGGTCTACATGGCGCGCGGCCCGAGGAAGTGCTTAAGAAGCTGCAGCAATTTTTTCTGACCCGCTTCCAGTACTCGGTCGTGCTTCGCCGATCGGGTCCAGTGGCAACACCGTTGCATGACTTTCTCCTCAACACGCGCAGTGGTCACTGTGAGTACTTTGCCTCGGCAACTGTGCTGCTCTTGCGCTCACTCGGTATTCCGGCGCGCTACGCGACCGGTTATTCGGTCCAGGAATACAGTCCGCTGGAGAACAGCTATATCGTGCGTCGCCGTCACGCTCACTCCTGGACCCTGGCCTATATCAATGGGGGATGGATTGATTTCGATACCACGCCGCCGGTGTGGGGTGCGCTGGAGGCCGATGCGGCGTCATGGTGGGAGGGGGCGTACGACTTATTGTCCTGGCTCGGCTTCAAGTTTTCCCGCTGGCGTTGGAGCAGTGACGAGGACGAGCCGGCCACCAACCTACTCTGGTTGATCGTGCCCCTGCTTGTCGTGTTGCTCTGGCGACTGGTGCGGACGCAGCGTGTTTCAGAGCGCCTGCGCGGTGAACGGCGTCACCTGGATCGACGGGTCCAGCCGGGCGCTGATTCCGATCTCTACCCGTTGCTGCGGGTGCTGGAAGAACGGGGGATCGCCCGCCAGCCGGGCGAGCCGCTGGGCCGCTGGCTGAAACGACTCGCGCGTCGAGACGACACCGACGGCATCGACGAAATCGTGGCTGAAATTCTTCCGGTCCACTATCGATACCGTTTCGATCCCCATGGTATCGGCGCCGAGGAGCGGGAGGCATTGAAACGCTGCGTGCGTTATTGGCTGGCGCGTTATCCTCAATGAGGCCGATAGGGCTCCCCTCCGGCTGCAGCCCGAGCAGAGATTCGAGCGGCAAGATATGCGACTTCACAAAATTGCGTGACCGCGTTCACAATTTGGATTCCCGTAGTGTGACCCCCGTCTTAGGCAAATTTCGGGCCCGTAGCCATACTTTCTTTGTGTTGATCAGGCGCCGGCGTGAATCTCAAGACGCCGTGAGCGGCCGGGAGATAAGGATGTTTCGAACACTCGCGCCGTAGGCGGGAATCATCGCGTTCCAGACGTCCTGATTGACCAAACTTCAGCGCAAGCTGAGTCTCCTCCCCTTGTTTTAAGCCGCGTTTTTCGCGGCTTTTTTTTCTGCTATGGAAGCGGGAGACGAGGCTCAAGCCGGGAAAGGCGCCGCGCGCCGGTAAGCGGGTGATAAAATGGCGCAAGAACAACCCGGGTGCCGGAACACCTCCCCTGGAATCAGTCAGCTAATCCGAATCTTTGACCCAGCCGCCGCCGATGGACTCGACCCGTATCCTGCCGCTGCTTGTCCTGCTCATGATCGCGCCTCCGGGCGAGGGCCAGACGCGCTCATCAGGGAACCGCGGCGCGACTTCTTCGGGCATCGAGTGCGGCGACCACACAGAAGCCACCAGCCGCGATTTCCCGACTTCCCGTCGGGTGGCCGCATCGCGCCGGGGACGTCCGCCCAGGGAAGGGCTGGGCAAAGGGGTTTTTCTGGTCGCCAGCGAAACCCTCAGCGATCCGAACTTCTCTCAAACCGTGGTGCTGCTGCTCGAATACGACGAAACCGGCGCCGTTGGGCTGATCGTTAACCGTCCGACGGAGATTTCGCTGGCGTCGGTTCTCCCAGGGGAGGAAGAATTGAAAGACCGCCACGAGCTGGTGTTCATCGGCGGCCCAGTGGACAAAAGCCAGCTGTTTCTACTGCTGAGGTCCGCCAGTCTGCCGCGCCAGTCGGAAGAGATCGTCGACGGCGTCTATGTCAGCACCAGCCTTGGGACCCTCCGCGAGATTCTTGCCGAAGAGTCCACGGTGGCGGCCTTCCAGGCCTATGCCGGCTATTCCGGCTGGGGACCTGGTCAGCTCGATGCGGAGCTAATCCGCGGCGACTGGCTGATTGCTCCCGCCGATTCGGAAACGGTATTCGACAAGGCGGCGGATTCGATCTGGCCGGAGCTTATCCGAAATAACAGGGGACTGTGGGTGTACCGCACTGCGGATGATTCTTTGTTGTCTGCGATGGTCTCGAGGCCGCGGAGCCCCGCCACCTTACACTAATTATTCGTTCTCACGCGACGCGTCGAAAGCAGCGACGGCGCCTTCCGCGTCTATGTGCAGGTCGAACCGAATCGGCTGACAGCAGACCGGGCAGTCCTCGACGTATTGCGCCGACCCCCCTGAGCGGTCTACTGTCATTTCGATCAGCTCCCAGCAGTAAGGGCAGGTGGTCTGCAGGAACTCAATCATCGCAACAAGGACCCGATGCAAAATGAAGTTAACAGGACAATCCGGGGGCGACTGGCGATGGCTTATAGCATCGGCCTCGCTTCTTGCGGCATTCGCCGCCGCTGCGGAGCCGACGATATATCGCGATAGATTCGATTACGCCGTACCGGAGCCTATGTTCGACAAGATGATCGAATTCGCGCCGATAGAAAGCTGGATACATTTTCCAGAGAAACATTTTCCAGAGCTAACGCGGTTTATAGATGCCGACGACGATGGGGCGGCAGATTTCGTCGCGATTGGGTTAGGCGCCGAGGGTGGATTCGGTGCCCAAATCCGTTACCGGTTAAACTACGCCGGGAACGGCGGTCAACCGGCGCTCGGGCCGTGGTACTGGTGCGTCATTACTGACGGCAGCGGCGAGAAGATTTTCGAGGAATTCAACCCCTGACCGGGAGCGCCGCCGCGCTCAATTCACGCGCTCAGGCACGGGGGTATTGTCACCCGGGTGCCTTGGAAGTTTGGGCTCGATGTCCCACTCGGAAACCTTAATCGCGTCCGTCAGCAGCTTGCTAAAGGAGTGCAGCAGCGTCTCGTTCATCGCCAGCTCGATTCCCTTACCGCTTTCAGGGTGCATGCAGAGCAAGTCGCTACTCGGGTCCGCTTTCTTGAGCTGTATTTTCGCCAGCACCACGGGCGACTCGCCGAGCGGCAATTCAGCGGCGTCTTCGTGGTACTGGGTGGAAAAATCGCTGTTGCTGATAGCTTTTTCGTGTTGAAAGGAAAGAACTGCGCTCTTGGCTTCAGGGGTTGGCTGAAGCCGGACGCGCTGATCAGACTCCAGCATCTTGACGACAACGGGCCATAGCAGCTTGACGTAGCGACGAGTAAGCCAGAATCTGAACTCCGATCGGTCGGTCGTTTTAATGCGCAGTAGGATCCGGTCTTCCTGCGGCACATGTCGGAACTGAATCTGGTGCAGCCGGGGCACAGCGCCTCCACACAGCTTTTTTGATACGGTTATTTTGACACACAGCGTGTTTCGGTAAGAAATGCGCCACCAAAATGGAAGCCGAAGAAGCGATTTCCCTCGCATTCACCCCCGGGCAGCGCTATCGCGTGGCGGTCGAACGAGGTGAGCTTTTGCCGGATTCCGCCCAGGCCGAGCTCGTCAGCCGCACCCAGGCGCTTTATGAAGCGCTGACTCGGAATTCCGTCAAACCGAGAAGCATCCTTGATGGACTGCGCGGGCTCATACGGGAGAGGAACGTCGCGCCGGTCAAAGGGCTTTACATCTGGGGCGGCGTTGGGCGAGGAAAGACCCTGCTGGTGAACAACTTTCACGACGCGCTTCCTTTTGAAAGCAAGCTGCGTATTCATTTTCACGCCTTCATGCAGTACGTCCACGGTGAGCTCAAGGGGCTCAGTCATCAAGAGAATCCGCTTGCACTGGTGGCAGATGGTCTCGCCAGGGATACGCGCGTGATCTGCTTCGACGAATTTCACGTTTCGGATATCGCGGATGCGATGATTCTCGGCGGACTGCTGAAGCGGCTGTTCGAACGCGGAATCACCCTA
The DNA here is from genome assembly GCA_947258715.1 of uncultured Gammaproteobacteria bacterium. Classification (GTDB taxonomy): domain Bacteria; phylum Pseudomonadota; class Gammaproteobacteria; order HK1; family HK1; genus CAMYJH01. Next base: position 83,132 of record CAMYJH010000023.1, read on the forward strand.
GTCGCGACCTCAAACATCGCGCCGGACGACCTGTATAAGGGCGGGCTGCAGCGAGCCCGATTTATGCCCGCCATCGAGCTTATTAAGGGGCACACCCGCGTTTTCGAGCTCGACGGCATTCTAGATTACCGTCTCAGGGCTCTGGAGCGGGTAGAGATCTATCATTATCCCCTCGACCCGCAGGCGGAAGTCGGGCTCTCCGACGCGTTCGAGAAGCTGTGTAGCGAGAATGTGGTGGAGTCGCCGGCGATCGAAATCGCCGGCCGCAGCGTCGAGGCGCTTCGGGCGGCGGACGGAATTGCCTGGTTCGACTTTGCCGCCCTGTGCGAGACGCCACGAAGCGCGACCGACTACATCGAGATTGCCCGCCGCTTTCATACTGTTCTGGTCGCCCGGGTCCCGCGGCTCTGCAACGAAAACCGCGACAGCGCGCTGCGCTTCATTCACCTCATCGACGCCCTTTATGAACGTAGCGTCAACCTAGTGGTTTCGGCCGAGGCACCCCCGTCGAAGCTGTACACGGGGCGCAGACTGAAGCAAGAGTTTGCCCGAGCCGCCAGCCGTCTTGAGGAAATGCAGACCCGAGACTATCTCGCGCGCCAGCACATGCCGTAACCGAACGCGGCGGTCGGATCTTCGATCCCTCTGCGGCCGAGTTTGCGAATTTCAGTTGTTTTTTTGGGAATATTTCCTGCATTTGCTGCGAACTAGGTCTCAAAACCCAATAACGACGGGAATTTTGCGGATAAATTGATGATTTTCCGTTGACTCCAATTTCTATTAATGCTAAAGCTCACCTAACACATATAACTCAATGAATTTGAAGCGTATATATGTGTTGGTGGCCGTTTTATGCGGTCAATTCAGCAAACCTTGGGTGCTGCAATGCAAAAAGAACTGTCGGAGCAGGTGGACGAGGCGCTTCTCCAGCTGTTGGGTCACAGATACGGGGATGGCTTGGTCTATCTCAGGGACGACGGCGAACGGCGGTTGTTTGAAAGGGCGGTGAGCATGGGGCTCGTCAGCCGCGAGGGCTACCTGACGCCCGCGGGACGATCCCTAATCGCGCGATTCGACAACGACTGAATACGACATCCGCATCCTAGCCGGCATGAACCACAAACCGGCGGCAGCGGATGTGGACTTGTCCGATTTGCGGCAAAGCGCAGCGGCAAAGACGCCCAGCATAGCTACCGGTGCGCCTTCAAACCTTCTCCGCGGCGCGTCTTGCGGTTGCAGGCGTCTCCGCGCCCCCGCTTCGCCTGCTCGAGATTAAAGCCGGCTAAAATCGCACCGCGCTGGCGCTGGACGCGCACTGGCGCGGTCTCCATAGGCGGGCCTTTTTGGCGCTGGCGCCACTTACTCCGCAAACTCGATCATGCATGCCGCGGCCCGCGGTTGGAGGACCGTGCACTGCGATTGTTGCGTCGAACCGCCCGACTCTTATACTGATGGCCGGAGCAGCCGAGCGGCCGCTGCGTGCCCGGCGCGAAACGCGAATGCCCGGATCTTGAGCCGGGGCGGGACTCGAAGCGAGACCTAATCGAAGTTTCGACCTTGACCCCGATTTCGATGCCGAGAATGAGAGTCGCTTTGAATTTTTGCCATCCGGCCGGTATTCGAACCGATGCCGTATCTGGGTCAAAGAGATTCCTAACCGACTTGCCGCGGGCGGGCGCTCGCCGTTTGGCGAATTTGCCGCTCCGGCTCAGCGGGCGCGCTGCCCACTGTGCAGCCGAATTCGGGGCGGCGCGGTAAGCACGAGGACCCTGTACAAAAAGAATTCGATCAACGGAGGATGACCGATGTCGAACTACACCATAGAAGACATTCGTAACGTCGCGCTCGTCGGTCACGGAGGCGCCGGGAAGACGGTGCTCGCCGAGGCCATGCTTCTCAAATCGGGCGCCATCGCCTCGATGGGTGAAATTACTCGGGGCACAACGGTATCGGACTTCGATCCTCTGGAAAGAGAGCACCAGCACTCGCTCAATTCCTCGGTCATGCACCTCGAGTATGGGGGGGTGCACGTCAACCTGATTGATACACCCGGATATCCGGATTTTCTCGGGCGTGCGTTATCGGTTTTGCCGGCAGTGGAGACGGTTGCCGTAGTCATAGATGCGCGCTCGGGCATCGAGATGAACACGCGGCGAATGATGGAGGCGGCCTCCAAGCGTGGTCTCTGTCGGATGATCGTTGTCAACAAGTTGGATGTCGACGACGCCAACCTCGGGGCGCTTCTTGCCCAGATTAATGAAAGTTTCGGCAACGAGTGCCTGCCCATCAACTTGCCCTCAAAGGATCGAAGCAAGGTTATCGACTGCTTCTTCAATCCTGAGGGGGACGACGTTGCTTTGTCGTCCGTGACCGATGCTCACACCCAAATTGTCGATCAGGTCGTGGAGGTGGACGAAAAGCTCATGGAGCTCTACTTGGAGCAAGGCGAAGACCTGGAGCCTGCAAAGCTGCATGACGCTTTCGAAGAGGCTTTGCGTGAAGGGCACCTGGTGCCCGTATGCTTTACCTCCGCCGAAACCGGGATTGGGGTCGGCGAGCTGCTGGACGTGATTGCAAAGCTGATGCCGAATCCGACGGAAGGCAACCCGCCGCCATTCGTCAGGGCTAATGGTGATGCAAGCGAACCGGTGACCATCAGCTGCGATCCCGCTAAACATGCGCTCGCGCACGTATTCAAGGTATCGGTGGATGCCTTCGTCGGTCGCCTCGGTGTGTTTCGTGTGCACCAGGGCACGGTCTCCAAAGACAGTCAGCTCATTATCGGAAACGCGAGAAAGCCGTTCAAAGTGGGGCATCTTTTTCGCATACAGGGAAAAGATCACGTGGAGATCGACGCTGGCATCCCGGGCGACATCTGCGCCGTTGCGAAGGTCGAGGAAGTCTTATTCGACACCATCCTGCACGACTCACACGACGAAGACGACATTCGTATGCAGCCGGTTGCGATTCCGGCACCCATGTTCGGACTCGCAATTCATGCCAAGGCACGCGGTGATGAGCAGAAGCTTTCCGACGCTTTGCAGAAAATTTCTGCGGAAGACCCTTGTTTCCGCGTGGAGCACAATGCTGTGCTGAACGAGACGGTCATCCGCGGGCTCGGCGACCTGCACCTTCGGGTCATCCTCGAAAAGATGAAAGAGCGTTACAACGTTGAGGTGAGCACCAGCACGCCGAAGATTGCTTATCGCGAAACCATTACCAAGCCGGCGGACGGTCACCACCGGCATAAAAAGCAGACCGGCGGAGCCGGCCAGTTCGGAGAGGTTTATCTGAAAGTGGAGCCCATGGATCGGGGCAGCGGCTTCGAATTCGTGAACAAGATCGTCGGCGGCGTAATTCCGCAGCAGTTCATTCCGGCGGTTGAAAAGGGCGTACGCCAGATTCTCGAGCAGGGCGCGATAGCCGGCTACCCCATGGAGGATGTGCGCGTCACGGTCTACGACGGAAAGTATCACACTGTAGATTCCAAGGAGGTCGCGTTCGTCGCTGCCGGTAAGAAAGCATTCCTCGATGCCATCAACAAGGCGAGTCCCATTGTGCTCGAGCCCATAGTCGATATCAGCGTAACGGTGCCTCAAAACAACATGGGTGACATTACCGGTGATCTCTCCTCCAAGCGCGGTCGTATTAACGGCACCAATGCGCTGGCGGGCGGTATGGTGACGGTGACCGGTCAGGTGCCGTTGAGCGAGCTCAGCACTTACCAGTCCGAGCTCAAATCGGTGACCGGCGGTACCGGGGTTTACACCATGGAATTCAGTCATTACGATCCGGTGCCGGCGCAGATCCAGCAGCAGCTCAGGTCCGAGTTCAAGCCGCGCGCGGAAGAGGAATAAAAGCGAAAAACGGGTCTCGGATCGTTGCCGCGGCGCGTGTCACGATTGACGCAAGCGTCCGCGGTGCGATGAGAGTCGGAAAAAACTTTTGGCCCATGCCGCGACCTCAGGACGCGGATATTTGAAGAAACTATGTAAGGAGAAATTTCATGCATCGTTGGACCATGTGCGCTTCCCTGGGCGTCGCTATGTTTATCGGGTTAACGGGAAGTATGGCGATCGCCGCCGAGGATGACGAAGGGGCGATCAAGTATCGTCAAAGCGTTATGAAGAGCATTGGCGGGCACACTGGCGCGGTTTATCAGATTGTCAAGAGCAACAATCCGAATAAGAGCCATTTACAGGCGCACGCGCGCGCGCTTCTCGATCTCACAGGCATGATATCTGCCGCGTTCCAACGGCAGACGAGTGGTGGCAAGACGCGGGCCAAACAGAAGATTTGGACCGACGCCTCGGGATTCAAAAGCGCGGTCGACGATGTTGAGACCGCGGCCAGAGAATTCGATGCGGCCGCGAGTTCCGGCAACGACACAGAGACTGCTAAAAAGCTGGATGCCCTGCTGGATACCTGCAAGGGTTGTCACAAAGAGTATCGTGAGAAAAAGAAGTAAGCCTCCGGCTTTTGAACGCCGGACCTTTCGCGCAGACCTCGATGTTCGCTTATTCCGCCCGCCGTCGCGCGGGCGGAGGCGTTTTGCTGCTTTCACTGATGGTGTGGTGGGGAGTTGCGGTCGGTGATGCGGGCGCGGAGCTGCAACAACGCGGCGAGTACGTATTCCGAATCGCGGGATGCAAAGGCTGCCACACCGGCAAAGAGGAAGGCGCGGCCCCGCTTGCAGGGGGACGCAGGCTCGAGACGCCGCTTGGCACATTCCTGAGTCCCAACATCACCCCGCACCCGGAGCACGGTATCGGTCGCTGGAGCCTGGGCGATGTGAGCCGTGCGCTGCGGAGCGGCGAATCTCGTGAAAGCATCCACCTCTACCCAGCATTTCCGTATACCTCCTACGCGGGCATGGTCGACGAGGACATACAGGCATTGATGGCGTATCTGGAACGCGTGCCGAAAGCGGACAAGCCAAACCAGCCGCACGAGCTTCCCTGGTATCTGCGTTATCGTCCGCTGCTCTATCTCTGGAAGCTGCTGTTTCATGACCCCGAGCCCTTCGTGAGGCAGGCCGAGAAAAGCGCGGCTTGGAACCGGGGCGCCTACCTGGTGAACGTGCTCGGCCACTGCGGAGAGTGCCATACCCCCCGTAACATTTTTGGCGCGCTCGACCGGGAGAGGCATCTCGGCGGCAATCCCGGTGGTATCGAGGGAGATTCGGCGCCCAATATCACGACCCACCCTGACGATGGCATCGGCGACTGGAGCCCCGGCGAGATCCGGGAATACGTCAGATCGGGACTGCTTCCGGACGGAGACGTTGCCGGTGGCATAATGGCCGAAGTCATCGAAGAGAGCTTGGAATATCTCAGCGATGAAGACATCGACGCCGTCGTGACCTATTTGAGAACCGTTCCGGCGCTCGAAGATTAAAGCAGGGTGCCCGCGCTGACGTTGAGTCGGCGGGTGGCTGCTGGAAGAATATCCGGCTCGAGCAAATGAGAGCCGACTGTTCTGACTCCGGACCCGGCTTGCCTTTGGGTTCCGGGGAGCAGGGCGCATTCGCGGTTAGAGGGCTTTCTCAAGCCTGAAAATTCACCGCCGGCGAAGCGCCGGCCCGCCCAGGGTGGCCGAATGTGAGCACAGAAAAGAAAATCGCCCTCGTCACCGGTGCCAACCGCGGCATCGGATTCGAAATCTGCCGGCAACTGGGCCGTAAGGGTTTGCGCGTGATCCTTACCGCAAGGAAAGTTGATGCCGGTGCGAAAGCCGCCGGACTTCTAGAATCCGAAGGCCTCGAGGTCGAGTTCCGTCAGCTCGACGTTACCGATGTTAAAAGTATCGACGCTTGCGCAAAAAGCATTGACCGCGATATCGGCCGCCTGGACGTGCTGGTCAACAACGCCGGCATCATGCTTGATTCATCGAAACGCGGAGAGAGCATCTTTCAGGCGGACGCGGATTTGGTACGAGATACCTTCGACGTGAATACCCTTGGGCCGCTCATGGTGACGAAGTCTCTGCTACCGCTGATGCGGCGTAACGACTACGGTCGAATCGTGAACGTATCCAGCGGTATGGGGCAACTCTCGGAAATGGACGGTGGCTATCCGGGCTACCGTATCTCCAAGACCGCGCTCAACGCTGTCACCGTGATCCTGGCACGGGAGCTCGAGGGCACCAACATCAAGGCGAACTCGGTTTGCCCAGGCTGGGTGCGCACCGATATGGGGGGCGACAAGGCGCCGCGAATGCCGGAGCAGGGCGCGGACACCATCGTATGGCTGGCGACCCTTCCTGAGGACGGGCCGAGCGGCGGGTTCTTCCGCGACCGTCGGCGGATAGATTGGTGATGCGTGACGGGTAGCGAATTACGCACCGTCGTTGCCGCCACGGTCTGATTTCAGGAATCACGAGCTCGATCGCTCCCACGGACGCCAGAGACTTCGCTCACACTATTGCAGTTGCTCGTTTGTGAGCGGTGAATCGAACGGCCAGGTGTGGAGGAATCGAGCAAGCCTGCTCCCGCAGCGGGCTTCGTTCAACCTCGTATCACGCCTCGCCCCTCGCCGGATAGTTCTTCTCGACGATGAAATCTACCGCGCTCAGCACTTCTTTGAAATGCGGTCGGGCGAAAGGCATGCTGGCCACCGACGACGCATAAAGCGTGCAGTCGGGCTGAACCAGAAACAAGCCCGGCTCGCTGAACTGAGCCGGCTCCTCGATGCCAAGCGACGTCTTGCCACGCCCGCTGGATATGTAAAGACCCCACTCGCGCGCTTTGTCGATGCTCATTCCGTATCCGACGTTCACGTTCTTGATTCCCCAGTCTTCTTTCGTCTGCGCAGCCCGTTCTTTGCTGTCGGTGCTCACGACGATAGTTTCGACGCCGCGTTTCTTGAATTCGTCGGCATTGCGATCCAAATCGCGCAGGTACGTCTTGCAGACGGGGCAGTGCAGCCCCCGGTAAGCAACAATCATGCTGAAATTCTTTGGCTTCTGATTCGAGAGTCGCCAGGTGTCTCCTTCCAGGGTCTTAACCTCGAGCTCGGGAGTTCGAATTCCTGGTTTGGGGGTGCTCATGTACGTGCCTCCTCAGTCCATCGCCCGGACGTCTACGGCCTGCACTTTAACAGACCGTCATTGGAGCGGCGAAATGGGTTCCCCCCGGCGCATCGAATCTTCGTTCCCCACGCCGGGGTCGGAGCGTCCGCGGCAGCAGGTGCGGAGTGGGTAATTTGGTTTACAAGGTGGATTTCATGGGCCACGCTTCTTAGTGCAACGAAAAAAGCTTGCAGCAGGCTCCAGAGATATGGGCGGAACTGCCGCACCAGTAGACGCACCTTCCATGGTCGAACACAGCATGGTTTCATTGCTTTCCAAGCGCTTGGGCCGTTGGTGTCTGGGTATGGCGGTGGTGGTCTTTTACTGCTTGCCCGCCGCCCAGGCCCAGAATTCGCAGTCGAATGCGGGCGTAAGCCTGAAGCTAGATTGGGACCTGATGCCCAGGATCGGCACTCCCGGCGTCAGCCGTGCCCAGCTGCTCGATGCCGAGGCGCCGGAGCTGCGCGGACGAATTCTCAAGGTGCAGGATCAGGTGGCCGCCCTCGAACAATCGAACGCCGAAAAGACTACCTACTTGACTCATCACGAAGAGCTGATCGAACGCATTCGTGGCATCGTGACGGCGCAGGAAAAAGTGATCACCCGACTCGAGGCGGAAGCCCGGCGGCCCGAGCCCGTCGCGATGCTGCAGACGCCTGTGACCGCGCCCCGTCCCGCGCCGACGCCGCAGGTATCAACGGTGATGAGGCCCATACACCTCGGCCCCATCGAGCTTCCCGGAATGGTGAGAAATTATCTGATGGAAGGCGCGTTTGCCGGTGTGCTTGTGATTCTGCTCGGCTGGGCGCTTTATTTGCGCTCCGTTGCCAGGGCCAGGACCGCCGAGCTCATCATTCTCAAAGGCGGCAGATCGGCGACGCCGACTCCGTTGGCGGATGACGAGCCAGAAGCGCCTGAAGAGTGGCCGCAGCCCGAGCCGACGTCGATTGCAGAACGAAAACCCGAATCAGCGCCCGCTAAACCGCCCAAGCCCGCAGAGCCGGCCGCGGCGGTGCTGCCACCAACACAGTCGGATTCGGACACCGAGCCCGAGCTGGAATGGAGCCAGACCGTTGTCGGGCAAAAGGCGGAAAATCCGGACGCGCTGGCGGAGGTCGATACGCTTATCGCCGATGGGGATCTGCTCAAGGCCAAACAGCTACTGGATGAGCTGGCGATAGCTGACGACGGTAACCCCGAGTATCGCCTGCGGCTCCTGCACGTGGAGTCCGCATTGGGGGATTCGGCAAGGGCCTCAGAGCAAGAGCAGATTCTTGCCAAGATGAGCCAGGGCCCGCTGTCCGAAACCCGAAACCGGATTAAAGAGATTGGCCGTGGACTGATGCCCGGGCATCCGCTTTTCGAAGACGATGAGAAGCTTGAAGAGGCGAAGCGCATTATCAATCCCCAGGGATCCGAAGGGTCTGAAGCGGCGGAAGCGAATGCGCATGAGGCGGCGGAGCCGAGTAACCCCGAGGCCGACTCGGCGCAGCGTCGCAACCCGCCGCCGCTGATTCTGGATCTGGAAGTCGACAATGAGACCATCGATTTTTTCCCCGACATCAGCTTCGACGCCGAGAACGAAAAAGACGAGAAAGGATAAGCTGCGCGCCATTCCATAGCTGGCGAAGAAAACAAGAAGGCTGCGGAACCAGTGGCGATAAAGGCGGAGGTTGTAATAATCGGTGGCGGCCCCTGCGGCCCGTTCCAGATTTTCGAGCTCGGATTACGCGGAATGCGCGCGCACCTGGTCGAATCCCTGCCCCACTTACGGGGATAGTGCGCCGAGCTGTATCCGGACAAGCCTATCTATGACATTCCGGCGATTCCCGTGTGCGGCGCCCAGGAACTGGTGGGCAGGCTGCTGGAGCCGATCAAGCCCTTCGATGCCGAGTTTCACTTGGGCCAACAGGTCACCGTGGTCGGAAAACTCGACGACGGAAGCTTTTGCTTGTGAACCAGTATCGGCACCGAGTTCAAAACCCGGGCGGTAGTCGTCGCCGGCGGCGTCGGCTCCTTCGAGCCCATGCCGCTGAAGGTGGGCGACATCGAGAAATTTGACGGGCACTCGCTTTTTTACAATGTTAAGGGCCCTTCGCTGCACCACGGACACAGGGTGATAGTGCTGGGCGGTGGCGACTCGGCCCTGGACTGGGTGCTCAACCTCCATCACAAAGCAAAGTCAATGACCCTGGTGCACAGGCGTCACGACTTTCGTGCGGCGCCGGCATCGGTGTCCAAAATAAAAGCGCTGTGAAAGACGGAAAGATAAATCTTCTCTACGGCAACGTATCCGTATATTCGGAGAAAGCCGGCGCACTTCGCTAGGTCGAAATCGCGACCCTGGACGGTGAGACCGCCGCCATTCCGCTGGATCATCTGCTGGTGTTTTTCGGACTGTCGCCGAAGCTGGGTCCGATCGCAAATTGGGGGCTCAACCTGGACAAGGACAAAATCGAAGTGGACACGGAATCGTTTCAGACGAACATTCCTGGTATCTTTGCCGTTGGTGATATCAGCACCTATCCGGGAAAGAAGAAGCTCATCTTGAGCGGCTTCCACGAAGCCGCGCTGGCGGCGTTCGCCGTTAAGGCGCATCTTAACCCCGGAAAGAAAGTGCACCTGCAGTACACCACCACCAGCAACGTTATTCACCAGCGCCTCGGGGTCGAATCGCTAAAGAAGAAAGCCGGCTGAATCTTTTGCGCCGGGGCAGCCCAGCCGTTCGCTATGGCATCGAAGTTCGCGCTTTCCACTCTTCCGATGGATGAGATCGTCTACGGTCTGGAGCGGTACGACGCCCTGTCCCTGCCGCTGTTGAACGAAGGTTTACTCCGCGAGCTGCTCGCGGAGGCAGAAAGCGCCGCCTTCAGACCCGCGCGGGAGTCCATCGGCGAAGGCGACCGAATTGTCTATCAGCGTATGGAGGTTTGTGACCGTTTCCCGGACGCCAGCGCCTTCATCTCGTTGCGCGACGATTTTCAGGCGCTCTGGGATGCATCCCTCAGCGTCGGTTCAGACTACCCTTTCGAAAGTCCGGTCAGGTTTAACGATCTCATGCTGCAGCGTTACGCGCCCGGCGAAGTCGGAATTACGCCGCACCGGGATCGCAGCGGCTATCGGAACATCATTTGCCTTTTTGTGCTAGCCGGTCGCGGGCGATTCGCTGTTTGCGCCGATCGAAACGGAAAAAACGCGCGCGAAATCGCCAATGCTCCTGGGGACGTAATCCTGATCCGGGCGCCCGGATTTTTAGCTTCCAGCGCGCGCCCGTTCCATTTCGTACGCGATATCGTCGAGTCGCGCTACGTCGTTGGCTTGCGTCACGAACGTCGCTAAGTCGGCGCCTTTTCTCAGGCGCTTCTCAAGGTTTCCACGGGGGGATGGTTAAGAACGCCGCGGGTGCCCAGCCACCCAGCCAAAGCGACCCCGGCCGCCCCGCCGCCGGCTCCGAACAGCCAAAGCCACGGGTTGAGCCGGTAGCTGATGTCGAAAACTTCCAGCGCCAGAACCGCGCCGATGGCGGTGGCGGCGATGGCCGCCACCAGCCCCGCCAGCAGACCAAGAGTCAAGAATTCTGCCAGCAGCCCCCGGGTCACGTGGCTACGGCCGGCTCCGAGGACGCGCACCACGGCGCTCTCGTACCGGCGCTCGTCGAGCGTCGACTGGATGGCGGAAAACAGAACCACGACGCCTGCGATCAGGGTGAAGGCGAACACGTACTCTACGCCGGTAGTGGCGTGATCCATGATCTCGCGGATTTTTTTCAGCAGCGCATCGGTATCAATGACGGTCACGCTGGGAAAGCGCTGGATCAAGCGCAGCAGGACGTCGTTGCGTTCCCGGGGCAGGTGAAAGGCCGATATGTACGTGGCCGGAAATCCGTCCAGCACGCCTGGCGGAGTGACGACGAAAAAATTCACCTGAAAAGAGTCCCACTCCACGTGACGCAGGTTGGTGATGGGCGCATCGATGTCGCGCCCAGCCACGTTGAAGCGAAGCACGTCACCGAGTTTGAAACCCAATCGCTCGGCGATGCCGCGCTCCACCGAGAGAAGCGGTTTGCCGTGGTCATCGGTCGTCCACCAGCTTCCGCTGGTCACGCTGTTCTGAGGCTGAAGCTTTGACAGCCACGAAAGGTTGAACTCCCGCGCCACCAGATGCTGAGCGCGGTGTTCCGAGTAATCTTCGGGCTTGACCGGGTTGCCGTTAATGGCTGTCAGCCGGCCCTTGACCATGGGGTAAAGCGCCGTCGAGGCGAGTCCGTTGTCGGCGAGGTAAGCGTTAAGCGCATCCACCTCGTCCGGCTGCACGTTGACGAGGAAGTAATTGGGCGCATCCGGTGGCACGGTCTGATCCCATGAGTCCAGCAGGTCGGAGCGAACCAGCGACAGCAAAAGCATTACCATGATGCCGACGCCAAAGCCGACAATTTGAAGCGTGCTCGCCCCGGCACGCCGGGTAATGTTGGCGAAACCAAAGCGCCAGGCGACGCCGACGCGGCTGCGGAATCTTGAAAGCAGTCGAACCAGAAGCGCGGCCACAATACCCAGTACCGCCATGGTCGTGAGGCCGCCCCCGATGACATACGCGGCGAGCGCCGAATCCCGCGCCTGCCAGAAGATGAGACCACCAAAGGCAATCGCTGCCGCGGTGTAGAGACCGAAGGTGCCCGCGCGGGCCGGCCCGAGATCGCGCCGAAGCACGCGCGACGGGGGCACGTTGCGCAGTCTGAGAAGCGGCGGCATAGCGAAACCGGCGAGGGTGATGAAGCCGATTCCAAAACCCTGCAACACGGGTAAAAACGAGGCTGCGGGCAGAGCGCTGACGATGAAGGTGGAAAACAGCTTGGCGAACACAAGCTGGGCGGCGTATCCCGCCGTGCAGCCGACAGCACTGGCCGCGACGCCGATGGCGAAAACCTCGGTGGTGTAAATGATGCCCACCTCGCGCTGGCCGACGCCGAGACAGCGGAGCATGGCCGCCGGATCCAGGTGACGGCCGGCGAATCGCCGCGCGGCGATGGCAATGGCAACGCCGGCAAGCAGCACACTGACCAGCGCCGCAAGGCTCAAGAACTGGTTTGCCCGCTCCAGCGCTCGGCGTAGCTCTGGGCGCGCGTCGCGTATTCCCTGAATGGTCTGGTTTGCTGACAGCTGATCTGAAAGCCAGCCCCGAAATGCGTCGATCTGTTGCGGGGCTCCGGCGAACAATAGGCGGTAGCGGACCCGACTTCCCGGCCTTATAAGACCGGTGCTTTCAAGATCTGCAAGGTTGATCAATATTCTCGGAGCGATATTGAACAAATCGCCGCCGCGATCGGGCTCGAAGCTCAATACCGCGCCGATGCGGAAATGTCGTGCTCCGATTTCGACCCGATCGCCCACCTGAACGCCGAGAAGACCGAACAAACGCGGATCCAGCCAGGCCGTGTCCCGAGGGGGGATCTGCGACGTCTCCGCGTCATTACCATAGGGCACAGTTGCAATGCGCAGACGGCCGCGTAGGGGATAGTCGTCGCTGACGGATTTGAGCTCGGTGAGCTGAAACTGTTTGCCGGCGACGACCACGCTACGAAAGCTGACGGTTTCGGCGGTCACGAGCCCTCGACGAAGAGCTTCGGCGGCGATTTCAGCTTCCACCGGTGTAGTGGAGCGGATCAGAAGGTCCGCCGCCAAAAGCTCGGTGGCGCCGAGCTCCATGGCGCGGTTCATGCGATCAGTGAAAAAACCTACCGCGGTAATGGCGCCGACGGCGACGATGACGGCGGCGACCAGCACCCGTAGCTCACCGGCGCGCCACTCACGCTTGAGAAACCGAAGCGCAAGCAGAACCGCTTTTGTGACAGTGAAGCGCGACGCGGGCGGTTGGGTGGAGTAGGGCATTTAATTTGAGTTCCAAGTTAAAAGCGAAGCCCACTGTAGGAGCGGGCTTGCCCGCGATTCCTTAGATCTTTGTTTGATTGCTCCATAGCAATTTCGTTGACGCATCACGCATCACCATTTACCAATCGTCCCCCTTCCAGCGTCACCACCCGGTCGCAGGGTTCAGCCAGCCGCGTATCGTGGGTCACCAGAATCAGCGTCGTGCCGTGCTCACGGTTTAAGTCAAACAGCAGCTCGATGATCCTCTGTCCGGTGGCCGTGTCCAAATTGCCGGTGGGCTCGTCGGCGAAGAGCAGCATCGGATTGGTGGCGAAAGCGCGAGCGATAGCCACCCGCTGTTGCTCTCCGCCGGACAATTGCTTCGGGTAATGGAGAACCCGCGCCGCCAGCCCGACACGATCCAGGATTGATCTGGCCGCGGACTGCGGCGAATCGTGATCGGCGAGTTCCATCGGCAGCATGACGTTTTCCAGCGCGGTCAAGCTCTGCAGCAGCTGAAACGACTGGAATACAAAGCCCACGCGCCCGGCGCGGAGCGCGGCGCGGCCGTCCTCGTCCAGGGCGCCCAGATCATGGCCGGTCAGAAATACGGAACCCTCCGACGCCGCGTCCAGCCCCGCCATCAGGCCGAGCAAAGTCGACTTGCCCGAGCCCGACGCGCCGACGATTGCGAGCTTCTCACCGCGGACGATGCGCAGGTTGATGTGGTCCAGAATGACCAGCTCGCCTTCAGGGCTCGGCACCCGTTTACCTAGCCCGATGGTTTCAAGAATCGCTTCTTTCGTTTTAGTTGACATCCGTTTACGGTGACCGGTTTTCACGCTCTGAGTGACAAAGGGCGGTTATGGTATGTTTGGCGAGCGGTCCAGGGCAATTCGAGGCCCAAACCTCGTCCCCTTAGCATGGTGTACTCAATGGACTTCAGGCTCAGTCCCGAAATAGACGATTATCGGCAGCGCATTCGCGCCTTCGTTGACGCTCACGTCGTGCCGCTGGAAAGCGACCCCGAGGCTTACGACGAAGGCGACAACATTTCCCCGGAAGTGCTCAGGCAACTGCGCGAACAGGCGCGGTGCGAAGGGCTCTGGTGTCTGCAAATGCCCAAGAGCCGCGGCGGCCAGGGGCTGAACATGGTCGGCATGGCGGCCTGTTACGAGGAGATGAATCGCTCCATCTTCGGGCCCGTGGTTTTCAACTCCGCTGCCCCCGACGATGGCAACATGCTGGTGCTGGAAAAGGTCGCCACCGAGGCGCAGAAATCTCGCTGGCTCCAGCCCATCGTCGACGGCAAGGTCCGCTCCGCCATCGTGATGACGGAACCGCATCCCGGATCTGGATCCGACCCCGCGGGCATGATGCTCACAACGGCAAAGCGCAGAGGCGACAACTGGATCATTCATGGGGATAAGTGGTTCATCACCGGAGCCGGCGTTGCGGAGCACTTTATTCTGGTTGCCCGAACTTCCGACGACCAGCGCAAAGGCCTGACCGCATTCTTGTTTCACCGCGACGACCCCGGCTGGGAGCTGGTGCGGCGTGTTCCCATCCTGGGGCCGGAGGAGCACGGAGGACACTGCGAGCTTCGCTTCGACGGACTCGAAATTCCGGATGAGAATCGACTCATGGACATCGGCGACGGGCTCAAGTTCACCCAGATCCGCCTGGGTACGGCCCGGCTCACCCACTGCATGCGCTGGCTTGGCCTGGCCAAGCGCTCGCTAGAAATCGCGAGCGCGTACGTGCAGGAGCGCGAAGCATTCGGGAGCAAGCTCGCCGAACACGAGAGCGTGCAGTGGCTGATGGGCGAGGCCGCAATGGACATTCAGGTGGGCCGGCTGCTCACCATGCACGCGGCGTGGAAGCTGGATCAGGGCGACTTCGCCCGCAAGGAGGTGTCCATGGCCAAGGTTGCCGTCGCCGACACGCTGCACAAGGCGGTAGATACCGCAATCCAGCTTTGCGGGGCGCGGGGCTATTCCCGCGACACGGTGCTGGAATGGATCTACCGCTACGCGCGCCAGGCCCGCTTGGTCGACGGCGCGTCGGAAGTGCACAAGATGGTGTTGTCGCGGAACCTGATGAAGCTGGGCACGGATTTCTGGTCGTGGGACTGAACGGAGGCAGCCAGGCTTCCCATCTCGGCAAGGAGATGGTGTACGCCGTAGGCGAGTTTCTTGCCGCTGTTTGTGATTGCGCCCGACTGGAGATCCGCGACATGCGGCTCTTGAGTGGCGGCGCCGTTCAGGAAAACTACGCCCTGGACATCGAGGTGGAGGGCGGAGCCGACCATGGGCGACACGCCCTGGTGTTGCGCACCGACGCGACTTCCCGGGTGCAAACGAGCCTTTCTCGGAGCGAGGAGTTTGCCGTCCTCAAGGCGGTGCATGCTGCGGGTGTCAACGTTCCCGAGCCGCTTTGGCTGTGCGAAGACCCGTCCGTCATCGGCCGCACTTTTTTCGTCATGCGCCGGGTTTCCGGGGTCGCCGCCGGCCACAAGCTGGTGCGCGATCCGGGGCTGGAAACTGCGCGCGAGTCTCTGCTCGAGCGGCTCGGGAGGGAGCTCGCCAGACTGCACACCATCCGGCCGGGAGTTCCGGGGCTCGATTTCCTTCCGGAGTGCGGTTACGCGCCGGCGCTCAATCGCGTTAACCTTTATCGCCGCTACCTGGACCTGTTGAGCTCGCCCCAGCCGGCGCTGGAGTGGTGCCTCAACTGGCTGGAACGCAACCAGCCCGAGAACGTGGACGTCGTTCTCTGTCACAGCGACTTCCGCACCGGCAACTACATGGTGGATAACGGCAAGCTGACCGGCATCCTTGACTGGGAGTTCGCCGCCTGGAGCGATTTCCACGAAGACATCGGGTGGTTCTGTGCCCGCTGCTGGCGTTTTGGGCGCGACGATCGCGAAGCCGGCGGCATGGGCGGCCGCGAGGCGTTCTACCGCGGCTACGAGCGCAGCTCCGGTTCATCTGTTGATCACAACGCGGTGGCGTACTGGGAAGTGATGGCTGCGGTGCGATGGGCGGTAATCGCGCTGCAGCAGGCGGAGCGCCATCTGTCGGGCGAAGAAGAGTCTCTGGAGCTTGCGCTGACCGGGCGACTGGTGCCGGAGATGGAAATGGACGCCCTGATGCAGATCGACAGTATCGCCGGCAGGCAGAGCGCATGAACAACGAACCCGACGGCGCCGAACTGCTTCGGGTTGCGCAAAAAGTTTTACGCGAGCATCTGCTGCCGGGAGTTGCCAAGCAACAGCGCTACGAAGCGCTGATGGTCGCGAACGCCATGGCCATCGCCGCGCGGGAACTCGAGGCGGGTGATGCGGGTCTGCGCGAAGAGCTTCGCATGTTGACCGAGCTTTACGGCGACACGGTCGTGAGTCAATCCGGAACCAGCGTGAAAGAGAAAGTGGCGAGGTTGAACAAGCGATTGGCAAAAGATATTCGCGCTGGGGTGATGGACGGCGCCTGCGCCCAGGGCGTTCGTGCGCTGCTAAAAGCGCAGGTGATCGGGCGCTTGCGGGTCAGCAATCCGAAATACCTGAAAGCGGCGGGGATCGAATAACCCCGCGATCGACAGCTTTGACCTCGCCCGCCGACGAACCATGCGCTAGTGCGTTTGCGCCCGAACTTTCCAGGGTGGTTGCTTAAAGGAATGGCAATTCGAGAATCGAAGTCCTGCGCGTCGCCTGGTCCCAGGAATCACCCTTAAGCTCGCTCCGGTAGCGGGCTTCGATCAAGATCGCATCTCACATGAACGATCGATCAGACAGCAAGTCCCCGCCGATTGGCGACGTTTCACTGGATGACAAGTACGTCCTCGAGTCGGGGCGCATATTTCTCACCGGTATCCAGGCGCTGGTTCGCCTGCCGCTGATGCAGGGGCAGCGGGACCTGGCCGCCGGTCACAACACCGGCGGCTACATAAGCGGGTACCGCGGTTCACCTCTCGGCGGCTACGACCAGCAGCTGTTGCGGGCGAAGCGCCTTCTCGATGCCCATCGGGTGCGTTTTCAGCCCGGGGTAAACGAGGACCTGGCGGCCACCGCCTGCTGGGGCACGCAGCAGGCGGAGCTCAACGGCGAGGGCGCCTACGATGGCGTTTTTTCGATTTGGTATGGAAAAGGTCCCGGGGTGGATCGGTCCGGCGACGCTTTCCGTCACGCAAACCTTGCCGGCACCTCGCCGCTGGGGGGCGTCATCGCGCTGCTCGGAGACGACCACACCTGCGAATCGTCCACCACCTCGCACCACAGCGAGTACGCCATGCTGGACGCATACATACCGGTGCTGAATCCTGCCGGCGTGCAGGAGATTCTCGACTATGGACTCTATGGCATCGCCCTTTCTCGATACTCGGGCTGCTGGGTGGCGATCAAGTGCGTGCACGATACAGTGGAGTCGGCGGCGTCGATTGAAGTTGATCCAGAGCGGGCGCGGGTGACGTTGCCCCGCGACTACCTCATGCCGGAAGAAGGCTTGAACATCCGCTGGCCGGATACGCCCCAGGCGCAGGAAGCGCGGTTGCACGAGCACAAGCTCGAAGCGGCCAAAGCCTTTTGCCGCGCCAACGGACTGGATCAACTGATCTGGGACAGCCCAAGCGCGCGCATCGGCGTAATCACTACCGGAAAATCTTATCTGGACGCGCGCCAAGCGCTGGCCGACATCGGAGTGGACGAAAAGGTTGCCGCTCGAATGGGCCTTAGGCTGTATAAGGTCGCGATGCCGTTTCCCCTGGAGCCGGAAGGCGCGGCCAGTTTCTGCCGCGATCTCGATCTCGTCATCGTGGTGGAAGAGAAACGCGCCCTGATTGAAACCCAGCTCAAAGAGCTGATGTACGGACGCGAAGGCGCGCCCGTCATGGTCGGCAAGCGCAACGAGAAGGGCGAATGGTTGTTTCCATCTGCGGGCCGCCTGGACACCAATCAAATTGCGGTAGCAATAGGCGACCGCTTGATCGCGCGCGGCGGCGATGAAGATCTGGTGGCGCGCGTTTCCATCATGCGCTCGCTCGTCAATGCGCCGGCGCCTGCGGCTTCGCCCATGCAGCGCACTCCTTATTTCTGCGCCGGGTGCCCTCACAGCACCTCCACCCGGGTACCCGAAGGCAGCCGCGCGTTGGCCGGCATCGGCTGCCACTACCTGGCGCAGTTCATGGACCGGGACACCGCCCGCTACACACAAATGGGGGCCGAGGGCGCGAGCTGGATCGGGGAAGCGCCGTTCAGCCGGCGAAAGCACATGTTTCAAAACGTGGGGGACGGCACTTATTTTCATTCGGGGTTGATGGCGATCCGCGCTGCCATCGCGGCGAATACCAACATCACCTTCAAGATCCTTTACAACGATGCGGTGGCCATGACCGGGGGTCAGCCCATGGACGGGCCGCTGGCCGTTGACCGGATCACCTGGCAGATGCATTCCGAGGGCGCAAGGCGCATCGTTGTGGTCAGCGACGAGCCGGAAAAGTATCGCGGCAAGTCGGAGTTCGCGCCCAACGTAAGCGTGCACCACCGCGATGCGCTCGACGCCGTGCAGCGCGAGCTTCGCGAGATAGAAGGGGTTAGCGTGCTGGTCTACGACCAGACCTGCGCCGCGGAAAAGCGTCGCCGCAGAAAACGCGGCAAGTACCCCGACCCGCCGAAGCGCGTCTTCATCAACGATCTGGTGTGCGAAGGTTGCGGCGACTGCGGCGTGAAGTCGAACTGCGTCGCCGTAGTGCCGCTGGAAACCGAGCTCGGCCGCAAGCGCGCCATCGATCAGTCCGCTTGCAACAAAGACTATTCCTGTGTCAACGGTTTCTGCCCGAGCTTCGTCACCGTTCACGGCGGTCAGCCAAGAAAAGGTTTTGGCACGACATTAGGCGCGGAGAGGCAATTTCGGCCTTTGCCGGAGCCGTCGACGGCGCTGCTCGATCAGCCCTTTGACATCGTCGTAACCGGCGTCGGGGGCACCGGGGTTATTACCATCGGCGCGCTGCTCGGCATGGCCGCCCATCTTGAAAACAAAGGCTGCTCAATCCTCGACCAGACAGGCTTGGCGCAAAAGGGCGGCGCCGTGATAAGCCACGTCCGTATCGCCCAGCGGCCCGACGATATCACCGCCACCCGGATTGCCGCCGGCGCGGCCGATCTCGTGCTCGGCTGTGACATCATGGTGGCCGGCGGCCGCGACGCGCTCGGCACCATGCGCTCGGGACGTACTCGTGCTGTGGTGAACGGTCACCGGACCATGACCGGCGAATTTACCCGCAACCCGGACCTGGCTTTTCCGGAGGACTCGCTCAAGTTTGCCATTGCGGCGGCCGTCGGCGGCGGCAATGCAGACTTCATTGAGGCGACACGCCTTGCCACCGCGCTCATGGGGGACGCCATTGCCACCAACCTGTTCATGCTTGGTTATGCCTTTCAGAAGGGACTTGTGCCGCTTTCATCGGCGAGCATCGATCGCGCCATAGAGCTCAACGGTGTCGCGGTGGAGATGAACAGGCAGGCGTTTCTTTGGGGCCGGCGCGCGGCGGCGGACCTGGACGGGGTCAACAAAATCGCTTTTCCGGCTGCGGTCGGGATCGCGCCGGCCCGGCCGATGAACCTGGACCAGCTCATGGAGCACCGCGCCGCGTTTCTCACCGATTACCAGGACTCGGACTACGCCAGTCGCTATCTCGCCCTGGTGGCCAGGGCTCGGCAAGTCGAAGCCGGGATCGTCAGAGGACGTTCCGAGCTGGCCGAAGCGGTGGCCTGTTACTATTTCAAACTGCTGGCTTACAAGGATGAATACGAAGTGGCCAGGCTCTACACCAACGGCGAGTTCGCGACGCGCCTTAAAACGCAGTTCGAAGGCGACTACCGGCTCGAGTTTCATCTCGCTCCTCCGCTTTTTGCCAAGGTCGATCCGGCCACCGGCGAGCCGAAGAAACAGCGTTACGGACCCTGGGTCCTGCGGTTGTTTCGATTGATCGCGAAAATGCGTCGGCTGCGGGGAACGGCCTTTGACGTGTTTGGCTTCAGCCAGGAGCGAAAACGCGAGCGGGCGCTGATAGAGGCGTATGAGCGCACGATTGACACGCTGCTTACGGGCCTCAGCCCGCACAATCATGCGCTGTCGGTGGAGATCGCCAGCATACCCGAGCACATCCGCGGCTTCGGGCCGGTCAAACGCCGCGCCATAGAGTGCGCGCAAGAGCGCGAGCGGGAAATGCTGGCCGAGTTCGAGCGTCCCCGCGCGCCACCCGAAGCGGCTTAACGGTTTTAAAACGGCACAGTGGGAGTTTACGAGTTGATCGAGGAACGATTCGGCCAAGGCTTGCCATTTCCGGAAGATTGTCCTGGAACCGACACTCTACAGGGTCTCTTGTCCCATCGCACACAGCGCGCATATAGCAAGAAGCCCTTGGACGAAGAGCTGTTGCAGGTGTTGTTCGCTTGCGCCTTGTCGTCCCCCACTAAGAGCGACCTGCAGCAAGCAGATATCATTCATGTGCGTAACCCGGAAAAGCGACGCGCTTTTGCAGAACTGATTCCAGGGATGCCGTGGGTCAAAGAAGCGCCGGTGTTCCTTGTGTTCTGCGGAAACGGCCGCAGGATCCGTCAGGTCAGCGAGCTGCACGGCACACTTTTCGCCAACGATCATCTGGATGCGTTCTTCAACGCCGCTGTGGACGCCGCCATGGTCATGGCAACGTTCATCAACGCGGCCGAGGCCGCGGGGCTGGGCTGCTGCCCGATCAGCGCGGTGCGCAACCACTGCAGCGCCGTCAACCGGCTGCTGCAGCTTCCCGATCTCGTATTTCCCGTTGCCGGCCTGTGCGTCGGTTACCCGGAAAAAGAAGGCCATTTGAGCCTTCGGTTGCCGCTAGACGTCACCGTGCACACCGATACCTTCGACGAGGCCGGGTTGGAAGATCAGATCAAAAGCTACGACCAGCGCCGTGCCAGCGCGATGCCGGAATCGAATCGTTATCTCTGGTCCGAAGCCAAGGCGCGACAGTATGCGATGCCGCAGCGCACCGACTTTGGCGACTACGTTCGCGGTAAGGGATTTAAGCTCACTTGATGTTGCTGCGCGGCAGCGACGCCAACTCGATCGCGAGCGCCTTGCGCTGTCGAATGATCGCTACGTCGGCAAACGCCGATAGAATTAGCCTTATTTTCAATTAAAGGCCCTGCAACCAATGACGGCGCAGCTAAGCGACTACAAGGCTTTGACGTTCGATTGCTACGGCACCCTGATCGATTGGGAAACCGGGATCTGGGATGCGCTTCAGCCTCTGCTGGTGGCCAACGAAAGAGATGACGTTACTCGGGATTTTGCGCTGGAGGCTTTTTCTAAGTTCGAAAGCAGGCAGCAAACCGAGACGCCTGACATGTCATATCCGGAGATTCTTCAAACAGTCCACCATGCAATTGCGGCGGACTTCAATCTGAAAACGACGCCGGAGCTGGACGCAAGGTTCGGAAAATCCATAGCGCATTGGCCTGCGTTCGCCGATACGGCGGACGCGCTGCGAATTCTGAAGAAAAACTACAAGCTGGTGATTCTTTCCAACATTAATCGCGACGGTTTCGCTGCGTCGAATCGAAAACTCGGGGTAACGTTCGATGCGGTCTACACCGCCGAGGATATCGGATCGTACAAGCCTGATCCGGCGAACTTCGAGTACATGCTGAAGCGGCTTCGCAAGGACGAGAGTATCGGACGTTCAGACATTCTGCATACTGCTCAGAGTCTTTTTCACGACCACGTTCAGGCAAAGGCGCACGGGCTCGCCAACGCCTGGATCGATCGGCAGCGCTTGTCCGAGAGCGGAAGCTGGGGCGCTACGGCGAGGGTAGCGGAACGTCCGGAAACGGATTTCGTGTATTTTTCCATGGGGGAGATGGCCGACGCGGTGCGGGCCGAGTTGAATCGATTGAGCCGAGGATTTTCGTAGCTCACGCAGGCGGCATTTCCGGTAGACCGACTGCCGTGCCGCAAACTAACGCAGAATTCCCACGGGTGCCGGAGCCGCCCGGCGGATTTCCGGCTGCTCGCGATGGCTGCGGCCATTCCTTCTCACCGCGTATCTCCCGTGATGCTCACATTTGCCGACAGGCGCGGGTTGTTGACGCTGCGGGACAACAGCTCTCCGCTTGAAATCTCCTTATGGCTCGACCGGTTCGAGGCGCGCGATGACTCCGTCGCCTTCGTCGCTGAGAATATAAATGAATCCGTCGGGCCCCTGGCGCAGGTCGCGGATGCGACCGAGCGCGCCTTCGATCAGTTTCTCCTGATGCACAACTCGCTCGCCGTCTAGCTCCAGGCGAGCGATGTACTCGAACTTGAGTGAGCCGACGAAGAGGTTGCCGTTCCATTTCGGAAAACGGTTGCCGTGGTAGAAGGTCATGCCGGAAGGGGCGATGGACGGAGTCCACTGCAGCACCGGTTGCGCCATTCCGGGCTTCTGTGTGCCTTCGCCGATCTTGGTGCCGATGCCGTAGTTGCGCCCATAAGTGATGCTCGGCCAGCCGTAATTGGTTCCGGCCGTGACGATATTCACCTCGTCTCCACCCTGAGGACCGTGCTCGTGGGCCCAGATCCGGCCCGTGCCGGGCTGAATCGTCATCCCCTGCACGTTGCGGTTGCCGTAGGTGAAAACCTCGGGGCGCGCTCCGGATTTTCCGACGAACGGATTGTCCGCCGGCACGCTGCCGTCATCCCGGACACGAATTATGGACCCCGGGTGGGTGCTCAGGTCCTGGCCGTTGGGACGGTGGCCGCGGTCGCCCAAGCTGATGAACAGCAAACCGTCGTTGTCGAAAACGAGCCGCGAGCCGAAATGCCGACCGCCGTTGAATTTGGGCAGCGCGCGGAAAATCACCTCGACCTCTTCCAGCCGATGCTCGATCAGCCGGCCGCGCGCCACCTCGGTGCCGAAGCCGCCCGCGCCGGCGGCAGCATAGGATAGGTAGACCAGCCGGTTACGCTCGAAGTCGGGGTGCAGAATCACGTCCAGCAGGCCGCCCTGGCCGTATGACGAGACCGCAGGCAGGCCCTGGATGGGTTCGGGGTCGAGCCGGCCGTTATCGATGAGCCTGAGCCGGCCGGATCGTTCCGTAACCAGCATGCGTCCGTCGGCCAGGAAAGTGAGCCCCCACGGATGGTCGAGCCCTTCGATTAGGACCACCAGCTTGAAGGCACCCTGTTCGGAATCGAAGTTGCCGATGCTGCGTCCCTCCCCGGCGGCAACAGTGCCGACGAGAAATCCGCAAATGAATAGAAAAATGGCTGTTGAACGCATCATGACCTCGGCCCTCGCGTTATCACCGTCTGACCGGTGAGCCGAAATTTGGTTTTAACCGCGGATTTGAACGGTTTGGGTACATTCGCAAACGTTTCATCGCCCTCCCAGATCACGACAAGAGACTCAGTCGAAGCGCTCGGGGCGATAAGGGGTGAGATCAATGTTCGGCCGTTCTCCGGCCGCCAGCGCGGCAACGATCCGTCCCGTCATCGGTGCCCCGGTGAGGCCCAGCTGCCCGTGACCGAATGCGAGTAGAACCGACGGCTGGCCCGGGAGCGGGCCAATGACCGGTAAGGTGTCCGGAATCACCGGCCGATGTCCCATCCAGCGATCGTGTTCAGTGCCCTCGAGGTCCGGAAACATGCGCGCTGCCAGCTTCGCCAGGATTGAATAGCGGCGCTGGGTCTCCGGGGCGTCGAGTCCGGCAAACTCCATAATTCCCGTTATGCGCAGGCCTGTTTCCATGCTGCTGGCGACAAAATGCAGATCGTCGTCCACCACCGAGTTATTCAAGGCAACTCCGGAATCATTAAACATGATGTGATAGCCGCGCCCGGACTCGAGCGGTACGCGAAGTCCCAAGGGTTCGACCAGTCGTTTTGACCACGCGCCTGCTGCTACCACTACCTTATCGGCCACGCGGGTTTCGCGTCCAAGCTCCAGCGCTACACCGTCACCTTGGCGGGGTATGAGCGCGTGCACTTCTGCCCGGGTTATGGTTCCTCCGCGACGGCGCACGTCCTCCGCAATGACGCGACAAAGCCTCGCAGGATTTGTAGTTCGGCCCTGGTTCTCGATCATGATCCCGGCGCGATATTCCCGCGAGATAGCGGGTTCAATGTCGCCAATGTCGCCTGCGTCCAGCAACCGCACGCTGGCACCATGACGCCGGCGGAGTCGATACGCCGGGGCGTCGATGTCGGCGTCTTTGGGGTTTCGGTAGACGTGCACGTAGGCGGAATCTTGAATCAGTTTCTCGTGGCCGCTGCCGCGAAGCAACTCGCGGTAATGTTCAACGCAAGGATTGTTGAGTACGAACATGGCGTCCGAAAGCGCGTCGATACGATCACGTCTTCCCGCGCGTACGAATTTGAGCAGCCAGGGCGTCACCAGCGGCAGATAGCTCCAGCGCAGGGACAGCGGTCCCAGCGGATCCAGCAGCCACTTAGGCGCCAGCTTCCACTCGCCGGGCATGGATAGCGGAACGCAGGACCAAGACGAGAGCACGCCGGCATTGCCGAAGGAACAGGCGGACCTCGGTTCCCTTGGTTCGAATACCTCTACTTCGAATCCGCGATCCAGCAGATAGCGCGCGCTGCATAGCCCGACAATGCCCGCACCGATAACGGCTACACGGCGCCCGGCGCCTGTGCCTCCTTCAGTTGAGGAGGCAACCATCGTCGATCGGGGTGATCGGGCTCAGGTCCCGGTGGTGATTATGGTCGGGGCGCTGATGGCGCGTGAGCGCATTGGAAACCGGGTTGACGATGAGCGAAAAGATTCTTCTGTCGAAGGGCGAGATATTGCTCGGCGAAGCGTGAAGCATGACGTCGCCGAAAATGAGCCCGGTGCCCGCGCGGCCCGTTGCAGACACGATGCCGCGATTCTTCGCCAGCGACGTCACCGTTTCGGGTCTCACGACCCACAACGGGTAGCTGGTGCTGACGGTATCCAGCGTCGCCGACGGCGTTTTCGCCTTGTGGGATCCGGGAATGAAATAGAGCGGCCCGTTGAACTCGGTGACTTCGTCCAGAAAGACGTGAAGGTTGAGCGCCAATGGCTTCGGCACGCCGTCTTCATAGCGATGGGTGGCGAAGTCGTAGTGCCAATGCCACGGCTCGCCGCAGAACGCCGCTTTTACGTTGACCTTCACCTGCTGCACGTAAAGCGGTGGGTCGAGGATCTGCATTGCCGGCTCGAGAAGGCGGGGGTGACGCACGAGTTTGGAAAAAACCTCGTCGCGCAGGTGCAGTCCCATGGCCGTGCGGACTTCTTTACTTTTCTTTTCGCGGATGTTGGCCGGGTTGTCTTCGGCGAACAGCTTCGGAAGCCGCGCGCGCATGACCTCGATCTCTTGTAGTGAAAACAGATCGGGAAGCAGCAGGAGTCCTTCACGGTCGAATTGCGCCAGCTGCTGATCACTGAGCTTCATGGAAAATCATTCCCCCTCGGATTTCGGCCGGCCTATTTTCGAACAGGTAGACTGAGAGATCAGCCCCGATTTGACAGAATTATCCGGCAGGGCGGTCGCCGGAAATATCTCGGGGCTTGAGGATGGCGAAGGCGGCGGGTCCAATGAGCATGACCACCGCCAGGTGGGCGAAGCCCAAGCCCCAGTTGAGCACGGATTCCCCGCCCAGCCAGTCGAGCAGGACGCCCATTACCAGCGGGCCGACGAATCCACCCCCGTAACCCATCATCGCATGGATGGCGAGAGTCGCACCGCGCCGACCCGGTTCCGCGCTTCCCACCGTGCCGGCGGTGAGCGACGCCGAATCGGCGTAAATCAGCGCGTTATAGAGCAGGCAGATGGCGGTTGCGACTGCGTAACCCCAGGCGGCGGAGAAGCCGACAATCAGCGAAACCCCCATGGAGCAGACCATGACCGTGAGAATCCAACGTCGCCTGCCGATGCGCACCGCCATCTCGTTTCCGGCAACGCTCATGACGGTTCCGACGAGTTCCATCAGCATTGCGACGACCGTGGGAACGAGGAAATTGATCTGCTCTCCGGTCTGCGCCGCCGTGAATACCAGAAAGGTCACGGCCCAGGATCGCACCACGAACATCTCCCAGGTATGTACGCAGTAGCCGATGGCATACGCCATGGCCGAGCGGTTGCGAAATACGGGTTTGAAGTCCAGGAGCTTGCCGCCGGGCGGCCGCGGCGGCGGTCGCGGGTCTTTAGGAAATAGGACGACGGCGACCATGAGTGCGCCCGCCGCTCCAATGGCGCCGGCGACGAAAGCCGTCTGCCAGTCGAGCCAGGTGGCCATCAGCCCCGCAAGGAGAAACGACAGCGATCCGCTGACGCCGATGCTCGCGGCGTGGGCCGCAACGCCGCGGGAAAGGATGGCACCTTCCAGGTGATCGGTGAGCGCTTTCAAGCCCACCATATAGGTGCCCGCCCAACCGATGCCGGCGAGAATCCGGAAGCCGAGCGCGCTCAAGAACCCCTGCGCCAGAAACGCCATGCCCAGATGCGAAAGCGCGGTGAGCGAAACAGCGGCGATGTAGATCCGCCTCGCTTCGATGCGATCGGTGAGCGCCACCAGAAGCGGCACCGCGGCGCTGTAGGCGCCGAAAAAAATCCCGGAAAGCCAGCCGGCTTGGGTGTGGCTCAAGCTCCAGATGTCGAAGAATCCGGGAAGCAGTGCGGGAAAAGTAAACGCGCCCAGCTGGGCGAACGTTTGTGCTGCGCAGAATACGGCAATCAGCCCGACGCTCGAGCGCGCGGAAGCCGGACTCATTCAGCCCCAACCGCGCAATGCATCGGGCAAACAATTGTGACGAGATGGCTGCAACTGGAGACCCCTGGGTCCAGATTGTATCTGCGTACCGGCCGGCGCGGTCAGGGCAGGATAAATGTCGGCGCTTTGCCGCCGGCTCGGCTTTCGTCGTTTCCGGGGCGGCGATAGACTCGCGGGATAGAACTTTTGCCGCTTGAAATCTGCGTGGACCATGAGCCGGAGCAAAGCGGGGCGGCAGGTCGAGGAGAAAGAGTTGCCCTACGTAAAATCGGACGGCGTCAAGCTCTACTATGAGGAGTGTGGGAACGGCGAAACCATTCTTTTCCTGCACGAGATGGCCGGTGATCTGCGCAGCTGGGCGCCGCAGATGCGCTACTTCTCGCGACGATACCGCTGCGTGGCCTATAACGCGCGTGGCTATCCGCCTTCACAAGTGCCCGAAGACTTCAAAGCCTATTCTCAGTCCCTGGCGGCGCAGGACGCCGCCAACGTGCTGCGTGCTCTCGGCGCGGAAAAGGCCCACGTGGTGGGCTTATCCATGGGTGCGTTCGCCAGCGTGCACTTCTCGCTTGAGTATCCGCAGATAGCCCGCTCCCTGGTGTTGGCCGGCTGCGGTCATGGAGCGGCACGGGCCGATCAAGAACAGTTCCGTGCCGACGCTGAACGCCTGGCCGCGGAAGTGGAATCCAAGGGAATGAAAAATCTCGCTGGCCTTTACGCGGGCAACGCTTCCCGGGTGCAGTTTGAGCAAAAGGACCCCAAGGGCTGGGTGCAGTGGCGCAATGCTTTTGCCGAGCACTCTCCCATTGGCACCGCCATGACTCTGCGCAACGTCCAGGCCAAGCGACCTTCGCTGCTGGACCTCGAAGATGCCATCCGGGCACTCGAGGTGCCGGTGCTGCTGATTGCCGGCGACGAAGAC
The DNA here is from genome assembly GCA_947258715.1 of uncultured Gammaproteobacteria bacterium. GTDB lineage: Bacteria > Pseudomonadota > Gammaproteobacteria > HK1 > HK1 > CAMYJH01. Next base: position 110,761 of record CAMYJH010000023.1, read on the forward strand.
GACCCGGCGTTGGACATAACCCTGTGGCTCAAGCGCACGCTGCCCATGGCGGGTTTGTCGGTTTTTCCGAAATCAGGCCACACGGTGAACCTCGAGGAACCGGCACTCTTCAATAGCCTGGTGCAGGACTTCCTTTGGCGGGTGGAGGCTGGCGCGTGGGGTCCCCGGGATCCCCGCGCCCGCGCCAAATCCACCATGTTTCCGCAGCAGTGATCGGTGATGCGTGATGGGTGACGCGTCATCGGATTAGAATCGACGTTTTCCGAACTGCCTGATTTGAGGAATCGCGGGCAAGCACGCTTCGACAGCGGGCTGCGTTCAACCTCCCATCGCGCATCACCGGTAACTTTTGTCTCATGAACCGCTACGCTTCAGTGCTGTTGTTGGTGTTGCTTGTCGGTTGCTCAGTTGAGGAGCAGGAGACGGCGCGGCTTGCCTCGGGCTGCATCAACGCGAGTCCCGATAACCGGGTGAAACTGTCCGGTTCCTGGTCGAACAGCTTCGACGTGGAGGTGGAAGGCAATGACATTACCGTGCGCACCGAAGTGCCCCTGGGCATTGCCGCGACCGGCAGGATCAAGTTCGGGCGTCGGGAGTTTCGCTGCCGGAAGGTGGGCGACCGCATCGAGTTCGTCAGCGCCGTGTGGGAGTAGCCGGCGCGGTGACCAGGCGCACTCATATATCAAGCCTCCGAGATCAATAAAAGCATATCCGCGAGGGTGCGAAACGCTTTACGCGAAAGTTACGAGACATCGCAGCGATTCTGATAGCTGCGAAATATTCTGATTCTTGCCGTGTCTCAGATACCTCGGAGAGCTCATGTGGGTTCTTGGGAAAGTAGTGGTGCAATAACTCTGCATGGAGTCGCGCTTAGATCTTGAGGTTATGAGAAAAGAATGTTCCCCAAGCTATTGGTTTTTCAACGCGATTTTGTTTCTGCGCTGGCCGGCTAATTACATTCCAGTTACAAAATCAAGGTTGACCCGGCGCCCGCATGCGCGGAGTCTACCGCTGCCCGGAATATTCCGGTGTGATTGGCCATATAACAAGCTGACGAATGTTCGTATAAAGCCACTGCTGACGCGATATCTGTCCGCTCAGAGTCCCTAAGACGAAGCTTGTTGCACCCCCGCGGATGTTCCATTCATGCCGCGTAGCAGTATTTGGTCGTCCTCAGGCTGTGTGGAGACCGTGATCGGATTCTGACAGTCATATCCAACATCCAACCACGCATGGAGGAGTCTCAATCATGAGTAATATTTTCCGCAATAGGGTTTTAGCCGGAGGGTTAGCCTTCGCTGCCACGTCATTGACGGCGGTGCTGACGCCAACGTCCGTCTCGGCGACTCACGGCGGCAATCCGTCGCCGGAGCTCAACGTCGTCGGCCAATTGAGTGCCGCGGACATGGGCATTCCTTTCGGTGAGAACGTCACCGACGTGTGGGCCCACGGCAACTACGCCTATCTGGGCACCTTCGACGACATCCGCTGCTCGCTGGACTTCACCGGTGTGCACATCGTCGACATTTCCGACCCCACGAGTCCCGCGAAGGTCGGTTTCGTTCCCGCCAAGCCCGGAACCCGAAACAACGATGTCAAAGTGGCCCATATCGACACCCTCCACTTCACCGGCGAGATCCTGGTCGCCACCAACGAGTCCTGCGGCTCGCCTTTTCTGCCGAGGTTAAACGCCAACGGGCTGGGCGGGCCTCCGGGGCAGGGCGGCGTGGCCATCTGGGACGTCACCGACCCGACCAAGCCGCGCGCGTTGAAGCAGAACTTTCTCGACTTCCCGACCCACAACACCTTCCCCTATCAGCAGGGCGACAACGCCTACATGGTGGTGGTGGACGACGTGAACGTACAGGACGTGCACATCGTAGACATCAGCAAGCCGCAGAGCCCGAAGGAGATTGCGGTCACCGGTCAGCTGGACTGGCCGCCGAACATCGCGGCCGAATTCGGCAACACCGCGGCGGTGTTCCTGCACGACATGTGGGTGCAGGATAACGGTGGGCAGGTGATCGCCTACCTCGCCTACTGGGACGCGGGCCTGGTGCTGCTGGACATCACCGACCCGGCCAATCCGGTGTTCCTGGGTGACAGCGAATACGGCGTTCCCGACCCGCTGTCGGGCGAGTTCCCCGCGGGTGACGGGCACGTGGCGGTGCCGAGCGCCGACGGCACCCGGGTGCTGTTCGGCGACGAGGATTTCGCGGCTGGTGCGCTCGACACTTTCATGTTCGACGGCACTTCGTACCCGGTTGCGGAGGGCGGATTCACGCCGCCGACCTATACCCTTCCCGGCGGAACTTTCGGCGGTCCGGTGCACTGGACCGGGGGAGAGGGCTGCACCCAGGCGGAGTTCGACCGCGCCGCTAACCCGGGCGAGGTCGCGCTCATCCAGCGCGGGACCTGCTTCTTCTCCACCAAGGCGGCGAACGCCCAGGCGCTCGGCTACGCAGGGTTCGTGGTGGCCAACGACGCCGCTCGGGGCGACGGACTGATCACGATGTCGGCCGGGACGGCGGACGTCATCACCATCCCCGGCTACTTCGTCGGGTTCTCCACCGGTGAGATCATGAAGGCCAACGAGGGCGCGGCCTTGGCAGCCGCAGGTATCTTCGACGGCTACGGTTACCTGCGGCTCATGGACGTCAGCGACCCCACCAATATCGTCGAGGTCGATCAGTTCGCCACCGAGGGCGTGTTGGCCAATCCGCCGATCCCCGGAGATCGCACCATGCACAACGTGGTTGTGGATGATGGCACCACGGCCTACATCTCGTGGTATGCGGAAGGCATGCGAGTCGTCGACTTTGCCGGCGACACTCTCAACGAGGTTGCGCATTTCGTGGATACGGACGGTATGGGTAACAGCACCTCCAACTTCTGGGGTGTCTACCTCCACGAGCACCCCAACGGCAGCACTTATGTTCTGGGGAGCGACCGGAGCACGGGACTGTGGATCTTCGATACGCCGTAATCGTTCGCGGCTAAACGTTGATCAACAATGGGGCGGGGCCGATCGGGCTCCGCCCCTTTTTTTGCGTTGGAAGTGTTGGGTGCAGGACAGGGTTTTAGCTCGAACTACCTCAATGCCTAGTGAGCTTGCATTCTCAACCTGACGTCTCCCGGTATTTCTTGCGCGCCTTGGTGAAGAAGCCGTGGTCTTTGCTGTATTCGCGCAAGACCCAGTCGACGAATCCCTGGCTGTATTGGCGCGATCCGAATTTGGGTTCGTGGGTGAACTCTTCCCGTTCGTCGATGGCGTGCGCCTTGCGAACGGAGAGTAAATCGAAGGAGTTAAAGCTAACGCCTTCGGGGAGACGCCTGGCGATTTCGAGCATCGCTTCCTTGGCACGGTAGGGGTGTGTCCGGTCAACGTCGACCACGCGATACGTCGGGGCATTCGGATCGTCGATGATCTGGATAGGGAGGGCGTGCGTGGAATCCGCGTGCTGAATGGTGGGCGGCAGCACTGCGATCTGGGAGCCGGCGGGGGCGCGCACCACCTTGCGTACATCGGCGAGCCAGTTTTTTCGCACGCTGTCCAGCCGACCTTCGAGAGCTTTACTCAAGTCCGCGCTTTTGCCTGGGACGCTTTTGCCGCCGCGCCGGAAGTACATGCTGCCGGCGGAGAATGCCGTCTTTTCCCACAGCTCGTCGTCCGTGTAGGTGCCGGTTCGAGTGAAGACAATGGGCGGAAACGCGGCGCCGACCTCGATCGCCGCCAGCTTTCTGTCCTCCTTAGGGGCTTCGTGGATGTGGAAGTCGGAAAAGGGCGAGTCCGTGTAGTGGTGCAACTTGTCGGCAACCATCACCGGGTCCATGCCGAGCACCGTCGAAACATCGGCGTCTAAGGGCTGACCGTCGGTCTCGACGCCGATCAGCACCACGCCGCCGCCGGAGTTCGCCATCGCCGCCAGATCCCGGATCAGCTCGCACCAGTCCCGGCTCGATCCGATATCGAATGCCGCCCGGAACTCCACATATTTCGACCGGCGTTTCGCGGAGAGCGCCTTTTTGAGCAGCGGTCCCATTGTGCTTCTCTGGGTGTCCATTGGCCTCAACGACTGCTTGAACTCAGGGGTCGACCGCGGCTGATGAACCGTCATTCATCTTTGAACAGCGAAACATCCAGCTTTTCAATCCTGCCCATCCAGATGGCATGCTCGGTGTGGTCCGCCAGGTCGTCGCCGGTCTCGGGGTGGACGAAGACGACGAGACCGTCCCGGTTGAGTGCGAGCCAGGGAATCACCTTGCCGAACGACTCCGGGCCGAAAGCGAGCTGGCAGCTCCAGCGGGGGTGGGGCCCCACCGGGCGCTGGTGCATTCGGCCCATCTTCAGCGGAAAGCGCTTTTGCGCCGATTCGCAGAGCGCGCGCGCCTGCTCGATGGTGGACGCGTCGTAATAGACGTGGGCGTGAAATCCCCGGATCTGCGCCATCTCCGTGGTCCTATGGCTTGGGATCGGAGCCCATTATGCAGATGCCGCCGCGGCTGTAAAAAAAGGGGCGGCCCAAGGCCGCCCCCACTGGACTATGGATTGAGCCTCGCGGCTCGGCGCTTATTTCACCCGTCCCTCGCGCCAGGCCTTGATCAGCTCGTCGTACTGAACGGTCTCGCCCTTCGGTTTTTCGTTGGCAAGCTTGGCTTTGGGCGATCCCGACTGGTTCAGCCAAACGGACTCGTTTTGCTCCTTGTTGAGCTTGGGTCCGCAATCGCCCTGAACGCCGGAGCGCTCCAGGCGTGCCAGCACCCGGTCCTGCTCCCGGGCCAGATTGTCCATCGCGGTCTCCGGCGTCACTTCGCCGGCCACCGCCTCACCGATGTTCTGCCACCACAGCTGCGCCAGCTTGGGGTAGTCCGGCACGTTGGTTCCGCTCGGCGTCCACGCGACCCGGGCCGGGCTTCGGTAGAACTCCACCAGGCCGCCGAGCTTGGGCGCGCGATCGGTGAACGACTGATGGCGTATGTCGCTGTCTCGGACGATGGTGAGACCTACGTGGGATTTTTTAAGCGACACGGTCTTCGAAACCGTGAACTGAGCGAATAGCCACGCGGCTTTGCGCCGCTCCAGCGGCGTGCTCTTGAGCAGGGTCCAGGATCCCGCATCCTGGTAGCCGAGCTTCATGCCTTCTTCCCAGTAGGGCCCGTGGGGCGATGGCGCCATGCGCCACAACGGCGTTCCGCTGGCGTCGACGGTGTTATTGCCCTTGTCCTGGCCCTCCACCATGGAAGCGGTGAATGCCGTGTACCAGAAAATCTGCTGCGCCACGTTACCCTTGGCGAGGCTCGGGAGCGACTGGTAGAAGTCCATGCCGAGCGCCCCCGGCGGCGCGTATTTACGCAGCCACTCCATGTATTTTCGCAGCGCGTACTTGGCGGCCGGGCCGTTTGCCGCACCGCCGCGGGCGACGGTTGCCCCCACCGGTCGGCAGCCTTCGACGCGAATACCCCACTCGTCCACCGGTTCGCCGTTGGGAAGACCCTTATCACCGGCGCCGGCCATGGAAAGCCACGCGTCGGTGAAGCGCCAGCCGAGATCCGGCGCCTTCTTGCCATAGTCCATGTGGCCGAAGACCGCTTTGCCGTCGATCTCTTTCACGTGCACGGCGAAGAACTCGGCGATGTCTTCGTAGGCGGACCAGTTGACCGGCACGCCGAGCTCATAGCCATAGACGTCCAGGAATTTCTTCTTGAAGTCCGGACGCTGGAACCAGTCATAGCGGAACCAGTACAGATTCGCGAACTGCTGGTCCGGCAGCTGGTAAAGCTTGCCGTCGGGCCCGGTGGTGAACTCCTTGCCGATGAAGTCGTCGACGTCCAGCGTAGGGAGCGTCACGTCCTTGCCGTCCCCCGCCATCCAGTCGGTGAGGTTGACCACGTGACCGTAACGGAAGTGCGTGCCAATCAGGTCGCTATCGTTGACGTATGCGTCGTAGACGTTCTGTCCCGACTGCATCTGAGTCTGCAGCTTTTCGATAACGTCGCCTTCCTGGATCAAATCGTGGGTCACCTTGATGCCCGTGATTTCTTCGAATGCTTTGGTCAGAATCTTGGACTCATAGTCGTGGGTCGGTATGGTTTCCGACACGACCTTGATTTCCATACCTTGGAACGGTCTTGCCGCGTTGATGAACCACTCCATCTCCGCCAGCTGTTGCTCCTGGGTGAGGGTGGAGGGCTGGAACTCGTTCTCGACCCATTTTCTCGCCGCGGCCATGTCCGCGCTCGCCGAGATCGCGAATGCGCATAGGGCGGCGGTTGTCGTGGTTCCGAGAAGCAGGTCCTTCAAGCCTCTCTGTTGCTTTTCGCCGGTCATTGTTTCTCCTCCTGTAGGCCTTGTGTTTATAGCCGTGTCGCCGGCGCAAAGGCCTCATTCACCGGCGACGCGAGAGTATCCGAGATTCAGCCCCAGCGCATCAGCACAATCAACCAGATTACCGAGATCCCGAGCGCAAACCAGATGCTGAAATCGGTGAATCCCAGCCACCCCAGGTGGACATAGGCGCTGCTGAGCAGCCCGATGAACAGCCGGTCGCCGGGCGTGGTGGTGAGCGGCAAAAAGCCCCGGCGAGGCGGGGACGGGGCGATGAGCTGCCAGGTCGTCATGGCCGAAAGAATCACCCCAATGGTGATGAAAAACGTTGCGGTCGGCGCCGTCCAGGCCATCCATTCGAGGTTGATCACGTCGATGTCCTCATACCCGTCCGAGGGCGAAACCCTTGGCCATGTAATTGCGCACGAACCATATCACCAGCGCTCCCGGCACGATGGTGAGGATACCCGCGGCGGCGAGCAAACCCCAATCCAGTCCGGTGGCGCTTACGGTTCGCGTCATGACCGCGGCGATGGGCTTTGCATTGGTGACCGTCAACGTGCGCGCGAGCAACAGTTCCACCCAGGAGAACATGAAGCAGAAGAAGGCGGTCACTCCGATGCCGGTTCGAATCAAGGGCACGAAAATGGTGGCGAAGAAGCGGGGAAAGGAATAGCCGTCGATATAAGCGGTTTCATCGATCTCCCTCGGTACCCCGGACATGAAGCCTTCCAAAATCCATACCGCCAGCGGAACGTTGAACAGGCAGTGAGAGATTGCTACCGCGATGTGGGTATCGATCAGCCCGAAGGTCGAATAGAGCTGAAAGAACGGCAGCAGAAATACGGCGGGCGGCGCCATGCGGTTGGTGAGCAGCCAGAAAAACATGTGCTTGTCGCCGAGAAAGCGATAGCGGGAGAAAGCGTAAGCGGCGGGCAGCGCGGTCAGCAGGGCGATGGCGGTGTTGATGCTGACGTAAATTAGCGAGTTCACGTAGCCGGAGTACCAAGATTCCTCGGTGAATATCTTGACGTAGTTGGTGAGGGTCGGGTCCTTCGGGTAAAGCGCGAATGCGTTGAGGATGTCCGCGTTGCTGCGCAACGACATGTTCAGCATCCAGTAAATCGGCAGCAGCAAAAGCACCAGGTAGACGATGAGGCCGATGGTCCGCTTTTGAATTCTCATCGTTTATCCCCGGTGCCGACGTTTTGAAGCGCCTGATAGAAGAGCCAGCTGAAAAGAAGAACGATTAGGAAATAAATCAAAGAAAAAGCAGCTGCTGGACCCAGATCGAACTGTCCTACAGCCATTTTCACCAGATGGATGGAAAGGAAAGTCGTGGCGTTTCCAGGCCCGCCGCCCGTGAGCACGAAAGGCTCGGCGTAAATCAGGAAGCTGTCCATGAATCGCAGCAGCACGGCGATGGTCAACACGCCACGCATTTTGGGCAGCTGGATGTAGCGGAAGGTCGCCCAGGCGGAGGCGCCGTCGATGCGCGCCGCCTGAAAATAGGCTTCGGGTATTGCCCTCAAACCGGCGTACGCCAGCAGCACCACCAGCGGCGTCCAGTGCCAGACCTCCATCAGCATCACCGTGACCCAGGCGTCCAGAGGCGCCGCGGTATGATCGAACTCGAGCCCCAAGCCGTTGATGGCGACGCCCATCAGTCCAATGTCAGGGCGGGTGAAGATGATCCAGATGGTGCCGATGACGTTCCAGGGAATGAGTAGCGGAAGCGCCAGCAGCACGAGACAGAGCGACGCGCGCCAGCCCTGCTTTGGCATCGCCAACGCGATGGCGACACCGAGCGGTATCTCGATAAGCAAAACAAGACCCGAGAACAGGAACTGATTTCCCAGCGCCTCGTGCAGCCGCCGGTCGGTGAGCACCTCTTTGAACCACTCGGTGCCGACAAAAACACGCTGTCCCGGACCAAAGATGTCCTGCACGGAGTAGTTGACCACCGTCATGAGTGGAATAATCGCGGAAATCGCGACGATCAGAAAAACCGGCACCACAAGCCACCAGGCGCGATTGTCTTCCCATTTATCCATGATGCTTCACTGGTCTCAGCCGATCAGACGGCCGTCGGCATAAACGCGTATCATCCGCGGATTGAAATTCACCCGGCACTTAACTTCTGGCAGCGCCCAGTCCTCGGGCAGCTTCATCTTGATTTCCAGGCCCTCCAGCATACAAGTGACGATCTTGTAGTTTCCGAGATCGTCGACGGCTCGGATCGTGGTTTCCAGCGAGCCCCTGTCAGTTCCGCTGGCGGGGCGCACGAACTCCGGACGTACCCCAAGCTCCAGCTTCTGCTCTTTAGCAACAATCTTTTCAAGAATTGACTCCGGCAGCGAAACAGTTTGTCCGGCGATCCTGACTCCATCTTCGCTCGCTTCGCAGGGTAGAAAGTTCATGCCGGGGCTGCCGATGAAGTAGCCGATAAAGCGATGGGCGGGCGACTCGAACAGCTCCTGCGGCGTGCCCACCTGCAGCACCTGACCCTCGTTCATTACCACCACCTGGTCGGCGAAGGTGAGCGCTTCCGCCTGGTCGTGGGTGACGTAGATGAGCGTCAGCTTAAAACGCTCGTGGATTTCTTTGAGCTTGCGCCGAAGCAGCCACTTGGCCTGGGGATCGATGACCGTGAGCGGCTCGTCGAACAGGATCGCCGCCACGTCCGAACGCACCAGCCCGCGGCCGAGCGAAATCTTCTGTTTTGCGTCCGCCGTCAGTCTTCGAGCGCGAGTCTTGAGCTCACCCTCGAGCTCGAGCATTTCAGCCACTTCGTGGACCCGCTCACGTACCGTGTTCTCGTCCGCTTTTCGGTTTCGCAAAGGGAACGCGAGATTGTCGAACACGCTCATGGTGTCGTAGATCACCGGAAACTGAAAAACCTGAGCGATGTTTCGCGCCTCGGTCTTACGCTCGGTCACGTCCTCGCCGTCGAAGCTCACCCGACCTCGGGTCGGGATTACGAGCCCTGACATGACGTTCAAAAGAGTGGTCTTCCCGCATCCGGAGGGCCCGAGCAGCGCGTATGCGCCGCCGTCGATCCACACCTGGTCCAGCTCCTTGAGGGCCCAGTCCTCATCGCGGACCGGTGTCTTGAGGTAGGAATGGGCAATTTGTTTGAGCTCGATCTCCGCCATCGTCAGCCACCGCCTCGCGCTTCGTAAGGAGGGCAGGCCGCGAGGCGCCCGCTGCCATCAAAGGCGTAGACATGATCCGGATCGACGAAGATGCTGACGGTGTCTCCGAGCCCGAAACTGTGCACCCCTTCCTCCTGCGCTACCCACGAGACACCGTGATGCTCCAGGTGAATGAACGTCTCTGAGCCGCTGATTTCGGCCAGCTCGACGCAGCCTTCGATTTCCAGGTCCCGGTCACTCTGGCGTCTGACATTGAGAAAATTGGCGCGGACCCCGAAACGGTACGCGCCTTCGTCCAGTAAGGTCATATGGTCGGGCAGATCCATGCTTATCGTGTCGCCGAGCACTGCCGAACGGCCGGTCACGCGACCGCCGATCAGATTGATGGGCGGATCGCTGAACACCTTGCCCACGCGTTCCGACGCGGGCGCGTGAAAGACCTCGATGCTCGGACCCGACTGGAGGATACGGCCCTCATCCACCACGAACGCGTGGCCGCCGAGCAGCAGTGCCTCCGTCGGCTCGGTGGTGGCGTAGACCACGATGGATTCCCGGCGCCTGAAGATCGCGCGTAGCTCCTGGCGCAGCTCCTCCCTCAGCTTGTAATCCAGGTTAACCAACGGCTCGTCGAGGAGCAGGAGACCGGCTTCCTTGACCAGTGCCCGGGCCAGGGCAACGCGCTGCTGCTGTCCTCCACTGAGTTCCGCGGGCAGCCGGTCAAGCAGCGCGTCGATGTGCAGCGATTTCGCTACCGACCGGACGCGCTGGTCAATTTCCTGCGGCGAGACTCCGGCCCGTCGCAAGGGCGAGGCGACGTTATCGAAAACCGTGAACGACGGATAATTGATGAACTGCTGGTAGACCATCGCCACGTTGCGCTGGCGCACCGAGGCTCCAGTGACGTCGACGCCGTCGACGAATATTTTTCCGGAGCTTGGCCGGTCCAGCCCGGCAAGAAGCCGCAATAGCGTGGTTTTGCCCGCTAGCGTGTGGCCGAGCAGTACGTTGAGCGAGCCGGACTTGAGCTCCATGGAAGTGGGGAAAATGTGGGTCTCCGCCCCCATTTTGCGGGTAACTTCCTCGAGCCGGATGGTCATTTCTTATCTGTATTGCCGGTAGTGGAGGACGGTCCGTCTTTCGGCCGGACTGCGAGAGGTTATCCGATATCCGCGGCAAATTTCTATCGCCAATCAACGCGGATGCAAGACCCGGCTTCGGTCGCGAGCGAGCAGCCAACTCACGGCTTGCTTATATTGCACTCCGCGCCAGCGCCGCGCCCTTGCCCAGGGCGTGCAGCTTGGCCGCCGCCACCGCCTTGGGCAGCGGCGCCATGCCGCAGTTGGTGCAGGGAAAAATTCTTTCGGCGTCTACGTACTGGGTCGCCTCTTCAATGGTTTCCGCCACTTTCTCGGCCGACTCCACCTTCAGGCTGGCCACGTCTATGGCGCCCACCATCAGCTCTTTATCCTTGAGCAGACCAAGCAGCGACAGCGGAACCTTGGAATTGGCGCATTCCAGCGAAACCTGATCGATTCGACTCTCGTTGAGCACGGGGAAAGTTTGCTCGTACTGGCGCCATTCGCTGCCGAGCGTTTCTTTCCACTTCAGGTTTTCTTCGATGCCGTACCCGTAGCAGATATGCACCGCGGTTTTGCACGAAAGCCCTTCAATGGCGCGGTGAAGCGCGGCGATGCCCCATTCCTCTACGTCGTCCATAAAGACGTTAAAAGCCGGCTCGTCGAACTGCATCAGGTCGACGCCTAAAGCGTCAAGCTCTTTCGCTTCTTCGTTGAGCAAAGCGGCAAACGCCATCGCCATGTCGGCGCGCTTGCCGTAGTGCGCGTCAGCGATGGTGTCGCAGATGGTCATGGGGCCGGGGAGCGTGAACTTGAGCCCTCGATCGGTATGCGCACGGGTGAATTTCACCTCCTCGCTGTGCGCCGATCCCTTGCGCCTGACCGCTGAGGTTACCGTAGGCACTTTGACAACGTAGCGATTGTCGCGGATCCCCATCTTGGTCATTTTCTGCCAGTCGATGCCATGGACATGATGAAGAAATCCATGCACGAAGTGCTCGCGAAACTGCTCCCCATTAGAGACGATGTCGATACCCGCGCTTTAGTTTTTCAGGTTCAGCAAGCCACTCGGGTTTGGGCAGGCTTCCAGCAATGGTCGTTTCGAACATGGCTATACCTCGTTGCAAACTGCTCGGGAAGTCGTTTTTTACCCGCCCGTTTCCTCGCCCTTGTCCCGCTCGGACCTTCAGGCGAGCATTTCAGCCCCGATTACGCTGCACTCTGCCGCAGATGCTCTCCCGCCACTCGCGGTCTAAGTTTTTCCACCACACCACGGTGTCGCTGTGCTCGGAGAACTCGTAGGGTTTGATACGGGCATTCTTATCCGGGTGCCAGTCGGCAGCAAGCTTGGGATGTGCCGCCGCAAAATTGTTTTGCTCGTTTATCCGGCCCTCTTTTTCCCGCGGCGCATCGATCCTGCGGCCATTTTCGTACCAGGCGTCGAAACGTTCAAAGTAGAGCCCAAACATCCCCGCAAGGTGCGCCATTTCCTCATAGGGATCTTCGTAATACCAGACGGCGTTTTCTGCCGTCAGACCGCCGGCGCTGACGCTGAAATAACCGGCATCGCCCTTATAGGGGCAGTGGGTGCGTTGATCGGACGGCGTAAGCAGATCTCCGCGCAGATCGTCGCGGCGAAAGTAATACACCGGCGCGTGGCCGAGTTCGTACATCAGCTGAGCGTTATCGCTCTCCACAACGACCTCGCCGCCAAACTCAACTCTTAGCAGCGCCGAAACCGGTTCGAGGAAAATCTCGTAGCCCGGGTTCAGCGGCCACGATGAAGGCGGGAGGTCGGCTTTACTGTTTTCCGCCGCCACGGCCACCTCCGATAAATGGGTCTTGATAAGCGTGGAAATATTCGAAATTCGCGCCAGCGAAAAAAACCCGAAGCGTCGTTTTGTGACGCTGGAACACTACGCTACCCGACTGGTCGAATTTCGTCTAACCCGCTGCTCCGGAGCGCGCTGCTTCAGACCTTGATCTATAGTTCTAGCGCTGATCCATCACGCCACCACCACCCGGCCGTCGAAACCGGGGTGCGCGGTCAAAAAATAGGCTGCGGCGCTGCCGATAACGCCACCGCCGGACATCACCACATCAAACTTGGCCGACACTTTCGGCATCCTTCTTATTTCGATCGACGCGATTGAACTCCGGGCGCGGAAGATTCTAAAGCGCTGCTAGAATACGGCATCCGCGGCGGCCGCGCCGCGCCTCTTCGCCATAGATCAACGAAAGAAAACCTTAAGGAGAATCACAAATGAGTATCGAACGACTACATAAGGGTCCGCGAATGAGCCAAGCGGTCAAGCACGGGGGCACTGTTTACCTGGCCGGGCAGGTAGCGCTGGACGCCAAAGGCGGATCGGCGGCGGACCAGACGCGCAATATTCTGGATCGCATAGACGCGCTGCTGGCCGAAGCTGGCACTGACAAGTCGAAGCTCATTTCCGCCACCATTTGGCTTGCAGATATTGCCCTCTTCAACCAGATGAATGAGATCTGGGACGCGTGGATCGACCCGCAAAATCCGCCAACCCGGGCATGCGTGGAATCAAAGCTCGCGGCGCCGGATTTTACGGTCGAGATCGCGGTGATCGCGGCGGCGTGACTGATAAATTTGATGGCCCTTTACGCGAAAGAGGTAACGCCTAATGTGTGACGCGTAACGCGGAACGGGTAACGCGTGATGGGTGACGCGTAACGCGAGTTGACAGGGTACCCGGGCCGATTACGCTGCCTGCATCACGCATCACGCATCACGCATCACGCATCACGCATCACGCATCACGCATCACGCATCACGCATCACGCATCACGCATGAAAATACTCGTTCTTGGCAGCGGTGTCATTGGTGTCACCACGGCGTATTACCTGGCGAAAGACGGGCACGAGGTGACGGTCATCGACCGGCAGGCCGCGGCGGCTTTGGAGACCAGCTTTGCCAACGCCGGCCTGATCGCCCCGGGCCATGCCTACGCATGGGCGTCACCCAAAGCGCCAAGCACCTTGTGGAAGTCGCTGTTCAAGCCGGATCAGGCATTACGGCTCAAGCTTCGCGCCGATCCCAAGATGTGGTGGTGGTGCTGGTTGTTTCTGCGCCAGTGCACCGAGGAGCGGGCCCGCATAAACACCATCCGCAAACTGAAGCTCTGCGTCTATTCGGTTGCGTGCCTCAATGAAGTGGTCAAAGACACCGGCGTCGAGTACGACGCCCTGAGAAAGGGAAACATCTACGTTTACCGCTCTCAAGAAAGCTTGGACAGAGGCGTCGATCATATGGGGATCCTCCGGGACCAGGGGCTCGAGTTCGAAGTGCTGGACCGCGACGCCGTTTCCGTCCTCGAGCCGGCCCTGGCAAAGGTCAGATCCCGCATCGCCGGCGCCGTGTACTCACCGCTGGATCAAAGCGGCGATGCGCTCATGTTTTCGCGTCGTCTCGCAGCACATTGCGCCGACAAGCTCGGGGTCAGATTTCTCTTTGACACCGCCATCAAGCGTATCGAGACTTCTGGGGACAAGGTGGAGCGTGTGATCACCGCTGGCGGCGCCCGGCATGCGGATCGTTACGTGCTCGCACTGGGGTGCGACAGCCCCATTCTCGGGCGCAGTATCGGGTTGAAACTGCCCATTTATCCGGTTAAGGGCTACTCGGTAACACTGCCGACAAAAACCGGCAAAGGGGCTCTGGGCATCGGCGGTGTGGACGAGGACAACTTGATGGCGTGGTGCCCGCTGGGCGACCGCCTTCGGCTCACCTCAACGGCGGAGTTCAGCGGCTACGACCGAAGCCACCGCGCGAAGGACTTCCGCGCCATGTTCCGCGCCGCCAAAGAGCTGTTCCCCGACGCCGCCGACTATGATCGGCCCGACTACTGGGCCGGGCTGCGACCCATGACCCCGGAAGGCACACCGATTCTGAGTTACGCCCGCTACCGCAATCTGCTGCTCAACACCGGCCACGGCCACATTGGTTGGACCTTGTCCTGCGGCTCGGGAAAGATCACCGCGGACCTCGTCGCCGGGCGGACACCGGAAATCGATCTCGAAGGCATGGGCTACCACTAACTCGACGCCGAAAATCGCCGTCCTGTCCCTATCCGGCCCGGGGCTTCCAACGCACTTTCTGGGCTTCGACCGCTCGATAAAGTACTTAATCCGATTGACCGATTTGGGTATATCCTTATGCGGGAAGCGAGCTGTAGGAGAACTTTTTTAGCCAGCCTGCTGAGCATTCTGCGGCCCGCAGGTTTAAAATATCCCGGGTCGATGCTTTGGACGCCAACCGGAGGTTCGTGATGTCCACCGCCGCCGAAAAACTCTCCGCCGCCGCGCCGCTGCTGGTGGATCGTCAAAATATGCCCCACGAGCTTGACGCTGGGATTGGCTATCGGGCGAAAATCGGGCTCATTGTTCTCGCCACCGACCAAACCATCGAGTACGAGTGCCGGCGGCTGATGGACGTACCGGGCGTCGTGCTGTGGGAGAGCCGCATCCCTAACTCCCAGAGCATCACACCAGAAACGCTGGCGGCGATGGAAGCCGGGATGACCGAGGCTGCCCGAGTCATCATGCCCGGAGCGCCGCTCGACGTTATCGCTTATGGCTGTACCTCCGGGGGCATGGTTATCGGGAGCGACAATGTTCACGCTCGTATTCGCACGGCGCGTCCGGGAGTTGCCTGCACCACGCCCATGGAAGCGACCTTTGCCGCTTTTCGCGCCATGGGCGCAACAAGAATCTGCTTCATCCCCCCTTATTGCGACGAGATCAACCGGCGCATGCGCCAACACATTATCGCCGCAGGTTTCGAGGTGCCGGTCATGGGGTCGTGGAACATATCCGAGGACGACAAGGTCGGCAGGCTGTCGCCTTCCACGGTGCGAAACGCGGTGCTCGAACTCGGTACCCATGATTCCGTGGATGCGGTGTTCGTCGCCTGCACCAACGTGCGACTCGCAGAGCAGGTGGAATCGCTGGAGGCAGAACTTGGTAAACCAGTCACTTCCAGCAACCACGCCATTGCGTGGCACTGCCTAAGGCTCGCGGGCGTCGACGACGCCATTCCTGGATTTGGGCGACTTTTCCGCACGGGGCTCGCCGCCTGACTACACGGCACCGAATTTCCGCTCGACGCCGAGATCCCGGCTCGGCAGCCTTAAGCCGCGTTGCCGCGGCGGCGCGCCGGCTGCTGGTCTGCTTTCTTGCATCTTCCCTGCTGACCGTCGCCCAGGCTGGGGGTGAGCGGCGCACAATTCTGGTCTTTGGCGACAGCTTGAGCACGGCCTACGGGTTCGATGTGGAAAAGAGCTGGGTCAGCTTGCTTCAAAAGCGCCTTCAAGATCACAACCCATCGTACCGGGTGGTGAACGCCAGCATCAGCGGCGAGACCACACGCGGGGGCGTCGGCCGCATCGAGTCGGCGATCGCCGCAAATGCGCCCCAAATCGTGATGGTGGAACTCGGCGGTAACGATGGTCTGAGGGGTATCGGCATCGAAACCACCCGAGAGAACCTGAAAAATATCATTCAAGCCTGCGTCAAGACCGGCGCCAAGGTCTTGTTGCTCGCCATGGAGCTGCCGCCAAACTATGGTCAGAGCTATACCGCGGAATTCAGAAAAATCTTCCAAAGCCTGGGACAACGTGAAAACGTTACACTGGTTCCGTTTTTTCTTGACGGGGTTGCCGGCGACGCGATGTTGATGCAGGCCGATGGTATTCATCCCCAAGCCGAGGCACAGCCCGAGCTGTTGGAAAACATCTGGCCTTACCTTGAGCCCATGCTCGGCGGCTGATGGGCGAATGTCCATGCGGGGACAATGCGGCGTCGCGGCCTGGTGATTGCATTCTCCAGCCTCATCGCAATCGCGATCGTTGGCGTGTTTCTCGGCGCCAACGCGATTCTGCGCAACCGTGTTCCCGTAGCCACGCCGCCGGGGGTTATGGTGAGGCTGACGACTTATCTCACCCGTAACGTGGCCGAGACCCGCGACGACCATCGCTTCTCAGAGCTTCGAATCCGCGTCTTCGAAGTCAGTGCCGACAAGCTGTTGGAGTACACGCGGCGCGCCTGCGAACGGCTGGGCTGGGAAGATATTGGCGTGGATCCGCAGCAAAGCCG
>CAMYJH010000024.1 GCA_947258715.1 uncultured Gammaproteobacteria bacterium
CCCCGCGAGCAACAGCGACGGCTGCGATACGGGCGAAGCGGGAGGGTCGCTGTGGTGCCGTGGGTCGAGCACCTCGAGGATTCGCGCTCAAATGCGGGATTTCTCCTGGCCCGGACAGCGCGATTACGGCCAACACCCCGCCAAACCACCGGTTGACGGCTGTTCGATGACCGTTGAATACCCGGTGACTACTGGGCCGGCTTACGCAAAAGGGCGTTTATTATTCTTAGACTCCGCGGTTTAGCGCAGCCGATGGCGGTAGACGGGAAAACGCTGGCAAAGCGCCGCCACGCGCTTGCGCCCCTCCTCCTCTTTCATCGTGCCGGTCAAGCGACCTGCGATGACGGCGCCGATTTCGGCAAACTCCTGGCTGCCGAATGCCCTTGTGGTTCCTGCGGACACGCCCAGGCGAAGCCCCGACCATTTCGATGGCGCCGGTGGGTCGAAGGGAATCGGGTTTTTGTTGCAGGTGATGTCGACTGCCGCAAGCGCATTCTCGGCCTCGATTCCCGTCAGGTCGCGGGAACGCAGATCCAGAAGCAACAGGTGGGTGTCGGTTCCTCCGGTGACTACGTTGAGGTCGTTGGAGACTAACTCCGCGGCAAGCGCACGCGCATTGGCGAGCACTTGCCTTCCGTAGTCCCTGAACGACGGCGTCAACGCTTCGCCCAGGCAAACCGCCTTGGCCGCTACCGTAGACAGGTGCACGCTGCCCTGCATGCCGGGGAACACGGCAGAATCGATGCGCTTCGCCAACGCTTCGTCGTTGCTCATGATCAGCCCGCCGCGGGGACCCCTAAGCGTCTTGGTCGTGGTGCAGGTGACGACATCCGCCAGATGCACCGGGCTCGAATGGACGCCTGCCGCCACCAGTCCGGCGAAGTGAGCCATGTCGACGAGCATCCGCGCGCCCGCCCGGTCGGCGATGCGGCGAAAGCGCTCGAAGTCGATTTCCCGCGGATACGCCGATCCGCCCGCAATCAAAAGCTTGGGTCGGCACTCGGCGGCAAGGCGCTCGGCCTGCGAGTAGTCGATGAGACAGGTCTCCGAATGAACGCCGTAGTGCACCACGTCGAACCATTTTCCCGACATGTTCGGCGGCGCCCCATGGCTCAAATGCCCGCCGGCCGAAAGCGAGAGGCTCAAGATAGTGTCTCCGGGCTCGAGCAGGGCAAGAAAAACTGCCTGGTTGGCCTGGGTGCCGGAGTGTGGCTGGACGTTGGCGAATCGCGATCCGAAAAGCTCGCAGGTTCGCTCGATGGCGAGGCGCTCCGCCACGTCGACGAATTCGGCTCCACCGTGGAATCGCTTGCCCGGATAACCTTCCACCGTCTTGTTGGTGAGATGGGACCCGAGCGCATCCAGAACCGCGCGGCTGACGAGGTTCTCCGAGGCGATCAGCTCAATCTGGTTCTGCTGCCGTCGGCTCTCGTTCTCGAACACTTGTGCCAGCGCAGGGTCGGTAGCGGCGATACCGGCAAGAAAATGACGCCTGCTGTCAGAACCCATTGACCTCCGAATCCTCCAATCGACTCTTGCTCTCGGGCGCGTTTGACGGCGGTGGGCCGCCGGCAGATGATGGTGCGCGGCTGCCCATCCGTCTGCGGCCGTGTTGAAAAGCGATACATCATAAGCGACACAGCGGAAAATGCGGGAATCCGCGCGTCGCACAGCGGGCGTTGGGTTCAACCGGCGCCTGCGTTAATCTTTCCCAAAACCGGATCGACCACCTCGAAATTGGATGTTCTCACTGCGCACGCCTCCGGCTCCGGATCCCCGGTTTCTGCTCCAGGACTTCGAGCCAGCCTATCTCGCTCTTTATCGCCAGGGTAAGCTCGAGGCGCGCGTCCATCAGGCGCTGGCGGAGCTCGAGGACTGTTGCGCCTGTCCTCGGAACTGTCACGTCAACCGTCTTGAGAACCTGGCACCGCTTTGTCACACGGGACGTTACGCCGTCGTTTCGAGCGTCTTTCCCCACTTTGGAGAAGAAGATTGCCTGCGGGGATGGAACGGTTCGGGGACGATATTCTTAGGCCACTGTAACCTACGCTGCGTTTTTTGCCAGAACTGGGATATTTCCCAGCAGCGCCAAGGGCGGGAATACAGCGCGGATGAAATCGCCGACAGCATGCTGGCGTTGCAGGCAAAGGGCTGCCACAACATCAACCTCGTCACCCCCGAGCACGTGGTGCCGCAGATCGTGGAGGCCATTGCCGCAGCCGTGCCCCGGGGTCTGAGGCTTCCGATTGTCTACAACACCAGCGCTTATGACGCCGTTCAGTCGTTGCGGCTGCTCGAGGGGCTGGTCGATATCTATATGCCGGACTTCAAGTTTTGGACCCGGGAAAGCGCCCGCCGCCTGGTCAAGGCCAAGGACTATCCTGAACGGGCGCGGGAAGCGATCCGCGAGATGCATCGCCAGGTGGGGGAATTGCGGTTCGGGCGCGACGGGCTCGCGCGCCGCGGGCTGCTGGTGCGGCACCTGGTGATGCCGGGAAAGGAGGAGGAAGCGGCAGCCATATTCGATTGGTTAGCCAGCGAACTTGGAGCGGACACCTACGTCAACATCATGGATCAGTACCGGCCGCAGTATCGGGTGGGCGCGGCTTCGCGCTCGGGTGAGCGGCAGTATCTGGAGATTGAACGTCGTCCCAATCAGCGGGAACTCAGGTCCGCACGCAGTGCCGCGGACCGTGCAGGGCTTTGGCGCCTGGACCAGCGTTGGTAGCTATAGAATCGAACAACCGCACCCGAGCGAGCGAGTCTCTTTCCCGCGTCGCAAAATCCGTCCCTTCGAACGCGTACTCCGGGCGCATACTGATGAACCAAAGGAGCACGAAATAACATGGAAGCGCTTTGGATTGTCAGTGCCTTCGCCTTGGGACTCAGTTTTCAAAAAGTGGGATTGCCTCCACTGGTCGGTTTCCTTGCCGCCGGTTTCGGCCTCAACGCGCTGGGCTTCGAGAGCAATGAAGTCTTGAGCCGCGCCGCACATCTGGGCGTGCTGCTGTTGCTATTTACGGTGGGACTCAAGGTGCGAATCAAGAATTTCGTGCGTCCGGAGGTATGGGCGGGCGGGCTCGCCCATCTTGCCATCACCGCAGTTTTGTTTACGGCCGCGCTGCATTTCTACGCCGCACTTTCTCTAAAGCTCGCGTTTATCGTCGCCGTGTCGCTGGGATTCTCCAGCACGGTGATCGCAGCAAAGGTGCTCGAAGGGAAGCGCGAGCTGCGCGCATTTCACGGGCGCATTGCCATCGGCATCCTTATCATTCAGGACCTCGTCGCCGTTGCACTTTTGACCTTAAGCGGTGATCACTCGCCGTCGATCTGGGCTCTGGCCCTGATTGCCTTGCCACTGCTGAGGCCGTTGGTCCACCGGCTGCTGGAATTCAGCGGACACGGAGAGTTGCTGGTCCTGTTCGGGGCGCTACTCGCCTTTGGAGGCGGGTTCGGATTCGAGCTTCTGGGCTTAAGTTCCGAGCTCGGAGCGCTGCTGCTTGGCGCCCTGCTGGCGGACCATGCCAGAGCCAACGAGCTCGGTAACGCAATGTGGAGTCTGAAGGAGTTTTTCCTGGTGGGGTTCTTTCTCGAAATCGGCCTTTCCGGGCTGCCTGACCTCACTGCGCTCGGCGTGGCGGCGATCTTCTGTTTGCTACTGCCAGTCAAAGCACTTCTTTTCTTCTTCCTCTTGCTCCGCTTCAGACTTCGCGCTCGAACCAGCTTCCTCACCGCCGTTACTCTTGCTAGCTACAGTGAGTTCGGTCTAATCGTCGGCAATCTGATGGTGAAGAATGACTGGCTGGGCGAGCAATGGCTCGTGTACCTGGCTATAACCGTCGCCGCCTCTTTCATGATTTCCGCCCCGCTGAACAAAGCGGCGCACGGAATTTATGAACGTTGGGAGGCTGTGCTGTGCCGCTTCGAGAGCAAAGAAAAGCACCCCGACGATGGTCCGATTTCCCTGGGAAATGCGGAGATCGCTATTCTCGGTATGGGCCGCGTCGGCGCCGGCGCTTACGAGCTTCTCAAGAGCCGCGAGGTCAAGGTCATAGGGCTCGACTCCGACCCCGGCAAGATTGAGCGCCATCGGCAACAGGGCCGCCGCGTGCTCTTTGCCGACGCGGAAGATCCTGGTTTCTGGAGTCGCCTGGATCTGCAAAAGGTCAAGGCAGTGCTGCTCGCGATGCCGGATCCGGAAGCGAAGACCATTGCGATCAAGGCGCTGAGGCAGCGCGGGTATAAGGGAATTATCAGCGCTACCAATCTCTATGAGGAGGAGGCGGGTCCAATCCTGGAAGCGGGAGCAACCACCACTTTTAATTATTTCGACGAAGCGGGGGTTGGGTTTGCCGAGCACACTTGGGAGGCGCTAATGGGCTCGTATAAAGGCTCGGACCCGTCGGGTGAAGAGGCGTCAGTGAAGCAGCCGGCATGAAAATCGGAAAAGGCTTACAGGTTGCGATAATTTCGGGCGCGCGAACACCGTTTGCCAAGGCGGGCACCTCGCTCCGGGGGCGTTCAGCGCTGGACCTCGCTGCGCACGCGGTAAACGGGACCCTGGAGATGTCCGGACTCGAGCCCGAATCAGTGAACGAGCTCCAGTTCGGAATTGTAGTGGTTACACCGCGCATTCCCCAGTTTTCACGAGAAGTATGTTTCGCAAGCCGCCTGCCCGGCAGCGTTCGCGCACTTACCCTGGTGGACAACTGTATTACCGGCATTTCCGCGGTCAGCGCGCTGTCGGATTCGATTCGCGCGGGACGCGCCGAACTTGGAATCGCCGGCGGCGTCGAATCCATGTCCAATCCGGCGATTCTGTTTCGCGAAAAGGCAAGCCGCATTTTCGTCGACATGGCCAACACCCGGAGCTTGCGCCAGCGGTTAGCTCTGGCAGCAGGCTTGAGGCCTAAAGATTTCGTTCCGGAACCGCCGGCTATCGCCGAACCTTCAACCGGACTCAGCATGGGCGAGCACTGTGAGCTCATGGTCAAGGAGTGGGGAATCTCGCGGCAGATCCAGGATCAGATCGCGCTGCGCAGTCACCAGCGGGCTCACGCAGCGACGCTGGACGGCAGGCTTCGGGCAGAAATACATCCACTTGACGGCGTGGATCACGACACGCTGATTCGGCCCGATACGACCCTCGACCGGCTGGCGGCGCTGAAGCCGATATTCGACCGCTCACCCAGCGGCACCATCACCGCGGGTTCCTCAAGCCCGCTCACCGATGGCGCAGCGGCGGTTATGCTAACCACCAAAGCGTGGGCCGAGCGTGAAGGCTTGATTCCGATGGCGTTTATCCGTGATGTCGAGTTCGCCGCTATCGATCCTAAAGACGGCCTCCTGATGGCGCCGGCAGTTGCCGTTCCGCGTCTGCTTAAACGCAACAAGCTGAAGCTCGAACAGATGGACCTGGTGGAGATGCACGAGGCCTTTGCAGGACAGGTGGCGTGCAATCTCAAAGCCTGGGCCGCGGGCTGGAAGGAGCCGGCCATCGGCGAGGTCGATACGGAAATTCTCAATCCCATGGGCAGCTCCATCGCCGTTGGTCATCCTTTCGGCGCCACCGGAATCCGGATCGTGTTGACGCTTGCGAACGAACTCAAGCGGCGGAATGGGCGCTACGGACTTATCAGCGTCTGCGGCGCCGGCGCGACCGCGGCGGCGATGATCCTGGAGCGCGCGTGATGTCAGTATTCGCCCAAAGTTCATGAACGAAATCGTCAAAGTCGGAACGGTCTTGAGCCTCGAGCGGCGCGAGGACGGCGTCGCCGTGGTGATCATCGATGACCCGGAGGCATCGGTAAACACGCTCAAGGCCGGGCTCAGCGAGGAGTTCGGACGCTTGCTCGGCGAGCTAGAGCGTAAAGCGGAGCTCAAGGCGCTGGTTTTAATCTCTGGAAAAGCCGACAGCTTCATCGTTGGCGCCGACCTGGAAATGCTGACAAGCGTGCGCTCCTGTGTCGATGCCGCCGCGCTCTCGCGCATGATGAAGGAGATGCAGCAGCAGCTGACCATGCTTCCGGTGCCAACCGTGGCGGCGATTCACGGCAATTGCCTCGGCGGTGGTCTCGAGCTCGCGCTCACCTTCGATGCCCGCGTGGCCAGCAACAGTGACAGCACCCGCTTCGCGCTACCCGAGGTCAAACTGGGTCTGCTTCCTGGCGGTGGCGGAACCCAGCGCCTGCCACGACTCATCGGCGTGAAGCCCGCTCTGGACATGATGCTCAGCGGACGCCAGGTTCGCGCATCAGATGCCCTCGAGCTGGGGCTCGTCGACCAGCTGACCGCGAAGGACGTATTGCGCGATGCGGCGGTGGAGTTCGCGCTCGCATTGGAGAAGCTGAGCGCGGACGCTGTTTCACTCAGGCGGCCGGTGGACTCTGTTTTTACCCGCGCCGGCCTGAGCCACTGGATGCTGGCAAAGACGGCTCTGGGCCGGCAGGTGCTGTTTAGCCAGGCGCGCAAGGCGATGCTGGCAAAGACCCGGAGCAACTATCCTGCGCCGGAGCGCATACTCGAAGTGGTGCGCACGGGGCTCGAGCGGGGCCTCAAGGCGGGATTTACCGCCGAGACTGAGGCGTTTGGCGATCTCGCCGTGAGTCCGGAGGCGCGTGAGCTGATCCATATCTTTTTCGCCACCACCTCGCTGAAAAAAGACAGCGGAGTGAAAGATGCCGGTGTTAAACCGCGGGAGGTGAAAAAAATCGGGATACTGGGGGCGGGTCTGATGGGTGCTGGCATCGGTTTTGTCAGCGCCTACCGGGCCGGGGCAGAGGTGGTATTCAAGGACCGCGATCTGGAAAGCGCTGAGCGCGGACTTGCGCGCGTTCGCGCACAGCTAGATCAAGGCGTAAAACGAAAACGTATAGACGAAAAAAACAAGGAGCACATCGCCGCGCGCCTGGCGGCAACCTCCGATTATGCCGAGCTTGCCGGCGCTGATGTCGTCATCGAAGCAGTGTTCGAGGACCTGGAGCTGAAGCATCGGATGCTTCGCGATATCGAGCTTTTGGGCGATGATCAGATCATGTTCGCCACAAACACGTCGTCGATTCCAATCGGCAAGATTGCGGAGGCGGCAAGGCGTCCGCAAAACGTCATCGGGATGCACTATTTCTCCCCGGTAGAGAAAATGCCGCTGCTGGAGGTCATCGTCACGGAAAAAACGAGTGACGAGGTGACCGCGACATGCGTGGCGCTGGGTAAGCGCCAAGGAAAGACGGTCATCGTGGTGAACGATGGTCCCGGCTTTTATACCTCCCGTATTCTCGCGCCTTACATGAATGAGGCTGCCTGGATTCTATCAGAGCGGATCGCCATCGAGCGCATCGACTCTGCGCTCAAAAACTTCGGCTTCCCGGTAGGGCCTGTGGCGCTGCTCGATGAGGTCGGTATCGATGTTGCGGACAAGGTGGGCGGAATCATGCACATAGCTTTTGGGGAACGAATGCAGCCGCCGCCGGGACTGGCTAAGTTGAAACAGGACGATCGTCTTGGCCGCAAGAATCAACGCGGCTTTTACTGGTACGGCGACCAAGACCGGAAACGTAAGGGCATCGATGAATCGGTTTACGACGCGCTGGGAATCAAGCCTGACGGTTCAATGGGGGACCGTGAAATCGCCGAGCGCTGTGTGTTGCAAATGTTGAATGAGGCGGCACGCTGTCTCGCAGAGGGAATACTGCGATCGGCGCGTGACGGCGATATCGGTGCCGTATTCGGGCTCGGATTTCCACCGTTTCGCGGCGGGCCTTTCAGATTCATCGACGCCTTGGGTGCGGCCGAAGTCGTCGACCGTCTCGAGCACTACAGTAGGATCCAAGGCCCGCGCTTCGAGCCTGCCCCGCTGCTGCTGGAGCTCGCGAACGGGGGCCGGCGCTTCTACCCTGAGGCAAGTGACTGAAAAGCGTTCAGTTTGTCATTTCAAGATATAAGATATTGATTTTTAGAACTTTCTCTAGACCGGCCCCTAAACCGTTACGCTTGGTTTGTTGAATTCTTTCCACGGAGGACTCAACCCTTGGTAGCCGTATCTGAAGATGCCCTGGCGGCGGCGCCCCCCGCTTTCACCTGGCTTCACCGCTACTTGCTGGTGCTGCGCATTGCGCTATTGAATATCGTAGCCTTCGGGCTGCTGATCGCGGTGCTGCTTCAGGGTTGGCTGGACGGTGTCAGCGACAGACATACGGCTTGGCTCTGCGCAGTGATATTCATCGTCTTCTTATTCGGGCTTGGCGTCTGCTTCGCTCGCTCATTTCGCATGAGCCGAGAACTCAACGACCTTCGTGCCGGCGCCGTGCGGCCGGGCTCGCGGGCGGCGAAATACCTCTCATCCATAAACGGGCGCGGGCCGGAAAGCCGGAGCCTGAGCGCCAATATGCTGCGCATGCGCATGGCGAATTACATTTCGCTCGTGCGCCACACGGCAAACAGTCTAGTTTTTCTCGGTCTGGTGGGTACGGTCATCGGTTTCATTATCGCGCTTTCCGCGGTAGACCCGCAGTCCAGCATTGCGGTGGACAACATAGCCCCAATGGTGACGACGCTGATTCACGGCATGTCCATTGCCTTGTACACGACCCTGCTCGGCGCCGTTTTGCATCTTTGGCTAATGGTGAACTACCGCATGCTCTCTACGGGCACAATGCATTTCTACAACGCCCTGGTGGATTTCGGGGAGCGCCATGTGGGAAAGTAACGAGTTCGATGACGACACCACGGGCACGGTTTTTCGGGACGTGCTAATGCTGGCGCTCATCGGCTTCGTCGCGATGGTGATCGTGATTCTGCCGCATATCAGCGAATCGAAGCAAAGAGATGATGAGCATCGATCTCCCGGTAACATCGTTGTCGAGATACATTGGCCCGACGATCTTCCCGTGGACGTGGATTTATGGGTTCAGGGGCCCAGCGACGTTCCGGTCGGCTTTTTCAATCAGAACAGCGAGTTATTCAACCTTCTCCGCGACGACCTGGGTACGGATGGCGACGCCACCGAGCTCAATTACGAGGTCTCGTACAGCCGTGGTATCAAAGCCGGCGAGTACATTGTCAACGTGCACATGTACGGGCCCGTGCCCAGCGGCATCGTCGTGCCGGTCACGGTAGTCGTGAGCGTACGGCAGAGATACGACACCCTACGCCAGATCCTGACTACCGATATCAGCTTGGAGCGCCGAAATCAGGAGGAAACCGCTTTTCGCTTCACTCTAACGGGAAACGGCGAGCTTATTCCGGGCAGCGTCACGACCTTGCGTCGGAGACTCGTCACCGTACCTTCGTTGTGGAAACCCTGATTATCTTCTTCGCCTTGCTCGTCGGCGTCGCCGCTGCGCTTGCGGCAATCGCGGTGTGGACTCCGCGTAAAACCCCGATACGCGCTGCCGCCGTCGTCATTGCCGCGCTCTTCGTTCCGGTGGCCTACTTCAGCGTGTCGGACCTTTTGAGCAAACCCAAACCGATGAAACACGAATGGTTTAAGCGCCATGTGGACGAAGCGGTCGTGCTCGGGGTCAGTCTGGATGAGGGGAACGCTATCTACCTCTGGCTTCGGCTGGATGATTCACTGGAACCTCGCTTTTACAGACTGCCTTGGCAAACCCAGCTGGCGGAAAAACTACAGAACCTCATCGACGAGGCGATCCAGGCAAACGCAGTGGTCACAATCAAAAACCCTTTCTCCAAGAACGCCTTCGAGAACCTCGGCGACCTCAACATGCACATCGTTCCGCCGCCGGCGCCTCCTTTCAAGAAGCCCCCGCCGCCGGCGCAGATCTTCAATCCGCGGGAAAAGGACCTGAAGGGAGCCTGATTCCGGGTGGGATGGACTCATAATCGAATGTTGCACTTTCTTCTCTCGCTCGCAGTGAGCGCGCGCGGCTGCCTCATCTGCGTCCTGCTGACGTTCGCTTTGACTTCGTCTGCATCCGAGCTTCGCTTGGAGGGTAAGCTCGTGCAGGGCGGACTCGTTACCGGGTTTACGGCTCCCGGCGCGCGGATAAAATTCGACGGGCGGAGGGTACGGGTATCCGATGAGGGCGTGTTTTTGATCGGATTCGGTCGCGATGCAAAGCCCCAGTCGAGCCTGGAGATCGAATTCGCGGACGGCCGCAGGTTAACGCAACGTCTTGATATCGCTAAGCGTGATTACAAGATCCAGCGTGTCGATGGTTTGCCACCTGGCAAGGTGACGCCAAAGCTCGAGGATCTAAAGCGAATACGCCAAGAGTCCGCGATGATAAAAACGGCGCGCCGTCGGGACGATCCCCGCACCGATTTTCGCGCCGGGTTCATCTGGCCCGCGGTGGGACGAGTCAGCGGTATCTACGGCAGTCAGCGGATCCTGAACGGAGAACCGCGCAGACCCCATTTCGGGGTAGACGTCGCTGCTCCGGTGGGCACCCCGGTGGTGGCGCCCGCCGCCGGCGTGGTAACGCTGGTGCATCCGGACATGTTCTTCTCTGGCGGCACATTGCTCATCGACCACGGTCACGGGCTTTCATCCAGCTTCCTTCATCTGAGCGAAGTTCTGGTGGAGGTGGGCCAGCGGGTCAAACAAGGCGAGCTCGTAGCGCGCATCGGTGCTACCGGGCGGGTGACCGGGGCGCACTTGGACTGGCGTATGAACCTGTTCGACGCGCGCATCGATCCTCAGCTTTTGGTGGGCGAGATGCCGAAAAACTCGGCGGCAGTGCGCTAAGCTTTTGCGGCGATCAGCGCATCCGCCGCTTCGGCAAGATCTTCGAACACCTCGACATCGTCGAAGTTCTGCTTGCTCTTGAGCGTTTTCTTTCCGTTACCCGTTTTTACCAGAAAGGGCCGCGCGCCGGCTGCGCGCGCAGCCTGAATGTCGATGAGCGTGTCGCCAATGTACGCCACCTTGTCCAGTGGAACGTGCAGGCGTTCTGATATGTCCAGGAGCATGCCGGGTTTCGGCTTTCGGCACGCGCAGTTGTCCTTGGGATGACAGGGACAAATGAAAATAGCGTCGATGTGGCCCCCCACTTCGGCGAGCTGATGCTGCATGGTCTCGTGAATTCGGATCAGAGTTTCGATGTCGAAAAGGCGGCGCGCGATTCCGGCCTGGTTGGTGGCGATCACCACGCGGAAGCCCGCACGGTTAAGCCGGGCAACGGCGTCCAGACTCCCCGGAATTGGAACCCATTCCTCGGGAGATCGAATGTATCTGGTGGAATCCTGATTAATGACGCCATCGCGATCGAGGATGACAAGTTCCATGATGTTTTCCTGACTGCCTTAAGTTGAATCGGCCGCGAGGGTACCCGCGAATCCGTTGGCATTGTGCAGGGCGCCGGGGCGATGTGCCAGCCGGGGCGTTACTGACATGGCGTCTTTTGAGTGTCCCAAGGTCACAGCCGCCGCGCTCTCGAAAAAGCGAAGGTGGCGACAGAACACTTGACGCAATCAGGGCTCGACAGCGGCCGCGTCCGGAGTGACAAAGGAGACCACCGTGCCGCTCGGAGAGGCCCGTTCGACGCTTTCGGCGGATATGGGTAAATAAATCTCCGCGTCGATCCCGGGGCGGACGGCATGAAGCTCAAGCGGTGCGCTCGGCATCCCAGGTAGGAACATGCGGTCGAAGGCGCACCAGGGGTAGAGCGCGCGCCGCCCAAGCTTAAGCTCACGCGGCGTCGGCCCGCGGCTCAATCCCCCACCCGCAAAATCTCGCCGCTGGGGCGATGTGGCCTGGGTTTGTCCGCGTACGGAGCGAGGAGCGAATCACCGCCATTTGCAGCGGCAGTGCCGCGGCAGAGCTCGAGCAGGTACGAGCGCGGTTCGCAGCTCAAATCCGAGAGCCGAACCGAGCGCAGAGAGTCACCGAGGTGCGAGTCTTCTGCCATAGGCGCATCGATCCGCCGCCGGCCCTGCGAATTGATACCGTTTCATGGTCGTTTAAACAGGCAAAGATTCTATCGTATACCGCACTCGTCGCCGTCTGGCCATGACCGGGGCCGCCGATTGCCTGTAAGATCGCCGCCTTGTTGCTATGACTTGCTACCCAAGGCCTGAAAATGAGCACATCCAGGGACGCGGCCTTTGCCGCCAGAAAGAGCGTCGAGCAGGTGGAGGAGGGCGTGGAGCTGGCGCCCAAGTTCGATCAAGAGGGACTGATACCCGTGATCACCACCGATCACGAGTCGGGCGAGGTGCTGATGCACGGCTACATGACCGCCGAGGCGCTAAAACGCACCATGGAGACCGGCGAGGCCCACTACTTCAGCCGCAGCCGTAAGGCTCTGTGGCACAAAGGTGCCACCAGCGGTTTCGTGCAGCGGGTCAAATCGATGCTCATCGATGACGACCAGGACGCAGTGTGGCTGCGGGTGGAGGTTGCTGGCGGGGCGAGCTGCCACGTGGGCTACCGCTCGTGCTTTTACCGCCGGGTGCCTACCGGCCCCGACGCCGCCAAGGCGGCTCCGGTTCGGCTCGAGTTCACCGAAACCGAACGCGTGTTTGATCCCAAGGAAGTGTATGGGGATGCGCCCAATCCGACACGGCTTTAGCTAGAGTCGCCAAGCGCATTTTCGATTACTCTTCAAGAGCTAAATGACCATTCGTCTCTACAATTCGCTTACACAGCGAAAAGAAGCCTTCGAGCCGCTGGACCCGGACCGGGTCACCATGTACGTGTGCGGACCAACGGTCTACAACCATCCGCACATCGGCAACGCTCGCCCGCCGGTCATGTTTGATCTGCTGTACAAGGTGTTAAAGCGTCGCTATCCGAATGTCGTCTACGCGCGAAACATTACCGACTTAGACGACAAGATAAACAACGCGGCGAAAGAAGCGGGGGTTCCTATCGGGACCATTACGGACAAATTTACTCGCATCTATCACCATGACATGGCGGCGCTGGGCGTCGAACCGCCCACCATAGAACCTCGGGCTACGCAGCACATTTCCGAGATGATTGCCATGATTGAGGCCCTGATAAAAAAGGGACACGCCTATGCCGCTGACGGCCACGTTCTGTTTCATGTGCCGAGTTTTCCCGAGTACGGGCGGCTGTCGCGTCGCGACCGCAAAGAGATGATTGCAGGAGCGCGGGTCGAGATTGCCCCCTATAAGAAGGACCCGGTGGACTTCGTGCTGTGGAAACCGTCCAGCGATGACCAGCCCGGATGGGACAGCCCCTGGGGACGCGGGCGCCCGGGCTGGCATACGGAATGTTCTACCATGATCGAGAAACACCTCGGGCGTACCATCGATATCCATGCCGGCGGAAACGATCTCAAGTTTCCCCACCACGAGAACGAGATCGCCCAGGCGACCTGCGTCCATGAGGGGGAAACCTTCGCCCGCTACTGGCTGCACAACGGGCTCATTAACGTCAATCGGGAAAAGATGTCTAAGTCCATCGGCAACGTCCTGCTGGTGCGGGAGCTTTTGAAGCAGGCGCCGGGGGAGGCAGTGCGTATGGCACTGATCAGCGGTCACTACCGCAAACCCTTGGACTGGACAGACGACACTTTGCCCGCCGCCATGCGCGAGCTGGACCGGCTCTACAGCGCGCTTAGGGAAGTTGAGGACATCGAGGCGGAAGATCCCGGTGACGGGGAATTGCCGGCTGCGGTGGCGGACGCGCTGGAGGACGATCTCAACACTCCGGTGGCAAAAGCGAAGACCTTCGAAATCGTGCGCGCGCTCAACAGCGCCACCGACCGGGCGGAAAAGGCGAGGCTCAAAAGGGAACTCCAGGCCGCGTGTCGGCTGCTGGGAATCGGTCAGAGTGACCCCGATGTCTGGCTCGAGCGGCGCGATTTCGATGGTGCTGACGCGGAGATGATCAATCGGCTGGTGGCGGCTAGAAACGAGGCGCGAAGAGACAAGGATTTTGCCACCGCCGACCGCATCCGCGCCCAGCTGACGGAGCGGGGGGTGGTGCTCGAAGACGGACCCGAAGGTACCAAATGGCGCAAGGTCGGATAGGGGAAAGTGAGCGAACGGAACGGCCGAGCCTGGTGAAGGGCGCGCTGATTGGGCTCGTACGCGGCTATCAGCTGCTGTTGTCACCGATATCCGGGCCGTGCTGCCGGCATCTGCCAACCTGCTCCGAGTACACCACCGAGGCGATAGCTCGTCACGGTGTATGCCGCGGCAGCTGGCTCGCCGTTCGCCGGATCGCTCGCTGCAATCCCTGGGGGACCAGCGGTTATGACCCGGTTCCCTGATTGGCTCCAGGGGTTCGGCGGAGAGACCGTCGGTAAACGTATAACGGAGCCGAAAAATAAGGCAGCGCGGTCTAAGCTCTTAGACATGCCGGGGGATCGCATACACAGAACGGGCATTTCTCTGCTGACGGGGCTGACGCTTTTTCTAACCCTGGCGTGCCCGCATCAGGCGGCCATGGGGGCGGCTGGCCGGCTCGAGTTCAGTCTCTACCGTAACGACGGCTCCGAACCAGGGAATACCATGCTCGTGGTCGGCGGCATCCAGGGTGACGAGCCCGGCGGCTTCAATGCCGCATCGCTGCTGGTGACCCATTACCGCTTCACTCGAGGCGCGGTATGGGTGGTGCCGAATCTCAACTTTGAAAGTATCGTCAAACGCTCGCGGGGAATTTACGGCGACATGAACCGTAAATTTCCGGCAGTGTCTCCAAGCGATCCGGATTTTGAACAGGTCGAGAAGATCAAGCGGATCATCATCGACCAAGAGGTAGATTTCGTATTCAATCTTCACGACGGCAGCGGTTTTTATCGTGAACACCACGTTGACCGCCTGCGCAATCCACAGCGCTGGGGCCAAAGCATCATTATCGACCAGGAAAGCATTGCACCGATCCGCTTCGGCGAACTGGGAGACGTTGCGAGGCAAATCGCTGCCCGCGTCAACGAACAGCTTCTGAAGACCGATCACTCTTACAGGGTGAAGAACACTCGCACCCGAGAAGGCAACCGTGAGATGGCAAAAACACTGACCTATTACGCCATCAATAACGGCAAGCCGGCGGTGGGCGTGGAAGCGAGCAAGTCGCTTCCCACGCATCTTCGCGCCTTCTATCACTTACAGGTGCTCGAGGCCTATATGCGGCGCTTGGGCATCGGGTACGAGCGGTCCTTCGAGCTGACGCCGCAGTCCGTGAAACGCAGTATTGAAGACAACATTCAGGTCAGTTTCTACGACAACCGCGTTTTGCTGGACATGGCGAATGCGCGCAAAAAACTCGGCTACGTTCCGCTGAAAAAAGACGCCGAAATCGACTACCAGGCGAGCAGTCCATTGGTTGCGATCCTGAGACAGGGCTCGCGCTACCGCGTCAGCTACGGTAACCGCCGTATTACTGAGCTGCATCCTCAGTTTTTCGAATACGACTCCAGCCGGCATTTCATCGCCGTATACGTCGACGGTCAGCGCAAGGCGGTGGGATTCGGTCGCATGGTGGTGGCAAACGAAGCATTCGTTGTCGAACCGCAGGAAGGTTATCGCGTGAACGTCATCGGCTGGCGGCGGGCCGGAGTGGGCAACGAAAGCGGCGTCGAAATTCAGAGGAAAGAAATTGCTCGTCGATTCTCGGTCGACAACGCGGGCACCACCTTTCGCATTGAGGTCTACAAAGACGATAAATTTACTGGCATGGTGCTAATCAAGTTCGTTGACGAGGCGGGCGCTTCGCGAGACCAGGCCGCCAGACCACTTTCCTGAACGTCCCGACAACCGGGGCTTGAAGATTTGAAACAAGACACCGCATGGTCGCCGCATAGCTGGCAGGCGTTGCCCGCGCGCCAGCTTCCCGCCTATCCGGACGCTGCCGCGTGCGCCAGCGCGGAAGCGCGCCTTTCTACGTACCCTCCGCTGGTGTTCGCCGGAGAGGCCAGAAAGCTGCAGAACCAGCTGGCAGAGGTGGCCGCAGGACGGGGCTTTCTTCTGCAGGGCGGTGACTGCGCGGAGAGCTTCGCCGAATTTCACCCGGATAATATCCGCGATACTTTCCGGGTGCTGCTGCAAATGGCGGCAATACTGACCTACGGCGCATCGTGCCCCGTGGTTAAAGTCGGCCGGCTCGCGGGGCAGTTTGCCAAGCCGCGATCGGCGGACACGGAGACGCGAGACGGCCGTACTCTGCCGGCCTACCGTGGAGACATCGTCAACGGCATCGAATTCAACGATATCGCGCGCACGCCGGATCCGGAACGCATGGTACGGGCCTACAGCCAGGCCGCGGCGACGCTGAATTTGCTCCGCGCTTTCGCTCAGGGTGGATACGCAGATCTGCACCAGGTTCAGCGCTGGAACATGGATTTCGTCGCAGACAGTCCCCAGGGCGCGCGTTACCAGGTCATCGCGGACCGCATCGCCGATGCGTTGGCCTTCATGGAGGCCTGCGGTGTGACGGCCGAGACCGCGCCCGTCTTGCAGAACACGGATTTCTACACCTCCCACGAAGCGCTGCTACTGAGCTATGAGCAGGCTCTAACCCGGGTCGATTCCACTTCCGGCGACTGGTACGACACTTCGGCCCATATGCTCTGGCTGGGAGAGCGAACGCGTCAGCCGGACGGCGCCCACGTGGAGTTTTTGCGTGGTATCGCCAATCCGCTGGGGATAAAGATCGGCCCCACCGCCACGGCCGAAGATGTGCTCAAGCTGATCGATGTTCTGAATCCCGACGACGTCCCGGGCCGGCTGACCATTATCTCGCGCATGGGCTGCGACAGGGTCGGAGACCGCTTGCCGCCGCTAGTCAGGGCGGTGCATCGTGAAGGCCGGTCCGTGGTCTGGTCCTGTGACCCCATGCACGCCAACACGGTGAAATCCTCTTCAGGCTATAAGACCCGCGCCTTCGGCAGCGTGTTGAAAGAAGTGCGGGGGTTTTTTCAGGTTCACCTGGCCGAAGGCAGCCACGCGGGCGGTGTCCACGTGGAGATGACGGGACAAAACGTAACCGAATGCGTCGGCGGGGCGCAGGATATCTCCGAGGCGGATCTCAAGGACCGCTACCACACCCACTGCGATCCAAGGCTGAATGCAAGCCAGAGCCTGGAGCTTGCATTTCTGGTTGCAGAAATGCTACGAGAGGAACGCGCGCGCCAGTCTACCGGCCGCGCGCCCTAAATCACACAATCGGTCTGAGCGTTTACCCATGAGCATCGATAAAGGTCTTCTCGACATTCTCTGCTGTCCAGTCACGAAGACGCCGGTGAAGCCGCTGGCCAAAGACAAGCTGGACATACTCAATCGCGCCATCGGGGAGGGCGGGATCAAGCTTCGTGACGGATCGGCCGTCGAAACGCCGCTGGAAGAGGGGCTGATCACCCAGGACGGTAAGACCATTTACCGCGTCAGCGACGGAATCCCGATCATGCTGGAAGACCAGGGCATCGCCGCCAATCAGGTCGCCGGCTGGTAGTCCGAATCCCCCCGCAATTGGCGCCCGCGTCAGGACGCTGCTCGCGCTTCCGGTAGGCGACGTCGCTGCGTCACCGCATCGGCGAGCTGCTCGAGTATCGTCACGCTGTCGTCCCAGCCGATGCACGCGTCGGTGATACTGCGACCGTATTCTAGCTTCTTAGCGGGCACCACATCCTGACGGCCCGGCTTGAGGTGACTTTCCGCCATTACGCCCATGATCCGACCTTCTCCTGACGAGATCTGAGCGGCGACGTCGGTACAAACGTCCAGCTGGCGCTGGTGCTGTTTGCTGCTGTTGGCATGGCTGAAATCGATCATGATGCGATAAGCGAGCCCCGCGTTCTTCAACGCCGTCGCCGTCGCATCGACGTTTGCGGCGTCGTAGTTCGGCTTCTTTCCACCCCGCAGGATGATGTGCGCATCTTCGTTCCCTGTAGTGGAGAAAATTGCCGATTTGGCGGCCATGGTGAGCGAAAGGAAATGATGCGGATGATTCGCCGCGCCAATGGCATCGACCGCAATTTTGATGTTTCCATCAGTACCATTTTTGAATCCGACCGGGCAGGAAATGCCCGATGCCAGCTCGCGGTGCACCTGGCTCTCGGTGGTGCGCGCGCCTATGGCACCCCAGCTGATGAGGTCAGTAATGTATTGCGGCGTAACCAGATCCAGGAACTCAGTTCCCGCCGGGATCCCCATGTTGTTAAGGTTCAGCAGCAGCTCGCGGGCAATTCTCAGGCCCTTGTTGATGTTGAAGCTGCCGTCCAGATCGGGATCGTTGATGAGACCCTTCCATCCCACCGTGGTGCGCGGTTTCTCGAAATAAACCCTCATCACTATCAACAGCTGGTCGCTGAGCGCATGGCGATACTTCTTTAAGCGGCTGGCGTATTCCAAGGCGGCCTTTGGGTCATGAATGGAGCACGGGCCCATGACGACCAACAGGCGGTCGTCTTCTCCGT
This sequence comes from uncultured Gammaproteobacteria bacterium, assembly GCA_947258715.1. GTDB lineage: Bacteria > Pseudomonadota > Gammaproteobacteria > HK1 > HK1 > CAMYJH01. The sequence goes on from CAMYJH010000024.1 coordinate 18,345, forward strand.
GCAGCACGCGATGAATGGCCTGACGGGTGTCGTGAACGAGTTCCGCCGCATGGTCAGAAATCGGCATCTCCTCGTGTACCCGAGCGGGCGGAATCACGTCCGAGATGGAGCGGATCCGCAGATCTTCTGTTTTGTACTTCATCTGAGGCCGGTATCGGGGCGAATCATTATGGTCGTGACGAAATACGAGATTCTAGCGGTAAACCGGAGCGCCTTGCACTCGATGCGGCGAGGCGCCGGGCCGGCTGGGCAGCCTCAGACAAATAGCTCGGCGATTCGGGCTGCAGCGGCGCGGACGTCGCTCTGCCCGAAAACCGCATCGATGACGGCCAGCAGGTCAGCGCCGGCGTTCACCAGGATTGCGCCATTGTCCGCGGTGATGCCGCCGATCGCGGCCACCGGAATGCTGAGCGTGTCTCCAGCCGCCTCCAGCACCGACACCGGGCACGCGGGCGCGCCGGGCTTGGTGGCAGAGGGAAAAAAGCGCCCGAAGGCCACGTAGTCAGCCCCGGCCCGCTCCGCCGCTACGGCGCGCTCGAGTGAGGCGTAACAGGACACGCCGATAACGACCTCGCTACCGAGCCGATCCCGGGCCACGTGCAGCTGCGCGTCATCCCGGCCTAGGTGCACTCCGTCGGCGCTGACCGCTGCCGCGAGCTCGATGTCGTCGTTGACGATCAGTGGTACCCCGCGAGCGCAACATAGCGCTTTGAGCTCAGAAGCCTCTTCCCGCCGGCGGGTATGGTCTTCACTTTTGTCCCGGTACTGAATGGCGACCGCGCCGCCCTCGACAGCCAATGCCACCGCGGACCCGAGCGCGCCGGGCGGATGCGGTCCCTGTCGAGTAATGGCGTAAAGGCCGCGGCGCAGGACCGTGCTCAAGTCGGGATCCGAAAACTTCGCGCCCAGTAGAGCCGGTGGAGCAAGAACTGCCCTTTGCCCATTTGCCGCGCATTTTTCAAAGTTTCGAAGGTGTATTTCTCGGCCTGGAAGATCACCGCAACGGACTCGAGCCCGTGTGCGATGCGGGCAGCGATGGCGGAGGCGAGGGTACAACCAGAGCCGTGATAGATTCCCTCGAGGCGTTCGAAGGTCAAGCACTCGACCAGGCGCATCTCTGCATACAGGCGGCTAACCACCTGTTGCGTCCTTTCGTGGGTTTCGGTGAGCAACACGTAGCCGCAGCCCTAAGTGAGAATTTGCTCCGCCACGGCCGCAGGCGAATCCGCCTCCGGCGCCAGTAGCCGGCCTTCGAGGCTGTTCGGAGTCACCACCAGGGTAGCGGGAAACAGCAGCGACACCATGGCGTTCAACAACTCTTCGTCACAATCAGGTGGCGTGCGCTTCCGGAAACGCAAACCGGGTCGATTGCTACGGGAATTTCCGGGTAGTGGGCGAGAACACTGTCGATCGCCTGCACCGTGCCGACGCTGGGGAGCAGGCCGATCTTGAAGGCGGATATCGGGATGTCGTCGAGCACGGCGCGGGCCTGGGCGACGACGTCTATGGGGTCGACGGCGGTGACGCTGCGTACATCGTGGGTGTCTTGAACCGTGATTGCGGTGATAACGGGCAGGCGCCGGCATCCCATGCTGACAACGGCCTCGATGTGGGCCCGCAGACCCGCGCCGCCGGCGGGGTCGAGGCCGGCAAACGCCATGACCGTAGGAGTAGTGACTGCCGTTGGGCTCACGGGACGAGATTCTATCAATTCGAACCGTGGCCGCGTCACCGGTTTCAACCCTGATTCCGGGCATGCGAGAATACGACGCCCTCTAGAGGCCAAGGAGCGTGCATGAATTCCTACATGTGTGTCATTTGCGGATTCGTTTACAATGAAGTCGACGGTCTGCCCGACGACGGAATTTCCCCTGGAACCAAGTGGGAAGAAATACCGCCTAATTGGGTATGTCCCGAGTGCGGTGCCCGCAAGGAGGACTTCGAGATGGTCGAGATTTGAGCCGGCGGCTGAAGGCGGTCGGAACTCTCTCATCATCCAAGGCATCAGGCCGGTCCATCGGCGCAGACAGGAAGCTAGAGGCATTTTCAGCGGCACCGACGCCGCGCATAAGGTAACGGAAAGAGACATGAATGAAGAAACCATTCCTGCTTTTCGACGCACTATCGGCGAAAAAGAGATCAAGGTGACCGAGGCGGCGCAAGAGCAGCTCGCCAGGCTCTTTGGTGAGGTCGAAGACGAAGAGATCGAGGCGATTAGAATTTACGTCGCCGGCGGTGGTTGCAGCGGCATGACCTACGGCATGACGTTTACCGACCGAAAATCGGAAGTGGACAAGGTGCTGAGGGGAGAAGGTTACGAAATTTACGTCGACGCGGTGGCGCTGAACTATCTACAGGGTGTCGAGATCGACTACGTGTCCAGGGAGACCGGCGCCACCTTCGTCTTCAACAACGTATTTCAGGCGGTGGGCGGCAGCGCCACGTGTGGTGCCTGCGGCGCGGCGGTCGGCGCGGGCGGCGGCTGCGCCTGATCTCGAGTCGCCGCGTTCCGCCAGTCCGTGCGTCGGCGCCATGATTCCATGGCGCGCGCCTCCGGTGCGGCGGCGCATCGACCCCGCGTCCTCTTAATCGCGCCTCATTCCAGTTATCGAATCTCCGCCTACTACCAGGCCGCGGCCGGTCTCGGTATCGACCTGGTGGTAGCTTCACAGGGTGAGCACTCGCTCATTCCGGAAATCGCTTCTGGCATACACGTGGATCTGGAGGCCCCGAAGGAGGCCCTGGAAATCATCGTTGAGCAGGCGAAAAGGGAAGCTTTTCAGGCCGTGATTGCCAGCGACGATGTCACTGTGGAGCTTGCGAGCCACGTCGCCAGAAGGCTGGGGCTTGCCCACAATCCGCCCTCGGCGGCCCGCACCGCGAGGCGCAAAGATCTGGCCCGAAACGCACTCGCCCGGGCGGGCCTTCCGGTTCCGCCGTTTCGACGGGTTGACCTTGGCGCCCCACTCGAGCCTCAGCTTGCGGGCCTGGAATATCCCCAGGTGGTGAAGCCGCTGGCGCTGTCGGCCTCCCGGGGAGTTATTCGGGCAGACAATCCGGCTGAGGTCGTCGCCGCCTGCCGGCGCATCGCGGCTTTGGTCACCCGGCTCCCCGATCCGGAAGAGCGCCGTTATGTGCTGGTGGAAGGGTTTATCCCCGGAGCGGAATACGCACTGGAAGGAATGCTGGAGGACGGCGCCCTCCATGTTCTCGCTGTCTTCGATAAGCCGGATCCACTTATGGGTCCTTTCTTCGAAGAGACCTATTACGTGACACCTTCCCGCTTAGCCCCAAGTTCCCAGGTCGCTGTCGCTCGCAGGGTTTCCGACGCCTGCCGCGCCTATGGTTTGCGCCAGGGGCCGGTTCATGCCGAGGTGCGCAGCGCATGGGGCGAATTCTGGGTGCTGGAGATTGCCGCCCGCACCATCGGTGGCGACTGCGCCCGGCTGCTCAGCTTCGGCACCGGTCGAAGCCTGGAGGAGCTGGTGCTCCGTCAGGCGGTCGGCGAACGAATCCAGATTACCCCCCCCTCCGGCGCCGCTGGAGTGCTGATGATTCCGGTGCCCGGGGCCGGCGTGTTGCGCAGGGTCGAAGGGGTAATGGCGGCGCGCAAGGTGCCCGGTATCGAGGACGTGGTAATCGCGGTGCGCGAGGGCTACGAGCTCGTGCCGCTTCCCGAAGGCGGTAGCTATCTCGGCTTCTTGTTCGCTCTGGAAAAGTCGCCGCAGGCTGTCGAGCGGGCGCTGCGTGAAGCCCACGCCTGCCTCAATTTCGTTCTGGCGCCGGTGTGGCGCATCGAGCCCGCAGCGACGCATGATGGGTGACGCGGTACGAAATCGAGGGCGGCTTTAGGAGTGAGCTTGCTCGCGAATCCTTAGATCACGCCTTTTGGATAATGTCTCGCATCACTTCTTGCCGCCGGCAGTCCTAAATCCCTGCGGTAGCCCACCGTAGTCTCCCTCATCGAAAAAGAAGCCCAGCATGTGCTTCTCGATCAGTTCGATACTCATGGAGTCAGCGGTGTTGAGCTGATTCTCGTTGATGATCATCTGCAGCCGTTGCAGCCACTGCTCCCAACCTTCCCTGGAAACGTTCTGGTAGATGCGGCGGCCGATCTCCCCGGGATGCGGGGGAGACTCGAGCCCCTCCGCCTCTCGTTTGAGCACTACGCAAGCGACCATTCGTGTCATCGATAACCTCCCCGCGGCCGCGGCCTAAAAGGGCTTGGCCACGGTCAATATGACCACGGCGATGAGCACCAGGGTCGGAAACTCATTCAGCCAGCGGTAAAAGCGCTCCCCGTGGCGGTTCCGATCGTACCTGAAATTCAGCATCAGTTTGCCCAGGTAGCAATGAAACGCTATCAGCAGTGCGACCAGGACAAATTTCAGATGCAGCCATAGGCCGGAGGCGTACGCCTGCCAGGCGTAAGCGAGGGTGAGCCACAAGCCGAAAATGAGTGCGCTCACGCCGCCTATGGTGGTGATAATGAACAGTCTTCGCTCCATGGTCTTAAAGCGCTCGATTCCGGTTCCATCACTGGCGCTGGAGTGATAGACGAAAAGTCTCGGCAGGTAAAATAAACCTGCGAACCAGGTCACAACGAAAATGATGTGGAAGGCTTTGACGTATAGCATGAACAGAATTTGGGAAAGCGTTTCAATCCCACGCCGGCTTCAGCAGGCCAGCATGCAGCGCGCAGTCTAACCTTTAGCCTGAACAGAGCGCGACGGCGAAAATCGTTTCATGCCCGGACTCGAACCCCGGCCTCAATCCGATCCCGGGTCAAAACGCCGAACACGTTAGCGGTCACGGCATGATCGGAAGCGGTCACCAGCACCACCCGGGCACCGCTTCGCTCCATGCTTTCAATGGCTTCTGCAAGGGTCGCGTGGACGCGGACCAAGTCGAAGCTTTGGTGCGCGCCGTGGATTTGCGACAGGTCCAGTGGCTCATTGTTCACCACATTCGTTTTTACATCCGCTATGAAAGACTCCAGCGCGTGCCCGCGAACCACTCCGCACACGCGATCGCCTTCCGTAAGCAGGGCCCACTGTACGTGCTTCTCCATCACCGGCAGCGCGGATGCTTCCACGTGCCTCGGCAGCGCGAGCAAGCGACGGTCCATCATCGCCCCTACACCGGTGCGGCTCAAGGAAGTGGCGACGGGATCGTGGCGGTAATCGATGCCCCGGGCTCTGAGAGTGTTGATGAACACCGATTGTTTCTTGAACACCACACGGGTGATCAGTGTTGCGGTGACGATGGCAAACATGCCGGGAAGTATGCTGTTGGAGTTGGCGGTGAGTTCGAGTACGGCCATCAGCGCCGCCTGCAGCACGGCGCCCATCATCGCACCCATACCGAGCATGGCGTAGAAGCCTTCACTGGAGCTCATCTCCGGCACCAACGCATGCCCGACTACGCCGAGTGCTCCGCCGGCCGCGGCGCCGATAACGGTGGTTGGTCCGATAAGTCCGCCGGGGAGGCCTAGACTGATGCAGGCGACGGTGGCAACGAGTTTCACCGCCGCCACCAGGACGAGCGCACTTAGCGCCATCTCGCCGAGCAAAGCGAGCTCCACGGTGTCATAGCCGATGCCCATGATCTGGGGCGCAATCAAAGCGCAAAAGCCGGTGACGACGCCGGCGGCGGTGGTCCGGGTCCACAGAGGCCATTCTCGGCAGCGTTCCTCGACGAAGCGGATCCCGTGAATGAACAAGGCGGCGGTGGCGCCCAGAACCGCGCCTAGCAACAGGATGTACGGCAGTTCCCAGAGTGAGGTCATCCACATTATGGGTATGTCGAAGGCGGGAGCAGAGCCGTATGCCACCCGGGTCATTGAAGTCGCCGCGACCGCGGCCAATATGACCGGGGTAAAACCGACCATGGTGTATTCCATTAACACCACTTCCATGGCGAATATCACGCCGGCGATGGGGGTGTTGAAAGAAGCGGCAATGGAAGCCGCCACACCGCAGGCAACCAGCACCCGGATGCTGTTGTTGGGAAATCCGAGCCACTGACCAAGCAGGCTGCTGCTGGCGGCGCCGACGTGGATCACGGGTCCTTCGCGTCCCACCGAGTGTCCGGAGACGATGGACAGGGCGCCGCCGAAAAACTGCAGCGCCGCGTTTTTCCACGGCATGCGTCCGGAGTGATAGGCGAGTCGCTCCATCACGTGCACCACCCCGACCTGTCTCGCGCCCACCGAGGCGCGCTGGAAAATAACCCCGATGAGCAGGCCACCTGCGATAGGCAGGCAGAGCCGGTAAGGTCAGGAAAGCCACTCAAAGGCTTCCGGGGCCGTTAGCGGCGTCAGGAGGAGCTGGGCATTCTCGGTGAACCAGCGAAAAGCGATTATGACCCCGCCGGTTACGAGACCGCTCACCAGGCCGACCAGCGCTAGCGGAAACAGCGCCTCGGCGTGGGCAAGGTGTTCCCGCAGTCTGTGTAAAGCCTTCACCAGTCAGGGCTCGGTCATGGGAACAAATTGCGTTCACGATTCGGCCGGTCCGGGCCGTGGCGCGCGCGCACGCGCTTGCGGGTGGTGGGTAGGGCACCTCGATCGACTGCATGCGATATGTGGACACAGTGCGCGTGCCTTTGCCTGTTATGCCTCAACGTGGATACGATTATACCAACAGGTCATTCAGCCGCCTGCGCGACCCGCCCGACCGACGCCGATGATCGGGGTCGTGTACCGAGCTCTGCTAAGATTCCCCCCTTCAGCAACATTCCAGTTCGGGAGTCTATAAGCATGATTCGCGTTGGCATCGTCGGCGGCACGGGTTATACCGGCGCTGAGCTGCTGCGGCTCCTTGCCGGCCACCGCCAGGCGAGCGTGGTTGCGGTCACTTCGCGGGGAGAAGCCGGGCGTCCGGTGGCGGATCTGTTCCCCGGTCTTCGCGGGCGCGTCGACTTGAGCTACATCGAGCCCGACGCTGAAATCCTCTCCGAATGTGATTTAGTATTTTTCGCCACGCCCAACGGGACCGCCATGGATGCCGTGCCGGCGCTGCTTGACGCCGGCGTTCGCATTGTCGATCTGGCCGCCGACTTCAGATTGCGGGATAAGAAGCTGTGGGCAGCCTGGTACGGTATGGAGCACCGGTGCCCGGAGCTGCTCGACGAGGCCGTGTACGGCCTGCCGGAAGTTAATCGCGAACGCATCCGCTCCGCCCGCCTAGTGGCCAATCCCGGATGCTACCCAACGGCGGTGCAGCTCGGCTTTCTGCCGCTGCTGGAAGCCGGTCTGGTAGACACCGACAGGCTCATCGCCGATGCCAAATCCGGGGTCAGCGGCGCGGGCCGCAAGCTTGCGTTGAATACACTTTTTTGTCAGGCCGGCGACAACTTCAAGGCCTATGGCGTGCCGGGGCACCGTCATCTGCCGGAGATCGCACAGGAGCTAGAGGTTGCCGCTGGCAAGTCGGTGGGCCTCACCTTCGTCCCGCATCTCACCCCCATGATTCGCGGGATTCACGCTACGCTTTACGCAGAGCTCATTGTCGCGGATGCTGACCTGCAGACCGTATATGAAGAGCGTTTCTCCGAGGAGCCGTTCGTCGACGTGATGCCGCCCGGGAGTCACCCGGACACGTCCTCGGTGCGGGGAAGCAATATGCTGCGCATCGCTTGTCATCGACCGGGAAATGGCAATACCGTCGTGGTTCTGGTGGCGGAGGATAATCTGGTGAAGGGCGCGAGCGGACAGGCGATTCAGAATATGAACATCATGCTCGGCTTCGATGAGCGCGAAGGGCTGAGCTCTGCCGCCCTGGGCCCCTGAAGTCGCGGCCCGAAAGGACTAAAGTTTGCGCATGGGGAGCATTGAATAGAGCGATGAAACCCAGTTTTACCATCCAGAAAAGACAGCCATGGCGTCGGACCATAGCCATGCTTGCGGCAGGTATTACCATTGGTGCAGGGGGTTATTACCTAAGCGAACGAGAGCATGAGACCCGGGACCAGCAGGTGACCAGATTGCAGATGGAGCGCAAATCCCTGCTCCGGGACAATCAGCAGTTGGGCCAGGAAAACGACGACTTGAAGGCTCGGGTTGCGATACTCGAACGCAGCAAACAGATCGATAGCAAGGCCTACGCTGATCTGGATTCTTATCTGAAACAGCTTCAGGGGGAAATCCTGGAGCTGCGGGAAGAGGTGGCTTTTTACCGCGGCATCGTCTCCAGCAACGAGACCAAGGGCGTATTAATACATACGTTCATAGTGGAGCGAGAGGGTACGACCGATGCGTATAGATACTCCCTCGTGCTGACCCGTAATATGCGCAATGACCGGCTGGTTTCGGGGACTGTGAACCTATCCGTCTCCGGGGAGATGCATGGCGACTTAAAACAGCTATCCTTAAACGAGGTCTCCAGTTCGGACGGCTCGGCGCTGAAGTTCAAGTTCAAGCATTTTCAGCGTCTCGAGGGCAGGATGACCCTGCCGAAGGGCTTCGTCCCCCACCGCGTTGTCGTCAACGTACAAACCCGCGGCGGACGCCGAACGGATGTGGAGAAGGCTTTCGACTGGTCACGCGCCGTCGGGTAAGGAATGCTGGAGATGTTTGGAAAACGCAAGAAGATCAAGGCTTCGAAGATCGATTCGCTTATTGGTCGACAAACCGAGATCTTTGGCGACCTTCGGTTTTCAGGCTGGCTGCACGTGGACGGTACGGTTAAAGGTAACGTGGTTGCCGACGACACATCGTCGGTGTTGACACTGAGCGAGCACGGCACCATCGAGGGGGAAGTGCGCGTGCCCAACGTCGTGCTCAATGGTGTCGTCATCGGCGACGTACATGCAGACGCTCAGATCGAGCTCGCCGCCAACGCGCAAATTACGGGCAATGTCTACTACCAGCTCATCGAGATGGCAATGGGCGCCGAGGTGAACGGCAATCTGGTGCACCGCGGTGAGCTTGCGGGAGATGAGCCGCTCAGGCTCGAGCAGGGTCCTACCCTGAAAATGGCCCAGGAGACCTGAGTTTCGAGGGTTGAAGATCGGTCTTACCGGCAGCATCTGTATAATGCCGAGTATGAGGACCAACCCCGAGAAATGAGCGCTAACTCAATGACTGATTCCAGCATCGGAATGCCGGACGCAATCCAGCTGACCTCCAGTGCCGCGCACAAAGTCCAGGAACTGGTATCCAAGCAAGGTCGGAACGCTGCCCTGCTGCGGGTTTATATTCAGGGTGGCGGGTGCTCGGGCTTTCAGTACGGTTTTAGCTTCGAGGATTCGGCCCAGGAAGACGATACCGTGTTCGAAAGGGAGGGTGTCAGCCTGGTGGTCGACCCGTTGAGCTTTCAGTACCTGATGGGCGCCGAAGTGGACTACAAGGAAGATCTCCAGGGGGCGCGCTTCGTCATCAACAATCCAAACGCTGCCACGACCTGTGGCTGCGGCTCGTCGTTTTCAGTCTGAAGTCGACTCCTTAAGCTACCGCGAAGCGCGTCCGGAGGGAGTTTTCTCTATTCCCGTCCGGCGTGAGACAGCGCTTACGCCGGACTCACGGCGATTCGGGTCGAGTCAGCCGGATTACGGTCCTTCGATCGGCACCACCAGGGTCACCTTGGTGCCGCGGGTCGGTTCGCTTTCCAGGAAAAGCCATCCGCGGGATTGTATGGCGAAGCCGTAACCGCGGCTGAGTCCGAACCCGCGACTCTTTGCGGGCTCTTTGGTGGTCACGAAAGGCTCGACCACACGCTTGAGCAAAGAGGGCTCAATGCCATCACCGGTGTCGGAAACGACGATTGAGACATATTGTCCCGGCGACAACTGGTCGCCCGCCGCATCGCCGGCAGCGCTCTGATGGTGGAGCGCCGCCGAGATACACAGCGTTCCGCCTAGCGGCATCGCCTCACGGGCGTTTTCCACCAGACCGTCAAGGGTACGCTCCAGTGCCTTCGGGTCGACGTAGGCGCGGGGAAGATCCGTTTCAGCCGTGACCTCGAGGGCGATTTCCTCGGACAGGACCTGCTGCAGTCGAAGTTTCAGCTCATCCACCACTTTTGACACGTCGACGGGTTCAGGCCGCAGCGAGTGATATCCGGTGCACGCGAGTAGCTGTTCCATCAGATCCGTCCCCTCCCTGCTGGCAGACAGAGCGTCGCTGATTAGGGGTTTGAGCTGGGAGATCTCCGGGAGCTGGTCCAGATCCTCTTTCAGAATCCCGAGCGTGGCGATGATGATCCCGAACAGGTTGTTGTATTCGTGACTGACGCGCCTCACCAGCTCACTGACGGCGTTCATGCGCTGGTGGGAAACGGGATCCAGTCCTGCCGCCAATGGTTTGGATTCACTCACCGCTAATCTCTCAACGACGTAATGCGTGCGACGATGATACCCGCTGGCGGCTACTCGGCGACAGACACGCTGCTATAAGGCATTTTAATCCTATAGAATGGCCCGCGGTTGGTGCAATCAGACGGGCGAACACATCACGAGACTGCAAACTATCGATGTCTGCCTCCGCCGTAATCCTGGTAGTTGATGACGACGAGCGCCTGCGCAGGACGGTCTCGAATTACCTGCGGGCGGAAAGTTTCCAAGTACTTGAATCAGGTACCGGAGAACAGATGAGAAAGTGTCTCGCCAGCGAGACCGTTGACCTGATTATTCTCGACCTGATGCTGCCTGACGAGAGCGGTCTCAATCTGGCACGCGAACTGCGTGCCCGCTCGGATGTGGCGATCATCATGCTGACCGGCAAGGTCGAAACCGTGGACAGGATTGTCGGCCTGGAAATCGGGGCCGACGACTACGTGACCAAGCCTTTTGATCACCGTGAGCTGCTGGCTCGGGTTCGGACGGTCCTCAGGCGCGCCCCGAAGTCTCGGCGGCAGACCAACACCGTTCCGGTTTCCGGCGTCCGCTTCGAGGGCTGGGTTCTGGACCTGGTCACCCAGGAGCTCAATTCTGCCGAGGGCCAGGTGGTTCACCTGACCAGCCATCAGTATCAGCTGCTGGCTTCCCTGGTGACCCACGCGGATCGGCCTTTGAGCCGGAGCGAAATCTCGAATTTGCTCGCGGGCCGGGACTGGTCGCCGCTCAACCGCAGCGTCGATGTACTGGTGTCGAAACTGAGGAAGAAAATCGAGAAAGACCCCAAGTCGCCCAAGCTGATCAAGACGGTCCGCGGGGTTGGCTACAAGTTCGCCGCCCGGGTCGAATTCACGGGCTAGAACACTCCCACGGGGTCTGCCCCCTTTTACCTGGCGCCCACCCCCCTCTCCCCGTTTTCCCTCGCTTGCCCTGCTCCAAGGGTTCGGGCGCAACCTCGCTGCGCCCTGCGTTGACCTGAAAGGCATGCCGCCCGACCGCCGGGCGAACATGAAAACGCCCTTCGCCGAGCGTCGACCATGGCGGCGGGTATTCCCTCCATCGGAGCTCCTCAACGGTAGCCCGATACCGCCCAGCGGGGATGGGGTGAGCGAATCCAAATACGCACAATCCGGGCAAGGTTAGAAGATTTTCGGGGGGAAATCTTTCCCCAAGGGCCTTCGGCTGTTACCATCAATTTTGACAAGGAAATACCAAAATCTACCAAAAACGACTTAATCCACATGTTCGGATACCTTGATAAATAGTATATATTTAAGACAGTTATCGGGCAGAGCAGCGAGGCTTCGAAAAATACGGCCTCAGAATGCCAGGTTTTACCAGAAATGACGTGGACTCGGAAAACAGGGTACGTGTCCCCGCAAGTCTTGGGCCGCTGCGACTTGAGAAGCGTCCCGTCAGCTTTGTCCCGCTGGTCTGGCATCGACAGCTTTTGGTGGAGCCGGAGCAAGAATTTCACGCCTGGCTGCTGTGCCACCTGGAAGATGAATCACAACAACAATTCGAATGGCTCGTTTCTCCCTACGAGTTGCGCGATTACGACGGTTCCGATCCGGAGAAGCTCCACATGGCGGCACTGATTGCCTCCGTTGGCCGACCGACCAGTTACGGCAAGGGCGGTCTGCGAATTCAGATCCCGGATCAGATCAGGTCCATGGGGTGGCTCCCCGAAAGAAACATGGAAATCGTGGTCTTGTCGGACGCCGCCGGCGTATCCGTCTGGCGGCCCGAGGCATTCGAAAAACACACCACGGCGGTGAATCGTCTGTGGACGGGGAGAGGATCAAGAAATCGACCGGTGGGAGCTCAATTCGCCTGAAGGCGAGCGGGCATTTTCCGCCGCGGTGGGCCGCGACGGGAACCAAGCCTGAGCTTTTGTAAGGTCCCCCTTTAGACGTTTGTGCAGAGCTTGCGATTCGGGCCCCGGGTCCCGATGCGGTCGAACTCGGGCTCTGTCTCGAATTGCGAGGGATAAAGGAGACAATCGAGGGAGCGGAATTTAAAACAAGGAATCTCGACTAGGGCGCGCGGCCATCCGGGCATGGATTGCCGGACTGGGTCTTGCCGCGCGCGCCATTCTGGATCTGGCGATGAACCGGTCAACGAACCGGCAGGAGGGGCCAAAATGACAAATGAAGTAACAGCCGTGCACGCTTGGGGAGGTTTCATAAGAGAGAATGGGACCGCGCGACTCGGTCGGGGAGCCCGGGACCCCGTTTTTCGGGACCCCGTCTCTGAGTGCCTGTCACCCGTAGAGGAAAGGCTCTACGAGACTGTATTTGAAGAGGACTTCGGCGTCCTTTGGGCCTATCTCAAGCCCACCTGTGCGCCCAAATTCACCACCGAGCTGGTTTCAGATTTAAGACAAGGTCAACGTGAAGTCAGGGCGCGAATTCAGCGCGAGCTCGCCGATGGAGTCCCCAATCGATTGCGCTACCAGGTATTTGCCTCTCGTATTCCGGGCGTATTCAGTCTCGGCGGCGATCTCGCTCTTTTCCGCCGCTGCATAGCAACGAAGGACCGCGGAACCCTTCGGCGCTACGCAATGGAGTGCCTGGATATCGTATTTACCAACGCAACCAACTACGAGCTGCCCGTTACCACCATCTCTTTGGTTCAAGGCCAGGCCATGGGCGGCGGTTTCGAGGCGGCGCTTGCGGCGAATGTGGTCGTCGCCGAGCGGCAGTGCAAGATGGGCCTGCCCGAGGTGCTGTTCAACTTGTTTCCGGGAATGGGCGCGTACCATCTTTTAACGCGCAGGTTATCGCCGGTGCAGGCGGAGCGCTTCATCGAAAGTGGCCGCACCTATTCAGCGGAGGAGCTCTACCAAATGGGGCTGGTTGACGTGCTCGCCGATGAAGGAAAGGGGGAGGAGGCGGTCCGCAGCCATATTCGCAGCTTTGACCGGCATTTTCATGGCCGCCAGGCACTGCGACGCGCGATCCGCGCGTCTACCCCCGCGCTGGATCGGGAGGCTATGCGTCGAACCGTGGATGTGTGGGTAGACGCGGCGTTTTCGCTGGCACCGAGAGACGAGCAGACCATGAATTATCTGCTCAGAGCCCAGGCCCGCCTACATGCCTGAAAGCCGCAGTCGTCGAAGGTGATTTGCGCCCCCGCTACCTGGTTCCTTTGGTGGTCAATTAATTCGACCACTCAAATTCTGCGATGATTGCATCAGGCGTTGAGGGCGGGGGCGCAATGCCGGCTCCGCAGTAGCGGACTCTCCAAGACTCGAGATTCTCCAAGCCGCGCTAGATTTTGGAGATCCCGCAGCCGCCTGGCGCCGTTTCGCTGCGGATCAGCGGCTGTATCTACCTCCATCCGTAGCTCCTTTGAGCAAAGCCCCGAGCGAGCATCTGCCTGTTCGAGCGGTGCGGCGAGATTCGATCGCCGGACCGCACCGAATGCGCAACCATGCGCTGGGATAGCGAGCGGGCTGTTGTAGTAGCCGGCTCAATTTCAGCGCTTTGTAACCAACAGCGGCCCCGACCCGGGGCAAAAGTTACAGTCGGATTACTTGAAATTACCCGATTTAGGTTCGATGCTGTTTGGGGTAGGTGACCAGAAGTTCTTATCTTGTAGGCTTTGCTGTGGTGCTCATAGGGCGGGGCAGTTGGGCGCGGGCGGAAGACGCCGCCTGCCATGCGAGACCGGAATGGTTACAAAACGTTACAAAAATGAACCATAATGTATCTCGTTGTTTTATAGAGTACCTACTCCGGATCCTTGGCTGTTTAAGGAGGGGGAAGCTTTCCGCGAGGTCACTCCAGGGGGTCCTTTGAGGCGAAAACCTGTGCAACAAAGCTTGTCCATCATCTCCGAGGCGGCGATCTTGCTCAAGACCGTTCGCGCGCGGCTTCAAAGTTGTCCCGACACCGAGTCCGAACAAGCCATCCTGCGTTTGGGTATCACATTCCTTGTGGTGGGGTATCTCTATTCGATGGATGTGTTCTCGCTGGGCGGCTCGAATTCGAACGCAGTTCTTGACCGCTTCGCGGCTGCCGGGTGCCTTTTCTCGGCGTTGGCAATTCTTGCGGCCATCATCGCATCTCCAGGCAAAAGTAACCTTCGTCGCCACGCGGGAATGCTGAGCGACATGGGCTTCGTCTCCTACGCAATGTACAGCGGAGGCGGGCTGACCGCTCCGATGTTCATGATCTACTTATGGGTCACGTTCGGAAACGGTTTTCGCTATGGAACTCGCTATATCTACAGTGCCATGGCGCTGGGCACCCTCGGATTTGGGGTCGTCATGGCGGCAAGCGAGTATTGGCGCCAAAATCTCATAATGGGAAGTGGAATCCTAATTTCACTCATCGTCCTGCCACTTTACGTTGCCGCTTTGATTCGCAGACTGAATGAAGCCATCGAGCACGCTGAACGCGCCAACGAAGCCAAGAGTACCTTCCTGGCCAATATGAGCCATGAAATCCGCACCCCGCTTAACGGGGTCATCGGGATGAGCGCGCTTCTAGTTGATACCCGCCTCGATCGGGAGCAGCGCGACATCGTAGGGACCATCCACGCCTGCGCGAGAACCCTGCTTGCCCTGGTTAACGACGTTTTGGACATTTCTAAGATCGAAGCCGGGAAAATCGCCGTCAAGCGCACCGACTTCGACCTGCATTTCCTAATCGAAAGCACCTGCAAGATGTTGGCGCCCCAGGCTCACGAGAAGAACCTGTACTTCAACATTTTTATCGATCCGGCGGTTCCTGGACCGGTGAGAGCGGACCAGCAGCATCTGCGACAGGTGTTGATCAATCTCATCGGTAACGCAATCAAATTTACCGACTCGGGCGATGTAGAAGTACGCGTGGTCCTGCTGGAGGAGCGGCACGGTAACGTTCATCTTCGCTTCGAGGTCATCGATACCGGGTCGGGAATTTTGCCGCAGTTTCAGGAGAAGATTTTCGACAGCTTCTCGCAGGCGGACCAATCCACCACGCGGCGTCACGGCGGTACCGGTCTCGGGACCACCATCAGCAAGCGCCTGGTGCAACTCATGGGCGGGGAGATTGGCCTGCAGAGCTCTAGCGGCCAGGGCAGCCGATTCTGGTTCACGCTGCCGATCGAGCTACAGCCCATAACGGTAAGCTCGCAAGCAAGAGAGTTCGAAGCTGAGCCCAATTCGCTCTTGGTTGTGGCTAGCGAAGACGCACCGCGAAGCGAGGATCTTTGCCGCCTGGTAAGCGACTGGGTCGACGGCTATGACCTTGCGGAAGACGGCGCTGAAGCGATCGCGATGCTGTTATCGGCGGCAAGAGCCGGATGTGCGTACAAGGTTGTGTTGGCGGAGGAACGCTCCCTGGGCATCGACCCGGTCGAGTTTGCGCGCCGAGTTCGGCACCAGTCGCTGCCGGAACTGACCATGATTTATGTAGGCAAACTCTCGCGGCGCGAGGAGAATCGACTACAAGGGGCGGGCTACAGCTCAGTGCTCGGCAGTCCCGTGGACAAGAGACTTCTGTTCAATGCCCTTCATGCCGTTGTGGGACCGGCCAGGGCAAAGGCAGACGACCGGGTCACCCGGCTCGTAGACCACTTCGCTCGCAGCCACGCCGGCCAGTCGGCGGAGGCGAATGGCGGCGGGCTAAACATTCTGGTGGCAGACGACCATCCCGCGAATCAGAAGCTGGTCGGCCATATTCTGGAAAAAAGCGGCCACCGCTTTACGGTGGTGTCCGACGGCCGCGAAGCGCTCAATCGACTGGATGTGGAGGACTACGATCTCGCAATTGTGGACATGCAGATGCCGGAATACAGCGGAACGGAAGTGGTTCAAGTGTTCAAAATGGCGCATCCGGAACGGGCCGAAATGCCGTTCATTCTGCTTACGGCGAGTGCAACAACACATGCTATAAACGAATGCAAGTCGGTGGGTGCAACCTATCTGAGCAAACCGTTCGAGCCGTCCGGCTTGCTCAAGACGATCGAGAGCTGTATGCGCGGCGATGCGCGAGCGGCAGACGGACACGCTCAAGGCGAAAGTGCGTTAAAGCGGCACCGCAAAGAGATCTAGCCGGAAGCGATCGCCTTCGCGCAGCCGACTCGTTTTTCCTTGAAGCATGCTGAGCATGCTTACGAATGAGGACCAATTCGGGCAGGCAAGGTATTGCGGCGTGCTGTGATCGGCTTCCTGAGGCTGAAAATAACTTCAGTCTTATCAATAAGTTATCTTGTCGGCCATACCAGGTCGCGAAGTCAGCCAAGCAACGAAATCAGGTTTTCGAGGGTCATCGATTGAGCGAAAAGTTGTCACCTAAGCAGGTGTCGGAGCGCGTAATATCGATCACCAGTGAAGTGCTGTCGCTGGATGAGCCACCCACGCTGGATATGGATCTGAGAAAAGATCTCAACGCGGATTCACTGGATCTGCTTACGCTTTTCATGACCCTCGAGGATGAATTCGGTGGGTCGATCTCTGAAGATCAAGTCGAGAATATTGCTAGCTTGCGCGACATCGCGAATTACATAAACGGCCGAATAGCCGAGGAACAACCGGAATGCTGACGTGTCCCGGCGCGTTGCCGTAACCGGTATCGGCCTTGTCACCAGCCTAGGCCTGGGCACGGAGGATTTCTGGTCGGGCTGCCTGGAGGGTCGGTCGGTAGTCGCCGCCATTCCCGAAAGCTGGCGCCAATTTGCCGATTATCATTCTACCGTCTGGTCGCCTTTGCCCCCACTCGACGCTGATTCCCTGGGTGCTTCCCGGGTTGAGTTGGGCCAGAACGACCGCGTCTCGCTGATGGCGGCGCGCGCGGCGCGAGAAGCTGTTACGGGTTCCGGGCTCTGCGTGGAGGAGAAGAACAAGCGCGCCCGCACCTCATTCGTTGCAGGCATTGACCCCGCTCGTGCCGGGGTCTTCATGGGAACAGGCGTTGGCGGCGCCACCACCTTCTTGCAGAATCATTCCTATCAGTCCCTGGCGCGCCAGAAGCAGCGTCTAGGCAAGATCAAGGACTCGCTCGGCGAAGATTCCCGCGCCCGCGAGCTCGACGAAATCCTTGCGAATCTAGTCATCGGTCCGCGGTTCAACCCCTTCGTCGTCTCAATGCTGATGCCCAACGCGGTATCTTCGTTGCTGGGCCTAAAGTTCACTTTTACTGGACCCAACGTGACTTACGCCATTGCCTGCGCTTCGGGCACGGTGGCGATAGGGCACGCATTTCGGGAGATTCGTCGAGGAGACATTGATATCGCTCTGGCCGGTGGTAGCGAATTTCTGGATGACTACTACGGCGGTATCTTTTTAGGATTCGATATCGCCGGTGCGCTGGTGCGAGATTGCGACGATCCTGATCGCGCTAACCGGCCTTTCGACGAGCGCCGATCTGGCTTCCTCTTCAGTCAGGGCGGAGCTGCGGTACTTCTTCTCGAGGAATGGGACAGGGCTATCGGGAGAGGTGCGACCGTCCTCGCTGAGGTCGCCGGTTATGGCGAATCGTTCGATGCTCACAGCATGATGCAGATCGACCCGGACGGGGTGGAAATAGAGCGAATGATCCGGCTGGCGTTGGATGATGCTGGCGTCTTGCCCAAAAATATTCAGTACGTCAACACGCACGGGACGGGAACCCAGGCAAACGACCCCACCGAAGCCGGCGTGATCGAGCGAGTCTTTGGTCGTGGGGTGCTGGTGAATTCAACCAAATCCCTGATTGGGCACACGATCGGAGCGAGCGGGGCAATTGAAGCTGCGGTGACCGTGCTCAGCCTCAAGAATCAAACCACCCATGCCTGTCGGAACCTGGAAAGCCCCATCGCCGAGCTTAATTTTGCTCGCAGCGTCGAGCCGAGAGAAATAAGCGCGGCGTTCACTCAGTCATTTGCATTCGGTGGACACAACGCAGGACTGGTGCTCAAGCGCTTCCCGGAATAAGGCATTGAGAGCTTGCGATGTGCCAGGCGGCTAAAATCGGTCCATCGGTCCATCGGTCCATCGGTCCATCGGTGCTCGCTGCGCGCTAGCCGTGGCCGACTGCAAATTAAATTCAATTCGCTTACGGCGAAGGCCCCGCACTGCCATTGGGCGGTAACCACTGTCTGAGAATTCGCGTCAGATCGCTGGTATCGTAAGGCTTGGGCAGGAAATCGTTCATGCCCACTTCAAAGCACAATTCGTAGCTGGATGCCAGCACATCGGCGGTCACCGCAATAATTGGGACTTCACGGCGCCTGGCCGTTGTTGACTCCATCTGCCGGATCTGCCGGGTCGCTTCGTAACCGTCCATGACGGGCATGTGGCAATCCATCAGGATAAGGTCATAGGACCGGTTACTGAACATTTCCAGCGCTTCGATACCGTTTGCCGCTATATGAACTTCGCAGCCGAGCATTTTCAACACGTACCGAGCGACGCGCTGATTTATCAGGTTGTCCTCGACGAGTAGGATGGTGCCTTTGGGCCCGATCGGATGAGGCTTCTTGATTCTGGGTGGCAGAGTCGTTTCTCTGCCCTTTGAGTTCTGCACATGAGTCATGGCGCGTGCTCTTTACAACTCCACTTGAGAGCGCGGGTTGCATGCCTTAAAAAAACCTCTAAGAGGCGTATACAACGTCAGGCTTTATGTGGTTGTTCATCCGTTCCGGTAGCGAGTCACCGACTCGGACGTGCCTGCGTTGGCGTTTAGATCGTCTTGTTCTTGTAGACTTAACGCTTACTTTTTTTCGCTCACCTCCTTATTGTTTCGCACAGCTGGGCTTTGATTTTTCACTTTTCGATCAGCGCGCCGCCGGAAAGTGGGGTGTCAATGGAGAGCCCGCCTGCGGTACGGTGGACTGCTCATCGGATTCTTTGGTGTGTGCCTGTTGGTCCCTTTCTTCGGCGACGCCAGAAGGGGAAATTCGCTGCTCGTCTTCGGCTGCATGAGAACGGTCGCCGTTTCCTTTCGCCGCGGAGCTGAGTTTGCCGCTGGTCTCATACGCCGTCCGCGGGCCATCTGGATAGAGCGCAAGCCACTCCTTTACGGTCTGAGGCCGGTCTGCGGGGCGATAGGCAAGTGCATAATCAATTGCGGTCAGCAGAGCATGGGAAAAACCGGCGGGCTTGGTGTCCTTGATCGATAGATAGGCGTCTTTGCCGCTTTCGAGCAGCGCGTTCGCCCGGGATACAGCATCGATGGGGCCGCGCCCTGCGATGAGGCGATACAAGGTGGCGCCGAAGGAGTAAATGTCCGTCCATGGCCCCTGCTTCTCCGCCCGCCCGCTGGTGTCGTATTGCTCAATTGGGGCGTAACTTGGCGTCAGCATGGTGGTCATGCGCTGAGTGCCGAAACCTACCGATTGGCGCGCCGCGCCGAAGTCCAACAACATCGGAATGCCGTCCTCTCGGATAAAGATATTGTCGGGCTTGATGTCCCTATGGATGAAACCGGCGTCGTGCATGAACATCAGGCCGTCCAACAGCGGGCGAACCAGTGCAAGCAGATCCCGTTCGCCCCCAATGAGACCAGAACGCATCGCTCTGGAAAGGGACTGACCGCGCTGGTATTCCATCACCATGTACGCCGTGCCGTTTGCTTCAAATACACTGTAAACGCCGACGATGTTCGGATGCTGGCATCGGGCAACCGTGCGTGCTTCGGAAATAAATCTGTCCAGTCCGTTAGTGAAATCGACCGCGATGTCTTCGGAAACCGGGGTTACCCCGCTATCCTCCGCTCGCTTCGCCATTTCCTTAGGAAAATACTCTTTGATGGCAACAAGCCGGTTCAGGTTGGTGTCGCGCGCAAGGTAAGTAATCCCGAAACCCCCAGACCCCAGAATGGATTCGATCTCGTACCAGTGCAGGCAGTAGCCTTCGGGTAAAGCATTCTGTAATTCGTTACCACTGCTTGAATCGTCCGAGTGCAGGCGCTTTCTCTTCGAAGTTGTTTCCTCTTGCCACTGCGCCGCCCATCGCACGAAGTCTTCCGTACACATGGGTGGGGCGATATGAAATCCCTGACCGAGCTGACAGCCGATCTTCGAGAGCCTGTTTCTCGTGGCCGCATTTTCGATTCCGACCGCTACCAGTTCACAATTCATACTGGTGGCAAGCTCGACAATCGACCGGGCGGCAGCAACGGTGCTCGAGTTCTGGGTGACGTCGGAAACGAATGAGCGGTCCAGCTTAAGTATGTCGTAAGGAAGCCTTGAGGCGTGCTCGAGCGTGGAAGAATGAACACCGAAATTGTCGTATGCGAGCCGTACGTTCTTGAGTCGTAGGCGCGTGAGGACATCGATTGCGCTCGTCAGGTGGTCACCGGGATGCCCACCCATGACTTCAAGCACGAGTTTCTCGGGGGGGAAATCGTAGAGGCGAAGAAGCTCTTGTATCTGATCCGGAAACTGCAATTCCTTGAGAAGCTGCGGCGAGATGTTCACGCACAGGCTGAGGTTAGGGAGCTGCTGTTTCCACTGCGCCGCCGATTCAATGGCGGTGACTAAAAGCTTGGAAGTAAGCGACTCGATAAGGCCATGGTCTTCAGCAATCGAGATCAGCCGCTCAGGAGGAATGAGTCCTTCCTCCGGATGATTCCAGCGCGCCAGCGCCTCGGCCGCGACGAGACAGTTCGAACGCAGTTCGATGATAGGCTGATAGTGAATCAGCAGCTCATCCCCGTGTATGGCGCTGGCGATTCGCTTGGCAGTAATGGGTTCCCGCTGGCCGTCGGTGTCGGCGGTGGAATTCGCCAGCATCTCCTCCAGACGCGCATGGAGCTGATCCTGATCGACGGGTTTGCGCAAGGGCGCCTCCATGACGAGGCCCATGGAGCGGCCGAGGCCGGTCGTGGTAGAGAGGAGGCGTTCTTCGACGCCGCTCATGAGCACCACCCGCGCGCGGGTGCCGTTCTTGGAGAGGAAGCGAAGTATCTCGACGCCGTCCGTCTGATCCATGCAAAGATCGAGAAGGATTACGTCCGGCTGAAAGTATTCGAAGGCTGCTTCGAAGCGGATGGATTGATCCAGGGAGAAGACGTCGAAGTTCGAGCGCTCGGCTATTCGCTCAATGATTCTGCAAACACGTGGATCATCGTCAACGATCAATAGCCGTTTGACGGACATCTCGACGAGCCTCCCGAAGTTTCTTATTGAGGGTCTTTTGTGTCGCCTCGGCGCGTCTGTGCGGGACGCGAGCGCCCTCTCTAGATCAAACTTAGCAGCTCGCCGGAATTGCCTTGTGTGGCTCCAGTAACAATTTGTAACCTTTTGTTAACAATGTCCCGAATCGGCCCGGGAGGGTGATTTGAAGCGCTACTGGCGCTGCGGTAACGAGGACATGTGGCGCGGGACGGAGACGCTCGACGGGTATCGAAAAAAGCATGTTGCGCCGGTCTTCAAACGCGATCAGGCTTTATAGATCCCACCCAATATCGCCGCATGTCGAGCTCCAGTCACTGAAGGAAGATTCGATGGATTTCCTTCCAGGGTCTGGCGGGCGAACCAGGAAAAAGCTATTGCCTCAATCCATTTGGGTTCGAATCCTACGGCGGCCGTGCTTTCGACGCTGATTCGTCCCGCATACCTGGTTAGGGCCTGCATCAGCACCGTATTGTACGCGCCGCCCCCGCAGACGAGGATTTTTCGGCTATCGGCCGCGTACTTTCGAATTGCATCCACGATGGTCGTTGCCGTCAGCTCGCAAAGCGTGCGTTGGACATCTCGTGCGTCGAGGGTCTGAAACGAGGTTTTTCCCATAGCAGCGTTGAGCCACTCGAGATTGAAGTATTCCCTACCCGTGCTTTTAGGGGGAGCGGCGAGGAAGTAAGGATCGCTCAGCAGAGTGTGCAGCAACTGTTGCACCGGCTTGCCGCGTTTTGCCCATTCCCCGTCCCGGTCCATGGGCTCACCTCGATGCTGTCGACACCACATATCCATCAGGGTATTGCCCGGACCGGTGTCGAATCCCAGGACTTCCGCGTCGAGGTTTCCGGGAAGCGCGGTCACGTTGGCAATGCCGCCAATATTGACTACTGCCAGCGGGCAGTCGGGTCTTTGCAGAACCGCGCGGTGAAAGGCAGGCACCAGAGGTGCGCCTTGACCGCCGGCGGCCATATCGCGCCTGCGGAAATCGGCCACCGTGGTGATTCCGGTGCGTTCGGCGATCACATTCGGATCGCCCAGCTGGACCGTTACCGGTGGTTTGTCATAAGGGCCGTGGTAGACGGTCTGGCCATGGCTGCCGATGGCAACGACCTGATCTGCAGCCACCTTCGCCTGAAACAGCAGCCTGGAAACGGCCTCTGCGAAAAGCTCGCCGAGCTGAACGTCCAGTTGCCAGCTTTCCGGCCCGCTGGGCAACCCGTCGCTGACGAGTGACTGCAAGCGCGCGCTCATAGCTGCCGTAATCGGATGCGCGTGACTCGCGATCAGCTTCGGAGGAACGGCACCGTGCGACACCAAAACGGCGTCGACAGCATCCATACTCGTGCCGGAGATAAGCCCGATGTACAGGGACATTCGCGACGCCAGCGGTTATTAGAACCTATCTCAAAATTGCTGCGCTTGGCCTAACGGCGTTTAAAACAGGCTCAAAATGTTCACTTACTGGCGTGTAAACTCCGCTGATTAAGTCTGTTTTTGCCTTGTCTGATCCAAGCTCGCTAATTTTGAGATTGGTTCTAAGCAGATATGATTAAACCGCAATTCCCAAGGCTTTACAGGTCGTGTCGTTGCGCTCAGTCGGAGAGCGCAATCCGGGTCCTGGAGAGCAGGTCAAGCTGCGCCACCAGGTCGTGCGTTTTAAGCTCAAAATCGGTTTTCAGCGCCGTCGGTACCGGGGCGGCCTTGGGGAGCTTAACGGTTAGCGGGTTACGATGCCTGCCTCGAACGCGGAACTCGTAGTGCAGATGTGGTCCGGTGGCGAGTCCGGAACGACCTACGTAGCCGATCAGCTGACCCTGCTGCACCCGCCTACCTGAGCGAATACCCTTTGCGTACCTTCTGAGATGGGCGTACAGCGTGGTATAAGTGGAGCCGTGCCGTAAAATCACGGTACGCCCGTATCCCCCTTTTCGACCGACGTAGATGATCTTGCCGTCCCCGGTGGCGCGAACGGGGGTTCCCGACGCTGCCGCATAGTCCACGCCGCGGTGCGCCCGGATTCTGTGCAGGACTGGGTGCCTGCGTCTGAGGTTGAAGCGCGAACTGACGCGGCCAAACTTGACCGGCGTGCGCAGGAACGCCTTGCGCATGCTGGTGCCATCGGGCGTGAAGTAAGACACCCGTCCGTCTGGATCTTCATAGCGAACAGTACGGTAACGCTCTTTTTTATTAATGAATTCTGCCGCGAGTATGTTGCCGTCGCCGACCTTTTCCCCGTTCTTGAAAAGTTCTTCGAACATGACCAGGAAGCTGTCGCCGCTTCGGATATCAAGTGCAAAGTCGATGTCCCAGCCGAATATCTCTACCAGCTCCATAATTATCTTGTTCGAAAGCCCGGCCCGCTGCCCGGCGAGAAACAGTGAATCCTCGATCCGTTCCGCGGCATGGGCAGTGCGGCGTTCCAAAGGCACTTCGATGATCTCGCTTTTGAAGCCTGCGCCATGGCGAAGGAACTTCAGTGTCCGAGTCTGATCGAGCTCTAGATCCAGCCCCACTAGTGAGCGCGATTGGTCAAGTGTGAATTCGAGAACCTGTCCGGGCATGAGCCGCTCGAGCCAACGACCGTAGGGCTTGGCTTTGAGCAGAATCATAAGCTCGCTTAGGTCGAGCTCGCGACTCTTGAAGATATAATAAAGAGATTCGCCGTTGCCGATTTTGGCTGACTCGGTGGAGTATGCGATCGCATCAGGCGGTTCCACCGCTTCTTCACTGGTCGCCTCAGTCTGGGGTGGAGCAACTCCCTCATCCCGGACGCTCGCGATCGTGCGCGCATCTGTGCTCTGGGTCACGTTTCCTTCGACCGTGGCTGGATTTGCCTCGGAGGTATCCGGTCGCGCCGGCAGCGGAAGCGCTAGGGGGAGCGTGACTGTTTCCGTGGAGTTGCCCTCGGATTGTGGAGCAAGCCCCAGCAGGGCGATGCCGCCGCCGACGACGATGGCCATCGCCGGCCAACGAAGACGGCGGCGTGCCGGCGCGCGGGTGCGTTCAACGTGATAGTCGATGATGGCCCAACCCCCCCAACTAAAGATTCAAGAAATTGTTATCGAGAAATTCTTATAATGTAGCCGTAATTGCTTGAATTACCAGGTTTCAACAGCGAGATCAACATACCTTTTGCCAATCCGGAGGTCAACGACTGCAGCCGAGTGAGCCGGCATCATCGGCTGTGCTAATCTCTGCCGCCAATCGCGGCGCTCTAAAAACAGCGAGTGTATCGATTGAAGAGTATGGATCCTTTAACGGAAATTCGCCGGGGAGTCGACGAAATCCTCGTGGAAAAGGATCTCGTCGAAAAGCTTGCTCACGATCGGCCACTCAGGGTCAAAGCGGGGTTTGATCCCACCGCACCGGATCTACACCTGGGTCATACCGTACTCATTAATAAGATGCGCCAGTTCCAGGACCTGGGCCATCACGTCATGTTTCTGATCGGGGACTTCACTGGAATGATTGGTGACCCGACGGGAAAGAACGCCACCCGAAAGCCGCTGACGCGTAACGACGTGGAGGAAAACGCGGCGACCTATCGTGAGCAGATCTTCAAGATTCTTGATCAGGATAAGACGCAGATCTGTTTCAACTCCAGCTGGATGCAGTCTATGGACGCGGCCGACCTCATCGGCTTGGCAGCCAGGCACACGGTCGCCCGAATGCTGGAACGCGACGATTTTCAAAAGCGCTACAAATCAGGTCAGCCCATCGCGATTCATGAATTCCTTTACCCCCTCGTCCAGGGGTACGACTCGGTCGCCATGAGAGCAGACGTGGAACTCGGGGGCACTGATCAGAAATTCAATATGCTCGTTGGACGACAACTCCAGGAGCAGTATGGCCAGTCTCCCCAGGTGGTCATTACCCTGCCCATTCTGGAGGGACTTGACGGGGTGCAGAAGATGTCCAAGTCCTTGGACAACTACATCGGCATCACCGAGCCGCCGGAGGAAATGTTTGGCAAGCTGATGTCGATTTCGGACCAGCTCATGTGGCGATACTTCGACCTGCTGTCACTGGAGCATTCTGCGGAGGAAATCCGGGCCATGCGCGAGAGCGCCTCCGCCGGTAAGGCCAACCCTAGAGATTTCAAAGTCGCGCTGGCGAAGGAGATCGTTGCCCGCTTTCACCACGCTTCCGCAGCAAAACACGCCCTGGCCGAGTTCGAGCGCCGCTTCAGGCACGGTCAGATGCCCGGGGAAATCGCCGAAGTGGAGCTGGAAGCCGCCCGCGGCGCGCTGCCGCTGGCCAACCTGCTTCGGGACGCCGGGCTCACCAAGAGCACGTCGGAGGCGCTGCGGATGATTCGACAGGGCGCGGTGCGGGTGGACGGTGAGCGGGTGGAGGATGCGGATCTAGAGTTTCGGGCGGGGTCGAGCCACGTCTACCAGGTGGGTAAGCGCCGCTTCGCCCGGGTTCGCCTGCTCTGAGCCCGGTTCCCGGGTTCTCCCGGGGGGCGGCGACGGATCGTTTCCGGTGGAATTATTCTCCGAATTGTCTTGATTGCCGGGGTGGTGGGCGTATAATTTCCGCTCTTCCCCCGGGTCGAGGGAGGCTCGGGTTCGCTCTTTAACAATTAGGTCAGGCAATTTGTGTGGGCGCTTGCGCCGGTGATCGGTTCCACATTGGAGATCATCGGCGGAATGTGCTCGTGTCAAGCGAGTAAATTCTGTCGAGTCAAGTTCTGGTCGCCTGCTAAGGTGACCAATCAAACTTAAACTGAAGAGTTTGATCCTGGCTCAGATTGAACGCTGGCGGCATGCTTAACACATGCAAGTCGAACGGCAGCGCGGGGAGCTTGCTCCCTGGCGGCGAGTGG
>CAMYJH010000025.1 GCA_947258715.1 uncultured Gammaproteobacteria bacterium
CGTTCAAAGCGATTTTTGTCACCGCTCTGCTGTTCTGTGTTGACGCCGCACCCCTCACCGCAGCTGAGCTGGAAAAGCCGCCCGGCTATGTGACGTCGCAGGGTTGCGCAGACTGTCATCAACAGCAGTTCGCGGTGTGGTCCGGCTCGCACCACAGCTGGGCGTGGCGGGAGCCGCTGCGGGACAGCGTGTTGGGTAATTTCGACAATGCCACGCTGGAACACAAAGGTTTTCGCTATCGCTTCGATACACAAGAAGGCGAGTATTTCATTACCGCCGATGGCCCTGACGGCGAGGCCACGCGCTGCCGGGTCCGCTACGTGGTCGGTGTTACGCCGTTGCAGCAGTATCTGGTGGCGACCGGGGGTGGACGATTGCAGGCTTTGGATGTGGCCTGGGACACCGAGCGCAATCGCTGGTATCACCTGTATCCGGGTGAAGACACCTCCGCCGGCAACGGCCTCCATTGGAGCCGCTCCTATAAGAACTGGAACGCGCGCTGCGCCGAGTGTCACGTCACCGCATTCGAGAAAAACTACGATCCACGGGCGGATTCTTACCGCAGCCGGCAGGCGGAGATCGGCGTCGGTTGCGAGGCCTGTCACGGGCCCGGCGAGGCGCACGTTGCCTGGGCCGAAAAGCCCGATGCCTTTGACCGCACACGCTGGATTAGCGTCAACGCGCACGGTTTGACCCCGGCGCTGGTGGTCGGCGATGCGGCTTCGGAGATCAACCTGTGCGCCGCCTGTCACGCGCGGCGTGAACCGCTGGGCGCGGACAGCCCGCCTCCAGGAGCGCCTTTGGATGATCACTACCGGCTGGCGCTGCTGCGCGACGGATTGTACTTCCCGGACGGTCAAATCCGGGATGAAGTCTATGTCTACGGCTCGTTCGTGCAGTCGAAGATGTACGCGGCGGGGGTCCGCTGCACCAATTGCCACCAGCCCCACGGCTATGCGTTGAAGCTCGAGGGCAACGCTCAGTGCACCCAGTGCCACAACGTCGCTGGAAACGAGGCCTTTCCGACGCTGACCAAGGCCGAATACGACGCGCCGGCCCATCATTTTCACCCACAGGGAAGCGAGGCCTCGGCCTGTAAGAGCTGTCACATGTCCAAACGCTACTACATGGTGGTGGATGGGCGGCGGGACCACAGCTTTCGAGTACCCCGGCCGGACCTCTCGGCGAAGCTGGGCACCCCCAATTCATGCACGCTATGCCACCAGGAAAAAACGCCCGAATGGGCGGCACAGCAGATCAAAGCGCGCTATCCAAACGGCCGCTCCGGAAAGCCCCATTTCGGAGAGCTATTCGCTGCAGCCGGACAGCCGATGAGCGAGCAGAGCGCGCAGCGGCTGGTCACGCTGGCGAGCGACCGAACGATGCCCGCGATCGTTCGTGCCAGTGCGGCGCAGCGACTGGCGGCTTTCTCCAATCCCGAGCATGCGGATCGCCTGGCTGAACTGCTCGCGGATGACAGCGCCTGGGTCAGAATCTCGGCCATCGGGCTGCAGCGGTCCCTGCCCCACCAGCGACGGATGAAAAACCTCGAACCCCTGCTGCGTGATTCGAGGCGAAGTGTGCGCATCGAGGCGGCAAAGGCGCTGCTGGACGTGCCGTCGGGCGCCATATCCGAGAACGTTCAGGAGCCGTTGCGGGCCGCGATGGACGAGCTCCAGAAATCCCTGGATGCCAAGGCGGACTTCCCGGAGAACCAGATGGTCATCGGCGGCGTCGCGCTGACGCGGCGCAATCTGCCGGCTGCCGCAGGCGCCTTCCGGCGCGCGGTCGAGATGGACCCGCAACTGGTGCAGGCCTGGATAATGCTGGCGCGTATTCAGGCGGTTCAAGGTGATCGCGCGGCGGTCAGCGAAACCATGAAGCAGGCGATTCGGCAAAACCCCGACAGCAATCAAATACGGCGAGCCCTGCAGGGCTTTGAGCGTTCTAACTAACCCTTGCGCGAGGGTGATTTTTCCCCAGTCCGTGTCGTGAGCGAGGTATGCGACCCCCACGCCGCCCGACGACGGGGGCTGAGGTGGGCTCACCGCCGGTGCTTTACCATGACGCGGCGCAGCACGAGGGTTCATGCAGTTTTCGAACGAGGTCCGCGTCACCGGGGCGATCGTCCGGCCGCTCGCTTGACCCAGATCAACCCGCCGGCGCTCGGCCGGTACTAGAGTGGATTCAGGTTTTCGGGGTCGTCCTGGATCCCTCCGGAAACCCTGGGCGGGCCAGTTGTTCCTCCCCCTCAAATAGCTCTGCTGGCCAGCCCTTTTTTTCGCACCCCCCGGTGCTATGCCCGGGGGGATATTTTTTTGCCACAGTCATCAGATCCTTATTAACTTTGCGGCCGGCGGGCAGATTCATTTCGCTGTCGGATCGGCGAGGGTATACATGCCTACGGGGTTCGAGATCCCTCTCACCGTCTCTTCGGTGAGGAGCTTCAGCCCTCCCTGCTCTAGACGATTCAACTGGCTTGCGACCGCATCGGAGATCACGATCTCCACGCCGAGCTCCTTGGCCTTTTGCTCCATTCGCGCAGCGATATGGATAGTGTCGCCATAGAACCCTATCGCCCGCCTGACATCTCCTTCCTCGCTGACCACGATGTCACCGCCGTGAACGCCGATCCGGAATTGCGGCACCGCCCCGAAGCGCTGCAAGTACTTCGGTTCATCCTTGGAAACCGCTTCTCGAATGCCGTCGATGGCGTTGAGTATCGCATCCCCTTCCAGGGCAACGTTCCAGTCCCAGGTGGCGACCAGCCCGTCGCCGGTAAATCGGTAAACCTCCCCGCCGTTGTCCGCAATGGGAGCGGAAATATCAAAAAAGAATTTGCCAATGAGCGCGCGCGCTCCGATGGGCCCCAAGCGCTCCACCAGTTGGGTCGATCCCTTGATATCAAGAAACAGAAAGACCTTTTTCTCCATCGCCGGCCGGTGATATTTCCCAAACATCAAATAGGCGATGTTGCGGGCACCCAGAAAGCCCGTTACGCGTATGACGGTAATTGCTGCCAGACTAAGGCCAAAGATAATCGGCAGGGTGACCGGGAAGCTCGCGTAGGCTTCAGGCAGCGCTCCGAGACGACCCCAAAGGGCGTGGTTGACGTGCATCACGATCAAAACCACGGCGATTATAATCGTGATGTAGATTGCCAACGAAGCGAGCGGATGCATCGCCCGCAGCCAGCGCCCGCTGCGTCCCGAAAAATAGAACACCTCGATCGCGCTCACCGACCCACCCATCAGAAGCGCCCCGACAATGGATTGATCAAGGGGATAATCGAGAAGCACCACGACCATCCCGGCCAGGGCCACGAACAGTGCCGTCGCAATGGCGACCGCCAACAGCTTCGCTTTAATCGAGCGGGAAAGCGCCATGGCGGTTGTGTACGTTCTTTTGCACCAGTCGTCGAGCAGAGCCTTAGCTAAACGTTGCTTAGTGTAATCCCTGAGTACGTCTCAGCGCCGCCTGCCAGTGTTCGTCCGGCTCAGATCAGAGTTTCTCGGGTGGTCTGGATAGGCTTGATGTACTGCTTGCGTGAACCGTCAATGACCCCTTCCACATTTATAGGCGGGCCGTCTGTTCCCTGCTCCCGAGTCGCGCCAACGGGCGACGCTTTTAGTGCCATCACGGGCTTGATGTTCAAAGTTTAATCTTAGTGCGAATGGCCCCCCGCGAAGTTCTCTTTGCAGGAATGCGGCCTGTGGGGCGTTGTAGATCGGGGTCGTTTTGTCCACCGTTGCCGGCCGGGCGCTTAGCCAATACCCTTGTGGTCTGGGCTTAACGTAATCGGACTCGACCCTGGCGAATGTCAAGGCGCGGTTCGAAACCCAACCCCTTCTCCAAGGACAAAAGAATAGAGGTAAGCGTGATGACCGCATCCACCGAACTAGCACCGCTTAAGGTTTACTGGCAGCCCGGCTGCTCGAGCTGCCTCAAGACCAAGGAATTCCTGATCTCCAACGGCATGGAGTTTGAGTCCATCAACGTGCTCGAGGACGAGAAGGCATTCAAGGAGCTCGAGGCCTTGGGGGTGCGCATGGTGCCCATCGTCGCGCGGGGAAAGGACTGGGCCAACGGCGCGGTGTTTCGGGACGTGGCCCGGGTGGCGGGATTCCAGTGGGGCGGCCACAAGATGCTGTCGCCGGAAGAAATGGTGGCGCGTATCAACAGCATCCTCGAAGGCGCGCTGAGATTCGCCCGCCAGATTCCGGAACAGGAGCTCGATACCATGCTTCCGGGCCGACCGCGATCCTACCGCCAGCTCGCCTACCACATTTTTCAGATCCCCGAGGTGTTCCTGAATCGCGTAGAGCACGATGCGCCCTATACCTACGAAGCACTTTTGAGCCAGCTTCCTCCGCAGATCAAAACCAAAGACGATTTGCTCGACTACGGTTCAAAGGTCAAGGCGAGGCTCAATGCCTGGTGGCAATCGAC
Organism: uncultured Gammaproteobacteria bacterium; assembly: GCA_947258715.1. GTDB lineage: Bacteria > Pseudomonadota > Gammaproteobacteria > HK1 > HK1 > CAMYJH01. Next base: position 4,450 of record CAMYJH010000025.1, read on the forward strand.
CGGACGCAACACCGACTTCAGCCAGCCGGGTAAGGTGTACTACGGCGAAGTCACTCTGCACGAAGTTCTCGAGCGCACCGGCTGGCATTCAGGTCAGCACACCCGTCAGCTCATGCTCACCCTGGAGAAGCTCGGCATTACACCCGAGGGGCCGCTCACCGACGCCGACTTTGCCGGTCTTCCCCTGCCGAAGAACGTATGGGACAACGAAAGGAGCTGGGATTGAGCGAGCAAGCATATCTTAATTTCAACCAAGTTAAGGAAGGTCTGATTTATCAGAACTTCCGCTAGGCGCAGGGATGCGCCGCCGAATCCGATGACTGTAAGTCATTGGATTCGTGAGGCAAGTGGAAACCGCGTTTTCACTTGCCGACTCTGAAAGGGATGGAATTATTCAGAGTTTCCTTAATTTTTTTGAGTTGCTTATTTTAATGACGGGTCGGCGGTAGACGTTACCGGTCCCTTCTTCGTTCTGGCGTTCGGGCTCAGTAGCTTCGGGGAAGGCCGAGCACCTTCTCGGCGATGTAGCAGAGGATCAGCTCGGGGCTCACCGGAGCGATGCGTGGGATGAACGATTCGCGCAGCAGGCGCTCGACGTGAAATTCCCTTGCGTAACCCATGCCGCCGTGGGTCATTACCGCTTGCTCGCAGGCGCGGTAGGCGGCCTCGCCCGCGAGATACTTGGCGGTGTTGGCTTCGGGGCCGCAGTTGCGACCCGAGTCGTACGCCCAGGCCGCCCTGAGCGTCGCCAGCCACGCCGCCTCGAGTTGCATAAAGCAGCGCGCCAGTGGATGCTGAATGGCTTGGTTCTTGCCGATGGGACGGCCGAAGACGATGCGCTCGCGCGCGTAGCTCGAGGCGCGCCCGAGCGCTTGGCGGCCGAGGCCTACCGCCTCGGCGGCAATCAGGACGCGCTCGGGATTGAGCCCGCGCAGCAGGCAGCGGAAGCCCGCGCCCTCGGCGCCGACGCGGTCCGCCTCCGGCACCCGCAGGTCGTCGATGAATAGCATGTTCGAGTCCACCGCGGCGCGCCCCATCTTGTCGATCTCGCGAACCTCCACCCGCTCGCGGTCGAGGTCGGTGTAGAAAAGGGTGAGTCCGTCTGTGGAATGGCGGCCGGCATCGCGAGGGGCGGTGCGGGTCAGCAGCAGGATCTTGTCCGCCACCTGTGCGGTAGAGGTCCAGAGCTTGCGGCCTTTGATTCGGTAGTAATCTCCCTCACGGGAGGCGGTGGTGGCGATGTTGCCGGTATCCAAGCCCGCGTCCGGCTCCGTGACGCCGAAGCAGACGATGCTTTTTCCCGAAATGAGATCCGGCAGCCAGCGGCGCTGCTGTGCATCGCTGCCGAAGACGATGACAGGGTGGGTACCGAAAACGTTGACGTGAATTGCCGACGCGGCGCTCATGCCCCCGGGCGAATCCGCAACAGCGTGCATCATCACGGCCGCCTCGCTGACTCCCAGGCCGGCGCCGCCGTGCTCTCGTGGCAGGGTGATGCCGAGCCAGCCACCGTCCACCATCGCCTGGCGGAACTCGTGCGGGAAGGTGCCGGTCCTGTCCCGCTCGAGCCAGTAGACCTCGTCGAAGCGCGCGCAGATGCGGCGCACGTTATCGTCGATGGCGCGCTGCTCGTCGCTGAGGTCGAAGTCCACGGGCGTTACTCCCGCCGCCCGCCGGCGAGCTCGGGCACCAGCCAGAACTGGGCGAGGCCTAACGCCGCCGCCGCGGCTGCGAAGGCGAAGCAGGCGACATAGCCGCCGCTAAGGTCGTAGAGCATACCCGACAGCCACGATCCCGCACCGGCGCCCACTCCCATGCCCATGGTGATAACGCCGTAAATTGCGCCGAGGCCGCCGCCCGGGAAAAGCTCGGCCGCCAGGGTCGAGACCACCGGCCCACGCGAGCCGGCACTGATGCCGAAGCAGAGCACGAAGAGCACCAGCAGCGGTGCGCCAGGCTTGAGCGCGAGCAGCAACAGAAAACCGATGCCGGCGATGGTGAAGCTGAAGGTGATCGCCGCGGTGCGGCGGCGGCCCAAGCGATCCGTCATCCAGCCCGCGGCGGTCATGCCCGCCACCGACAACGCCCCCGCGAATCCGAAGGCGGTGGCGGCTTTAAACGGCGTGAAGCCGATCTCGACCAGATAGGCGATCACCTGGATCGTGGTTGCGTAAATTGCGGCCCCGGTAAAGAAGAACACCGCGACCAGTCCCCAGAAGCCGCGGTCACGCGCCGCTCGCGCCAGTGTCCAGCCCCCCGGCGCGCCCGCGGCCCTCATCGAGGCGTACTGCGGATGACCGGCCGCGTAGCTGCGCCACGGCAGCACCAGCAGCAGCGGCAAGGCGACGAGCAGCGCACCGCCTAGCCAGGTGTAGGTTCCGCGCCAGCCGATCTGCTCGATGGTCCACTGGGTCAAAGGCACCAGCAGGATGACGCCGCTGCCTAGTCCGGCGTAAGCGAGCCCCATAGCGGTGCCTATGCGGGCGCGGAACCATCGGCTGATGAGCCCGGAGGCGGTCACCATGCCGAGCGCTGCGACGCCGATGCCGCCGAACACGCCGACACAAACATAGATCTGCCACAAGGCGTCAACGTGCCCGGCGATAGAATAGCCGGCGCCGAGGAAAGCCAGCCCTAATGCGTAGCTCGCGCGCGGCCCGAAGACATCGAAAGCGAGGCCGACAAGTGGTGCGGAGAGGCCGTGCACGATCATGAAGACCGAATAGACGCCGGCGAGCTCGGTCCGGCTCCAGCCGAACTCCGCGCCGACGGGCAGCAGGAACACCACCCAGGTCTCGCCCACCCCGCGGGCCAGCAGATTCATCAGGAAACAGACCGCGAGCACGGTAAACGCGGTGTTTTTTAACGCATCCCTGGTCACTGAAGCACTCGATGCCCGGGCGAAATCACACTTTGTCGCCGGCCTACGACCCGGTTCGCTCGAGCGGCGGCGCGTAGGCCACCAGCAGCCGCAGGGGATCGGGGCCTAAGCTCACAACCTGGTGGTCGACGCCCGGAGGAATGCGCACGATGGTATCGGCACCGCAGCGGCGTGGCTTGCCGTCGCCGAGTGTCACGTCGGCCAGACCGGATAGGATGAAAATCGCCTGGTAAGAATCCTCGTGGCAGTGGCGGTCCGCCGCGCCTCCCGGTTCGATGATGCCGTGAATGAGCTCGAACAGACCGTTCTCCTCCGCATTGATGAGGCGGACGTTGCGGGTACCGCGGTGCCCGACGGGCTCATAGGTCGGCATGTCATTCAGGGATTCCATCAAGCCTCGCTGGGTTATCACCTTAAGTACCTCCCAATGGTCGTGATTGACGGCGGTGAACGTGGCGCCCCCTCATTCGCTACTCTCGGGACCCGCCGCCGATCACTCCGGCCGCCACCAGGGCACGGATCCGATCCGCGACGATGCCGTACTCCTCGAGCACCTCCGCGTTCTGGGCGCCCAGATCGGGGGCCGGCCGGTCGGGCCGCGTTTCCACGTCCTCGGTTCGAAACGGCGAGCGCGGCGCGACCAGCGCGCCTTGCGACGGATGATCGAATTCGCGAAAAAAGCCGACCGCCTTCAAATGGGGGTCATCGAACAGTTCGTCCAGCCGGTTTACCGGCGAGCACGGGATATCCAGATCGTCCAGGATGGTGAGCCAGTCCTGCGTGGTTTGCGCGGGCATGGCTTCAGACACTATCTGGTAAAGGCGCCCAATGTTCTCGCTGCGCTTATGCGGCTCCACCACCCAGTCCGCGGCCGCGAGATCGTCGCGCCCGATGAAGCGCAGGAATCGCTGCCAGTGCTCGGTGGAGTAAGGCAGCAGGGCGATGTATCCGTTGTGGGTTCGATAAGGCTTGCGATGGGGGGACAGCAGCCGATCGTAGCCGGTGCCGCCCAGCGGCGGGCGGAAGCTGCGGCCCGCCATCTGCTCCGCCATCAGGAATGCCGCCATGCACTCGAACATCGGCGTCTCGATATAGCATCCTGTACCCGTCCGACTGCGCCGCAACAGTCCGGCCAGCACGGCCTGGGCCAGGTACAGCCCGCCCACCTTGTCGCAGACGATGGTGTTCAAGAATCTGGGATCACCTTCCGCGCCCGCGTTCAGCGCGGCGAGACCGGACGCCGCCTGAATAACGTCGTCGTAGGCCGGCTCATCGGCATACGGGCCGTCGCCGCCGAATCCTGGAGCCGCACAGTAGACCAGACCGGCGTTGACGGACTTAAGCTGCTCGTAGCCGAGCCCGAGCCTGTTTACCGCCTTCGGTCGCATGTTGTGCACCAGCACGTCGGCTTTTTCCGTAAGCTCCATCATCAGCGCCCGTCCGGCCTCGGCCTTCAGATCGATGACCAGGGAGCGCTTGTTGCGGTTGCAGTTCAGATAGCCGGCGCCCATGTGTCGGGATCGACCGGGACGCACGGCGCGGAAGAGATCGCCCGACGGGCTTTCGATCTTAACCACGTCCGCGCCGAGATCCCCCAGCGTCTGGGTGGCAAAAGGCCCGAGTACAATAGTCGTGAGATCGAGAATGCGGACGCCGGTAAGGAGGTCGAACATTGTGTAAACAGCCGTACTTTCACTGACAGCGATCAGCAGAGAGGTTACGGGAAATCCGCAATCAAGAGAAATCACCTTCGACGTGGGCCCAGGGCAAAGCTCACCGACGCGTGTGCTGCGGAGAGAAAGCGCAGAAAGACCTAACAGGCTGGTGAAAAACTCAGTTGTTCCCCAGCCTGTGTGCGGCACATAGACGTGCCGCCATTTTCGACGACTACAAGTCGTTGCAAATGAAGCAAGCCGGAAATCGCATTCTCGGCGCAGCGCGGTGAAAAAGAGCATGGATGCGCTTTTTCACCATCCTGCTAATGACTGCCGCCGGGCCGTCCATTCGACATGCTGTCAAGCCGCGAGTAATCTTACGGCGAGCCTAAGAGGATGGAGTTATCTCGATAACGAAAATGGAGGAGAAACAATCATGAAAAGCACAGTCCGAAATTTGATTGCCGGCACCGTTGCAGCGCTCGTCGGCTTAACAGGTCTCGCGGCCGGCGTCGCTCACGCCGCCGAGGTGACCGGTCCGAAGGTATCGTGGAAGTTTTCCGGCTGGGGCAAGCAGCGCGCATTCACGGTGGGCATCGAGACGCTGTCTAAAATCGTGGAGGAAAAGACGGGCGGACAGTTCCAGATCAAGGTCAATCTGGGCGAGGCGCTGTCGAAATCGCGCGAGAACCTGGACGGCATCAAGCTCGGCGCCTTCGACGCGGCGCATTTCTGCAACTTCTACCATCCTGGTAAGAATCCCGCGTTTATGGTTTTCTCCCTGCCGTTTCTGCCGCTTGGCGACTGGAAAGTGTCGCTCGCGGTGCGCGAGGCGCTGTTCGAGCATCCGGCGCTCAAGGCGGACATGGACAACTGGAATGCCATGGCGTACACGACGACCCTGCTGCCGCAGTACGAATTCCTCGGCAACGGCGAGCCTCCAGTAAAGCTCGCGAACTGGAAAGGCAAGCGCGTGCGCGCGGGTGGCGGCATCGGCGATGCGATGGTGGTGCTCGGCGCGATCAAGACCACGACCACGGCGACGGAGGTCTACACCTCGATGCAGCGCGGCACCATGGATGCCGCTTCCTTCCCGTATACCTACAGCCACGTCGCCTACAAGATCCACGAGGTGAGCGACTGGTACACGACGAATCTGTCGCCGGGCACTTCCGAGTGCCCGATCGTGTTCAGCAAGACCTCCTGGTCGAAGCTCCCGCCGCAGTACCAGCGGCTGCTGATGGACGTCAAGGATGAGGTGAACAAGGCGCAGGTCCGTGCTTATGTAGAAATCGACAAGACGAATCTTCCGATGCTCGCGGCACGGCTCAAGCCCGTGACCTACACCGAGGCGCAGCTCGAGGAATTCCGCCGCGTGGCCGGCAAGCCGGTGTGGGACAAGTGGGTCGCAGCGAATAAGGACAAGTTCGATGCGCAAGGCGTTCTCGACATGGTGTTCGAGGTCGCCGAAAAAACCAAAAAGATGTAGCTATCCGATGGATAGCGAGCGGCCGGCGTCCGGGCGGACCGGCCGCTCGCGTGCGGAGGATCTCCCATGGCTTCACCCGCGACTGAGGAAAGGTCGGCGGACGGCGCCGTGCTCAGTCGCTTCGACGAGCGCCTGGCCCGCGTCGAAACTGCGTTCAATCTGATCGCCGCGCTTTGCATCTTCGCGCTCATGTTCCTCGGCATCGCCCAGGTGCTGGGGCGCAAGCTGTTCAACGCCCCCATGGTCGGTTACATCGACTTCGTCGAGCTGTCTATGGCGACGTTCGCCTTTCTCGGAGTTGCCTACTGCCAGCGCCTCGGCGACCACGTGCGCATGGAACTGTTTCTCAGCTTCCTCAAAGGGCGGGCGCTGTGGATGTTCGAGGCCTTCGCCACCCTCGCCGGGCTGTTCATCATCGCCGTGCTGATCTACTACGGATTCGAGCACTTCCTGCGCGCCTATCAGATTGGCGACAGCACCATCGATGCCGAGCTGCCGGTGTGGCCGTCGAAGCTGCTGGTGCCGATCGCCTTCTCGCTGCTCTGGCTCCGCCTGCTCGTTCAGCTGATCGGTTTCCTGCGCCTTGCGCGCCGGCCGCAAGCCACGCCGGTCGCGGTGCCGCTGATCAGGAGCGTGAGCGAGCTCGCGGCGCACGAAATCGAGGAAGCACTGTCCGTGACCGAGCACCCGCCGAGGCGCTGAAATGGATGACTTCCAGATCGGCGTCGCTGGCGTGATTGCGCTGGTATTCCTGGTGGTTGCCGGGGTGCGCGTGTTCTATGCGGCTGCGCTTGTGGGACTCGTCGGCCTGGTCGCCATGATTGGCTGGGACGCGGGCGCCGGGATGGTGGGGACCATCCCCCACTCGAAGTCGGTGACCTACACCCTCAGCGTGCTGCCGATGTTCATCCTCATCGGTTACCTGGCTTTCCACGCCGGCTTTACGGACTCATTGTTCGACGCCGCGCGAAAGTGGATCGGGTGGGTCCCGGGGGGGCTCGCGGTGGCCTCGGTACTCTCGGCGGCCGGCTTCGCCGCCGTGTCGGGCGCCAGCACCGCCACGGCAGCCGTCTTCAGCCGGGTGGCGATTCCGGAGATGCTCAAGTACGGCTACGACCGTAAGCTCGCCGCCGGCGTGGTCGCTGCGGGCGGCACCCTCGCCTCGTTGATCCCGCCGAGCGCCATCCTCGTCATCTACGCCATCATCGTCGAGGAATCGGTGGGCGCCCTGCTGCTCGCGGGCTTTATTCCGGGACTCGTATCCGCTCTCATCTACGTCTTGCTCATCGTCGGCGTGGCCAAGCTGAACCCGAAGCTTGGCCGGCCCATCACCGGCTTCGCCTGGTCCGAGCGCTGGCGCGCGCTGCCCGGCACCCTTCCCATCATCGTCGTGGTGGTGATCATATTTTCGGCGATTTACTTCGGCTGGGCGACGCCCACCGAGGCCGGCGCGCTCGGCGCTTTCGTCGTGTTCGTGATCGCGCTGGTTCGTGGCATGCGCTGGATGGCGCTCAAAGAAGCGCTCCTCGAGTCGGCGAAGCTCACGGTGATGATCTTCTCCATCATCTGGGGCGTGCTGGTGTTCGTGCGCTTTCTCGGCTTCGCGGGGCTGCCGGAGGCCTTCGCCTCATGGGTGACCACCCTGCCGCTGCCGCCGGTGCTGATCATTATCGGCATCCTGCTGTTCTACGTGGTGCTTGGAATGTTCATGGACGCCATCGGCATGCTGCTGCTGACCCTTCCGGTGGTCTACCCGGCGGTCATCGCGCTGGGCTACGACCCGATCTGGTTCGGCATCGTGGTTGTCAAGATGGCGGAGATCTGCCTGATTACGCCGCCCATCGGCCTCAACTGCTTCGTAGTGAACGGCGTGCGGCCGGACATCCCGCTCACGGACATCTTCAGGGGCATTGCGCCGTTCTTTATCGCCGACGTTGCCACGGTCGGGGTGTTTCTCGCTTTCCCGGCGGTGATCACCTGGCTTCCGCGCAGCATGAACGTGGGCTGATGGCTTGAAGGGATCGGTGATCGATGCGGGTCAGAATCGTTCGTCACCGAATCATTATTAATTCTCTAGAGCCAGCACACCCGCCAGCTCATTCTCACCCTGGAGAAGCTCGGGATTGCACCCGATGGGCCGTTCACCGACGCCGACTTTGCCGCAGCTTCCCCTGCCCGAGAACGTATGGGACAACGAGAAGAGCTGGGACTGGTCGGGTTCAACGACGGCGGCCAGCCGGAACCATCGAGCCGACTCGCTGACGCCGGCATGTGCCGGTTAAGAACGTCGAAATAACAGCTCGGACTAAGCCAGAAGCTAATCGGACATGCGCACGCGATTGCTCAAAAAAGTCCGGCTTTTGCACCGATAGCCGTTCGCCTCCGCCGTCTATTGGTGCGTCGAAAGACCCTGCAAGACGATGTCGGTATAAGTCACCACGCCGATAATTTCGTCGTGCTCGATAACGGGAGCGACCGCGAGTCCGAACTGGCTGAACAACCTTGCCGTGTAGCGGATATCCATGTCCGGACGCACTGAGAGCACGGGTTTGGACATGATCTCGTAAACATTTACCCGCTCGGGTGATCGGTCGGCGGCAATGACCTTCTTCGCGATGTCCGAAAGCAGCACCATCCCGTACTCGTCGCTCTCGGTCCGTTTTTTGACCACGATGCAGCGCGCCTCCCTGCGTTTGAGCTCGGAGAACGCGGCGGCCACGGTTTCCAGTCCGTCCACCAGCAGGTAGCGGTCATTCATGACATCGCGGACCCGTATGATCTTTTGCTCCCTCATATTTCTTCCTCCACGGCGCGTGAAAGCTCCTGAACCTGGTGCGATACACCGACCACGTCCTCGACGTCGATTTGAAGCGCGATGCCGCGGCCCGGTTGGGTATCGAAGTTCCCGGCGCTGGATATCTTCTCCAAAATTCGCCGGCTCATGTGCTCTTCCACCACAAGCAGCAAAACGTCGCACTGAGTTTCCATTGAAAGGCCGAGAAAGGTCTTTTTCGGCGTCACGCCCTCCCCGCGTGCGGTGTTGATCAAAGTGACGCCGGTCGCGCCGGCCTCGCGCGCAGCGTGAGCCACCTCGCTCGAAATTGCGTCGTCTACCACGACCACGATGAGTTTGAAATGCATAACCTTAGCCTCGTGTTTTCTGTATTCAGTTTGGATCGGAGTGGTCCGGGCGTCGCTTGGGGACGCGGCCAACCAACTCCGATAGCTGCGCGTACGCCAGCACGCTGATGATTGGAAACAGGCAGGCGAACGCTATCAATCCGAACCCGTCGATCAGGGGATTTCTCCCAGGAACCGTCTCCGCCAGCCCGAGACCCAGCGCCGCCACCAGGGGTACGGTGACGGTGGAGGTGGTGACGCCGCCGGAATCGTAGGCCAGCGGAATGATCTGCTTGGGCGCAAACCAGGTCTGAACGATCACCACCATGTAGCCGAATATGATGAAGTAATGTAGCGGGTCGCCGGTGATGATGCGGTAGGTGCCAAGGGCGATCCCGAAGGCCGCCCCCAGCGCCACCGCAATGCGTAACCCCCAAACGCCAATGGCGCCGCCGGAAATTTCGTTGGCTTTTATCGCAACGGCGAGCAGGGAGGGCTCGGCGATGGTGGTGCTGAAACCGATGGCGAAAGCAAAAAGAAAGACCCAGCGGTAGTCAATCCAGTGTAATGCGCTGCTCAATTCGGTCATGTCGGGGGTGAGAAAGGTCGGATCCGTGAGCTGCGCCGCCATCAGGCGGCCAATGGGAAACAGCGTCAGCTCCAGCCCGACCAGAAATAGAGATAGCCCCACCAGCACATAGACGAAACCGATGAGAACCCGACGCAGGTTAGGAATCGGTTGCTTGAGCACCAGCAGCTGAAAGCCAATCACCACCGCCGCGATGGGCATCACGTCGCGTATGGTCGCCAAAATCGTGCCCGCGACATGCGCCAGCAGATCGCTCATATCAACATTCCGTACATGAGCACGAAGATAATAGGGGTCAAAGAGGCGAAGGCGATCAGCCCGAAGCCGTCGGTCATCGGGTTGCGCCCCCTAATGGACGACGCCAGCCCGACGCCCAGTGCGGTAACCATGGGCACCGTGATGGTGGAGGTGGTCACGCCTCCGGAATCGTAGGCGATGCCGATGATCTCGTCCGGCGCAAATGCGGTCATGATGACCACCAATGCATAGCCGGTGATGATGAAGAGGTGGATTGGCCAGCCTTTGAGAATGCGGATGACGCCGAGAACAATGGCCAACCCGACCGAGAGCGCCACCGTTAGCCGCATTCCCAGCGCGTAGCCGGAACGGGCCTCTTCGCTCTCTACGATGTGACCGGTTTCGGCGGCGGCATCAGCGGCCTCGGCGGTGACGGCGATCAGCGCCGGCTCCGCCACCGTGGTGCCGAAGCCCAGAGCGAAAGCATAAAGAAGCAGCGCAATCAAGCTGCCCTTACGCACGAAGGCGTGGGCCATGGATTCCCCGAGTGGAAACAGGCCCATCTCGAGTCCGAAGATGAAAAAGCTCAATCCGACCACGATAACCGCAGTCCCGGCGAGCAAACCGAGCCAGTTCGGCAGCGGCTGCTCGATGACCACCAGCTGAAACACCCCGATGACGATGATGATCGGCGCCAGATCGCGAACGCTTTGAAGGGTGGCGCGGAGGAAGGCGAAAAAGGTCTTCAAAATTCGAGCTTTTCTAGGGCTTCTTTTAAAGGCCGCCACCAGCCTGGCGAGTGCCGCCTGGACTGCTTCGCCCCGGGATCATATTAAACAAAGATGCGCCCGCCATAAAACGCCGCGCCCCCTCGCATGGGGGGCGTTACCGCAATCATGAGTTTATACAGTCGGGGGGCTTTGGACTGGCCGCAGATTAAAAAGGAACCGCTGAAGCGCTCAACGGCCCCCTTTTCTAAAGACCCACTCGGCCGATGCCGTGGTTATCCGGGCATCTCGGGCGCGATGGGCATGTCCGCCATATGCTCGGCGTGGGCTTTGTAGTAGCCCAGCTTCTCGATCGACGCTTTTGCCGCGGCCTCGTTGAAGGCAACCCGCTTATCGCCCATTTCCTTGAAGCTCCCGATGGGCTTCAAGTCGCCTCCCTCGACGCCGAGGGACTCGTAGGCCTGCGCCCGGTGGGCGTCGTCTGTGATGATGAAATACTCGGGATCCTTGGTATTCTGATAAATTAGGAAGTTCATAGCGATCCTCCTTTCAGCAGGTTGAGCGCGCCTGCCGATCAACCTTTTGTTACAGCTTCAATCTACACCTAGATGTATAGAGAGAATTGATCCGGATCAGGTTCTATGATTGTTTGCTCCTTCTGGTCGGCGAGGGACCGCCTGATGGTGGGAGGCAACCGGTCTTTGGGCTTAAACTACGACACGCCGCGGTATCAAAACCGTATTTTTTGAAGTTTACCGGTACAGCATGGCCGGGTGGCGGTTGTGATCCTCGCCACCGGCCAATGTAAGGAGAACCCGTCATGCGTAAGTGGATTGCTTTTGTTCTGATTGCCGCATTCTCCCCCTTCCCGGTCCTCTCGGCTTCTATGGGTGAGAGCGTCGCCTATACCGTCAACGGCGAGCCCTACGAGGGGTACTACGTTTCTCCTGCGAAAGGCGCTCCGCTGGTCCTAATCATTCACGACTGGGACGGGCTCACGGACTACGAGATAAAGCGCGCCCACATGCTGGCCGAAATGGGCTATGCCGTGTTTGCGGCAGATTTGTTCGGTGCCGGCGTCCGGCCGACGGAAGTGAGGGACAAGCGCCAGCACACCGGAGAGCTGTACAAGGATCGGGTCAAGATGCGCGCGCTGATGCTTGGCGCACTGAAAGAGGCAGGGAACAAAGGGGCCGACGCTGACAAGGCGGTGGCCATGGGCTACTGCTTCGGCGGCGCCGCCGTGCTCGAGCTCGCCCGTTCCGGTGCCGACCTCAAGGGCTTCGCCACCTTTCACGGCGGCTTGAGGACGCCTCAAGGTCAGGACTACTCAAAAACCCGTGGCGAGATCCTGGTGATGCACGGCACCGCGGACTCGGCCATTACCATGGACGACTTCGCCGAGCTTGCCAGCGAGCTGGAGACGGCCGGAATCAAACACGAGATGGTGACCTACAGCGGCGCGCCGCATGCTTTCACTGTGTTCGGCGGCGACCGCTATCGCGAAGATGCGGACAAGAAGTCCTGGACCCGGTTCAGCGCTTTCCTGGGCGAAAAACTGAAGTAAGCAGAAAATAAACAAGGCCGGTAACAGGCGTTACCGGCCTTAACAGGTGTAAAGCTCAGCTCGTTTTCTTTACCCAGGATTTGCACCAACCCTTGGCGTTGACTTCCTTCCCAGGAAATATTGAGCACCCGCCCCAGGCCTTGTCGCCACCCTGCCAGAGTTGGCAGTTATTGCAGCGTTGATGTGCCTTGGGGGTTTCGTGCGTGTACTCCAATGCCTTCGCCGTGGGATCGCTCGGATCGACCCTGGGAAGATGGCCAGCAGCCCTTGAGATTTGGGGCGCCGCCACGCCGCCCATTACCACCAGCGCAGTTCCGGCGCCGGCTTTGCGTAAGAACTCGCGCCGGGATGGGATCGGTTTCGTTTTGTTCATCTAGCGTTCTCCGTAACAGTCAATATCAACCGCATCATCGATGCTGAGAATTGGCCCGTGGCTTTCGAACGGTGCGCCGCATCAGTTGATGAACCTCGGCTCGAGCCACACCTCATTAAAGTCGTAATTATACGCGGACTCGCCAACCGAGGTCGTCGCCTGCGCCCGCTCAGGCGGGCGCAGGCAGATACCGGGACCGAGTGCGCTATACGATATTGCGCGGCGCCCAAGAAAAGCTTCTGAATTCCTTTTTGTACTGTGATTCTCCTATCTTCTTCACCCGCGCCACGCCCATCTTGAAGTTATAGTTTCCGCTGATCTGATCGACGACCCTCGCTGCGAGCGCGTTAGACGGCTGGCGCATGTCGATCATATTGGAGTAGAGCATGCCCTTCTTGACCACCGGGGTGACGATGGCGACGGCGGTGACCGCAGCCTTGGAAAGCTCGATGTGGCCGTTCTTCATCAACTCCGAGAACTGAAAGTCTTTACCGTGAACGCCATGGATAGTGTGTACGTGGGCCACGACCCGGCGGGCGCCTATGAGCCACAGGGAGACGAGCCGCTGGTTGAGCGCGATGGCCAAAGTTGGTACGGAGACGACGCGTCACCCACCCTGCGCTGGACGCCGGAGGCGGAGGCGAGGATCGCGCGGATTCCGTCCTTCGTGCGCGGGGTAGTGGTGCATCGCGTCGAAACGCTGGCACGCAGCCGGGGTATCGAAGAGATTACCCCGGAGCTGCTCGCGGAAATGCGGCGCGCGATGCCCTTGGACTTTTCAAAGCGCATGCCGTTCTTCGTTCGGGATAAGCAGAGATGAAAACGCGGCTGCCGTCACTACAGCATCTGCTCGGCAGAGCCAGGTCAAGGAAAAACCCCGACCAACCGGGCGCCGAGTCTGCCGCATAGAGCGTTCGCCACCCGGCCGTGGCGCGCTTCACCCAATCTCGGCCCGTCAGCCGCATGATCCAGCCGGCGTTCGGCAAGACCCTGGCCGAAGCGAGACAAACGCGATGCCCAAAGCGTCGTCAGGACTCATACTTGAGCCGCGTGCGGATCGTCTCCTCCATCTCGGTATCCTCCAGATGCGAGAGTATGTCGTGCAGGGTTTCCTCGATCTCCGGCAACAGCACGTCTTCGAGGGCCCTGGCCCGGCGCTCCGTGCGGCGGTATTCGTCGACCAATCGAAGCAGGTTGCCGACAATAGCGGCGAGCCCCGCGGCTAAAGGAAGCATCTGGGTGAAAAGCTTTCTGCAGTTCTCCGCTTCCGGGGAGGGCAGCTCGGCGTAGGGGGCCTGCGCCGGGGCAGACAGCGAAAGCTCGCCTTCGATTACGCCGACGCCAAGATAGGATTGGGTGGTAGTTTGAACTCGCGCGTTCTCCAAAGGCTGGGCAGGATAAACCTGCAGCCCGTGCAGTCCGTGGCGGATCATGGCACTGGCGACCGCCTCCCGGATTTTTTCGTGAACAGAGATGAATTCGGCAAGGCGCTTTTCGTAACTCGACAGTTCGCGCAACAACTCGCTTGCGAGCAGTAGTCGCTTTTCATCCAGAAAGTCATAACCTTCCCGTACGAGCTGCCGTTCCTCTCTGAGCTCGAGTGCCGCCGACGGCGTTGGGGGTACATTACGACTTCCGTTTGGCAACTGCTTTCAGCCCTCTCAGTCGGTTTTTGATATGTAGCGGCGGATTTGCTCGTCGCTCAGCCTATGCAGCTCTGAAAAGGGCAATGTTTTCAACACCTCCCAACCGGCGTTCATGCTTTCTTCCAGTGTGCGACGCTCAACCTGCTGAACGATCTCCCGCTCGAAGCGGTCCCCGAACTCCAGAAATCGCTGGTCGGTTTTGGGCAAACCTTCGGTGCCGACGATGCTCGCAAGCACCCGCATCTGAACCGCATGCGCGTAGGCCGCGTACAGTTGCTGCGCGAGGGCGGGGTGATCCTCGTGGCTGAAGCCCTTTCCCGTGCCGTCCTTCATCAGCCGCGACAGGCTGGGCAGCACTTTGACCGGCGGGTAGATGCCCTGGCGGTCGAGCTCGCGGTCGAGAACGATTTGACCCTCGGTGATATAGCCGGTGAGATCGGGGATTGGATGAGTGATATCGTCGGAGGGCATGGTGAGAATCGGCAGCTGCGTCAAGCTACCGCTCACGCCAATGACAGTACCCGCACGCTCGTATAGCGTCGCCAGATCCGAGTACATGTAGCCGGGATATCCCTTGCGCCCAGGAACTTCCGCGTGACTCGCGGAAACCTCGCGCAAGGACTCGCTGTAGTTGGTCATGTCGGTCATGACCACGAGCACGTGTTTGCCCTCGTGGAACGCAAGGTACTCCGCCGCAGTCAGGGCAAATCGGGGCGTTAGCAGTCGTTGCACGCTCGAATCGCTGGCCAGATTGAGAAACATCACCGTATGTTCGAGGGCGCCGCTTGTTTCCATGGCGTGGCGAAAGGACTCGGCGGTGTCGTGGGGCACCCCGATGCCGACGAATACAATAGCGAAAGATTCTGCGCCCTTGCCCCGGAGTCGCGCATCGCGGGCGATTTGAATCGCAATCCGGTCGTGGGGTAATCCGCCACCGGAGAAGATCGGCAGCTTCTGGCCGCGCACGAGGCTGTTCAACACATCGATGGTGGAGATGCCGGTTTCAATGAAGTCGGTCGGCTTTGCTCGGTGCGAGGGGTTAATGGCGAAGCCGTCTATGCTCAGACGCTGAACCGAGGGTGCGGGAGGTCCGCCATCGATAACGCGGCCGACGCCGTCGAAAATTCGGCCCAGAAGCTCGGGTCCGACCCCGAACCTCAGGGGCTCGCCGTGCAGGCGAACCCGGGTCGTGGAGGGCGATAAGCCCTCGGTGGATTCCAGCACCTCGACCACCATGTGCTCCTCGTCGAGCAAGGTAATTCGGCCGAGGCGTCGGCGCCCGTCGCGGCCGATGACGTCGGCGCCCTCGTTGAGACCGACGTTGACGTTGTGGCGCATAAACAGCAGCGGCCCCTCGATGCTGGTCGCCGTGCCTTCGACTGAAAGCTCAGCGTACATTGGCGCTCGCTCGCGTCCAGGATGCGAAATCGTCTTCGAGCTGCTGTTGCAGCCATTCGAACTGATCAAGGTGGTCTTCCGCGATCTCCTCGCCCATGCGCTGTAATCCCCGAACCACAGGAAGCGCTGACAGCTCCTCGACGCTGGCGCCCGCCTCCACCGCCTTTTCTGCAACCTCGTTGAAGCGCACCAGAAGGCGCATCATGCGCGCCTGGCGTTCAGGAGAGCAGTAACGATCCACGGGAGAGATTGCGGATTGACGCAGAAAACCTTCGGACACGACTTGGGCACAAAGCAGCACCAGCTGCTGTCGCATCGGTAAGGCGTCTTTGCCCACAATCCGCGCCATGCGCTCGAGCCGCGCCTGCTGTTGCAGCAGGGTAAGGAAACGCCGGCGGGTTGCTGACCAGTGTGGATCGCCTTGCGCCTGCCACCACGCCGTGAGCGCGCCAACGTCTTCAGAGTACGACTGCAGCGGATGAATGGCGGGATAGAAGCGCGCATGCGCCCGCGCGCTGTCGAGGGCCCAAAAGCAGCGCACATAGCGCTTGGTATGGGTTGTCACCGGCTCGGAGAAATCACCTCCTGCCGGACTGACCGCGCCGATTATCGTGACCGAACCCTCGTTGCCCGAAAGCGTTCGCACCCGCGCCGCGCGCTCGTAAAATTCGGCCAGGCGGCTGCTCAAGTACGCCGGATAACCGGACTCAGCGGGAAGCTCGCCCAGGCGGCCCGAGATCTCGCGCAGGGCCTCTGCCCATCGGCTGGTGGAATCGGCCATAAGCGCGACGTGTAAACCCTGGTCGCGGAAGAACTCCGCCACCGAGACCGCGGTATAGGTGCTCGCCTCACGCGCGGCCACCGGCATGTTGGAGACGTTGGCGATGAGTACGGTGCGCTCCATCAGCGGTCGGCCGGTGCGCGGATCCTCCAGCTGCGGGAATTCGTGCAGCACACCCGACATCTCGTTGCCGCGCTCGCCGCAGCCCACGTATACGATGACGTCCGCGTCGCACCATTTGGCAAGGCTTTCCTGCAGCACCGTCTTGCCGGTGCCAAAGCCACCGGGAAGCGTCGCCTTGCCCCCCTGGGCAACGGGAAAAAGGGCATCGAGTATGCGCTGGCCAGTGAGCAACGGTGCGGCGATGGGAAGCCGCTCCGCGATCGGGCGCGGCTTGCGCACCGGCCAGATATGGCTCATCGCGAGCTCGGTGCATTGGCTTTGGGCGTTGTCTAACCAGCACAGTGTTTCATCGTCAGCGTACTCGCCGCCCGGCACGATGCGCGCCACCTTGCCGCTGACTTCCGGCGGGACCAGGCAGGCCAGCGTTCTGCCTCCCAAGGTTTCGACGTCGCCGAAAGGCATCCCTTCACTCAGCGCGTCCCCCTCCTTTACGCCGGGTTCGAACGCAAGCACGCGCGGCGGGACCTTCACGCTCCCGGGTTCGATGTAGGCGGAGTCCGTTCCTGTTAGAGGGCGCAGCAGACCATCGAAGATCCCGCCCAATAGGTGTGGGCCGACCCGCACCGCGAGCGGAACTCCATTGCCGCGCACGCTTGCGCCCGGGCGAAGGCCGCTGGTGTCCTCGTACACCTGCACCACGATTTCTTGCCCCTGAATGCGGATCACTTCGCCCATGAGTTCGCGTTCTCCAACGCGCACGGCTTCTCCGATCTGGAACGGTTGCTCGAAGCGCGCCTTGAGCACCGGGCCGCTTACTGAAGTGATCGTCGCGTTGGTCATGTTTTCGCCCCGTGCTCATGGTGGTCGCGAAGCATGGCGACCAGCTCGGCTTCGACCCGGGCTCTGTCGATGAGCAGCCCCTCCGCGGTGCCGTCCACGCACACCCCGTCGGCCAAGATGCGCAGGCCGGCTCGGATGCTTGGAACAATCACGAAGCCGGGAGGCTCGCCGCCGCAGTGCTCGCTGATGCGCTCATTCATACTCGACAGCTCAGCGGACTCGAATCCCTGGGGATGCTCGATCCGCCAGGGATCGCCGGGAAGATGGGCGAGCGCCTCCTCGGTCAAGCTCAGTATCCACAGGCGCCGACAATTCGGGTCGTGCCAGCGCTCCAGCAGGATTTTGCCGAGACGGGACCAGGCCAACGCAAGGTGCGCTTTGTCCGCTTGCTGCCGGTGCTGGCGAACACGGGTCGCAAGCCGCGCTCGGGTTGCGGCGAGGGTCTCTTCCATGCGTTTTCGCTGCGCTTCGATCGCCACGCGCATGCGCGCTCGGTTGTCGCGGTGGGCTCGCTTCATCGTCTCTTCGGCGCCGCGCCTGGCATCCTCGAGCAGCTTGCGGCAACGCGCCTGCTGGGTGGACTCCACCAGCTCTTCGAGCGCAGTCACTTGCGCATCCAGAACGCTGCCGGGCTCACTCATGCTTCCAGCCCAAGCTGAGTCCGGATCCATTTAGATAGGTCCGGCAATGGCGCGCGGCCTCGAATGTCGGGTACAACGACGAGCAGCGGGCGCAACTGTGATTGCGCCCGTAGAAGTTCGTCAGACGGCAGTTGTGCAGCGAACTCAGACGTAATCAGCACCAGCTCTGCTTCGCCGCGAGCCCAGGCAAGATCTGCCGCGACTTTTTCGCCACTGGTAACGCGCACTCTGGCGCCACCGAGCCGGTAGGCGCTTGCGCTTACTTCGTCGCCAATGAAGATCGGTGCGGGCATGGGAACCTTGAAATGTATCAGTCGTCCCTTACTAGATGCGGTTGAGGATCAGGACCGACATGAGCACGCCATAAATAGCGATACCCTCAGCCAGGCCAACCAGGATCAACGCCCGCCCGAGCAGCTCCGGTTTTTCCGCCAGCGCGCCGATGGCGGCGCTGCCCACCAGTCCCACCGCGTAGCCGGCGCCAATGGCGGCGGCGCCGGTCGCGATTGCTGCCGCCAGCAGGCCAAGCCCCAGCGCGTTGGCCCCACCTGACACCGGGGCGGCGGCTGCTGCCGCCACGGCGGGCGGCACGACTACGAGGCCGGTGATCAATATGCCCAAAGCCGCCGCCGCAACGGCCAGAGAGATAATCATGGTCGTTTTGCGTCGCCTCATTATGTTCTCCTTAGATTGGAAGCTCGAGGTGGAGCGGGCGGTTTCAGCGGACGAAACACCCGACCCTCGCCTCGCAAGAAGCGGATGAAGAACTCGAACAGCACCAGACGTGTGGTCTGAATGAAGACCACGAGACCTTCGAGCACGATCACGATCACATTCCCGATCACCATGATCGTGAGACGGATCGCTATATTTCGACTGGTGTCGGCAATAGTGACGATAGCCAGCGATACCCCGGCGTGGGCGAGGGCAAATGCGCCGACCCGCGCAAACGAGATCGTGTTCACGGCGAGCTGCAGCGCGCTCTCGAAAAGGTGCCCGATCCCGCCCCCGATCGACGTTCCTCTATGCCGGCTATCCCACGTCACTCCACCTACGTACCAGAGCAACGCGGCTGCGGCCACTGCCAAGAACTCGAGGCGCCAGATACTGAGGACCAGCGACAGATACAGCGCCAGCAGCGCCGCGTCGAGCCGACACCAGGTCGCGAGTTCGCCGCGCCAATAAGCTTCAACGCCGTTCAGAACCAAACCGAGCATAATCACAATCACGCCGCCAACGAGCGGGATTACGAGCAGCGGGATGGGCGCCTCTAGCGGATGGAGCCACAGGGGCGCGATGATGTCCTCGCGGCTGAAGACGCTTCCAAAGGCGAATCCGAACACCATCGCAGCCAGGCCGCCGGCAATAAGAATCTTCGCCACGGCAAAGCGCCGGGACAAGACGAAGCCGGCGACCAAGAGAACGGCGCCCTGTCCCACGTCGCCGAACATGTAGCCGAACATCAGCGGTACCAGGATGGCGAGCAGTCGGCTGGGATCGACTTCGTTACCGCCCGGCGTGCCCAAGAGCCTGGCGAAAAGCTCGAATGGACGCGCCCACCAGGGGTTGCTCATAACTGTGGGCGCACGCTTTCCCGGCGGCGGTTCGACCAAACGCAGCAGGCCCCGCACGCCCGCCTCGTCGAGACGGCTTTGCAGCTGAGCGCCGTCGGGATCGCTGGTCCACCCGGTCACCCAACCGAAATTCTCGCTTACCGGAAGGCGTGACGCGTGCGCAAGGAACCACTCGAGTCGTTGAATATCCGCCACTGCCGTGCTGAGTCGGTGATTCTTGCCGATGGCGTGGATTTCATCCACCAGTCTTCGGCACTCCACCACAGTGGTTTCGATCCGATCTGCCACCTGATGGCCTGCATGTTGCCACTCGCGACCGAGAAAACTGGGAATGGAAACTCGGCGCGCCTTGTGCGCCACCATCTCTCGATCCAGGAGTTCGATCTCCTGGCACGAACCCACGGCGAACAGGAAGTCGTGCTCTTCAGTCGTGACTGACTGAATGATGACGGCGGGCGGCACTTGTGGCACACGAACACCCAGCGGCAGGACGTAAAGGCGCGCCGCGAGCACCGGGCCGGCGCGGGCGAGGCGCTCCAGGTTCAGCCCGCTGGCGGCGACCTCGGCGAGCAGGTCACGAAGCAGCTCAAGCTCGGTTATTTCCGCCCGCCGGCGTTCGAGCTCGCGGACTTTGGGGTCAGCGTCATCCCGCCAGGCATAGAATCGATTCAGAGCTTCGCCAATCGTTTCGGCGACTAACTTCGGTGCGACGCTGGCGGCGAAGTCAGCCTGGGGCCAGTATTGCTCATAGCGCTGTGCAAGCTGCGCGTACTCCTCGAGCTGCGCATGTATGTCCGGCACGGCCAGCGGTGCAGTTGCCGCGCTGTGGGTCTCGAGCTCGACGGCCAGCGTCCCCGCCAGCGTCTCCACCGCGGCATTCAAATCCTCGCGCGCGGTCAGCAGCTCGAACCACCGGGTTGGAACAGAGCGCAGCATCACTTTGCGGCCTGGTGAGTTGTGTCGAATACGCGGTGGCGGACAAGCTCGCCGCGTAACGCCGTAACATCCGCGGCCATCAGCGCGAGATGGAAGTATGCGCCAGCCGGATCGTGAACGTGCCGCCGGAATCCGGCCACCAGCTGGTGTTTAAGCTGCACGCGCGTCTGGTCCACTTCGCGCACCTCGAGCATCGCCGTTAACACGTCAACATGTCGGCGCATCAACGAGCCCAGGCTGTCCAGGGGCGCGGTCAAACGCTTGGTACGCGTCGGCCACAGCTTTCTCCATTGCCCCAGCCAGCCGTCGAGCAGCGATACGTCGGCTTCGAAAGCTTGCAACAGGGGTGCGCAGTCGGAGTCACGCATCGCGTCCACCCATATCTTTCCGTCCTCGGCGACGAATTGCGACAACGCCTCGTCTTCCCGCATCCACGGCCACGCCAACCCTCCCGAGAGCAGATGACGCAGCGCCGGTAAGTCGGGTAGTCGCCGGGTCCAGCGCAGAGCGTCGCGCCAAGGCGCCGGCTGCCAGCTGGCCACGGTATCCACATGCTCGCGAAACTGGCGCCGTAGCCAGAGTTCCATCGTATGCATATCCGTCTCTTCGCTGAACGGGAGCACCCATGGCCGCAGCGCGCTGGCGCGGGCGGCCTGCAGCAGCTGCAAGAGATCGCCGACGCCGGAGAGCCGCCGCCAGTCGGCGGTGTCGAGACGATCGCCGTGGCGCGCGTGTAGCCGCGCCTGCGAGTAGGCAAATTTCGCCATCTGGCTCATGGCATGGCTGGTTTGTCATCGTCATCCGCGCCGTCTCCGGTGAGCATCGCGGCAAGCCGGCGAACCGCGGCATCAAGCTGGTAAATTTCTCGCTCTTGCATCGGGGTTCGTTCGCAGCGCTCCCTGTCTTCGGCGAGAAGCTCGTTCACCTCGTGCCGGGTTGTCTCCTCGCAGCGCTGCCGAAAGGCGGTGATGCGCTTATCGGTTCGGTCGGACACGGCGCGGGCGCGCCCCTGCGCCTTATCCAGAAGCGCGGCGGCCTCTCGTTCGCAATGTTCGATTTTCTCGCGCGACTGCCGCTCTTTCTCGAGCACGGCGTTCATCGCCTCGTCGATGCGAGGGTCAGTTTGGAGAGCGGACTTTGGCATCAGCTTGGCCTCGGCAGGCATCGATGTTCTTAGTAAATGGTGACAGCGCCGGGGAATCGGCCATTGATCTGTGTCATTTCGTACCGGTACCCTGCGGTTCCTCGACCGGCCACCCACCCGGGAGCGGCGATTCACGGGACCGGAACAGACACTCCCAGGCCGCTGTCCAGGAGCAACAAGTCAATTTCCGGAGTATGCACCTGCAGGCCTGTCGAGCTGGGCGCCCGAGCAAGAGGCCGCACCGTGGTCGGCATTATGGCCTCTCAGGTACCGAAGTCGTCGAAAAGCACGCTCTGCTCCGGAACGCCGAGATCTTCGAGCATGTGCAGCACTGCTTTGATCATGACCGTAGGGCCGCAAAGGTAATATTCGCAATCTTCCGGATCAGGGTGCCGCTTGAGGTAGTGCTCGTAGACCACCTGGTGAATAAAGCCCCGGTACCCCTGCCAATCGTCCTCGGGAAGAGGCTCGGACAGGGCGACATGCCAGGAGAAATTTTCGTGTTCGGCGGCGAGCCGGTCGAAGAGATCCTGGTAGAACAATTCACTCCGACTGCGGGCGCCGTACCAGAAGGAGATCGTTCTCTTTGATTCAAGCCGCAAGAGCTGGTCGAGGATGTGAGAGCGCATGGGCGCCATCCCGGCGCCGCCGCCTATAAACACCATTTCCGCATCCGTTCTCTTGGCGAAGAATTCGCCGAAGGGGCCGAAGAGGTTCAACTTATCTCCGGGACGAAGCGAGAACAGGTATGAGGACATTGCGCCCGGCGGAGCATCCGCAGGTGCGCCTGCTGGCGGCAGCGCGATGCGCACGTTCAACATAATCATCCTCTTCTCGCCGGGGTAATTGGCCATGGAATAGGCTCGAGTCACGGGTTCTCTGACCCGAGAGACGTAGCGCCGCAGGCGTCGCCAGTCTTTGTCGAATGGGGGATCGATATCGAAGTCGGCGAAACGCACTTCATGCGGACCGCACTCGATTTGAATATAGCCGCCGGCACGAAAATCCATGTCTTCTTCACAGTCGAGATCGAGCACCAGTTCTCTGATGTAGGTCGACACGTTGTGGTTACTGCGCACCGTACAAGGCCACTTTCTCACGCCGAACACTTCGTTCGGGAGCACGATACGCAGGTCTTGTTTGACCGTGACCTGGCAGGAGAGACGCTGGTGCAGTGCGAGTTCGCGCTTGCTTAGGTGCGTCTTCTCAATGGGGAGCACCGCACCACCACCTTCAAGTACCTTGACCCAGCACTGGCCGCAGGTGCCCTTGCCTCCACACGCTGAAGGCACGAATAGGTTTGCGTGTGACAGCGCTCGATAGAGCTTTTGTCCGGTATGGGCGGAAATCCTCCGCTCGTCGTTGACGTTGATTTCGACGACTCCAGTTTCGACGAGCCCCCAGCGAGCGCAAATTATCGCCAGCACCATGACTACGACGATGCCGGTGAACACCATCACGCCAAGCGTGAGCTCCAATACCACGCCTTAAACTCCTGGCGCCGCGATTACCTTTTCGATTATCGAGCGCTTGTTAGCGACCTTTCGAACCTTAATAAGGATCCAATTAATCGAAGGATTGCGAGCTGATCGAGGTCAATAGCAGTCCTTAAAAGGCGGTGAAGAAGATACGAATGACAGTAGGCGCTCACCTGGGGAGAAACCAACTGAGAGAACTTGACGGGGAATTTCTAGTCGCTTGCGCTGCTGGTATGTGCGGCGCTGACGTTTGGCGGAATCTTTCGTGCTTTACCTTGATCCAGATCAAAGCAGTTGCAAGGGGCGGGTCGTTTATCTAAGAGATGTAAGTAGAAAAGAATTATTTTGAAGCGCCCCGCCATAAGGGGGCGACGAGGTTTGAGAGTGGTAGTTTAAAATGCTAGCTCCAATTAGCGATTTCAGCACACAAACAATGGCAATGACGCGTGCCGCGCGGTGGCGAATGGTTCGAAACGCCGGGCTCAAGGTTTTATTGATTGCCCTGTTTTGCGCCGTTTCGGGCTCGGTATGGTCCGTTCGTCCAAGCTGGCACTAGTACTCCGAGGGCTACGAAGTTTATCTCGGTGTCGTTTTGGCAAGCGTGGCGGATCAGGACAGCGCCTTGATCTAAATGCACAATCGCGCGCCGCACGGCAATGTTGGAACAAGCGACAGTTCAAGTCATGTGATGGTGGCGGTGTTCAGGAGGCCGGGAATGTAGAGAGTCCTTGACGCTAGAGTCACCGCCGGTCGTTGAGAGCGATCTCGTTCCTATCAAGCGTGAGAAGAAAGGTATCGACATCATGATGCTTCCCAGTGGGGTGTTTTATTGACCCTTTTTCACCCTGCACTTAAACGGAAATTACCGCATAAAACTCCGTATCTCGGAACCAGTAAAGGCTTCCGAGTGGGCCACCTTCAATCAGGAAGGGACGGAACTGTAGGACTAACGCCTGAGCGAAATATCTGCCCCTTGAACATGCCGACCCGAAGGGGAAGGGATAAGCGGTCTAATTCGGCGCCGTTAGATACTTCCTCTTCGCCTTTCATCTGAATTCCAGCTCCCGGCCCCGTCGAGGCACTTTAGGCGGTGAAAAATCCTTCCGGCCATGGGCCCAATCGGCTAAATTGAAGCCGAGTGAACTGACCATGATCAATTGTGCTGTCGTGCGAGGAAGTTAAGCTGGTTGCGGTTTGTGATCTTCGTACTGGTCCCTGCAAACCGGTGATCATGGTGCAAGGGCTTTTGCGATCCCGCAGCTTGCGGGGCCAAGCGCGCCGAGCTTGCTCGCCAGGTGCGGGGCGATTTCTACGACAGGGACGACATGCCTGCCGCAACTGCGATCAGGAAACCACAAGCCGTCCGGCGAAAACGGGCGCTGTGCCAACGTGGAGGGGCGAAGGAGAGGAGCATGACCCGCACCGAGTGCCGCTACAAGCTGAACCACGCCGAGGTCGAGCCATGCGACGGGCTCCTCGAAGCGGCAGAAAAATGGCTCCGGCAAACGGCTTATGTCGTCGCAAGGTGCAGGAGACCGGCTCGGCTGAATGGCTGCGCGGATTGTTTGATCGGACCGACGCCAAGAACACCAGTGGGCGGCTCGAATATCTAAGCCAAGACGCGCGGTTCCGTTTCGGTAGCGCGCCACCCCTGGTGGGCAAAGGCGCCATCCAAGACGGCGTCAATGCATTTTTCTCCTCGTTGTCGGAAATCACGCACGATATCGTTGATTCATGGACATTTCGCGACGTTGTCATTTGCCAGGGAGAGGTCACCTACACGCGGCCAGATAGCAGCACGCTGACGATTCCTTTCGCCAACGTATTCAAGCTCGACGGCCATGGATTCATCCGCGAGTATCTGATCTACGCGGACATTTCCGGGCTGTAGTTGCCGGTCTTATAACGCGGAGTCGATCACGATGACGAGCAAGCCCTTAAGAAGCGTCATTACCTGCGACCTCGAGGGGCGAATCCTGACCTACGACCACGGAGCGGAGGCGATTTTCGGCTACTCCGCGGAGGAAGTCGTCGGCAAGCGTCGAGTGTCGCTTTTTTCCCCGGGCCTGGTGGTTTTGGGTCAGGTCGGCGAGTGGCTAAAAGCCGCCCGCAGGGATGGTGCTTTCAGCACTCGAACCGTGTTTTTGCGAAAAGGCGGTACGCCGTTCGCCGCGCGCATACGGGTCACCCCGACCTATCGCCGTAATGACGGACGAAAAGTTCAGGTTGGATACTGCGGTCTTACCGAACCGCTTCACGACGTGTCTGTGGAAGAGGCTATGCCGTCTGTGTCGTTCGGGACACGAATATTGCGCTGGCTGGTGATCACCCGCGCGCCTTTTCTTACCGCAACCCTAATGCCGGTTCTGACCGCCGCCGCCTGGGTGGGTTGGCGCTATGCGCTCGAGCCTTTTCCCTGGTTGCTGTTTGTGTCTGCACTCGTCGGCGCGGCGGCGCTGCACGTGTCGGCGAACACCTTCAATGACTACTTCGACTGGACCAGCGGCACCGATGCGCTCAACGTAGATTATTTTGCGCCTTACTCCGGCGGTAGCCGTTGTGTCGAGCTCGGCTTGATCAGCGAACGTGGGTTGCTGCGTCTCGCCATCATCTGCCTGATTGTCTCGGCGATCGCGGCTGTCCCCATCTTATACCGGCAAGGTGCGACGGTGCTCGCCTTCGGGGCTGCAGGCGCGTTTCTGGCCTATTTCTATACCGCGCCGCCCCTCACGCTCTCGGCCCGGCGAGGGCTAGGCGAGCTCAGCGTTGGCCTCGCTTTCGGTCCCCTGCTGGTGGCGGGCTGCGTGTTCGCTCTCACCGGCGCCGTTCATGTGGTGGACTTCATCGTTGGGGTTCCACTCGGATTGCTGACCGCTGCGATATTGCTGATCAACGAGTTTCCGGATGCATACACCGACGCGCTGGCGGGTAAGAATCATCTGGTAGTCAGCTTGGGCAAAGCGAGGTCGCGCTGGGTGTACGTAGCCTTGGTAGCGCTCGTGTTCGCGGTATGCGTCACTCTGGTATCGCTGGGTACCTTCCCGGTTGGAGCGCTGGCAGCGCTGCTGGCGATCCCGGTCGCGATTCGGGCGATAAAGGTGCTGTTTGCACACTATCAGGAGCGGGAACTGATTAAAGCCAACGCCGCCACGGTCAGGCTCCATCTCGCGGTCGGGTTGTTGCTGGCCGCGGGGATCGGTGTGAGCCAGTTGATCTAGCACGCTGCTGTACTTGATCGGGCGGAGTTTTTCTTTGGTGCAAGCAACGTTCTGATGACAATTCGAACATGGGCGACATGGCGAAGCTGGCGTTGGGTACCGCGCTTGGGGCGCTGGCGCGTGACGAGAGTCGCGGTGCCCTCTAGCGCGAAATCTTGTAACAGATTTGGTTCATCAATCAGATCGCGATATGCGGGCGATTCGGTTAAGGACTTCTCGATCTCGAGAGTGTTAAGCTGATGCGAGCAGCGAACCAACGCCCGCAGGGAGTGACGAGCCGTGAAGATCCTCCTGATCCTCAAAGCGCGCCGCGCCGCGGGCGCGCTTGCGGGTGTCGCCGAGATCCTCAACGGTCACGGTTTCTACGTCAGCGAGCACAAGCTCACACCGCGGGACGAAGAAACGGCCGAGATTCGCGTGATCGCCAGCGGCGAAGGCGACTCCAAGCACCTGCGTGAAAAAGTAGAGGCCGTATCTGCGGTTATCGAGCTAGTAGAGATGCGGGAAGTGTATGCGACCGAGCTTGCAGCAGAACCTGAGAGGGTTTCTGGACAGCCTCCCGATCCCTGGGTCGAGCGCTTGACTCGCGAGTGGCCAAACGTGTTGCCGGTGTTGAAAGAATTCAGCGCCCCGCTTGGCGAGACAGATTGCGAACACAAGCTGACCTCTCTCGGCGTCGACACCGGCGCAGTAATCTACGGCCGCCGCGCACCTTCTGATCCACCGACCCGCGTGGAAGCCGGGCTTATGCAGATTGTCGCGCCCGCTCTGACAGATTTGGCGAGGACCAAGGTGCGAGGAAACACGCTGCGTGTGATGGAAACGGATCTGGCGAGCAGCGAGAGGGTGGATCTGCTTTTTTTGCCGGTGGAAGACAAGCCGTACTGCTGTTTCTTGTCTGGCCTGGTTGCGGGCATGCTCAACGCGATGCCCGGGATGCCGCGGGTCCGAGTCGAGGAGACTCGCTGCATTGCCCGTGGCGATCACGTTTGCGATTTCAAGGTGACAGAAATCGGCTAGAGCGGCGCGATCGCCGCAAGATCCCGCGCTCATCGGCGGAACTTATCCACCGATCACCCGCATGCAAGCCTCGAGGCGCTCCCTTAAGAGACGCAGTCAATCGTGTTCTGGATTCATGTCGTTAGAAAGGCTTTTCCGTCGCTGAACGAATAGGGCGACGGTCGTCAATGTTCCTCCGGCAAGCGCCCCATCGCGTAAGGGGGCGCAGCTAGAGGGGGGACAGGGAGAGATTGATCGGAGATACTGTAACCGGGGAGAGCCGGAGGGGAGCGCCCGTCACGATGTCCATCCGGATCCGCAAGGGGTTGGATTTGCCCATGGAGGGTACGCCCGAGCAGCGCATTGAAGCGGCTGCCGATGTCACTCGGGTAGCGGTATTGGGCGTCGACTTCGTGGGTCTCAAGCCGACCATGAAAGTCGCCGAGGGCGATCAGGTTCGGCTCGGCGATCCGCTGTTCTTGGACAAACGTGATCCTTCAATTCAGTTCACCGCGCCGGGCGCCGGTACCGTAGAGGCGATTCAGCGCGGACCCCGCCGAGTTCTCCAGTCGGTCGTCATCCGCCTGGACGAAAACAAGGAACAGGAGGTGGCGTTCGACCAGGCCCCTGACCGCGGCATCGACGCCCTGGACGAGGAAAGCATCCGCAATACCCTGCTGGCGTCGGGGCTTTGGTCCGCCATCCGAACCCGCCCCTACAGCAAGATCCCGCTGCCGGACACGAAGCCGATGGCCATATTCGTGCCGGCCATCGACTCCAATCCGCTGGCGGCGGACCCTGTGGCCGCCATCGACGGTCTGGAGGGGGACTTCGGCAGCGGCTTGAGGATCCTTACCAAGCTCACCGATGGTCCCGTGTACGTCACCAAGTCTCCCGGGGCCCTCATTCCGGTGCCGAACACGGATCGCGTGCGCGTGGAGGAGTTTGAGGGACCGCACCCCGCGGGCCTGGTGGGCACCCACATCCATTTTCTCCATCCGGTCGGCACCACGCGCACCGTCTGGCACGTGGGCTACCAGGACGTGATTGCTATGGGCAAGTTGTTCACCACCGGGCGCCTTTGGGTGGAGCGCATAGTGGCTTTGGCCGGCCCCGTGGTGTCGCGGCCCCGACTGCTGCGCACCCGACTGGGCGCCAGCACCGAGGACCTGGTCCGCGGCGAGCTGCCTCATACCGAGTGCCGGGTTATTTCGGGGTCGGTGCTCGACGGCCGCCACGCTCACAACTGGTCAGCTTATCTTGGGCGCTATCACACCCAGATTTCGGTGCTGGCGGAAGGACGTCATCGCGAGCTGTTTGGTTGGATCGCGCCTGGGCGTGACAAGTTCTCCGCCACCAACGTGTTTATTTCGAGCTTCCGGCGCAATAAGCGGCGCTTCGCTTTCACCACCTCGCAGCAGGGAAGCCCCAGGGCCATGGTGCCTATAGGCAGCTATGAGGCCGTGATGCCGCTGGACATCCTGCCGACGCAGCTACTTCGCGCGCTGGTGGTGCGGGATACGGATCTTGCGCAGCAGCTCGGTTGCCTGGAGCTGGGCGAAGAAGATCTCGCGCTTTGCTCGTTCGTTTGCCCCGGAAAGTATGACTATGGTCCGGTGCTGAGGGCCAACCTCGAGCAAATAGAAAAGGAGGGCTGATGTACTGGATAAGGCGCTGGCTGGATCAGATCCACCCGCTGTTCGCCAAGGGCGGACCGTACCAGAAATATCACGCCATCTACGAGATGGTGGACACCTTCCTGTACACGCCGCCGGATGTCACCCGCACGGCGCCCCACGTGCGCGATGGCATCGACTTAAAACGCGTCATGAGCTATGTGGTGCTTGCTGCGACGCCCTGCATATTGATGGCGCTGTGGAACACCGGTTATCAGTCGCATCTTGCGATGCAGGAGCTTGGCGTCATCGAGGCGCCCGGCTGGCGGGGTATCGTGCTGGGAATGGTCGGTGTTGGCTATGACCCGTCGAGTATCTGGGACAACGTTTGGCACGGCTTTCTCTACTTTCTGCCTATTTATGTGGTAACCCTGGCCGCGGGTGGATTTTGGGAGGTGCTGTTCGCGGGGGTGCGAAACCACGAGATCAACGAAGGCTTCTTCGTCACCTCCATCCTCTACACACTCACGCTGCCCGCCTCGACGCCGATGTGGCAGGTGGCGCTGGGGATCTCCTTTGGCGTCGTCATCGGCAAGGAGGTCTTCGGCGGAACCGGCAAGAATTTTTTGAACCCCGCGCTCACCGGGCGGGCGTTTTTGTATTTTGCCTACCCTGCGCAAATGTCCGGCGACGCGGTCTGGACCGCGGTGGATGGGTTCACCGGCGCTACGGCGCTCGGCGCCAGCGCCATCGGCGGAATGGAAGGTATTGCCGAGATCGGCGTCACCTGGATGGACGCCTTCTTGGGCGTGATTCAAGGTTCCATCGGCGAAACCTCGACCCTGGGTTGTCTCATCGGCGCGGCGTTCCTCATCTACACACGGGTTGCGTCCTACCGGATCATTTTTGGCGTGTTCATCGGCATGGTGGTCATGACCCTGATACTGAACGCCGTCGGAAGCGATACCAATCCGATGTTTGCCATGCCCTGGCATTGGCACCTGGTGCTTGGCGGATTCGCGTTCGGTATGGTTTACATGGCGACGGATCCAGTGAGCGCGTCCATGAGCGACGCCGGGCGCTGGATATTCGGTGTCCTCATCGGCGTAATGACTGTTCTCATACGGGTCGTGAATCCGGCTTTTCCGGAAGGAATCATGCTCGCGATCCTGTTCGCCAATCTGTTCGCACCCTTAATCGATTGGGGAGTGATGAAAGTTAACATCCGGCGCCGGATGCGGCGCACCGGGGAGCGAGCCGGGTGAGCGATTCGCCTCAAGAGCAGGCAAAAGGGGGCGCGCCCAATCCGAGCGGCTGGCGGCGCCGGCTCGACGCCGTGCTCGAGCTGCCCAACGACAGTCCTCAGAAGACGCTAATTGTCGCCGTGACGCTGTGCCTGGTGTGCTCCGTCGTGGTTTCCAGCGCGGCGGTCTTGCTGCGACCGCTGCAACTCGAGAACGCAGCGCTGGATCGCAAGCGCAACATCGTCGAGGTAGCGGGTCTGCTCGGCTCGGACGGCGACGTGGAAGCAGCGTTTGAACGCGTTGAGCCTAGGGTGGTGGATCTCGAAAGCGGTGAGTTTGCAGAGGACATGGATCCTGCGCGCTATGACCAGCGCAAGTCGTCCAAGGATCCAGAGCGCAGCATTGCGCTTTCGCGCGATGAAGATATCGCCGGCATCGGCAGGCGGGCACGCTACTCGACGGTTTATTTCGTGCGCGACGGCGACGCCATCCGGCAGGTGATTCTGCCTGTTCACGGCTACGGATTGTGGTCGACCCTGTATGGTTTTCTTTCGCTAAAGGGAGATTTCCGCACTGTATCCGGGCTCAAATTCTACGAGCACGCGGAAACGCCCGGGCTGGGCGGCGAGGTGGATAACCCCGCTTGGCGAGGCAAGTGGGATGGAAAGATCGCATTCGACGAGTCCGGCAGCGCGATCATCGAAGTGGTAAAGGGCGTCGTGGATGAAACGCGCTCCGGCGCTGAGCACCGCGTCGACGGGCTCGCCGGCGCGACGCTTACCACCCGCGGCGTGGACAATTTATTGAAATTCTGGCTGGGCGAAAACGGTTTTGGACCGTTCCTTGCCCGCATGCGGGAAAAGGAGGCGTGATGCTGGATCGCGAGCAACGTAAAGTCATACTCGACCCGCTCGTCGACAACAATCCCATAACGCTCCAGATCCTGGGGATATGCTCGGCGCTGGCGGTGACCACGACGCTGGCGGCTTCGCTCATTATGTGCCTTGCCCTGACGGGCGTGGTCGCCGCGTCGAACGTATCCATCAGCATGATCCGCCACCATGTCCCGTCGAGCATCCGCATTATCGTGCAGATGACCATCATCGCCTCGCTGGTCATCGTGGTGGATCAGCTACTCAAGGCATATGCCTTCGATATCGCCAAGCGTCTCTCGGTTTTCGTCGGGCTCATTATCACCAACTGCATCGTGCTCGGTCGTGCGGAAGCTTTCGCGATGAAGAATCCGCCGTGGATGAGCTTCCTCGACGGCATCGGCAACGGACTCGGATACAGCCTCGTCCTGATTGTCGTCGGCACCTGCCGAGAGCTTCTGGGATCGGGCACTCTGCTCGGTTACGAGATCCTGAAACCCGTTACCGAGGGTGGCTGGTACTACACCAACGGCATGATGCTCCTGCCCCCGAGCGCCTTTTTTATCATCGGCCTGCTTATCTGGGGCGTGCGCGCCTGGAAGTCGGAGCAGGTGGAGAAGCCTGAATACCAGATCCATCAGGTCCACAGGACGGAGGTGATCTGATGGAAGCTTATGTCAGCCTGTTCGTGAAAGCGGTCTTCGTCGAGAATCTCGCGCTCGCGTTCTTCCTCGGCATGTGCACCTTTCTTGCAATTTCTAAGAAAATCGAAACCGCCATTGGCCTCGGCGCGGCGGTGATCGTGGTTCAGGTGATCACGGTCCCGGCCAACAACCTGATTTTCACCTATCTGCTGGCAGACGGCGCGCTGGCGTGGGCGGGCCTTCCAAATGTGAACCTGAGTTTTCTCGGACTCATCAGCTATATCGGGGTGATTGCGGCGATGGTTCAGATTCTGGAGATGACGCTGGACCGTTACTTCCCGGCGCTTTACAACGCGCTTGGTATCTTCCTGCCGCTCATCACCGTGAACTGCGCCATTCTTGGCGCCTCCCTGTTCATGGTGGAGCGCGACTACGACTTCGGAGAGAGCGTGGTTTATGGGATCGGCAGTGGATTCGGCTGGGCGCTCGCCATTGTGCTGCTCGCCGGCATACGCGAAAAGCTCAAGTACAGCGACGTGCCCGACGGCCTTCAGGGGCTCGGAATTACCTTCATCACCGCCGGGCTGATGTCGCTCGGATTCATGGCGTTTTCGGGGATCCAGCTGTGAAGGTCTGCGCATCAAAAGGCTAAGCGAGGATCTCGGAATAATGGAAATCGCTCTCGGCGTGCTTCTCTTTACCCTGATCGTGGTTGCGCTCGTGTTCGTGATTCTTGGCGCCCGGTCGCGGCTGGTCGCCATCGGGAATGTCGACATCATCGTCAACGACGAAAAGACGATCAAGGCGCCGGTAGGCTCCAAGCTGCTCGGCGCGCTCGCCAACGCGAATCTTTTCGTCGCCTCTGCCTGCGGCGGCGGCGGCACTTGCGCCCAGTGCCGGGTGAGAGTGTTCGAGGGCGGAGGCGCTATCCTGCCCACCGAGGCCAGCCACGTCAGTAAGCGCGAGGCGGCGGAAGGCGATCGTCTCTCGTGCCAGGTTACGGTCAAGCAGCCGATGCGGATCCGGGTACCGGAAGAAGTCTTCGGTGTGCGCAAGTGGGAGTGCACCGTTCGCTCGAACCGCAATGTGGCCACCTTTATAAAGGAGTTGGTTCTGGAGCTGCCGGAGGGAGACGAGGTGCCTTTCCGGGCCGGCGGATACATTCAGATCGAGTGCCCGCCGCACCACGTGAAGTTCTCAGATTTCAAGATTGAAGAGCGTTTCCGCGGCGACTGGGATCGCTTCAACCTCTGGAAGTACGAATCGCGGGTAAAAGAACCGGTGCTTCGCGCCTATTCGATGGCGAACTATCCGCTCGAGAATGACATCATAATGCTCAACGTGCGCATCGCTACACCGCCACCGGGAGCGCCGGCCGAGATTCCGCCCGGCGCAATGTCATCGTACATTTTCAGCCTCAAGCCCGGAGACAAAACAACCATATCGGGCCCGTTCGGAGAATTTTTCGCCCGCGACACTGAAAACGAGATGGTCTTCGTCGGCGGCGGTGCCGGCATGGCGCCGATGCGATCGCACATCTTCGACCAGCTGGAACGACTCAAAAGCAAGCGCAAGATGACCTTCTGGTACGGCGCGCGAAGCAGGCGGGAAATGTTTTACGTGGAGGATTTCGATCGCCTGGCGAAGGCCTACGACAACTTCGAGTGGCACGTGGCGCTTTCGGATCCGCTGCCGGAAGACGAGTGGACCGGTTATACCGGCTTCATCCACAACGTATTGTTGGAACACTATCTAAAGGATCACCCGGCGCCGGAGGACTGCGAGTATTACATGTGCGGTCCGCCGATGATGAACGCGGCGGTAAACGACATGCTCGAAAATCTTGGCGTCGAGCGGGAAAATATTCTGCTGGACGATTTCGGAGGTTAAGTGCGGGTATGCTCTCGAGCGGGAGGCTTATGATGAAGAGACGGATCTATCTCGCGGGAACGCTGGCGGTGGCGGCACGGATTGCGGTACCGGGGAGCGTGGCGGCGCTCGCTGGCTGCGGTGAATCGGGCAGGGGAAATGCGCTCACTCGATTTGCCGGTCCCACCATGGGCACGGCCTATCGCGTGAGCATTGCGGAGCGACTCAGCGCCGAAGAAACAGATGCGCTTCGCTTCGGAGTCGAAGCCGCGCTTGGTCGGGTCAATAAGCTGATGTCCACCTATCGCCGGGGCTCCGAGGTTTCGCGATTCAATGCCTCCGGTGGCGGCGGGTGGATCGACGTTTCGCGGGATACCGCTACAGTCATAGCCGAGGCGAGGCGTGCCGCTTCGGTTTCTGGCGGCGGCTTCGACGTCACCGTGGGTCCGCTGGTTGATTTATGGGGCTTCGGTCCCGCCGATAGGAATGGTGTGCCCAGTGACGAGGCGATATCGGATGCCAGCGCGCACACCGGTCCGGAGGCTTTTCAATTCGATCCGGCCCGCGGGACAATCAGAAAAACTCGAAGCCAAGTCAGGCTGGACCTTTCCGGGGTCGCGAAAGGCCACGCAGTAGATCTGGTTGCTGCGTACCTGGAGGCCTTGGGTTTCGACCGCTACCTCATCGACGTCGGCGGCGAGCTCAAGGCCCGCGGGCGTAAAGCCGACGGATCGCTCTGGAGGGTCGGCATCGAGCGGCCCGTTCCAGGTCAGCGCCTGGTGCAGCGCGTGGTGGCAGTGGACGGCGGCGCCATCGCTACCTCGGGTGATTACCGTAACTTTTTCGAACGCCATGGGCGCCGCTACTCGCACACCATTGACCCCCGCACCGGCCGTCCCGTCCAGCATCAACTCGCCTCGGTTAGCGTGCTCTCCGATCGCGCCATGTCGGCGGACGCCTTGTCCACGGCGATGATGGTGCTGGGTCCCGAGGAGGGCTTCGCTCTGGCGGAGCGGATGCAACTGCCGGTGATGTTTCTTCTTCGTAGCGAAGACGGGATCGTTGAGCGCACGACCCCAAGCTTCAAGGATAGAGTGGTCGCATGAGCACGCTGATCGCCAGCTTCATCGCTTTACTCCTCGCAGTCGCCGCGATGGCTGTGGGGGTGCTTTTCGGCCGGGCTCCGATTCGCGGCAGCTGCGGTGGTGTTGGCGCTGGAGGTTGTACGGTCTGCAGCGGCCGGTGCGAACGCCGCACCGCCGATAACGGTGACGACACCGCCGGGGAGAGAGACGCATGTTGAAATCGGTCAAGATTCGCGACTACATGGCGGCAAATCTCGTCACCTTGTCACCAGACATGGAGATCCTTCGTGCGATCCATTTATTAGTGGAAAACCGTATTTCCGGTGCCCCGGTCGTGGACGAGCACGGTAACCTGGTGGGGATGCTTTCCGAGCAGGACTGCATGCGCGTTGCACTCAATGCGGGCTACCACGAGGAGTACGGTGGTCACGTGGATGAGTACATGAGCAATGACGTGCATACGGTGGAGGCTGACGCGAGTATTCTCGAGCTCGCCCAGCGGTTCATCGAAGGAGCCTACCGGCGTTTCCCGGTGGTGGAGGACGCCAGGCTGGTCGGGCAGATCAGCCGCCGGGACGTGCTGCGGGCGCTCGAGCAACTTTGGTGATCAGGCAGGGTGCCCACGCACGGTCGTTGACAAGCCATCTTGACTGACCATTGACTGGAAGCCATTTTTTCAGCGCCGAATTTTGAATCATTCTTTACCATAGCTGCTCCCCTGAAAGCGCGCGCACTCCTGCAGCGGTCCACCTTTGCGAAGCAGCATTGACGCCGCCGCGCCGCTGGATACTCCAAATGACCAAGTCTCCATTGGAGGATTGATAGGTGCCATTTATAGAAACCTCGGTTGATCACCGCTTTCCCTGGTATGTGAGAATTTTTCTCTGGAACCAGCGTCGCCGGTACGGGGCGGTTTTGGAACCGGCGCGGCTGTGGGGACGGACGCCGAAAGTTTTTGCGGCTCTGGCGCTCCTCTACGGGGCGCTGGATCGCCGCAGCTCGCCCATCGAGCCGGGTCTTCGTTCGCTCATTACCGTGCGTGTTTCGCAAATTAACTGGTGTCCTTTTTGTGTCGACATCAACTCGGCCACTTCCCTGAAGCGGGGAATCGACGAGTCCAAGCTGGCGAATCTTGCCGACTTTGTGAACAGTGATCTGTATACCGAGCGCGAAAAGGCCGCGCTGGCTTACGCGGAACAAATCACTTTCTCCGATCGCGAGGTAACCAGCGAAGATATCGAGCGCCTGCGCGGCTACTTCGACGATGATGCAATCATCGAATTGACGGCACTGATTGCATTCCAGAATCTGTCCAGCAAGTTCAACGCCGCGTTGGGCGTCGAAGCTCAGGGGTTTTGCCTTCCACCGCGCCAGCCTGAAAGCGGCGGCTGATTTCGCTCGCGCATCGCGAACAGGCATGGATTTCTTGGAACCTTAGCCGAATATTTCAATTCCCCCAAAACTACAGCAATGAACAAATCAGGGAACCTGAGCGTAGACGACGCCATTACCAGCCGGCAAAGCTGCAGGCGGTTTCTCGATCGGCCGGTATCGAAGGCACAGCTGCATCACTTGCTGCAGGTGGCGCGTTTTGCGCCAAGTGGAAGCAACGTGCAGCCGTGGAAAGTTTACGCTGTTGGAGGAGAAAAGAAGGAGGCGCTGTGCAAGGAGATCCTCGAGGACTATCACGCCAGCGGCGAGCGCCAGGACCGAGAGTACGAATACTATCCTACCGATTGGTTCGAACCATACCTCGCACGGCGCCGTGCCTGCGGTTGGGGGCTGTACGGATCTGTGGGAATCACCCGGGAGCAAAAGGATCGCATGAATCAGCAGCGCGGGCGCAATTATATTTTCTTTGGTGCGCCCGTGGGGCTAATCTTCACTATCAATCGCCGCTTGAACAAGGGAAGCTGGATGGATATCGGTATGTTCCTGCAAAGCGTCATGGTGGCCGCGCGAGGTCAGGATCTTCACACCTGCGCCCAGGCCTCGTTCGCAAATTATCCCGGCATCGTGCGAAAACACCTGGGAATCCCCGAGGACGAGATTGTCGTTTGCGGTATGGCAGTAGGCTACGGGGACATGAGCGCGCCCGAAAACATCTGGAGAACGGAGCGAGCGCCAGTGGAAGACTTTACCCGATGGTTGGGCTTTGATTGAGCAGCAGGACCTTCTGTTTAGATGCATAAACCAAGCAGCTTTTTTTGCCGCTAGATCTGATCGTGAACCGCCTAGGCAATTGTCTGCTTGCCCCATGATGAACTGCTTAGCCACTTTTTGAGATCTTCGAAAGGCATCGGCCTGGCGATGTAAAACCCCTGGGCGAAATTGCAACCCATTTCGGCGAGCTGATCCAGGCTTTCCTGGTTCTCGATGCCTTCGGCAACCACCGCCAGATCGAAGTTGTGGGCAAGATCGATTACGGATTTGACAATTTTGGCGTCGCCCTCGTCTTGCATCATATTAAGAACAAAGGACTTGTCGATCTTGAGCTCGTTGACCGGGAGTCGCTTAAGGTACGAAAGCGAGGAATAACCGGTTCCGAAATCGTCGATGGATATGTTTATGCCCTCGGAGCGCAAGCTCGTCAGGATCTTCAGAGACTTCCTCGGGTCCTCCATCATCGCACTCTCGGTAATCTCCAGTGTCAACTGACCGGGCTCGTTTCCCCAGATGCCGAGCGCACGTTTTATCAGCTCGCACACTTCGGGGTCGTTCAACACCGCGGCTGAGAGGTTGATTGCGACAGAAAATTCCCGCGACCAGCCCTGGAGCTCCCGGCTCTGACGCAGTGCCACATTAACCGTAAGCAGGGTCAGGGGGAGTATAAGTCCCGACCGTTCGGCGATTTCGATGAACACGTCCGGACGCACGGCGCCATGGGCTTTACTCTTCCAGCGTGCAAGCGATTCGACACCGGAAACTTGTTGGCTCTTTAGATTAATCTTGGGTTGGTAGTGGAGCTCGATGTCGCCGTTATCTATGGCCTTTTCGAGCTCCGTTTCCAGCGAAAGCACCGACAGCGTCTTAGTGATTTGCTTCTTCGAGTAGACTGCAAATGCCTTCGCCAGCGACTTTGCGCTGCTCATGGCCGTTTCGGCGCAATAAATCAGCCTTTGCGGGTCCTGTGCGTGCTCTGGATAGACGGCGAGGCCCGCGGTGACGTTCAGTTTGAGCGAATGGCCGTTGACGTCCACGGATTGCTTTGCAGCCTGGCTAATCTTCTTGATTGCAAGCTCGGCCTGGCCGGCTCCAACAAGGGACGGAACCAGCACGACAAACTTGGCCCCGGTGGTGCGGAAAGCCAGGTCCGAAGGACGCAGACACTCCATCAGCCTGTTGGAGAACTCGTCAAGAACCAGGTCGCCAACTTCATTCCCGAGCTCACCGTTGATGGTGCCAAGGCCTCTCAACTTCAACAGAATCAGCGCGAAGAGTTCGGCGCCGTGCCCGGAGCGCGCGATGCACTCGTCCAGCTCGTCGAGTAGACGTGCTCTGTCGGGAAGGGATTGGAGTTTTCCGGGCATGAACGAATCCAGAAAGGTTCGCCTAACCGCCGATGCGATTAAAGGTAAAACTCTCTTGGCACGATACCGTAAGTACCTGGCTCGAGAACGTTGATGATTTCCAGCGGATTGTCGCTGGAGTCGTGGGTTTCATTGAGAAGATCGAGCATCGGCGCGAAGTCGTATTTGTTTTTTCTCGCATCGAGAATCAGCATGATCTTCGGCCTCAAACGACGCAAGCGGTTCTGGGAAACCACAATGCCTACTTGACCGGTATTCAGCTCAACGATGCTGCCGGTGGGGTAGGTGCCCAGCGTCTGAATAAACTGTTCCACCAGCTCGCTTTGGAACGCTGACCCGCGCCAGTCGTAAAGTCTGCGCACGGCTTCGTTGGCCGAGATCGGCCGGCGGTGCGGGCGGTCGCTCGTAATGGCGTCGTAGCAGTCGACAATCGCCGCCATTCGACCGGAGACCGGAATCTCTCGTCCCTTCAGGCCCCGCGGGTAGCCGCTGCCGTCAAAGCGCTCATGATGGGTAGCGGCCGTCGCGATAGCCGTCTTAGAAAGGCCCCCGCTCTTTTGCATGATGCGAACACTGTATCCGACGTGTTTCTTAACCAGTTCGAACTCCTTGTCAGTCAGTTTTCCGGGCTTGTTCAGCAGTTCCAGAGGCACCTGCATCTTCCCGACGTCGGACAGCAGCGCGCCAATCCCGAGATCTTCCAGCTCGGTTCGCGACAGACCCATGTAGCGGCCAAACGCGATCGCCAGGGCGCTGGAATCCATGCAGTGTGAATAGGTGTATGAATCCTTGTCCTTGAGCATTCGCATCCACAAGAAAGCGTTTGGATTCCTGAGGATGCTTTCGGTCATGCTGGAGACCACGTCCTTGGTACGCTCGGTATCGAGCTTCTTGTCTTCTCGGACGTTACTCATGATCTCGTCAACCGCTGAGCAGACTTCCTTTCGAAGCGATTTGGCGATCGTGACTTCTTCTTCAACGGTGGTTTGGCTGCGGTACTCCTTCGCCGGTCGCGGCAGATCGGAAACGGTTTGGCGCCACGGGTTGTTCCCGTTCAAAGAATCCTTGGGGCTGAGCTTGAGTTCCGGTACCTCGGTCTCGATATAGACGAATTCGCAGTATTCCATCAAGGCGCTAATGTCCTCGTCGTTCATGACGTAGAAGCCCTGCAGCAGGAACGGCGTCTCCAGCCAGGGCCGGTCGAGCCGGCAGACAAACATGCCCTGTGTCACCTCACCGGCGGCAATCTTCTTTTCCATCGAGAGAGAATCCTGGCTGCGATCGGGTCAAACGCTGATGGTCCACGACCTCGCGGGTGCAGCGGTTTCGCGAGACGAGGCGGGCCGAATCGGCCTGGACATTATTTCGGTCGCCGGGGTGAAATCTTTAATCGCGCCCGGTTTGGGAGCCGGGAAACGGCCCGATGGGCTCCCGGGGGCGGGATCAACGGAAAATCAACGCATTAGGGAGGTCTTGCCGGTCCGAAACTTCAGTTGGCGGCGCTGGAGTGGCGTTTCCCGCGAGGGCATCATTTCCATCGCCACCGTTTGAGTCGGGTCGGTTGCATGCATTCGCGATCGACTAAAGTCGAGTGAATCCGCATTAGCAGGATGGTGAAAAAGCGCATCCATGCTCTTTTTCACCGCGCTGCGCCGAAAATGCGATTTCCGGCTTGCTTCATTTGCAACGACTTGTAGTCGTCGAAAATGGCGGCACGTCCATGTGCCGCACACAGGCTGGGGAAAAACTGGGTTTTTCACCAACCTGTTAGTGAGTCATGTTGCAGCGTGCACCTGCGTCACGGTGCGCTAGGATCTTTTGAGTCTCTCTCAGTTCGAACTCCCATCCGGCGATAGATTACCGCCGGATCTTTATTTCGTTGACGTCGGTCCTCGGAAAATGGCTTCCACTACAGATGGCCCATAACGTGGTCTGACAGAATCTCTAAAAATCCTTTTCTGGCGAACGATCGCCGATGGGTGATTTGCTGAACGTCTATCATTCTGCACGAAGCGCTTCAAGAGGCTGAAGCGCCGCCGCATTGCGAGCAGGGACAATTCCGGCGGCGAGGCCGATCGCCACGGCGAGCCCTTCGGCAAGCAGCAGGTACTCGGTCGAAGGGTGCACGGGTAGGGCGGGCACGGCGAATACGAGCACCACCGCCAGTCCGAACCCCAGCGCCAGGCCGGCAACCCCGCCGGCCGCCGCTAGCAGCAGCGATTCATAGAGAAACAACCTCAGCACCTGCCCGCGGGTGGCGCCGATGGCGCGAAGCAGTCCAATTTCCGCGGTACGTTCGCTCACCGCGATGGTCATGATGGTGAGAATGCCGACTCCGCCGACGAACAATGAGATTCCGCCGAGCGCCGCGACCGCGAAAGTAAGCACGTCGAGTACCGATCCCAGCACGTCGAGCATCTGCTGCTGGGTGATGATGGTGAAATCTTCGCTGCCATGACGGGAAAGCATGAGCCGCCGCGTGGATTCCTTCACCGTTTCCACCGACACCCCCGCGCGGTAGAGCAAATCGATCTCCATCAGGCTTTCGCGGTCGAAGAGCTCGAGCGCCTTGGCCGCCGGAACGTAAACCGCGTCGTCCAGATCGAATCCCAAGAACTGTCCCTTGGACTCCATGACACCGACAATGCGGTAGCGGTCGCCCCCGACGCGCAGACGCTGCCCGAGCGGATTACGGTCACCGAATAGCTCCTCTCGAACTTTGCTCCCGAGCACAACGTAGCCGCGCGGTGAGCGCTCGTCGTCTCGGGGAAGGAAACGGCCGGTGGCGACCCGCATGCTCCAGACTTTCGGCATCCGGGACCCCACCCCGAGCACCATGCTGCGGCGCGACCGTCCGGCGCCTTCGACCTCGGCGTTTCCCTGTAGCACCGGCACCGTGGCAATGACCCCATCGACCCGCTCGAGCGCTGCGGCGTCGTCCAGGGACAGCGGGCGAACATTGCTGACAGCCGCCGTCGAGATGCCGAAAGTCTCCGTCTTCCCGGGCACGATGGCGATAAGATTGGTGCCGAACTGGGTGAATTCATTCAGCACGTAGCGATGCACGCCGGCGCCGATGGAGGTAAGCAATACAACTGCGGCAATGCCGACCGCAATGCCGAGTGCGGTCAGGCCCGAGCGCAGTCCACTGGATCGCACGGCCCCAGTCGCCAGGTTCAGTCCATCTTGAAAACGCATCCTGTCGAACTCTGAGTTAGCGGCGCGCGAGGGCGGCGATGGGATCTAGCGCCGCGGCGCGTCGCGCCGGTAAGACGCCGAAAACGAGCCCCAAGACGACCGCGAGCAGCAGCGCCGAGACCGCAGCCCAGATCGGGGCGGTGATGGAAAGCACGGGATAGATTTGAGCCGTGACAGCGCTCGCCGCGTAGCCCATGGCAAGTCCGATGGCCGCGCCCGCTGCCGCCATGACGCCCGCCTCCGTCATGAACAATGTGAGTATGGTGCGGCGGGTGGCTCCGAGTGCTTTGATGACCCCTATCTCGGCGGTGCGTTGCGAGACCGCCACCAGCATGACGTTCATTATCAATATGCCCGCGACCGCAAGACTGATGGCGGCGATGCCGCCCACGGTCATGGTCAGGGCTGTGAAAATCTTGTTGAAGGTGCCAATCACTGCGTCCTGGGTGATGACGGTGACGTCGTCCTCGCCTTCGTGGCGGGCGCGTATAATAGTAAGAATGTGTTGTTTGGCCCTCGGAATGAGTGATTGACTGCGGGCCTCGACCAGAATACGAAACAGCGATGGGGTGTCGAACAGGGCCTGGGCGGAAGCGACCGGCACCACGACCATGTCTTCGAGATCGACGCCAATGGCGCGCCCTTCGGAGGCGAGAACCCCGATCACCCGAAAACGCCGGTCTCCGACCCGAACCCACCGTCCGACGGCGGCACGGTTGCCGAAAAGCTCGCGCTTGAGCTTGCCGCCAAGCACGCAGACGGGCGCCGCGCGACGGGGATCCGTCTGCGGCAGGAAGCGACCGGACAAAATCTTGAGCCGTCTGACGTGGAGAAATTCCGCGGTCGTTCCGATGGTGATCACTTCCCGATCCCGCTGCTTGAAAGAAACCGGCGCGGAGCCGACGGTAACCGGCGCGATGCGGCGAATGGCGGCGCTCCGCCCAAGGGCAAGCGCATCGTCGAGGGTGAGGTCTCGGGGCGTTTCGCCAAGAAGAGGGGGCGCTCCGCCGGTGGTTTCGTTACGGCCGGGCAATACGATCAGAAGATGGGTGCCGAGAGAGGCAAACTCACCCGTCACGTAGCGACGCGCGCCCTCGCCTAGACCCGTCAGCATCACCACGCTGGCGACACCCACCGCCATGGCAAAGAGCATCAGCAGGCTTCGCAGCCTATATCCAATCACGCCACCGTAGGCGTAGCCGAGAACATCGACGATTCTCACAGCGACACCACCGCTTTGTCGGATTCGATCGCGCCGTCCACCATGCGAATCTTACGCTGCGCCCGGTTCGCAAGCTCCGGGTCGTGGGTGACCATGAGCAGGGTGATGCCGTCGTCGTTGAGGCGCTCGAGAATGTGAACCACGTCCTTGCCCGAGGTGCGGTCCAGGTTGCCGGTCGGCTCGTCGGCCAGCAGAAGTTTTGGACGCGTGACGGTAGCGCGGGCGATGGCAACCCGCTGGCGCTGCCCGCCGGAAAGCTGGTCCGGGCGATGGTGTCCGCGGTCAGCGAGACCGTAATCCTCCAGCACCGCGGTGACCCGGGCCGCCCGCTCGGCCGGATCGACGCCCGCGAGCGTCAGCGGAAGCTCAATGTTAGCTGACGCCTTGAGCCGGGGAATCAAATGAAAGAACTGGAACACGAAGCCGATTTTCTCGCGTCGGATGCGCGCAAGCTCGTCATCGGAAAGGCCGGTGACATCATGATTTTCCAGCCGGTAAGTGCCTTTCGATAACCGGTCCAGAAGCCCGATTGCATTTAGCAGAGTGGACTTTCCGGAGCCGGAGGGACCGACGATGGCGATGTATTCTCCAGCCTCGACTTCGAGGTCGACGTTATTCAGCGCGTGGACGGTTTGTTCGCCCACGACGAAATCACGCGTCGCTCCGCTTAGCGTGATCACTTGGACGATTCGGAGCCCGTGGAGCTTTCGTCCGGCGTCGCGCGAGCTCCAGCGGAAACGCCTTCGCGGCCGACGGAAACCACAACCCGCTCACCCTCTCCGAGTCCGGTGGAGATTTCAGTGTAACGCCAGTTGGAAATTCCAGGTTTGAAGGTTTTTAGCTCTAGGATACCGTCGGCCTCGCGATACACCAGCGCCTGGCTTCCTTCAAGCACGGCTTCCGTTGGAATTCTGAGTACCGATTCGCGGCGCTCGAGAACGATCTCGACGTCCGCCGAATAACCTGGAAGCAAGCCTTCCCGATCCAGTGGATCCGTAAGCTCGACCTCGATTTCCACCGTGCGGGCCTGCTTCTCCCGATCGAGAACGTAGGGCGCGATTCGTCTGACTTTGGCCTTGCATCGCGGGCGCGGGAAGGCGTCGAGGGTCACACAAGCCGGCATGCCGATACGAATTTGCGGTGCGTCCACTTCGTCGATTGGAGCCGAGACGTAGAGGCAGCTGGCGTCAATGAGATCGACCGCGGGCAGGGTCGGAATTCCTGGAGGCGAAGGCGTCATGTATTCACCCAACTCCGCATTCACCTCTGCCACCACGCCGTCAAACGGGGCCCGCAGAATGGTCTGCTCCAGGGCGGCTTCTGCCGCCTCTATCTGGGCGCGCGAGATCTCGACCGAGGCTTTGGCCGCATCGCACGCCGCGTGCTTCGCCTTCGCTTCTGTGGTTGCACGATCTACCTGCTCTTCCGCGACCAGGTTCTGCTCCCACAGTCTTTGCTGCCGTCGCGCCTCTCTGTCCGCGACATCCGCCACCAGGCAGCTTTCCTGCACCCGCGCTTTGGCCGCCAGCTGTTCGCTCGCAGCGAGCTTGAGTCGCGCTTCCAGATCGCGGTTCCAAATCACCATCAGGATCTGGTTCTCGC
>CAMYJH010000026.1:0-16271 GCA_947258715.1 uncultured Gammaproteobacteria bacterium
GTGATCCGGTCCCCCGATATCGGACGGGATTTCTCAAGCTTTCAGCGCTATCTGCCGAAAAACATTCAGGACAATGAGGCCCTGCCTTCACTCGTAAATCCGTTCTCCCAGAACTAAAAAGCCATGAGCCTCCTG
The DNA here is from genome assembly GCA_947258715.1 of uncultured Gammaproteobacteria bacterium. Lineage (GTDB taxonomy): Bacteria > Pseudomonadota > Gammaproteobacteria > HK1 > HK1 > CAMYJH01. The sequence goes on from CAMYJH010000026.1 coordinate 136, forward strand.
ATGGACGCCCTCAAACGGGCCGAGAAGGCCCGCCAGGCGCAGACCGACAAGCAAGCGGAAGGGAAGGGCGTTTCCCCGTCCAAGCTCGCCCTGGATCCCGTCGAGGTTGACGAGCCGCGGGCGGATCGGTCTTCAGAAACGCCTTCCGAGCCGCAGCCGGCGGCACAGACCAAGCAGCCACAGGCTGGCGGGCCTGGGCAGACGCCGCCGGAGCCCGCCGCGTCATCTCCGGCGCCGGATCCGGCGACCACCCATTTTTCGCTCTCAGACGACTTTCCAGCTACCGAGAAGGTGCCCTCGCCGGAAACGCCCGAGGGACAGAGCGAGGGCGAAAAGCTGGGGCCGTTTTCGCTGGTGCGAGACGACGAGCTTTCCCTCGAGGACACCGGGGAGATGATCCCGGTGGTCCGTGAGGCGGAAAGAACCATTCAACGGTTCTTCGACGAGCCGCCTGCTGTGCTTGATCCCCCGGCAGATTCAGCGGGTCCCGACGCAGAGGCGGACTCCAACGCCGCGGCAGAGCCAGCAGCGCAGGATAGCGATCCACACTCAAAACGCGCCGCGCAGGGCGTATTCAAAGCAAAGGCGTCGTCCGTCTCCCGTTACCGTCGTAACCGTTCCCTGATGATCGCCTTGCCGCTGCTTCTAATCGGCGTTGTTGCCATCGGCGTGCTGCTGTTTTGGCATGACCTCGAGCGCACCTTCTTTGGAGCGCCCCCGATCCTGGTGCAGAGATCGCCACAGGCAGCCGAATTGGCTCCGCCCCCCATCGCTGCTGCAGCGGTGGAGGCTCCTGAACTTGTGGCGGCTGCCGAAGCTGCATCGGCCGGCGAGCCGGTCGCTAAGGCGGCGCCAAGTTCTGAGGTTTCTGACTCCACGCGGGTTGCCACCGGCAGCGCCGCTCCGATCCTCCAGGGCACCTCAGAATCCAGCGCTGCAAAAACCGCCGCCGCGGGCCCTGTGGCGAGAGCTGACGACGCTGCGCCGGCTGCGGGCGGCTTCGAAGGCGCCGCATCGGAACTTTCCGCCGCTGCTCCGCCGATGCCGCGGGCGGAGGTCCCGCGCCCGCCGCTGGCAGCCGTCGGCCGCCCCTACGCCGGCGCTGCCGCAAGCGGGATTAGAATTTCCCGCAGATCCAACTCCGACAAGGTGCACGAAGAGATCTACGAAGCCTACCTCGCGTTCCAGCGCGGCGATGATTCCGCCGCGCGGGCGTTGTATTCGGAGGTCAAGCGAAAGCATCCCAATAACCGCAATGCGATTCTCGGCCTTGGCGCTATTGCCGTGCGCGGCGGTAACTATGCCGACGCGGTCGGTCACTACGCGCATCTGTTGTCCGTCAATCCCCGCGACCCCATCGCTCGCGCGGCGCTTATCAATCTGAACGAACGGGTGCCCGCGGTAGAGGGCGAGAGCTACGTCAAAAGACTGCTGGCGGAAGATTCCGAACAACCGTTTCTTTACTTTACTCTGGGCAACCTTTTCGCGCGGCAGGGACGCTGGCTGGAGGCCCAGCAGGCGTATTTCGACGCCTATCGCCTAGACAGTAACAACGCGGATTTCGCCTTCAATCTTGCGGTGAGCCTGGATCGCCTGGGTCAACCCGCCGCCGCACTCACCTACTACGGTCGCGCCCTCGAGCTGGCCAAAAATGGCGTCGCCAGCTTCGAGCCCCGCGCCGCTGAAATACGCATCTCTCGCCTGACAGACAGAGGCCCGGGGTGACGGCACAAGCGCCTGTAGTCAATCGCGATGCGCCGGTTAAACGCCGGCGTATTGGCGAATTGCTGGTCAGTAAAGGCGTTGTCAGCGATGACCAGGTCCGAATCGCGCTCACTGAACAGAAAAAGAGCAAGGAACATCTGGGCAAGATCTTGGTGCGTCTCGGTTTTGCAACCGAGGCGGTCATTCGAGACGTCCTCGGCGGCGCCCTGGGGTACGACACAGTCGATCTTACCAAGGTCGTCGTGGATGCGGATGTCGTCAAGCTGATTCCCAAGGATGTCGCCCGCCGTTATCACATGCTTGCCATCACCTACTCCGGCGAAGCCGGGGTCGTGACGGTGGCCATGGCCGATCCCTATAACGTCATAGCCCTGGATCAGGTCAGGGCGCAGCTCGGCGGGGAACTCGAAGTGAGGGCTCTGATCGCCGGCGAGGCGGAAATAAACAAGGCGATTGATCAGTTTTATGGATTCGAGCTTTCCGTAGACGGAATTCTTCAGGAAATCGAAACCGGCGAAGTCGATTATCAGAGTCTGGAAGCAGAGAGCGACGAATACAGCCAACCCGTTGTGCGGCTAGTGAACGCGCTGCTGTCCGACGCGGTCAAGCGCGGCGCCTCGGACATTCACTTCGAGCCCGAGCATGACTTTCTTCGAATTCGCTACCGTGTCGACGGCGTGCTGCGCCAGATCCGCAGCCTGCATCGCAACTACTGGGCCGCCATCGCCGTGCGTCTCAAGGTGATGGCCGGAATGAATATCGCCGAGATGCGTGCGCCCCAGGATGGCCGGATTTCGCTCTCGGTTTCCGGCCGCGAGGTGGACTTTCGTGTTTCTTCTTTACCCACGACCTACGGTGAGAATATCGTCCTGCGCGTGCTCGATAGGCAGAAGGGCATCGTTCCGCTAGAAGGGCTGGGTCTTTCGGAAAACGCCCTCGCCACGCTTCGGCTCATGATGGCGCGGCCCGAAGGCATCATTCTCGTCACCGGGCCCACCGGCAGCGGTAAGACCACGACGCTGTACTCGATGCTCAATCATCTGAACAGCGAAACCGTGAACATCATGACGCTGGAGGATCCGGTCGAATATCCGCTGGAGATGATCCGTCTGGTAGGCGAAATTCGTGACGAGGAGACTGCCGAGATGGCGTTTCGTGCGGCCATGACGGGACATCAGGTTTTCACCACATTGCACACCAACTCCGCCATTGGAGCCATACCGCGTCTGCTCGAGACCGGAGTTATTCCTGACATCATGGCGGGCAATATCATCGGCGTCATCGGGCAGCGGCTGGTGAGAAAACTGTGCGTTCACTGTAAGGAGGTATACGAACCCTCAATGCTAGAGCGACAGATCCTGAATCTGGGCGGCGGCTCCGAGGCGCCTCCCATATACCGCGCCAGCGGATGTAAGCGCTGCGAACACTCGGGTTTCAAGGGCAGACTCGCGCTAACCGAGCTTTTACGTTTCGATGGCGAGATTGACGAGCTCGTGGCGAGACGGGTTACCCAGAGAGAAATTCTCAAGCTGGCAAGAAACAAAGGATACACAACGCTGGCGGAAGACGGGGTCCGCAGGGTGCTCGAAGGCGTGACCAGCATGGAAGAGATCTCGCGAGTCATGAACCTAACCGAAGGCATCAGCTGAAACCACCATGCCCCTGATGCAGTACAAGGCGATGGACGAGCGCGGCCGGATCGCCACTGGCCGTATGGAAGCCGCCAACGCCGCCGATCTGGAGCTCAGGCTGGAACGAATGGGCCTGGATCTGGTGAATTTCGCCGAGGCCAAGATCCGTGCCTCGGCGTCATCGGGTACCCGGGTTCCCAGGCGGGAACTCATCGGTTTCTGTTTTCAGCTCGAGCAGTTGCTTTCATCCGGTGTGCCGGTGCTCGAAGGGCTGGTGGATCTTCGCGACTCGGTGGAAGACCGCAACCTGCGAGAAGTGATAGCCGGCATGGTCGAGTCCATCGCGGGCGGCAAGACGCTGTCGGGCGCGATGGAAGAATTTCCCCAAGTCTTCGACGGTGTATTCGTGAATCTGGTTCGTGCCGGTGAGTTCAGCGGCCAGGTCGCAACCGTGCTGCAGAAGATCACGGAGACGCTCAAGTGGCAGGACGAGCAGGCGGCGCAGGTGAAGAAGTTGCTCATGTATCCGACATTCGTCGGCCTGGTCGTGATTCTGGTGCTTGCATTTTTGATGACCTACTTGGTGCCTCAGCTCGTGGGTTTCATCAAGAACATGGGTCAGGAGCTGCCCTGGCACACGCAAGTTCTGATCGGAGTCTCCAACGTATTCGTTAGTTATTGGTGGGCCATCGTCATCGCGCCGGTCCTGATTGGTCTGTTTGTGATGCTGGTCTATAAAGTCAGTCCCGGGTTCCAGTTCGCCTTGGACGATTTCAAGCTGCGCATGTGGGTGATAGGACCCATTCTCAAGAAAATCATCCTGGCCCGATTTGCCAACTTTTTTGCTCTCATGTACGCGTCCGGGATCACCGTCTTGGATTGCGTTCGCATCAGTGAAGGCCTGGTGGGAAACAAAGCTGTGGAAGAAGCGACCCGCCGTGCCGGGCGGCAGATCGCAGACGGTGCCAGCATCAGCGCCGGATTCGAATCCACGGGCCTGTTCCCTCCGCTGGTGCTGCGAATGCTGAGGGTGGGCGAGAATACGGGCGCGTTGGACACCGCGCTGCTGAATATCAGCTATTTTTATAATCGGGACGTGGACGAATCCATGCAACGGCTCCAGGCCATGATCGGGCCGGTAATGACGGTCGTTCTTGGCGGCGTCCTGGGCTGGGTCATCCTTTCCGTTCTGGGGCCCATTTACGACCTCATCAGCCAGATCGATTTCTAGATCGATGCGTAAACGAGTGTTTTACATTTCCAGCGGTCGACTCTGCGCCTACTCGTACGAGAAAGGGAGCCTTGGCGATTCGGTGTGGTTCGGAGCGGACGAGCGAGGACTCACCGATTTCTCCGTGTATCTGGAAAGCACGCCCAATGACCCGGTTTACGTGCTCGTCGATTTTGTCGAGGAGGAATTCCGCGAAGACACGATACCTCACGTCTACGGGCGCGACCGGCGCGGACTATTAAGGACAAAGCTAAATCGACTTTTCAGGGACGCCACCTACAGCCACGCGCTATTCGTGGGGCGAACGGATTCTGGACGGCGCGACGACAAGATGCTTTTTGCATCCCTCATTCGTCCGGATCTGCTGGCGCCCTGGATGAGCCAGCTGAGCAAGCACCGGGTTCCGCTGGCGGGCGTGTACTCGCTCGCGCTGATCAGCGGTCTGCTGTTCAAGGCGCTAAAAATAGATAGTCGCCATGCGCTGATCGTGACGGCGCAGAGCGGTGGATTAAGGCAGACATATTTTGTCGAAAAGAAGCTGCAGATCAGTCGCCTCGCCGTATTGCCCAGCCTCGAGTCTGATCGCTATGCCTCTTTTCTCCTCAGCGAAGTCGAAAAAATCCGCCGCTATCTTGCCAGTCTGCGGCACATACCCCACGACACGCCGCTGGATGTTTACATTCTTGGGGATTCGGGGCAGCTGGAAGACATCAGGCGTCAGTCGCCGGACTCTGTTACCACTCGACATCACCTGATTCCGCTACGCGACGCCGCCAAGGCCGTCGGTCTAAAGGGCGAGTTTAGTTCCAACGTTGCCGAGGCCATTTTTGCTCAGACACTCGCCAGGAAGTCGCCCTCGAACCAATATGCGCCGGAACCTGCGACCCGGTACTACCAGCTACACCGCGCCCGGTTGGGACTAATCGCGGCAAGCATCTTGTTGCTTGTCGCTGCCGTGAGCGTGGGCGGGCTCAAGTTCGTCGAAGGCGCAATCGCCGCAAGGGAAACGGAGTCGGTTCGAAGGCAGGCGGCATTTTACGACCAGCGCTACCGAGTTTCCCGGGCGCGTTTACCGCAGACGCCGATGGATTCGCGCCAGATTAAAATCGCGGTGGAGACTGCCGAAAAGCTGATGAGCTACAAGACGGACCCGCAAAAGATGCTCGTCACATTGAGTTTCGGTTTGCAGAAATTTCCCCAGCTACAGCTCGACCGCATCAGTTGGAAAACCAGCGTCGATCCCAACGCCGTGTTTGCCGGCCGAGGTGGCGGCGCGTCCGCGCGCAATCGCGCCGTCGGCGTTGCCACTTCGCCACCGCCCGAAGGCGAAGCACGAATGCTTTATCAGCTCGCGGTCGTCAAGGGCCAGGTTTCCCCGTTTGATGGCAACTATCGCCGCGCTCTGGATCTGGTGAACGGATACGCGGAGGTGCTGCGGGCGGTACCCGGGGTTCATAACGTGCGCATTCAGTCCCTGCCGTTGGATGTCGATTCAGCGAGTACGCTGGAAGGGGACGCTGTTCGCGGCGCTGGCGGCAAGGAAGCGAACTTCGAGCTGCGCATCGCGCTCGAGGACAGGTCCGATGAAGCTTGATCAGATTGACTGGGGCGTGCTTCGAAACGCGCTGATCCTGCTGGTTATTTCCATAGCCATCAGCGCTGGTGTTCTGAGCAGCAGCTTTTATTTCTGGGGAAAGATGGACCGCATTCATAAGCGGGAGCGAAGCGCTCTGTTCGGGGTGCGCGCGCAGTACCAGAACGTCGACGAGGAAGAGAGAATTATCCAACGTTATCTTCCGCTTTATCGCGATCTGGAGTCCAGGGGTGTTATCGGCCCGGAACGCAGGCTCGACTGGATCGATACGCTGCGTCAGGCATCTCAGCGGGTGGAGCTGCCCACGCTGCGCTACGTCATCGACTCCCAAAACATCTACCAGCCCGAGTTCCTCCTCCCGAGCGGCACGTTTCAGATTTACTCCAGCAACATGCGGCTGGATCTGGGGTTGCTCCACGAAGGCGACCTGGAAACGCTTTTTGCAGACCTGGATGCGAACGCGACCGGACTTTACACCGTATCCAGCTGCGATTTGAGACGGAATCATCGTCAGCGCGAGTTCGTCAAGCGTGCTGATGCCACCAATCTGATAGCGGAATGCGGATTGCGGTGGTTGACCATCAAACAACCTCCGGCGGCATCGTGAAGCTCCACAGCGCAAATCGGAAGCTATTGCACCTGATGGCGTTGGGTCTTGCCGCCGCACTCGTGCTTCCGCTCAATGTTGCTCACGCGCAGCGTCTGGACCGCTTGTTTTCCACCTCGGATGAACGCGCACTGTTGGACGAGTTACGGCGGGAGCGGCAGATCGTCGCTCCTGATCAACAAGCCGTTGTAGAAATCGTTCCGGATACTCCGTCGGTGGAACAGGTCACCATAAATGGAGTGGTTCTACGCAGCGGCGGGGTCAACTCCGCCTGGATCAATGGCCGTCAGGTCGACGCCGGCGCGCGAACCCGAGAGGGGGTGCGGGTGGACACTTCGGCCACGCGAGGTGGGAGCGTGAAAATTACGCTTCCAAGCGGAGCTGAGAGCATCAACCTCAAACCCGGTCAAAAGATCGATGTGGACAGCGGTGTCGTGGTCGAGGCGTATGAACGCGCAACCGGCGCCCGCGCCTATACCGTGTTTGATCGCGTTTCCGCCGATAAGGCTGATACTCCGAAACGCGGTGTCGACGCGGCGCCAACGGAAAACGCCTCGGCCCAGATGCAAGGGGCGCCAAGCGGTGCAGATGGCGTCCACTATCCAGAAGCGTTGCTGGAGAGAATCCGGCGGGCGCTTAAGGGAAATTAAGCCCTAAACAGATGCGAGTAGGCGATTCAGCGCAGCGGTTTGTGGTTGAAGACCGTGACCTGTATCACGCTCTGGAACCGCGCCGCGCCAGCCGTCGCCTGCGGGGATTAAAATCTCTCATGCTTTGGGCCGGTCGGAATTTAGGTGGTCATGAGCATTAAAGTCAGCAAAGTCAGCTGTCGGGGAACGCCCCGGCGCCGTCAAAAGGGCATCGCGCTGCTTGCCATTTCTGCGCTGTTGGCGATCGTCGGCGTGGGGCTTTTGATTGACAGGCTGTCCATCGGGGCACGGTTCAACATCGCCCGCGAGCACACCTCCAACGACGTGCTTGCAAAAGCCAAGGCCAGTCTCATCGCCTGGTCCGTCAGCCATCCCACGGAACCTGGTCGCTTGCCCTGGCCCGACCGCAACGGTGACGGCGACTACGACGGCGGGTCGGACTGCGTAACCACGGGTTTCAGCAGCGTGCACCTGCTGGGCCGGTTCCCCCGCGGGGGTGACGCTGCACCCTGCGACGTAGTGCCCCTCGGCAGCTTCATCGTGGACGGTTACGGCGAGCCGCTGTGGTACGCGGTGTCACGAAACCTGCTCTGGAACCGAGGGCAATCAGGCCCGGATCCGCCCCTCAACCAGGGTCTGCTGGACGGCGGCGCGTCGTACCCATGGATCACGGTTCGGGATGAGAGCGGCAACGTTTTGTCGAACCGAGTGGCCGCGGTGATCATCGCCGCGGGCGGCGTCGTCGGTAATCAGGCGAGAAGCGGCGCCGCGCCGAACCCGGGTCAGTTCCTGGACAGCGTAACTATCGGCGCCACTACCTACGATAACTCGGACGCGGATCTGGACTTCATCCTCTATCCGGATTCACGCAAGACGACGTCGGATAGCGACAGCTTCAACGATCAGCTGATCTACATCACCATCGACGAGCTCATGCGACCGGTGGAACAACGGGTGCTGGGTGACGCGGCGTTGGCGCTTCAGACCTACCGCACCACCCGCGGGCGCTATCCGTGGCTGAGTCCTTACCGCGATCCTCTGAGCGCGACCGGTGCCGACACCCTGACGGGCCGGATAGAAGACAAGGACTCGAATAGCATCACCGATGACGACGCCAACTTTCCGCCCAGCATCGGCGACGGAGACCTGATCGTCAACGTGACCCGCAGAAGCTTCTGGGTGGTCGACGAACGGGACAGCTCCAAGGAGCTCGAACTCTACGGATCGCATGATTTTCAGATCGGCGACGCCTACACTCTGCTGCCCGCATTTAACGGCATCTGGGGTCAGCGCGAAGGCCACATTCCCTATATCGAAGGCGGGGTCAGCGAGTCCCACGCCATTGCCACCGGCTTCACGCTCAGCTGGAACAACGGTACCACCTCGCCGGCACCGAACTGCAACCCGGCATCGTTTCCCCCCTGGCTGACGCTCAACTCACTCGGCTGCACCCAGCTTCAGAACTCCTACCAGAACGGCACCTTCGTTCAGCCGCAGCCCACAGTGCCCACGCCGGCGGCCGCGAACGGCGAGTGCATCTGGACCGATATCGATACCGTTGACTGTTTTTGCCACACGGCGGGGTGCGATCAAACCACGGAGGTGCGAGCTGCGGCATATACGTTGGAAGTCTGCATTTTCAGTTGCGCCAGCCCGGTGAGCGTGCCCGTAGAGCGAACCTACACTTACACTCTTGACTACGCTGGAAGTGGCACCACAACCAGCGTCGGCAACGTGAAAACCCGTCAGGTGACCAACACCTCGCCCGAGACCATTGTCATGCAGGACGAGATAACCGTATTTGGGACCGATTACGTCGTCTGGACGGGAACAGTGACGGTACCCGCCGGCAGCTACGTCATGGACGGCATTTATTTCGATATCGAGGACAACAACGAGCTGCCCGGCTACTTCTTCACCAATCGCTGGCATCAATACATTTACGCGAAAATCGCCGCCGACCACGTTGCGGTCAACACAATCTCAGGGAGCCCAAGCACTGACGACTGCTTGACAGCAGTTCCCTGCGTGGATCTCGAGATTGGCGGATCGACGATCCGCAGCGACATTCAGGCCGTGCTGGTAGGTGCCGGCGGGCAGCTTGCCGGCCAGAATCGCAGCAGCGGTAGCATGAACGATTATTTTGAGAACAATAACGCAACTCAGGCGAACGATACTGTCGATCGTGGCGTCATCGCTGCCACCTTCAACGACCAGGTGCGCGTCATTCGCCCTAATCCGCCATGATTTTCTTTCGATCTGCGCACAGCCGGGTCCAGCGGACTAAGGCGGGCTCCGGTTTCACCCTCATCGAGCTGGCTGTGGCGATAGCGATCATCGCCATGCTGCTCGCTGCCATCATTACGCCGCTGGCGACCCAGTTAAAGGTACGCACGTTAAAAGAAGCCGAACGTACCCTGCACGATGTCGAAGATACCCTCATCGGTTATGCCATGACCAACCGCAGGCTGCCGTGTCCCGATACGGACACCGCTCCGGACGGACTGGAAAACCCGCCTGGAGGTGGAGCCTGCGCGGCATCCGAGGGCCTCCTGCCGTGGAATACCCTGGGCGTGGACGCCTCCGATGTGTGGGGACGGCTGTACCGCTACCGCGTTTCACCCGAGTTCACCTTTCAGACGGTTCCCGGAGCGCCCCCCGCCGCCAGCCAGCTCGACCTCAACGACCCGGGTAATATCACCGTCGTGGATCGCGCCAGCGACAAATCGGAGATTACCTTAACCACCACCGCTGCCGCCGTAATCGTGTCCCTGGGTGGCAATGGTTTCGGCGGTCGAGATACCGACGGCAACACCCTGGCGGCGCCAACCGGCGGCGACGAACTGGAGAACACCGACAGCGACGTAAAATTCGTGAGGAGAAATTACTCCCTCGGCGCCGCCGCCTGCAGCGACTCCGTCGGAGCCACCCCGTTCTGCGAGTACGACGATTTGGTGGTCTGGATACCCGAGCCGCTTCTGAAAAGCCAGCTTGTGGAAGCAGGCCGGTTACCGTGATTGGTAACGCGTTACGCGTAATGCGTGACGCGAAGCTGAAGGGGTCCCGCCGCAAGAGTCTGCCGGCGCACGATTCCTTAAATCTTGGGGGGTCAGAAAATTAGCAGGCTGGTGAAAAATCCAGTTTTTCCCCAGCCTGTGTGCGGCACATGGAGGTGTCGCCATTTTCGACGACTCCAGTCGTTGAAAATGAAGCAAGCCCGAAATCGCATTTTCGGCGCAGCGCGGTGAAAAAGAGCATGGATGCGCTTTTTCACCATCCTGTTAGTAACAAGTGACAGGTAACACGTAACAAGTGACGGGTGATGAGTGATTCGCGGCGTACGAGTCGTATCAATTTTCCCGACATACGACATGCGCTATAGGGACCTTACACTCACCCGTTGCTCAGCTCGAACCGCACGCCCGCGTCGCCGTTCTCCTGAAGCCTTAGCCGGTAACCGAGCTGCTGCGCCTGAACTGAAGCCTGATAGAGACCGATTCCGAGTCCGTTGCGGGAGTTGACCGGCGCATCGAAAAGCGTGGATGCAAGTTCGGGCTCGATGCCGCTACCGGTGTCAGCGACGCTCAGAGCGGTTCGCTCGCCGTCAGCCTCCAGGCGCACGATGATATCGATTTCCGGCTCCGAGTGACGCTTGATCCGAGCATTTTCCAGAAGGTTTTCCACCACGCTGTCGAACAGGTCCACCGGAATCGGCGGACTGCTATTGATCTCTGACTCGAAATCGATGTCGCCACCGGCATTACGCGCCTTCAGATCTGACCACCAGGAGTCCAGCTTACGCCAGGAGATGGTGTTGTCTTCCGGCGCCTGAAGCTTGTCCAGGGCAAGCTGCAGGCGACTGGTGAGATGAGGGAGCTGCTTTCTCAACGAGCGTTGTAATTCATCCCGCCGGCTCGTGTCCTTGTTCTCCACCATCGCGGTCAGCCCTTGAAGCGACTGGAGCAGATTCTTGATGTCGTGAGTGACGCGCGCGCCGGTCTCGTGGATAGCCTGAAGCTGGGCGCTCCTGGCTATTTCCTGCTCTCGCTCCTTGGCCAGACGAAAATGCGTGATTAAGCTCAACAACAGCTTGCAGTGTAGCTGCAGCGCGACCCCCATCGGCCGATGGGTGTAAACGACAAAGGCTGTGCCGGCGCTTTCGTGGCGAAAGGCGAACTTGCTTTGCTTTCCGGCGCTTCCGGAACGCTTTCCAGTCCGCCACTCGGCCCCTGCGATCCAGGAAAGTCCCGACAGCAGCGAGATGGCCGAGTCCATGAATGCCTTCGGTGACTGTTTTTGTCGCACCAGCGCCGCGAGCTCGGCCAGCCAGTCCTCGAAGGGGGTGCCGATGCTGAGTAAATAGCGCTCCCACAGCTGACCAATTCCGGCGAACCCTGCCAAAGGGCTCCACAGCATGCTGATGGCGAGGAGGAAAAAAGCGGTGATCAGAATCGTCTGTATCAGCGCTTCGGCGTAACCGGCGCCGGTCACGTACATGCTCAGCAGCGAGCCCAGTCCTAAAATGACGGTCAACAGAGACGTGGTCAGACCGTAAAGAAAGTCCACCGGTCTGACCGAAATTACGGTCCTTTCCTGGGGCGGAATAAACAGCAGAACGACGGGCACCGCGAGCATGCCGTAACGGAAAATCTCCTTGAACTCGTCGGAGAGCGTGCGTACGTCGACCATGGGCGGGATGCATCCGATGAGGGTCTCGGAGACAACAAAAACTAGGCTGAGCAAATAGGCATATCGATCGCGCGTGCCGACGATTACGCGGCCGCCGAGAATGCCCGCGAGCATGAGCAGCCAGAAGGTCATCAGGCCCCAGTTGAGCCAGGCAATGAAAGAAATGGTCACGAGGATGAAAACCAGGGTTCCCTGAAGCCCGAGCCGCCGCTCGCGGCTCCACATGGGCTGCCACAACAGAAACAACCCGAGGTGGGCAAGCATCAGCGATCGGGAAACGGCGTCGGCGAAGTCCCACCACACGGCGACGTGCATCACCATGAGCATGAGTGCCAGCACCTGGTGCTCGAGCCGGGATGCGGAGGTGTTTGTACTCTCAGTCATGAAGCGTGCCCTGGTCAGGCGATACCGCGTTCGCGACACGCCGAACGAGGATCGGAACTTGCATTATGTATATTAGCAACTCGTGCGCTACGCTTTTGGCACGGCCCCGTTGCCGTGCACGAAATCAAGACTGCGACTGTGGGCGCCATTGCGTATTACACCCTGCTCGAAGCGTTGAGAAACCGCCTGCTGTGGCTGGTGGTAGGCGTTTTGCTGGCCGCGTTCGGGCTCGCGGAGTTTCTCGGCGACGTCGCCATTACCGAGACGCGGGAGTTCCAGAGCGGTTTCATGGGCGCCCTACTTCGGGCTTTTGCCGTATTCGCCCTCAGTCTTTTCGTCATTACCAGCATCGTTCGCGAGTTCAACGACAAGGGACTCGAGCTGGTGCTTTCCTTTCCCATACCGCGCTCGAGCTATCTAGTTGGAAAACTGTTGGGATTTTCCGCTCTCGCGCTTATCGTCGCCGCCGCGTCGGGGTTGTGCCTGCTGGCCTACACGCCGCCGTTCCAGGCTTGCCTGTGGGCGCTGTCCCTCGCCATGGAGCTCTTCATTGTTACCGCCGTGAGCCTGCTCTGCCTGCTCACCTTCACCCACGTGACGGTGGCGTTGAGCGCGGTAATGGCTTTTTACCTGCTTTCCCGCTCGATGACGGCGATTCAGCTCATGGGCCACTTTCCGGTGATCGGGTCGGATTCATTTGCTCAGGACGCGATCGTCGCCTTCCTCGACGCGCTGGCGTTCCTGCTGCCGGAGCTGGATCGTTTCACCTCCTCTGAATGGCTCATCTACCATACGGCCGGCTGGCAGGATCTGCTGCCGCTGGTGGGACAGACGATCATCTACGTGGGGCTGATTTGCGGCGCCGCCATGTTCGACCTGTATCGCAAGAGTCTCTGATGGCGACTGGACGCAGAACCGGACCCGAGACAAGCTCAAGGCCGAGCGCGGACCCGGCGGCGGCGGAACGTGGTTGAGCGCAGAATTGCTGCTGTCCCCCGAGCGGTCATTGGACTGCTTGCGGCGGCGCTTCTGGCGCAGGTGGGCTGGCACGGGATCCGCTCGGATCTCAAAGCCGTGGCAAAGACGTTACCGTCACCACCGTCATCTTCGGCCCTTAGATTGGCCTCGGTCGGGGACCCCATCGTTTTCGCCAAAACCTTGATGCTGTGGCTCCAAGCCCACGATAACCAGCCGGGAGTGAGCATTCCCTTCCGCGCCCTGGATTACGCCCGGGTGCAGAGCTGGCTCCACCGTATCCTGACGCTGGACCCCAGGGGTCAGTATCCGCTGCTGGCGGCCAGCCGGGTATACGGTGCGGTCTCCGACGAGGTACGCAAGCGCAGCATGCTGGAGTTCGTTTACCAGCGCTTTCTCGAAGACCCCAATCGGCGCTGGCGCTGGCTCGCCCACGCGGCCGTCGTGGCCAAGCACCAGCTGAAGGATCCACAGCTCGCGCTCAAGTACGCCCGCGCCATCACCGATCACGCCCGGGGCGATGAGGTGCCCGCCTGGGCTCGGGACATGAGCGTCATCGTGCTCGAGGACATGGGGGAGCTCGACGACGCCAAGTTCCTCATCGGGGGACTGATTCACAGCGGGCGAGTCACCGATCCCCACGAGATTCGATTTCTGGAACGTAAGCTCAAGGAGCTGGAAGATAAAATCAAAGCGCGAAACGGGGCCTCCTGAAGTTCGCCCGGGGTTTCGAGATTGAGTCGGCCGGAGGCTCGTTCAACGCAGGCAGAGTGCGTCAAAGGCCTCAGCTGACGGTGAACCGAATCTCTCCTTGCCAGTCCGGCGGCGGCGGACGGCGTTTGAATTCACCGATTCGGTTAAGGTAATAGTCGTATAAGGGGTCGTCTGGATTTTCCTGCTTGAGCAGGCCGAACAGCTGCTCCGCCAGCTCCCATTCCCGCCCCTGATAGCAGCGGATGGCCTCGTTGTGACGGTGCAGATTGGCAACGATGGTGCTTTCCAGATCCGTGGCCGGATTACAAGGTTCAAACAATCGTTCCAGGCCGGATTTTCCCTTGACCTCGACCAGACCCAGCTCCCGGTAGGTGGCGGCAGGAAACGCGCTTCGGGTGTTCTCGCCAACGATAATTCTCGCTTTATAGACGCGGGTGAGATCTTGCAGTCGGGCGGCGAGATTCACCGCATCGCCGATGGCGGTATAGGTCACCCGGTACTTGGACCCCATGTTGCCCACGTTGGCGATGCCCGTGTTGATGCCGATCCCCATCTCCATCGGCGGCCAGCCGCGCACCCGGAAACGCTCTCTCAAGTCGACCAGACGCTCCTGGATCTCGAAGCCTGCGGCAACCGCGTTGGCGGCGTGGTGGGGATCGTCCACCGGCGCGCCCCAGATGGCCATCACGGCGTCTCCCATGTATTTGTCGATGAGACCCTTGTGGCGGTAGATGATCTCCGAAATCGGGTTGAACAGGGCGTTCAGCATCTCTGCCAGCTCCCTTGGCTCTACGCCCTCGGAAAGGGAAGTGAAATCGTGCACGTCGCAGAACATCACGCTGAGCTCGCGGGCTTCTCCCTCCAGCTTCAGCCCGCGCCGGTTTTCGCCCAGGCGGCGCACCAGCTCGGCCGGTATGTATTGCCCGAATATGCTTATAAGCCACTGTTTTTCAGAATATTGCGTGAAGAACCGCAGGAGCACGTGGAGGATGAAAATCATCAGAATGGTGAGCAGCATGTACTCCAGGGGGATCAGCGCGCCATAGCTCTCGACCCGGGATCCCAAGGCGAACACCGGCAGCATCATCACCAATATGAGCACCGATGCTTGGATAGGAGTGACCAGTGGCAAGGTCAGCACCAAAATAAGGCCGATGATCAGCAGCAGGTAGAACTCCGGGGTGCGCAGGATGGCGCCCACGTTGCCGGCGCCGGTACCGAGGTCGAACGCCAGCTGAAAAAGCCCCGCTGCGTTGGCCAGAAACAGCGCTAACACAGCCAGTAAAAGGGCAATTTCGATGGTATGGCGCTTGAATATTCTCAGCATCGCGTAGCGTTTGGTTCTCGAAGGGTCAAACCTGAGGGTTCGGGTGCGCCGGCACGGTTCAGCACCCAGTCAACGTGCGATTCGCGTTGCTCGAGAGAGGGAAGCGCGGGGCGTCTGTGGTGGATTTTTCTTCCTGCCAAGCGGTTGGCGAAGCGAAGTCCAGGCTCGCTTCGCATTTAAGCGAGTCTAATGAAGCAGACTCGCGGGGCGCAACAAATCGGGGCGCAGTTTCAACCCGCATCAACTTCGGCAGGCGGCGAACGGCTCCCGCGGCAGGAAGTCGCGCTAGCGCTGCCAACGCTCTGGTAAGCGTTGGAGTACCGACGGTGGCGACGATTTTTCGACACCTTATAGCCTGCGACCGAGCTGGAGTCGCGGAGGAGTTCGACCCGTTAAGGCCCTGAAGTGCGGTTCTGCCGGCGGAGTCGCGCTTTGGACCTGTGGCGGAGCCGGTTGGCACAGTGATTGCTTTATTACTCGCAACTGTCATTCGCGCCACGGAGGCGAATTACCATGAACAGAAAACAAAGCGGATTCACCCTCGTCGAAATCGCCATCGTGCTGGTCATTATCGGCCTTTTGCTCGGCGGTATCCTCAAGGGGCAGGAA
>CAMYJH010000026.1:16381-61363 GCA_947258715.1 uncultured Gammaproteobacteria bacterium
TCCAGGGCAGCTATGCGGGCAGTAACTCGGTGCCCACTCAGTCCAACGGCCTTGCGCCGCTCAACGCGTTCAATGCGCCCATGGTAGTTGGCCGCACCGACGAGTACCAGGTGGATGCTGGCGCTCCATCGACCCGGCTGCATCTCATTACTGGCCGCTTTATTCCAGCAAAGGTAATGCGCGAGCTCGACGTCAAAGTGGACGACTCGTGGCCTCAAACCGGCACCCTTCGGTCGGTGGATGTAGACGCCAACGTGACCACGTTCACGGGCACGCCGAAGTGGGGCGGACAGGACGACACCTGCGTCGACACCTCCACCACGCCGGATAGCTGGAACGTCACCGGCGATTCGCAGGACTGCAACGCGGCCATCCTTTTCTGATATGCGCTTCTGCCTGACTCTTTTGCAAAGGGTCAGTTATCCAGCCCGGGGAGCAGCGCGAAAAAGCGCTGCTCCCTTTTTTTCTTCACCGAATTTATTACCGGCACCGCTACCTGATCTTCTCGAATGCCGGGTTTCGGATCGTCTCGCATCATGACCGAAGCTGTCCGTTTCGAGCGTGTATTCAAGCAATTCGGGCGCTTCCCCGTGCTCGACGGCTTGAGCCTCGAGATTGAGGCGGGGGAATTCTTTGGTCTGGTCGGTATCAACGGAGCGGGCAAAACCACCTGCATCAAAGCGCTGCTGGATTTCATCGACATCGACTCCGGCAGCATCCGTATCTTCGGACTGCGCCACGATCAGACCCGGGCGCGTGAGCGGCTCTCTTTCCTGCCTGAGCGCTTTCTCCCACCGTATTATCTGCGTGGGCGCGATTTCTTGAATTTTTACGCCCGCCTCCGGGGCACGGAGTTCTCCTCAGATCGGGTGCTCGCCATGTGCGAGGCGCTGGACCTGGATCCCGTGGCCCTGTCCAAATCCGTGCGTATTTACTCCAAAGGCATGTCTCAGAAGCTGGGACTGATCGCGACTTTGCTCAGCGGCAACGATTTTCTGCTGCTGGACGAGCCCATGAGCGGCCTCGATCCCAAGGCAAGACTGCTGGTGAAGACGCAGATGCAAGCGATCAAAGCAGCCGGCCGCACCGTTTTTTTCAGCACCCACATGCTGAGCGACGTGGACGAGCTTTGCGATCGCATGGGAATCCTGCACGCTGGAAGGCTGCGCTTCGTGGGCACTCCCTCGGAGTGTCGCCAGCGCTTCGGCACTTCCTCTCTGGAGCAGGCTTACTTGAGCTGTATTTCGAACTCCGAAACCGCGTCCTGCTGAAGACTTCTGCGTCCGAGGCCAGAAGCAGAGGCCCCTGACACAGAGATCCTCCCCCTTCTCCCAGTCGAGTTGTGTTGCCCGTTACGTGGCGCTATAAGAAGGTGGGCTTATTTCCCTCCGCGGCGGCGCCGCGGACTCCTTCACAGGGGCGCTTACATGGAATCATCGATCTTCCGGTTCATCATACGCTATAGCCGAAAAGAGCAGATCCTGCTGCTGATCTTCACTCTGTCGGCGTTCCCCTTTCTCTACATGTCGCTGGATCTGCCTAAAACAATCATTAACCAGGCGATTGGCGGCAGGGAATTTCCAAGGGATATACTGAATTTCCAGCTCGATCAGATTCCCTATCTTCTGGTTCTTTGCTCGATTTTTCTGCTGCTTGTTTTTATCAACGGCGGCTTCAAGTATTTCATCAATGTCTATCGCGGCGTGGTCGGAGAACGCATGCTGCGGAGGCTCAGGTATCAGCTTTACGGGCGGGTGCTGCGTTTTCCTTTGCCCAGCTTTCGCAAAGTGTCGCAAGGCGAAATCGTCTCCATGATCACGGCTGAGACCGAGCCGCTGGGCGGATTCATCGGGGACTCAGTTGCGTTACCGGCATTCCAGGGTGGAACGCTGCTCACAATTCTTGCCTTCATGTTCGTGCAGGATCCGGTGCTCGGGACCGCGGCGGTGGCGCTGTATCCGGTCCAGGCGTACTTTATTCCAAAGCTTCAGCGAAAACTCAACCTACTTAAAAAGGAACGTGTTATCCACGTCCGCAGGCTTTCGGAACGCATCGGCGAAGTCGTTACCGGCGTTCGTGAGGTCCACGCTCACGACACGTCGCAGTATGAGCTCGCGGACTTCTCCGACCGGGCCGGCGATATCTACGATATCCGGGTAAAGATTTACAAGCAGAAGTTTCTGATCAAATTTCTGAATAATTTTATCGCTCAGGTAACGCCATTTTTTTTCTATTCCATAGGCGGCTATTTGGTCATCCGGGGAAACTTGAGCTTCGGCGCGCTGGTGGCGGTTCTCGCCGCTTACAAGGACCTGGCGTCCCCATGGAAGGAACTGCTCGACTACTACCAGAATAAGGAAGATGCGCGGGTCAAATACGATCTCTTGTACGAGATTTTTGAGCCTCCCGGAATGCTCGACGCCCGGATCCTGTCGGACGAACCGCCGGACGGCGTCGTCCTAGAGGGCGAGCTACTCGCCTCCAACCTCAACTTGAATGAAGCGGATGAAGGCGAGGGCGTTTTCTCGGGTGGACTCACGTTGAAGCTCTCGCTGCCGAAGTTCGTCGCCGTCGTCGGCGGGTCCACCAGCGGCAAGGATCGATTCGCCGCCACCATCGCCGGCATCAAGAGGCCGCTTTCCGGCGCGCTGACGATTGATGGTTTCAATTTGAGTGCCGCTCCGGAGTCCATCACCGGTCGCCGTGTCGCCTACGTGGGTCGAGAACCGCTGCTGCGCGCCGGTAGCCTGAGGGAGAATCTGTTTTACAGCCTTCGTTATCGGCCGGTGGGTGGATCGCAAGTCGTGACCGATGCTGACCCAGAGCAAGCCCGGAAGCGCAGGGAGGCGGAGCTGTCCGGGAACTCACCATACGACGTCAAAGCCAACTGGATTGATCCTCAAGACATCGGCATTGCTGATGCCGAGGCGCTTATCGAACGCGCTATGGATGTGCTCCGCGCGGTATGCATGGACCAGGACATTTATGACTTCGGCTTGAACGGTGTAATCGATCCCGACGAACATCCGCAGCTTAGTGCCAGAGTCCTCGAAGCGCGGGCCGAGTTGAAGCATCGCCTCGTGGATCCGGAAATTGCTCCCTTGGTCGATCTGTTCGACAAAGATGCTTACAACACCAATATGAGCGTAGCGGAAAACTTGCTGTTCGGAACTCCAAAAGAAACCTCTTTCTACCTCGACAATCTGCCAGATAACGAGTACGTGCGAAAAGTGTTGCAGGAGACGGGGCTGATGGACGACTTCGTAGAGGTCGGACGCCAGCTTGCGGCTCTGATGGTCGACTTGTTCGCGGACGTGGAACCGGGGAGCGAGCTGTTCGAGCAGTTCAGCTTTATAAGCGCAGACGATCTTCCCGAGTTCCGAAGCCTGCTCTCGCGTACGGAACGTACAAGTTACAAGAAGCTGGAAGAAGCCGACCGCCGGATGCTTCTCTCGCTTCCGTTCAAGCTGGTGCCCGCCCGGCACCGCCTCGGTTTGATCGACGGTTCAATGCAGCGGCGGCTGCTCGAAGCTAGAAAAGCACTGGCGATGGGGATTGACACGCAAAATCCACCAATCGAGTTCTTCGATCCGGAACGCTACAACCCGAGCGTAAGCATCCAGGACAACATACTCTTTGGGCGCCTTGCGTACGGAAAAGCAAGGAGCGCTGTGCGTATCGGCAAGCTCATCGTAGAGGTGGTGGATAAACTCGGGCTGCGGCGAGCAATTATGGAAGCGGGGTTGGATTTTCAAATCGGAATCTCCGGATCGAGACTTTCGGGGCCACAACGGCAAAAGCTTTCCATTGCCCGCTGTGTTCTCAAACGCCCGGACATACTCGTGGTGGACGAAGCGACGGCGGCATTGGACGAAGCAACGCAGAAAAGAATCCTCGAAAACCTGCTGCTGGAGTTCAAAGGGCGAACCTTGATCTGGCTTGTGCACCGTGCCAGTCTTGGACGAGAGTTCGAGCAAATCCTGGTCATGGAAGGCGGAAGGGTCGTGGAGCAGGGCGCCTTCGAGGAGTTGGACAGGCCGGGCACGGTATTCACGGAGCTGGCTGCTGCCAGCTGATCCAAAGGATGCCGATGAGATGATGGACATTCACAAAGAATCCGATCTGCTTCGCAACGTTCCGATTTTTGCGAAGCTGGATGCTTCGAAACTGAAACTGCTGGCATTTACGAGTCAGTGTCTCAGTTTCGATGACGGGGAAGTCCTGTTCCGTGAAGGGGACCGCGCGGACTGCGCCTACGTAATCATGAGCGGTGAGGTGGAAATCCTCGCCGACACCGGCGGAACTGAATTTATTGCGGGCACGCTGGGAAAGAACCAGCTCTTCGGGGAGCTTGCGGTGCTCACCAATTCACCGCGTTCGGCCACGCTGCGGGCCAAGGGTGAGCTGACCGCTTTAAAGATTAGCGATGATAACTTCTTGAAGTTGCTGGTGGAAAATCCGGAGGTTGCATTGGAAGTCATGCGAACGTTGAGCGAGAAGCTGGTGCTGTCCCATCACCAGGTCGAAGAGCTAAAGGGAGAGCTGCAAAAGCTGGAAGCAAAAAGTCCCGACGCGCCGGCAGATTGAAGGCGGCGGTGAACGCCCGCGACACCGCTCCGGTTCTTCGACCGCATGCAAAGAAACGGCGCCTCGTTGTGCATACAAGTCTGACCGGCAAATCGCGCATCGGATTCTTGATTTGAAAAAAAGGCGCTTCATATCTCTTTGGGAACGCTGCTCGCGCTCGAACTCCGGTGCGCGGGGCGCCGAGGTATATCGGGGCCTCAAACAGCGCTACTCGGAAAGCCACAGGCGATACCACACACCTGCGCATATCGCGCATTGTCTCAAGCTGTTTGATCTCTCTCGGCACAAGATGGATGACCCGAATGCGGTGGAGCTATCGATCTGGTTCCACGACGTTATCTATGATGCAAAGGCTTCGGATAACGAAGAGAGAAGTGCAAGATACTTCAGCGAGACTTGCGGCCAGGATGTTGACCGGCAGCTGCAGTCAAAAGTCCACGATCTCATCATCGCCACCATCCATAAAGAACTCCCTTTGACGCCAGACGGCAAGTATATGGTCGACATCGATCTGTCCAGTTTCGGCCTGCCCTGGGACAAATTTTTGAGGGACAGCGAAGCGGTGCGGGAAGAATTCAGTCACCTGAGCGACGCGGAGTTTTATTCAGCGCAAAAGGAGTTTCTGGAATCGCTGCTTTTCAGGGAACACTTCTGTTTCACCGAATTCTTCAGACAGCGGCATGAGAAGACGGCGCGGGAGAATATCCGGCGTTATCTAGATAGCCTGAAGAAGCAGAGTTTAGTGGGAGACGCGTAATGCGAAGTCAATTTGGACTCCGCGGTTAGCGTGAGCTTGTTCGTGATCGCTTGGATCGGTGGATTCGAATACGGTCGCGAATAATTTCAGAGCTTCGGCATATGGTCCACCTGTTTACGCCTCCCTCACCGTATAAATCGTCACCGGCGCCTTTCGTCCCCGCACCTTTGTCTCGCCCATCTGCTCGAACCGGAGAGCTTCGTCGGCGGCCAGCTCCCGAGTGCGCGCAGAGACAACGATTTGGGTCTCGTACTCTTTGTTCAGCTGTTCGAGTCTCGCAGCCAGGTTGACCTCATCTCCATGCACCGTGTAGCCGAGCCGCTCGCCGGTCCCCACCAGTCCGCCCACCACGATGCCGGTGTTGATTCCCACTCTGGCGCGCAGCGCGATGCCGTCGCCGAAGCGCTTGTCCGCGAGGATGGTCTGGATTTCCAGAGCGGCCTTAATTGCGCGGGCGGCGTGATTCTCGAGTCGTTCCGGAAGATTGAAGGTGGCCAGAATCGCATCTCCCTGAAACTGATTGATGACGCCGCCGTTGCGTTCGATGGGCTCGGTTACCGCGGCAAAGTATTCGTTGAGGGTGGTGATCAGTTGCACTGGCGTGAGGCTCTCGCTAATGGCGGTGAATCCTTCCAGATCGGTGAACAGGATTGTGGCCTCGCGAACCTCTCCGTCACCGGCGCGGATCCCATGCTCTGATGACGTGACCTGCTTGACCACTTCCGTGGGCACAAACTTGGAAAGATCGCGCGCGGCAACGCCTTCGGCGACTGACCGAATGAGCAAATTTCGTCCCCGCGCGATCGCCGCGGCGAGTATTAATGTGACCATGAGGATAGAGATCACCTTGTCAAACTCAGCGCCGAGGAGGACGCTGTTCGAGGTCATGTACTGAACGTAGTCTTTGGTGATCATCGGGTCGTTCGGGTCCACGCTGATGACGTACCAGACCATGCACAGCCAGCCAAAGGCAGCAGCAAGGCCGGAGAGGAGCACGTAGCGAACCTCGAAGCGTAACGCTCTCAAGGAAATGAAAATGAAAACATAAAGGAGTGTCGGCACCTTGAGATAGAAGGATGCCGGCTGCTCGTACTGAATGTGAAAGCTCCAGATCAGGCCAAGCAGCAGCGACATGTCGAC
Source organism: uncultured Gammaproteobacteria bacterium (assembly GCA_947258715.1). Taxonomy (GTDB): domain Bacteria; phylum Pseudomonadota; class Gammaproteobacteria; order HK1; family HK1; genus CAMYJH01. The sequence goes on from CAMYJH010000026.1 coordinate 22,866, forward strand.
GATGATAGAGGTGTAGACGAACCAGTGGGGCAGGCGCCGGGCGTGGGCCAGCAGCAGCCGAACGACGGTGAACAGGAGGTAGACCGAAAGCGCCCACGGTACCGGTGCAAACGCGACGTCCTCGCTGAAGGTCTTGGGAGCGAGAATGTAGAGCACGCCAAAAGCGCTTACCACGGCGAGCTGGACCCATCCGATAAGGATCTCACTCTCGTCCTGCTGTGCTTCGATGGTCTCACGCACCCGCGCGGGCAGTTTTTCCGTCATGCCTTTACGCGAAACGGGATCGATCATGTTTGAGATCATTAGAAATTCAATCCGTGATGGCTGATCAATATCTCAGGCGGAGCGTGTAGAGACTAGACGCACGGCAATCCAATAGCTGAAGAATCTAGCAGGATGGTGAAAAAGCGCATTCATGCTCTTTTTCACCGCGCTTCGCCGAAAATGCGGTTTCCGGCTTGCTTCATTTTCAACGACTTGTAGTCGTCGAAAATGGCGGCACGTCCATGTGCCGCACACAGGCTTGGAAAAACTCCGTTTTTCAGCAGCCTGCTAAGTTTCATAATTGCTCATTTCGCGTCGCGCCAGCGCTCCCCGAATCTCAATATCTTGATGACGGCAACGTTCGAGCGCAGACGGGTCGATATAAGCGAAGAGAATTTCATTCTGGCGCTTTAGTCCGTTGCGCGCGAGGAATTCCTCGGATCGCAGCCCGAACGCAGTGGCGATTTCACAGCCGAGTCCTGATTCACTCACGCGATCAAAAAAATCATCACCGAAAACTCGCTGATCGCCGTTTACCGCGTAGTAATCATCGCTGAGTTCCGGGTGCAGCCGGCGATGTTCTCTGACGCCCATGGTACGCCCGGGCTCACGGTGGGTGTTGATGATGGCGAGGCCGTCCGGTTTCAGGCAGCGGCGGATTTCGCTAAGTGCTCGATAATCGTCTGACACGTAGGGCAGCGTATTGTTGCAGAGTATGAGGTCGAAGCTGTCCGCGCCGAAGCCCATCTGGGTCAAATCCATTTGTACGAAATTATGCGGCGCTTTCAGGCGGTGGTGATGGCGCAGCCGCCTTAGGTCGATCACGGTGCAGCGAGGCCCGTCCACGGCGCCGGAGGAGATCAGTTGTTGCACCGAGAATTTCGATGCCCCGGCTTCCAAAACCCGTGCCTCCGGGGGCATTCGCGGATACAAGACCTCTTTTAACAACCAGCCGATCAGCCTTCCTCGAGGCTTGGCGCCGCAATGGGGGCAGCGGCCCCGCCGGCAAGGGAGGCCATAAGGCAGAAATTCCGCCACTTCGTTGGTGCATATCCAGCAATACACTGACCGTTCCTTTCCCTCCAGCTCCGGGACGCGCGGGCGTTAGGCAAAAGGATGCCGCGATACAGTCGGTGAGGCACGGGTGAGTGCCTAACCCTTTCGCCAGCGCCACCCGCCCGCCACGATTGCGGACCGCCCCGGCTTGCTTTAGGCTGGATTCCCTCGCCTAAGCCGGAATTCCAGTTGTGCGGACCGACCCCCGCAGCGCTCGTTTACTGATATACAGCCACGACACCTTCGGCCTCGGTCACCTTCGTCGATGCCGCAGGATCGCACAGTCGCTGGTGGCCCGCCGCAAGGGGCTTTCGGTTCTCATTCTGTCAGGCTCGCCTATCATCGGCAGCTTCGATTTTCGCACTCGGGTGGATTTCGTGCGCGTGCCGGGCGTTATCAAGCTGCGCAACGGAGAGTATTCCTCGCTGAGCCTGCACATGGACGTCTCCGACGTGATGGAGATGCGCGCCTCTATTATCCGACACACGGCGGAAGTTTTTTCTCCCGACATATTCATCGTCGACAAGGAGCCATTGGGACTGCGGGGCGAGATTCAGGACACGCTGGTCATGCTCAAGCAGCGCGAGACGCGGCTGGTGCTCGGGCTTCGCGACGTCATGGATGACCCGGACCTACTGGCTGTGGAATGGGAGCGCAAGAATCCGATGCCTGCGCTGCGCGACCTTTACGACGAAATCCTGGTTTACGGACTTCCTCAGATATGCAATCCCCTCGAGGGGATCGATCTGCCCGAGTCCGTGCGCCGAAAGATCACTTACACCGGGTATCTGAGAAGCACCCCCCCCAAACTGCCCGCGCATGATTGGTGGCAGATTGGCGATAAGGAGCCGTTCATTCTGGTAACCCCCGGGGGCGGCGGTGACGGCGAGCAGCTCGTCGATTGCGTCATCAGCGCATACGAGACCGATGCCGACATTCCCTATCCGGCACTGCTGGTGTTCGGGCCCTTCATGCATCCCAAGCGAAGGCGCTCCTTTCGTCGGCGGGTGGCTAAGCTCGATAGAGTGCGGGCCATTACTTTCGACACCCACGTGGAGCAACTCATGGACCGGGCGGCGGCCGTGGTCGCCATGGGTGGATACAACACTTTTTGTGAAATCCTCTCTTTCAATAAACGTGCGCTGGTCGTGCCCCGAAAAAAGCCCCGCATGGAACAGTACGTGCGCGCCGCGCGGGCAGCGGAGCTCGGGCTGGTGCGGATGCTGGAGGACAGCGAGCGCAACTCGCCACAGAGCATGGCGATCGCGTTGCGCACTCTTGCCATCCAGCCGTTGCCCTCGGAAGTGGTCGTACCCGGGCTGCTCGAAGGCCTGGAGAATATCCAAAGACTCGTCGACCGCTGGCTCGACGATGAAAAGTCCCCAAGGGTGGCGCTTGCCTCCAGGGCCTGACCGCGGAACGCTGAGCGGCGGCCGGGGTCAACAGGCTGAGAATTTGATCGCCTCAGAGGAGCCGGTGGGCCCCATAATTGCAGTCCTGGTCAAAGGATATCCGCGCCTTTCGGAAACCTTCATCGCACAAGAGATTCGAGGCCTGGAGCGTCGAGGCATCAAGATGCGCATTTTTTCCCTGCGCCGGCCCTACGACCACGCCCAACACCCGGTCCACGACCAAATCGAAGCGCCGGTGGGTTACCTGCCGGAATATCTCTACCGCGAGCCGCTGCGGGTGCTTAGGGGACTGGGGGCGGCAGTGAGAGTTCCTGGATTCGGCGCCGTTTTTCGGCTCTGGTTCAAGGATCTGGTCCGTGACCCGACGCCGAACCGGATCCGGCGTTTCGGCCAGGCTTTGGTGCTGGCCCGGGAGCTGCCGCCGGACGTGACCCATCTGCACGCGCATTTCCTTCATACCCCGGCGTCGGTGGCGCGATACGCGGCGATGCTGCTCGGGCTGCCCTGGAGCTGCTCGGCCCATGCCAAGGACATCTGGACCACCCCCGAATGGGAAAAGCGGGAGAAGCTCGCGGACTGCGCCTGGGCGGTGACCTGCACCGAATTAAATTTCGACCATCTGTGCGGGCTTTCTCCTAACCGCCAGCGGCTGGAGCTCGTTTATCACGGCCTCGACTTCGAATGCTTTCCCGCCCCGAGCGGTAACCGCCGCGGCCTGGACGGCTCCGGCCCGGAGCAGGTCGTGAGACTGCTTTGCGTCGGTCGCGCGGTGGAGAAGAAAGGTCTTGACGACCTACTCGCCGCGCTGAGCAGGCTGCCTTCGTCCTTACACTGGGAATTCCACCACGTGGGCGGCGGCCCTATGCTGGATCGGTTGAGGCGCCAATCGCAACGACTGGGGCTGGCCGATCGAGTTCACTGGCACGGGCCCCTTGCCCAGGGAGAAGTCCTTCGCCATTACGCCGCCGCCGATCTTTTCGTGCTCGCTTCCCGGATCGCTCGAGACGGGGACCGGGACGGCCTCCCCAACGTGCTGATGGAGGCCCAGAGTCAGCGCCTGGCCTGCGTCGCCACCCGGGTATCGGCAATTCCCGAACTGGTCCAGGACGGCGAGACCGGTGTCTTGACGCCTCCCGGGGACGTGGACGCGCTGGCGGATGCCATCACACGGCTAATGACGCAACCGCGAATTCGCGCGCGGCTCGCCGCGGCAGGGGAGCGGCGGGTTAGAGAGGCATTCGACTTTTCATCGGGGCTGGATCGGTTGGTGCGCCGCCTGCAGCTGGATGTTCCGAATCCGCTGCAGAAAATGCGCGATCGTGCCTTGGCGTGAAGCTCGCCTTTTACGCGCCGCTGAAGCCACCCGACCACCCGGTCCCCTCGGGCGATCGCCTGATCGCGAAGCTGCTGCTTCAGGCTCTAGAGAGAGGCGGCCACACGCCGACGCTCGCGACCCGATTCCGCAGCTATGAAGGCCGGGGTGACGCTGCCCGTCAGCGGCGCCTGAAATCCGTGGGTGAACGCCTGGGACAGCGCCTCATTGCCCGCTTGCGCCGGGTCGAGAAAGCCGAGCGGCCACGCCTATGGGTCACGTACCACCTCTACCACAAGGCGCCGGACTGGATAGGTCCTCCGGTAAGTCGCGCCCTGGGTATCCCCTATGTCGTTATCGAAGGGACCGTGGCCCCGAAACAAAGAATCGGTCCCTGGCGGGAAGGCTTTGTTGCCGCCACCGAAGCCATTGTCAATGCGGACCTGGTTATTGCAATCAACAGCAGCGATATACCGTGCGTGCGCGCGGTGTTAAAGGGTCCGGAGCGGCTGGTGCAACTCAAGCCGTTTATCGATCTGTCTTTGTTCAATGGAACCGGTGTCGGTGGAATCGGCCGGGCGCGGCTCGCCTTTGAGCTTGGCATTTCATCGACGCTACCCTGGCTCGTCACCGTCGCCATGATGCGCCCCGGCAATAAGCTCGAATCCTTTCGTCTACTCGCGAAGGCCCTAAGGGCAAACCAGGAAACTCCTTGGCATCTGCTGGTGGTCGGTGACGGTGGGGCCCGCGCGCAGGTGCAAGCCGCGTTTAGCTGCGTCAACTCGGCGCGGGTGACCTTTCTCGGTCTTCGCCCCCGGAGGGAGATCGCGGCGCTGCTCGGCGCCAGCGATTTGTTCCTGTGGCCGGCGGTGGCCGAGCCGTTGGGGATGGCCATGCTGGAAGCGCAGGCCGCGGGGCTTGCGGTGGTGGCGGGTGACAGCGGCGGCGTTTCGGACATCGTTCGCCACGGCGAAACCGGCCTGCTTGCGCCTCCCGGAAACGTTGAGGCGTTTGCCAGCTTGGTGGACACCTTGCTCAAGGATGGCGGTTTGCGGCGCATATTGGGGGTCCGCGCCCGGGCGCGGGCCAAGACCACGCACTCCCTGGATGCGGCCGCCTCTGCCCTGGATGGCTGGATCAAGCACTTGAACCGTGACGTCCCGCCATGACCCAGGTGTTTCTTGTCCGTCACGGGCGTACTTCGTGGAACGACGACAAGCGCATTCAGGGCCACACGGACATTCCCTTGAACGACGACGGTCGAGCGGAGCTGAGCGCGCTCCGGGTGCCATCGGAGTACAAGTCCTGGCCGGTTCACGCCAGTCCGCTTCAGCGCGCGGTGGAGACCGCCAGGCTTTTGCAGCTGAAGCCGCCACATCTGGACCCTCGGCTGAAGGAAATGCACTACGGAGAGTGGGAGGGCGCCACTTGGGCCGAGCTCGAGGCCCGATATGGAAACGCCCTCGCGGTCCGGGCCCGCCGGGGGCTCGAGTTCAGACCCGACGGGGGGGAGAGTCCCGCTGAGCTCAAGCTTCGGCTGAAGTCCTGGTTGGACGACGTTCGAAGCCAGGGACGCGACACCGTGGCGGTGACTCACAAGGGCGTCATTCGCATGGCCCTTGCCATGGCAACCGGCTGGGATCTGGTCTCAAAGGCTCCGGCGAAACTGCGCTGGGACTGCGGTCACCTGTTTACACTGTCGGCGGACGAACAGCGCGCTATCCAGGTGGCCAGCCTCAACGTGGCGTTGGTGTCGCCGTGAGCCGGATTCGGGTCATGCTTTGGGTCCAACACCTGTTCGGCATCGGCCATCAGCGACGCGCAGCCTTGATTGCGAAGCAGCTGTGCCAGCGGGGCGCGGAGGTGTGTTACGTCTCCGGCGGTTACCCGTGTCCCGGTCTCGATCCAGGCGACGCCCGCTTAGTCCAGCTTCCGCCGGCGCGGGCGGCCGACTACAGCTATCGAACGCTGCTGGACGAATGCGGTGAACCCGTGAGCGCCGACTGGCGGCACGCGCGGCGAGAATTGCTGCTGAGGGTATTCGACGATTTCCGCCCCCATGCCCTGGTGACCGAGAGCTACCCCTTCGGTCGCGGCCTGTTGCGGTTCGAGCTCGAGCCTCTGATCGAGCGCGCTCACATGGCCAGGCCCCGGCCGCGACTGCTGTGCTCGGTGCGGGACATTATTCAGCCCCGGAGTGAGAAGAGAAACCAGATGATTGCCGAACTTGTTCTGGCACGCTTTGATCTGGTGCTGGTGCACTCGGACCCCAGGGTCGTCGAGTTCGGGGCCAGCTTTCCGGCCGCCGGCGCAATCGGAGAGCGCATCCGCTATACCGGCTACGTGGCGGAGAGCGGCGCTACCGAGACTGTATCGGCCGAGGGCAACGGAACCGGGGTGCTGGTATCGGGGGGAGGTGGCGTGGTGGCCGAAAGTCTGCTCGAGGCCGCCCTTCGCGCCCACTCTCTGTCGCGACTAAGCCATGAACCCTGGCGCGTACTGGCGGGACCCGCGGTGGGCGCGACGGCATTTCAAAGGCTTAAAAGGCTCGCCAGCGGCAGCGCCCGGGTGGAACGCAATCGCACGGATTTCTTGGCCCGGCTGGCCGCCTGCCGGGTGTCTCTTTCCCAGGCTGGCTACAACACGCTCATCGACGTGGTGGCTGCTCGCGCCCGAGCCATCGTGGTGCCCTTCAGCGACGGCGATCAATCGGAACAGCCGGCCCGGGCCAAGCTGTTTGCACAGAAAGGCCTGGTTCGAGTGCTCTCGTCCGGGAGTCTGGATCCGTCTTTACTGGCCGCGTCCGTGGACAATGCGGCCGAAGCCCCCAGACCTCCCGCAGGCATTCTCGACTTGAGGGGGGCCGAACGAGCGGCGGAAATGGTGCTTGCGACCGTAGGGAGGGCCCCTCCGGGCGGCGAAGAGCGCAGATGAAGCGTGGACTGAGTTCGGCTTCGATGCCAGCCGTCGCGGTAGCAGCCGGATGAGCGACTGGAATGCCATCGACGCCGAGCTGGACTGCTGGTCCCGAGCCGGCAGAGTCGCCACTTTCTGGTGGCGCGACGATGACGCGTGCGAGCCGACGCCTGCGTTATCGAGGTTGATTGCTCTGAGCGATCGCTATCGCGTGGCGATCAGTCTCTCCGTAATACCGGCGAAGGCCGGAGACGCGCTGCGAGACGCGCTGATACCCTATCCAGCTGCAAACGTGCTCCAACACGGGTTTGCCCACCTGAATCACGCACCATCCAACGAAAAATCCGCGGAGTACGGCGCGCATCGTGCGGCGAGAATCATGAGCGCTGAACTCGAACATGGGTTAATGCGTCTGCAGGGCATGTTCGAGAAGCGCTGCCTGCCGCTGCTGGTACCGCCGTGGAACCGAATTTCGGAAAGCCTGATTCCGGTCCTGCCTTCGCTCGGATTTCTAGGTCTCTCCGTCTTCAGGCCCCGATGCTCGTCCTCACCCGCCCCTGGGCTGCGCCAGGTCAACACCCACGTGGACATCATCGACTGGCGCAGCAGTCGCAGTTTCAAGGGCACCGCACGTCTGGCAGCAGAAATCTCCGCACATCTGTCGGCCCGGCGGCGGAAGGAAGTCGACGCCCGGGAGCCCACGGGCATCTTGAGCCACCACTTGGTTCATGATGATGACTGCTGGCGCTTCCTGCAGCAGTTGTTTGCGCGCACCCGTGAGCGTGAGAATGTTCAATGGCTGACAGCCGCAGAGGCCCTCGAGTCGTGACCAGCTACCGTTATCCGACCCGCGCAGTGATGCGCGATTATCTGCTCTCGGGGACAGGTCTGGCGTTGTTTCTGCCGCCGCTTGCTTTAATGAATCTGCCCCTGGTGACGGCGCTGATTTTTTCTGCCGTAGGCGGACTTTTTCTGATTTTCGGACTGCAGGTATATCGTCGCCACAGAACCCGAATCGAACTCTCTGATGACGGCCTGTGCGTGATTCCTGGCGGCCGCGCGCTGCCCTGGAACGGGCTTTCGAATCTGGTTCTTTCTTACTTTACCGTGCGTCGGGAAGGAGAGCGTGGATGGATGGAGCTCAAGCTGGTGTCTGAAGCGCAGAGCCTTCGCCTGGATTCACGCCTGGAGGGCTTCAGCGAAATTGCGGCCTCCGCGGCCCGGGCGGCGGTTCACAATGGGCTGGATCTCGATCCGGCAACGCGTGCCAACCTCGAGGCGCTGGGAGTTGACGCTCCGAAAAAGGACACGGCTGATGAAGACCGTCGCTGAGAACCTACTCGAGGTGCGCGATCTGCAGGTGGAGTTTCGGCTCCATCCGGCGGGGATACTGCGCGTCGTGGAGGACGTCTCCTTTCGGGTACGGCCGGGGGCTACGGTGGCGCTGGTGGGCGAATCCGGCTCCGGGAAGTCGGTCATCTCCCAGGCCATCATGCGGATTCTTCCGCGCGCCGCTCGAATCACCGGCGGCAGCATCGTTTTCCATGATGCGGGCGCCTGTGACGCTGCCGGTCGGACCAGAGACGGTATCGACATTGCCGCCCTGGATGCGGACAGTGCCCCAATGCGCGAAATCCGGGGAGGCAGGATCGCGATGATCTTCCAGGAGCCCATGACTTCCCTTTCACCCCTGCACACCGTCGGGAACCAGGTTTCCGAGGCGCTGAGGCTGCACCAGCCTACCGATATGAGCCACGCCCAGGAGGCCACCATAGAGATGCTGAACCGGGTGGGATTTCCAGATCCGGTGCGGGCCTTTCACACCTATCCGTTCGAACTCTCGGGCGGCCTGCGCCAGCGCGCCATGATCGCCATGGCGCTCATCTGCCGGCCCGCGCTGTTGATTGCCGACGAACCGACCACCGCTCTCGACGTGACCATTCAGGCGCAGATCTTGAAGCTGATTCAGGACCTCCAGGGGCAGTTCCACATGGCGGTGCTGCTCATTACCCACGACCTGGGGGTGGTGGCCAACATGGCTGAGGAAGTGGTGGTGGTTTATCACGGCAAGGTCATGGAGCGGGGACAGCTGGAGGAAATCTTCAACCGCCCCCGCCACCCGTATCTGAAGGCGCTCATGCGCGCCGTGCCCCGGGTGGGGATGAAACCCGGCGAGCGGCTCACGCCTATTCGCGAAGCGGCGGGCACGAGGAACGGCCACCTGGCGCGCAAGGGGTCTCGGGTCCAGGATACCTCGACCCCTCTATTAGAGGTCAGGGGTGTCAGCAAGCGCTTCGGCACCAGGAAATCCGGGTTCTTTTTTGCTGCTCCCGGCGCCGAGCTGCTGGCCGTGGACGACGTCAGCTTTCAGATCCAGCGCGGCGAATGCTTGGGACTGGTGGGAGAGAGCGGCTGCGGTAAAACCACGCTCAGCAAGATCATCCTCCGGGCCGTTAATCCCGATGCGGGCGAGCTTGTTTTCAACGACGCCGAGGGACCCATTTCCCTGGTGGAACTCGAGGACGATGCGCTGCTGGAGGTGCGAAAGAAGATCCAGTACATATTTCAGGATCCGTTCAGTTCCCTCAATCCTCGAATGACGGTCTTCGATATCGTCAGCGAGCCGCTGGTGATCCACGGAGAGCGGGACAAGGGGCGGCTGCGGTCGGCGGTCACCGAATTGCTGGGACACGTGGGGCTGGACCCAAGGTTTTCGTCCCGCTATCCGCACAGCTTCTCGGGTGGACAGCGCCAGCGCATCGGGATCGCGCGGGCATTGGCGCTGCATCCGGATCTGCTTATTTGCGACGAGCCGGTTTCAGCCCTCGACGTCTCGGTTCAGGCGCAAGTGCTCAATCTGCTCAAGGACCTGCAGAGCGAATTCGGGTTGACCTACCTGTTCATTTCCCACAATTTGGCGGTGGTGGATTACGTGGCCGACCGGATCGCGGTGATGTGCGCGGGCAGCATCGTCGAAATTGCGCCGCGGGAAATGCTTTTCCGTCATCCCGTGCATCCTTACACCAAGGCTTTGCTGGCCGCGGTGCCGCGCGCAGAGCTGGACAAGAAGCTGGACCTCAGCGCCCTGATGGAGGGTCGCGTCTCCAACCCGTCGGCGTGGCCGGAGCCGTTTACCCTGGGCGCGGGTCGGCGCCCGAATCTGTATCACCTGGGCGAGGGTCACTTCGTTCGCGCCAGCGCGGAAGTGCACGAAGCGCCGATCTGAATCATCGCTGAGGCATTGCCGACCGAGCGCCGCGCCAAAAACGCTGGTCCGGGCGTTCGCTGGATGATGTACGTTTCAGCGGCCAGATAGCGGCGACATCCTCCAAGCCCATTTCGCGGGTGGGGAAATTTCTTCTCTCGCGCCTTTTTCTTGGCCCAAGAGGCTGGATTTGGCCGCCTAGGGCCGGTATTTTACCCGCTACAAGCCGGTTGCAGAGGGGCCCGTAAGCGTCAGGCCCTCTAAGCCCCATGGCCGCCCGGGGCTACCTTGTCATCGAGTACCAAAGACCATGAGTCGATTCATCGCGGTGTTCTGCTGCTGCGCGGTCCTAATGACGGCCGCGTTACCTGTCCGATCGGTGACCTGGTCGGAGTCGCCGCAGCTTGCCCCCAAGGTGAATCGAGGCGAGCTGCCGCCGGTGGAGAGGCGTCTGCCCGAATCGCCCAGCGTGGTTCGTTTCCAGGACGACGATAAGTCTCCTGGACGCTACGGCGGTGAGCTGAGGCTTCTGATGGGGCGCAGCAAGGATGTGCGGCTGATGGTGGTTTATGGCTATGCGCGTTTGGTGGCCTACGATCGGAGCCTGGAGATCGTTCCGGACATTCTCGAATCGGTGGATGAGGAGGACGGCCGCATATTCACCCTGCGGCTGAGAAAAGGGCACCACTGGTCCGACGGACATCCGTTTACCGCCGAGGATTTCCGCTACTACTGGGAAGATATCGCCAACAACACAGAGCTGTCGCCTTTCGGGCTTCCCTCGGTGCTGATGGTGCGCGGCGAGACGCCGCTGTTCGAAGTCATCGATTCACACACGGTCCGTTACACCTGGACCAGTCCCAATCCTTTTTTCTTGCCGGCGCTGGCGGGTTCCAGGCCCGAATACATTTACGCCCCGTCGCACTACCTTCGACAATATCATCCTCGTTATAGCGATCGCGCAAAGCTGAACCAGGAGGCGAAAAGCAAGGGTCAGCGTAACTGGGTTTCGATACACACAAAAAGATACCACCCGTACAAAAACCAAAATCCGGACCTGCCTACGCTCCAGCCGTGGATGCTCACCACCAGCCCGCCGTCGACGCGCTTCGTGTTCGAGCGAAATCCGTTTTTTCACCGCGTTGACTCGCAGGGCCGGCAGCTCCCCTACATCGACCGCGTGGTGATGAATATCGTTGACGGCAAGCTGATTGCGGCGAAGACCGGCGCAGGAGAGTCCGATCTACAGGCGCGTAACTTGAGCTTCAGCGATTACACCTTCCTGAAAGAGAGTGAGAAGCGAAACAACAACCAGGTCCGTCTGTGGCAGACGACCAAGGGCGCTCACATCGCGCTCTTTCCCAACATCAACGCGGAGGATCCGGTGTGGCGAGCGCTAATGCGGGATGTGCGGTTCCGGCGCGCGTTGTCGCTCGCCATCGACCGGCGAGAAATCAATCGGGTTATCTATTACGGGCTTGCGACCGAGGGGAACAACACCGTCCACGAGGACTCACCGTTGTTCAGGTCGCGCTATCGCACACTCTGGAGTCAATTCGACTTGAAGACGGCGAATGCGCTGCTGGACGAGCTCGGGCTCGAGGCGCGGAACAAGGAGGGGATTCGCCTGCTGCCCGACGGCCGGCCGATGGTGATTATCGTAGAGACCGCGGGCGAGGATACAGAGCAGACCGACGTTCTGGAGCTTGTCCATGACACCTGGCTCAAGGCGGGAATCAAACTGTATTCCAAGCCTCTGCAGAGAGAGGTGTTTCGAAACCGTATTTACGCGGGCAGCACGCTGGTCTCGGTCTGGGGTGGTCTGGAGAATGGTCTGCCGATTGCAAACATGAGCCCCGAAGAGCTGGCGCCGAGGAGCCAAGACCAGCTGCAGTGGCCCAAATGGGGCCAGTATGTTGCGTCCCACGGCAAGGTGGGAGAGCCGGTGGACCTTCCGGAGGTTAATCAGCTGGCTGCACTCAACGAACGTTGGCTTCGCGCCACGAGCAAGATGGAGCGCGAGGCAGTCTGGCACAGCATGCTGGAGATCTTCGCCGATCAGGTTTTCACCATCGGCCTGGTTGCGTCGGTGCCTCAGCCGGTGGTGGTGAAAGAAAGCTTACGCAACGTGCCGCAAAAAGGGGTTTACAACTGGGACCCCGGCGCGCATTTCGGCATTTATCGGCCGGATACCTTTTGGTTTGAAACGCAGTAGCAAGCTGACCATGAAAAGTCGTGGCGCAATCATCGGTATTAGCCAGAATCGAGAATGAAACGATTTCCAATGTCGTAAATCGTATGTCAGGACGGTCGATTCGAGTCCGATGGTTCCAATCACCAATCACCAATCACCAATCACTCTGTTCGCGTCACGCGTTACCCGTCACGCATCACACCAAAAGCGCGGCTGATGTTCCATTACCTGATCAGACGGTTGATGGTAATGGTACCGACGCTGCTCGTCATCAGCGTGCTGGTATTCGTCATTATTCAGCTCCCGGAAGGAGACTACCTGAGCAGCTACATCGCGGAGCTTGAGGCCCAGGGTGAAAAGCTCAGTCGGGAGAAAGTCGATTTTTTGAGACAACAGTACGGACTCGACCGCTCGCCGGTGGAACAGTACCTGGTGTGGCTCGGAGGCATGCTGCGGGGGGATTTTGGCTACTCCTTCGAGTACAACCTGCCAGTGTCCGAGGTGGTGGGAGACCGATTGTTTCTGTCCTTCCTGCTTTCCTTTGCCACCATTCTGTTCACCTGGGCGGTGGCTTTTCCTATCGGCGTTTACTCCGCCACCCACCAGTACAGCTGGACCGACCACGGGCTGACCTTCATCGGATTTCTAGGCCTGGCAACGCCGAACTTTTTGCTCGCTCTGGTCTTGCTCTATTTCGCAAACGTGGTGTTCGGCACCTCTATCGGCGGGCTGATGGATCCGGAGTTCATCGGTGAGCCCATGAGCTGGGCCAAGTTCTTCTCGGTGCTGGAACACCTTTGGATACCCGTTATCGTGATCGGCACCTCGGGCACCGCCGGCATGATCCGGCGGCTGCGGGCCAACCTGCTGGACGAGCTGCAGAGGCAGTATGTGGTCACCGCCCGCGCCAAGGGATTGCCGCGTTTCAGACTGCTGATGAAGTACCCGCTGCGAATGGCGCTGAATCCTTTTATCGCCGATATCGGTAACCTGCTTCCGCAGGTGGTCTCCGGCGCCGCCATCGTGTCCGTGGTGCTGTCTTTGCCCACTACGGGGCCGATGCTGCTCGCCGCTCTGCAGAGTCAGGACATGTATCTGGCGGGCTCTTTCCTGATGTTTCTGTCCCTCCTGACCGTGGTCGGCATGTTCCTTTCCGACCTGGCACTGGCGGCGCTGGATCCCCGCATCCGCCTTACCGGAGGGACGAGACGATGACTCCGGTCAGGGACAGGGTGGCGGCGTGAGCAACGGAGCGGACCGCAGCGCTTCGCTCGAACACTACGTTTCTAGCCAACCGTTCGATCCCTATTCCATCGAGACCCTGACCCCGGATCAGGAGCGCATTTATTTCGCTTCCCAGTGGCGAATGATGTGGTGGCGTTTCAAGCGCCATAACCTGGCACTGGCATCCGCGGCGGTGCTGGGGTTGCTCTATCTTTCCATTGCCGCGAGCGAAGTCCTGGCTCCCTACAACCTGCACAGTCGCGACGCCGAACACATCTACGCGCCGCCGCAGCGCATCCACCTGTTCCACGAGGGCGAGTTCGTCGGTCCCTTTGTCTATGGCTACAGCTATCGGCTGAACATGGAGAACCTGCGCCGTGAGTACAGCGAGGACCTCGGCTGGGTGCAGCCGCTCAGATTCTTCTGCTCCGGTGACGGCTATAGTTTCTGGGGTCTGGTGGCGGGAAGCTTTCACCTGCTGTGCCCGGCGCCAGACGGCACCTTTTTTCCATTGGGCACCGACCGACTGGGGCGCGACATCTTGTCGCGCATCATCTACGGCGCGCGTATCTCGCTGACGGTCGGGCTCATCGGCATCCTCATCAGCTTCGCCTTAGGAATCACTCTCGGCGGCCTGGCGGGATATTATGGCGGCTGGGTGGACGGCGTGGTGCAGCGCCTGATCGAGATCATCCGCTCGTTTCCCGAACTGCCGCTGTGGATGGCGCTTTCCGCCGCCTTGCCCGTAACCTGGAGTCCGGTGGGCGTGTTCTTGGGCATTACCGTGATTCTGGGTCTTGTGGACTGGACCGGGCTGGGGCGGGCGGTACGTTCTAAGCTGCTGGCGCTCAGGGAAGAGGATTATTGCACTGCAGCGGTGCTGATGGGCGCCCGGCCCCGGCGGGTCATTTTCCGCCACCTGATGCCCAACTTCATGAGCCATTTGATCGCGTCGGCGACGCTCTCCATACCATCAATGATTCTCGGAGAGACCGCGCTCAGCTTTCTCGGGCTCGGTCTGAGGCCCCCGGTGACCAGCTGGGGGGTGCTGCTCACAGAAGCCCAGAACATCAACGTGGTGGCGCTGTATCCCTGGCTCATGCTGCCGGTGGTGCCGGTGATTGTCGTCGTTCTCGCCTTCAATTTTCTCGGCGACGGGCTAAGGGATGCGGCGGACCCTTATGCAGGGCATTGATCTGCGGGCAATTGGCGTCTGACTAAAGCGGGAGTCCGCAGCCATCGTTGCCGCCGATGGTGAGCGCAGTCGGGAGAGTAACACGTGGGTTCAGCGGTCAATTGCCTCCGATCCAATTGCTCTCCATGGACTACAATTATTTCGGAAGCCCGCCGCCCGATTCGCGCGGAGACTCCAGCGGACGGGACGGCTGGACCATAAAAAAGGCGATGGAAGGAATGATAGTGACCACTGCAAAAGAAGTGCCGTGGACGGCATTCAGCGGTGACGCGGTGCGCGCCGTCCTCGATGCCTCTCCCGTTGGCGTCCTGATCACCGACGGCGAGGAGCGCATTCTCTGGCTCAATCGCGCCTTGCGGCGCCAGCTCGACGTTCCCTGGCCCGAGATCCTCGGCGAGGAACTCCAGACCCTGCCCATCGAGCGGGTGGAAGACTCGGTTGGCGGGCGCGAGCAATACCGCATCCAAAGCGGCATACCGGACGACGAAGAGATGCTGGACGCCTCGGTGACAACCCTGGACGACGGCGCCGGGGGAACGTTGAGTCTCCGGTTCTTCGTCCACCACGTGGGTCAGGGCCTGCGCGCATCGTTGCTCGAACACCTGGGCATCCGCCGCGGCACGGACCCACTGTCCGGTGTCATGGACAGGGACGCCATCATGAGGGTGCTCGACTCGGAAATCTCCCGCACTCGCAGGTACTCCAACGAACTGTCCATCCTGCTGATCGAGGTGTCACCGGATATCAAGGAGGTGGATGCGGACACCGCCGTGATCGCCGCCGGACGCGTGCTCAGCGACGGCATGCGTTGGGTGGACGCCGCGGGGCGTGTCAGCGATACGGAGTTTCTTCTGGTGCTGCCGGAAACCGATGCCGAGGGCGCCCGCGTGCTGGCGGATAAGCTGCACGCGCGCTTCAGCACCGAGGACAGCGAACATCCGGCGCTTGCGGCAAGCGTGGCTTTTGCCTCCTGGCGCAAGGGAGACGACGCGTTGTTCATGATTGATCGCGCCAGGCAGCGCCTCAGTGCGCGCAAGAATTGAGCCGATCTGGGCCGCTGGGAGCCACAATCTGGCAGGCGATAGATAAGTGAAGCGGTTTAGGGGAGTTTTGTAACCGCTTCCGATCGGTCATCTAGCGACGACCATTCGGCGTCTCGACGTATGCGCCCAGACAGGGCGCAGGGTCACTTGCGTGTTTCGCCCACCGGATCGTCCTCGATAATCACTTGGTGAGTAATATCGATGCGGTCGCGCAGCATCGCCGAAGCCGAGCAGTACTTTTCCGCCGACAGCGTCACCGCCCGCTGGACCCGGGAGGGATCCAGATCGACCCCGGATAGGCGATATACCATGCGGATCCGGGTAAACACCTTGGGCACCTTGTCGGCGCGATCCGCCTCCAGCTCGACCACGCAGTCGGCCACCTGCTGGCGGGACTTTTTCAGGATCGACACCACGTCAAAGGCAGTGCACGCGCCCAGCCCCATCAGCACCGCTTCCATGGGACGAATCCCGAGATTGCGGCCGCCGTGCTCCGGCGCGCCGTCGAAAACCACCGCGTGCCCGCTGCCGGACTCGGCCACAAAACTCGCCTGCTCGATCCATTTGATGCGTGATTTCATCATCTTTCTGACCTCGGGCGGGGTTTTTACGCCGCCACATCGACACGCGGGTAAGCGTCTAATACACTTGTTGAGACAGCTTATCACCCTGAAAAAGTCGGTTGGAGCAAGGCCATGGTGGCCAATATTCCCCAGGCAGCCAATCTAGCGATGCAGCGCTTCTTAGAGTATTGCCATCGCAGGACCTATCCTGCGAAGACGGTGATCGTGAATGCTGGGGACCCTTCCGAAGAGCTTTTCTACATTATCAAGGGTTCGGTATCGGTCGTCATGGAGGACGACGACGGGCACGAGATCGTGCTTGCGTATCTCAATCAAGGCGACTTCTTCGGCGAAATAGGGATGTTCGACGAAAAGCACGAGCGCAGCGCGCTGGTGCGAACCCGCAGCGAGTGCGAAGTCGCCCAGATCGGTTACGAAAGGCTGAAAGCGGTATCGTCGGAGCTGCCGGAAGTGCTGTACTCGATGATGTCACAGCTTGCCCTACGCCTGCGCAACACCAGCCGTAAGGTCGGCGATCTGGCGTTCATGGACGTGTCCGGGCGCGTGGCCCGCGCGCTGCTGGATTTGTGCAAGCAGCCGGACGCCATGACGCACCCCGACGGGATGCAGATCCGAATCACCCGGCAGGAGCTGGGCCGCATTGCGGGATGTTCCCGGGAAATGGTCGGCCGCGTGCTCAAGAACCTGGAGGAAGAACAGCTTATTTCAGTCTCGGGCAAGACCATCGTGGTCTTCGGCACGCGCTGAAATTACGCAAGTTCGAACGCGCCTTGGCTGGCGTCAACCTGCACCCGGCGCCTCCGTGGGTGACGCTTTAGCCGCGCCGAACAACTGTGACAGCTTTACGCCGGGATCGTCCGCGCGCATGAAGGCTTCTCCAACCAGGAAAGCGTTGACGCCGTGAGCGCGCATCAGGGCCACATCCTCGGGGGCGTGAATTCCGCTCTCGGTAACCACGGTGACGCCTTCAGGCACCCGACTCAGCAGATTCAGGGTGGTGTCGAGAGAGGTTTCGAAACTTCGCAGATCCCGGTTGTTGATACCTAGCAACGCGGGTCTCAAAGCCAGCGCGCGCTCGAGCTCCTCCGCGTCGTGTACCTCCACCAGCACGTCCATGTCCAAATGTGCCGCCAGTCCGCTGAGCTCGCCCAATTGCGCGTCGCCCAGACAGGACACGATGAGCAAGACGCAGTCCGCGCCCAAGGCTCGCGCTTCGTAGACCTGGTAGGCGTCGATGGTGAAATCCTTGCGTAATACGGGGAGGCGGCATGCGTTTCGGGCCTGCAAAAGGTGCGCGTCGTCGCCTTTGAAAAAATCAGCGTCTGTCAGAATGGACAACGCGGCGGCGCCGGCGGCTTCGTAGCTGCGGGCGATTTCCTCCGGGCGGTAATCCGGTCTGAGTAAACCTTTGCTCGGCGAGGCTCGCTTGATCTCGGCGATGACAGCGGGCTCACCGGCGCGAATGCGCCTTGTGAGCGCATCGGAAAACCCCCGCGCCGGCGACTGCGCCGCGGCCCGCTGACTCATTTGCCGAATCGGCACGCGCTGGCTGCGCTCGCTGAGCTCCTCGCATTTTCGCCTGAGTATGGTCTTGAGGATGTCCGGGGGTTGACTCATGGGTTTTGTCCGTCCTTGGAGCCGGCCGCCGTCAGGCGAAGCTGCCGGAGATTTTGACCAGAGCCTCCAAGCGCTGGGCCGCGGCGCCGCTGGAAATGGAGTGCTTCGCCTTCTCGACTCCCGAGGCAATGTCTTCGGCGAGACCGGCGACGTACGCGGCCGCGCCCGCATTGAGACAGACCACGTCCCGAGCCGCACCGGCCTCGTTGGCGAGCACTTTTCGGATGATGTCGAGGCTCTGCTCCGGGGATTCCACCAGCAGCGTGGACTTGTCGTGTCGCTGCAGGCCGACGTCACCGGGCTCGATGGTCATGGAGCTCACCTTCCCGTCCTTGAGTTCGGCGACGCGGGTGGTTGCGCCTACGCTCAGCTCGTCCAGCCCGTCATCGGAATGGACCACCAGCACGTGTCGGCTGCCCAGCTGTCCCAATACCTTGGCCAGCGGCTCGGTCCATTCGGCGCTGAACACGCCGATGAGCTGGTTGAGCGCCCCGGCAGGGTTGGTGAGCGGTCCCAGCAGATTGAATACCGTGCGCACACCCATTTCCCGCCGCGGACCGATGGCGTGCTTCATGGCGCCATGATGCTTGGGCGCGAACATGAAGCCGACGCCTACCTCCTCGATGCAGCGGGCAATTTGCTCCGGCGTGAGATCCAGGTTCACACCGGCGGCTTCCAGCACGTCGGCGCTGCCTGATTTACTGGAAACGGACCGGTTGCCGTGTTTGGCGACCTTGCCTCCGGCGCCGGCGACCACGAATGCGCTGGCGGTGGAAATATTGAAGGTCTCCGATCCGTCGCCGCCTGTGCCGCAGGTGTCGACCAGGTGGGTCGTGTCCACGGTCACCGGCGTTGCCAGCTCGCGCATGACGCTCGCCGCGGCCGCAATTTCCTCGATGGTTTCTCCTTTCATCCGCAAACCGACGAGAAAACCACCGATCTGCGCCTGGGTTGCTTCCCCGGTCATGATCGCGCGCATAACCGTGACCATTTCATCGCCGTTTAAGTCTTTGCCATCGGTGACCGCGCGGATACCGCCCTGAATGTCCATCTCGCCCCCTGATGCTTGTCTTTACCGCTGATACTTATTTTGACTCTTAAGCGACGCGTACCTCGGTCGCCTTATCCGCCTTCGTTTGCTGCACGAAGTTTTTCAGTAACCGGCGCCCCGACCGGGTAAGGATGGATTCCGGGTGAAACTGCACCCCGGTGACTGGAAATAATCGATGCGTGACCGCCATGATCTCTCTTTCCTCCGCAAGCGCGTTTTCGCTCCATGCCGTAACCTCGAGACACTGGGGCACGCTTTTTGGGTCGATCACCAGAGAATGGTAACGCGTCGCCAGAAACGGATTTTCTATCCCTTCGAATATCGCCTGCCCGTGATGACGGATGTTGGAGGTTTTTCCGTGCATGATCGATTTGGCGTGTACGATCTGACCGCCGTAGACCTGGCCCACGCACTGGTGTCCCAGACATACGCCGAGAATGGGCGTGCGTTCGCCATAGCGCCTGATCACCTCCATGGAAATACCCGCCTCGTTGGGCGTGCAGGGACCGGGAGAGATGACGATGTGGCTTGGTTTCATCGCCGCGATGTCGCTGGGATCCAGCCCGTCGTTGCGAAATACGCGCACCTCGGCGCCGAGCTCGCTCAGGTATTGCACCAGGTTGTAGGTGAACGAGTCGTAGTTGTCGATCATCAGCAGCATGACAGGATCCTGCCGTTCAGGCGATCAAGCGATTAAGCGCGTAAGCTCATCCAGGCTGTCGATGACGATATCCGGCTCTGCCGCCCCGATGTCTTCGCCGTGATTATATCCGTAGCTCACGCACACGATGGGGATGCCCGCGGCGCGGGCGGCGGCCACGTCGTTCTTGGAATCGCCGACCATCAGGCTTTGGCAGGGCTCGACGCCGAAATGGCGTACGGCGTGAAGCAGCGGAAGGGGATCGGGTTTCTTTCGCCTCAGGGAATCGCCGCTCAAGACCAGATCGAAGCTGCTCAGCCAGCCGAGATCGGAAAGCAACGCCTCCGTGTAGCGGGCCGCCTTATTGGTGATGCATACCCGCGGCACTTTTCGCGCTTCGAAGAAGGCGAGCAGGTTTTCGGCTCCGGGGTAGGGGCGGCTGCGCTCGCTGGTATGCCGGGCATAAAACGCCATGAACCGGTCCAGGGCCTGATCGAAGATACCGGCTTCGGGCTCGCCGTTTTGGCTGTCGGTGAGGGCGCGCTTCACCAACCGCTCGATGCCGTTGCCCACCCACTCGCGCACCTTCGACTCGCCGTGCGGCGGTCTGCCGAGCTCCGTCAGCATGGCGTCCACGCAGGTGGCGAGATCCGGAACCGTGTCCACCAGGGTTCCGTCCAGGTCGAGAAGCACAAGCCGTGGCAGCGGAAGCCGTCCATCGGCTCGCGCCTGGGCGACGCTCACGAGCGAGCCTTGTCGATGGCTTCGCGCATAGCATCAATGATGGCGCGGTAATCCTTGGAGCCGAATATGGCCGAGCCGGCAACGAAAGTATCGGCGCCCGCGGCGGCAATGGCGCCGATGTTGTCCACCTTGACTCCGCCGTCCACCTCCAGACGAATGTCGCGGCCGCTTTCGTCGATCAGGCGGCGGGCGTGGCGCAGCTTGTCCAGGGTGCCGTCGATGAACGCCTGTCCGCCGAAGCCGGGATTGACGGACATCAGCAGCACCATGTCCACTTTGTCCATGACGTGGCTCAGATGACCGAGCGGCGTCGCGGGATTGAATACCAGCCCCGAGCGGCAGCCCGAATCACGGATCAGTTGCAGCGTTCGATCCACGTGGTCGCTGGCTTCGGGATGAAAGGTGATGTAGTTGGCACCGGCGGCGATGAAGTCGGGAACGATGCGATCTACGGGCTTGACCATCAGGTGCACGTCGATAGGAGCCTGGATGCCGAATTTTCGCAAAGCTTCGCAGACCAGCGGCCCAATGGTGAGATTGGGGACGTAATGGTTGTCCATAACGTCGAAGTGAACCAGGTCCGCACCGGCCTCGAGCACGCGCGTCACGTCCTCGCCCAGCCGGGCAAAATCCGCCGAAAGAACTGACGGGGCGATCCAGGCGTCTTTCATCTGAGTTCGAGTCCGGAGCAATTGAAAGGGCGCAAACTTTAACCGATGCTACCGTGCTTTTCAGCCCGGAGAGCCAGCGTAAACGATGGCTCGGTGCGGCGGGCGAATCCCGCAACCGGCCACACGCGACCCCGACTCAGCGCAGCCCGCGGGACTCTTTGATCCGCTCGTAGGCGGCTTTGATCTCCTGGGTTTTCTCTTTTGCCAGGCGCATCATTTCTTCCGGCAGGCCCTTGGCCACCAGCTTGTCCGGGTGGTGCTGGCTCATCAGGCGGCGGTAGGCTTTCTTGACTTCCGCATCGGAGCTGTCCTCAGACACCCCCAGCGCGCCGTAGGCCTCCTCGAGCGAAATCCTGGCGCTGGAGGGGGAGCCGGCACCTTGCCGGTAATGAAGGCCAGCCTGGATCAGGCTTTCGAGCTGATGAAGCTCATGCCGGGACACGCCCAGACGGCGGCACACGTGCTCGAGAATCCGGCGCTCTGCCGCGTGCACGCTGCCGTCGGCGTAGGCGGCGTGGAGCTGCACCTCGACGAACATCCGAATCAGGTGGGCGCTGCGGTGGCACTCGCGGCGAAATTGTTCCAGCACCGCCTCGAGGGGAAATCCGGCGCGTTTTCCCTCCGTGAACAGGCGTCGGGCAACGGTCTTCATCTCCGGGCTGAGCCCGAGCTGGCGCATCACGTCGGACGCGAGCGCGATCTCCTCCGCCGTTACGCGGCCGTCGGACTTGGCGACGTGGCCCATGACGCTGAAGGTGGCGGTGAAAAACGCCATCTGGGTGCGTTCGCGGCGATCGAAGCCGGCGCCGGGCGGAAGCTCGTCGGCGCGTTCCACCCCGCGGTCGAAGCCGTGCCCGAGGGCCGCGCCGATGAGCATTCCCAGCGGTCCCCCCAGCATGAAGCCGAAGGCACCGCCCAGCACCTTGCCCCACCAGCTCACGGTCTGTGACTTTCCATGATCTCGGGTTTCAGACTCAGCAGGATGCTGTTTTTTGGGCCCGTGCAAGCGGACCGGCATTTAATCCGAGTGGTTGCTGAAGCGCAACGGCGCGAGCGTCCTGAATGCCTTTTACGGTCAAAAAGGTCTTGCTGTGGGCGACTCTCCGACACTTGATTGCTTTTGTTGGCTCGACTCGTCGTGCTTGGACCGAAGGTGAATATTGTGTACGGTTTGGACGCATTTCTAAGAGCATGCAAGGTTTTTCTAAAACCAATGCTCGGTATCGATAGCAGCGTTGCAGATGAAAAAGGAAAAAAAGGGCCGTCGAAAATCAAAGCCCCGTTCCATCAGCAAGCGCGCCGCTCCGCCTGTCGACGATGCGCGCCAGATGTTGGGGATGGCCGTCAGATTGCTTCAGGTCGGGCAGCTCACGCGCGCGCGCCCGCTTTTCGAGCAGGTGCTCGAGCGAGAACCGGATAACGCCGACGCGCTTCAGTTCTTCGGCCTGCTTTGCTTTCAATCCGGAGATGCCGAGCGCGCGCGCGAGCTCATCGAGCGCGCCATCTCTAACAAGCCGCGGGTCGCTCCGTACCACGATAATCTCGGCAAGGTGCTCGAACATCAGGGCGAACTCGACAAGGCACTCAGCGTTTACCTCAAGGCAAACGAGCTGGAACCCGGGGTGTCGGATCGACAATTCAATATGGGCGTCGTTCTTCAGCGCATGGGGCGCCTCGAGGATGCGGAGCGCGAATTCAAAAATGCCATCAATCACAATCCGAACGACGCGGATTATCACTTCAATCTCGGGTATGTGTTGAAAGCTCAGGGCCGCCAAGCCGAGGCTGTGGTGGCATATCGAACCGCCCTTTCTCTAAACCCGCAATCGGCAAAGATCCAGAACAATCTGGGTAACGCCTTGCTTCTAATCGGGGACGTCTCCGGCGCCGTAGACGCTCTCAAGCAGGCCGTATCGCGAAGTCCCGGGAACGCGCAGTTTCGCAACAATCTGGGCAACGCGCTGCGTGAGATCGGCGAGCTGGATGAGGCGGCAAAGAGCTATCGACGCGCGGTGGAAATCGATTCGTCTCTGTATGACGCGCATCAGAATCTGGGTAACCTGCTTTTATCGGCTGGACGTCTGGAGGAGGCGGCGCGCGTATTTCTTCGCGCGTGGACGCTTTCTCCGGAATCGCGCGAACTTCGCCGCGGCTTCGCCGCCGCGGTGCGTCATGTCGAAATCACGACCCACGATCCGGCGGTGGAAGCGGCAGTTCAATCCTGCATAACGGCGGAGGACCTCAACCCTCAGGATTTTTCGCGGCTCGCCGCGGCTCAGCTCCGCGCCAGGCACGGCCTCGAATCAGGACGCATCGATTCGCCCGAGGCCATGGCCTTGGCGCTCGCTGACGACGACTACGCGCTGCGTCTGCTGGAAACAATCATAAATGTCGATCCGGTTCTGGAAGCCGTGCTCACGAACATACGGCGATGGCTGCTTGGCATTGCCGATGGTAACTATCCGCAACCGCTGTTCCGATTGGCATGTGCGCTGGCGCAGCAGTGTTTCAGCAACGAGTACATTTTCGAGGAGGAAAGGTCCGAAACACGGGCGGTGGAAGGATACGAAGCGGATCTGCGCGCGGCGCTGTCGTCCAAATCCAGCGACAACGAGCGTCTCGCGAGTCTGATCGTGAGGGTCGCCCTTTATCGGCCCTTACACTCGCTCGACAGCGCCGGAGTGATGGCGGAGAAGTCACAAACCGCGGCGTGGCCGCCTTGGCTGAGTTCGCTCGTCGAAAGGACACTGATTGATCCCCGCGAAGAGGCTGATATCGAGAAGCAGATCCCGTCTCTTAAGCTTATCTCCGACCCTACCTCGGTTGCGGTGAAAGACCAGTACGAGACGCATCCTTATCCGCGCTGGTTTCATCTGCTGCAACGCGAAGCTCAAAGCTACGGCGATTATTTGCGGCGCAAGTTCCCCCACTTTGAGCCGCCGCCATCGTTGACGGGCCCGGCACGGGTTCTGGTAGCCGGTTGCGGAACGGGGCTCGAGGCAATCGCCGCGGCGAGCAACAGAGTCTGCGCGAGCGTCCTCGCCGTGGACCTAAGCCGCACCAGTCTCGCCTACGCGAAACGTATGGCGGGCAAGCTCGGCGTGGAAAAGGTGGATTTTCTGCAAGCCGACGTTCTCGATCTGGCTTCAGCCAACGATGTCTACGATGTGGTGGAATCCAGCGGCGTGCTGCACCATCTCGCCGATCCGATGGCCGGCTGGAAAGTATTGAACGACTGCCTGCTTCCCGGCGGAGTCATGAAGGTGGGGCTTTATAGCGAAATCGCGCGCAGGGCGGTGGTGGCGGCGCGGGAGCTTGCGCGCGAAATGGATCTCAACGCCGACTTGGAAGGGATTCGCCGTATTCGCGCGACAATTCTGAACTGCGGCGACGAGGATCCGTTGCACGAGCTTAAAAGTAGCGAAGATCTTTATACCGTCAGCGCCTGCCGCGATCTGTTGTTTCATGTCTGCGAGCAATGCTTCACGCTGGATCGGATCCGAAACTGCGTGAATGAGCTTGGACTTCGCTTCATCGGCTTCGAGCAGCCGTTTTCACTCATGCACGCTCGCTTCCGACAGGTCAACCCAGGAGACGCGAAGCTCGACGATCTGGACGCCTGGGCCCGGGTCGAGAAGCGCTACCCGGATACCTTCGCCGCCATGTATGTTTTCTGGTGTCAGAAGCCTCTTTGAGGGCGTTGCCAACCCGGGTGGTGCTCTTGTAGTCTCGGCTGCCTCGAAGGGGCCCGGGCGGCCAATTGCCGTATACTGCCATTCCTGCTCTACCCGCAACGCCACGCCAGGCTCCCCTATCCACCTGGACCGCTCGACAGCGTCGCAAAGCGGATAACGCTTGAACAACCGATCATCATTCCATGAGCGAAAACTCTTCATCTCCTGCGCCGAAGGATCTGCTCGAGACCGCTGCCGCCCAGCTTGAAGAGGGTGCGCTCCAGGAGGCCGAGGCGACATGCAATAACATTATCGCGGCGTCCCCCAAGAACTCCGAGGCAGTCAATTTACTCGGCCTGATCGCGAGTCGCAGGGGTGACCACGAGGCAGCCGTGGCGCACTTTGACAACGCCATCGGACTACGCCCCAAGACGGCCGCGTACCACGGCAATCGGGGCGACGCGCTGCGGGCTCTGGAAAAGAGGGATCAGGCGATTGCGAGCTACCGTCGGGCGGCGGATCTGGATCCGGAAAACATGGATGCGCAGCTTAATCTCGGTCGATATTTTCAGTCTTGCGGAAAAATAGAAGACGCCATTCGAGCGTTTCGTAAGGCTTTGGCCGTGGATTCGGATTCTGTCGCAGCGCTCCACGATCTGGGCAGTGCGCTGCAGGCCGACGGCCGTCTCGAAGAAGCGGCAAAGGCGTATCGCAAGGCAATCTCTCTGGATCCCGGCGTTGCCAAGAGTCACGATGAGCTGGGAGACCTGCTCAAGGCGCTGGGTCGCGAAGACGAAGCACTCGCGTCTTATCGCAAAGCCCTTTCCATGGATTCGTCACTGAGCGAGGTTCAAGAAAAGATCAATCGGCTGGGCCGCTCGATTGAGGCCGAGAACGGCGCCACGGGTCAATCCTGAAACTTGCCAACGGAGACCTTTATCGGGGTCCGGATTTGAGCCCAGGAAACGATTCACGCTCGAGACTAAATGCGACTGCTGGCATGAATGACGCCAAAGCGGCGCTCGCCGAGATCGATGCGCTTCGGGAAAGCGGCCAGGCTTCCACCGCCCTCCAGCGTTGCCGCGAGCATGTAGATGCGAACCCAGCCTCGGGTGATCTACTGCTCGCCCTCGCTCGCCTCGAGTTCGACCACGGTCATTCTGACAACGCCGTGAAAGCGCTGGAAGACGCGGCGCGGATTGTGCCCGACCGAATTGAGGTGTGGGTCGCGCTGGGCGACGGCTTCCTCGCCGGCCAGCGGTTTCAGAATGCGGTGAATGCATACCAGCGGGCGTTGAACCTCGACGCCTCGATGCCGCAAGTAGCGGCCCGCCTGGGCGCCGCGCTTCAGTCCGCCGGGCGGGTGGAGGAGGCCGTAGCCTGTTATCACGCTGCGCTCGAGCGTTCTCCCGAGAGTGCGCTGTTGCATTACAACCTGGGGACCGCGCTGAAAGTTCTGCACCGCTTTGACCAGGCCGTGGTGGAATATCAGGCGGCAGTGAGTCTGGCGCCGGATAACCCCGATCTCAAGGTCCGTCTAGGCAATCTGCTGGTGGAGACCAGCCGATTCGAACAAGCCATCGAGCCGCTCGATAGCGCGCTGAGTGCGGTTCCGCGCTCGGCCCAGGGGTTCGTCTGTCATTTACTGGCCTACGCCCACAAGAAGCTCGGACAGGGCGAAGCGTCCGTACAGTCAGCCAAACGGCTGGTGGAGCTGGCCGGGGGCGCGGTGCCGGCGCTGATGCATCTTTCCGCAGCCTATCTCACCGTCGGCGATGCCCAACGGGCGCTGGACGTTTGCGAGCGCGCGCTGCAACGGGAACCGGCGAGCCGACAACTGCTGTCGGATAAAGCCATCGCGCTGACAGCGCTCGGGCGCCAGCAGGAAGCAGCCCACCTGGTGGATCTTCAAGGTTTACTGAATGTATCGGCTATCGATGCGCCACCGGGCTATGAAAGCGTAGACCAGTTCAATGCCGCGCTGATGGAACACATACGCACCCACCCGAGTCTGGATTTCAGCGGTATCAGTCTTTCCTGTCACCAGGGCGCCACCAGCGACGAGCTTCTGGTGGAACCGAAAGGACCGGTGGCGCAGCTGGAGGAGGCGATTCAGCGAGCTGCAAAGGCATTCAGAGCTGAGCTTTCCGACCGGTCGGCGCATCCCTGGACCGACAACCTACCAAGCCAGGAGGGTTTGGAGCTCAGCGCCTGGGTCACGCGACTGCGCTCGCAGGGATACCAACACGGTCACATCCATCCTTCCTCGTGGATCAGCGGGGTTTATTATCTGAGCTTACCGCCCGAAGTCGGCCAAACGGAAACGGATCGCTCGGGCTGGATCGAGTTCGGACGCCCACCCTACTACTATGCCTGTGACAACGAACGCGAGCTCAGATCGATCCAACCCCGTGAAGGCATGCTGGTTTTGTTTCCATCCTATTTTTATCATCGGACCATACCCTTCGAAAGCGACGAAGAGCGCGTGACCATCGCCTTCGACTTCAGGCAGCCGGCGCAGCAGCCCTCGACCACCGACGGTTTTTGATCGCGACAGCGACTTGGTAATTTTGGCTTTAATTTCACTCAAGCGAACAACAACGGCGTGAATCAAGAGTCGAAAGGTTTTGACCCGCGAGAGTCGTTCAAAAAGGCTTTCGACGCCCACCGTTCCGGCGATCTCGATGTCGCGGAGACGATCTACCGGGAAATCCTTTCGCTTCAGCCCGAAAATGCCCATGTGATTCATCTGCTCGGCGTGATTGCGCTGCAAAAAGGTCGCGCCGCCGAGGCATGCGAGCTGATTGAAGCGGCCATCCAGCGTGACGACAGCCAGGCGCTGTTTCACTCCAACCTCGGCGAGGCGCTTCGTTTGCTTGGCAGGCTGGATGAGGCGGAAAAGTGTTTCTTGACCGCTCTCGAGCTGCAGCCCACATATCCCCAGGCGCTGACCAATCTCGGCAACGCGCTTCAACAGCAAGGCCGTCAGGCGGAGGCGGTGATCCGATTCCAGCAGGTGCTGGACATGGCCGGTCCGTCCGCGGACGCCTTCAGCAACCTGGGTCTGGCGCAGTTTGCGGCCGGCGCCATCGACGAGGCGGTTTCGACCTTGCGCAAAGCCATTGAGCTCGACCCCCACCACGGGGAAGCGAACAACAATCTCGGCGCGGCGCTGCTTGAAAAAGGTGAGGTCGACGCAGCCGCCTTCGTGCTGGAAGAGGCCGTGGCCGTCGACCCGGGTTCCGCAGACGCCTGGTGCAATCTGGCCCGGGCCCGGTTCGGTCAGTACGACTTCAACGCCGCAGAGGAGTACGCCCGCCGGGCCCTGGAGCTGGCCCCCGGCCAGGCGAAATTCCATTTGGTGCTCGGGCGGGTTCTTCGCGAAGCGGGCCGCCCGAACGAGGCGGAATCCGCGCTCAGGCGCTCGCTGGAGCTCGCCCCCGATGAGGCGACGAGTCACCACATGCTGGGAACGGTTCTAATCAGGATTGGGCGGTTCGAAGAAGCCGAGGCGGCGCTTAAGTCTGCGCTTGCGCTGAATCCCGAGCTCACCATTGCCTACGAGGTGCTCTCCCAAATTCATCGTTATGGCATCGACGACCTGCCGGAGATTGAGCGTCTGGAGCAATCCGCCCGCGAAATGGATGCCGCATCTCCCCGGCGCATGCATCTGGAGTTCGCGCTTGCAAACATGCTCGACGACTGCAAGCAATTCGATCGGGCCTTTTCCCATTTGCAAGCGGGCAATGAACTCAAGCAGGGACAAGTAAGCTTCGACGCTGCGGACCTGTGGCGGATATTGGAAGATACCCAACGCACGGTCGACCGGCGGCTGATCGAGCAAAAGGCCCCTATGGGAAGCGATAGCGAGATTCCAATCCTGGTAGTTGGGATGCCCCGCTCGGGCACGACGCTGGTGGAGCAAATTCTCGCCAGTCATCCTGAAGTTTCAGCCGCCGGTGAAATCGGCTACCTGAATGCGGCGGCGCGAAACCTGGCGCGAGAATCACGCCTCTCTTATCCGCTCTGTCTTGGCGGCCTCTCTGAAACGGTTGTCGGGGGGCTGGCAGCGGGATATCTGGAAAGACTGGAGCAGGATCGGGGCGACGCCCGCTACGTTACCGACAAGCGGGTGTACAACTTCGTGCATCTGGGCTTGTTCTCAATGCTTTTTCCCCGGGGCAGAATCATTCACTGCGTCCGCGATCCCCTCGCTACGTGCTTCTCTATCTACAGCCAGAATTTTCAGGAGGAAAATGAGTTTGCATACGATCTCCAGCAGATCGCGGAGTATTATCGATTCTATCGCTCAATGATGGATCATTGGCAATCGGTGCTGCCGGATCAGATTTTCCGTGTTTCTTATGATGAGCTGGTGAAAAGCCAGGAACGAGTCAGCCGCGATTTGATCGCCCACTGCGGGCTGCCGTGGGACGAGCGCTGTCTTCGCCCGCATGAAACGAGCCGTGAGATCGGCACCGCGAGTGTATGGCAGGTGCGCCAGCCCGTGTACGCAGATTCGGTGGCGAGGTGGCGACGCTACGAGCGTCATTTGGGCCCGCTGATCAGCGCTTTGGCCGAGCACGGGTACGTTGCAAACAAGGCCTGACAGGCGGCTCTGGAGGAGAAGAAGGTAGGGCGCGAGAGCGGTTCGAGATTTCCGCATCCTGGAGCACGGTTTAAAACAGCCGGTCGTTTTTCCAATCTTCCACCCAACTGAACAACGATTAGGCATACCATCGGCCGTCGAAATCAATTGCCGCCGCTGCACCATCAGTGCCGGACGCTAACGGTTGCCGGAACCGGATTCATGGCCGTTAACGTGGGCAATTTGCGTGCTGAACGACGTGGGCGGCGGGGCGAGACGGCACCATGACACCTCAACCGAAGGTCCGTGGTGGACCGAGTGGGACAGCCGGAGGAAGGGACGGGGGTATGCAGCAATCCGGGCGAGATAAACAAATCGAGCGCCGCTTCGAAAGCGCCCGGCGCGCCCACGCCGAGGGCCGTCTTAAAGAAGCCGAGCGCCATTGCCGATGGATGCTCAAGCGGCATGCGGAACATCCTGACGTACTGCATCTGCTCGCGCTCATCATGAAGGACGCGGGGCGAGCCGAGGTGGCCGTCGATCTCCTCCAGCGGGCGCTCAGGCAGCGGCCGGATGATCCCATTTGCCTGAACAACCTCGGCAACGTGCTGCGGCATCAAGACCGCATCACGGAAGCGATCTCGCGCTACCAGGCCGCGCTGCGGCACGATCCGGAATACGTCTCCGCGCTGTACAACCTGGGGGTGGCGCTGATGGCGGCGTCAAAGCCCGATCAGGCGCTCACCTGCTTCCAGCGGGTGGTGGCTAAGCGGCCCGAGGACGCCGACGCCTGGTCGCGGCTCGGCGCAGCGTATCTCGACCTCGGACGCGACGAGGAGGCGATGAAGGCGAGCCGCAGGGCGCTGGAGCTTGCGCCGGACTCGGCCGACGCCTGGAACGATCTGGGACTTGCCCGCGCCGACCGGGGCGAATTCGAACAGGCGCTGAGCTGCTACCGCCGGGCTCTCGAACACGAGCCTGGGCACGTCAAGGCGGCGGTCAACCTGTCCAAGATCCAGCGCTTTAATACCGGCGACGAGCCGGACATCGCCCTGGTGGAGCGCGCCCTGGCCAAAACCCGAACCACGGCGTGTCCCGGCGGGGACCTCGATTTCGCGCTGGGAAAGATCAACGACGACTGCGGTCGATACGCCGAGGCCTTCGAGCACTACCAAAGGGCGAACCAGCAGCGGGCAGAGCAATTCAAATTCGATCCGCATGCCGCAGAAGCTGAAGCTACGCGCCTCATGGAAATCTTCGACGCTCGATTTTTCAGCCAGCGACGCGGTTTCGGTGAGCCCTCGGAACTCCCGGTGTTCATTGTCGGCATGCCGCGGTCCGGCACCACCCTGGTGGAGCAGATCCTTGCCGCGCATGCGGAAGTTCACGCCGCGGGGGAGCTGCTCGACATCAGCGCGCTCGCCGGTGGTCTCGAGCAGCGGCTCGGATCCGGCTCCGGCTACCCCGAGTGCGTGCCGGACATAAGTGCGGACACGTCCTGCGCGCTTGCGCGGGAATATCTTGCCGGCTTGTCCGCCCGCGCGCCGCAGGCCGCGCGCATCACCGACAAGATGCCGGGCAACTACCTGTTTCTCGGGTTCATCTCTTGGCTGCTGCCCCGCGCCCGGATCGTTTACTGCCGGCGGCACCCTCTGGACGTGGCGCTTTCCATCTACTTCACCGATTTCACCGCCGGCCACCACTACAGCTACGCGCTTGAACACATCGCGGCGCAGTTCCGCCAGTTCAGCCGGCTGATGGACCACTGGCGGCGGGTAATTCCGGGGCCCATGCTCGAAGTGCGCTACGAAGAGATCATCGCAAAGCCCGAGGCCCAGATCCGCGCGCTGCTCGAATTCTTAAGCCTCGACTGGGACGCTCGCTGCCTCGAATTCCAGAAGGTCAATCGGCCGGTGCACACCGCCAGCGCCTGGCAGGTGCGCCAACCGCTTTATGCGAGCTCGGTGGGGCGCTGGCGGCGATACGCGCAGCACCTGGGCACGCTCAAGGCGGCCCTGGAGCCGCTGGCAATGGACGCGGGGTACGACATCGGCTGACGTCGCCTTCTTCGGCTCTTTGCCGCTCGCCAGCCTGCAGCAGAAAACCGACAAAGCTTGTGTTCTCGGTTACCTGCTCTCTCGAGGAAAAAGGTCGTTTCCGACACCCAGGTATTAGCAGGCTGGTGAAAAACCCAGTTTTTCGTCAGCCTGTGTGCGGCATAGGGACGTGCCGCCATTTTCGACGACTACAAGTCGTTGAAAATGAAGCGAGCCGGAAATCGCATTTTCGGCGCAGTGCGGTGAAATAGAGCATGGATGCGCTCTTTCACCATCCTGTTAGAGGGGCGAGCCGTCTTTGACCGCGTCTATGCACTGGCCGCGGAAACCGAAGGCAAAAAAAACGGCTTCCCCCAGGACGGGGGAAGCCGATTTTAGAAGCTCAAGCGTGCCGCGAACGGCGAGCTTCAGGGCTTTGGCTCAAGATCAGTTGAACTTGATCCGCGAGCCCACGAAGAACGTGTAGATGTCATCCTCGCCGACGCCGGCAGCGGTGTCCTCGAGGGTGAACAGCCGGTAGCCCGCGTAGAGATCGATGCCGGGCTTCGGCATGGTGTGCACGGCGCCGATACCGAAGCTGGTACCGCCGCAGTATCCTGCACCACTTGTATCAACCGAGTCCGTGCAGCCAACAGTTCGTCCTACTTGCTTCTCGGCGTCCTTGTAATCGATGGCGACACTATTGTTGCCCCAGTCGTGGCCGAGCTTGATGTAGTAGTACTCGCCGTCCTCTGCCCCCGCCGCCTCACGGGAGGCCTGACCCCAGGCGCCGGCGATGCTCGTGCCCTGGGAGAACTTGAACGCGCCGGAGAGGACGATGACGTCGTCGGTCGACGTGCTTTCCCCCCGCTTGCTGTAGCCCACGCGCACGTCGTACTGACCGGCGCCGCCTGCTGCACCCGCGAGCTTGCCCATGACGTCGATCCGATCGCTGGTGGCGTGGCTGACCGCCAGCGACAGCGGCCCGATGGCCGGCGTGTCGTAGCGGATCCGGTCTCTGCGGCCGCCGTCATAGGACGGGGTCACGTCGCCAGCCGTAACGCCTAAAGGAGTGCCCCCGGTGCCGACGAACTCGATGTTCCCGGCAAAGTCGGTGGCGTTTTCCACCGCGATCCAGGCGTTGTTCAGATCGGCAAAAGCTGCGCCGTCGGTGCCGTCGCTGCCCTGGCCCATGCTGACCTTTCCGAAGTCGCCCGAGAAAAAGACCTCGGCGAAACGCGTGCTGAGACCGTCGTTAGAGTCACTGGTTTGCTTCATCGTGGTTGCGTTGGACGAGTTGGACTCGACCTGCATCTCGAAGTTAAGGCCGGCGGTCAGGCCGTTGCCGATGTCCTCGGTGCCTTTGAAGCGGAAGCGGGTGCTGGACGCATCGCCGTCCACGTGCTGGATGTCGGAATCAGTGCCGTCATCTACAATCATCACCGCGCGGTTGACGTGGCCCGATGTCTGGAACTTGACCGCATGTGCGGCCATCGGCAAAGCCAAGGCGCTGGTTACAGCCGCAGCTACTAGCTTTTTGTTCATAAGAGTTTCCCCAAAAAATTTTGAGTTGTGAGTTCTGCCCCGAACGCGTTCCGGGGCGCTTCGCGAAGCCCCTCTCTTGACAGAGAAGCGACGCTATTATGGCAGCGACTTTGCGGCTTTTGCAACAAATTTCGCAAAAAACCAACAGTTCCCGAAATGGTGTTGCATTTTTGCAACACTCGCTCCCTCGACTTATTCCAAGCCGACCTTTTGTCGTGTCTTTACCCTCAAGGCCGCCAAGACGGGCGCCGCATCAGCCGCGCAGATAAGCCGCGCGCCCGTCTTGCTGACTCATGGCGCATCCGCCCGCCGGGGGCGTCCCGTGTCGTGCCCTGGGGCGTCAGCTTTCATCTAGGCGGCGGCGCGAAGGATCCGAATAGAAATCTGCTCTCAAGCCGCTTACTCACGAATGACATACACGGAGCACTTCGCGTGCCGGACCACGCGAGAGGCGTTGGGGCCTAGAAGATAGTCCTTCAATTCCGGCCGGTGGGCCGCCAGCACGATCAAGTCGGCGTTCATGTCTTTAGCCGTTTCGAGAATGATTTGATATACGGTTCCCACGCCGACCATGTGCTGAACGCTAACATCAGCGCCTACATGCTCGCGACTCAACGCGTGTAACCCTTCGAGCGCGTTCTTTTTCATCTCCTGCTGATGGTTCTCAGGAAAATACTGGGAAACCATGCTCATGCCGAAGTCAGGGATAACGGTCAGCAGGTGAAGATTGGCCTTGAATTGTTTGCACACCGCGACGGCTGCCGGCAGCGCTTTGCGCCACGAGCTTTCATGATTGAGATCGATGGGGAGAAGAACGTCTTTATACATTTTCGACTTCCTCTATGCGGCCACGGGTTCTGTTTTCAGCCGCCGCCGACGCTGCAGCATGATAATCATCCCCAACAGCAAAAGTGCCGGAATGTAAAACAGCTGCTTGGGCGGCCGGTCCGCTTGCTTTTGCACGCTCGGGATCTCGAAGTCGAAATCGATCTTCTGCCGCTCGGCCACGCTGCCGAAAACCACGTTGTCGACGAAGACCTTGCCTTCCTCGAAGCGTAGCTCGAGACCGGCCTCCATCAGTCGATCCTTACCCGGTGCTTTGGCCCCCAGCGGCAGCATGACGATTTTGTCGATCTCGCGCCCTTCCAGATCCTCTCCCTTGATCTGAATTCGGATCTGCGCGCCTTCCCGCATCTCCTCGGCAATGGCGTAAATCTCGGTGGCTGATACCGCTTCCAGGGGCGGGTAGATCCGGTCCATCCAGAACCCCGGACGGAACATGGTAAAGGCGACGAGGATCAGCGCCAGAGACTCCCACAGCCGGCTCTTGGAGAGAAAATATCCCTGGGTGCCGGCGGCGAACAACAGCATGGCGATCAGCGCGGTGATGATTGTCGCCAGCAGGTGATACCAGCTTTCGATGCCGATGAGGAGCAGCTCGGTGTTGAAGATGAACATGAACGGCAGGATCGCGGTGCGGATGTCGTAGGTGAAACCCTGGATACCGGTGCGGATGGGATCGCCTCCCGAGATCGCCGACGCGGCAAAGGCGGCCATGGCCACCGGCGGCGTGTCGTCCGCCAGAATGCCGAAATAGAACACGAACATGTGCACCGCCACCAGCGGCACGATCAGTCCCTGCTCCGCACCCACGGTAACGATTACCGGCGCCATCAGGGACGACACCACGATGTAGTTGGCGGTGGTCGGCAGTCCCATGCCCAGGATCAGGCTCAAGACGGCCGTGAACAGGAGCATCAGCAGAACGTAGCCGCCGGAGATGAACTCCACGAACTCGGCCATCACCAGGCCGACGCCGGTGAGCGTAATCGTGCCGACCACGATACCGGCAGAGGCGGTGGCCACGCCGATGCCGATCATGTTCCTGGCGCCGGCGATCAGTCCATTGAGGGTGTCGTCGAGCCCCTGTCGCAGGCATTGGCCGAGGTCTTCGCCCGACTTGCGCAAAAACGCTTTCAAAGGACGCTGGGTGAGCAGCACGAAGAGCATGAACACCGATGCGTACAACGCCGAGAGCCCCGGCGAAAGACGCTCGACGGTCAGGCACCACACCAGCACCACCACCGGCAGAAGATAGTAAAGGCCGGCCTTGACGGTGGGACCCGGTTCCGGCAGCTCCGTGATTTCCAGGCTCGTGTCCAGCTCGGGAAACCTGATGGCGTACTGAACGAGCGCCACGTAGGCGACCACCAGAAGCAAAGACGCGACCCAGGGCGTGGCCGCGCCGAAAGCGCCCTTCATCCAGCCGAGGCCGTAATAGACGATGGCGGTGAGCACAATCAGCCCCACAAAGGTGGTGAGAAAGCTGAACATCGCCTGGGTGAAGGGGGTCACGGTTCGCCTCGGGAGTCCCCTCAGATCGGCCTTGACCGCCTCGAGGTGCACGATGTAGACGAGCGCGATGTAGGAAATCAGCGCCGGCAGGGCCGCGTGCTTGATCACCTCCAGATAGGTGATGCCGACATATTCCACCATCAGAAAAGCCACCGCGCCCATGATGGGCGGCGTCAGCTGACCGTTGGTCGAGGAGGCGACCTCCACCGCGCCGGCTTTTTCTGCCGAAAAACCGACCTTGCGCATTAACGGAATGGTGAACGTGCCGGTGGTCACCACGTTGGCGATCGCCGAGCCCGACACCAGCCCGGTCATGCCGGACGACACCACCGCGGCCTTGGCCGGCCCGCCCCGCATGTGGCCCATGTAGGCAAAGGCCACGCGAATAAAGTAGTTGCCGGCCCCCGCCTTCTCCAGCAGCGAGCCGAACAGAACGAACAGGAACACCATGCTTGCCGACACCCCGAGCGCAATTCCGAAGATGCCTTCCGTGGTCAGGTAGTAGTGCGACATGCCCTTGGCGAGGCTGGCACCCTTGTGCGCGATCATTTCCGGCATCAGGTGCCCACCGAAGGTGTAGATGATGAACACGATGCAGACCACCATCAGGGGCGGCCCGAGCGCGCGCCGGGTCGCCTCCAGAATAAGCACCATGCCGATAACCGAGACCACCAGGTCGGTGGTGGTGGGTAAGCCGGGTCTATCCGAAAGCGCCCGATAGAAGAGGAAAATATAGGCGGCGCAAAATGCGGCAACGATGGCCAGGATCCAATCCAGGATCGGAATGTGGTCGCGTGGCGATCGCTTCAGCGCGGGATAGGCCAGATAGGCGAGAAAGACGGCGAAGGCGAGGTGGATGGAACGCACCTCGGTACTGTTAAGCACAGCGACGCCGATAATGTACGGCATCGGGGAGGCGTACCATAGCTGGAATATCGACCACAGCAACGGCACCACCCATAGAACTCGCGCCGATATGCCGCTCGGTGCCCGCGCACCGGTATCGGCTTCCGCGACCATGTCCTGCAGTTTTTGTTGGTCCGCGGCCGGCGAAGCGTTCTTCTTTTCCTCGCTCATCGTTATCTCCCGGTTCCTATATCTCGTGCCGCTTGGGCGGGTCTACATCATTCCCTTGTCACGAAAATAGCGTGCGGCGCCCGGATGCATCGGCGCGGACAGACCATCGGTCATCATTTGGCTCGGCATCAGATTACCAAGCGCCCTGTGTATTCGCTTGAATTCGCCCAGGTTGTCGAACACGGCTTTTACGACGGCATAGACCGTATCATCGTCGATGGATGTGGAGCTTACCGCGGTCACCGAGATACCAAAGGTCTTTACCGGCGCGTCCATGTTCTTGTAGCTTCCTGCCGGAATCTCGGTGACGGCAAAAAAACGGTTGTCGGCAATGAGCCTGTCGATATCGGGCCCGGTCACGTCGATTAACCTGGCGTTACAAATCTCGATGGCTTTTGCGACTTCGGGATTCGGATAGGAAGCGGTGGAGACGATCGCCTGCACGCGATTGTGACACAAGGCCAGGGTTTGTTCCGTCTCCATGAGCTCGTCGGCGAGCTGAAAGGACTTTTGAGTCCATCCCTTCGCCTTCATCACCATTTCCATGATTGCCCGCGGTGCAGAGCCGGGGCTGCCGACGTTGACCCGCTTACCCGCAAGATCGTCCAGGGTATTAATGCCGGAGTCACGCCGAGCGATTACGGTGAAGGGCTCGTTGTGCAGAGAAAAGAGCGACCGAATATTGTCGAACTTGACGTCCATGAAGCGGACCGGTCCGCTCCCCTCGAAGGCGTAATACTGCCAGTCGGACTGCACGAGGCCGACTTCGATGGCGCCGTTGCGCACATCAGCAAGTACGGCCAAGGGCTCCGCCGCGTGACGTCCCTCGATGCGGAGCACCTCGCAGCTCGTTGCCGGGGAAGCCCTCTCCATTTGACGGCAGATCGCTCTGCCCAGCGTGTGGTGAACCCTAGCGTTGACCCCGGTGCCGATAACAATATCGCTGTCGGTCGCAAAGGCGCCCGCCGATACCCCTGTCATCGAAAACGCGATTGAGAAAATAAAGATCAGCGGGGCCGTGGGTTTTGTCACCGTTGGACAAGGCAAAAACAGGCTTAATCGGCGCAGTTTACACGCCAGTAAATGAGCATTTTGAGCCTGTTGTTAACGCCGTTAGGCTGAGCGCAGCAATTTTGAGATGGGTCCCAGTCGTTTGATTCTTCTCCATGGAATTCTTATTAGAGCAGCCCCCAGACGCCGGCGGGCCAACAAAACGTACCGCCACCGTCGCGCTCATTAATCCTTTAAGGAAACTCTGAATAATTCCATCCCTGGAATTTTCAGAGTCGGCAAGTGAAAACGCGGCTTCCACTTACCTCACGAATCCAATGACCTACAGTCATTGGATTCGGCGGCGCATCCCTGCTTAGCTAAGGAAGGTCTGATAAATCAGACCTTCCTTAACAAGAATGAGATAAGAAGGGGGAGGCGCATGCTCCCCCTTCTCGAACGCCCTCGAACGCCGGTTACATCAAGCCGGCTTCCTTATAGTACTTAACGGCGCCAGGATGCAGCGGTGCGGACAGCCCGTCCAACATCCCTTTCTTCGTCAATATGCCGAAGGCGGGATGCAGCTTCTTGAAGGCGTCGAAGTTCTCGAACACGGCCTTCACGACCTGGTAGACGGTATTCTCGGACGTCTTGGTCGAGCTGACGAAGGTCGCGCCGACGCCATACGTTGGGATGTCGTTGGGGTTGCCTTTGTACATGCCGCCCGGAATGATGGCGTGGCGGTAGTAGGAGTTCTCCTTCACCAGCTTGTCGATCACCGGCCCCTCCACCGGGACGAACACCGCCTCACAGGTGGTGGTGACCTCCTTGCTGGACGCCGTGGGGTTGCCCACCGGAAAGAAGTAGGCGTCGATCTTGTTGTCGCACAGCGCCTGGGGCGTCTCCGCCGACTTGAGCTGGGCAGCGAGCTTCAGATCCGCCGTCTTGCTGGCGTGGCCCAGCGCCTTCCACATTGCTTCCCAGGTCGCCTCCGTGCCCGAGCCCGGGTTGCCGATATTGACCCGTTTGCCCGCCAGATCCGCGAGGCTTTTGATGTTGGCATCCTTGCGCGCGACAATGCTGACCGGCTCCGGATGCACGGAGA
>CAMYJH010000027.1:0-6851 GCA_947258715.1 uncultured Gammaproteobacteria bacterium
GGGCGACTCATGTGTTGTGCGGCCTTTCTAGCGCCAGTACACGGATACCCTAATCACTATTATAATATGACCGAACAAGGCCTTAGGAATCTGTTCGAAGATTCTCTTGAAGTCGAGAAGGTCAGCGTGCTTGAAAGCACGCTGCCAATCTGGTCCCTTACGTGGATGCTACGCAGTTGGGCAAATGGACTGCCTCCAAAAGCGCGTAGTGAGTTCTTGCAAATGAAGGTGGCCGAATTGATGGGTTCAGGTCAAGCATATCTAAAATCGCGCTTCGTAAAAGAGCTGTCTTCCGAAAAGAACTTTGAACTTGCTACCGCGATCACATTGTTTGCTCGCAAATCCTAATCCTCGAGAGTGAAGCAGTATTGGCTTTTTTCTTCGGTCAAGGCATTCAAAATGGGGTCCACTACACTGAAATACAAGCGAGGAGGACCCAGTTTCGCGGAGGACAGAGGGACTTGCCCTAAGGGCCTACCATCGCGCTGGAGTGCCTTCAGCCGAGAATTCCTAGTCCAGATCGGTCTTGTGCAATTTTCGACTTAGGGCCTGTGGGCGCACTGGGTCAAAGAACTGCTAGATGCGCGCGCGAGGATCGGGCTGCGGCGACCGGACCTACAATCCCGTATGGCCACGCCAACCTCTGGCCCAGCGGTCTGAGCTAGAGGAACTGGACCGACATCAAATAAATCCCCGCCTCTCACTTGAAGTGCCCTA
Organism: uncultured Gammaproteobacteria bacterium; assembly: GCA_947258715.1. Classification (GTDB taxonomy): domain Bacteria; phylum Pseudomonadota; class Gammaproteobacteria; order HK1; family HK1; genus CAMYJH01. The sequence continues at coordinate 718 of CAMYJH010000027.1, forward strand.
GCCAGTGGGGAAAAGACAAAGGTAATTACCAAGCCTGCACGTTCAGACTGAAACAGAGGCTTCAAATACTTGCTCCCACGTTTGACCACGATGCCTATTGAGATATGCAAGTTCAGGAGTTACGCGATAGCGCCGTGCACTTACGCTCGAGAGTCATATACGGCATTATTTGATTTATCTATACCATACTGTATCTCGCCGTCAATAACTCTCAACATTTCCATTCGTGACATCTTGCTGCCCTTTCCGCTACGACCCATCGTTACATAGAATTCACTATTAATCGTTGGAGAAAACGAGATCTCTTGTAGATGAATGAGCCGGAATTGAAATAAATCGCGCATAATCAATCGAAAGGAGTGGGGCACGAAACACCAAACATGCACGTCAAGATTGGCTCTCCCCTCGCGCGCCAGATTCATTTCGCGGATCGCATCTTCTACCGAGTGGACAAATTTCATTTCACCAGGAGTGCTGGAGTCCCAGGCTATGCTTCCTTCCTTCGAGACAACGTTTAATACATATTCCGCTACGGAACCCGGACTTTGAAATCTAGTGTTCTGGAACCAATTGTCTATAATTTTTCCGATTCCAGTAATTGGTCGATAGTAATCAAAGCAATATCGTCTATCCGGAACAACCAGAGATAGAACCCCATCGTCCTTTAGTATACTGTCACATTCGTTCAAGAAACCGATTAAGTCAGGCGTATGCTCAATTACATGTGAAGCGATTATCCAATCATAATACTTAGATTTTCCGGTTAACTCGACGTACTTTTCACCGCGCCATACAAAATCCACTTCCTCTATGTTCTCTATATTCACACCATGTCCTTTATACTTCTGTACTAACTGGCCGCGGTCCATGTAATCGATTGTATGCACATCAAACCCATCTTTCTTGGATGCTATGGGATTATGGCTGGCGCCAATTTCAATTCCACGTCCGGACTTATTGATATGTCTCAGCACAATTTGGTCCCGTGTCATAAGCCACTTTTCCTCGTTCGCTTAAACCACATCCGCTAAATCTGGCGCTGTACGGAGTCGGTTTCTCGTTTGAGCCTGTTTAATCCTGCGTTGACTAGTTGTCGAATTCTTTTCTGTACAGACTCTTGCTAATAACTTTAAATCTGCAAAGTTACTGGAATTCAAAGCACTTTACCGAAACGAAAAGACAGGCTGCATCTATTTTCCTAATCTTCGCACCTATTTCAACATTCCATTTGACATTTATATGCTTTTTTCTGCTAGGAAAGGTCTTCAATCCCATTTTCCACATCATTAGCAGGGAGATTTGTTCTCCTTACGGAAAACACATTACTCAGAAACTTAGATACGCCTTCATCTTTTCTCTAATGGTGCTTCCGGGACCGAGCAACATTCGATGAGGCACATCTAGCATATCAGGCGATTTCTTGCGCGCACACGGAACGCCACTTTCCGCCAAGGGGTCGCTTAGCGCGCTCCTGGTTGTAGAGTGACCGCTGGCGTCCGGCCGTTCGGCGCTGGCAGTCACACTACAACTACGGAAGATGGCTTCCTTCGCTCGACAGCAAACCGCCTCCCATGTTTGCTCGAGAAGTGACCTTTTAAGCCGACTCTCCCACGTCAGAATTGGCACTTGTCGCGGTACGATCTCCGGAACTAGAATCATGTGAGACCGCCTCGGTCTTTGTGTCAACATACACTCACGAGCCGAGATTCTTAAGCAGCGGGAAGTCTGACCCGGACTCCGACCGAACACGCGTGACAAGAACGAGAAAGGTCTGCGAGTATAGAATATCCACCCTTTCTCCTAAAAAAAGTGAAGATATGGATAGCTTTGTTATCTTAGATTGTTTTACGTGAGCATACCCCTACCATTTTTAGAGCGCGCACGAACAAGTAACCTGCCTTCATGACATCCACGATTGCAACTCGCTCCATTTGTTAGTCCGAATGCAGCGCCCTATTGCTCTTGCGCTCGCCGGCACCATGAAAGATAATTCGTTTGCTCGCGACTGTCTCCCCATTCTGTTGCCGTTCTATTTTCTCCACCCGAAAATTACCCAAACCGGGGTAATGCACGATCCCTGCTTCCGTACTTTGCAACGTTTCAGCAATGTGCTTAAACACGTCTCGTATGAGCACGGTCGCCTGAATGTTTGAAATCTTTTCGAATAACTCTGGATCTTTTTTCTGTATTTCGACTATTAGTTCGTTTACGTTCATTTGTCGAGCCTATGTTTTCGGTGTTCGATCTCTATCATTCAATCTAATGTTTTTGCGGCAGTTGATAGAACGCACACTGGTGGATGGTTCTCTTTACGCAGATCATGATCGCTTTTATTCGCCATCTCGTATGGCATCCTTTCGAATAATCCTTGTCTTTCCGTCTTCTCGCAGCGGCTAGCCTAACGCGTTTACGTTTTCTGTGTTTCGCGAACGTTTGTCGCCCTCCTCCCTTAAAATCGAGCGCACGACGAATGATTGGTTTTTTTCTATTCTAGCTAAATACGCGTTGCCCGTTATGAACATGCCCCGTGCACCGGGAGTCCATCTGCGACGGTAGTTGGAATAGCCTGTCCTTAATTTTATCGTCGCCTACGTACCGTCCGACATCTCGGCGCAAAGCGTCTGCCCGAAACGCAGGGCTGCGGGAGGCTCAAGTTCCGCCAATAGGCGCATCATTCCCAACAGAAGTAAAGTAGTTCTTTCCAGCAAACTAGTTAAGGTCAGCGACTTTAGACGATCTTTACGAATCTACTAAGCACGGTGTTTCTATTCACTCTCACTCCAGTTCATTTAAGCCATTGAACGAACGTGACGAGGCCCGCACCCACTAGAACTGGCGGCAGGGCTATATCGCTCGATTGAGTTCCAAAGCGGCTTGTTACCCAGAACCATGCGTTTACAATCTCCGCACCGTATTCGCACAACTATCCTGCTCAGAGCATTATTAAATAGCAGCCGACAGTTACATTGACTTGCGAAACGCTTAGCGTGGGTAGCGTTCTTAACCGCGCAGCCCTTGAGCTTCGTCAGACCCGCAATGTACCGCTTTCGTACGTACGACGCGGATGACGCACCGTAGATCTGAGTACTGCGATCAACTGCCATTTCCTGGGCCTTTTTCGGTTTTCTTCAGTTTGAAGTGTACATCCTTTGACATCACTCCTCTGATTTACTGTTCTAGACGAAAAATTATTCGCTTTCGCACCTTCGTGTTTTTGTTTACTCTACTTTCTACAGTACGAACTCGAAATCCGCCTAACCCTGAATACCACACTGTACTGTCTTTGTTGTTAGCCAATACATCATTGATATGATTAAAAACGTTTTGCACCAAGTTCATCCCATCAACTTTCTTGATTCCGACCAACACGTCCGGATCTAATTTCTTTGCGTAGTTAAGAAGTTGCGCACTCGAATATCGTATACGCTGGTCCTTGTGGAGAATCTCTGATGCAATTTGTGTAAGACTCTCAATTGCTGCAATGTCGAGCGTCTCTTTGTTCTTATAAAGACGCGAGAGACTCAGCTCTTTTTCCAGGGAAAGTTCAGGACAATAGCGTTTGAGTAGTCGAGTGTTACTTTTGTGTGACGCGAGTTCGATTTTTTTCACCATCGCCGGTTCTAATTCAACCTTGCTCCCAAGTAACCCTTTGTTATGGGCCGTAAGGAGAAATTCGTCTGAAAAGACTTTACCGCCCACCCCGTCACAATTAACGCGCTCAAGAACTACCAGCGCTTCTCGGCCAGGGGTCGGATTCACCATTACGTTATATTCCGCTAACTGGCCATTTACTAATGGTGCCCCGATCCAGTCAAATATCGCCTTTACAGCCTCACTGACTCCTTGCCGCCGCAAAGCCGGGTACCATTTAACTGTAAGATTACCGATTCCGAAAGCTTTCTCACATTTTCGCGCATGCAGGTACCAATTATACCGTCCCTGAATCTTATTCGGGCGCCAGTCGTTACCAGCGAAGTCGTTCAAAGTATCGCCATCAGTCTTATCTGTCTTGACTCGTTGGAGATATTGTGCAACGACCATTTCTGCTTGCGGTCGGAAGTAGATCAAGCACCTAGCGTCATAATCCAGGTACCTCAGCGCCTCTACAAGATCACTCAGCGCTTTCGCTGACTGCTGCCAAAATCCTTCGTGCGAAATAACTAAATGTTCATCCCCCTTGGAAAACGGCTCGAGAAGGCGAATTACTTGCTCACTTCCTTTATCTCGAAGAGCTTTTCCGATGACCCCTCCGTTTCCAATAGTAGGCTTACCTGCCAGCACCTGCGCGAAGTTCTTAGAAACATCAGGGTAAGAGAATCCTCGGCGTAGCAGGTAGCGGCTAGACTTGGCTAAAGCATATTGAATCGCTGATGTACCGGTTTTCCCGGTGCCGATATGTAGATAACAAACTCGCTTACTCATATTTTCCGTCGCTTACAGCCCGTTGGAAGATGATCGTTCTACGGGTGCCGGCGCTTCCCTTTCCAACTTGTTTAATCCTGAATCTCCCCAACTCCTCGCATCTAACAACGCCTCTCTTGGTTTGCTCGAGCGCTACGTTAATCATATTAAACGCATTCTCTAGAATCGCCGCAACTTTTTCCTCTGGAATTCCATCGGTTACTTTCGAGTCTGCCAGCTTCATCTCCTGTACAAGTCGGCAAACATCAAAAGCAAATAACTTGTCTTTTGTTTGACTTTTTCTATTACTTAAATCCGACCGTTTCTTTTTCTTACGCCTAACCCGCTTCAGGTTTTCACCCGTACGAATCGCATGGACTAGAACCGATATTTCCCGCGGGCCCCTTCCGGAAATCCCGATAGCGCCTCGATCGCCAACCAACATTCTCAATTGATGAGCGGTTTCCTTACTTGTATGGATTAAATCCCGCTCATCGGTTACATCACCTGGCTGACTCGAACCGAGATCCTCTGTTAACGTTTTTCCAAGGCGACTTTCCATCCATTCGATATCCGCGCGGTTAGCATTCAATATGGGACGCACCGTTGAAGGCGAGAAACGAAACTTAGTCGTTCCTACGCCTGAAAGCCGTTGCGCCAGGTGCTGGCTTTCCGGACCCCGCATCAAATCAGCCCTAAATTCTTTCCCGAATTTCTTGTACGTATACAACAATCCGACTACCTGGCGGGAAAACGACTCGTTGAAGCGTACAATACGCTCTAGCGGGATTGATATTCCAAGCCGTGCGCAGAAATCTCTTACGACACAATTACCAGGAAAAGTTCCGGGGTCAAACTTCCAGAGCTGAACATTGTTTCGGCCGAAGACGTCGTCAAATTTTTCGAAGTTTTGGCGGTAATTGCGATAAGTTCGTTCGAGATTAAAACCGATATTCCCGCCTTTTATCCGCTGTTGGAATGCGCTCGTCATGAATGCTGCCGGGGGACGAATGTAAGCAACAATCGTTATCGTCTCAAAATGTTCATGAAAATAATCGTACATTTCTACTAATTCGGAGCGGCTTAGCACACTGATATCTTCACCAGAAATTACAAGCGTACGACCTTCTGTTTGAGCGATGCACTGCTTAAGGTCTTGTCGAATAGCGTTGTTGTATTCGCGAATTTCAGCGCCCTTTCGGCCAGCCGCCTTGTGGAGATGGTGCCGTTCAGGATGTCTTGCGAAAACGCTAAAGACTGCCAGGCTGTGATTGCAGACGCTGTCCAAGTCTGCATAGATGAATCGCTCGTTGTCGAAACCTTCCAAAGAGTGCTGTATCGACGTAGTCCCGGTCTTGTGCATTCCAACATGAATGATGCAACGGGATTTATAATTTCTTTGTGAATGTTCCACTATTAGAAATCGCTTAAACAGTGCACAACGCACGCCATTCGGCTGCATTTAAGGTTTCTCTAATCAAAGAGGGACCCAGTTTTTCAATCTCTTTAAGGCGACGTCCAAAAACGAGCACGGTGCGCATTGCGGGATAGTCGTTTCCTATTGCATATTCGGGGATGGTGCGTTTCGGATTTCGAAACCAACTCGCAATAATGTAGGCGCCCGGTGTACCTCCTGTACCTGTATAACAGTCTAAGGCCGCCATGACGCTGTCGTGGAATGCCCTGCTCGACTTTTGCCCACCTCTACGCGACGTCGCAAATAAACCAAACTC
>CAMYJH010000027.1:6918-48387 GCA_947258715.1 uncultured Gammaproteobacteria bacterium
TACCATGAGATAGCAGAGCATCGATGAGTCCAATCTGGACCTTCGGGTAGATATCGACAGCGGCCTTTGAAAATGCCACGATATCCCCAATCCGCTTATGCATTGGATAGTCAACTTTTTGTCCATCTATTCTAGGGGATTTAGAAAGAACGCTTTGAAGACTGATGTAATCGACCCCAATTCCGAGCGCTTTAAGACGGGAAAGCAACTGGATGTTTTTGTCAAACAATCTCTTACGACCCTTTATTTGGGTATACGTGGCCGCGCCAGAGTTTATCGCAAGCTTAAGGTCATGCTCTAGAAGATAAGGCAAAAAAAGATCGGACAAAAACTTGTCGCTTAGTTTAGAAAAAACGTTAGCCCGCATCAGATAGACGTCGATAAACTTACTTGCCTGAATGAAAGTTTCCGGCTTGTAAAATTTTACGACGAAGTCGGTCGGCATACCTCCCGCCTTGCCAAGGTTGTTGTCCTCGTACCAAATGTCCGTCGCTAGCGCCGTCTGAACGCACGCCAACAGAAAAATTAACGCTGCCAGTGCTTTTTTCTTTAGACCCATGGCATCTACCTTAGTGAAAAATCCTCTCTTGCCAGCGTCAAGTTACAGCTGTAGTAAGGATCAAGTTGTAACTTTGAATTCCATTTATTTTTTATGAAAGCAATCTCGCGATTGAACCGCTCCAGCTTCTCCATTGTATCTTCACCGCCGCGGGACTTGGACTCGTGATGATATAGTTCCGCGTACGGCGTCCAGAGGTTCCGAAATCCCGCCTCGCGCACCTTGAGGCAAAAGTCAACATCGTTGAACGCTATACCTAAGCCAGTTTCATCCAGACCGCCAACTTGTTCGTAAATTGACTTGCGCACTACGAGGCATGCGGCGGTTACAGCCGACATGTTTTGAATAACTTTCAGACGGTAAAAATACCCAGAAGAATCACGCGGGAAGTATTTGTGGGAATGGCCCGCAACGCCCCCCAGACCCACGATAACTCCGGCATGCTGAATGGTGTCGTCCGGGTAATACAACTTTGCTCCAACGCAACCGATTTCGGGGCGCAGGGCATGGCTTACCATTTCAGTCAGCCACTCAGGGGTAATGACTTCAATATCATTATTAACTAGCCCGACCACCTGTCCCCGGGCATGCTTTACTCCGTAGTTGTTTATCGCTGAGAAGTTGAAGGGGTGTCGATAAGGTAATACCCGGACCCGGGAATCGTCGACCTCGATACGCTCAAAATATTCCAATGTCTCTGGTTCGACGCTGTTATTATTTAGGATAAGAACCTCATAGTTCTGATACGTCGTATTCTCCAGAACGCTGCGTACACAAGTCTCTAGAAACTCCAGCTTGTCTCGAGTGGGAATCAGAATACTTACCATGGGCTCAGGTCTAGGCATGCTATAACACACTCGGTAAGTATTTGGTACGAGCCCAGATTCAACTTTTATCGAATCGAATCCATGCGCGGAAAAGTAATCCTGAAGCACTTTGATCCCGACTTCCGAGGTGTACCGTTTCTCTCCATGGCCAAGCGCGGCAGACCCAATAACGACCCGCCAGTGATAAAGCACCCTTGGAATATGAACAATGTCCTTCGAAGTAACATACGTGAGGCTGCGTAATAACAAATCATGATCCTGACAACCTTCCACGCCGACTCGGAACCCTCCAATTTTATCAATTAACTCTCGCCGATATACTCCGAGGTGAGAAATATAGTTCTGAGAAAAGAACGAATCAGGACTCCAGTCTGGCTTAAAATGAGGGTCAATACGGCGACCTTGTTCGTCGATTTTGTCTTCATCACTATAGATAATATTTGCGGACGGCCTCCGATTTATAGCCAATGCGACGAAAAACAACGCATGCTCCGCCAATTCATCATCATGGTCTAATAGTGCTACGAACTCACCCGTCGCGAGACCTAGGGCAGAATTACTTGCTTCAGAGATATGGCCATTCTTTCTGCGGAAGATTACGTTAATTCGCGGGTCACGTTTCTTGTAGCTTTCTAGAATTTCCCGGACTTTTGGCGCCGTAGACGCATCGTCTGCAATGCAGAGTTCCCAGTGAGGGTAGCTTTGCCCAATTACTGACTCAATAGCTCGCTCAAGGAAATTAATTTCCGTGTTGTACACCGGCATGACGACTGAAATCGTCGGCTTCAGCTTTAAACCTTCGCGGATCTCCCTACTCGGATCCAGACAGGCAAGCTCTGGCGCCTCGACCTTTGCAATCCAGTCTTCGTACTCTTGAACAATTGTAGTCTGACCGCTTTCGACACGAAAAGTATGATTATAGACCTCATATAACAGTTTGCTTACCGAGGTTTTTTCCAAATCTGATCTCTTTTCTAGATCTCTCAGAATTCCCTCTTCAGAGAGATCTTTGTATTGCGCAGCCTTTTCTACAACACGCTTAAGCATTTGATCACGCGCAATCTCCGATTCTATCGCTACAAACTGAATGCGTCTGACGGAGAACTTGGCCGGCTGCTCAATAGGATCCATCCGTATTTTCCTGGGAGTTGCTGGCAACCAGTATATCCGCATAACTGTCCCGTCACTTCTAAACGGCAGCGCTACCGATGCCCACTCGCTGTAACCTTCCCCAAAGTCGAAGTAAAGTTTCGCAGTGCCCCGGGTGACGTTGGCTCGAATTGAATATTCGATTGAATACCAGCCCGGATTCAGTTTGTCTTTGAATCCTTTGAGCCCGAACCAAGGGTCTTCTTCGACGGACTCCCACGGGTAACCGTCTTTTCCGCAGTGCTTGATGCCCTTTAAAGGCGTGAGAACCAAATCGCTTCCTGACACAGCTCCCAGCGACTCATAAGCGGCAGCTTGGGAGGAAAACTCTGCCCGCAGATCTGGGGCTTGTTTCATTTTTTTTAATCCACGAAGTGATAGGCTAAACGTTGCTGGTTTGTCGCATGGGTCAAGTCTTATCGAATTACACCTGAGTGGGATATATATCGGAATCTGTTGCCGACCCTTTCCAGACAGACGCAAATTTATAACGAGCGAAGGGTCGAACCCATTGCCAGCATCGATGAACAGCTGCGCCTCCATGGGCTGATCAGAGTTCTGCTCGATGTTCATCCACCACCAGCCTGCTAGATCGGTCCATGAACGTTCAGATAGGATTAAAAACTGAGGGTCAAATCCAGTCGAAATCCAGCCTGAATCAGCGGTCTCTATCTCGTTAAAAGGAAGTAGCTCAACAGGCGTGCTCTTTCGGAGGTCCTGTAAAAATACTCTCAACATTCGAGCGGACTTTAAGAGCCGCCAGCCAAACGAAGAGCCTGCCTTGCGGAGGCGATGATTGATTTCGACAGCCCTGACGCCCACCTGTTGAATCACTTTGTCTTTTTCTTCGATCTCGAGGTCTAGCGTCTCAATTCGACCCTCCCGCTCGGCAAGCTCTTGGCCAAGCGTGGATGCGCGGGCTTCTTGTTGCTTAAGATCGTCAATTAGCGATTCGATCCGGCCGTCCCGATGGGCAAGTTCTTGGCCAAGCGCGAATGCGCGGGCTTTTTGTTTCTCAAGGTCATGGATTAGCGATTCGATCCGGCCGTCCCGCTGGGCAAGCTCTTGGCCAAGTGTAGATGCGCGGACTTCTTGCTCCTCAAGGTCGTGGATTAGCGATTCGATCCGGCCGTCCCGCTGGGCAAGCTCTTGGCCAAGTTTAGATGCGCGGACTTCTTGTTCCTCAAGGTCATGGATTAGAGATTCGATTCGGTCGTCCCGCGCTTCGGCTACACGAGTCAGTGCGTCCGCTCGCGCAGCCTGATCATTCAAATTGCATAACAGAGAATTGATGCGGCAATCTCGTTCACCGAGCACTTGACTCAGCGCCTCAATATGGCTGTCCTTTTGGGAGACAGCTTCGTTTTGAACAATAATAATGTTGTCGAGTCGATCTAAATACCCGAGCGCTTGCGCCATCCCTTCCATTTCCGTTGACAAAGCATCGAAGGTCTTGGCACTGCTGTTCGAGTTCAAGCTTCTCCTGTCCCCGGCGATGTCCTTTAAAACCTTGAATGCTGACTTGACCGGTTTAGGAATCCCCGGATCTTCAAATACGTCTTTAGCCTCTGCAAATGCCTTCCTCAGGTTCTTATCAAGAAAGTTCCGCTGGAACTCAGCTAAACGGTCCGGGTCGAATCTCTTATCGAATCTAAGGGCTTTTGCGATTCGACGCACCTGCTTTTCCGGATCCGCCAGCATGCGGTCGTAGTCGACAACAACCCGAGGGTAACATTTGGTGAGCTGAATGCTGGGCAGAACATGCTCTAACCAAAGGTAATGAGTTTTCTCTGGAGGCAGCCCATGTATTCTTTGCATAGAATTAGCCACGCTAATTGGATTTCTTATTGAGATGACATAAGAGGCATTCAGCTGAAGTTCCTTAAAAATATGCTGCCAAAAAGGCAAAAGCCGACATATACGAGGATCCTTGAATCCAAAAACATCTGCTTTAGAAATTCGAGATTTTAGCAGCGCGCTAGCCTGAATACGCAGCGGGTCAATCCTCTCATCTTGCAACGCGGCGGGACTCACTAGGGTTAATGTGTGCCAGTCCTGATCTAACTCCCTTAACAGCTCGATATTGATGCGATTAAGGTCAATATCCTCATAGAATCCTTTCTCATTGACGCCGGGCGTGGGGGCCATGAGTCGCTCGCCGAGTTCGACACCAAGGATTTGAAGACTGCGCGCAATCGAACTGGTCCCACTCCTATGCGCTCCGAGGACGACCACGATTGACTTTTCAGGCGCTTCCATTTTCCGACCTTAGCGAGTTGCTATGCCATTTTCTCTCGCCAAGGCTTTTTCACCCGTGGCGAGCGGCTTAGGGAAAAATCCGGCCGATCGTAGCTCAAATTCGGATTATAAAAAGGATCGTGCAGCATGACCTGCTTCCAACGCCGGCGCATATAGGCGAGCTCGCTATTCGCCCGCTCCCTTCCTCTTGCAGAGAGGTCTTTCCCCCGAGAGGCAGACTCATGGTGATATAGTTCCGCGAAAGGCGTCCAAACAACTCTGTACCCTGCTTCGCGAACGCGTAAGCAGTAATCGACGTCGTTGAAAGCGATCGGCAGATTTAGAGCATCCAGGCCACGGAGCTTCTGAAATATGCTTCGCCAAGTCATCAGGCAAGCTCCCGTGACCGCAGAAATATCCTGCGCCACAATCGCTCTGTCACAGTAGCCGGGGTCATCACGCTCAAGAAACGCGTGGAGGTGATCAGCACACCCGCCTGGGCCGACGGCATCTCCTCCATGCTGCACGCGGCCATCGGTATAATAGAGCTTTGCACCCACCACACCCACGTTGGGCTGAACGAGGTGGCCGAGCATAGTTTCCAGCCAGTCTGAAGTGATGACCTCCGTGTCGTTGTTCAACAAGCAAAGAACTTCGCCCGAAGAAATTTTCGCAGCGGTATTATTAATGTCAGAATAATTAAACGGTTTGTCATAGCGGAGTATCCGTATCTTAGGCAGCCGGTTTAACCCCTCTAGATAGTTTCGTGCCTGCTGGTCGCAACTCTGATTATCTATAACGATGAGCTCGTAATTCAGAAACGTGCTTTTGACTAATATACTTTCGACACAACCCTTCAGGTAGTTTACGGCATTCCGTGTTGGCACGATGATGCTAATCTTTGGCAGTTCCGAAGGTAACGCATAATGCCATCTGTAATGCCCCGCATGCGTTCGATTTACTTTCGCCGCCACGCCCGCCCGTTTCTGATGCGACTCTACCGGATCCAGCAACCTTGGAGTTGATTGCGCAGCCACGTCAGTCTTTTGAATCGGCATGTGCCAAAGAATAGAGGGGATATGCCGAATCGCTGAATTCCCGAGCTCCTCTGTAATCATCAATAGAAAGCCGTGAACACTTGATTCCAGGCTGCTCAAGAGCGGCAGGTTTTCGCGAACGGTCAATACGTCTGACCGTATCGCCGCAGCGTAGCTGATATAGTTAGTCGAGCGGAGATATTCCTGGGACCAGTCCGGTTTGAAAACTGGATTTATTCGTGCTCCGCAGGCATCGAGACTGTCGTGGTCAGCATAAATGAAACGCGCGCTGTCATGATATACGGCCTCGCTGCCGAGCCAGTAGAGCGCATGCTCGGCCAGTCTCATACCCGCCTTCAGAAACACGAACCATGTAGAGCAGAGATTTTCTGGAGCGACGAGTCTTACAACGTTGGTTAACTCTAACTCGGGCGAGTATTCCAGCACCTTCAACCAACTCGGAGGTCGAAGGGTTTCACCATCAGCAGTCTTCCTCGAGGTAACCACGAGCGTTGCATTGAAGCTACGATATAATTGCTGCCGTAGCGACAAAAATGTTTCATTCAGCTTGGCTCGTTCTTGATGATCTGCAAAAATAATTATCTCGAATCGAGGTGACCGCTGCCAGCAATCAATATGCTGACGTATCTGCTTCCGATCGAGGCCTGTTATGGTATCGAATCGCCTGACCCAGCGATGGTAAGTCAGCCCCGAAGGAGAGCCGAGCAACCATTGGGCGAATCGATAAAAGCTGTCCAGGCCGTTGTAAAAGAATTCCGGCAGCAAACCTTCAGGGGACCAACGAAAAGAGACACCACTCACAATTCGGGACACGAGCGTCCGATAAGCCTTTGCAATCGGCGTCAGACGACCCAATCGGGAAAAAAAGAGTTACGAAAATACTCACAGTTCTCTTGGCACGACTCTGATTCAATCGGACTTGCAGATGCACAGTTCCGAACTCTACCGCTCGTCAATTTTCGGTTCGTCGACATCTTGCCTGCCTCTCGACATAGAGGGTGCTACCCCCAATCCCTGCCGCGCTTGGTCTTATCCCCGCCCAGACGGCGTCCAGACCGAGCGAGTGAGCCCCACTTTCGTTAGGATCAGCCGAAATCTTCCAATTCGCACCTCCGGGAGGTATTCGCCTAATCGGCGAGGCCGGGGCACGAATGGCGAATGGCGAATGGCAGAAATTGTACTAATTATTCCATAAACCGTGGCCTCCTTGGCACCCTTTTCAGGCACTCGCCTTTAAACGGGCGTTCAGCTTTCGGGAGACCCCAGATTCATGATACCAGTGGTCAAACGTCCGTCGTGCGGCGCTAGACGGCACGCTCCGGAGGCTAATGGCCACGGGGAGGGTGGATTCATCTGGCTTCCGTCCAGCGGACTGCCATACGGCTTAAGGCCCATCGCTTGGCGAGTGAATTCGGGAAGTGCTTTTCCGGTTCCCGACCCGTCTCCAATTGCCAATAGACAGTCATTACTTATACCGGGAGCAACAAAGTCAGACAATGAAAAAAGCCTTGACTCGCTCTCGCTTCCACGTATTTCCGGGACGTTGACACACCGAAAATATCGCGTCAAATACCAGGGTAAGAATTCGAATGAAGAATCTTTTTTTTCGAAGTTAATAAGGTTTTTGTAGATTGTTTTATCTAAGATTTTTGCCTTTCAAAGAATTCCAAGCCACAATACAAACCGCTTGCACCATTCTCCACGGCACCATTTTCCACCAGGCTCTAGCGTAGCGGTGCACGTATTGACGCGGCCATTCCTCCCTTCCCCATTCTCTTGTCACATTCTGCCACCTACTCAAGAATCTCTCGCGATTTTGAGTATCGTAGCTTTTACGTCCAGGCGAAACACTGGCATGGTGATCGATGAGACTACGGTTGCTCACCAGCAGACGGTATCCCCTCTGCTTCAATCGGACGCAAAGATCAACGTCTTCGAAACCGTTCATGTAGGTCTCATCGAATCCGCCGAACCCTTCGAATATGTCTGCATTAATTAGAAAACAGGCGGCTGTAATCGCGTTCCACTCACCAAACTCACCGTCGGGCCTACGATGGCGATATCGCCATGCGTGTAGTGGTCGGCCATCCCAGTCAAAAAAGACACCGGCATGATGGATGAGGCCGGATTCTGGCTCTAGCTGTATATTTCCAACTGCACCGATATCGGGCGAACTTCTGGCAAGTTCATACATCGGTTCAAGCCAGCGTGGTTTCAGCACCAAGTCATTATTGAGAAAACACAGATAGCGACCCTTCGCTTGGCGCGCCCCGAAATTACTGCTCTTTGCGAACCCCAAATTGGAACTATTTAGAAAAACCCGATACGGACGGTCGTTCAGAGTCTTCAGGAATTCACGGGTTCCATCCGTACTGAAATCGTCGACCAGGATAATCTCGTGTGGGAGACCTGGGACTGTCTGATTGAGACTTTGTAGAAATTGTTTCGTGTACGTTAGACAATTAAAAAGCGGAGTAATGAAGGATATTTCGATTTTCGCCATTGTTTTTCGAGTCGCGGCACATTTCATTCGGATGGCAGATATCCGGCGACGGGCTAATTATCGCATAATCTAGATCCACCTTGACGCGTTCGCCTCCCGTCAGGCGGTAAGGTTCCAAGACTGGTGGAATATCCAGCGGACATCAACAAGTACGTTAGGCGCGAGTACCGAGAGCGAAGTAATGTACCCCTCCAAACGAGGGTATTGGCCCCAATTCGAGCGACTGCGATACCGCACGATGTTCAACCGTCTATCAGCCTCGTCCCACTCCTGCTCTGCTACCGAAGGTGTGAAGGTGTCAGGATGCTATCAAGGCTGGATACAAAAAAAACGGAATATTCTGATCATGCACTTCAGTGAAGGGGCAAAGCGTAGTCGACCAGCCTTGTGCGGAATCGCCACACAAAGACGGTTAGGCCGATGGCCTCAACTTCGAGTAATGGACCCTCTTAAGGCGCATCAATAATTGGGTTGGTCAGAAAGCCGGGAAATTAGTAACGCTTTGTAGTCGATTAAATCATTTGTTTGCAAGGGTCGCAGCACGTGACGACTGTTTCTCTCGATTTCATCGTCCAACAAAAGGACCGCATTCGGCGGCTTTTCACGGCGCTAGATCTTGCTCGCCAAGGGCTTCGGCAAGTCCGTGACGCATGGCAGGCCAATGAGATTGAAGGTGCCTGCTCCGCGCTCGTCACATACTTTGAGGACCGGAGTTTGCACTCTGGACTCCTGTGGACCCCGCCGATGACGGATGAAGACCATCGTAGTGTGGCCGACGGCGTGCTGGACGGCGTCTTTGAACTCCAGGGACTGAAAGCACGGGTGCCCACAAGCCTTGATGGTGGTCTCGACTGGACTGACTCCGGTCCCCGGGGCGATTCCGAGTGGATTCGGTTCCTCAACCGCCACGATTTTCTTCGTTCATTGCTGCGTGCCTGGCAACAGACCGGTGACGAGCGCTACCGTACCGCGATTGGCAGCCACCTGTCGGATTGGGTGCGATCCGTTCCGCGCCCTCTTTTGCCAACGTTGAAGGGAACGTGGCGAAGCCTCGAGGCAGCACGGCGATCCACTCTCCCCTGGCTCGAGGTATTCTTCTGCCGAACACCACGGCCAGCCCTGGATCCAGAGACCCGGATTCTGCTGCTGGGCAGCCTGGTCGACCACGCTCAAGTTTTACGATACTGGCACGGACGGAGGGGGAACCACTTGTTCACCGAGCTCGTTGCTTTGGCGGTGCTGGCTACAGCCTGGCCGGAGTTCAAGCGTGCTGCAGACTGGTTGGAGTATGCTGCGAGCCGGGCTTGCCGCGTAGTATCGGCTCAGACCTATCCGGACGGCGCCCACACGGAGCTTTCCAACCATTACCACCGGGTCATTCTGCTGGAGGCTGAGCGGTTGGCGGCAGTACTTTCTCTGACCGGTCGTGAGGCGCAACTCAGGCCCGTGAGGGAGCGCCTTATTGCCATGTGGGACTATTTTGCCGGAGTCTCCCGACCCGACGGTTACGGGCCTTTGAACAACGATGGTGATCTCGAGCCTAACGGATGGTATGTCGCCGATGCGGGGAAACGACTGAACAAACCGGAATGGCTGTACGTCGCCACCGGGGGCGCCGAGGGTTCTGCGCCTGCCGATAATTCAGCGAGCCGTTTCTTTCCATGGGCAGGACAGGCCGTGATGCGTAGCGGCTGGGAAGTAAATGCCCACTGGGCACGGTTCGACCTAGGCCCGCATGGCACCAATCACCAACACCACGATCAGCTCTCCATCGAGCTGTTTGCCGGGGGACGCCCTATACTCGTCGACCCTGGTCGCTATACCTACCAGCGCGGACGCGCCCGTGAGTATTTTCGCGGGCCCGCCGGTCACAACGTCATTCGAGTCGACGGAAAAGGCAGCGCGCCACCGCCTAATCGGGTGTCAGCACCGCTCGAGGTAAAAGCAGTGTGCGAGCGGGACTACGATTTCTTCTGTGGGCGCGCACGGTTTCTCGGAAGACCCCTAACGGGCCGGCCCGGCTGTATATGGCGGCGCGCCGTCTTTTACCTTCGGGAAAAATACTGGATTGTCGTCGATCACTTGGCGACCAACGGCCCCGCAGAAATTACCGCGAGCTGGCTGTTTCATCCCCATTGCACGGTCGCGGCGGAACCCGATTGCGTTTACACCGAAGGTCAAGAGGGAAGCAATCTCGCCATCGTGCCGACAACACCCTCACAATGGCTCCTGGAGATCTGCAAAGGCCAGACGGAACCCGAAATGCGGGGCTGGTACAGCGAATGCTATAACCGGTTGGAAGCGTGCACCCAGGTGGAATGCCACACTTCAATTCGAGGACCGACAGCTTTCGGTTGGATATTGTTTCCTTCGAGTACGAAGTTGGTGCGGCCCAGAGCCGCCACCCCAACGGCTGTGCTCTCCAATGAGGGACTGACCGTTTCGATTGCGATCACCCTGCCGCAAGGCGCCGGGGAGGACCGAGTGGTCATGGACCTTGGGGATGCACGGGAGATCGAGCTAGGGTCGGATATGCGCGTCGAGGGTCCCTGTGGCGTCCTGCATCGGGGGCCTGAGGGGTCGCGTCTCATCGGTCGGACGGTGGCACCGGAATCCGCCTTGTCAGAATGAACGATCGCTCCTTACAAGCAGATCATGCGCAGGTCCGCGAGCAAACGTCCCGCTTTCAAATCGTGCTGGTCACCCATGAGTTTTTTCCGTCACGAGGGGGGGCCGGCGTCTACGTGCAGGAGCTTGCCGATGCGGCCAAACGGATTGGGTATGACGTCCGTGTGCTCGCGCCCGGCCATGCTCGATGGAACGAGCTTGATCTGCCCGTCGAGCTCGAAGCGCTGACAAAGAGCTCGTGGCTCAAAGACTGGTGGTACTATCCGGCGACGACTTTCCATCTGATCGCAAACCGTCGCCGTATAGAAAAGCAGGTGCTGCATCTTTGCCAGCAGGGCCCGTTGCAGATCATGCTGCTGCTGCGGCTGCTGGGTTTAGTCATGCCTCGGCGGCTCATCATCACCCTGCACGGGTCGGAGCTTTTGCAGCTCAGCGCCAGTCGCATCGGCAGACGGTGGCTGCTTAGGAAACTGCTGGGTCGGGCCGATCGTGTGGCCGTGCTTTCGCAATGGGTACGTAGTGAGTTGCTGCGCGATTATCCAGAAGTCGCTGGCAAAATCGTGCTGGCACCTGGCGCACCGCGCGCGGATTGGTCGCCGCTTAGGCACAAAGCGGACAAATCCGGGGCTGAATTGACACTGCTCACAGTCGGGCGGATCCACCCGAGAAAAGGCCAGCGAACGATTCTCGAAGCGCTTACGTATCTCGACGGCGCATTGCGGGGCCGACTGCGCTATTTGGTCGTTGGCCCGGTGGTCAGCCGCCGCTATGCGAAGTCGCTTCGGCGGCTTGCGCGTGACACAGGCGTGGAGGTGGTTTTCACCGGCGAGATCGACGATGAGGAACTGAACCAGTACTACGCGGATGCGGACATCTTCGTTATGACCAGCGAGCAGCAATCAAGAAGCGTCGAGGGGTTCGGTCTCGCCTACCTGGAAGCGTCGGCAAGCGGACTCCCCGTGGTCGGTTTTCGAGTCGGTGGCGTGGAAGACGCGGTGCGGAACGGGATTACTGGGCTATTGGTTGAGGCGGATGATATGGAAGGCCTGGTCGGGGCCCTGACAAACCTGATCAAGGATTCCGATTTGAGAAAGCGTCTCGGGATGAATGGAAAGGAGTGGGCTAAAAAATTCTCATGGCAACGATCCGCAAAGGCCATCTACGAAGATCTTCTATAAAGTGCACATGGTCAGCACAATGATTGGTGCAGATGTGTTTCGACAAAGAGCCTCGCCATCAGCTCCACTCAATCGTGATTGGACCGAGAGGTAGCGCGAACAGAATGTTGATTCAGTCGATAGCACGTTTTTTCAACGACCCCCGCCAGGTCGTAAGCTCCTTGCAGTAGTCATCCCACCGCTTGAATTTCCTCTCCCGGCACTCCCCCACCAGGCGCTCGTAGAGCGCCGGATCCAGCAACAGCTCGCGGATTGCCCCTGCCAGCGCGTTTGGCTCCGGATCGCTGACGACGTAGCAACCGCCGTCCCGGGCGACCTGCGCCAGCGCCCCTCGGTCGGTCACGATACAGGGTCTGCCGCAGCTCAGGCTTTCTAAGACAGGCAGTCCGAAGCCTTCGTAAAGAGAGGGATGAAGCGTGAACCGGCACCTCTGGTAAAGCTGCTTCAGCTCATTATCTCCGACGTGGCCAACCCAGCTGACGGGCCGATTTTTGCCTTCGAGTGTTCGGAGGGTCTTGAGCACGTCGCGGCCCGTGTCCTTGCTCAAACGTCCGGCCAGAGTGAGCTCGAAGTCGATACCCTGCGCCCACAGCCGTTCGCACGCCTCGAGAACTGCCATGTGATTCTTGCGCTTTTCGATGGTTGCAACCATCAGCAATCGCGGCTTCTCCGCGGCGCCGTTGCTCCCTTCGACTCGCTCTAAGGACACCAGTCCTGTGCCGGGTGAAATGGTCTCCACCGGCGGAGGATTTCGCACGCGGTTCGTGGCCCAGTAGTCCAGAAGGTCCTGCTTAGACGATTCGGATACGGCGGCGACCCCGTCGTAGTGTTGAAGTAACTCAAGATAGCGCGGAAACTCCGCTGCCGACCTTCGGGTGGCATGTTCTGGGAATTTGATCGGGATGAGATCATGAAAAACCGCGATGCTGGCTCCGGAGAGTCGCGTCCTTAACATTTGAATCTCCTTCGCGGTTCGATTTTCAAGCTTCTCGGCAACCACCAGGCCGTCGAATTTCCCCTCCGGAAGACCGGTATGTTCGGCCAAACGTGGAAACAGTCGGGAGAACATTCCAAGCGCGGCTTCGCCCAAGCTCCATTTGTGGCGATGATTCGTATAGCGCGCCACTGTGGACGAATCCATTCGCGCCTGCTCGCCTTGATTCAACTGACGCCAGCCACCTTGCCATCGGTCGAAACAAACCGCCATGGCGCTGCCCTGTCGGCCGAGTTCCCGATAGATCTCTCGGGTGACCCTTTGAACGCCCGTCGGCGCGCTGCAATGAGAAGTAAAGCTGACGTCGACCAGAAGCACGGGGAGCAGTGTTTCTTATCCCGATGACCAAAGCAAAGCCACTCTGCAAATCATCCCGCCTCACGAACCTCGTGGCGCGGATGTGCAAAATGCTTTGGTTATTATCGGCGCAGTGCTGTCAGGGAACGGACAGTATTCGACGAGCCTGATTCGGCCTCCCTCCAGAATTTCGTAGCGAGCACGACGCCACTCGACAGTGCGCGCCGTCGCTGCTTTGAACAAGACGTAAGCGTACAGAGCCTGGGTCAGCACGACCGCCAGCATCAGTTTACACGTGGTCACTGGCTGCAGCACCGACCTCGCCGCTCGATTCCGAAGACAGGAACTGCCCCGTATGCTGAGTTCCAGAATGATAAGCAAACAAAAGAGGGCGAGGAAAAATACGGCTAGCGCTGTGCCCGTTAACACAAGCATGTCCGTGTAGCCGAGGACCAGTCCCGCGAGAACTAGTAAAACGGCCAATCCCAGGGCCACGCAAGACGCCATACCGTGTAATAGAACAAGCTTCCAACCCTGGTGGTGGAGCCGGCACGACAGAAGCTGGCGGGTGACCCAGTTCAAAAATTGTGAGACGTCGCAGCTGCCGCGCTCCGTGATGAGGGCAGAAGACACGAACTCGAGGCGCAGGCCAAGCCGGCGAAGAGCAGGATTTATTGCGGTATCTTCGCCGTATGTGCGACTCCAGTCGGACAACACATGACCTTCGTTTATTACGGAGCGTTTTATTGCCATCGACCCGCCCCAGGCGATCCCGAGCCAGTACATCAATACAATAGCCGCAGCGTTCCAGGCGTAGCGGTAGAGGTTGGGCCACGACGGCGGAGACGGCGCGAACCAGCGGTTTCCGGTTGTCGCCCCGACCTTCGGGTCCGTGAGCGGAGCGACCATATCTCTAAGCCAACTGCGATGGGGGATGATGTCGGTGTCGAGCAGAGCAACAACTTCGTAAGAAGTGTCAAGTTTGGAGATGCCTTGAATCAAGCTACTGCACTTGAGGCTGCAGGAGGTGAGCGGATTGGTCAGAACCTGAACCGTGCACGGGATATCAGGGTTCGCAGCCACTAGTTTTTCAACCAGCGGCCAGGCGGGATCGGTTTTACTGTCGACGATGATATGAAGAGCGTAGTCGGGGTAGTCCTGTTTAAGGGCGGCATTGAGACAGTCGGCGAGAGTCGAGTCTCTCCCGCGAACGCAGATAATTAGGGCGGCCTTCGGGCACGCGCTATCGGATAAGGGAGCTACGGGAGCGCGGCGCAGACGGGCAATGAAGACGGCAGCGAGAAAACTCTGGACAGCGATGAGTGCCGCCAGGATCAGCGCGACCACGGTTGCATAAGTCAACATTTATATGGGCCTTCGTCAGCCGTCATCGAACTCTGATATGATGGTTGGCATCATATAACGCGTATTTGCGCGCCAGCGCGCTCGTATACGCGTTAGTGGGCGTAGCGCACTCTGAAATCATGGCTAGTCCTCGGGAGGTTCGCGAGCAAGCTCGCTCCTAACAAGGGCACGTCGCCTCGCTTGATGTGCTTTGTTTCCATTTCCTTGAAGTAGAATGTGGCGATAATCGCCAGAGCGTGCCGGACTGTAATTTGTGGGCAAGGGGTGTATCTCCGTGCCGGCGTGCTCTTTTGCAGAAACATGGTCCGCGCGGGGCCATGGATTCGGAAACGGGGCGCGTCTCTCACGCTTTACGTCGAATTTTCCGTGAATGGCATAGCGAACGCCGCGCCAGGTAAGCGAGCGAACGTTGTGGGCTTTGAGCGCTGACGTGAGATAAAGCGCGTGAGCAAGAGGAATGGTGATTAACATTCTTACCAGCACGCGGAAACTGGGCGGTGGAATATCTGCGCCGTTATCACTGGTGATCTCCAGGGCACGGCGTTCCACCGTAAGCAGAAGCAGCATCAGGATCAGACAATAGGCGCCCAGTCCTGCCGCAGAAATAAACGTCCCAGTGGCGTTTGTTGCGAGACCACTGGCAACGCATACCAGTAGCGCCAGTAACAAGCTGCCGAAAGCGAAGCCTACGGCGAGCAGGGTCAGCGGCCACCGATTCAGATAAAGCCGCGAGGTGGCAAGTGATCGGCTCAATTGGCCGATGAGCGACTCGAATCCGCTTGGCTCCAGGTTGGGCATTACTAGTTCGGGCACCCACTGCAATCGCAGGTTGCAGGCTTTAATCACGTCGCGTATAGAGGCATCGGAGGAAACCGATCGTGACCACCGTTCCGCCAGCGCAGGGTCACGGAAAACACGTGACGACAGCGCCGTGGTGCCGCCCCAGATCCAGCCGCAAAGGGCCATTAGAATTGCCGCCGGTGCCCAGCACACCTTGCGCGCGACGGACGCCCAATTCGATTTCGCCGGGAAATACCAGGGAACACCAAAGCTCGCGCCGACGCCGGGATCGGCAAGCGGCGCGACAAGCTGGCGAAGCCAGGCGCGATGGGGAACGACATCGCCGTCGATCAGCGCAATCACCTCGACGTCAGAATCGATATCCTGAAGCATCTGCAGCAGGGCGCTGCATTTGAGGCTGCAGGTCAACAGGGGATCGCGAAGCAGTGCGGCGCGGACGTTTGCGCCGCTCTTATCCTGGATCAGACGCTTGACGATACCCCAGGCGGGATCTTGCTCCGAGTCGACGACGATGTGGAGGTCGTAGTCGGGGTAATCCTGGTGCATTAGGGAGCGGAGACATTCGTCAAGGTAGGGATCCGGTTTACGCAGGGCGAGGAACACCGCAGCTTTCGGCCACGAGTTGTCCGGCCGCACCGTTGACGTTGTAGCACGGCTTTTGTTAAGGAACCAAGCCGCAGCGGCTGAAAAGCCCAGCGCACTAAGCGCGAGCATTACGGAGGCGATGATGGCCGCGGTTGTCATTAGTCCTTTTTGCGTTCGTTGTGTTATCGGGCGCTTTATTGAATGAAGTGTTTTATTACTGGATTCCCGCTTTCGCGGGAATGACGAATTCTGTTTTTTCTTCGCGCGCTGCGGTCTGAAAGCAATGGGCGAGCTTTCGCGCGTTTATCTCGATGTCGTAGTGTGTTTGTACCCATGCACGTGCGGCGTCGCGGATTCGGAGATAGAAGGCGTCATCGTCGCGCAGACGGGATAGCGCTGAGTGCCATTCATCGGCATCGAAGTTGGAGACAAGCACTCCGGTTTCACCGTCGCGAATAGCTTCGGGCACGCCGGCGACGGGAGTCGACACCACGGGCATGCCACTGGCCATGGCTTCGCAGATGACGTTGGGCAGGCCGTCGCGGTCGCCGTCCGCGGCGACCTTACCCGTGTAAATAAAGACGTCCGCCCACTGGAACTGTTGCTGACAAGCGGTAAAGGACTGACTTCCAAGCAGCGTAACCGTGTGCTCGAGGCCGAGCGCACCTACACGTGCGCGAAGCTTTTTCTCTAAACGACCGCCGCCCACGATTCGGGCCTCGAATCGCATTCCGCCAGCCTTCAGCTTCGCCAGGATTTCCAGCTGCTCGAAAAAGCCTTTTTTCTCCACCAACCGGCCGACGCTGACCAGCCGCAGCGGCAAGCGAGGCGAGCGCAATGAACAACGACCAGGAAACGTCTCAAGCCCCCGCCGGATCATCGTCACTTTTGAAGCTTCTGCTCCACTCGCTACAAGGGCCGTGCGGGCACAATCGGTGGAAGTCATGACGAGTTCGGCGTCTCTGAGCTTGCTGGGTAGAAGCCAGTCTCCGCCGTCGCGAAAGATGTCGAAGGCGTTGGCCTGGAAGGTAAAAGGGACATCGACTAGCGCACTGAGAAGCTGGGCCGCTGTGGCGGGCATTGTTGCCCAGCCGGCGTGGATCAGCTCCGGCCGGTGCTGGGCTTTGGCGAAGTGCCGGGCGTGACAAACGGTGAACGCGATGCCGAGCAGGGTAGCGCCAAAGTCGGTGAGCGAGCCGGGTTTTTTCGCAAACAGATTGAGCAGCAGCCGTAAAAACGCTTGCGGCTTTTTGATTATCCAAAAGGGCAGCCAGCAGAAAAGTGAAAGGAGCTTTCGCTTCGGAAACAAATCGACTCTTTGGCCTTCGAACTCGGGCTCGCCGCCCCAGAGGGAGTAGATTTTCAGGTCGACATGAAGCCGCGCGAGTGCGCGCACTTCTCGCTGAACGAAGGTTTCGCTTAAAAGTGGGAAGGTAGTGAGGAGGTACAAAACTCTTAACGGGTTCGCGCCCAAGGGCGCTCCTAAGGGAGTCGCCTTTAGGCGCGAAGTTTTTTGCTCTGGTGCCCGGGAAAGTTCGCGGGCAAGTCCGTTCCCGGAGGGGAATTCGCCTTCTTTCGGCAAGGTGGGCTCCCGTTCGCGGAAACAATCTGCTTTGTGGGGAGTAGCTTGGCTGCCAGTGGGTGGCGTCCTTTTCTCTCCATTGACTGAGATAGTCATCGTCGGAGCTGTTCGAGCCAAGTTTTCGCGCACGGGCGCGCTCTAACAGGAGCTCCCCATGGTCCGGCCGATGGAATGGTGCGCACGGCGCACCCTACAACTTGTTCGCGAGCAAGCTCGCTCCTACGAGAGGTCTCGTCTGGGTTCAGCAAGTTCATTTTCTGAACCGCCTGATCCGAGGAATCGTGCGCCGGCGCGCGCCTACAGGAGTCGTCGTTTTTTCAGCAGAAGGAGTGGTGCGCACAGCGCACCCTACAACGTCTGCATTCGTGCGCGTGGCGCACCCTACGGGCTCTGGAGTGTTCGCGAGCAAGCTCGCTCCGACGACAGGATTTCCCCTTCGCTCGACGAAACCCCAAGGGCCATCGTAGGAGCGGCCTTGGCCGCGAACGGAGACGGTGTAACGCGCAATGCGGGAAGCAACGGATTCCGGATTCTGGGGGAGGCGTGGCATCGTGGCTGGCTCTGCGTTTAATACTTCATTTCAGTCATCGCCGGCGGCGGCACGGGCGCCCGAGGAACCTTGCGCACCCGCGTCGGGCATCCCTGACGATTGGACCGTGTCGGAACTTTTTTCGGGCGCATCGGCTTCTTCACCGGCGGTGTCGGGCCGTTCGTGGGCAATGATTTTGTCCACCAGCTCCGCGATAGTCGGAATGTCGGCCAGTCCCATGATCGGCAGATTCACGCCCAGCCGGTTGTTGACCGACATGTGCATCTCGATGGCCATGAGGGAGTCCATGCCGAGCTCGAAGATCGAGGCATCGGGGTCCACCTGGTCGGGCGAGAGGCGCAGGATTCCGGCGACCGTCTGGATGACGGTTTCCGTAATCACCGCCCTCGCCTCCTCGAGCGGAAGCTGTGCCAGGATCAGTTTCGCGCTTTGCTCCGGCTGCCCACTGGCCGCTGCCGCGTGCGGCTCCCTGTTGAACAGCTCGTATCGTTTGAGATGCGCCGTCGGAAGCGCGCGGCGAATCGCCGACCAATCGAACTCCAGCACCGCGCCGCATACGGCATCGCTACGCAAAAGCCGCTCCAGCGCCTCGAAGCCTTGCCTTGTGGTGAGGCCGCTCGAGCCCATGAAGGCGGTCAGCGCCTGCAGCGCCGCGTCGTTGCGGGCGAGATAGCCGGAGTCCGAGATCGGTCCCCAGGATACGGCGGTGGCAGGCAGGCGCTGGGATCGGCGAAGGCGCCCGAGGCTCTCGAGATAAATATTCGCGGCCACGTAATTGCCGAGACCCGGATTGCCGAAGCTGGTGGTGGCCGAGGAGTAAAGGACGAATAAGTCCAGCTCCCGCTCCCTCGTCAGCGCGTGGAGGTTCCAGGCGCCGAGGAGCTTTGGCGACAGCACCCGGCGCATGCGCTTCTCATCCAGGTCCCGCACCAGCTTGTCGTCTACCACCATGGCCGAATGCACGACACCGCGTAACGGTGGCAGTTCGGCATCGATGCGCTCAAAGACTTTTACCAGACTTATGAGATCTGCAACGTCGGCCTTGAGCGCGTGCACGGCGGCGCCCAGATCCTCAAGCTCTCTGACTTTTTCTCGAGCCTCATCCGTCTGTGCTCCGCTTCTTCCCAGAAGCACCAGGCAGCGAGCGCCCCGCTCCACCATCCAGCGCGCGGTGGCAAGGCCGAATCCGCTCAAGCCTCCGGTGATGAGATAGGTGGCGTCCTCTTTAAGCGCATAACCGACGGCGGCAGGCGCCTGGGGTGACAGGGGTACCTGAAGTGTTTCCGCGGTAACAACGATCTTTCCGATGTGCTCGGAGCGCTGCATGTAGCGGAAAGCGTCCGCGACCCGCGAGGCGGGAAACGCCCGGTACGGCAGTGGCTTGAATACACCCCGATCGAAGAGTGTCATCACCTCGGCGAACACGCTTTGGGCGACGTCGCTACGTTTCATCAGCAGCTGATCGGCGTCGATGCCGAAGTAGCTCAGGTTGTCGCGGAACGGCCGTAGTCCAATGCGCGTGTTCTCGTAAAAATCGCGTTTGCCGAGTTCCAGGAAACGGCCAAACGGCTTCATTATCGACAGGCTGCGCAGGAGCGCTTCCCCCGAGAGGGAGTTGAGCACCACGTCCACGCCCTCTTCGCCAGTGCGGATCATGATCTCGTCGGCGAAGTCGAGACTGCGGGAATCGAATACATGACATACACCGGCGAGTCGCAGGAAGTCGCGCTTCTCCTCCGATCCGGCGGTGGCAAAAATCTCTGCGCCACAGTGTTGGGCGTACTGAATCGCGGCGATGCCCACACCCCCCGCAGCGCCGTGGATGAGCACGCGTTCGCCGCGCTCCAGGCGGGCGAGATGTTTGAGCGCATAAACCGCGGTGAAGAAGGCCACCGGCACGGTAGCGGCCTGCTCGAAGCTCCAGCTTTCCGGCATTTTCGCCAGAGTCCGTGCGCCAGCGACAACACGGGAGCTGAAGCACGCCGGTGCAAAGCCCATCACCGCTTCGCCGACCTCGAACTCGCTCACGTCAGGTCCCACCGCGGCGACGACACCAGCGCACTCCATCCCGAGCGTGGCGCCGGCGTAACCGTTTTCGATGGCTTCTTCAGGTAACAGGCCAGTTGCGAACATGAGATCGCGGAAATTGAGCCCGCTGGCGTGCGGGATGATTTCGAGCTCGCCTGCTTTCGGCGGCCGGCGCGCTGCTGCCTTCCACTGAAGTTGGGACAGCGATCCCGGACCACTGCTTTGCAATTCGACCGCCTGTTCGTCATCAACGGTCGGTGGGTTCTCCGGCGCGCTGGATTTGATTTCGACCTCCGCCCGGCGCATGCGCCCTACGAAACGCGCCTCGGCACTCAGCACCACCTCGCTTTCGTCGTCGTCCTGTTCGAGCTCACGGGCGATTAACTCCGCGGACCTGGCCGCATCCTTATCCATCCAAAGGTCCACCAGGCGGCAGCTCATATCGATGTGTTCGTTGGCGATGACGCGGCCAAGCCCCCACAAAGGCGCCTGGGACGGAATGGGGGCGAAGGTCTCCGCCGAATCATCGATCAGATCCAACACGCCGGCGCGTGCGGTGATCAACCAGGTTCGGAACGAGGATGTCCGGTCAGCGCCCATCAACCCCTGAACCATCCTCAGCAGGGAGCCACAGCGCCGCTCCTGCACCGAGAGCAACTCGGTGGCGTCGTTGTCGGCTTCGAAGCTCAGTCCCATGAGATGCACGACGTCGGTGCAAGCCTTTTCTTCCCCTTTGAGGGTCTCGAACAGACGGGCGAATTCACCGGCATCACAAGGATTGACGGTAAACCGCTCGGCACCTAGACGCTGGAACCTCGGTCCGTCCTGTACTTGGGCGACCGCGTGGCCTCGATCCCGCAGAATTTTGTCAAGCGCATCGGCCACGCGCCATGAGTCACCGTAACTGTCCGCAAGCAGAAGAAATGAACGCGCGGATGTCTCTTCAGGCGATTGGAATTCGCCTGCGGCTAAAGCGTTGCGCGCAATCAAGACGCATCCCGCGCCGCGCATGTCTTCGACCTGCTCGGCCGCGGTCTCGACTGCTTCGAAGCCAGCCTCCAGCAAACACTGGCACCACTCCCGCGCATCACGCAGGCTTGAACGAGTGCCCAGGTTCTTCTTTGCGGAACGCCACCAACACGGCGACGAGCCGCGAATAAAATCCAACAGGGCCGTCGCGGGGGGCTCCGCGATCAGCAGAAGACCACCCGGCGCCAGCATGCGCCGCATCCGGCGCATGGCCGCTGCCGGATCCTGGAACTCGTGTAACAGGTGGGATACGACGACCACGTCGAAGCTGCTCGGCTTCGGCGGCTCGGCGAAATCCTCGGGGATCAGCTCCAGCGCATCACCGGCGTCTTCAGACGACTCCGAGCCATTCGTCTCTTCCGAGCACGCGGCTCGCCGACAGCGCGCATAGACGTGAGCGACGCGTCCGCCGTGCGGCTCGATTTTCAATCGAACGTCGGGAGGATCGTCTTCGAGCCCGAGCTCCAAGATGCGAAGCGGCCGCGGATCCGTCCAGGCACCGGCCAGAGCTTTCAGCAGTTCGCTCAGCGCGCCGTCGCGTCCTCGAGAGCCGGGCAAGGCTGCCCGCAGGCGGGCAAGCGCGGCGTTACCGATAAGGGCATCGTGTTCGATCGTGCCGGTCAAAAGCTCTCGCAGGTGCATCGCGCATCGACCGGCAAGGGTCAGCTCGGCGTGGTAGGCGGGAATCTGGCCCAAAAGACTCCGCCACTGGCTTTG
Source organism: uncultured Gammaproteobacteria bacterium (assembly GCA_947258715.1). Taxonomy (GTDB): domain Bacteria; phylum Pseudomonadota; class Gammaproteobacteria; order HK1; family HK1; genus CAMYJH01. The sequence continues at coordinate 29,007 of CAMYJH010000027.1, forward strand.
GGCCTCCTCGAAGGTCGGGGTGCGTTGGAAGCGGACTCGCCCGTTATCCCTGTCAATGAATTTCGCCTTCTCGAGAAGCCCGAGTAGTTGGGAAAACCACGGCCGCTGCGCGTCGCTTACCTCCAGCACCGCCGCGAGCTGATTGCGAGTCATCCACTCGCCCGAACCGGCGGCCTCTCCCACGACCGCCGCGGCAAAGGTCGCGGCCAGCACCTCGCCTGCCGGCACCCCCCAGCGAATATAAGCCTCACGCCGCGGCACTGAGTTATGCTCGGCTAGCGATGCCCCGGCGACGCTTGCCAGCGATTCAAGCGCAGGCATGGCGCCTGCGCGCCGGAGACTTTTCGGAAAATGGGGCAGGGCGACGCTTTCGTAAACGGGCAGCGTGCGGCGCGCGTCGTGCGCCACTTGCAGACGACGGAAACGCACGTTCTTGAGCACTGCCACCGGCCGATAGGACTCGTCCAAGAGCTCGAACTGCGCGCTGACCGAACCCGGCATGACCTTAGTCAGCCGAATTCGCGCAAGGGTGAACGAGCGACCGTTGCCGGCGTAAGTAATACCACCGGTGTGCACCGGTATATACGCCGCGGTAGAGGCGTCACCGAGATACGCTTGCGCGAGTCCGATGAGGCCGTGGAAGCAGGCGTCGAGGCGCGCGGGATGCAGGAGGTAGCCGTCCCCGGCGGAGACCTGCTGTTGCTCTTCCTCGCCTTTGATGCGGCCAAGGGCGGAATCAGGACTCAAGTCTACGTACTCGAGCTTTCGAAAAGCGTCTCCGTAGCTGAGCCCGAGCGTTTCCGCGCGAGAGTAGACGGTGTCGGCATCAATGCGCGTGGGAGGAGGGATCGAGTCTGACCCAGTCGATTCCGGAACCTGTTCCCGGCCAAGGTCGCTGCTACCATCCGCGGGTCGCCCGCGTTCCAAATTGTCGACGGGCCTTTCGAAGGAGCGAGCTTGCACGCGAACTTGGGGATCGATCGACTCCGACCCGCTCAATTGCGCCAACGATTTTCGCGACGCGCCGCGGGTGATCCGGCCGGTGACGTGGATCGTCCACGGCTCGCTGCTCAACCTGGAGCAGCTCTGTATGGAGAAGCGGCCGTCGTCCGAACTCAGCTCGAAGCGCACGCGCTTGGTGATCCCGCTGGTAATCGGCAGCGGCGCGGCGATGTTCAGATACTCGATTACGGGCGGGCTCTGCGGATAAACCGATGCGCACGCCGCGAGCGCCATTTCGATGAAGCCGGCTGCGGGGAACACCACGGCGCCGCCGACCACGTGATCGGCGAGCCAAGGCATCCGCCCCAGATCGATTTCCTTCTCCCAGATCCCCTCCACCTGCGGCAGCCGATAACCCAGTAGCGGATGTTCTTCGGCCCGGTGCAAGAGACCCGCGCTGTCGTCGGTGCGGTCAAACCAGATGGATTCGCGCTGCCAGGGATAATGCGGCAAACGTACGAACTCGCCGTGCGTCGGGAAAAGCTTGCCGAAGTCGAGCCCACACCCGAGAACGTGAACGCTGCAGAGCGACTCCAGAAGCTGCAGGTAATCATCTTGATCGCGATTCAAGGTGGTCAACGGCCGGCCAGCGTGGCCGGCGGAATTCAGGTTCTCCAGCAGGTACCCCTGGAGGATGGGGTGAGGGCCGATTTCCATGAACACCTGGAAGCCGTCCGCCATCAGCGTCTCCATGGCCTTGTCCAAGTGCACCGGTTTGCGCACGTTGCGCCACCAGTATTCCGCGTCCAGGAACCTGCTCTCGAGCGCCGCGCCGGTAACGGTGGAGACGAACGGCAGACGCGTCCTGAAAGGCTTTAAATCGGACAGCGCAGCGACCAGGTCTTTTCGCAGGGCGTCCATGGTGCGGGTATGAAAGGGATAGTCGAGGTCGAGAATTCGAAACAGCGCGCCCTGTTGCTCGACGATTTCGCCCAGGGCTTCGAGCTGCGCTTCGGCGCCGGCGACAGTGACCGACGTCGGGCTGTTGTAGGCGCCAATCTCCAGCTCGCCGTCAATCCCGGCAATTGCCTCCCTGACCGCTTCCGCGGGCAGGCCCACCGCCGCAAGTTTTCCCTGGCCGCGGGTGCTTGCTTGCGCCCGACTTCGCTCGAAAATGACGCGGGTGGCCTGCTTCAGGGTGTAGGCGCCGGAGGCATAGGCCGCGGCCACCTCCCCCACGCTGTGGCCGAACACCGCACCAGGCTCGAGACCCCTGGCGATCAAGCTTTCGAATATTCCCACCTGAATGGCGAACAAGGCCGGCTGAGCAATTTCCGTCCGGTGAAGCGAGGAGGCTTCAGGTCGGTGGTTGAGCTCGTCCACGACGGAGATACCGGACAGGGGTTGGAACAGGTCGTCCACCCTGATGACCCATTCCCTGAACACCGGATCCTGCTCAAGCAGCCGGCAGCCCATCCCCTGCCACTGCGCTCCGTTTCCGGAAAACAGGAGGGCGAGCTTGGGACCCGAACTGATCTTCTGCCCGGAGACGACGCCGCGCGCCGGGTTTCCGGAGACGAACTCCTCCAGGCGCCGAACCATCTCGCTGGCGTCAGCGCCCAGAACCGCGAGTCGATGATCGAATCGCTGTCGTCGAGTTGCCGCCGTGTAGCAGACATCGTAGGGGTCGCTTTCGTTCCTCTGCAGCGCATCTTTGAACGCGCGTGCCACATCGATGAGGCCGTTTTGCGTTTGCGCGGAAAGGAACAATGGGATCAGACTCGATAAATCCTTCGAGTCGCGTGCAAGCTCGCTTGAACGAAAGGCCTGTCGTGCATCCGGATAAACCGCACCCAAGACATCGTAGGAGCGGCCTTGACCGAGAGACCTGTAGGAGCCCCCTTGCGGGCGAGCCTTCAAGACCGAGTCGGAAACCTCTGAAACCGGGTCCGATTCCGGTGGCCGAAGCCCGCGCGCGGAGGCGGGCTGCCGATACTTGCGCACCACCACGTGGGCGTTGGTTCCGCCGAAGCCAAAAGAATTCACGCCCATGGCCGGTAAAGAACCCCCATCACCGATGGGTGTCGGCCTGGTGACCACGCGCAGATTGAGATCGTCGAAACGAATGTTCGGATTCGGCGTATTGAAGTTGCGCGACGGCGGAATGCATTCGTGCTCAAGCGAAAGAATCACTTTGAGCAAGCCGGCGACGCCCGCGGCGGGCTCCAGATGACCGATGTTCGTTTTTACCGAGCCGATCAGTAATGGATCGTCGTGGTCCCGGACCATGGCGACAGCATGGCCGATGGCGCTCGCTTCGATGGGGTCACCGACGGCGGTGCCCGTCCCGTGAGCCTCGATATAACGGAGTTCTTCAGGCTCGACGCCGGCGCGCGCGTAGACCGATCGAAGCAGTTCCCGCTGCGCGCTTTCGTTGGGCAGCGATAGTCCGGAAGTGCGCCCGTCGGAATTCGTGCCCGATGCCACGATGATCGCGCGAATGGGATCGCCGTCGGCGCGTGCTTTTTCCAGCGGCTTCAAAACCAGCATCGCTCCGCCCTCGGCGCGCACGTAACCGTCCGCGGAGGCATCGAAAGCATGGCATCGTCCCGTGGGCGAGAGCATCGAGGCCTTGGAGAAGCCGATGAAGGGATAAGGGGTTAGCAACACGTTGATGCCGCCAACGAGTGCTGAGTCGCAATTGCCCGCAGCGATGCTCTCGCAGGCTTGGTGCACCGCCACAAGCGAGGACGAGCACGCGGTGTCGATGCTCATGCTGGGGCCGTGGAGATCGAGGAAATAGGAAATGCGGTTGGCGGCGATGCTCAATACACCGCCGGTCATAAAATAAGCGTCAGCGGAGCTCGGATCCTCCTGGCGGCTGTTGGCATAGTCCATGTTCGAGATGCCAACGTACACGCCGCAGCTGGATCCGGCGAGCATTTGCGGTAGCTGGCCGGCGTCTTCCAACGCTTCCCAGGCGAGCTCCAATAGAATTCTTTGCTGCGGATCGACCTGGGCCGCCTCTCGGGGAGAAATGCCGAAAAAGCGCGGATCGAAAGCGTCGATGTCCGGCAGCAGGCCTGCGGCCCAGGTGTAGCTCTTACCGGGCGTTTTCGGTTCGGGATGGAAGTAATAGTCGGTGGACCATCGGTCCGGGCCGATTACGCCAATGGCCTCGTCACCGCGACTGAGAAATTCCCAGTAAGCCTCCGGCGAGGCGATACCACCGGGAAAACGGCAGGCCATGCCGACTACGGCTACGGGGGACCTTTGTCTTGCCAATGCGAAGTCCTTGAAAAGTTGTTGTTGAATTCCGCGAGCTCTGGCCTCGCATTGAGCCCGTCGGGGCCTCCCACCACGCCCTCGCTGACAAGGTCCCCTCGCCGCCCCCATGCAGGTTCCGGGGCCTGATTCCAACCTCCGCTATGCAGCGGCGGGGGGCGCTCTACTGTCCCCCGATAGGAGGCAAAGGGACTCCGGCGACCAGGGTCCACAAGCCAGGCGGCTTTTCTACGCTTCCCAGGCCAAGCCCGCCTCGAAAGGAGGGCACCGAGGCCCGACAAATGCCCTTCCAAGACCTCTCGAACGGCCCACGGCCCCCCAAAACCCTGTGGACAGGGATAAATTTACCATGCTCGCCCTTCAGCCACCGCAGAGATGCCACCCTCGGTGAAAATACAAGCGGGCTCAAGAAAACACTCTCCGTTTTCCGGGGAGTGGGAACCTGCACAATTAAGCCGAATTGCCTGGGTACTCGGCGGATTTGGGCTTAAGTGTATCGCAAAAAGGAGATCCGTTTGCAGCAGTCCGTTGCAGAAGGATATCCGCTTCTCGTGCTACGAACTTAACGTGTTTCCACTGGATGCTCGTCTGTGAGAGAAAAAGGCCGACTTTCAAATAACCGGACAGCAACTGCCTCGTCTAGTCCGAATCTAATCCTAACAATATGCGCACAAACTTGGCCTTGAAGATTCTTTAACGCCGTTGAGTGAAGTCGCACTCAAATTGCAGCTGCGCGGAGTGCCGCGCGCACTAAAGCATCTCTCACTAATTCTCGGGAATAAGGAAGACACCAAAATCGCCTTTTTATCGCACAGCCAATTGGCCCGAGGACGCGTTGAACTCCTGTAAGACGCCGCCTCTAGAAAAACAGAACATTAGAGGATGCGCCGCGCCTCAACAAACAGTCCCAAGGTCAACGCCAGCGTCTAAGTAATAGCGGCCGTCTTTGGAAGCGTCCTTGAATCTCAGGTCGGAAGACGGTGCGAACGGCGCCTTCTACACATTCCGTCATTCCCGCGGAACAGGCTGTGTAAAAACTCGTGCTAATGTGAGTCGGTGGGAGACAATCGGTAATAACGACGGTATTTCGAGCAGCTATCCCAAGTTTTTTTCCCACCCAAGCCCACAAGATGGCGAAAAGTTGTCGATTAGTCCCGCCGGCAATAATTGACCGGACTTTTTACGCAACTTGGTAAGCGGGAATCCAGTAGACACCCCCCTTAATCAGCCTTTCGCTATTGACTACAAGCGCCCTAAAAGGTTCGCTTGCCAGCGGTTTCCTAAAGGCGCTGTCGATACTTCGAATCATACGATGGTGTGCACCGCGCACCCTACAATGGGAACAAACTGTGAAGAACAGTACCTGGAACCAATTTCTTACGATGCACCCTGCGAGGGTCGCGCGGCCAGGCACTGGCGCAAACACTCCCGCCAATGGGGCAGCGTCACACCGAAATCTGTTGTGAGCTTGCGCGAATCGAGGGTCGAGCGCTTCGGCCGCTCGGCGGGGGTTGGGTATTCGCGTGTAGTGATGGGCTTGACCTTCTTCGCCTTGATCCCCTCCTCCCCCTGGACGGATTCTAGGATGGCACTGGCGAAGCCACACCAGGTGGTCTCCCCGCTTGCGCTCAGATGGTACACATCCGCGATCTCCTTTAACCGCGCCGGATCGGATCTGAGCGCCGACAACACTGCGGCCGTCCCTTCCGCAAGCGTGCGGCTCCAGTTGGGCACACCAAACTGATCGTCGACGATGCGAAGGTTGTCATTCTCCGAGGCGAGCCGAAATACGGTGCGGAGAAAATTCTTTCCGCGGAGTCCATATACCCAGGACGTGCGTAGAATCAAATACCGACCGCCGTAGGATCGAATCGCTCGCTCGCCTTCGAGCTTGGATTGGCCATAAACGCCCAGTGGTTCGGTTTTATCTTCCTCGGTGTAGGCGATCTGCGCCTCGCCGTTAAAGACATAATCGGTGGAAATATGAACCAGCAGCGCACGGCTTTGCTTCGCCATTCGGGCCATTACCGCCGGCGCTTCCGCGTTTATGGCGAACGCCGCTTCGCGCTCCGACTCCGCCTGATCCACGGCGGTATAAGCAGCGGCATTCACGACGACCTCCGCTGCCGTCTCACGCAGCACGTTCTCGATCTGGCTCGGATATGAAAGGTCCAAGGCGAAATCGGCCTCGGACCGGCCCGCAGTTATAACCTCGCCGAGCGACGCCAGCGTGCCGCGGAGCTCATGACCGATTTGCCCACGAGGGCCGATGAGGACAATACGAGGCATGGTTAGCGAAACATGGGGGTCAGATTGAGGTAGTCCAGGTTTCGTGGACGGTCAGTTAAGCAACACCATATTGTTTCTCGAAGTCTACCGGACTGACGTAGCCGAGTGACTGATGCAGACGCTCCGGATTTTAAAACGTCAAGATGTACTCAGGTACCTGGCGCCGGGTCTCATTCCAAGTGTCGTACTGGCGGTGATGATCGGCGACCGCGCTACAACCAGGTCAGGCCGGCTCGTTCCCTCGGCAAAAAGGCGCCCGCGGTGTTCGCCCAGGAAGTCGCTTGATATTGGTCCTCTCCCCAGAAACTGAGCCACGGGTTATGCGAGAAATCTCGTTATGATAGCCCTTCGAGGGGTATGGTCAGATGGTCGCAAAAATACCCGATCGGGTACTAAATGCACAATCCTAAATTCAGGCCTGCACTCACGGAGATCGGGGCCGTAGAATAAACGCCATGAGGAGAGAAAGGCGCCGGAACTACCCAGCGTTGGAAGCGCAACCGGCCGGGCTTGAATTTTTTCTTCGCCGCATGGAGAGGCAAGCGTCCGAGGCGCAAGCACGCGTTTCTACCAAACGACCGATTGGCGATCAAGCTTATGAATTTGGCGCTCAGAAAAATCGCCGCGATACGGCAATCACTCCTAGCGGGTAGCGTCCGCTAGAACCCGGTTGGCCGTCTGATTCGGCGAGCGTCGTTTAGCTTGAACGACTGAGAGATTAACCATGGGTCACACGCCGAACTTTTAGACGCGAATGGCACTAGATCAATTAATAGTCCCGAACTCGTTGTCGTTAATAGATCAAAGCTGGGGCCGGCAAACGAAATATTTATTCATCGCGACGAAATTGAGATTACAAAATTTCACTCATCCTGATAACTTCAATTGAGATTGTATTATTTCCGTTTCATCAGCAAACTTACTCGGTCTTGAAGCTCGTCGATAACTTTTTCTCGCAGCATCATCTCGGACTGAAGTTCTTTAAGCGCGGTATTGAGATTCGCAATATAAATGTGCGCTTTCTCCAACTCCTCGAGCACCCCCATCTGGTGACTTAATATGTCCACGCCGTTTCCGCTTTCCGAGGCGCTCGGGAGAGCTGGCAGATGTCGTTGCTCCCACATCAGCGCCGAATGCTCTTCGATTGACTCCAGCGGATACGCCGGATCGAACACATAGTCTGGTACATTTATCGGGGTTCCGTTGATCACTAATTTACCTTTGATGTCCACTCTGTCTGCGGCGACTACACCGATCCGAAGCAGATTTGCCTGCGCCTGGGGATCGAATTTGAAGGGCGGAGGCCCCTTGCCGGGGGCGAAGAACGTCATGCGACCCGTGGTCGGGTTAGTAATAATGTCCCAGGCATGATTGGGATTGTTGGAAGTCCCGCCTGCAGAAAGTCTCAGAGCTGCGGCCGAACTTCCGTTGTGAACATGCAGCTTCGTTTGAGCAGGAGTCGCTCCGATACCCACGTATCCGCTGGCTGCGATATCGATCGCACTTGTTGGCGCGCCCGGCCGGATTCGAAACGGCAGAGTCGAGCCGTTCGTTGCGTCGCGGATGAAGAAGTTGGTCTCGTTGCTGGCCACGTCCCAGGTTTGGGGAGTGAAGCCCGAAGAGCCGTCCTGCTCCATGCGATAAGTGGGCGTATTGCCGGTTTTTACATGTACGTCCGTAACCGGGATGGAGGTCCCGAGGCCGAGCCGGCCGCCGTCATCCACGTACAGCGAATGGCTAGGCGCACTGGCCTCGATGGTAAACGGCGTTCTCCCACCGTCGATATCATCAATAGAGAACTTGTTCTGGCCACCGTTGGACGAGTCATTGGCCGTGATCTGCCAGTCATTGGATGGAAAGCTCGCGGTGCTACTCGTGTCTTGAAACTTGATTCGAAGATTATTCTCTTTGAGTCGGACGGTATCAAAGCCAAAGGTCTCTCCGTTGACGCAATCGTTCCCCACACATTGGCTGAAAGTAATTATTACGTCATCATTGTGGACTATGTCCGCCAATACTTGACTGAACGGTACGATGGATAGCAACCAGGTAACGGCTGTAAGTCTTAGTAGCTTATTCATGTCGGACCTCGTTAGCAGTTCTCTGACCTTTGAAATGCTTTTGCGTTTACTATAGAGAAGACCATGGTAGCCTCTCGTCAGGCTGCGTTTGTTTAACAATATGCTCCGGCACTTTGGTTGCTAGCGGCAAAGGAGCGAATACGCTATGGCGTTTCTCATCCAGATATTCGGGCTCGATACCGCTTTTTAATTCCCGCCGGAAAATTCACCCGTTGTCAGCGGCGAGCGACTCTAATCGCGTGCCGAGGGATCGACCGTCACCCCCTTCAAGACGCGGAACCCGCCCGATTGCCGGGTGGGTCGGTTCACCGGACTCACCGCCGTGCCAAGAGCAGCGGCAGCACTTACGGAGCGTCCGTTTTCGTCGGTTCCCATTTGCAGCGCTGCGGTTTGTGACACGCCCGGATCAACGTTCATGGAGAGGATGCTGATCTCGTACTTATAGTAGCCGTCGGCCAAGGCACCGACGCTGTACTGCACGGGCCCGCCCGGACCAAATGCTTCTTCAATGCGCAAGTCGTTAGGGCCGACGATGGTGATGGACAGCTCGTAGGGAACCGTCGGCTCTATGATGATGGCATCGGCTTCGACATAGACGGCGGCAAGAGCGGCCGGCTGCGCAAAAGCTGTGCTCGTACCGGCCATCGCCGCACAAAGGGCGAGAATCGAGCTCGCCGCCATTGACCTCAGAGGGTGGTTCATTACAGAGGGCCTCCCTTTCTCGATTTCTAGGTTTCTAATTGACTCAGGTTACGGCTAAAGTGCGTTAGATGTCCACTATGAAACAGATGTTTGTTCCTATACCGTTAGGTTTCTTACGCCGTATTGCGGTGCAATAATGCGAATAAGGTCGTTCCTACTTCAGCGCGCGGTCAGGCAATACAAATTATCGGTGGCCAACGAAAGCTAAGTCGCACAACTGTACGAGCAGGCATCCGACGAGATCGCCTCACCCCAGGATTCCCAGGACCGGCGAACTGAATCTTACGCGACCACCGCGACTCAAGACGTCGGCGGCGAGACCATGTGATAACGATTGATTGCAGGGCGTTCCAGGGTCCGAACGGCGCCGTTGGGCCAGCGGATCTCCAGCCTGTCCACGGTGTCCGCTACGCCCAGACCGAAGTGCACCGTTGCCGGATGCTGCGATGAGAACGAATCCCCGGTGACTACCTGGGCGATCTGAATTCCCGTTGGCCCGTTGAGGGTGACGGTGGCGCCGATGGGCGACCGGCCAGGACCGGAATTCTTCAAACGCACCCCGATCCAGTTCCCGGCCTCAGACATGGTGTTGGCATAAACGTGCAGAATGTAATCCCGCTTGTCCCGGCCCTCCTCCACACCCTGAGACTTGAACTCCACCACCAGCAGATCCACCCGGCCGTCGCCGTCTAAGTCGTCAGCCACCGCCGCTCGGCTGTCGTACTCGAACGCGGCGCCGAGGAGAAAAGCCACGTTGACGAAATCCTTGCCTTCCTGATTCATCATCAGGACCTTGTGCTCGTAACCGTTCCAGGAGATGTTCGCCTCGCGCAGATCGGTGGACGCAACCTGGAACAGGACATCCCGAGCCAGGTTGGGCTCGGAACCCTGCTCGTAGATGTCGTGGCGCCAGAAGGTCGAGCAATAGTCCTGGCTGCTCTGTCCGCTCACGTGGCCGTTGGCGACGAAGATGTCCTTGTCTCCGTCGTTGTCGAAGTCGAAGGAGGTGGCACCCCACGACCATCCGGTCCGGGCGACGTTGTCGTTGAAGGGCGCCTGGGTGAACTTGTCCTCCCGTCGCAGAAACATTCTATTGCCGTAGCCCATTGCGGCACGCAGGGTGTTGTGCTCCGGCTTGTCCGGGCGCCCGAGGCCCAGATTCTCGAGCCGCCTCGCGGTGGTCGAGCTCATGCCGATGACGTAGAAATCCAGCTTGCCGTCGAGATCGTAATCGCCGAAGGTGTGTCCCATGCCGAACAGGTGGCGCTTGTCTTCGAACCGATCGCTGATGTCGGTGAAGGTGCCCTTGCCGTCATTGAGGTAGAGGTCCAGGCCGGAGTAGTCGCTCACCACCAACAGGTCCAGATCCCGATCGTCATCCAGATCCACCAACGAGGTGCTGAAAGTGCGCCGGAAGCGCTTCGGCCCCAGTCCCGAGACCTCGGTGATGTCGGTGAACTTACCCTTTCCGTCGTTGCGCAGCAGGTAGGCCGGAAATCCGTCGTTGGCGTCGTAGTACGGGGTGGGCACCTGCCCTTGCCGGTACGGATACTTATAGTTGGCGATAAAGAGGTCCAGGTCTCCGTCCCCGTCCACGTCACCTGCGGTGAAAGCTTTGGGCTGGCTCAGGTGCGTCTCCGCCATGCGGCGCCCCTTCTCGCCGAAGCGCCCATCGGCGTCGCCGACGAAGAGTAGCGGATAACCTTCCGTATCCACGGCGACAAAGTCCACCTGGCCGTCACCGGTGAAATCCGCCAGCACCGCGCCGTCGAAAATGGATCGCTCGTCGGCAAGGAAGGATTCGATTTTGAAGTTACCGCCGCCCTGATTGCGAAGGACCATATTCGCCCCGGCCAGCACTACTTCCGACAGGCCGTCAGCGTTGAGGTCGTAGACCAGCAGGGGCATCAACCGCGGATAGCGCTCGCTTGACTTGACGCTGAACACCTCCTCGAAAATCTGGGGGCTGTGCCGATCCAGGATCTGCAACTCGGTGACGGCAATGTCTTGCGGTACGGGGTTGCTCTGCTCATTCAGCTTAGTCGTCCACTCCACGTTCAAGAGGGCACGGATGATGACCCGGTGTGCGGGCTTCTCCCGCACCACGTGGGCCACCATCCGCACGTCCGAGCGAGCATTCAATTCGTCCTTAGGTGGACGGAAATTTTCGTGGTGCCACTCGGTCTGGAGCACGCGATAACCCGATGCCTTGAAACCGGCAAGCATCCCACGCCATCGTTCTCGGGAGATTGGTTTGCCGGCAGCTTCAAATCGCGTTCGCCGGATGCCTAGATCCAGCTCGTCTGTCGCTGTGGCGTCGGGTAACTGCAAGCTCTCGAAAGTGAAGGCGTCGAGTTCCTGCAACCTGTCCTCTGCTCCGCGTAGCCGATCCCAAAGATCTACGAAGGTGGCTTCATACTGCTGCGCCGTCAGCTCCGGTCCCCACAGAATCTCATCCAGAACCTGGCGCTTTTCGATCAGCTCTTTGGCGGTACTTTGGAGCGCCTCGGAAAGCATGGAAGATTCTTCCGTCTGGGCCATGGTTGCGCAGGCAAATACCAGCGACGCGATGAGGCAGGCGCCGCTGCGCAACAAATAGCGCATGGGTTGAAGAAAGCTTGATACCGTCATGGGCTCGACCTCGATCGCAGGGCAATCAGTGTGCAACGTCTATGGCGTCTTCACCGCCAGCGCGCCGACTCGAAGGCTCAAAGGAGAGTCACCCGTTCGAGCCGTTGGTGTGGAACCGATAAACAACCACCGTATAACCGTACGACTACGGAAAGAGGAGATCAATCGCCTCGCCTACGAACCAATACTCCCGTTCCCAACCCGCGGGGCAGCGCCACGGCGATGGCCCGCTATCCGTCGCCACGCCTGGTTTGGTACAATTCACGTTTGCCAACTCCCGGCGTTCTCGCGGGGCACCTTCTTACGTGTTTTCGAATCCTTTCGTTAACCCTCTGCGCGCCAGCGCAATCTGGACCCTGATCGCAGGCATCGTCTTTGCTGTCGGCGCGCCAAGCGCGGAAACTGCGTCGAGCGTCTCCGCATACTCGAACCGGCTGGCGGAATCACACAATCCGTACCTGTTGCTCCACGCCGACAATCCGGTGGACTGGTATCCCTGGGGACCCGAGGCTATTGCCCGGGCCCGATCGGAAAACAAGCCCATCTTCCTTTCTGTGGGTTACAGCACCTGTTATTGGTGCCACGTGGCCGAGCGCACGCTGTATTCGAATCCAGAAATCGCGAAGCTGATGAATCAGTGGTTCGTCAACGTCAAGGTGGACCGCGAGCAGCGCCCGGATGTGGATCGGGTTTATATCGTCGCCCAGCGGCTCATTGCGGGCACCAGCGGCTGGCCCAACAACGTGTTTCTCACACCGGACCTCAAACCGTTCTTTGCCGGAAGCTATTTCCCACCGCTCCCCGATGACCGCAGTCCCGGGTTTCCACAAGTTCTGGCTAACATCCACCGCGCCTGGACGACGAAGCGCTCGGAGGTCGTCAGTTACGCCGAGACCGTGCATACGGCCATGCAGCAGCTACAGCTGGCCCAGGAGAGTGATGCCGCCCTCATACCTATGGTCCCGGGTCAGTGGCTCGAGCAGGCGCGGCAAAGTGCCCTGAAACGATTCGACGAACGCCATGGCGGCTTTGTCACCGCGGACAGCAAGACCCGGTTCCCGGAAAGTCCGACGCTTCAGCTGTTGCTGGCAGACTACACCCTTAATCGCGAGCCACAGGTGCTGCCGGCTCTGGCCTCGACGCTTGATGCGATGGCATTCGGAGGCATACGCGATCAGGTCGGTGGGGGATTTCATCGCTACAGCACCGACAGCACCTGGTCGCTGCCACACTTCGAGAAAATGTTGTACGACAACGCGCAACTTCTGCGTCTTTACGCCGAGGCCTTCAAGGCGCTGGAGGTGCCGCTTTACCGCCAGGTGGCGCTAGACGTAGGCAACTATCTCGTCGAGCAGATAATGTCGCCGCAGGGCGGATTCTTTACCGCCCAAGACGCGCAGGTGGATGGGGTCGAGGGGGCAAGTTATTTCTGGCGGCGCGACGAAATCGAACGGGTGCTGGGAACCGAAGCGGCGATGCGGTTCTTCGAAGTTTACGAGCTAACAGCCAGCGTGCCCTCTGGCGGGCCCGGAATTCAGAGTTCGCAGATTTCCGATCTCGTCGCGCCCGGCGTTTTGCGCGTGCGTCTTCCGATTGCAGATACGCTCGAGCGTTCCGGGCACCAGGACCCGGCGGCGATGTTTCAGTCTCTGCAGGGTTTTCGCGCAAGGCTACTGGCAGAGCGAAATAAACGTCGGCAGCCGCTCAGAGACGAGAAGATCAACGTGGATCTGAACGGCCTCGCAATCGAGGCTTTCAGCGTCGCCGGCAAGACCCTGGATGTTCCGGCGTACGTCAGCCACGCGCGCCGGGCGGCGGAGCGCATCTGGGCTGCTGCATACGATCCCAAGCAGCGGCGGCTTATGCATCAGATTTATCAGGGCCGGGCCGAGATCGACGGGTTTCTTTCGGACTACGCGCTATTCGGGCGGGCGCTTTTGTACCTTCACACCGCCACCAATGATCCCATCTGGCTCGAGCGGGCGACGCTGCTCGCCAAAGTCATCGTAGAACGCTTTCTCGGCACCGACGGCGGCGTTCGCATGACGGCCGGCGGCTCCGATCTGCCGCTGGCCGTGTACGACACCGGCGACAACGTTTATCCCTCCGGAACGTCTGCCACAATCGACCTGTGGCTACGCCTGGCCGCTATCGACAAGGCCGCCCGGTTCTCGGATCCCGCCGGGAAACTCCTTCGTCACTCGGCGTCCCGGATTGCCGAACAGCCCGATGGCTGGGTCACCACCTTAACTGCCTTGAGTACGTCGGAGGCGCGCGGGCTTGTAGCCGGGTTCGCAACGGACGCCGAGGATCAGACAGCAAGCGTTTCAGAGGACGGCGGAAACACCACCCCACGCCTGTTTGGAACGGCCGAGCACGTGCGCATCGCCCACGCCCTCCGTCAGAGTCCCACCACCGTCGCGGTGACGCTGGAGATCGACGACGGCTATCACGTGAACGCAAATCCCGCCAGCGATGACTACCTCATCCCGACGGCGATGAGCTTCGAGGGTATCAAAGTGGTACACGTGGCCTATCCGCAAGCGGTGCTGTTCAAGCCCTCGTTTTCCGACACGGCGATCGCCATTTACGAGCACAAGCCGGTGATAGTAGCGACCTTTGACGCCGCCGCGCTGAACGATGTGGAGGTGCTTCGAGGAACCGTTACGGTCCAGGCGTGCAACGACGAGCTCTGCCTGCCGCCGTCGAAGCTTCCTGTGTCGATTATCCTGTCGGACTAAGATTGGTCGCGGTCGCCACGTACCGCCTTTGCTCTTCGATTCCTGGACTGCCTTATCGGGCTTCTCAGCGGCGCAGCGCTTGGTTTCGGCTAATGAGCTGCCAGGTAACCCGGGCAAGGTCTACCGGGTCGGCGCGTCGACGGATGTCCACCAAAGTCGAATTGGTTCGGTCTTATGTCGCTGGTCCTTCGATCGGTCAGGACTCGAATGCCGGTAGTTCCCCTGCGTCGACGTCTTTGAGAAAGGCCGCGGCGCGGTCTTTTTCCGATAGCTCCGGTTCCTCGATTGGCCAGTCGATTCCGATCTCCGGATCGTTCCAGCGCACTGCGTGCTCCGAGGTGCGATGGTAGTACTCGGTACACTTGTAAGCAAATATCGCCTCCTCGCTGGTGACGCAAAAGCCGTGAGCGAAACCTTCCGGAATCCAGAGCTGGAACGCGTTGTCGGCGGAAAGCGTGGCCCCCGTCCACTGGCCGAAAGTGGGCGAACCTTTGCGCACGTCCACGGCGACGTCGAACACCTCGCCTTCGAGCACCTGCACCAGCTTGCCCTGGTCGTTCGGATGCTGGAAATGCAGTCCGCGCAATACGCCTTTCACCGAGCGGGAGACGTTGTCCTGCACGAAGGGACCGGCAATGCCGAACGCGGTGTAGCGCTCGTCGTGCCAGGTCTCGAGGAACGCGCCGCGCCCGTCCCGAAACACGTTCGGCTCCAGCAAGAGCACACCAGGTAACTTGTTTTTCTTGACTTCCACGCCGGAATTGTTTGCATTAGTGAGGGCGATTGTTCGATTGCGACCGGATTTTGCTCAACTCTGGGGATTCGATGAGCCCAGCTTGAGAAGGTTGGAGAGATACTGGCCGTATCCGTTCTTGTTGTATTTCGCCGCGAGCTTTTTGAGCTCCGACGCAGTGATCCAGCCTTTTGTGAATGCGATCTCCTCGGGGCAGGCGATCTTCAACCCCTGACGGTTCTCGATGGTCTCGATAAAGTTGCCAGCCTCAATCAGCGCGTTAAAGGTGCCGGTGTCAAGCCACGCCGTGCCCCTACCGAGCCTCTCGACGAATAACTCGCCGGATTTTAGATAACACTTGTTGAGATCCGTGATCTCGAGCTCGCCGCGTGCGGAAGGCGTCAACCCGGCGGCAAAGTCTGCCACCCGCTGGTCGTAAAAGTAAAGACCGGTCACGGCATAATTCGATTTAGGATTGTTCGGCTTCTCTTCGATGCCGATGACTTTGCCTTTGGCATCGAACTCGGCAACGCCATATCGTTCGGGATCCCGGACCCGATAGCCGAATACGGTGGCGCCGGATTTACGCTTCGCTACCTTTGTGAGAATGTCGCCAAAGCCGTGGCCGTAGAACAGGTTATCGCCCAATATGAGGCAGCTGCGATAACCCTTGACGAAGTTGCGGCCGATGATGAACGCCTCGGCGAGCCCGTTCGGCTCTGGCTGCGCCGCGTATTCCAACGAAACGCCCCAATCGGAACCGTCGCTCAGAAGATTCCGGAACAACTCTTGCTCGTGGGGCCTGGTAATAATCATGATCTCGCGGATCCCGGCCAGCATCAGCACGGACATCGGATAGTAGATCATCGGTTTGTCATAGACCGGAAGAAGCTGCTTGCTCACCGCCCGGGTAAGCGGATAGAGCCGCGTCCCGCTACCCCCGGCAAGCACGATTCCCCGGATTTTGTCCATAATTACTATGCGGCCAATGGCTTACACATTTTTTTAATTATATCGGGTTTGCCTCAAGACGTATTGCCAAACCCGGGGTGTAAAACTCCTCGAAACTCCGAAAGGTCCACGTGACCGTACCCCCGTGATCCGAGCCATGCCCGATTCGGGATTTCCTTGTATTTTGACCCCGAGGAGTGAGCTGCCCGGAAAAATCTATTCCAGCGCGCGGCAGAGAATACGGCCCACAAGACGGGGATCTGGACGTATCAAGAAAGGCACTCGCCCCAGAGCAAATTGTCTCGAAACTCCGACAGATCGAAGTGCTGACGGGCCAAGGCAAGGTAGCGGACTTGGTCTGCAAGGAGGCCGGCATCAGTGAGCCAAGTTCCTACCAGTGGCACAAGGAGCACGGTGGGCTGCGGCTGAACCAGGCCAGAAAGCTCAGAGAACTCGAGACAGAGAATGCGGGATCGCGAAACTGGTGGCGGAGCTTTCGCTGGCTAAAGCGATGCTCGAATAGGTATCGCGGGGAAACTTCTAAGCCCCAAACGGCGCCGGCAAGCGGTTAAGATGTTGGAAACGCGTTTCCCGGTGTCCGAGCGTTGAACCTGTCGTTTGGTGGGGCAATGCCGAGCCACGCAGCGTTATCTACCCACCACAAGCCGACGAAGATGCGTTGACAGAGGGCATCGTGGCTCTGGCAGCCGAATACGGTCCACACGGTTACCGCCGGCTGACCGTGTTGCTCAACGCCCAGGGCTAGTCGGAAGGAAAAGACCAGGTTGAGGGTATGAGATCGTCGATAATTTTCTTACGGGGCTTGAGATTCAAGGATTTCGAGGGCAAAGCGCACTGGTTGATGCTTGCGTCTAGGGGATACTCCTCAGTACGGTTATAACTGGACAATGGTCGGAACCAAATCTCGCAGCGCAGCTTCGATAGGTAACGCCGAGATTAGTCGAGATCAGCGTGTGATCAATGGGCAGGCCGAGCACGGTCGGAAATGGACCCGGTGCCCATGTGGGAAGAAGTCCAAGTTCATACTGCGCATCGATGAGATTCGTGGACTCGAGAAAACGACGAAACCACGGCGAAAATGGCGTTACATTGAGATCGCCAAGCAAGATCTTGTGCCTCGTCGGTGCGTCTGCCATCCACTTCGCAAGCTCGTGCAGTTGATCGTTACGTTCGTCGCTCATGTACTTTCCAAGCGGTGGATAGGTATGTGCCGCGATAAGAGTGATCGGGCGTACTCCGAAATACGCCCGCAGCTCGACCGCAGGAACTCTGCTTTGACCGAGGTAACGTATTTTCAGATTTGACCCAGGAAGTCGCGAAAAAACGGCGATACCAGAAGAGTCAGAACGAACCTCCTCAACATGCTCCGGAAATTCCCGCTTGAGGAGTTCAACAGCGGCCTGCCAATTTGGTGTATTTTCAAGCAAAACAATGACGTCTAGGCTGTCCACCCGCGGGCGAAGCCAGTCGATGAAATTTCGCCAATCGGAGCTTTCACCGCCGATGTTGAACTGGAGAACGCGCAATGCAGGCTTATCTCCTGATGGTGCAGCTTTCAATCCGCTGCCCATTAAATACGGTGCCATCACGACCAACTCGGCCGCAAATAGCACTGCAGCAGCGGCGCTCCAGCGCGTCCATCGAGCGATGAGGAGAATAATCGCACACCCGAGGGTCACCGCGGCAACATGGACAACAAAATGTGCGAACAGATCCGCAATCCAATGCAAGTGTCCAACGAGCCCTGCGAGAAACATAGCCGTTAACACAATGAGCGTTGTGCGAGCGCGCCGAGCGAGGGTATTTAGAGTTGAAGTGCCCGCAGTGGGCGTACCTTCTTCCTCCGGCTCGCTATTGGTCGGATGATTCGATCTCATGAGTATCGCTGGTAAACTTTTCGTTTCGGCGGGGATTCGGGTGTGAGCACCGGCGTATCGACTTGTTCCCGCGTTCCCTTAGATGACTTATGGTTGCGTTTGTGAATCCTTAAACCGGATACAAGTAGGGGAAATGTAGTGGGTTTTTTTTCCTAAAGCCAATGACCTTTGCGCCCGATACGGCGTAAGTGAGGAGCAGTAACTAGAAACGAGTTGCAGATCCAGGAACGAGATTCCCGAAGAGTAAGAATCGCTGCCCAATTAATGAAAAGGTCCCGCCCCGGAAATTCCTAAACTCTGTGACTGGCGTCCCGGTCAATGACGCTTCAACTTTTCAAGAACGAGCGGGGGATTCATCCGCTCACGGTTTTCATTGCGTCAGTCAATAACGGGGAGCAGTCTATTCTTATAATCTAAATAGGTTTTCCGAACCATAAGAGCCAAGCCGTTGCTCACTGGCTCGCCGCTCATCCTAAAATCGAGCTCTTGTTCCAGCCGGTCTATTGCCCTTGGGTCAATCGAATCGAACGGCTGTGGAAAGCCATGCACGACACCGTCACCCGCAACCAGCACTGCTACATCCCCTATGCGTTTTGTCAGGACTTGAAGCGAATCTTCGAGGTCATCCAGCCCTTACCTGGCGTCCAACATGGCGTAGCAAAGTTAGGCTCGGCTATGTAGTAGCCGGTGTCCGCCAAAGAGCAGTTCCAGTGAAATCTGGTAATC
Organism: uncultured Gammaproteobacteria bacterium; assembly: GCA_947258715.1. Taxonomy (GTDB): domain Bacteria; phylum Pseudomonadota; class Gammaproteobacteria; order HK1; family HK1; genus CAMYJH01. Next base: position 47,986 of record CAMYJH010000027.1, read on the forward strand.
GGCTTCATCTGTAACCTCTTTAACCACAGCAGTATCGCGCAGATTCAGATTGTGACGAGCCTAAGGCCTGTCAATTTGAACTTTTCGTCTCACGCCGGAAATCCTCGTCAGCTCGGATCAACCATTAGGGTTACTCCATTCATCCAGAAATCGCTTCCGCATGTCGCCCAAGTATTAATCAGTACCTCACTGCCCATCTATTGGTCCCGTTTTGGTCGCATTTATCCCCTATAATTCTCTCTCGACACCGCGCAATTCACGCGGCTCATCGACCAGTGGCGTTCCCGACGACTGAGGCGGAGCACCATGAACAGAAAACAAAGCGGATTCACCCTCGTCGAAATCGCCATCGTGCTGGTCATTATCGGCCTTTTGCTCGGCGGTATCCTCAAGGGGCAGGAA
>CAMYJH010000027.1:48509-82328 GCA_947258715.1 uncultured Gammaproteobacteria bacterium
TCCAGGGCAGCTATGCGGGCAGTAACTCGGTGCCCACTCAGTCCAACGGCCTTGCGCCGCTCAACGCGTTCAATGCGCCCATGGTAGTTGGCCGCACCGCCGACTATCAGGTAGATATGGGCAGCGCAGCCACGCGACTGCATTTCCTTACCGGGCGGTTCGTTCCGGTGAAGGTAATGCGCGAGCTTGATGTCAAGGTTGATGATGCCTATCCTGAAACTGGAAATCTCAGAGCTGTCGCCGACACTACAATCGTATTTGTTGGTAGTCCCGCGTGGGGTGGGCACGACATTGAGTGCGTGGATCACAGCACTACGCCGGCGAGTTGGAACACTGCGACAGAGATTCAGGATTGCAATGCAGTGATTTTCTTATAACAATCATTTGGAGTTGGATCCCCTTACTGGCAAAACATCGTTGACGGTCCCGTACGGAATCGATTCATCCTTCCTGATTCTCCACTTCGATCGAGACCGGGAAGAGACGCGAGTTTTTCGTAGTGGTTTAATCCCTTCCCTCTAATCGATCAGCCTCCCTTGCCTGCTAGAACAACACACAGTCCAAATCTTAAACTCTACTCAGAAGTCTGGATTCCCGCCCTCAAACTCAAACCAATTGCCGGACGTTTTTATTTCCCAAAAACTATTCTTTCTTTACGCTAATCCTTTTAGTCGAGTCATTGCTAAGCAGCTATTTAGACTGCATCCAGTGTTGTGAATGGCTGCACAGCACAAGTGTGCGCTGGATAACACTTTGCTTCCAATTAGCGTCCAAGATCTAGACACGCAAATGCCTATAGTGAATACTTTTAGAAAGGCCCCCTCATAAACGTTTGGTTCGAGCATCGCCTCGTTGCGATCGGCTTTGATGCGGACCATCGAACTTGACTCTTCGCGCACGGAGCACGGAAATGCTTCAAAGCTTATTTAAACCGGTTACGTTCTTAGCAATTATTATTTTGATTGCGCCAACAGCCACTTATTCACAGATCATTTCCCTTGACGCAAACAATAGCTTTCAAACCATTACGGCTTGGGAGATATTGAATACAATTGCGACCGACCAAGATCCAAATTTCGATAGTTATAACGCTGAGCTGGCTGATCGACTTGCGAATCTCGGAATAAACAGAATAAGACTAGAGTCGCATGGGGGTAGAGAAGCTGTCGAGGCCGTCAATGACAATAACGATCCGGCGGTGATTAACTGGAATGCTTTCGATTTTACACAATTCGATGCGAGCCTCGAAAAAACGGTGCTCCCATTTAAGACGGCTGTCGAAGCATCGGGTAATAAATTCTTAATCAATCTGTGTTTTGTGGAAATCGGCAGCAATGCTGATGCTTTCCACAAGTTACCCGAAGAATATGCTGAGTTTGTGCTGGCCCACTTTATACATATGGACTCCAAATACGGCTTTGTGCCTGATTACGTTGAGGCTGCTCTTGAGCCAACAATTTTCTCGGTATTTGACAACAACCCGGCGAATCTCGCCAACGCGATTATTGCGGCAGGAGACCGCCTTGCCGCAGCAGGTTACTTCCCGTCTTTTATCGCGGCATCTAACGAAAATGTGAGAACCGCAATGTCGTGGTTCGATTCTATGATCCAGGTACCTCGGATCTCAGAATACTGGAAGGAATATTCACATCACCTCTATTCGGGTTGGAGCGATCAAGAATTACAGAACATCGGAAGCAAGACGAATCAATCTGGCCTCCAAAGCTCAATGCTCGAGTGGTGGCTACCAGCTAATGATTACACTGTACTGCACCGCGAGCTTAAGTTCGGCAACGTTTCTGCTTGGCAGCAAGGTTCAGCTAACAATTGGACGGACCCGGCGTTTACAGGATGGTCTTCGCAGAGTCTTTTTTACGTGGATAGCACCGATCCTACAAATCCGCAGTTCGTCATGAGTCCAAGGACTAAGTTCTATAGCATGTATTATAGATTTATTCGTCCCGGCGCCGTACGGATCGAAGCATCGTCTGACACCGGAGTTCTGGATCCCGTCGCATTTATTAATGCGAACGGAAGTTATACGGTGGTTGTGAAGGCAAACAATGCCAATATTTTCGCAGTCGCTGGATTGCCGGCTGGCACTTATGGTATCCGATACACTACGAACTCAGCCTACGACGTATCTCATGCGGACAAAACGATTTCCGCGGGGCAAACTCTCTCAACGAGCATTCCCGAAGCAGGTGTGATCACAATCTTCGGCAACGGAGGAACGTTGCAACCTGCACAAAATGCACGAATTGAAAACGTAACCCCATAAGTCAAGGAACGCAGGAAAACTTATTTACAGTTTCCTAAAACATCAACACCGCATTGCAGTCCTGGGAGTCAGCGCTAACGTTCCAGTTCGGAGGCGATGCGGCGTCGACACAGTTGGAATCCATCCCGCCCCAGCCTGACGGCCCGCCGGTGAATATCGTGGCGGTCGCGATTGTTGCGCGCAGCGCCCCGGAGCGCGGAAAACCGTCGTCGGTTTTTACGTCCAACTCGCGCATGGCTGAGACCGGAACGAATCGGCCAACGTAGACATGGAGCTGTGACGGCGCCGGGGAAGCCGCATCCAGATACTCGTTGGTCCTGCCGACGATGATGGGCGCGCCAAACACGTTCAGAGGCGTCAGCCCATTATTCGACGTCGGTACCGCATTCACGCCGGCAAAGCTGCCCTGGACAAAATCCGCTCTTGACAGCTGCTCCCACATGGCGTTGGGCTCGGCGTAGACGTTGGCGCCGGCAGGGTTGTCGAGGCGGCCATTGTTCGACGTGGCTACAGCTGCCGCGGGGTTGTTGACCGGGACGCCGATGCCAATCGAAGCATCCGATGCGGCCCAATCACCCGGGATCTTTCCATAGCGATCGAGAAATGCCAGATACGCGGTGCGAACTCCGGAAGACGTGTCCGCCAGTGTGCGCACCCGGCTGCTGTCGATTAGTTCCTGGCCCTTTAGAAATCCCGCGATCATCAGCGCGACCACCACCAGCACAATGGCAATTTCCACCAGCGTGAAACCGCGTTGGTCCCCGATGGTGTTCGCGCGCCTGTAACGCATGGCTTCAGTCGGCAAAAATGGCTTTAAAAATCGAGTCAAAGCGCCTTAACCGGATAATTCTGCTCGCCAGTGAAGAGTAGTCGATTTTGTGCCTAAAGGCTTGGCGCCATGGGAAAATTCGTCATCACGCCCCGTTGCGCACGTAGCGCTCGTGCAGCCTCACCGGGAGGCCACGCCTTTTCCTCAGCCTGAGGTTGAGCATTTCGACCGTCAGCGAGAACACCAGGGCAAAGTAGATATAGCCCTTGGGAACGTGATGCCCAAGGCCATCCGCAATCAGCACCATGCCGATCATGAACAGAAAAGAGAGCGCCAGCATCTTGATGGTCGGGTGCTGGGAGACGAAGCGCGCGACCGGGCCCGCGAAAACCATCATCAGCGCGACCGAGGTAATGACCGCGGCAACCATGATTTCGATTTCGTCCACCATGCCGACCGCGGTGATGATGGAATCCAGCGAAAACACCACGTCGAGAATAATCACCTGAAAAATCACCCCGCCGAAAGTCGCCGGCGCCGTGGTCGAGGATTTCCCCTCCTCGCCTTCCATCAGCTGATGGATTTCCATGGTGCTTTTCCAAAGCAGAAACAGTCCGCCCGCAAGAAGGATCAGGTCCCGGCCGGAAATTTCCTGAGCCAGCACAGTGAACAGCGGTCTGGTCAGACCTATGATCCAGGCGAGCACGAGAAGCAGACCGATGCGCATGAACATGGCAAGTCCCAGCCCGATGCGCCGCGCCAGAGCTCTCCGTTCCTGCGGCAGCCGATCGGTGAGGATGGCGATAAAAATGATGTTGTCGATGCCGAGGACGAGTTCCAAAGCCGTCAAGGTGAGAAAGGCGGCCCAGGCCGCCGGATCGGTCAGCAGTTCAAGCATGGTCATGACTCGCGGGATATTCGAGGGAGAGTTTACTTATTACACAGCACGACGCCTACTCAGGCGGCCCATTTGAGCGGCACTTCAGCTATTACGGAATGAGTCTGTTACCAGCGTTCAAGAATCTCCCAAGAGTAATTGAACGCCCGGTCTGGATTGGTATGTCTACCGTCATTCTTGCGGAAACCGTCCTCCCTGCAGCGGGGACTGACGATTCGTGAAAGTTACGAGATCCGCTACACCATGTCGCCGTGAAAGCGGGAGAGAAAATCCATTCCTTGTATCCTTCACTAGGTGCCCGTATCGGTGCGCAGGACGCAGCCTGCAAGGATCGTTTTACGTGCCGTATTTCATTTAGCGCCGATTCGCGGGCAAGCTCGCTCTCCTACGAGGGCATTGAATTCCGATAATCGCAAGCAGAGAGTGACGACCCGAGGGATTGTGCTGGAAGTTTATGAGATAGCCCTCTTGCTGCGATTGAAATTTTTTTCACATGCGCTGGAAGGATCGCCCGCAAGCGGGCTCCTGCAGGAGTCGATTAATCGTCGTCATTCCCGCAAAGCTTGCCCCCGTGAAAGCGGGGGCGGGAGTCCAGCAGGCAAGAACCCTCATTAGCGTATGGCCGCTAAGCAAGCTCGTTTGCCTCAATGAATCGACCGAGCTTATTTGTTATCACGCCGTTGAATTTTTCGAATTCTTGGAAAAGATCTTCGAGCTGACGCTCTTGTGTTTCTGTCCAGTCGGTGCATTCCTCGTAATCGTCCTCGTCGTCGGGGACGCCGTTTGGAAACGCCACCCGGATAGCTTGCTCGACAACTGAATGCACCTCGGGCAAATCGAGTTGTTTAAGGTGGTCAAGAATTGCATCCAGCTCGGTTTTACCAACCCAGCGAAAGTATTGTTCGAAGGAGGCACCGCTATTTACCTCCTGAGACAAGAGTTCGACCTGGTATACGAAGTCTTCCTGATCCGAGACTGCTTTTCCCGAATGCACCGCTTCCATTGCCCTTTCATACACGCTCGACACGCGCCTTTCGTTTTCTAAGGTTGAAATCTCCATACGTTGTCTCCTGGCGCCAAGTATGCCCGGGTTTGGGAACTATTAACTGACTTTGAAACGCAACAACTGCTCTCCCCAGAAAGTCGAGCTGAGTAAAAAAGTATAGTGTCCCGGCAGCGCGAATGGAGGGATCAGACTCCCGAAGTTTACTATTTGACCACGGGCGTGCCGCGCTCTCGCAAACTCGAAGACGTCCTGAATCGGGCCACAGGCTACGGAATAACAAGCCTGATAGCAGAAATAACAAGTGGATTGCGAAGAAACGCATCCACTCTCCCAGTTGGGACTCGCGGAGGAATGAGCGGAGGGTTCCCGCTGGACCTATTTGTCCAGAGTCGCCAGGTAATCGAGGAGATCCTGGAGCTGTTCGGACGTCATGGGGCCCTTTTTGCAGGTGGTGATGGGGACGCGCGTCTTACGAACGCGAGTTTTCAGCTCCAGGGTTTCCGGGTGCTCGGACTTCCAGGTGGCTTGCGGATCCGACAGGAATGCCTTTAACCACTCATTAGTATGCCGCTTGGTGACGTCGGCCAGACCCGGTCCCACCAGCTTGCTACCGTCGACGCGGTGGCAGCTCTTGCAGTCGCCGCCCTGCATGCTATTGAAAAATTCCTCGCCCCGCTTGGCATCGGCCCAGGCAAAAGAAAAGCTCAAGAAAAATACGACAAGCACCGATTGTGTCGATACAAATACTTTTCGCATGACCTTTCCTCCCTGCGTCTGAACGAACCGAGCCTTGCTTTTACGACAACGCAGAGAAAAACAGATTGAATATGAGACCGAAGTAGCCTACATCGCCTTGACGATCTGTTCCACCATCTTCTTCGCGTCCGAGAACAGCATCATGGTGTTGTCGCGGAAAAACAGCTCGTTTCCGATGCCGGCATAGCCGGAGGCAAGACTGCGCTTGACGAAGAGCACGGTCTTGGCCCTCTCGACGTCCAGTATCGGCATGCCGTAAATGGGGCTTTGCGGGTCGGTCTTGGCGGCTGGGTTGGTGACGTCGTTGGCGCCGGTGACGAAAGCGACGTCGGCCTGGGCGAACTGGCTGTTGATGTCGTCCAGCTCGAACACTTCGTCGTAGGGCACATTGGCCTCGGCCAGGAGCACGTTCATGCGCCCGGCATGCGACCGGCGACGGGATGGACCGCATAAGAAAGTTTCACTCCTTCCGCCTTTAGCTTGTCGGCCATCTCCCTCACCGCGTGCTGCGCCTGAGCCGACGAACTTCTTCACAGTCTCCAGTTGATACCGCGACGCGGGTTTCGCGCTCTTGGCGTTCTCTAGGAATGCCAAGCTTCATGAATAACTGACGCTGTGACGTGAAATCACGTCCTGAGGGCCCCCGAAAGTCTTTGTATTTTGCGTGTTCGAACCAGTTTCAGTTTACAACGGCATGAGCCGCTGGAAAGCCTTGCGTTAACGCGCTCACCCCTGAAACAGCGCCAGCGGCACGCGCATTTCGGCGCTGCTCACGCCGCCATGGACTCCGATCATCATCTTGCCCTGCTTCTCCGTCGCCAGGCGCTCCCGGATGGCGCAATTTCCCTTCATGATCAGGCAATAATGACCGATGCGCTCGCCCAGCCGCGGGTGCGGCTCACCCAGCCCGAAGAAACCGCGGGTAATAAGGTCTTGGCTGGAGTAAATCTCGCACTTGTCGCTCAGGCGCTCGCGAACGTAGCTCTCGAAGTCCTGTTGCCGATGGGCGTCGACATAGCAGTACGCCGCCCGCGGCTCGCCACAGAGCGGCGCCACCAGCGTCTCCGCGAGCTCGGGGTGATCGCTTAAGTCCACCCAGCTCCCATTATCCGTGTCCACGAAGCCATGATCCGCGGTAACGATCAGACAGACATCGCGGCGCTGAATCCCGTCGAGCAGATCGGCCACGCCCCGATCGATTTCCTTCAGGTGGATAAGCGCCGTCTCGCTTTCCATGCCGCAACGGTGTCCCAGAGTATCGAGCTCGGGCCAGTAAGCGTAGGTGAAGCTCGCTTTACGGCTCGAGGTAATTCTGCGAATCCTGCCGAACATCTGACTGAGCTTGCGAAAGGGCTTGACCATCGCGCTGCCGGTGTGCGCGCGCGTATAAGGGGAGTCCCACAGAGTCGCGGGCTGAACCATAAAACAGTCGCGCTCGATCTGGTCGAACACCGGGCGCCTGTCGAAAAGAGCACCCGGGTTGAGGCCGAAGCTGCCGAGCAGCTCACTTCCCGGGCGACTGCGAAAAGGTAGCGGCGCGGCCACCATTCCGATTTCCCGCAGCCACATGTACCAGCCGGTGAGCGCGTGCTGCTGTGGGGCCTCGGCGGTCAAAAAGGTGCTGATGGCGCTGGTGGTTGTGGACGGAAAAACAGAGGTCATCGGCGCGTTGAGGCCAGCACTCAGCGCGCCGTGCGGAATTCTCCGCCGCAGATAGTCGTAACCGAGCCCATCGAAGACCAGTAAGACGACGTGTTTCGAAGCGTCGAGCAGTTCCGGCGTGACCACCGAATGCGGCCTGTACAGGGGGTCACCGTTCCTGCTCTCCGACGGGATCGGGCCGAGCCCGGCGACGACGGAAGCCATCAGGTTGACGATGCTGTTGCCGTTATAGTCGGGTAAGGGCACGAGGTTTTCGCGGACTGGCCTTTATTTTGCGGACTGGAGCCGTAAGATGGCGCTGTTCCAGAGTTCTACAGGCTCGATTCTAAGCCCATTCGCTCCGGCCGCGCGAACGACAATGCGCTCACACGCAGCACTGCGCTCCATCGCGGCATGTATGCTCTGTTCGATCACGGCCGCCATGATTCCGCCCGCGGCGCCAGCGCTCGAAGACGGCCAGAAGTTCAAGGACTGGAGCGGGCGCTGCGAAACACTCAAGGGCGTTGACGGGGAACGCTGTTACATCTTCCAGCGGCTGGTCACCAAGAAGGACGGCGACTATCTGCCCGTGCTGCACGTGCTGGTGGGCTACATCACCGCCGACGGCAAGCCGGGCCTGTTTGCCACCGTTCCATTAGGCGTTTCGCTGCCCCAGGGGCTTCAAATCAGCGTGGACGGCGGCGAAGCGGTCAGCTTCGGCTACAGCCACTGCAACAATCAGGGCTGCTTAGGCGCGCTGGCATTGTCCGACCAGCTGATTGCAGAGATGAAGGCCGGGAAACAGGCGCTCATCACCGTTCACTCCGGATCGCAGCAGCCCGTCTCCATCACCGTTTCCTTGAGCGGCTTTACCGCCGGATTCAACGCCCTGCGTTAGCCCTCGATTCCCGCATTCAACCGGCTTTGAGCAGCGGTGCGAGCGTAAGGTCGGGAGAATTTTTCAAAGTCTGATAAACGACGCAGTAGCGCTCGGTGAGCTTCAAAAGACTTTGGAGCTGTTCCTCTCCGGCGTCGGTGTCCAGGTCGAACTCGAGCCGAATGTCCCGGAAGCCCACGGGTGCAGCCTTGTCCACGCCCAGGGTGCCGCGGAAATCCAGATCGCCTTCCGCCCGCACTTTGCCCCCGCGCAGCTCGATTTCCAGTGCCGTTGCAACCGCTTTCAAGGTAACGCCGGCACAGGCCACCAGTGCTTCCAGCAGCATGTCGCCGGAGCATGCGAAGCTTCCGTCGCCGCCGGTCGCCGGGTGCAGCCCCGCCTCCACCAGGGCTTTGCCGGTATCGACCTTGCAGGAGATACTCTCCTCGCCGAGCACGCCTTCCGCTTCGAGCGTGATCACGGCCGAACTGGGATCATTCCTGTAGGCCGATTTGAGCGGCGCCTGCAGCGCCTTGAGGTCTCCCGATTTCATTATGGCTGATTGAGAAGCACCGTGTATTCCCGCAGCAACCTTCCGTTGGGCCAGGTCACTTCGATGATGAAGCTGAGATAGGGCTCGCGGATACGCTCTTTAGTGGTGATGCGAATGTGCCCTGCATTCTCCGCCGTCTCCACCGGCTCGAACCTGAGCTTTGTCAAGTAATAAGGCCGCGGAAGTCCCGCGCTCTCGAACACCTCGGGCTCGGCCAGGCGCACGGTCATGTTAATGATGTCGCCGGTCTTCACCGACACCAGATCGATTCGCGCATCGAGCCGCTGGTTCATTACCGACTGCACATCGAGCTCACCCAGACCGAGCGCTGAAGCGTTGTGCAAAGGAAACAACAGCAGTGCCCCAATGATTAGCGTTATGCGTCGCATTTGAGCAACCCTCTGAAAAAAGACATGCAAAATTTCTAATCGCGTCATTGCCGCTTCCTTACCGTGTTCACCACTCCTTAATTACCACTCCCGCGTCTTTGCGGTCCCTCACGGGCCTAAACCGATTCCCGCATCTGCACCGTCATGCCCGCGGAAACACGAATCCGGTGGTCACTTCTTTCAATTAATCTCTTTGCTGCGCATGGCGCACGCTACGCGACCATATCGCCGCTTCCAGCCCTGCTTCGCCGTTCCCGCGAAAATTGTCCTTCTGAAAACGGGGAGCGGGAATCCAGTGAACAAACCCCTCCTTCCTTCATTCAGTGGTGCGCACGGCGCGCCGTGCACATCATGCCGTCGCTTCCAGGTCTCGTTTGTCATTCCCGCGGAAGCGGGAATCCAGTCAACAAACCCTTCCTTTATTCGCTGCCGGGAATTGGCGCACTCTACATGGAACTCATCCCACATTCGCCATTCCCGAATGGTTCTGGCTTTCATGGAGAAAAATCCAGTAGAAAACAATTTTAGCTTTTGAAACCGTTTTCGCTTCGTGAGACGGATTCAACCGCTCGTTTCAAGCATAGCCGAATCTACTCAAAGCGTCCCCGGATAGTTGCCGCCGTCTATGACGATATTCTGGCCGGTAATGTAGCCCGCCTGAGCGCTGCAAAGAAACGCGCACAGCTCGCCGAACTCTTCCGGGTCACCGTAACGCTTTGCCGGGATACGCGCCTTGCGGGTCTCGTATTCTTTCTCGAAAGACGTTCCGGTTTTTTTCGCCACGTGTTCGATATTCGAGCGCATGCGGTCGGTTTCGAATGCCCCTGGTAGGATGCCGTTGATGGTGACGCCCTTGTCGGCGATCTGGCGCGCGACGCCGGCGACGAAACCAGTGAGACCTGCCCGCGCGCCGTTGGAAAGACCCAGGGTCGAAATGGGCGCCTTCACCGCGCTGGAGGTGATGTTGACTATGCGCCCGAAGCCGCGTTCGCACATGCCGTCGACGCTGGCGCGGATCAGCTCGATAGGGGTAAGCATGTTAGCGTTGAGCGCCGCCTGCCATTCGTTGAGACTCCATTCGCGAAAATCCCCTGCGGGTGGTCCTCCGGCATTGTTTACCAGGATATCGGGATGAAGAAAGGCTTGAAGCAGCCTGGCGCGCCCTTCCTCGGTGGTGACATCGCAGCAAATGGCGTCCACCTGGCCGCGCGCCGTCTTGCGCACTTCGTCGGCGGCTTCTTCCAGCGTCGATTCCGTTCGCCCGTTCATAAGGACGTGAGCGCCCTCCCGGGCAAGCGACGTGGCGCAGGCCTTACCCAACCCCTTGCTGGATGCACACACAATGGCGCGTTTCCCCTCGAGTTTGAGGTCCATTCAACTCCTCCTTATTTGGCGCTTTGTTGATGAAAATTGTGGGCCGAAGGTGAAATCAAAAGTCTCGCCGTCTCCACACTAGCGATCGTTCCCTCACCGCTTGTCATTCCCGAAAAAGCTGGAATCCAGTAAACATGATTTTCCACCATCTTACTCCCGGCAGAAGCGGGAATTATGCGGTGTCAACATGACAGACCCCGTTCAAAGGATGCCTTCGATCTTTCTGCATGGGCATTATACTTGTCCATCCCGAGGCTGCCTCACGATTGAACTATCTAAAACTGCCCATGCGAGACAGAGCTTCAACCGACGCGATCGAAAAGTCTTTCGAGCGCCTCGCCCAGGGCATCGACCATTGCGTGCTCAGACTGGTGGAGAAACGCCGGCTGGGCGTTAGCGTACGTCTCGATGTGCCCGAGCCCGTTTTAAACGATCACGTCTCGGGCTGCATGCTGACCGTGGTTGAGGACGGCGGCGCCGGCTACGCGGCCACCGGCGATCTGTCGGAGGGGGGACTCGAACTTGCGCTCAAAGATGCCCGCGATCGGGCAAAGCTTACCGCCAGCCACCGGCTGTTCGACGCGGCCCGGCTGCCGATCCCGGCTGACCGGGCCCGTGTGGATAACCGCTCCGCGGGAGGCCTGCCGGGGGTCACCGACTGCCTGGCGATGACGTCCGATGCAAGCAGGCGCATCAAGGCGGCCGCCACGAACGCCAAGGCGATGGATAAGATCGCCGACTGGTCCGCCGCCATCGAAGTGGCGGAATGCCACAGCCTGCTGCTCTCCAGCGCCGGCGCGCGAATCGAACAGTCCTACGGATACGTCAGCCCCGGGCTTTCGGTAGTCGCCCGCGACCACGGGCAGAGCCAACAGCGCTCCCATGGCGACGGTCACATGGCGCGGCAGGGCGGACTCGAGCAGCTCGATGTTGTCGACTTCGCCGAACACGGCGAGCGGCTTGTTGGTGAGGCTCTTGCGCTGCTTCGAGCGCCGGAGTGCCCGACAGAAAACACGGACGTGCTGCTGATGCCGGGACAGATGATCCTTCAGCTTCACGAAAGCGTCGGGCATCCGCTGGAGCTTGATCGCATTCTCGGCGACGAACGCAACTACGCCGGCGGCAGCTTTGTCACCCCGGAAATGATCGGCAGCTATCAGTATGGAGCCGAGTGTCTCAACGTGGTTTTCGATCCGCGGGTCCCCAACGAGCTCGCGAGTTACGCCTACGACGATGACGGCACGCGCGCGGAACGGCACGATCTGATCAAAGACGGGATACTCGTCGGCGCCATCGGCAGCGCCAGCTCCAGCTTGCGCGCCGGCATACCCGCGGCGGCCAGCGGCCGAGCGAGCAGCTGGAACCGTCCGCCCATCGACCGCATGGCCAACATCAACCTGTTGCCGGGAGACCACGACCTCGGCGCGCTGTTGGCTTCCGTCGAGCGTGGGGTGCTCATGGACACCAACCGCTCCTGGTCCATCGATCATTTGAGAAACAAGTTCCAGTTCGGATGCGAGATCGGCTGGCTGATCGAAGACGGCGAGCGCAAGGGCTTGATAAGGAACCCCGGGTACAGGGGCGTTTCGGCCAATTTCTGGCGCAGCCTGGATCGGGTCGGGGATCGGAGCACCGAAGCCGTTCTCGGCACCCTCGATTGCGGCAAGGGCGAGCCCAACCAGCTGATGCAGGTGGGCCATTCGACCCCCGCCTGCGTGTTTCGCAATGTCCAGGTATTCGGCGGTGGTTGAGCGCGAATGTTTCTATACCCTTGCTGACCGGGCCGCCGCACAAGCGGAAAGTGGCGAAGTGGCCTTACTCAACCTGCGCGGCGAATGCTCGGATTTCATCCGCTACAACCGCACCCGGATTCGCCAGGCGGGACGCGTGCGGCAAGCGAGGCTGCGACTGACTCTGGTACGGGACCGACGTCAGGCAAGCGCGACTTTCGACCTTTCCGGCGACGAAAGCGCGGACCGCTTGCGGCTCGAATCGGTTCTCGGCGAGCTACGGCAGTTGTGCAAGATGCTGCCCGAGGATCCTTATCTACATTTTGCCACTGCGGTGAACAGCACCGATCGGACGGAACCCACCTCGCTTCCCCGCGCCGGAGAAGCGACGGCGCAAATCGTCACGGCCTTTGACGGACTGGACATGACCGGCGTCTGGGCCTGCGGAGAGAGCTGTTCCGGATTCGCGAACAGCATGGGCCAAAAGAACTGGCATGCCGTTGGCAGCTTCAACTTCGACTGCAGCGTGCACGACGGTACCCAGAGCGTGAAGCACAGCCTTGCCGGGCAAAATTTCGACGCCGACGCACTCAACGCGACTGCCGCACAGGCAAGACAGACCCTTTCCATACTCTCTCGTCCACCCAAGCGTTTGGATCCAGGCAGATACCGCGCCTACCTGGCGCCCGAGGCCATGGGAGACATCCTGGGGCTGTTGAGCTGGGGCGGCTTCGGGCTCAAGAGTCATCGCAGCGGGCGCTCTCCCCTGATGCGTCTTGTGGATGGCGACGTTCACCTGGATCCCCGTGTCTTCGTTGATGAAGACGTCGCCTCAGGATTTGCGCCGGCCTTCACCGGCGAAGGTTTCGTTCGCCCGCAGCGGGTGCCTCTGATCGAAGGCGGACGTTTTGCATCTTGCCTGGTGGACGCGCGCAGCGCCCAGGAATTCGGACACAGCGTCAACGCCTCGGCGGAGGCGCCGCAGTCTCTAGACATGGCCCCGGGGGCGCTCGCCGATGAGGACGTTTTGCGCGCGCTGGACACGGGGATTTACGTCTCCAACGTCTGGTATCTCAACTTCTCGGATCGCAACGCCTGTCGCATTACCGGTATGACGCGTTTCGCCTGCTTATGGGTCGAAGGCGGCGTGCCGCAAGGGCCTATCGAGCCCATGCGTTTCGACGACACGCTTTACGGCCTGCTCGGCGAACGGCTTTTGGAACTTTCCCGAAACCGTCCATTGAGCCTCGATCCCGATACCTACGAGGGGCGATCCTTTAGCAGCGCGCGCCTGCCGGGAGCGCTGGTGGAAGGGCTTAGGCTCGCGCTTTGAGGACGTGATCTGAAGTCGATAACGGTCCGGCTGAGGGAACCGGATGTAGGGCACAGTAGCGCAGCGTATTGCGCCGGAATCTTCGCGGGGTGCGCCGCGCACACCATCGCAAGCCTCCGACCGATCGCTCGAAAGCTTCGCGAGCAAGCTCGCTCTTACTAAAGGCCCGTCGCCGATCTTGAGCAAAGACCACCGGAACGTCGTAGGAGCGGCCTTGGCCGCGAATCTTCCAGTGCACATGCTGAAGATGTAGAGTGCACCGCGCGCGCTGAATCACCATGGCAAAGTCGAAACAAAAACCGATCCCCCCCATAAGCGGCACCAAGGTGCCGCGTTTCGCCGGGCCGTCCACCTTCGCCCGCTTGCCTGAGCTTCGCGACGTGCCGGGCTGTGACGTGGCGGTGCTGGGGATCCCCTTTGACGCCGGCACCAGCTATCGCCCCGGTGCCCGTTTCGGTCCGCAGGCCATCCGCCAGGCCTCGCGGCATCTGCGTACACAGTTTCACCCGGCCTACGACACCGAGCCGTTCACCACCCTGCAGGCGGCCGACGCCGGAGACGTCACCTGCAACCCGTTTTCCATCCAGGAAGCCATCGGCCAGATCGAGACCGCCGCCACGGAGCTTTTGAGCGAGGTCAACGCAATCGTCAGCCTGGGCGGCGATCACACCATCGCGCTTCCGCTGCTGCGCGCCGTGAATCACCACTTCGGCCAGGTCGCGCTGGTGCACTTCGACGCTCACCTGGATACCTGGGACACCTATTTCGGCGCGCCCTACACCCACGGCACCCCTTTTCGGCGCGCCGCCGAGGAGAAGCTATTCCGCGACGACGCCTCCATGCACGTGGGGATCCGTGGCCCGCTCTACAGCCGCCAAGATCTGGTTGACGATCGCGAGCTCGGTTTCAAGGTGGTGCACTGTGACGAGTTCGAGGCCGAGGGCGTCGATGCCGTGGTGGCGCGCATCCGCGAACGGGTGGGCAATCATCCCATGTACCTCTCCATCGATATCGACGTGCTGGATCCCGCCCACGCCCCGGGCACCGGCACGCCGGAGGCCGCCGGGATGACCAGCCGCGAACTCTTCAACGTGTTGCGGGGGCTGGCGGGACTCAGACTGGTGTCCGCAGACATTGTCGAAGTGGCGCCTGCCTACGATCACGCCGAGCTCACATCCCTCGCCGGAGCCACGCTCGCCTTCGAGATCATCAATATGCTGGTGAGAAGCCCTGAGATCGCACGCAAGCGCTAAACAGCCTGCGACGACACATTTTCTAAAGGAAGCTCTGAATAATTCCATCCCTGGAATTTTCAGAGTCGGCAAGTGAAAACGCGGTTTCCACTTGCCTCACGAATCCAATGACTTACAGTCATCGGATTCGGAAAGCCCCTGCTTTCCCGCGTTTTGTTCCTTTTTGCGCTGATTTTCCGACGCCATTCTCAGTAATGTGCGCCGCGTCCGGACGCGGTTAAAAGGCCTGGCTACCATTGTTTTTATGCGCCGCAGACGCTTTTTTCGACGACTTTCATCGCGCCGGAGCTCGACGCTGTCCCGCTGGTGGACCAATTTGCGCTTCTTCTGGTACACGGGCAGCAAGGGCACATGGATCTTTGCGCTGTGTTTCACTGCGGTTGTGTCCGTGTCCGGTTATCTGATGTACGCGGTGATTGCAAAGTATCCGGACAAGAGGGAGCTTACCTGCCTTGCCCTCAACATTTACTTCGAGTCCCGGGGAGAATCGACGGCGGGCCAGCAGGCCGTGGCGGAAGTCACCATGAACCGCGTCTCGTCGAAGCGTTACCCGAATTCGGTTTGCGAGGTGGTCTACGAGAAGAAATGGGATCGGCTTCGCAAGCGTTACGTGGGCGCATTTTCGTGGACCGAGTTTGAATCCCGCCCGCTTCCCAAAGGCAAAGCGTGGGGCCGCGCCCAGAAGGCAGCGATGGACGTCTATTTCGGCCGCGCGGAGCCCGTGCTGAAAGGCGCCACGCTCTACCACTCGGTCAACATCCGGCCCAGCTGGGCCCGGGGTGTCAAGCCGGTCGCCCGCATCGGAAGGCATGTCTTTTACAACAAGGGGCGCCTCGCGAGATCGAAAAAACGGGCGAGCTGAAGGCTTGAAGCTTGAGGCTTGAGGCTGCAAGACACTCGCCGTATCGACTTTTTCCCTATGGACAAGATCACTTGCGATAAACACGGCTCGGCCGACGGGACCAAAGTCTGTCGACATATCACTCCGGAGGCGCTGTCATCGGGTGGTATCGCGACAAAGTATGTCGGACTGAGACACGAGTGGAGCGATCAAGTAACGATGCGCATTGTTGTATGTCTTGAATGTGTTAAGGCTACTTTCGCTGATATTGAGCCGCACAATCCCGAGAATATCGATGGCTCAGTGCTCCTTCGAAATGTTGCCACGGACACAACGTGCATGGACTGCATGGCAGAACATAGAATTGGCACCTAACGAATCTTTGCGGTTTTCTTTCACACGTCTTATCCACTTCTTTACCGCTTTTCCTACTTCTTCATCGTCATTCCCGCGGAAGCGGGGATCCAGTCATTAAACATTAATTAGATCGGGCGATGAAAATTTCTCGTGAGAGCGTAAAGCAGGAAACACAAAGGGAAGGTGCAACTCTAAGGAAAAATTCATCTACTGGATCCCCGCTGTCGCGGGGATGACAACTCAGTGAATAGCCAACTGCGGAGAAATTAATAATCCGCGCTGCTTTACGGTTACCAAAGTGAGCCGGAAGGTGGACAAAAATGCCGCTGATTAAAGGTCGGTGGATTCGCGGCGGGCGTAGGTCTTTTCCACGTAATCGTCGACGATTTGCTGGAACTCTTTGGCGATGTTCTCGCCGCGGAGCGTCACCGTCTTCTTGCCGTCGACGAATACCGGCGCCGCGGGGGCTTCGCCGGTTCCCGGCAGGCTGATGCCGATGTTGGCGTGCTTGCTCTCTCCCGGACCATTGACCACGCAGCCCATCACCGCCACCGACATCTCTTCGACGCCCACGTAGCGCTCGCGCCACTTGGGCATGTTTTCCCGCAGGTGGCTTTGAATGGTGTTGGCGAGCTCCTGGAAGAAAGTGCTGGTGGTGCGCCCACAGCCAGGACAGGCGGTCACCAGCGGCGTGAACGATCTGAGACCCATGGTCTGCAACATCTCCTGGGCCACCACCACCTCGCGCGTGCGGTCGCCTCCGGGCGCAGGCGTGAGCGAAACGCGGATCGTGTCGCCTATGCCTTGCTGCAGAAGAATGGCCATGCCTGCCGTGGAGGCGACGATACCCTTGGAGCCCATGCCGGCCTCCGTAAGACCGAGATGCAGTGCGTGGTCGGTGCGCTCGGCCAGCGCCGAATAGACGGCCACCAGGTCCTGAACGCCGCTCACCTTGCACGAAAGCACGATGTGATCTCGGGCCAAGCCCAGCTCTTCGGCAACGGCGGCGCTCTCGAGCGCAGAGACCACCAGCGCCTCGCGGGTGACCTCCCGCGCATCCAGAGGATCGGCGCGCTTCGCGTTCTGGTCCATCATGCGCGTCAGCAGCGCCTGATCCAGGCTGCCCCAGTTGACCCCGATGCGCACCGGCTTGTCACGCTCCTTGGCCACCTCGATCATGGTGGCGAACTGGCTGTCGCGTTTTCTGCCGAAGCCGACGTTGCCGGGGTTGATGCGGTACTTGGCCAGTGCTTCGGCGCAGTCCGGATATTCGCTCAACAGACGGTGACCGTTATAGTGAAAGTCGCCGATAAGCGGCACGCGGCAGCCCAGATCGTCCAGCCGTTTCCGGATCTCCGCAACCGCGGCGGCGGCTTGCGGCGTATTTACGGTGATGCGCACCAGCTCCGAGCCGGCCCGCGCCAGTGCCTCCACCTGAGCCGCGGTGCCAACCGCGTCGGCGGTGTCGGTGTTGGTCATGGACTGAACCGCGATGGGTGCCTCGCCGCCAATGGTCACCGGGCCGACAGCCACGGCAACGCTTTTTCGCCGGGCGATGTGATTCAGATCCGTCATTCCGCTGATTTTTGCATAAGTGATTGAGTTTAGTGCCCGTATACCTTGCCTCACAAGCGCGCCTAAGGGACTGACGGGTTAACCTCGGCCGGTTCAGGGTGCAAACGTATCCTTCGACCCCATCGATCCATCAAGCGGTAATGGGCCAGCAGCGCCGCGCTGTCCCCGTCCCCGAAGTGGCTGGACGGCGCCAGGTCCATCCGCTGGAGCAGCGCCCATGCCGCCTTCTGAACCTGCACCCGTGGGTAGCGATAGTCGGTGGCGAAACGCACGAATTTGAGCACGCGAAAGCCGTCGAACCAGCGAAAGAATCGGGACTCGAAGGCTTTATGCGTAGCCGTGTGCTTGCGTATCTCTGCAAGCTTGTCACGGAAGTTTTGCCGTTTCAGGTAATCGCGCAGCGTACCCGGAAGCGTCGCCATCACCATCGCTTCGTCATCGCGAAGCGCCTGGACTTTGGACGTGAGCGCGGCGATCTCGTCGAACACCTCAGGTGCATAAACCGCGAGCGGCGCGGCGGCTTGCCCTATCGCCTCGGTCACCGCGCGTCCAGTGCCGAAGGGCACCCGCCACGATTCCCTCGGCGACGGCATCACCGTGGTTTCACCGAGTTCGGTGAAACCGCCGAGCAACATTAATTTGTTCAAGAAATAGAAATCCTCCGCGCCCTTGCGCCGGTTCATGCCGCCCTGGCGCACATAAGCGCTGGCACGCACCGCCATGCACGACCCCACGGTGTGATGCGCGCACAGGTGAGCGCAGAACTTCAGTCCCCAGCGATAATAGCGAAGGTAAAGCTCGTAATCCGTCACCGCGCGGTAGTGCCACCCGGTCAAAGGGCCGCTCAGGGGATGCTCGAAGTGGATGCTGCACGCCGGCGTTTGCGGATGGCGGTCGAAGTGCGCGACGATGCTGGTCAGGTAATTGCGCTCCACCCGGCAGTCGGCGTCTAAGCAAACGATAATGCCGTCACGCGTATCGGCAGCGAGCAGTCGATTCACCGCCTCGTCCATGCCGAGCTTTCTTGCAAGCCCGACGCCCGCGTGTTTTGCAGGCAAATGATCGAAGCTAAGCGCGTGAAAGCGAATGCGCCCGTGCGAATCCGAAACCGGCTTCATGGACTCGATGGCGGCCAGCGATTCGCGATTCTGCGCCCGCACCCGTTCCGGATCCTTCTCCGAGGCGTTGAGAACGACGAGTACCTCCACTGCGCAGCCGGGGTCATCGCAGCGGCGGAGATCTTCCAGCGTTACCATGAGATCGCGTTCATCCCGGCAGGGAACGACCACCACCAGGCGAAGATCAGATTCCGGCGCGGCCGCGATCTGCGCCGGCGCCAGTTGATGTTTGCTCAAGTATTCTTTAGCGTGTCGACGGTTTGCGGCGGCGAGCTCCGCCGCCGGGCCAGCGAAACCCGTTTCAATTTTTACACGCACATCAAGGGTCATAGGGAATGGGCCGTAAGTCCGTCGATCTGCTGACTGCCACGCACCCCGACTGGGTCGAGGTGATCCTGGAGAACTTTGACGAATTTCTGCAGGACCACGCCAACTGCGAGCGCAAGGCGTCCGCGCTGGCCATGAGCCTGGTGGTCAAGCACCCGGACCGCAAGCTTATCATCCCCCAGCTCATCGACCTGGCGGTGGAGGAGCTGGAGCACTTCGGACAGGTCTACGCGGTGATGCAAAAGCGCGGCGTGCCGCTGGCGAAGGATATCCAGGATCCGTACGTCAACGCGCTGATGGCGCTGATGCGCCACGGGCGCGAGGACCGTTTCCTGGATCGCATGCTGGTGTCTTCCATCGTCGAGTGCCGAGGGGCGGAACGCTTCGGAATCATTGCCGAGGCGCTCGAAGATCCCGATCTCAAGAGCTTCTACACCACGCTCTACAAGGCCGAGCGCAAACACGGCCATCAGTTCGTGGACATGGTGCTAAAGTATTTCGATTCAGACGCGGTATACCCGCGCCTCGACACGCTGATGGCGCAGGAAGCGGAAATCATAGAGAAGCTCGAGTGGCGACCGTCGCTGCATTGAGAAATACTGGCGCAATACGCTTCGCTATTGCGCCCTACAACTCCAATATGTCCATCGTTCAAGTAGGGTGCGCCGTGCGCACCGATTCGCGATTCGATACGCAGCCATCTGTTCAAAATGCGCACGTAGCCCCAGTCAAAAGATCTTGCTCCCTGGCCTCTTGCGCTCCGATTGCCTGCCTCCGCAAGCGAATCCGAACTCAATTTTAAAGTGGTTTCGGGGAAGGGCCAATTCAAGGAAATCCCACATCGCGCATGGCTCGAACTACGGGGGTACGGTCACACCGCTCGACAAAGCGATACGACTGCCAGCACTAGGTACTGGGTGGGTTACCGCTGAAAATGCTCTACCGATTCAAGCAAACGCTTGCCGTGAATCACACCGAGGAGATGTATGTCGTCGTCTTTGAGCTCGTAGATGAGGCGATAGCTATAGATGAAGCATTCTCGCACCTCTGGGTCGCTGAGCTCAGGTACGATTCGCCCGAGCTTGGGATAGGCGAGTAGCTCGTCGGCCAGTGTGAATAGAGCCTCTACGACTTGATTAGCGTGGTATATTGAGTCGCGGCTGATGTATTCGGCGATCGAATCGATATCATCGAGCGCCTCGCCCGACCAAATCAGGGCTCGAGCCATTTGCTCAAGCGTTCTTTTGCCTGTTCGTGCGTGAAGCTTCGCCCATCGCGAATATCATTTCGGCCTCGCCGAATCTTCTCCAGGACGTAAAGGTGATATTGAATGTCCTCGATCGTGCTATCGTCGGGTAGATTTTTCAGCAGCTCTTCGACGTCTCGCTTGGCAGTTTGCATAGCAAATATCCTAAATTTCTATGATCCCAAAGGATACCACTCGGTTTGTCCCAGGACATCCGGGTCCCCGGTTGATAAACCGAGGTCTCAGTGACGGCACACTCTACTCATTTCTATCGCCTGAGCCAAAGTACCGTTTCACGCTCCGGCAAATCACCGCATCAGAACGCCCGAATCGCCTCGCCACCTGCGACAACGTCGCAACACCCATCTCGATGGCTTTCTTAGCAATCTCCGCCCGGATCTTGGCGTATCGCCGGGTCCGGGTCCTGTCTATAAGCTCAACCTCACGAATTCCATGAGCCTCGCAAACACTGGCCACGACATCATCCAACGACCTCAAGCTCAAAGGTGCCGGCTGGACCGCCCGCTCCATCACCTGCTCAAGAAACCGGTCATCTCCAACGACACGGTCATCCACATTCCCGCCCCGGTCAAAGCCATTGCACGACCGTGCCTCGGCGTCGTCATCGTGTACGAACTCGTCGAACAAGCGACGCGCCTCGCTCAGACGGGACGCAAAGAGTGACAGCACCCAATGCGTGGTCAGCCAGTCCCGGGTGTCCCCACCGACGTACCCAGCATGGCTCGACCAGCGATAGGCGCCGGCTTTTTCCACCATCCGCGCCTCCACCGGGTTCCTGTGAATATAGCGGATGAGTTCCAGCAAATAAGACTCCCCGCCCACCAGCAGCGCCCGGTGACGCTTCTCGAACACGTGACCGCAGCGCGACTTTCGCCGGTTCAAACGCCGGGCATACTGCCCCGCCACCCACTGAACGAAGCCTCCCACAGGCTGGCGCCCCGCCTGGACCGCCAGATGCACGTGGTTGGTCATCCAGCAATACGCATGGACCCGGCAGGCATAACGCGCAACGCCGCCCTCGACTAAAGATTCAAAGTCGAGCCGGTCTGAAGCACTGAAGAAAAGCGGTTGGCGATTGTTGCCCCGCAATATCACGTGATAGATACCGCCGGGCACATGCAGGCGTGGCTTCCTGGGCATCCCTGCCCTCCTTGAGGATTCTCAACGTCTGACATCCTCTGTCAGACCGTGAAACTTAAACTACCCCCTCATAAGTCAAATAGTCAACTCCGGGACCGTTGCCGTCGCGCTCCACCGGCGATGCCGAAGGTGGCGTCATTCGCGAAGGTGCGGGCAGTGACCTGGTTGTCCGCCTGGTACTGAATGTTGGACACTAAGGTGGACGACGACGCGTTTATGTCGGCATCGATGCCTTCGATTCGCCGCACCCCGTCCCGGTTGAAGGTGACCTGTCTCCCCGAGGGATAGGTCATGGCGATGATGTTGTCGCCAGCGTCGTAACTGTAGGTAGTGGTGAAGGTCGGCCCGCCGGGCGGCGTGAACGCGACCTCGGTCACGTTGCCGAATCCGTCGTAGGAGAAGGCGCTGTTCCTGAATGTGCTGGACCTGCGTGGCGGCGCGCCGGTGCCGGCGACGCTGGCGCTGCTCGGGATCGGCGTGCTGGCGATTGCTCGGCGTGTCGCTAAAAAAATACAGGGGAACGGTTGATGATCACCCGCATTTCGCGGAAGATAACGGTGGTTGCCTCACCACGCCCTGCTTTTCGTATATCGCCTGAGTAGCTCCCGGGGAGGGCTGACTATGGGTCGAATACAGATTTGGTTGGCGCTCAGTTCGATACCGCAACTCGTTTGCGTAAGTGACACGTCGTGCCCGGCGTGGCTCTCGCGCGATGCTCACTCAACCACCAGATTCAAACGCACCAGCCTCACGGCCGGCGTTTTGGCACGTCGTACATCCTTTGCCGAGCTCAAGTCCGGTCAATCAGTCCGTCCGTAAGAACGGCCCAGACACTGAAGCAAGAGGGAGGACAAAACAATGAAACGATATCTAATTACAGGCTTCATCGCTGTTATCTCCATAAGCGGCTGTGACACGATCTCGAAGCAGCGCGTTGACGATGTTTCTTATAGAGATTTCGGAGTATTCATCGGGGGTAAAAGATTAGCGGACCTGGAATTTGGAAAGGATGAAAATGAGCAAAAAATACTCCAGGATCCAACCATCAAAAACGCGCTATCGGTCTCCGAATTAGTTCTGAAAGATACTCCTTTTGCAGGCCTCGATCTTCGGAATAAGACGAATCGCGCCGGGCTGCGAGAATTTCTCTCGGATATTTATGAGGGCAATACACCGAAAGGCGAAACGCCACCCACTTTCGGCGGGATGTGTGGTTTTTCCACTATCGTGGCGATACGCGATCTTATGGATGTATTGGACCGCACAGACCGACCGTTCAGGAGAGTGGAGGGGAAAATTCGCGACTATGTTTTTCACGTCGATAAGCGCGAAGAAAGACCCAACAATCGAGTTGCAACCGGGCACGGTCACCTCGCGGTAGAAATGAGAAGGGTCAGATTACAGCGCAGTTACGGTGGAAACATAACGACCGTTCTGGAGACCCTTCACTGGGACATCGAGATAATAAGGAATGGATTCGAGGTCGTTACAAGGAACGGTTCATCCAACGACGTTCCCGACAAGGGGAAGATATTCCCGGCTACGATTACACTGCCAGACTTTGCGCGCGATCCTGACGACCCTGACAGCGTCTGGAAGCGAAAGCTGGATCACAAGCTGTTCGCAAAAGGCAAGTCGATCAAAGTGCGACATGTTTACCGGCAAATTGACAACGGACCGCTCGAGCTACTACCGGATAGACATGCGTTTTACAAAGTAACCGCCTGCAGCTGCGTCGACATCATGTTCAAGGGATTTCCACCGGAGTTGAAACTGCCCTCGCAGGACGGCTACTGTCTGGGACGATGTGACCATCCGCTGATTGTAAATAGCCGATAGCACACTGCTTTAGAATATCGATCAAGACCGCTCCGAGGTCGCAAGACCTCGGGCGATCTGCTGATCGATGTCGTCTTGACCTTCATGTATGTTGCTTAATACGGAGGCCAAGGTTTCCTTTGCATCGGGCAAAATCAAAGATGAAAACGGACTCTGACAAATGCTTAAAACAACCCGGAGTTCGATATTTCTCGCTTTCTGAGATCTGGCGACGTTCAAAGCATTCTTAAAATGGGTTACAGAGGATTCTGTTTCCCCGAGCTCCTTCTCGACCATTGCAAACAAGCGCTGGGTTTCCGCGGAATAGAAATAAATTTGATTTTTGGACTCGATATCTGCTGCCATTTGAAGATGGCGTCGTGCTTCAGCATAGTTTCCAGCCGAATGCTGCAATTCTGCCGTCATGCAATGAATGTGCGGAACGAATAGCGTCGCACCTGTCTCACGATAGTTCTCGAGACCGGCTTCGAGGGCCTGGATTCCGGATTCCGGGCTGTCAAGCTGAGCGGTCGCCCAACCCCACAAACACGCCCCCCAGGCATTCCAGTACTTGTAGCCGCGTTTTTTCGCGACCGTGATCGCTTCCTCGACCAAAGTCAGCACAGCTTCGGGCTCCCGCCGACACTGGAAAACCGCTGCACCCATGCAGAGGGCATAGGCCAGCGTGTAGGGATGGTCAATTTTGCGTGACAGGGCGACCGCATCCCGCGCGAGTCTCGCAGCCGTATCCGAGTTCCCCGTAAGCCACTCCGACCAGGCGAGATTAATCATACCTACACCGCCTGGATCTATCGTATCGCGGCGCGTGTGCTCGCGGGAATCTCCGATGTCATAAAGTGACAATGCCTTGCGAATGAGATCTTGCCCTTTTTCCAGCTCGCCATGACAAATGTATGCCCATCCCAGACAACGTCTCGAATCCGTCAGCTTTTGCGGGTCACTGCTGTCCTCGGCCAGTTTCAGCATCCGGTGACCCAGCTCGATGGCTCGTGTCAGGGGTCCCCGAACAAGATGAAACGCGTGCATTTCGCGGACAAGCGAAAATGCCAAATTCGCGTCTTCTAAGCGATTCAATATAGCTGCGGCGCTTTGGTAGATGGTCTCGAGCTCTGGGACCGCATCTCCTTTTGTACCCGCAATGGCAACACTCCGGTGTATGTGCAGTGACAGGGAGAGCTCGTCACGGCGCTGCCCGTCGGGCAGCTTCTCGACGCAGCGAAGACCTTCGTCTGCGTGATGGAGCGCTTCGAGATTGGCAGATTGCTGCAGAGCCCGCTCGCTGGCACGATTCCAGTAGATCACAGCTTCTTCGGTCTGTTCTGACTCCATGTAGTGACGCGCCATTAGTTCCGGTTGTGAGCGACCCACCCCTGGAAATCGATTCTTCAACGCAGCCGCAATGCGTTTGTGAAACTCAATTTTCGTGGAGCGCACCAATGAGTCGTAAGCGGTATCCTGAATCAGAGAGTGCTTGAATTGATACCGCCTGCTTGATCCGACACCGCGCTGAAAAACAAGCTCGGAGCTGACCAGCCGGTACAGAAGCGTTACAAGTTGGTCTTCGCTGAGATTCGTGACCTCGCTCAGCATTGCATAAGTGAACTCCCTTCCAATTACGGAGCCCAGCTGTGCAATCACCTTCGCCTCACCCAGCTGGTCGAGTCGCGCCATCAGTGAATCGCGCAAGGTTTCGGGCACGGCAAGATCGTCGTCCTGGTGAGCGAAACCAATTTCATCGTTTTTTGACTTATCGCCTTTCTCATCAAGAATAGATTTTGTAAGTTCCTCGATGAACAGAGGAACCCCATCGGATTTCTTGACTACCGCATTGAAAACGGATGTCGTCAACGGCGAAATCTTTGCAAGTGCATGAACCATGGTTTCGGCATCTTTTGGACTGAGCCGGTCAAGATTTACTTGTGTCGCGTGGCTACGTATGAGCCACGACGGACGGGAAGTCGGGCGCGACGAAATAACGACAAGTATTCTTTCGAGCGGAATCTGATCTACGAGTAAATCTATCAAACGTGTTGTTGACGGATCCGCCCAGTGAAAATCTTCGATAATTAAAAGAAGTGGCTGAATTTCGGAACTGGCAATAAACAACTGAATAATGGCATCGAATGGTAATTCGATGGGATTTGTTCCAGTGGCAGCCGGCCCCGGCTTCACCATCTCTGCGCCAGTTACAGCCTTGGCTAGCTCCCGTGCTTCTGCAGCCCGTACTTCGTCTTCCGCGAATATTTTCTCTAGGAATATGGGCAGGCCAGTTTCGTCATATTCCTGAAACAGCTCAAACACGGGATGTAGAAAGCTGTTTTTAAGATAAGAGGAGCATCGCAGCTCCAAAACGTTGTTGGCCTCTTTGCCGATTGATCTCTTCAACTCGTGTATCAGGCGACTCTTGCCTATACCTGGCTCACCCTGGATTAATACAACTCGTCCATCACCGTCTGTTGCATGCCTCCATCGTTGCCTCAAGTAGCCCAATTCTCTCTCACGATCTACCAGCAAAGACGCTGGATCGCTGAAATCTTCTCCTGAGTCCAGGATCGGATCATATAGGCCGAGCACTCGATAAACATTGACCGGGGTACTCAGGCCGTGCAGTTCTGCCAACCCCATGGATTCAACACGAGCTTTCCCCTTAATCAGTCGATAGGTTGTTTCATTGACGAAAATTTCATTTGTTCCGGAGATCGATTGAAGTCGTGATGCTAGATTCGGCGTTTTACCGACTATCGCTTGTTCTCTTGTCTCTTGTTTGCCGATCACGTCTCCGGCGACGACCATTCCCGTAGCAATCCCGATACGCACCGAGAGTTGTCGCGACACGCCAGAGAAGTCTATTGATTTTGAAGAAATCTCACTGATGATATCGATACCTGCTCGGACCGCACGGTAAGCGTCATCGTCGTGGGCCTCTGGATAACCAAATAACACCAGGATTCCATCGCCCATATATCGTGATACATAGCCGCCATATTTTTGGGTGACCGTTCCGCAAGAATCCTGATACAGCCGTAGCACCCGTCTCAGGTCTTCGGGGTCTAATTTTTCGGACATGAGGGTGGAATCACGTAAATCGCAGAACATTACTGTCATTTGACGACGTTCAAGTGTTTCTTGGATATCTGCGGACGCGGATGACCTAGGTGCTCTTTCGTCTCCGACTTTCGCTCCACACGCGTCGCAGAAATTGGCTGTAGCCGGCAGAACTTTCAGGCACTTTGGACATTGCCACTCAAGGAGAGAGCCACACGAAGAACAGAACCGCGAGCTGGTCCGGTTATGGTGATTACATTTGCCACAAATTAACGCGGTTTCCATTGCAGTCGCCCTGGGGGAGGCAAACGACTCCCAGATTTTCTAGTTACTTCTATAACGTTGTTTGTATCCGAACTGGTCGGGGCTTACCGGAACAAGGATTCCGAGACGCGCGCCAATAAGCATCGGCCGTGAGGCGAGAAATTTCGCAGAACGGAGGATCGGCCGCGCAACGATAAGCTTGCCGGGCCGAGTCACAGATGTGTCCAAGCCGCATTGACTTCACTCCGGTGAGCCATGCCGTCTGAAACCATCTTTTCAGGGTGCTGATACCTTGTCAACGCTACAAGGGATGCCTGAAGCCTCCACTCAGCAGATTGAAGCAGATCCCGGATGAAACTCGGTCGTTCGTAACCGATATGTAAGCCCCCACCTATTATTGGCTAGCAGGATTGACTCTTCATCTCATTGTGGTGACAGAGATTCAAACCCGTCTCTGCGATGAAACCCCTGACGAGCGCCACGTCAAAGTCAGGCACAAGGCGCTTTTAAAAATCGAGCACTACATTCTCTGCGCGGGTGTAAGTCTAGTGGGTCAAAGATATTTGCGGTCTCCTTGCCCGGAGCTGAGCCGAGAAAGGATCATTCGACTCTGACCCCATCGATTGGCGGACCCCATCGATTGGCGGGAGCCCCATCGATTGGCGGGGAGCCGACGCCGCAGATCTCGGGCGAGAACTCGTACACCTTTTCTCTGACTTCGCGGAAATTGGCGTCGCAGAACTCCCCATGCTTCTCGAGCTTGCCCGCAGGCTCCTTGATGGTGTGAGTCACGTTGTAGCGCAGCGGCCAGTAGCGGTGAAGGCCGAGCGCATAGACCGCGAGCTCGTTCGGCAGGGCGCCGGAGTAGCTTCCCAGGGTGAGGAAGGGCCTACCGTAGATCGCCACCAGCGCCGCGTGCTGGTCAGTTTCGGGTATGGTTAGCAACGGATTCTTCTGGAGAATAGGACGGATTAACGCCCTTTTTCGCGATGCCATCGAGTATCGTCGGGTCATCAAACCGTCGTCAACCTGCGCTTCGACGCGGTGTTGGCTCCTGCCGAATGTAGATGCGTTCGGGAAGATCCGACGATGGCGTGTTCGCCGCCGGATCGCTACTGTGCTGTTCTGTATTTTTCGAAGACGACGCCGCCTGAACCGCCAGGCATGCGAGTGCCCAATCACGTAGCTCTATACGACCCGGGTTATTGTGACTGGGGTGGCAAATTGCGACCGACCGAACCCTTGATTAGATTCCAGCACCCGGCCGACTACATCAGCATCATGGGCGACAATCCTGCTGACGTAATGATGGTGTTTTTTTGCAGCTACCCTGAATTAAAGATCGATCCTATGGCCACGGATGCAGATTTCCACAACTCCGGAGCACAGGTGCAGCAGGATGGTTCTTTCCCAACCAGCCCTGGTGGCAACTGATATTGAATTTCCCGCGAACTACTCTGGATAACTGCGAGATTTCGGGGCGAGTGCTCTGCCACAGGGATGCTCTCTCCTAGGGAAGGGGGTGTTGGCTTCAGGGGATATTATGCCGAGGTTAGGGAGGTCTGCGACCCGAACGGCTGGATCTGGTCTGGGAGCCGACGTTTAAGAGTTAGTCTTCTTGTGCGTCGAATGTCCGGAGGTGGCCGAAAGCGGCGCAAAAAGAAAACCCCCGAAGGCTCAACGGCGGGGGCTTTGTGGCGCTGACTTCGTATCGGGTGCTGTCCCCGACTTCCCGTCGCGCCAGGTAAGAAGAGTACGCTGCCGTCATGGGCGCGGCTATAGGC
Source organism: uncultured Gammaproteobacteria bacterium (assembly GCA_947258715.1). Lineage (GTDB taxonomy): Bacteria > Pseudomonadota > Gammaproteobacteria > HK1 > HK1 > CAMYJH01. The sequence goes on from CAMYJH010000027.1 coordinate 76,927, forward strand.
GCCTATGACACAGGCAGAACAATGGATCTGGCGCTTGCATCGCTTTTATGGGAAGGGACGTTCGGATTCGCGACTCGGGCAAGTTTCGCGGACGACGCAAGCTCACCAAGAAGGGCCATTTCGAGCTGCGGCGATTGCTGTTCAACGCTGCGATGCAGGGCATACGTAATGCGCTCTGGGAACCCTACTATCTGGCTTTGAGGGCCCGAGGCATGAGCACGACAGCGGCCTTCGTGGCACTCGCTTGCAAGCTGGCCAGGACCTGTTTTGCATTGTTGCAGAATGAGACCGAATTCAACCCGGATTTCCGCCCTCGGGCTTGTGCCTTAACATAGAATCTATACTCATGATTCAAGGCGTGGTGGAGACCGCAGACCCGACTACTCAGCACAGGAGCGACTTCGATGGGCAGCGGCGACAGAAAAATGCGGCGCGGCAAGCTGTGGCGAGGCTCGCACGGCAAATCCCGCCCGCGCAAGAAAAGCAAGTAATCACGCTAGCGTCGCACCTGCTGTCGCCGGCTAGCGGGGCTCGCTCGGCTTCGGCTCGGCGCCGAACTCGCCACGCGCGTGTTGGTCTGAACACCTGCAGCACCGACGCCAGATCCGCTATCCGTACACGCAAAGGGAAAGTCATGCACCGGTTCCTATGGTCGGGAATTCTCACATTTGCCCTCTATATTCATGCGGCCCAAGCCCAAATCCAGCACCAGCTCGAGGTGGAGCTGGCGCCCACGAGCAATGGTCTGCGCGTCAGCGATCAGCTCGACATCAGCGCGCTGGAGCAGGGACGCCTCGCCTTCGCGCTTCACGCCAACCTTGAGGTACATGCGGAACCGGCCGCCGCCGGACTGCGCCGTCTCTCGGCCGCCGAGGTCAAACGGCGGTTCGGGCTCGGCGCGGCACAGTCCGCCGGCGATGTGCCCTTGCATTGGTATGAAGTGCACAACACCGGGGCACTGACGCTGAATTACGAGGGCAGCATCTACCACCCCGTCGAGAACCTTGGCGAAGAATATGCGCGCGCATTCAGCGCTTCGCCGGGCTTGATCAGCGAGAGCGGTGTATTTCTCGCAGGCACCAGCTACTGGTATCCCGTTTTCTCGGACCAGCGTGTTAGCTTCGCACTGCGGGTTCGTCTGCCTGCAGACTGGCGCTCGGTCAGTCAGGGTGCGCGGCTCGTCCAGGCTGATAACGCCGCGCGGGTAGAAACCTGGACCGAGACCCAGCCGCAGGAAGAAATCTACCTGATCGCCGCCGCGTTTAACGAATACCATGAGAGCGCGGCACGCGCTGACGCCATGGTCTTCCTGCGCGGCGCGGAACCCGATTTGGCCCAACGCTACCTTGGCGCTACTGCCCAGTATCTGCAGATGTACGACGCGTTGCTGGGGCCCTATCCCTACGCCAAGTTTGCCCTGGTGGAGAACTTCTGGGAGACAGGGTACGGCATGCCATCTTTCACCTTGTTGGGACCCAAAGTGATCCGCTTCCCGTTCATCCTGCATTCGTCTTACCCGCACGAGATCCTGCACAACTGGTGGGGCAATGGTGTCTACGTCGCCTACGAGCAGGGCAATTGGGCAGAGGGGCTAACCAGTTATCTCGCAGACCATTTGATCAAGGAACAGCGCGACCAAGGCGTGGAATACCGGCGTACTGCCCTACAGAAATACGCCGACTATGTGCGCGATGCCCAGGACTTTCCGCTGACAGCGTTTCGTTCGCGCCACAGTGCTGAGACCGAAGCCGTCGGCTATGGCAAAACACTAATGTTGTTTCACATGCTGCGCCAGGAATTGGGCGATGAGTTGTTTATCAAGGGACTGCAACAGTTGTATCGAACGCAGCAGTTTCGCGTCGCCAGCTTTGCCGATGTGGAGGCGAGCTTCAGTACGGTCGCGCAACGCCCGCTAGGCACGTTCTTCGCCCAGTGGGTCGAACGCACGGGCGCCCCACGGTTGCGGGTCAGCGACGCCAAGGCCGAGCAAGTTGGTGCTGAGTTCTTGTTAAGCGCTACGCTCGAGCAACTGCAGCCGGGCGATGCCTATCAACTGGCGGTGCCGATCGCCGTGCACCTGATCGACAGCCCCCAAGCCTGGCAGAGCAACGTCGCGATGAACACGAAAAGCACGCAGCTGAAATTGCGCTTGCCCGCCCGCCCGCTGGCATTGGACATCGACCCAGAGTTCGATTTGTTTCGCCGGCTCGACCACCAGGAGGTGCCGCCCGCCGTGACTGGAATGTTCGGAGCCGAGAACATCCTCGTTGTCCTGCCGACCAAGGCGCCGCCGGCGCTGCTCGAGGCCTATCGTGGCGTGGCTCAGAGCTGGCAGCAAAGCCGCTCCAGGAAGGTCGCCGTGATCCACGATAATGAACTCGACCGCTTGCCGGTCGACAAGGCCGTCTGGGTTCTGGGCTGGGACAATCGCTGGCGCGACGTGATCAACACCGCGCTGGGCCAGTACCCGTTCGCCGTCACCGCTGAGCACCTAACCTTGGGTGAAGATACCTTGCCGCGAGCCGGCCACAGTGTGGTCTCTGTCGCGCGCCACCCGAACAACCCGGAACTCAGCGTGGCCTGGCTGGCCAGCGACAACGTCGCGGCCCTACCCGGACTGGCGCGCAAGCTGCCCCACTACGGCAAATACGGTTATCTCGCCTTCAGCGGTGATGCGCCGACTAACGTCGCCAAGGGGCAATGGCCCCTCGTCGGCTCGCCTCTCAGCGTCAGCGTCACTCAGGCAGATGGCCACACCGCAGCGGCGAAGCGCGCCACGCTGGCGCCCCGCTCGGCGCTGGCCCAACTGCCACCGGCCTTCTCCAGCGAGCGTATGCTGGAGGATGTGCGCTGGCTCGCCGATCCAGCTCGGGCCGGGCGAGGTCCGGGTAGCGCGCAACACGCTGAGGTTGCCACCTATATCGCCAAGCGTTTCGCCGAGCTGGGACTGTCCCCGGGCGGCGACACGGCACAAAGCTATTACCAACGTTGGCGGGCGGACCTCGGTCCGCCGCTTGGAACGACCGAGCTCATCAATGTAGTCGGCGTCATTGCGGGCACTGACCCAGAGCGGCGCGGTGAAAGCGTGGTGGTCGGTGCGCACTACGATCATCTTGGCCGCGGCTGGCCCGACGTGCACAAAGCCCATCGCGGCCAGATTCATCCAGGCGCCGACGACAACGCCAGCGGGGTTGCCGTGTTGTTGGAGCTTGCGCGGGTACTGAGCACACAGCGGAAGCCGGCCCGCAGCATTGTGTTTGTTGCCTTCGATGCTGAGGAAGCCGGCCGACTCGGTTCAGAGCATTACGTAAACAATGCAGATGAACACACGGTGAGTCGTATCATTGGCATGCTCAACTTAGACACCGTCGGTCGGCTCGAGCAACAAGCCCTGAAGATTCTCGGTGTCAGCTCAGCGCGCGAGTGGCCTCATATCTTTCGCGGCGCTGGTTTCGTGACGGGCGTCGCCGTGAACCCTGTTGGCGATGACCTGGGCGGAAGTGACCACACCAGCTTTATCGACGCTGGCGTACCGGCGGTTCAGTTCTTCTCCGGCGCGCACGAGGACTATCACCGCCCGGGCGACACCGCTGACAAAGTAGACGGCGCCGGTCTGACCAAGGTTGCCGCCATTGCCAAGGAAGCGATCGGGTACCTTGCGTCACGGGCCGAAGCCATGACTGTGCCAACAGCGACAGCGCGCACCAGGGAAGCGCCTGCGCAGGGCCGCCGGCGTGTCAGTTTCGGCACCGTACCCGATTTTGCCTATCCGGGCCCTGGCGTTCGTTTGACGGGCGTGACGGCGGACTCGGCCGCGGCGCGGGCGGGTCTAAGGCAGGGTGATATCATCACCACTATCAACGGCGAGCCTGTTGCCGATCTGCGTGCCTATGCAGCGACGCTGCGTGCGCTGTCGCCGGGCGATACCATCGTGGTCGATTACCGCCGCGGCACCGAACAGAATCGCGTCAGCACACGGGTCAGCGCACGATGACAACTTTCATAACCTCTAGCAAGGGAGCCCGATGATGCCATCGCGAAGAACCCTGATCGGACCGATCAGTGCATGCAGCTTGATTGTGCTCGGATGCACCAGCGTCGTTGGCGCCGCGCAACCGCCCCCCGCCAAGCTCGCTACGGCCCACGATGGCGAGGTACATCTACGCAACGTGCGCCAACTCACCTTTGGCGGACAGAATGCCGAGGCATATTTCTCGTTCGATGGCGGCGAGCTCATTTTTCAATCGACCCGTGACGAACTTGGTTGCGACGCGATCTTTCGCATGAATAGCGACGGCTCCGACGTGCGCCAGGTCTCGTCGGGCGAAGGTGCTACCACCTGCGCATTCATTGCCCCAGACAATCAATCGATCATTTACGCTTCGACCCACCTCGGCGGTGAGGCCTGCCCCCCAAAGCCAGATTATTCGCGCGGCTACGTCTGGCCCCTATACGAGAGCTATGACATCTTCAAAGCCGACCCAGAAGGCGACAACGCCGCTCGCCTGACCGATACGCCTGGTTATGACGCCGAGGCAGTCTACTCACCAAAGGGTGACAAGATTGTCTTCACCTCGGTACGCAGTGGTGACCTCGAGCTATATCTAATGAGCCCTGATGGCAGCGGCGTTGAACAACTCACCGACGCACCCGGGTACGACGGCGGCGCATTCTTTTCGTTCGATGGCGAATGGATAGTCTGGCGCGCATCGCGACCGCAGGGGAAGGAATTGGAAGACTACCGCAGCTTGCTAGCGCAGGGACTGATACGCCCCAGCAAGCTCGAGCTGCATATCATGAACCTCAAAGCACGGCAGCCGATTCAACTTACCGACAATGGCGCTGCAAACTTTGGCCCCTATTGGCACCCCGATGGCAAGCGCATCATTTTTTCTTCCAACCTGCACGACCCTAGCGGTCGCAACTTCGATCTGTACTTGATCGATATACATACCCGAGAGTTGGAACGGGTTACCTCGTATGAAGGCTTTGACGGCTTTCCCATGTTCTCTCACGACGGCGAGCGTCTAGTGTTCGCTTCCAATCGTGACGGTAAGGTCAAGGGGGAAACCAACGTCTTCATAGCCGATTGGATCGACTAGCGACATTCCTACTGCTACGACACGAAGCACGGGTGTCGCACGTAAAGCGACCGCCAAACCCTAGATATGAGACGGAGGCCGCGGGGCGGTATTGTCAAATTAAAAACTTTAGGGCGGAAATATCGTAGACGGAGCTGTTCCCGTTCAGCGGCTAGACGCATGTCGCCTGCTGCCAACGTACGAACGCCCTCATTCGAAATTAACGGTAGTTCCGCGCTCGTAATAAGTGTCGCCCAAGTCGAAACAAGTTCTGCACCGCCCCGTATACCGACAGAAATCGTTGTGCCTGCGAGACTGACT
>CAMYJH010000028.1 GCA_947258715.1 uncultured Gammaproteobacteria bacterium
AACCGCGATTCCATCAGCGGTTCCGAGGCGGCGATGAAGTACTTCGTGCTGGGCGCGCTGGCCTCGGGCATGCTGCTCTACGGAATGTCGCTCATCTATGGCGTAACCGGGACGCTGGACTTAAGCCAGATCCGCGGCTTCATCGACGCCGATCAGGGCGGCAACATCATTCTGGTGCTGGGTCTGGTTTTCGTGCTGGTGGGCATCGCTTTCAAGCTCGGCGCGGTGCCTTTCCACATGTGGGTGCCGGATGTATACGAGGGCGCTCCCACGCCGGTGACCTTGTTTATCAGCTCTGCGCCAAAGATGGCCGCTTTCGGCATGCTCATGCGGCTGCTGGTGGACGGACTTCAAGGATTGCAGGAAGACTGGACCGGCATGCTCGCGATTCTCGCCGTGCTCTCCATGGGCATCGGCAACATCGTTGCCATCGCGCAGAGAAACCTGAAACGCATGCTGGCGTATTCCACCATTGCCCACGTGGGCTTCCTGTTTCTCGGCATCGTCGCCGGCACCGCCTCCGGCTACGCCGCATCCATGTTCTACATCATCACCTACGCTCTGATGTCCATGGGCGGCTTCGGCATGATCATCTGGCTCGGAAGGGCGGGATTCGAGGCCGACCGCTTAGACGACTTCAAGGGACTGAACGACCGCAACCCGTGGTTTGCGTTTTTGATGCTGATCCTGATGCTGTCCATGGCGGGGGTTCCGCCGTTTGTCGGATTCTGGGCCAAATGGTCGGTGCTGCGGGAAGTGATCGCCGCCGGGTCCACCTGGCTCGCGGTGGTGGGCGTCTCCTTCGCCATCATCGGACTTTTCTATTACCTGCGCGTGGTTCGCCTGATGTACTTCGAGAAACCGGACGAGCCGCTGCCGGTGGCGTCCTCGTCGGAGATGCGGGTGATGATGAGCACCAACGCGCTGGCGATTCTGGCTCTCGGCGTTTATCCCGGCGGACTGCTGGCGCTGTGCGTACAGGCGCTCCCCGGCTAAGTCTCGGCTGCGTCGATTTTCTCGCTGGGATCCGGCACGTCGGGGCCGAAGGTTGCCAGTGTCTGACCCATCTGAACCGGCGTGCCTGGGGCGAGCTTCGAGCGCCAGGCGGCGACCCTTCGATCCATCAGCACCACCACCGTGGAGCCCATGTTGAAACGGCCCATCTCGGCGCCGCGCTTGAGGGTAATCGTGCTCACAGGAGGATCGTATCGCCAGCGCGCGACCTCCCGCGCGGCCGCCGGCGTCACTTCCCCGTGCCACACGGTTTCGATGGAGCCGACGAATACCGCGCCCACCAGGACCACGGCCATCTGTCCCGCCAAGGTATCGAACCAGCAGATGACGCGCTCGTTGCGGGCAAACAGTCCGGGAATGCCCTCGGCCGTGGCTGGATTCACGCTGAAAAGGGTGCCGGGCACGTAAACCATCCGCTTGAGCACGCCGCCGAAAGGCATGTGGACCCGGTGGTAGTCCTTGGGTGCGAGGTAAAGGGTGAAATAGCTGCCCTTGTCGAAGCACTTTGCCGTTTCGCCTTTTTCAGCCAGCAGCAGAGGAACGGCGTATCGGTGCGACTTGGCCTGAATCAGGGCGTTGTCTTCGATGCTACCGAAGTCATAGAGCACGCCGTCGCCGGGAGAAACCAGCGAGCGCGCGTCTTCCGGTAGCGGCCGGATGCCGGGCTTCAGCGCGCGGGTGAAGAAACTGTTGAAGTCTTTGAACGCCCCGGGGTTCTGAACCTCCGCAGCGCTCATGTCGACCCCGAAACGGCGGATGAACCAGTGGATTTGCAGGTACTTCCAGGGCGAGAAGCGAATCCGGGTGGCGCGGTACATGAGCGCCGACAGCAGTCGTTTGGGGTAAACGTGCTGCAGCAGCACCCGCGCCTCGGGGCGTTTTCCGGATCCGGCAGGACCGTTAGCTTCTGCCTTGCCTTGGTTCATGGCTATCAGGGACCATGTGCTACAGAGGGCCTTGGCGGCGCCCGCAATCTTTACTTCAACGAAGCTCTGATTATCCAGAGCTTAGACGAATTGGCCAATTTGTTGGGGCGCTGTCGCTTCGCCCCGAGGAAAGTCATCATGATCAAGTTCGAAAACCCGGCCGGAGTAGCCCCTCCCTTCGGCAACTATAGTCACGCGGCGATGGTGGGCAGCAGAGACGCGCGCTGGCTCCATGTCTCGGGCCAGGTGGGTGTTAAGCCGGACGGCAGCATGGCAAAAGGCATCGAAGCCCAGTGTGAGTGGGCGTGGAAAAATCTGCTCGGCATTTTGGAGTCGTCGGGTATGGGGCTCGCCGACGTGGTCAAGACCACCACGTACCTGGTCAACGCCGATCACGTGGCGGCGTTTCGAACCGCTCGCGATCGGGTCATCGGCGAGCATCGACCGGCGTCCACGCTACTGGTTGTCCAGGCGCTGGCTTCGCCGGACTGGTTGGTGGAGATCGAGCTTCAGGCGGCCCGCGCCTGAAGTCGCGCAGGATAAACAGTTGCTCCCACAGTAGTCACAATTCGATAACGATCTGCGCCTGGCGCTTGTACTCGATTGAGACGTGGGAGTTAACTAGAGCCTATCTCAAAATTGCTGTGCTTAGCCTAACGGGGTTAAGAACAGGCTCAAAATGCTCATTTTCGATGAAGCCGAGAACCGGGTGGAGCCAGTGGGACAAAACCCATTCGCTCCAAAAGCGTTACCCATGTCCTCGCAATAAAGTGTTACCTATGTGTCCGGAATGGACCCCCGCTGAGTTGGTGCCCCGAGCAGGAGTCGAACCTGCGACCTTCCGCTTAGGAGGCGGACGCTCTATCCTGCTGAGCTACCGGGGCGTTTTGCCTCAAAACGACAAGCCGGGAGAAGCCCGGCTTGCGTGTGTGAATGGTGGAGCCGAGGAGGATCGAACTCCCGACCTTCGCATTGCGAACGCGACGCTCTCCCAGCTGAGCTACGGCCCCGTCAATCAGGCGGCCGATTCTAAACCTCGAACCTCAGCCTGTCATCTGCGTCAAAATCCTCAGTTGGCACACAAACTCCGCTGCTTGTGGGCTGGCCGTTCAGATGGTTACGATAACTTTTTGAAACCCGTTCTATATTACATTCCTCCAGCCTCAGAGCCGGTGTTTCCTCGCCCGCGCCGACACAGAGCAGACCGAGCCGGGCGCGGTTCATTTTTCCTTCTGCAGGAGTTCTAAATGCATCAATCGCTTCCGCTCATGCTCAATACGGATTTTCCACCCATCCGGCGGTCGCGCCTGGACACGCTGCAGGTAAACGTCGGCTATCGCTGCAATCAATCCTGCGTCCACTGTCACGTCAATGCGGGGCCGAAGCGAACCGAGGAGATGGATCGCAGTACCGCAGACACCGTGGTCGAGTTTCTGCAGGCGGCGTCGGTGGGCACCTTGGACATCACCGGGGGCGCGCCGGAGCTTAACCAGAACTTCCGTTTCATGGTGGAGTCTGCCCGCGGCCTGGGCGCGCGTGTGATCGACCGCTGCAATCTCACCATTCTTTCCGAACCCGGTTTCGAGGACCTTGACGAGTTCCTGGCCGAGCATGAGGTCGAGGTGGTCGCGTCGCTGCCCTGTTATCTGGGAGAGAACGTGGACCGGCAGAGAGGAAAGGGCGTGTTCGACGCGAGCATAATGGGGTTAAAGAAACTCAATCGCCTCGGCTATGGCGACCCGACTTCCGATCTGTCCTTGAGCCTGGTTTACAACCCCCAGGGCCCGAAGCTCCCGCCGCCGCAACAGGAGCTCGAGGCGGCGTACAGGAGAGAGCTGGGCGATCGCTACGGCGTGCGCTTCAACCGTCTGCTCACCCTCGCCAACATGCCCGTCGGTCGCTTCGGTAGCACGCTGATATCCAAAGGACAGTTCCAGCAGTACATGGGGCTGCTTCGTGAAGCGCACCGGGACGACAACGTTGACGGCGTAATGTGTCGAACGCTGCTCAGCGTGGACTGGCAGGGGTTTGTGTTCGACTGTGATTTCAACCAGATGCTGGATCTGCCGTTGCGACTGAACGGGACCCCGCGAACGCATTTGTCCCATCTGATGGGGGAGGATCTGGAAGGCAGTCCGATCATGGTTCGGGACCATTGCTACGGCTGCACCGCGGGGCAGGGCAGCAGCTGTTCCGGTGCGCTGAACTGAGCAATCATTTCGAAGCGGCAGCAGGCATGAACCTGATTTCCGTCATCATCCCGGTGTTGAACGACGCCGAGAGCCTGGAGGCACAGGGGCCGCTGCTTCGCGCGCTACAGGCCCAAGGTCACGAAGTCATCATCGTCGATGGCGGTAGCCACGACGACAGCCGGCGCGTCGCTGGCGAGATCACGCCTAAGGTGATCGACTGCGGGCGCGGCCGTGCACTGCAGATGAACGCAGGCGCGGATGCCGCTGGGGGCGAGCTGCTTCTATTTCTCCACGCCGATACGCGGCTCGAACCAGGTGCGCTTCAGGCGTTGCTGGCGCAGCGAGCGCGGCGCGTCGAGGCATTCTGGGGACGATTCGACGTGCGCCTCGACGGAGAAAACTGGCTCTACCGTGTGATCGAAATGATGATGAACTTTCGCTCCCGGATTACCGGGATCGCCACCGGCGACCAGGCCATTTGTGTTTCGCGCGCGCTATTCCAGCGACAGGGCGGCTTCCCCAGAATCCCCTTAATGGAAGACGTGGCCTTGAGCAAGCGCCTACGCAAATGTGCCGCACCGGTGTGTCTTAGGCCGCCTGTCGTGACCTCCACCCGGCGCTGGGCGCGGCACGGCATCGTCGCGATGACGCTGCTCATGTGGCGCTTAAGGCTCGCCTATTTTCTCGGGGTGGACCCGGCCAGGCTGGCGCGAATGTACGGCCGCACAGAGATCGATTCTGGTCATTGAACGCGCGGCACCTGGTCCGGTTCCGGGGGGAGGAATCCGAAACGCCGGCGATACTGGTTTTCGCCCGCGCACCCGTGGCTGGAAAGGTGAAAACCCGCCTTATTCCCGCCCTGGGTGCAAAGGGAGCGGCCGCCCTGCATCGGCGGCTGACCCGACAAGCGCTGACTGCCGCCGTTGAGTCGAAACTCGGTGCGGTAATTCTGTTCTGCGCACCGGATACCCGCCACAGCTTCTTTCGCCGGCTCAAAAGCGAGTTCGGGGTCCCGCTTCGATCCCAACAGGGCATAGATCTAGGCGAGCGTATGCATCATGCCATGGCCTTTGCGCTTTCGCGTCATCGGGCCGCGCTCCTCATAGGCAGTGACTGTGCCGAAATCGACCCCGCGTACCTTCACCGGGCCGCAGCCCGCTTGAACTCCGGCGACGCTTCGATCGTGCTCGGCCCGGCAATGGACGGAGGCTATGTGCTCATCGGCGCCTCCCGCCTTGACTGCCGCCTTTTCCATCGCGTGCCCTGGGGAACGGGCCGGGTGCTTGCCGTTACGCGGTCACGATTGCGCGAGCTGGGTTGGCGCTGGGATGAGCTTGCGACACTCGGGGACGTTGATCGGCCGGAAGATCTGGCCCGACTCGAACCGGGCCTGCTGTCCTGACGAAGGATTCAGCTCCGTTTGAGCAGTTTTACCGCAATGCGTTGCGGATCCACCTGATAGTCACCATCGACGACGGCTCGCCTGAGGCGAATCAGCCGCTGGTCTCCGAGCATCGCTTGTGTACGATTCGGTTTGCGCCCTGAGGGCTTGAGCGCGGCCAGTGGATTCGACGCTTTGTCGCTGACGTCGGTGTCACGCACGGTGACCAATGTTCTTGTGTCGGACATGCTGCCGCAAACGGGAACTGAATCAGATGTTGTTACCGTTATCGACGCTTTGGGCACACACTTTAGCCATTCATGAATTCGAGCACGTGGCAGCAGCGGCGGATAGGAAAAATGTCCACGTGTGCTGGCAACGGTTGCGCCAAAATTTTGACATGCACCAGATTGCCATCTAATTTCAATCTATTACGGGCGGCATTCGAACCGCCCAGGATTGAAAAAAGGTTCCCGTCAGCCGCTCATGCTCACCGCTGTCGTCATCGACCACAACCAGTCTCGAGCCGAAGAGACTTGCGCCGCACTCGAACTTCTCGGCCACACACCCTGCGTGCAGACAACCGCGGATGCGGAGTCCCTGGCCGGGGCGGACGTAGTCATCCTCGCACCGCCGGAGAAGGATGACGGCCTGCTGGACACTTTTCGCTACATCCGCGAACAGGATCCACACCTTCCTGTAGTGGCCATGAACGACTCGGGGCGGATCAGCCCGTGGGACGAGGAGATTGACCGCGGGTGCATCGCCCGAATCGGAGTGCCCTTGCAGCTGGCCGCGGTGCGGGAGGCGCTGCAGCAGGTGCAGGTGTACCGGGAAAACCGGCATCTGGAGGGAGACTCGCGCTCACCGGAGCTTTTCAGGAACCTGGTCGGCACCAGCATGGAAGTGCGCCGTGTTCGCACCTTTATCGAGCAGGTGGCGCAAACCGAGGCCACGGTTTTGCTCACAGGCGAGTCAGGTACCGGCAAGGAAGTGGTGGCGCGCAATATCCACTACCACTCGCCGCGCCGCTATAAGCCTTTCGTACCGGTAAACTGTGGAGCGATCCCCGGAGATCTGCTGGAAAGCGAGCTCTTCGGGCATGAGAAAGGCGCCTTTACCGGCGCCGTCAGCTCGCGCCGCGGCCGTTTCGAAATGGCCGCCGGGGGCACCCTGTTTCTGGACGAAATTGGAGATACGCCCCTGCACATGCAGGTGAAGCTGCTGAGGGTGCTTCAGGAGCGCACCTTCGAGCGCGTGGGCAGTAACGAGAGCCTCACCGCCGACGTGCGGGTGGTTGCCGCCACCCACTCGGACCTGGAGAAATCCATTCGCGAAGGACGCTTCCGCGAGGATTTGTATTACCGTCTCAATGTGTTTCCCATTCACGTCCCGCCGCTGAGATCCCGCGCCGAGGATCTGCCGCTGCTGGTCAACGACCTGCTGCAACGTTCAGCCGGTGGGGACCGGGAGCCGATGTCGCTCACCGTGGACGCGCTGGTCGCGCTGCAGCGCTACCCGTGGCCGGGCAACGTGCGCGAACTGGCTAACCTCATCGAGCGGCTGGCAATTCTGTTTCCCGGTCGCGCCGTGGAGCTTGACGAGTTGCCGGAGAAATACCGGCCCGGAGCTTTCTCGGTCGTTGCCCAGGGTCTCGAGGCCAATGCGAGGAGCGACATGCCCACGACCTTGCCCCGAGACGGGCTGGACCTCAAAGCTCACCTCAACGCACTGGAGCGATCCTTCATCGAGCAGGCTTTGGAGGACGCGAGTGGCGTCGTGGCTCACGCGGCGAAACGCCTGCGCATGGGACGAACGACCCTAGTGGAGAAAATGCGCAAACACGAGATTAGACGCAAGGCCTGATGAGGGCGGCAGCGTCGCGGAGGTTTAAAAGTGCCGTGAATGCGTCACGGAAATTTGACATGCCAAGAATCGGTGGCCCGTGACGACTTCGGACTCCAATTCCCTAACCGTTTCTTTCAATGGCTTAAAGGTATTAATTCGAGTCGAAAATTAGGAAAAATTCCTGGCCTCGAGATTGCATAACAGCCCCTGGCTAGAAGGAACCAGGAGGCTGTCTCATGCCCGCCAGCGCAGCAGTCAGAAAAACACCGGCGGCGAGTCCCCAGGACGCGCTCGTGGATCAACACACCTCCCTCGTCCGCCGCATTGCTTTCCATTTGATTACCCGCCTACCGCCCAGCGTGCAGGTGGACGACTTGATCCAGGCCGGAATGATTGGCCTGTTGGAGGCCTCGAGTAATTATGCCCCGGGACACGGCGCAAGCTTCGAGACCTTTGCCGGCATCCGCATCCGCGGCGCCATGCTCGACGAAATCCGAAAGAGCGACTGGACGCCCCGTTCCTTGCACCGAAAGCTGCGACAGATTGCCGAGGCCATACGTAATATCGAGACCGCCGAGTCTCGGGACGCGCGGGACTCGGAAGTGGCAGAGAAGCTCGGACTAAGCCTGGACGCGTATCACCAGGTGCTTCAAGACGCTTCCGGGCATCGGATCTTCAGTCTCGAAGACCTGATTGCGGGAAGTGAATCCGTTTCCGAGGGCTTGAGCGGCAAGTTCGACGGCCCGCTGGAGGATCTCGAGCACGAACAATTCCGAAACATGCTGGCCAAGGCAATAGCGGGGCTGCCGGAACGCGAAAAACTGGTGATGGCGCTGTATTACGACGAGGAGCTCAACCTGCGCCAGATTGGAGAGGTGCTCAACGTCAGCGAATCCCGAGTTTGTCAGATCCACGGTCAGGCCGTGGTTCGACTGCGCGCGCGCCTCAAGGAATGGGCCGAGCGGGATGCGCTCATTGACTGATCTTGCGGAGCTGCCAGAAAGAAACAAAATAATTTTAGATATTACATACCGTTACATTATCTTTTTAACTTCGTTTTTTTGATTTTTCTGCCGCTGCGACTTAAGCTCTCGGCTTTTCATGTCTGAGAGTTCCCCCCATGGCGCCGCGGCGCGCACGTCGACGTAAGCGCGCAAGAAAAAGTCGTCTGCGGAATGTGTTCCGGCGGAAAACCGGGGCATACGGTCGGTCGCGATGGCGGGTGGTGATCGCATCCACGTTGGTCGCAGCTGTGCTGACCTTCGGCGGCTACCTCTTCTGGCTCAACAATAACGTCACCAGACAATTTGAAGGCAGGCGCTGGCAAGTGCCAGCGCGAATTTACTCCCGCCCGCTCGAACTATACCCCGGTGCTGCACTCACCCCCGAAGAGCTGATCGCAGAGCTTGACGCCGCCGGCTATCAGCCGGGATCGGTGCGCCGCGCCGGCGGCTATGTCCGGCGGGGCAACACTTTCTTCATCAATCTGCGCGGCTTTCGCTTCTGGGACGGCGACGATCCGCCGCGCCAGCTGAGCGTTACCCTGGCCGGCGGCCAGGTGCGCCGGCTGGCAGACGGCGCCCGGCTGATTCCGCTAGTGCGTTTGCAGCCCGCGCTGGTTGGCCGAATTTACCCAGGCCACGGCGAAGATCGGATCCTTCTGCGACTGAGTGACGTGCCGCCACTATTCATCAAGGTACTGCTGACGGTAGAAGATAGAGGTTTCTATCGTCATTCCGGGATTTCCATCCGCTCCATGCTGCGGGCGCTCATGGCCAATATTCGCGCTCGGCAAACGGTGCAGGGCGGTAGCACCATTACCCAGCAGCTGGCAAAGAATTTCTATCTGACTCCGGAACGCACCATTACGCGAAAGCTCAACGAGGCGCTGATCGCGCTGTTGCTTGAATTTCACTTTGAAAAAGGGGAAATCCTCGAGGCTTATCTGAACGAGGTATACGTCGGCCAGCAGGGACCGCGAGCGGTGCACGGCTTCGGCCTGGCGGCGCACTTCTTCTTCGGCCGGCGGCTGGAAGAACTGGAGCTGGCGGAGATGGCGCTGCTGGTGGCGCTGGTGCGCGGTCCGTCTTACTACAATCCCAGGCTGCATCCGCGAAGGGCCAAGCAGCGTCGTGACCTGGCGCTGGATATGATGGCGGAGCAGGGCGTCGTTAGTAAAGAAAAAGCCGAAGAGCAAAAATCGCGTCCATTGGGCGTACTCGATGAGGCGCCGAAGGGCGAGGCCCGCTATCCGGCTTTTCTCGACCTGGTGCGGCGCCAACTGCGAAGGGATTACCGCGACCAAGATCTGCGCAGCGCGGGGCTGCAGATTTTCACCACTCTGGACCCAATGCTGCAGCGGCGGGCGGAATCCGCGCTTTCCGCCCGGGTGCGGCAACTGGAGCTGGGCAGCGCGCGGCTCGGGCCGGGCGCGCTTCAGGGAGCGGTAGTCCTCACCCGTAGCAGCACCGCCGAAGTGCTTGCAGTGGTGGGCGGACGCAAGCCGCGGGAGGCGGGTTTCAACCGCGCCCTGGACGCGGTGCGGCCGATAGGTTCTCTGGTCAAGCCAGCGGTCTACCTGGCCGCGCTGGAGCAGCCGGGCCGCTACAGCCTGGTGACCCCCATCGACGACGCTCCGGTGCGGCTAGAGGACGAGCGGGGGAAGATCTGGGCGCCGCAGAATTATGACGATCAGCTCCACGGAAGTGTTCCCCTTTACATGGGTTTAGCCAATTCCTACAACCTCGCCACCGTGAATTTGGGGATGGAGGTCGGTGTTCCGCGAGTGGCGGAGACCCTCGAGCGCCTGGGCGTGATCCGACCTCTTCCCAGGTACCCCTCAATGCTGCTTGGCGCCATCGAGCTGTCGCCGCTGGAGGTGACGCAGATTTATCAGACCATCGCAGCTCAAGGATTTCGCACCCCGCTGCGCGCCATCCGCGAAATAACCAACGCCAACGGCGACCCGCTCACCCGCTATCCATTGAGCGTGACTCAATCCATTGCCCCTGGGCCGGTCTACCTGCTCGGGCACGCGCTAACGGAGGTCATGCGCAGTGGAACCGGACGGGGCGCTTATCGCCGTCTTCCCGAAAAGCTGGTCGCGGCAGGAAAGACCGGAACCACGGATGAGCTTCGGGACAGTTGGTTCGCCGGCTTTACCGAAGAGCTGCTGGCTGTGGTGTGGCTTGGCCGGGACGACAATAAGCCCACCGGATTGAGCGGCACTACCGGCGCGCTGGAGGTTTGGAGCCATTTGATGTCGGGAATCCGCACCCGGAGCTTCGTCCCGCCGGTGCCCGACAACGTGGTTTTTTCCTGGGTGGATCCCGTTAAGATGGGTGTCGATAGCTTCGGCTTTGGCTGCCGCAATGCGCGCCGGGTTCCGTTTATTCGTGGATTTCAGCCCCGGGACGGAAGCTGCGGAGAAAACGGCGCTCGGGTACCGGCATCACCCATTTCACCTTCGGACCGACGTTAGATGCACTTTTATCGAACCATCGTAGTGACCGCGATTATCGCATTGACCTCTGGCTGCGCCTCGTCGCGCCCGCCGGCGCCGGTGGACGAACTCGGAGTTCCTGCAGAGGTTCAGACAAGGACACCCGGCCAGATGACGCCTTCACCCATGGAGGTGCCCTCCAGTGAAGAAGCGGTCACCATTCCGCTGGGTTATTCCGGGCCGCCCACCGATTCCGATGCCTCGCCGCGACCCGTGCCGAGAGGCAATGGCGCGCCAGCTAATCCTGCGGTGGTTGCGTTGCTCAACGACGCAAACCTGGCGATGCAAAACGGCCGCGACGACCGTGCCGCCGCCAGTCTCGAACGCGCGCTCAGCATCGAGCCGAGAAATGCTTGGCTCTGGCACCGGCTGGCGGGCACTCGGCTGAAGCAGGGCGATCTGGATCAGGCGGCGGCGCTGGCGGCCAAGTCCAACTCTTTTGCCTCCTCGGATCGAAAACTTCAGGCGGCCAACTGGCGCATCATTGCGGATGTCCACCGGCGCCAAGGCGAATTCGACGCCGCCCAAAGCGCGGAACAACGAGCTACCCGGCTGGAAACGCCCTGACACGTATGGTTATGAAAGCGCGCCCATGGAATGTCCGCGTCTGAACGATGCGGGCCAAGGCTCCGCGCCCCAGCGTCGAGAGCGAAGAAACCCTCGCCACCCGCAGCGGTCGAATTTCATATGAAGTTGAATTTCGCACCCGCCACGCTGAATCACGACTAACCGATGGGTAGCCGCTAGATGCACGTTTCGCAGCAAAGCATCGAGAATTTCCCCACGCGCTACTGGCACAGGCTGGCGGACGGGCGGGTGCAGTGCGATGTGTGTCCGCGAGCGTGCAAGCTGCGGGAAGGGCAGCAGGGACTTTGTTTCGTGCGCGCCTGTAAAGACGGGGAGGTGGTGCTCACCACCTACGGGCGTTCCAGCGGATTTTGCGTCGACCCGATCGAGAAAAAGCCGCTGAATCATTTTCTACCGGGCACGCCCGTACTTTCTTTCGGCACCGCTGGCTGCAACCTGGCGTGCAAGTTCTGCCAGAACTGGGACATGAGCAAATCCCGGGAAATGGACACCTTGGCAGACGCCGCCAGCCCGGAGGATCTGGCGCGGGCGGCGGTACAGCTGGGGTGCAGGAGCGTCGCCTTCACCTACAACGACCCGGTGATATTTTTAGAGTACGCCATCGACACCGCGCAGGCTTGTCACGAACGCGGCATCAAAGCCGTTGCCGTCACCGCCGGATACATTTGCGACCAGCCGCGGACCGATTTTTTCCGTCACATGGACGCGGCCAACGTGGATCTGAAGGCATTCACCGAGCGCTTCTACCACAAGGTGACCGGTTCGCATCTGCAGCCGGTGCTGGAGACGCTCGAATATCTCAGGCACGAAACCGAGGTCTGGTTCGAAATCACCAATCTGATCATTCCGGGTGAAAACGACTCCGACGAAGAACTGGAGCAGATGACGCAGTGGATCGTGGATACCCTGGGGCCCGAGGTGCCGCTCCACTTCACGGCCTTTCATCCCGACTGGAAGATGACGGACACGCCGGCGACTCCGCCCGCTACTTTGAGCCGCGCGCGGAATATAGGCCTTAAGAACGGTCTTCGATACGTTTACACCGGCAACGTGCATGACGAGAACGGTGGGACCACCGTTTGCCACGGCTGCGGCGCGCCGCTGGTGGTGCGTGACTGGTACGTACTCAAAGGCTGGCATCTCACCGACGACGGGCGCTGCGAATCTTGCGGTCTGCCGTGCGCCGGCGTGTTCAGCGGGCCGCCGGGTGACTGGGGCGCGCGCCGGCAGCCGGTGCGCCTTAAGGCAGGTCTGTCGTCAATCGGATTCGCGTAGGGGGATTCCTTGAAAAACCCTTGCACGTGGGGGTAATATGTTTGGTTGTTATTGCGGGGTGGAGCAGTCTGGCAGCTCGTCGGGCTCATAACCCGAAGGTCGCAGGTTCAAATCCTGCCCCCGCTACCAGTGCTCCAGACCCCTTGATACAGGGGTTTTTTTTGCCAGCTGTGTTGGCGTTTTTAATTGAAAACGCTAGACTAATCAGTTGTCTATCGTTGGATCGATAAAAAAGTGGGCCCCGCGCCCACTTTTTGTTTTGGGCCGAAAATGCAGTACCTGGACGTGCGGCTCAAGAGGCTGATCAAGCCCGCGGTGGAAGCCTTGGGCTACGAACTGGTCGGCGTGGAGTACAGGCGCGGTCGAAAGCGTGCGCTGTTGCGCGTCTACATCGACAAGTCAGAAGGCATTACGCTGGACGACTGTGAGCGCGCCAGCCACCAGGTCAGTGGGGTACTCGATGTGGAGGATCCCATCGTGGAACGGTACGACCTGGAGGTTTCGTCGCCAGGGTTGGATCGGCCGCTGTTCGAGCCGGAGCACTTTGATCGCTTCGCCGGGCACAGGGTCAGGGTTCGAATGAGTCCTCCCGTGGACGGCAGGCGAAAGTACACGGGAGTGCTGCTCGGATTCGAGAACGGCGAAGTGCGCGTGGACGAAGACGGCGTCGAGCGCCGCGTGCCTCTAGAGTCGGTGAGCGCGGCGAGACTCGTTCCCGACGAATGAGCCGTGCGGATAATTTTTGTGCCGGGGTGAGAAGTTGAAAGCAGCAGGCGCTCCGGGTTTTTGAGATCGGATTTAAGCGAGTCCGTTAGCGCTTACGCAGCGGGCTGGAAATTGAACATGAGTAGAGAAATTCTTGCGGTAGCCGAGGTGGTGTCCAACGAAAAGGGCGTTGCCAAGGAAATTATCTTCGATGCTATCGAAGCCGCTCTGGCGAGCGCGACGCGCAAACGCCACAGCGAGGATATCGAAGTTCGCGTCGCTATCGACCGCGAGACCGGTGATTACGACACCTTTCGCCGTTGGTTGGTGGTCGACGACGAGGAGATCCTGGCCAGCGGTGAAGCGCGCGAGCTCGAGCCGGCGGAACCCGCCCGGCTGACGGAAGCCGACGAGAAAGGCGATGACGAGGCGCCCGAGGGACCGCGCGAGTTGATCCCGACAAAGGAAATCCTGCTGAGCGAGGCGCTAAAGTTAGAACCTGGAATCACTGCCGGTGAGTACATCGAAGAGCCCATTCCGTCGGTGGATTTCGGTCGCATCGCGGCACAGACAGCGAAGCAGGTGATTGTGCAAAAGGTGCGCGAGGCGGAGCGGGCCCAAGTGGTGGAAGCGTACCAGGATCGCGTCGGCGAGCTCGTAACAGGCGTCGTAAAGCGCCTCGACCGGGGCAACGTCATTCTCGACCTTGGCGCCAATGCGGAAGCCGTGATCGCGCGTGAAGAACTCATCCCGCGGGAGCTGGTGCGGCCCGGGGATCGCATGCGTGGTTACTTGAGAGACGTGCGTTCGGAGCCGCGCGGCCCGCAGCTGTTCGTCAGCCGCACGGCGCCCGAGCTCATGATCGAGCTGTTCAAGCTCGAAGTGCCGGAGATCGGTGAAGGCCTCATCGACATCATGGGCGCAGCCCGCGATCCCGGTTCGCGTGCGAAAATCGGGGTGCGCAGCAACGTGCCGCGGATTGACCCGGTAGGCGCCTGCGTAGGCATGCGGGGCTCGCGCGTACAGGCGGTATCGAACGAGCTGGCCGGCGAACGCGTGGACATCATTCTCTGGGACGAGAACCCCGCCCAGTATGTGATCAACGCCATGTCGCCGGCGGAGGTTGTCTCAATCGTCGTCGATGAAGAGTCCAAGTCGATGGATGTGGCCGTGACCGAGGACCAGCTTTCCCAAGCGATCGGCCGCGGCGGTCAGAACGTGCGCCTGGCGAGCCAGCTCACCGGCTGGGAGCTCAACGTGATGACGGAATCACAGGCCGATGAGCGTAGCGAAGCCGAGGCGGAAAAAATTCTCAAGCTGTTCATGGACAAACTCGACGTGGATGAAGAAGTGGCGCTGATTCTGGTTCAGGAGGGGTTTTCCTCCATCGATGAGGTTGCCTATGTGCCCATTGCCGAGATGACCGGGATTGAAGAGTTCGACGAGGACATCGCCCAGGAGCTTCAGTCCCGCGCTCGGGACGTCATGCTCACCCGGGAAATCGCCAGCGAAGAAGGTTTAAGCGATGCGCCGCCGGCGGAAGATCTGCTCGAGCTCGAAGGTATGGACGACGCCCTCGCCCACGCGATTGCGCGCAGAGGCGTAGTCACTCGGGAAGATCTTGCCGAGCTGGCGGTGGATGATTTGATCGAGATTGCCGACATCGATCGTGAACGCGCCGGAGCATTGATCATGACGGCGCGGGCGATATGGTTCGAAGACGAGGATGAAAAAGAGAGTGAGAGCGAGAGCGAGGTTTGAGGGTTAAGTGATGTCTTCAATGGGTGAAGTGACGGTACGTGAGCTGGCGGAGGCCGTAGGTATCCCGGTGGACCGATTGCTGGTTCAGCTAGGAGAGTCCGGGCTGCCGCACAGCGACGCCGATCAGCCCATCAACGAGCAGGACAAGGCGCACCTTCTCGATCACCTGCGGCGGATCCACGGCAAGGAACAGTCGGTCGGCGGGTCGAAGAAGATCACCCTCAAGCGTAAATCGGTCAGCGAGCTCAAGGTCGCGTCCGCCCAGGGACGTAAGAAAACCGTCACCGTTGAGGTGCGCCGTCGCCGCACTTACAGTCCCTCCGCGGGTAAGGGCGTCGCTCAGAGCGTTTCCAGGGACGAGGCTGTCAGCAGGCTGCAGGAAATGGAAGCGGCCAAGCGAGCGCTGCAAGAAGAAGCCAAGCGCCGGCAGCAAGAAGTGGACGAGACGCTGCGCGCGGAGGCGGAGAAACGCGCGAAGGAGGCGCCGGTAGCTCCCAAGCGCCCGCCCAAGCGTAAGGAGCCGCCGCCGGCAGCGGCGGAGGCGCCCGAGGAAAAGGGGGAGGAAGAGAAGAGAGAGAAAGTCCCAAAGGACGAATCGCTTGCCCCCGATCAGGTGGCGATAGACCAGGCGGCGTTGGCCGCGCCTTCTCGGCCTGATGTGCGCCGCGCCGAGCGCGGCGCTAAGCGGGCCGACCGCGTTGATGACAGGGAAGAAATTCGTTCCCGCAAGGAGCTACACGTCGCCAGCGAAAAGCGTGGCCGGCGGCGCAAGCGGCCCAAGGCGCGGGCAACGGTGGTTAAGGCGCCGCAGACAAAACACGGCTTCGAAATGCCCACCGCGCCGGTGGTGCGGGAAGTGACCATTCCTGAAACCATTACCGTGGCTGACCTGGCGCAGAAGATGTCGCTCAAATCGACCGAGCTCATCAAGGCAATGATGAATCTCGGCTCCATGGTTACCATCAATCAGGTCCTGGACCAGGAAACCGCTTCGGTGGTGGTGGAGGAGCTGGGGCACAGGCCCAAGCTTCTGAAAGAAGATGCGATTGAAGCAGAGATCCAGCTGCGCGGAGAGGAAGAGCAGCTGGAAGAAGCGGCGCGAGCGCCGGTGGTCACCATCATGGGACACGTGGACCATGGCAAGACCTCATTGCTCGACTACATCCGTCGCACCAAAGTGGCATCCGGCGAAGCCGGCGGCATCACCCAGCACATCGGTGCGTACCACGTCGATACCGATCGCGGTGCGATCACTTTTCTCGATACGCCCGGGCACGCGGCGTTCACCGCCATGCGCGCGCGCGGCGCCCAGGCTACCGATGTGGTGGTGTTGGTAGTGGCCGCCGACGACGGCGTCATGCCGCAGACTATCGAGGCCATTCAACACGCCAAGGCCGCCGGGGTGCCCATCATTGTCGCCGTGAACAAGATTGATCGCCCCGACGCCGATCCCGAACGCATGCGGCAAGAGCTCTCTAACCACGAGGTCATCCCGGAACAGTGGGGCGGCGAGTCCATATTCGTCGACGTATCGGCCAAGACCGGTGACGGTGTGGAAACGCTGCTGGAATCCATTCTGCTGCAGGCGGAGGTGCTCGAGCTCAAGGCCCGCGACAGGGGTCCCGCCCGAGGCATTGTCATCGAATCGCGGGTCGACAAGGGCAGGGGGCCGGTGGCCAGCGTGTTGGTTCAGGCGGGACGGCTGAGCAAAGGCGACATGCTTCTTGCGGGCCAGGAGTTCGGTCGCGTTCGCAGCCTCTTCGATCACGCCGGTCGGGAGGTCGAGCACGCCGGCCCGTCGGTTCCCGTGGAGGTGCTGGGATTGTCCGGCCCGGCCGATGTCGGCGATGAGGCCATCGTGGTAGAGGACGAGCGCAAGGCGCGCGAAATCGCGCTGTTTCGCCAGGGTAAGATCCGCGAGGTGCGCCTGGCCAAGCAGCAGGCGGCGAAGCTCGACAACGTTTTCGAACAGCTCGCCGAGGGCGAAGCAAGCACCCTCAACGTCGTGCTCAAGGCCGACGTGCAGGGATCCGTCGAGGCCTTGCGCGAGGCGCTGGAAAAGCTTTCCAGCGACGAAGTCAAAGTCAACGTGGTTGCGGCGGCCGCCGGAGGGATCAGCGAGACCGACGTGAATCTCGCCATTGCGTCTTCGGCCATCATCATCGGCTTTAACGTGCGCGCGGACAGCGCGGCGCGAAAGCTGGTCGAGAATGAAGGCGTGGACATGCATTACTTCAGCGTGATCTACGACGTCATCGACACGATTAAGCAATCGATCTCTGGATTGCTTGCGCCCGAATACAAAGAGGAAATCGTTGGCATAGCGGAAGTGCGTGACGTTTTCCGATCCAAGAAATTCGGATCCATCGCCGGCTGCATGGTTACCGAGGGCACGGTCAAAAGGAACAATCCCATCCGCGTGCTGCGGGACAACGTTGTTATCTACGAAGGCGAGCTGGAGTCTCTGCGTCGATTCAAGGACGATGTCGGCGAGGTCAAATCCGGCACCGAGTGCGGGATTGGGGTCAGAAACTACAATGACGTGAAAGTTGGCGATCAGATTGAGGTTTTCGAGAGGACCGAAATCGCCCGCCAGGCTTGAGATAAGAAAACTTTCCTCGTTCTTTTCGTGTACGCTTCGATGCGTAGCGCAGAACGGCAGCCCGCCATCAGCCGCGGCGTTTGATACGGCTCCGTGGATCAATCTTCGACACCGGTTCGACAGTTATGGGCGAGAGGGAATTCGGTCGCGCGGCACGCGTCGCCTTGCAGCTTAGAAGAGAGCTGGCTTGGGTGCTCGAGCGCGAAATGCAGGATCCTCGGACCCACCTGGTCACGATATCCCGGGTCGAGGTGTCCAGAGACTTGAGCCACGCCCGGGTTTTCGTTTCCGCGCCTGAAGACCATCCAATGAAAGAAGTGCTGTCGGTGCTCAACCACGCCGCCGGCTATTTGCAGCTGCGCCTGGGCGAACGTGTTCGCATGCGCTATCTTCCGCGACTAAGATTTCAAGAAGACAAGGCCGTTAGCAGTTCGAGCCGTATCGACGCCCTGCTTGCGGACGCCAAATCCCGGCAGCGCTGAAGGCCTCTCGCATTTGACTGGATCGAACATCGGCGCCTGAGCGAGTGGGAAGAAAGCCGCGAAAAGGACGCAGCGTCGACGGCATTGTGCTGCTGGACAAGCCGGTTAGCTTTGGTTCCAACCAGGTGCTGCAGCGGGTCAAGCGTCTGTTCAACGCGCGTAAAGCAGGGCACACGGGCAGCCTGGACAAGCTCGCCAGCGGGCTGCTTCCCATCTGTCTAGGTGAGGCCACCAAATTCTCCACCTTCCTGCTCAATTCCGATAAGCGTTACCAGGCGATATTCAAGCTGGGTGTGGTGACCACCACCGGTGACGCCGAAGGAGAGGTGACCAAGACCGAGACCTTCAATCCGTATCCCCGCGCGCAGCTCGAAGCGGTGGTAGAAACATTCACCGGCGAAATCGAGCAGGTGCCGCCGATGCATTCCGCCATCAAGCATAAGGGGCAGCGCCTGTACAAGCTCGCCCACCAAGGGTTAGAGGTGGAACGAGAGCCCCGGCGGATTACCATCCACAGTCTTAAGCTTTGCGACTTCGGCGACGATTTCATCGCCGTCGAGGTGTTGTGTTCCAAGGGAACCTACATTCGCACCCTGGCCGAAGACATGGGCAAAGCGCTTGGCTGCGGCGCCCATGTCAAAGCGCTTCGCAGAATCGGGGTAGGACCCTTCGATGCGACGCAGATGGTCAGCCTTAAGCGACTGGAGCAGCTCGCTGATGAAGGGTTCGATGCGTTAGATCAAGTGCTCGTTCCCATGGAGGCGGCGCTGGCCGGATGGCCAGAGGTGCAGCTACCGGAAAACGCCGCCTTTTACCTTAAAAAAGGCCAGCCGGTGCTGGTGCCAAAGTCCCCGACCCAAGGCTGGGTGCGCCTGTACGCCTCAGGCGATCGCTTTATCGGCGCCGGCGAGGTGCTCGATGATGGCCGAATTGCGCCCCGCAGGCTGGTTGCGGGCAGCTGATTTTTAGTTCTGAAAATCAGATGTTTATCCGCGACCCCGGGAGACGATTCGGCCTTGTTCGGCGGCAGGGCCGCGGGTAAAATACGCGACCGATTTAACGATGGATTAAGTTTCGATGTCGCTCAACGCTGTTGAAAAGGAAAAGATCGTCAAGGATTATCAGCGATCGCCCGGCGATACGGGATCGCCGGAAGTACAGGTGGCCCTGCTGTCTGCCCGCATAGGGCATCTCACCGATCACTTTCGCGCCCATATTCAGGATCATCACTCGCGCCAGGGCCTGCTGAAGATGGTCAGCCGGCGCAGAAGGCTTCTGGATTACCTCAAAGACAAAGACATCGAGCGTTACCGCGAGCTTATCGGCCGCCTCGGCCTGCGTCGGTGACGTCATTTCCGCCGCCTCTTTGGGCCCGCCGGGCCATTTTCGACTCCTCGTTCGATCCCCGCAATCTACCGCGGGTCGTAACACCTGTCCGTTCGTAGAAAGACGCGAAGCATGGGGCTTCGCCGTCCGTTAGGGAAAGAAATATGACCGCTCACTCTAAGTCCATTCCATTCGGCAGCCGCACTCTGGTACTGGAAACCGGAGAAATCGCCCGTCAGGCGTCCGGCGCCGTTCTGGCGAGTCTGGGGGATACCCAAGTGCTCGTTACCGTCGTCGCCGAGAAAAATGGTGACCCCAGTCGGGGCTTCTTTCCGCTGACGGTGGATTATCAGGAAAAAACCTACGCCGCGGGACGAATTCCCGGGGGCTTCTTCAAGCGTGAGGGGCGACCGAGCGAAAAAGAGACGCTCACTTGCCGGCTCATCGACCGTCCGCTACGTCCTTGTTTCCCCAAGGGCTTCAAAAACGAGACCCACGTTATCGCCACGGTGCTTTCGGTGGACCCGGAAGTGGACCCGGACGTTCCGGCGCTCATCGGCGCCTCTGCCGCGATAGCGGTATCCGGCATTCCGTTCAACGGCCCCATCGGCGCTGCGCGCGTGGGCTACGTGGACGGAAACTTCGTGCTTAATCCGACGACCACTCAGCTGGCCGAATCAAAACTGGATCTGGTGGTGGCAGGAACCAAGCAGGCGGTACTGATGGTGGAGTCGGAGGCGAAAGAGTTGTCCGAGACGACCATGCTCGACGCGGTGATGTTCGGACACGACCAGTTTCAGGCGGCTCTCGGCTGCATCGAGGCGTTGGCGGCGGAAGCGGGCGCGCCGGCGTGGGAGTGGGTGGCTCCGCAGGAGAATACGTCCCTTGCGGAACGGGTCAGACAGCTGGCGGAGCAGCGTTTGGGCGACGCCTATCTGGTGGTGGACAAGCTCGATCGCCGCGACCGGGTTCAGGCGGTTCGGGAATCCATTGTCCAAGAGCTGTGTGAAGCAGAGGAACCTCAGTGGACACCGGCCGAGGTTCTGGACGCGTTTGCGAGCCTGGAGAAATCCATTGTCCGCGGACGCATCGTTGGTGGACACAAACGCATCGACGGCCGTGATCGCAGCCAGGTGCGGGAAGTTCGTACCCGCGTCGGGGTCATGCCGAGGACCCACGGTTCGGCCCTGTTTACCCGCGGCGAAACCCAGGCGCTGGTGGTAACGACCCTGGGCACTGGACGCGACGCGCAGATCATTGACGCCATCGAAGGCGAGCGCCGCGATCCCTTCATGCTTCACTATAACTTTCCGCCCTATTGCGTTGGTGAAACAGGAAGAATGCTGGGCCCGAAGCGCCGCGAAATCGGCCACGGCCGACTCGCCCGGCGTGGTATCCAGGCGGTGCTCCCGGACATGAACGACTTCCCCTACGTTATTCGCGTGGTGTCGGAAATCACCGAGTCCAACGGCTCGAGCTCCATGGCGTCGGTATGCGGCACCAGCATGTCGCTGATGGACGCCGGTGTGCCGATTCGCGCCCCGGTGGCCGGCATCGCCATGGGCTTGATTAAGGAGCCGGACAGCCATGTAGTGCTGTCGGACATCATGGGCGACGAGGACCATCTCGGCGATATGGACTTCAAGGTGGCCGGCACCCAGGAAGGGGTGACCGCTCTGCAGATGGACATCAAGATCGACGGCATCACCCGCGAGATCATGGACCAGGCGCTGGAGCAGGCGAAGCAGGGAAGACTTCACATCCTGGAAAAAATGGCGGAGACCATCGGCGCGTCGCGCGACGACATGTCGGAGTACGCCCCCAGAATTCTCAGCCTGCAAATCAACCCGGAAAAGATCCGCGACGTTATCGGCAAGGGCGGGGCCACCATTCGGGCGATAACCGAAGAGACTGGAACCACCATCGACATCAGTGACGACGGTACGGTGAAGATTGCTTCTGTGGACAACGCCGCGGCGCAGGAGGCCAAGCGTCGCATCGAGCAGATCACCGCCGACGTCGAGGTCGGAATGATCTACGAGGGCCGCGTCGCCAAGCTCATGGACTTCGGCGCTTTCGTCAACATCCTTCCGGGCAAGGACGGTCTGGTGCACATCTCTCAAATATCCAATGAACGGGTGGAGAAAGTCAGCGACAAGCTGAGCGAGGGTGACCGTGTTCAGGTCAAGGTACTGGAAGTGGACAAGCAGGGACGTATCCGCCTGAGCATGAAGGCAATCAGCGCCAGTCAGTGATTGACCTTTCGCTTTTGAATGATTGTTCCGAGCACGCCGTGATCTAATGAATGGCGGCCAAGCCTCTTCCACCGGCGGTGACGCGCGACGGGAAGAGGGTCAATTCGACTTTACATGCAGTCCAGGTCCGTTACGCTGTTCGCATCACGCATCACGCATCACGCATCACGCATCACGCATCACGCATCACGCATCACCCATCACGCGTTTCCTCCTCCAGGAAACGGAGGATACGCTGCTCCAACCAGTAGCGGCCAAAGCCGGGTAGGGCGCCGGTCACGAATCCCACGTGTCCTCCGCGTGGGCTGAGCTCCAACCTCACCTGCGGCGATAGCGCCGCCGCTTCCGGCACCACCGATGGCGTCATAAACGGATCGTCCAGAGCGTGAATGATGAGCGTGGGACAGCGCACACCATATAGCATTGGCCCGCAGCTCGCGCGCCGATAGTAGTCGTTTGCATCGGCAAAACCGTGTAGCGGCGCGGTCACCTTATCGTCGAACTGGTGAAAGGTGCGGGCCGCGGAAAAGTCCCCGACAGCGGGCGGCAGCGGCCGCGAGCCATGCTTGCGCCGCATTTTGCGTTTCAGTGCCGACACCAGACGCCATTGATAGAGGCGCGAAACGCCGCGTTCCAGCCTTGAGGCGACTTCGGCCAGCGAAAAGGGTACCGACACGGCGACGGCGGCATTGACCGGTGCTTTCCCGCCCGTCTCGGCGAGCCACTTGAGCAGCACGTTGCCACCGAGGCTGAATCCGATCAGGGACAGGGGCTTGTCACCGCCGCGCGCGATGATGCGCGACGCCACATATGACAAATCGGCCGTGTCGCCCGAGTGGTAATTGCGGGCCAGGCGATTCAACGTCCCCGAGCAGCCACGGAAATGGAACACGCCGGCGCGAAAGCCGCGCCGGGCAAGGAAACTGAGCAGGCCGTGGGCATAGTGGGAACCGCTCCCGCCTTCCAGCCCGTGGAGAATCAGCGCCAGCCGCTCACCGTGACCGGCCCAGTCGATATCAATGAAGTCCCCGTCCGGAAGCTCCACCCGCTCCCGTTCCCGACTGAGTCTGGGGCGCTGGCGGAAAAACACCGGCCACAGGGTCTGAAGATGCGGGTTTCTCAGCCACCACGCGGGGACGAATTCGCTTTCGACCACCACGCCGCTTGGCGCCGTCGCGGGTGGGCGCGCGCCGGCTTCGGAGATGGTCTCGGCTTTGAAGCTCACTCGATATCGTCGCCAATGGAATAGGGCAAGCTCAGCAGTTCGACCCGGGGACCATCGGCGGAGCCTAGATGCAGCGCGCCGGCTTCTGCCGCATCGATGCGCAATACCGCCAGCGCCACGAATCCGTTCGCCTCCGAACGGCGCGCGCTGGTCACAATTTGCCCCGCCTCGGATCCGGCCGTAGCGCTGACGACCGACGCTCCGGGCAGGGGACAGTCGCCGCTCCCGGCGGCGATGAGATACATACGCCGCTTTAGCCGGCCGAGATAATGGGTGCGGGCGATAATTTCTTGTCCCACATAGCAGCCTTTTTTAAAGCTCAAGCCTTTGAGGATATCCAGGTTGATCATCTGCGGCAGGTGCTCGTCGCTTTGCGTGATCTCCGGCACTCCAGAGAGTATTTCCAGCAGCGACCATATGTGTTGTCCCGCGGGCGTCAGCGTTTCCACCGCGGCGCGCCACAGGTTTTTCGCGCCGTTCGGATCGCCGATGAATTGATAACGGGGCACGCTCCCGTGGAGGCGAATGAGGTGGCCGCCGCCAACGGCCGCCACCTCGTCCGGCGCCCCCAGCGCCGAGCCGGATAGGCGCTCGATCACGCCCTCGGCCGAATCGCCCGCGAGTCCGACCCGGACGAGTTCATCGGAAACTTCTTTAAGCGAGACCCTCGCCCGCAGCACGTACATCCTCAAGCGGCTTAGGGTCGATTCGATCTGCGACGCGGGAAGCTGGAGCAGAACGCCGCTTTCCGTGTGCACCACGCGAAACAATGCCAGCACGCGACCTTTGGGACTGCACCACGCGCCCAAACGGCTGCGCGTTGGGGTCACCTCGTTCAGGTCGCAGGTGAGCTGCCCTTGAAGAAAGGTGAAAGCCTCTTCACCCTCTACCGCGATGAGCCCGCGGTGACTCAGGTCGCAAATGACGCCGGCGCTCGAGGAAGCGCGTCCCTCGGCGAGAGGGTCGCCGAAGTTTTTCACCACCCCTTTGTCAAACTCGGCGCCAAAGTCAGAAAGAAATTGTTTCCAGGAGCGGTTCAATTTTCAAACCCGTGCTTCAGATCCGAAATACATCATAACCAATCAAAGCCTTTGGATCCGGCGGGTCGAATTCTCAAAGCCATGCAGTTTTCAGCAGACTACTCCTTCAGGGAACGACGAATGCGCGAAACGATGGCGTCGAGTTCCGGCGGCGGTTCCCGGGAAGCCATAAGCCAAGCGAGAATGTCCCGGTCCGGCTGGTCGAGAAGCAGCTCGACCGCGGCAAGCTCGACATCGCTGAGCAAATCGAAATCAGATGCGAGAAATTTCTGCAGCAGAAGATCGAGCTCGCGCATGCCGCGACGGCAACGCCATTTCACTGCGGAGCGATTGGCCACGTGACGGAATCGGCCCTGGCGCTAGAGTGAGCGCTGCAGCATGAGTTTCTTGATCTCGGCGATCGCCTTGGCTGGGTTCAGACCCTTGGGGCAGGTCTTGGTGCAATTCATGATGGTATGGCAGCGGTAAAGCCTGAATGGGTCCTCGAGATCGTCTAAACGTTCGCCAGCGGACTCGTCCCTCGAGTCGATAACCCACCGGTACGCCTGGAGCAGAATTGCAGGCCCCAGATAGCGTTCACCGTTCCACCAGTAGCTGGGACAGCTGGTGGAGCAGCAGGCGCAGAGAATACATTCGTAAAGCCCGTCCAGCTTGACGCGATCTTCCTTCGATTGCAGTCTTTCCCCATCCGGAGGTGGCGGAGTCTGCGTGCGCATCCATGGTTTGATGGAGGCGTATTGAGCGTAGAACTGGGCCAGGTCGGGCACCAGGTCCTTTACCACCGGCATATGTGGCAGCGGGTAAATCTTGACCTCGCCGCTGATGTCTTCGATCGCCTTGGTGCAAGCGAGGGTGTTGGTGCCGCTAATGTTCATAGCGCAGGAACCGCAGATGCCCTCACGACATGAGCGCCTGAAAGTCAGGGTCGAGTCGATCTCGTTTTTAATCTTGATCAACGCATCCAGCACCATCGGTCCGCAGGCATCGACGTCGACTTCATACATATCGGTGCGCGGATTTTCGCCGGAGTCCGGGTCGTAGCGGTAGACGCGAAAGCGCTTGACGTTCTTCGCCCCGTCACGGGCGGAAAACGTCTTGCCACTTTTGACTACGGAGTTTTTCGGCAGCAGAAATTCGGCCATTCGTATCGGTTCTTCGCTAGTAAACGCGCGCTTTTGGCGGAATGACCTTGGCTTCGTTGGTCAGTGTGTACATGTGCACGGGTCGATACTCGAATTCGGGCTTGGCTTGGTCGTTCCTCAGCCAGGTGAGTGTGTGCTTGAGCCAGTTTTCGTCGTCGCGGTCCGGATAATCCTCACGCGCGTGAGCGCCGCGGCTTTCGGTGCGGTTACGCGCCGCGTGCATCGTGACCACCGCCTGACGCAGGAGATTGTCGAGTTCCAGTGTTTCCACCAGGTCGGAATTCCAGATCAGGCTGCGATCGGAAACTCGCACGTCGGCGAAAGAAGAACAGACATCGCCTATCAGCTTGCAGCCTTCTTCCAGGATCTCCCCGGTGCGAAAAACCGCGGCGTTGTTTTGCATCACGCGCTGCATGCGCAGCCGGATATCCGCGGTGGGTTCCGAGCCGCCTGCGTTTCTCAGCTGGTCGAGCCTTAAGAGCAGCGCGTCTTCGGCACTACCGTTCAGCGGCGGATGGGAAGAACCGGCCTCGACCACGTTGGCGCAGCGTTTCGCCGCCGCGCGCCCGAACACGACCAGGTCGAGCAGCGAGTTGGAGCCCAGCCGGTTTGCCCCGTGTACGGAGACGCAGGCGCACTCGCCGATGGCCATCAGCCCCGGCACAACGCCGTCGGGATCGCCGTCCTTCAGCGTCACCACTTCGCCATGATAGTTGGTGGGGATGCCGCCCATGTTGTAGTGCACCGTTGGCAGCACCGGAATCGGTTCCTTGGTGACGTCGACCCCCGAGAAGATTTTGGCAGTCTCCGCGATACCCGGCAGGCGCTCGTCGATGACCTCCGGGCCCAGGTGCTCTAAATGCAGATGAATATGATCCGCCTCCGTGCCAACGCCCCGGCCGTCCCGGATCTCCATGGTCATGGCGCGGCTGACCACGTCTCGAGAGGCGAGGTCTTTGGCATTAGGCGCATAGCGTTCCATAAAGCGGTCGCCGTCGGAGTTGGTCAGGTAACCGCCTTCGCCGCGGGCACCTTCGGTGATGAGGCAGCCGGCGCCGTAGATACCGGTGGGATGAAACTGTACGAACTCCATGTCCTGCAGCGGCAAGCCCGCCCTGAGAACCATGGCGTTGCCGTCGCCGGTGCAGGTATGCGCCGAAGTGCATGAGAAATAGGCGCGGCCGTAGCCCCCTGTCGCCAGCACCGTCATATGCGCCCTGAAGCGGTGAATGCTGCCGTCGTCCAGGTTCCACGCCAGCACTCCGCGACAGGCGCCGTCTTCATCCATGAGCAGATCAAGGGCAAAGTACTCGATGAAAAACTCGGCCTGGTGCTTGAGGCTCTGCTGATAAAGCGTATGCAAGATCGCGTGCCCCGTGCGGTCGGCGGCGGCACAGGTGCGCTGGGCGATACCCTCCCCGTAGTGCGTGGTCATGCCGCCGAATGGACGCTGATAGATCTTTCCATCCTCGGTACGCGAGAACGGCACGCCGTAATGCTCCAGCTCGATGACCGAGGGTACGGCTTCCCGGCACATGTACTCGATGGCGTCCTGGTCGCCCAGCCAGTCCGATCCTTTTATCGTGTCATACATGTGCCAGCGCCAATCGTCTTCGCCCATGTTGCCCAATGAGGCGCTCATGCCGCCCTGAGCAGCGACCGTATGGCTGCGGGTGGGGAAGACTTTGGTGACGCAAGCCGTAGACAGTCCCTCGGCGGCCATGCCCAGGGTTGCCCGCAGCCCCGCGCCTCCGGCGCCGACAACGACTACGTCGTAAGCGTGATCGACTACCTTGTAGGCCCCGCTCATTCCCTTATCCCCCCAGTGAAACCTTGAGCACCGCGACTGCGCTCGCAAGTCCGAGCACCACCGAGGCGAATTTCATCGCCACGATGCTGGCGATTTTGATCCACTCCGAGTGGACGTAATCCTCGAGCACAACCTGAACGCCGAGCTGAGCATGATGGAACAGGGCCCAGATGAAACAAAGCAACAACACCGTGACCAGCGGCGAGCGCAACCACGTTACTACGGAGACGTAGTCGGCATCGGACATGGAAACGATCGAAGCCACGAACCACAGTGAAAGCGGTACCAGGGCAGCGGCGGTGACGCGTTGCAGCCACCAGTGATGGGTGCCGTCCTGGGCGGAGCCCAGTCCGCGGACCTGTTTGAGCGGGGTGCGGAATTTTTTCATCGCACTGATTAAGACAGCGCAACTATCCACGTCAGCGCGGTGAGTGCCGCGGACACGGCGACAACCGCCCAACCCGACGCATAGGTGGAGCTGAGGTCAAAACCCCAGCCGGCGTCCCAGAACAAATGCCGGATGCCGTTACACAGGTGGTAAAAGAGTGCAAAGCTGAAGCCAAACAGCACTACTTTGCCGATCCAGGACGCGAGCAGTTCGCGGGCACTGGAATAGCTCTCCGGTCCGGCCGCGAGCGCAAGCAGCCAGTAGACCAGCAGCAGCAGTCCCAGCGTCAGGGCAACGCCGGTGGCGCGGTGGGTGATGGACAGCACCGAGGTGAGCTGGGGGCGGTAAATCTGAAGGTGCGGTGACAGGGGTCGGTTGCTTAGTGCCATGGATCAGCTGCTCGTCACTTTGCGCACCCAGTGAGTGCTCGACTGAATCGGCATCGAGACATCAGCTCAAGAAACGATGGAGAGAGTCCAGGAATTTCGTCTCGCCCGCACATTATATTTTTGTGCGTCCCGCGGCGCAGTTAACTTACTTTTTTGGCCTGCTGGCCGCAAGCTAAACGCTTGCCGCGGCACAATTCGTGCCAGCGCCCCCGGGGTCAAAAATCCACGCAGCGGCCGTTTCGCCCCCAGTCACCGTAGCGAGTCGGCTCCGGGCCTTCGGGACCGCCGATTTCCTTGTTTTCGACTTCTTCGCCCGCTGTATTTTCGGCCGCATTAGTCGCAGCGCTTTTGCCCGGCCGGGAACCGGGAGCCGCGCCCTGGGGAGCGGCGCTTTGAACCGAGTTTTGCTTTGTGCGTCGCACAAATGGGAGTATGCAGGGGTCGAAATTCAGGCGCAAGGCGCCTTCCGAGGGCGCTTGCGCTCCAGAATCGAATGCGCTTAATTCACCCCAACCGCGGTTTGTCGGCAGAGACCGCACACTTAAAGGAACGCAGCCATGGACGATTCGCGGGACCGCTTCCGCATTGTGCTTCAGCCATCGAGGAAGCTGGCTCTGGCGCTGGGCTCGGCCTATATCGGGGCGGGCGCCTGTCTCTCACTGCTGGACCTCGGGTCGGGGATCAAGACTCTGATGCTCGCTTTTTTGATCTTGAGCGGGTTTTGCGACCTGTATACCCACGCAGGCGGCAACCGCCGTCGACGGGTGAGAGAGATTATTTTTCATCTCGACGGCAATTGGCGAGTGATCAACGCAGCAGGCCAGATCCTCCACGGCAAGCCCGTTGCCGGTCGTCTGGTTCATCCGCTGGCTGTCAGCTTCAGCATCCGGCTCGGCAGCGGGAAGCAGCTACCGGTGTTCGTTCTCGGCGACATGTGCACCGCCGACGCCTTCCGCGGCCTGAGGGCGTGGCTGAGCGTGCACGGCGAGCGGGGTCAAGATGCCGCTGCTCGGGCGCGGCCGCTGTTGAGCATCGGACGGGGCGAAGATTACCGATCCTGAGCAGCTTGCTTCGAGCACTCTGCGCGTAAGATTAATGAAACTGCTTGCACTGGACACCGCCACCGACGCCTGCTCCGTGGCTGCGTACGGGGACGACGTCATTCACGAGCGCTTTGAGCTTGCGCCGCGGCGACACGGACAGCTTTTGCTGTCGATGATGGATAAAGTGCTGGAGCAAGCAGGATGGGATCTGTCGCAGCTCGACGCGATCGCGTTCGGCCGTGGGCCAGGGTCATTCACCGGCGTGCGCATCGCCGCCGCGACCGCTCAAGGAGTGGCCATTGGGGCGGGTCTGCCCGTTGTTCCGGTGTCGTCCCTTGGCGCCCTGGCGCAGACCGCGTTCGCCAAGCACGGGGTACGGCGCTGTGCCGCCGCCTTCGACGCGCGCATGGACGAGGTCTATTTCGGGGCATTCGAAATTGACGCCGGCGGCATCGCGCAGTCGGTGCAACCGGAGCGGGTGTGCCCGCCGGAAGAAGTGATGCTGGCGGACGGCGGCCCCTGGACCGGGGTGGGGTCCGGGTGGGGGGTGTATGAAACGCGGCTTCGGGCCAGGCTCGGTGATCGCGTCGGGCGGATACATTCGGTCACTTATCCGCGGGCGCGGGACATTGCGCTGCTGGCCGCCGTCGGCTTCAGCAGGGGAGAGGCGGTCAGCGCTGAAACGGCATTGCCAGTTTATCTTCGCGACCGGGTGACGCAAAGCTGATTAGCCGTCGTTTCACTAGCGCAACGAAGCGGATCCGCTTTCAACCGCTCGACGGATTTATGCTTTAATGCCGGCCCATGTTTAGGCCCCTGGAAGTCTACGTCGGCCTGCGTTACACCCGCGCCAAGCGCCGCAATCACTTCATTTCCTTTATCAGTCTGACCTCGATGCTCGGAATCGCGCTGGGCGTGACGGCTCTCGTTACCGTGCTCTCGGTGATGAACGGATTCGAGCGGGAGCTGAGAGAGCGCATTCTTGGCATGGCGTCGCACGCCACCATCTCGGGCACGGACGGTAGCTTGGTCAGATGGAGCGGACTCATCGACCAGGCGCGGGCGCACCCCGACGTGGTGGGCGTCGCACCTTATGTTCAGGCCGAAGCCATGCTCAACCGGGGTGGGGCCGTACGCGGCGCCTTGGTCCGTGGGGTGCTGCCCGAAACCGAGCCGGAAGTGTCCGAAATCGACCGCTTCATGGAGGAAGGCAGTATGGATAGCCTGCACCCAGGTGAGTTCAACGTCCTCCTGGGCATCGGGCTCGCCCGCGCGCTGGGGGCGCGGGTGGGCACCAAGGTAACGCTGATTGCGCCAACGGCCACGGTAACCCCCGCCGGCGTGCTGCCCCGGCTGCGCCGCTTTACCGTGACTGGCATTTTCAAAGTTGACCACGGTCAGTTCGACTCAGCGCTGGCCGTGACTCATGTGGCTGACGCGGCACGCTTATTCCAGCTCGGCGAGCGGGTCAGCGGGCTGAGGATCAAGCTCAACGACATGTTTGACGCTCCGCGTATTTCCAAGGAGCTTGCCGCTTCCTTCGGTGGCCGCTACTGGGTCCGCGACTGGACCCAACATAATGCCAATTTTTTTCGCGCGCTGAAAACTGAAAAGACAGTGATGTTCGTCATCCTGACACTGATCGTGGCGGTGGCGGCATTCAACATTGTTTCGACTCTGGTGATGGTGGTGACGGATAAGGAATCCGACATTGCCATTCTGCGCACGCTGGGAGCATCACCGGCCTCGGTAATGGTGATATTCATCGTTCAAGGAACCCTAATCGGACTTATAGGGACGCTGCTCGGGATGCTCGGCGGGGTCACACTGGCCAGCAACGTAGAGACGGTGGTGCCGGCTATCGAGTCGGTTTTCGGGATGAAATTCCTGCCGCCGGACATTTACTACATTTCCGAAGTACCGTCGGATATGCGCTGGCCGGACGTGTTCTTGATTTCCGGCGTGGCCTTCATCATGAGCATGTTGGCTACCGTCTATCCCGCCTGGCGCGCATCACGCACCCAGCCGGCCGAGGCGCTTCGCTATGAGTGAGGAACTGACCCTTGAATGCCGCAAGCTACGGCGCAGCTTTACCGAGGGCGGGCTCAATGTCGATGTATTAAAAGGCATCGATTTCAAAGTGAAGCAGGGAGACCAAATTGCGGTGGTGGGGGCGTCGGGCTCCGGTAAGAGCACGCTGCTGCATCTGCTTGGGGGTCTGGACCGGCCGACCGGGGGCGAAGTGTTCGTGCTGGGTAAAAACCTCTCGGCCCTCAAAGAAAGCGCCCGCGGGCGTTTACGCAACCAGGCTTTAGGCTTCGTCTACCAATTCCACCACCTGTTGCCCGAATTCACCGCGCTCGAGAACGTAGCCATGCCGCTTCTGATCCGGGGCAGCGCCACAGGGGAGGCGAAAGACCGTGCCGGCGCCATCCTGAAACGGGTAGGACTTTCCGAACGCGTGCGTCACAAGCCAGGAGAGCTATCCGGGGGAGAACGCCAGCGCGCCGCAATTGCGCGTGCCCTGGTCACCGAGCCGTCGTGTCTGCTCGCTGACGAACCCACCGGCAACCTGGACAGACAGACGGCGAATCGCGTATTTGACCTCATGCTGGAGCTTAACGACGAGCTCGGAACCAGTCTCCTGGTGGTCACCCACGATCCGAACCTGTCTCAGCGCATGAACCGGGTGATGCAGCTGGTGGACGGCACGCTCCGAGATCAAAGCACGGACAGCGACCCGTCACACTAGGCAGGCTTGAGCGCGGTAGGTTTCACTCAGCGCGTTCGCCGCGACCGACGATCTTTTCCACCGCCGCTTTCTTCGCCCTGCTTTCGGCAATTCGATCCAAAGCGCGCCGGTGGCGCATACGCCAAGACTGCACCACGTGAATACGCCAGATGATTTTTACTGCAATGTGACCCAGCAGCGCGCTGGCGATCGCGAGAACGAAGCATCCAAGCAAAAACGGTTCCCATATGTGGACCAGGCGGGTCATCAGCCAGTCGAAGGAGATTTCGAAGCGAATGGGTTGTGGTTGCGTGCCCAAAAGTAACGCTCCCACCTTGTAGGCGGAGTAAAAGAGCGGCGCCACGGTGACCGGATTGCTGACCCAGACCACCACCACCGACACCGGCACATTCGCGCCCAAGGCAATGGCCGCGGCCACCGCGAGCAGCATCTGAAAGGGTACCGGCACGAAAGCCATGAACAAACCAACGGAAACCCCCCAGGCAACGGAATGACGATTCAGGTGCCATAAGTTCGGCGAGTGCATCAGGCGGCCGAACAGCCGGCGCAAATTATGGTCGCGTCGAATGCTGCGGCTGTACGGGATCAGTCGCCTGTTCAGAATTTTTCGCATCAGCGCAAAGGGAAGTCCGATTTTCCCGCTTGCCGCCGCAGGCTGGGATTAATAAAAGTCATTACGAAACGATGACCCCTAGTTTGTTATCATGCACGCATCGACGCGTCGTGGCGGCCGCCAGACATCGAGGCCAGGACTTGGACCCGCGACGACGCGCTGATTATCCGATAATCCCAAAGGACTGGGAAATCAATGCGTTCAGGGACGGTCGCGCTGTTGTTGGGCATCCTTTGCGTGCAGCAAATGCCCACGCTCGCGGACGAGTGCTCGGTCCAGTTCCTTCCCCTAGTTATCTTCATCGGTATTTTCTGCCGATCCTTGAGGCTTCCGGCGCTGTTTGTTTGCGGATTGCTTTGGGCCACCTTTCGCGCCCACCTGGCGCTGGCGGAGATGCTTCCGGCTCATCTGGACGGCGCCGAGGTGGTGGCCGACGGCCGGGTCGTGGGCGTGCCGCTGATTGCGCCCGCCCGCGCGCGTTTCGAATTTGAACTGGAATCGCTCTCGTACCCCGAGGACGCGTCCCCTTCAGTTGAGCTGCCGCCGCCGCGGTTCAAGGGAAAAGTGCGTCTCTACTGGTATGGCGCCCTTTCGCTACGGGCGGGCGAGCGCTGGCGACTGCGCCTGCGTTTGCGCGCCCCCCGGGGCTACCTCAACCCGGGCGGGTTCGACTATGAGCGCTGGCTGTTCGCTCACGGTATTCGCGCCACCGGCTACGTGCGCGCCACCCGGGAGGCGCGCCGGCTTGATGCCGGCCATGGATTTCAACTGCATCGCTGGCGCCGGCAGGCCGCCGAAAGGGTGATCGCGTATTTGCCCGAGCGCAAGCTGGCTGGGGTTATCGCCGCGCTCTCGGTCGGCATCCGGGAACAGATCACCGACGACCAGTGGCGAGTGTTTCGCGATACCGGCACCGCTCACCTGATGGCGATCTCTGGCCTCCACGTGGGGCTGGTTGCGACGCTGGCGTTCATGCTGGCGAAACTCATCTGGTCGCGTTGTTTTCATCTCTGCCTCTGGATGCCGGCGCAACGGGCGGCAGCGGTTGCCGCACTTGCCGCCGGCGTCGCCTACTCCGCCATGGCGGGATTCTCCCTGCCCACCCAGCGGGCAATGATCATGCTCGCGGTGGTTATGTGGTGCTTGAGCCGCAACCGCACCACCGCCTTTTCGGTAGTGTTGTGCGCAGCTCTCGCCGCGGTCATCCTCATCGATCCTTTCAGCGTTCTCGGCCCCTCAATCTGGCTTTCATTCGCTGCGGTGGCGGCGCTGGCCTTTGGCATGTCGGGGCGTCAAGTCACCGAAGCCCGAGGACTCAGCGGGATATGGTGGCGATGGGGAAAGGTCCAATGTCTTGCCGCACTGGGACTGGCGCCGATTCTGCTGGCGACCTTTGGTCAGCAGCCGCTGCTTTCACCACTGGCCAACCTGCTGGCAATTCCGTGGGTTGCCTGTTTGGTGGTGCCGGGGACGATTGCCGGGACCGCGCTGGTCTTTCTCTGGCCGACAGCGGGCGCTTGGGTGCTGACAACGACCATCACCCTGCTCGAGGTTTTATGGCCGCTGCTGGAATGGCTTGCACGGGCGGACTATATGCTGGTGATTTTCCGCCCCCTGTCCTGGATTACCCTTGCCGCAGCCGCCGTCGGGGTGGTCATTCTGATGTTGCCGAAAGAGTTCCCGGGGCGCTGGCTTGGAGTCTTCTGGATGGCGCCGCTGATTGGATTGACGCCCCCGGCGCCGGCGCCGGGGGCGCTGTGGCTCACTGTGCTGGACGTGGGCCACGGACTCGCGGTGGTGGCGCGGACCCGTCACCACGTGCTGGTGTTCGACGCCGGGCCCCGCTACAAGGGTGGATTCGATGCCGGCACCGGGGTGGTGGCACCATTTCTGCGCAGTCAAGGGATCCATTTTGTGGATAAGATTTTGATCAGCCACGCCGACAACGATCACTCGGGGGGGCTTGACGGCCTGCTTGCCAACGTTTCCACGGGAGCGATTATTGGCGCAGCAGGCAAGGCGTCTGCAGGCGCCTGCGTCGGCGGAACCGGCTGGCACTGGGAAGGTTACGAATTCCGCCTGCTGCATCCGCGAAAGATCCGCCGTTTCCGGGGCAATAACGCTTCCTGCGTGCTGCGGATTAGCGGGCCCGGCGGCAGCGTGCTCATTCCTGCGGACATCGAAGCTCTCGCCGAGGCGCACCTGGTGGCGCGCTTCGGCGACGCGTTGGCATCCGACGTTCTGTTGGCTCCCCACCACGGAAGCCGAAGCTCTTCCACAACCGCTTTCGTCCACGCGGTGCGGCCGGACTACGTGCTGTTCTCGGCGTCTTACCGGCGGCGGCCGCGTCTGCCGGATAAGAACGTTCTGGCGCGCTATCTCGCGCTAGGGGCGCGCCCGCTGACCACGGCGGAGACCGGCGCCTTAAGCCTCGAGCTGCGCCCTGGCGTGCCGCCGCAGGTTTCCGCTTATCGCTCGCGGGCAGCGCGCTACTGGCGTCCGTCCGCAGGCAACAACGCCATGGCTGCAGCTTCGCCATGAGCATCTCGTGTCGAGACGATATTCGCTTACAGGTGATCCCGCGTGTGCGCCAATGCTGCAGCAGAGATTTTTTCTCCCGCGCGCGATTGTGGCATTTGTCATCCATACTGCATGTAGCGATGTTGAAGACGCGTTTGCACTCGGCGCGCGCGTTCGTAAGCGGCTGTTTCCGCTTCCAGCTAGGCGCTTTGGGGAGCGTCTGATAAATTTCGCACCAGCGCATACGCGCTATTTACTGGAGGAAAACGTTGCTCGAACTGGTCAAAGCGGGCGGTTGGCTGATGGTGCCGATTCTGCTCTGCTCGGTTATCGCCACCGCGATTATTGCGGAACGATTCTGGACCCTGCAGACGAAACGCATCGCGCCCAAGAACCTGGTGGTACACGTGTGGCAGTGGGCAAGAAGCGGACATCTCACGGAAGACCGAATTCGAACGTTGAGAAAAGGCTCGCCGCTGGGAAGAATTCTGGCCGCGGGTCTCGCCAACCGCCACCTTGATCGAGAGCTGATGAAAGAGGGCATAGAGGACGTCGGTCGCCACGTCATCCACGACCTTGAACGTTACCTGAACGCACTGGGAACGATTGCATCCATCACGCCGCTGCTGGGGCTGCTGGGCACCGTGATCGGTATGATCAAGGTCTTTTCGGTCATCACCACCCAGGGTATCGGCGACCCCGGCGTGCTTGCCGGAGGCATATCGGAGGCGCTGATCACGACCGCCGCCGGCCTCACCGTGGCCATTCCTTCGCTCATGTTCCACCGCTACTTTCGCGGCCGGGTGGACGAGCTCGTGGTGACCATGGAACAGGAAGCGCTGAAGATGGTGGAAGCTTTGCACAACAAATCGTCCGAGCTCAACTAGAAGCAAAGTGAAGCTGCGCCATTCAAAAAAGGAGGCTCCCGAGGTCAACATCACCCCGCTCATCGACGTGGTTTTCCTGCTGCTCATATTTTTCATGGTCTCGACAACCTTCCAGCGCGAAGCGGAGCTCAGCATCGAGCTGCCGGAAGCCAGCAGCCAGGCGCAGCCGACCGAGGAGCAGCGCATCGAGGTCGCCATCGACGCCAGCGGGCGTTACTTCGTCAACGGGCGGCCGCTGATAAATCGACAGCCGCAGACGATCCGAAAGGCGCTGCAACAAGCGTTGGAGGGGCGCGAGCGCGCGCCGGTGGTCATCAGCGCCGATGCCAATACGCCGCACCAGGCGGTTGTGACGGTGATGGATGCTGCGCGCCGGCTCGGCCTGGTACGACTCACCTTCGCCGCGCGCCTTGGCGACAAGGAGAGCGAGTGATCCGACGGGCGCGGCTGCGGCGGCGTTTCAGCGCGCGGGCGACGCTCACGTGGGCCTGAGCCAGAGTGCGGATGCAGCAGCAGCTGGAAGCGATCTGGTACGGTAACCACCCCATGGGCACTTGCCTGGCACCGGCGGGCTGGCTATTTGCCGCCACGGTCACGCTCAGGCGCAGCCTTTACCGCATGGGGGTGCTGGCGGCGACCCGCCTGCCGGTGCCGGTTATCGTAATCGGCAACATCACCGTCGGCGGCAGCGGAAAAACGCCGCTGGTGCTTTGGGCTGCGGAGCTGCTCGCTGAGCGCGGCTACCGCCCCGGTATTGTCAGCCGTGGCTACCGCGGGCAGGCGAAACAATGGCCCCAGCAGGTGCGCCCGGACAGCGACCCCGCCATGGTGGGTGACGAGCCGGTGATGCTGGCCCGCCGCACCGAATGCCCGGTGGTGGCGGCGGGCCCGGAGCGCGCTGCGGCCGCCGCCGCGCTGGTGCAACACTCCGGATGTGATGTGGTGCTGAGCGATGACGGGCTGCAGCACTTCCCATTGGCTCGGGACGTGGAAATCGCGGTGGTTGACGGCGAGCGGTGCTTCGGTAACGGTCGCTGTCTGCCGGCGGGACCGCTGCGCGAGCCCGTGGCGAGACTGAAAAGCGTCGATTTCGTGGTGGTCAATGGCGAGTCTTCGGTCTCGGGTATCCCGATGCGGCTGCAAGCCGGTGCGCCCACCAGCCTCAGCGACCCCGGACGCCAGGCGACGTTCTCCGCCTTCAGGGATACTCCGGTGCATGCCGTGTGCGGCATCGGCAATCCAACGCGCTTTTTTCGACAGCTGGAATCCAAGGGACTCGAAATCATCGCCCACCGGTATCCGGACCACTATGCGTTTCAACCCGAGGAGGTGAACTTTGATGATGACTTCCCGCTGCTGATGACGGAGAAAGATGCGGTCAAGTGCATGCGTTTCGCCAGCGACAGGATGTGGTACGTGCCCGTAAGCGCAGTGCTGCCGAGCACTTTTTCCGCCGATTTCCTCAAAGTCCTCGAGCGCTTCAAGATGATCGCTGACAGATCCGGCGCCCGGCGCCAGAAATCAAACTCAGTTTCCTGATGAGCTTTAGCGTCATCATACCGGCGCGTTATGCCTCGACGCGTCTGCCGGGTAAGTTGCTGGAGATTATCGACGGCAAACCGATGCTTCAGCATACCTGGGAAAGCGCTGTGAGGAGCGGCGCATCGCAGGTCCTGGTGGCCACGGATGACGCCAGGATCAAATCGGCGTGTGAGATCTTCGGCGCCAGATCTGAATTGACCGCCGAATCACATCGCTCCGGAAGCGAGCGCATTGCGG
Source organism: uncultured Gammaproteobacteria bacterium (assembly GCA_947258715.1). Taxonomy (GTDB): domain Bacteria; phylum Pseudomonadota; class Gammaproteobacteria; order HK1; family HK1; genus CAMYJH01. The sequence continues at coordinate 37,446 of CAMYJH010000028.1, forward strand.
AGCTGACGGCGCGCCTCCTCTTCGACCCGCAGACTATCGTGGTCAACGTCCAGGGCGACGAGCCGCTGATTCCACCCTCGCTCATTTCCCAGGTGGCTGGCAATCTCGACGCCGCAGTCGATGCTCAGGTGGCCACGCTTTGCGAGCCTATTTCCGATCCCGAGTCGGTTTGGGACTCTTCGGTGGTGAAGGTGGTTTTCGACAAAAACGGCTATGCGAATTATTTCAGTCGCGCGCCGATTCCATGGGACCGGGATGGGTTCGCTGCCGGCGAGAAGACGCCCGATCTTTCGAAACCCTACTATCGGCATATCGGCATCTACGCGTACCGGGCGGGTTATCTGCGCATTTACGTCAGCTTGTCAGAGTCCCCGGCGGAGCGCAGCGAGCGGCTGGAGCAGCTGCGGGTATTGCACCATGGGGGAAGAATACACGTGGCCGAAGCCTGCGAGCGTCCGGGCCCCGGAATCGATACGCCCGCGGATCTCGAAAAGGTGCGCCAGCTGATGAAAAGCAGAAAGGAATCAAACTCCCCATGACCCGGATCCTGATGGTCTGTCTCGGCAACATCTGCCGTTCACCGCTCGCCCAAGGGGTAATGGAACAACGTCTGCGCAAAACGGGACTTTTTCGCAGCGTGTACGTAGATTCTGCCGGCACTCAAGGCTATCACGTGGGCGAAAGTCCTGATCCCCGGGCCGTAGAGGCCGCGGCACGGCGGGGTTACGACATTTCAGTCCAGCGAGCGCGGCGGATCCGGGACGGCGACTTCCAATCTTTCGACTACATTTTGGCAATGGACCACGACAATCTGCACCAGCTCACGGCCCGCTGTCCGGGGCCCGAGGTGGAGCGTCTCAAGCTGCTTATGGATTTTGCCCCGGGACCGGATGCCCAGGAGGTTCCGGATCCCTACTACGGCGGCGAGGACGGTTTCGAGCGGGCGCTCGATCTCATCGAGGCCGCGGTGGACGGATTGGTCCTCGAGATCAAAGCCCGGTGATCCTGATTCGGGTAACGGCAGCCTGGTGGCGCGGGTTGCCGGTCGCCAAGCCGGATATCGGACCGCGATGTAAGAAATGAAAATCAGCGAATATCACAACGGCATGCCTTCGCCCGAAATCCTGGTGGACACGGCCGTGGTGCACTTCGACAAGAATTCGCGGGGTAAAGACTTTGTCGTTGGCGACATCCACGGCATGTTCGACCATCTCGGGTCGCTGCTGAAAAAGGTTTCATTTGATGAGGACAGGGACCGCCTCTTTTCGGTGGGCGATCTGGTGGATCGCGGACCCCAGTCTCAAGACGCATTGAAGTGGTTGCAACACCCCTGGTTTTACGCCGTGCGCGGCAACCACGAGCAATTCGTCATCGATTCCGAAAACGAGGAGCAGCTCAATATCTGGATCAACTATAACGGCGGCGAATGGTGGCTGAATGTCGACGAGCCCGAGCAGGCGACGTTTCGCACCGCATTCGCAAACATGCCCTTGGCCATGGAGGTGGAAACCGAAACCGGAAATGTCGGCATCGTGCACGCCGACGTGCCGCCGTTCATTTCCTGGGAACACTTCGTTTCTCTGCTCGAGTCGCGCGATCGCGACGCGACTCTATACGCCCTGTGGTCTAGAAACCGAATAACTGGCCAGGGATCGTCACGGCCGGTGAGCGGAAAGGTAGACAGGATCTACTGCGGACACACGCCGACACGGATGACGGTGCAACTGGAAAACGTCTGCTACATCGACACCGGTGCGGTGTACGCGACAGAAGGTTACGAAGAAGCCAAGCTGACTCTGGTGCCCTTCGATATGCCGGAAGCGGAAACCGAGCTCAGCGGCGGCGTTTTGATCGAGTATTCCGGCCCACCCCTGGGAATTTTCAAGCTGACGCGGGCGATGATGCTGTTCACGATGCCGGTTTTCCTGGTGGTCCTGTTCTTTGGCGGCGCCGTAACCGCCCCCGGTTGGTGGCCCAAGTTGATCGGCTTACTGGCCTGGTTTGTGCTGGTGGCGCTGACCATCGTTATCCGCAACACGACACCGAGGGTTCGCACTGACCAGGCCGTGCGGTTTTTCTGGGGTCCGGTGAGCCTGGTCGCGCTGGTCGCGGTCGTGTTGGCCTGGTCAGGCCTGTAGGAGCGGGCCGTGCCTGAAATGGAAGATGACCATGACTTACACCATTGACGCACTGACCAAATCGCTGAATGTCTTCCACCTGGCAGGCAGCGCTTGCAACAACTGTGATATCGAGATTCTCGATGCGTTGACTCCAAAGTACGATCTCGAACGATTCGGTATCACGCTGGTCGGCAGCATCCGGCATGCCGATGTGCTGCTCTTGTCCGGAATCTTCAACAGGAAAGCCACCGTGCGCCTCAAAGAGTTGCTTGTCCAGGCGCCAAAGCCCTACCTGGTCATCGCCATCGGCGGCTGTCCCGCGACGGGGCTGATGTTCAGGGATTCCTATAACTTCGAGGCTCCCCCCAGCATCCCGATCGATGCATTCATTCCCGGCTGTCCCCCGAAACCCGAGGCAATCATTTCAGGAGTGGTGACCGTGATTGGCGCACTGCGTGAAGGAGCCATCGTGCCTGGTTGCCTGCAGGAACCAGAGGCAAACCCCCAACCGGCGCCGGAGGCGGTGACATGAAAACGAGGGGCAGCAACTCGGCTGATACCATCAACCGCATCCGCGGCGCACTGGGCGAGCACTTGCTCAACTTCGAGAAAAAGTCCGGGCGACGGGTCTACATCGATATCGCGCCGGAAACAGTACTTGAAGCCAGCAGCCTGATGTTCGAAGAAACAGGCGCCCGTCTGCAGATTGCCACCGGGATTGACACACCGGCCGGCATCGAGGTGATGTATCACTGGGCGCTCGACAGCGAAGATTGCCTGGTCACAATCCGGGCAACGGTTGCCCACGAGGACCCCTCGCTGGATTCCATCGCGACCCTGTGCCCCGCAGCTGAATGGATCGAACGTGAGATGTGGGAACTGCTGGGGATCGAATTCCGGGACCACCCGGATCTCCGCCACCTGCTCTTGGACGATAACTGGCCTCAGGGGAATTATCCGTTGCGGAAATTCCCTTCCGGTCAGGAGGTGATCCCGTGAGTAAGCGCACCATTGTGCCGATCGGCCCTTACCACGCGCTGCAGGAAGAGCCCGAATTTTTCAAGCTGCACGTGGAAGGCGAGACGGTTGTCCACCTCGACATCGAGCTGGGTTACAACCACCGCGGCATCGAGAAACTCTCGGAGTCAAAAGACTTCGAGGAAACCGTGTTCCTGGTAGAACGCATCTGCGGCATTTGCTCGACTTCACACCCCATCGCCTGTGTTCAGGCCGTTGAAGACGCCGGCGACATCTGTGTTCCGGAACGAGCTTTGTTCATCCGCAGCACAGTCGGTGAACTGGAACGCATCCATTCGCATCTTCTGTGGCTGGGACTGGCGGGCCATTTCCTGGGCTTCAACACCTTGTGGATGTGGGCCTGGCGTTTCCGCGAGGATGTGCTGAATATTCTCGAGTTGGTTACCGGCAATCGCAATCATTACGGCATGATGAAGCCAGGCGGTGTACGCCGCGACATCAACGACACCGACATCCCGGTGATTATCAAGTTGCTCGAAGGCCTGAAGGACCCGATCGCGATGTTCCGCGATGCGGTCATTGAGGATCCGTTGGTGCACGCCCGTACCAGGGGCATCGGCGTCCTGACCAGGGAAAAAGCCATTGCCTATGGTGCGCTGGGGCCGACGGCCCGGGCCTCGGGCTATGACATCGACGTACGCCGCGACCATCCACACGCCGCTTACGGCATGGTCGACTGGGATGTGATCACCTGCGGGAATGGCGACGTTTTCGATAAGGCGGTCGTGCGTATCCTGGAACTGTTCGAGTCGATCCGTATCATCGAGCAGTGTCTGAATCAATTGAAGACCGTCACAGGACCGGTTGACTCCGATCCACGCTTCGTGGCCACTGGCGAAGGTATCGGCCACTATGAAGCGCCGCGTGGTGAAGTGTTTCACTACGTTCGCTCGGATGGCAGCAACCGGCCGGTGCGCCACAAGGTGCGTGCGCCCAGTTATATGAACGTACCGACCAACCGTGAAACCGTGCTCGGCGAAACCATAGCCGACGCGACGATCATCCTGGCTGCAGTCGATCCCTGCTACTGCTGCACCGAGCGTATGGCCGTGGCCGTGGACAGCCCGGGCGGCCGACGCCTGTGGGGTGCACAGGACCTGATCCGGATGTCCTGTGAGAAAACATACGAACTGATGGATGAGTCGGGGCTCAGGGGGCCGGAGCCGCCACCTTGTGCAGCAGCGGGTCAAACCCGCGATTCGGGCAGGTGAGATGATGGTTGAACTCATCACCCATCCCATGCTGTTGCCGGTTATCGTACCGCTGGCAGCCGGACTGATCTGCCTGCTCATTCCGGGCGGCTCATCGCGGTTTGGCGATGTTCTGCGCTCGTTGCTGGCTGTGCTGACGACGGCGGTTGTCCTGTACCTGGCCTGGCCCGTTTTCAACATGGTTGGAACTACCTATCAGCCACAGGTCATGGCGAGCTCCTGGCTGTCGCTACGGGTGGATGCGCTCAGCGCCTTCGTGCTGCTGGCGATCACCTTCTTTGGCCTGATGATTGCAATTTTTTCCGTAGGCTATATGGACGGCCGCGACCGCCACCGTGAGTATTTTACTTATTTGCTCTGGACCCTTGGCATCAGCTGCGGTGTGGTGCTGGCCAATGATTTACTGCTACTGCTGGTGTGCTGGGGCTTTCTCGGCCTGCTGCTTTACCGGATGATCGGTATTACCGGGCCGAAGGCAGCCCAGGCAGCCCGCAAGTCGCTGATGATCGTTGGCGGTTCCGATGCGTTGCTGCTGTTCGGGGTCATCCTTTATTGGCAACTGGCGGGCTCGACGCAAATCAGCGGCACCGGGATGAGTGGGGTCGGCATGGAGCTGGACAGCCTGGCGGCCCATGTTGCGTTCCTGACCTTCGTGGCCGCGGCTTTCGCCAAGGCAGGCGCGGTGCCGTTCCACACCTGGGTGCCCGACTGCGGCGAAAAAGCCGATGCGCCGGTATCCGCCTATCTGCCGGCTTCGCTGGACAAACTGCTTGGTATCTACCTGCTGGCCCGCTGCGTGATGGACTTGTTCGTCCCGACACCGGCGATGTACTTTCTGTTGATGCTGCTGGGATCGGTCACCGTACTCGCAGCGGTCATGATGGCGCTGGTCCAGCATGACCTGAAGCGCC
>CAMYJH010000029.1 GCA_947258715.1 uncultured Gammaproteobacteria bacterium
TGGGGTTCGAGTCCCCGGCGGCCCACCAGATCGAATGATTGCGCGACAGAATTTTTGGGCGCGTGCAGGCAATTGGCAGACCGGGCGGTTTCAGAAACCGTTGCATGTGAGTTCGAATCTCACCGCGCCTACCAGATGCGTCGAAGCGGCATCGATTACTACCGCTTCGAAAGCGCAGACGAGTCGAATGCGGAACGTTAACCGGACAGCGGCGCAGGTTCTGTGTGCCTGCCCGGCGCGCCAATGCTTTTAATCGTACGGCGTGTACCGATCGGTGAGCGAGCTTCGACACCAGTGAAAGTAGCTCAACGGGTAGAGCAGCGGACTTTTGTTTCCGTAGGTTGAGGGTTCGAATCCCTCCTTTACGCTCACACCAGACTGTGGATCTGGCAAGTGGTAACGGCTTAAAGCCTCTGCGGTTCGAATCCGCAAACGAAGACCCGGTGCTTTTTGCACCGACAACAGGAGGCGCCCACGCGCCCAAGCGAACGTCAGCGAGCGTCCAACCCTCGGTGATGTGAGCGAAGGCGTAACACCGGCAAGGTCCCGCGTGACCGGATCCGGGCGGCGCCGGCGACGGCCGATCGATCGATCCTCGGGCAGGGCAGGGATGCCATCCTGCGCCAACGGAGTTGGCGCGAGGACGGTTCGATTCGCTGAACCGCGGCGCTGGCCGCACCGGTCATCCACCTTTCGGGTGTCGGGCGCCTCCGACCGATTTGATGCAAACCGCCGCGTCCGCTCGCGGCGGTTTGAGGAAGAAGTTGAGGAAATGAACAGAAAACACCTGGGTCGTGACCGCTCGTGATTGTTCTCGCGAGAGCCAGTGCTTGCAAAGGGTCACGTTTTGCTGGCAAGGGGCGGCCGATGGGCGGCCGCCCAAGAAAGGAGTCTACGATACATTCCACCCAGAATGGATCACAGGCTCCTCATAAGGAGAAGTGCAATGTTTGGCATCAAGCGCATCGTCATTGCGCAGCACGAGCGCGGTCTGTTCTTCAAGCACCGCCGTCTCGTCAAGGTGCTCAAGCCGGGCGCGCACTGGGTCGCGGACTTTGCCGGTCGTTACACCGTCGAGGTTTACGACCTGACCCAGCCGAAGTTCACCCACGATCGCGTGGACTTCTTCCTGAAGGAGTCGCCGGAGATCACCCAGCGTCACTTTCAGGTGGTCGAGCTGGGCGCGCACGAGGTCGGGCTCGTTTACAAGAACGGACGCCTGGCGTCGATCCTGGCGCCGAGCACCCGTCAGCTCTACTGGAAGGGTCCGATCGAGGTCAAGGTCGACAAGCTCGACATCAGCGAGGACTCGGCGGTCCGTCAGCCGCTGCTGAAGCAGCTGGCCTTCCCGCGTGAGCCGGAGCTGATCGCCCTAGCCCGCCAGTACCTGGCCATCGACGAGGTGGCCGACAGCGATGTCGGTCTGCTGATTGTCGACGGCGAGCTCAGCGCAACCCTGAAGCCGGGCCTGTACGGCTTCTGGAAGTTCAACCGCACGGTCAAGGTCGTGCACGTGGACCTCCGACTGCAGGCCATGGAGGTTTCGGGTCAGGAGATCCTGACGAAGGACAAGGTGAGCCTACGCGCCAACCTGTCGGCGACCTTTAAGGTCACCGACCCGGTGAAGGCCCGCAGCTCGCTGAAGGACTTTGAAGATTTCCTGTACCGCGAGCTCCAGTTCGGGCTGCGTCAGGCCATCGGTACCCGCACCCTGGACGCCCTCCTGGGCAGCAAGGGTGAGCTGGACCGAGTCGTCTACGAGCACGTGAGCGCGAAGGTCGCGCCCCACGGCCTCGATGTTCGCAGCGTGGGAATCAAGGATCTGATTCTCCCGGGCGAGATGAAGGACATCCTCAACCAGGTTGTCCAGGCCGAGAAGGTCGCCCAGGCGAACGTGATCAAGCGCCGTGAGGAGACTTCGGCAACGCGTTCGCTGCTCAACACGGCGAAGCTCATGGACGACAACCCGACGCTGAAGCGCCTCAAGGAGCTGGAGGTGCTGGAGAAGGTGTCGGAGAAGGTCGATCGTCTGACCGTCTTCGGCGGACTGGACGGAGTCCTTCAGGATACGGTGAAGATCAATGTGCGCGGCGAATAGTGCACCGCACGGCGGTCAACATCGTAAGAGGTGAGGGCCCGGCGAATGGGTGCCGGGCCCTCGGCTTCGATAGGGGCGATAGGGGACATTCAGAGTTCGTAAGTTACTGAATCTCGGTCCGACCGCCGTTAGGTCTAATTCAAGGACTTACGAACTCTGAATGTCCCTCACTCAGTGATCGGTGCGCTGCGCCCAGCGCATGGTGATCAGGGCGGCTGCGCCGAATACGGAGAATCCACCCGCGAGCGCCGACACGGTGCCGTCGTAGGCCTGGCCGACAGCCGCGCCAATGGGAACTGAAAGGAGGGTGCCGACGAATCCCACAACGGCGGCGCCGACGCCCGCAATGTGGCCCAGAGGCTCCATGGAAAGGGCATTGAGATTGCCGAACAGGAGGCCGATACAGAAGAACATTGACATAAAAAAGCACATAAAAAGCCACAGCGGCGGTATTCCTTCGAGCGACCAGACGGCGAGCAGAAATACCAGCGCAAGGCCGGTTAGCACGTGAATTGCCGTAATGGAGATCTTGCGCATGCCGTGGCGGATGACGAGCCGCCCGTTGATAACAGAGGCGCAGCCGATGGATAAAGCGAGCGTTGCAAAGTACGCCGGAAACCACTTGCCCACTCCATAGGTCTGCTGAAATATCTGTTGTGCCGAGCTCAAATAACCAACGAAAGCTGCAAATATAAATCCGGTAGCTACGGTATGACCGATGGCAACGCGGGTAGTGCACACCTCGCGGGCCGCTGCGAGAATTCTACGGACCGAGAACGCAGACCTGCGCTCGGGCGGGAGCGTTTCCGGCTGACGCAGAGCAAACCAGGCCGAAGTAATCAGCGCTATCAAGAGAAAGGTCGTGAAGATCGCCCGCCATCCGGCAAAAAACAGAATCGCTTGGCCCATGGCCGGCGCCAGGGCGGGAACCAGAATGAATACCGACAGAGCGAAGGACATGACGCGCGCCATGGCGCGGCCCAGGTACTGATCGCGCACTAGTGCGATGGTCACGATGCGAGGGGCGGCGGCGCCAACGCCCTGGAGTATCCGCCCCGCAATCATCCATTCGAAGCTTGGCGCGAATATCGATAGCAGGCATCCACCCATGAACAAGACCAAACCGGCGTAGATAATCGGCTTACGCCCAAAGCTGTCCGAGAGCGGACCGGCAAGCAGCTGACCGAAGGCAAGCCCGAAGAACAGCGACGCCACTACTAGCTGTGTGTCGTTCGGGTCCGAGACAGCGAGGTCGGCGCCAATAGCGGGCAGCGCGGGCAGCATCGCGTCGATGGACATCGCAACCAGCGAGAACATCAGGGCTATTAGAGCGACGAACTCGGCGAGCGGCAATTTCCCGCCGCTGTCTCGACTGACCACCGAGCGTTCCTGAATCAAGTCAGGATCGACGCGGACAGAGTTGATAGAAATTGCGGAAACGTCATCTGTCCCATCAAAGCCAGCCCAAGTGGGCTTTGCCCATGTTTCAGATCTCGCTCATGTGCCGGCGCAAGCGGCGATCTGTACCGCAGGCGGTCGCAAAGTCGCACATTGATGCGCTGGGTGAGGGGCTGAACGTGAATACTTTCTCTGTTCGCGGCTCGAGCAGAAGGCGGCCGAACGTCTTTTGCCAGAACTCGACGTACCTTGTGAGCCCCATGGAGTTCCTTGCTAGGAGCGAGATTATACAGAATCAGAATCCAACTAAAGCGTTGGAATCTGCCCTGTGCGGCACCTTAGCGGGTCGACTGGGGATGGCCCCGCCTGCTGCCGACAGCACGAGCGCGAAGCCGCGAAAAAGCGTTACCGCCACGCGGTCGCGTCGGATTTCGGTTATCAATTGAGGTTCACGCCATGTATGCGCTTTTGTATTGTTCCAGTATTCGAATGTAATTGCCGCGTTTAAACGCCGTCGGATCGGCGACGTTTTGTTCGCTCATGGAACCCTTCATCTGCTCGATCGACGCGTACCCTCGTGCCTCCATCCACTCCTCGACATCATGCAGCAGACGTCCGGCGTAGCTTATCCCGTTCTTCAGCAGCGCAGATGTGGTCATGACGGCGTCGGCGCCCGCCATCACGTACTTGATGATCTCGGTGGCACTGTGGACGCCTCGCGTCGCAGCCAGTGAGGCGCGCACTCGGCCGTGTAGCAAGGCGATCCAGGTAAGCGGGAGGCGGATCTCCGAAGGCTCGCTGAGCCCCAGACTGAGGGAGACTTCGAGGCGGTCAATATCGAAATCGGGCTGGTAAAAGCGGTTGAACAGCACCAGCGCGTCTGCGCCGGCTTCATCCAGGCGGCGCGCCATGTTGCCGAAGGCGCTGAAGAACGGGCTCAGCTTGAGCGCCACCGGGATCGCTACCGCCCCCTTGACGCGCCTGAGGATTTCCACGTATCGCTCTTCGACCTCTCTGCCCGTGGTCTCGATGTTGGCAGGTATGTAGAAAACGTTGAGCTCAATCGCGCTCGCGCCCGCCTCCTCCATGCGCTTGGCGTAATCGATCCAACCCTCGTTGGTAAGACCGTTGAGACTGGCGATAACCGGGATATCGACGGCGTCGCGGGCGCGGCGAATGAGATCGAGATACTGCTCGGCTCCGAATTGAAAATCCTCTACCTCTGGGAAGTAGCTCAAGGCTTCACCGAAGCTTTCCGCGCCGTAGCTGGTCAAGTGCGTCATCGCCTCTTCCTCGTAGCGAATTTGTTCCTCAAAGAGCGAGAACATCACCACCGCTGCAGCGCCGGCGTCCTCTAGTCGCTTGATGTTGGCAACATCCTCGGACAGAGGTGATGCCGATGCAACGAGGGGGTTGCGCAGCTCCAGGCCCATGTAGCTTGTCTTAAGATCCATAACTGACTCCTTCCGACTATGCCGCTTTCTGCTGCGACGTCGGTTTATTCTTCTCGAGTGAAGTGGAAGCTCGGGTCGCCTCGGGTTGCCATCTCCTCGTAGACGCGCCACTTCACCTGTAGGTTTTCCTGCGCAAGCGCCATCAGACGCTCGGCCTCTCGAGGATGGGTACGTGTCAGCATCCGGTAGCGGATCTCGTTGTAGGCGTACTTTTTCAACGCCACACGCGGAGGCTGTGAGTCGAGCAAAAACGGATTGCTGCCTTTCTCACGCAGGGTGGGGTTATAGCGAACGAGCGGCCAGTGGCCGCTGTCCACGGCGAGCTTTTGTTGCCGCAGACCGTGCTGCATATTAATCCCGTGCGCAATGCAGTGACTGTAGGCAAGGATCAGGGACGGACCGGGGTAAGCTTCCGCCTCCCGGAGCGCAAGCAGCGTCTGCTGTGGATTCGCGCCCATTGCTACGCGCGCGACATATATATTTCCGTAAGAAATTGCCTGCAGCGCGAGATCTTTCTTGGCAATCGGTTTTCCCGATGTGGCGAATTTGGCGACCGCAGCGAGAGGTGTTGCCTTCGACATTTGTCCGCCGGTGTTGGAATAAACTTCGGTATCGAGCACCAGCACGTTGACGTCCCGACCGCTCGCAAGGACATGGTCTAGACCTCCGTATCCGATGTCGTATGCCCAGCCGTCGCCGCCGACGATCCAGACGCTGCGTCTCACGAATTGGTTGCTGAGTGACAGAAGCCGCCGGGCATCGTCACTATCCAGCGTCTCGAGCTTTGATTTCAGCGCCGACACCCTGACCCGCTGCTCGCGTATCTGCGACTCTTCTTGCTGCGGCGATTGAAGTAGTGCATTAACCAGCTCAGAACCCAACTCGCCTTGGAGTTTTAGAAGAAGTTTCTTAGCCAAGGCGCGGTGCGCGTCGGCAGTCAGCCGAAAGCCAAGCCCGAACTCGGCGTTGTCTTCGAAAAGGGAGTTAGACCACGCGGGACCGCGCCCCTCCGAATTCATGCTCCATGGCGTGGTGGGAAGATTTCCGCCGTATATGGATGAGCATCCGGTCGCATTGGCAACGATCATTCGGTCGCCGAAAAGCTGTGAAATGAGCTTTAAGTACGGCGTCTCTCCGCAGCCCGCGCAGGCTCCCGAAAACTCGAACAGCGGCGTGAGATACTGCACTCCCCGCACGGTGGAGAAGTCAATTCGGCTGCGGTCGTTGTCCGGAATCGACTCGAAATATTGCAGGCCTTCACGCACCTCATCGAGCACCGGTTCGAGGGGCGCCATGTTGATGGCTCTGAATCCGCTTTTCTCCTTGCTGCTGGCGGGGCAGACCTCAACGCAGAGCGCGCAGCCGGTGCAGTCCTCGGCGTACACCTGCAGCGTGTAACGGGTATCCGGAAAGCCCCGGCCGCTGAGCGGCGCCGAGCGAAAGCCGGTCGGTGCCGAGTCGAGCTGGGATTGATTGAAGAGCTTTGTCCGAATCACGCTGTGGGGGCAGACAAAGCCGCAGTTTCCACACTGTATACAGATATCCGGCTCCCATATGGGGGCGAACATGGAGATCCGTCGTTTCTCCCAGCGGGTTGTGCCCGTGGGATAGGTACCGTCTTCAGGAAGCCGGCTTGTCGGCAACTCGTCTCCCCTCCCTGCCATCATCATGGCGGTGACGTCTCTGACAAATTGTGGCGCCGTCGCGGGCACGATTTCGGGCACGCCGCGATCGCTTGTCACCGTCGAGGCAACGACCACTTGGTGAAGATTTTCGAGCGTCTGATCGATGGCCTCGAAGTTCCGGCGCACCACGTCCTCACCCTTATTGCCGTAGGTTTTTTGCACCGCCTCTTTGATCTTGGCGATGGCTTCATCGCGCGGCAGCACGCCCGATATGGCAAAGAAGCAAGTCTGCATCACGGTGTTGATACGCGTGCCCATGCCGTTTTCGCGCGCCACCCGGTAGGCGTCGATGATGAACAGGCGGATCTGTTTGTCGATGATCGTTTTCTGTGCCGCGCACGGTAGCTGGTCCCATACCGAGTCGGCCTGGTGCGGACTGTTGAGCAGCAAGGTTGCCCCGTCGGCGGCGTGCGACAGCATATCGGGTCGTTCGAGGAAGCCGAACTGGTGGCAGGCGACGAAGTTTGCGGAGCGGATAAGGTAAGGCGATCGTATAGGCTGTGGGCCGAATCTCAGGTGAGAGACCGTTCGCGAGCCGGATTTTTTCGAGTCGTAGACGAAATAACCCTGGGCGAAAATGTTGTCATCTTCCCCGATGATCTTGATGGAATTCTTGTTGGCGCCCACGGTTCCATCGGCGCCCAGACCGTAGAATACGGCGCGCACCGTGTGCTCGGATTCGACGTCGAAGTCGGGATCGTATTCGAGGCTGGTGTCCGACAAATCATCCCGAATACCCACCGTGAAGTGATTCTTGGGCTGCTCCCGGGCGAGCTCGTCCAGCACCGCCTTGGCCATGGCCGGGGTGAATTCCTTGGAGGAGAGGCCGTAGCGACCGCCAATGACCCGCGGGATGGAATCTCCCAACAGCGAACCGTTTGCGCGTTTTTCCGAAAACGCGGCCACCACGTCCTGATAAAGGGGCTCGCCCGTCGCCCCAGGTTCCTTGGTGCGGTCCAGTACCGCCACCGCCTTGACTGTGTCGGGAACGGCTTTGAGAAACTGGCTCGGCGAAAACGGTCGATAGAGGCGCACCTGCATCACGCCCACCGAGTCGCCGCGAGTATTGAGGTGCTCGACCGTTTCGCGCAGGGTCTCGACGCCCGAGCCCATTAAAACGACGACCCGCTCGGCTTCCGGATCGCCGAAGTAATCGAACAGCCGGTACCGTCGCCCGGTGAGGTCGGCAAAACGCTCCATGACGTTTTGTACGATCTCGGGAGCTTGTGTGTAAAAAGGATTGACCGTTTCACGGGCCTGGAAATAAACGTCGGGGTTCTGCGCACTGCCCCGCATCACAGGTCGGTCAGGAGTGAGACCGCGCCCGCGGTGAGCGATGACCAGCGGGTCCGGAATCATTGCTCGGATGTCCTCATCCGATAAAAAGTCCAGCTTGTTGATCTCGTGGCTGGTTCGAAAGCCGTCGAAGAAATGAATGAAGGGCAGACGCGACTCGAGACTGCTTGCCTGGGCGATGAGCGCGAGGTCGTGGGCCTCCTGAACTGAGCTTGATGCAAGCATGGCCCAGCCCGTGGAACGGGTTGCCATGACATCCGAATGATCTCCGAAAATCGAAAGGGCCTGCGCCGCCAGCGAACGGGCCGCGACGTGGAATACCGTGGCCGTGAGCTCTCCCGCGATCTTGTACATGTTGGGGATCATGAGCAGCAGACCCTGCGAGGCAGTGAAAGTCGTGCTGAGCGCCCCCGTCTGCAGCGAGCCGTGCACCGCGCCCGCCGCCCCGGCTTCACTTTGCATTTCGACCACGGCGGGTACGCAACCCCAGACGTTTTCCCGGCCTTCGCTGGCCCACTGGTCAGCATGCTCGCCCATCGGCGACGACGGCGTGATGGGATAAATCACGCACACCTCGTTGGTTCGGTAAGCGATGCTTGCGGCGGCCTCGTTACCGTCGAGGGTGACTCGTTTTGCCGTCATCGGCGCTCTCCCGAAAATAACCAAAATTCCGCGAGTGCGATCATGCGGGCTCCGGAATCATCTCAATGGCGCCGCACGGACACTGCTCGAAACACACGGCGCATCCGGTGCATTTCTGGTAATCGAAGCGATATCGCTTGCCGGCGCCAAGCTTGATCACCGCGTTATCGGGGCAGGCGCCGAGGCAGGCATCGCACTCGAAACAGTTGCCGCAGGAAAGACAGCGGCGCGACTCGAATAGGGCCTCGTCTTCACCGAGTCCCTTGATCACCTCGTCAAAGCTGGTACGCCGAGCTTCGACGTCAATCTGCCTTTCGGCCTTTTTCAGCGCATCGGTGAAATACCAAACGTGCAGGCGGTCGTATTCCGCGAGCGGGTTCGGGGCTCGCTTTTCGTAACTGACTCCCTTCAGCCACGCGTTAATGTGGCGTGCGGCTTTTTTACCGTGTCCGACCGCGGTGGTGACGGTGCGTTCGGCGGGCACCATGTCACCGCCGGCAAAGATGCCGGGGCAACCAGTCATCATCTGAGCGTTGACATTTACGGTGCCGTCGGACTGAAACTCCACGCCCGGCACGCGGCGCAGAAAATCCGTATCGGTGCGTTGCCCGAGCGCCATGATGAGCGAATCCGCCTCCAGCGTTTCGACCTCTCCGGTGGGTACCGGTCGACCGTTTTCATTAATGCGCATGGCCTCGACTTTGAAAGTCGTGTGATCAATCTCCTTGATGGTGCGAAGCCAGTGGATCTTGACGCCCTCTTCGATGGCGCTTTCGGCTTCAAAGTCGTGTGCGGGCATGTGCGCCCTGTCACGGCGGTAGATAATGAGCGGCTCGTAGCCGAGACGCTTCACCGTGCGCGCGGTATCCATGGCCGTGTTTCCACCACCGTAAACCGCAACCCGGCGTCCCAGCTTCGGACGCTCGCCGCCTTCCACATCCCGCAAGAAGCTCAGGGCGTCGAGAATTTTGCCCGCGTCGCGGGCGGGAATGTCGGTGCGTTGACTCAGATGGGCTCCCACCGCGACGAAGGCGGCGTCGAATCCGCCGGCCTCCTTTTCCGTCTGCAGGTCTTCTACCTTGTGCTCCAAAACGATGCGCACGCCTGCGTCCTCGATGCGCTGAACTTCTGAGTCGAGTATGTCTCGCGGCAGCCGGTACTTGGGAATGCCGAAGTGCATCATTCCGCCCGCCAGCGGGCCCGCGTCCCGGATCTCAACCTCATGCCCCAGTCGTGCGAGATGCCAGGCGCAGGAAAGTCCGCTTGGACCGGCGCCGACGATGAGAATTCGGTTTCCGCTTTGCGCGGCTGGTTTTGCCGAACTCCACTTCTTGGCGATCGCCTGGTCTCCGAGGAAGCGCTCTACGGCATGTATCGCGACCGGCGAGTCGAGATGCATGCGGTTACAGAGATCTTCGCAGGGGTGATAACAGACGCGCCCGTGGGTCGCCGGCAGCGGGTTGTCGTCCACGATTTGACGCCACGCATCCTCGAAGCGGTTCTGCTGCACCAGCGCGAGCCAGGCTTGAATATTCTCGCCGGCGGGACAGGCGTGGTTGCAGGGCGGCAGCAGGTCCACGTAACGCGGGCGCCGGCTGCGCTCGACGCCGGAGAAGCCGCCGTGGCGCAAATCCGGTGGCTGCGTCAGGTCGTGGTCGGGTCGACTCATGATTTCTCCCTTGGGGCACGCCCCCCGAATTCAGGAGCGAGCCTCGAGTTGGCGCAAGGGATATTGTCACCGGATCGGGGGGGACCTTAAAGTGACCGAGGTCAATGGAAGGGCGGGCAGAAATGAGGGCTCGGGGATGACTCATCCAGCTAACATTTCTTGGCTCAAAAGGCCTATCCTTTGACTTAGGTCATTGCCCGAGTGGCTGAGAAACGGGAGTGTTTTTCCCAACAGGCCCCGAGCGGGCGTGAAAAGGGTGGTTTTCGGTCGGCCAGGGCCGATCCAGATGGGATAGCAATGTACGAAATCGTCGCCCGCGAAGATTTTTCCGACTCCACTTTCCTGCTGGAGGTGAAGTACCCACTGCTTGCCAAGGCCGCAAGGCCCGGCCAGTTCGTGATCGTCATGTCAAACGCTGACGGCGAGCGAATTCCGCTGACTATCGCCGACTTCTCCCCCGAGCGGGGAACGGTCACCCTGGTGATACAGGCCGTGGGCAAGACGACCATGGAGATGCAACGACGCTGCATCGTGGGCAGCGCACTGTACGCAATGGTCGGTCCCATGGGTAAGCCGAGCGAAATCAGCAAGATGGGAAAGGTCGCTTGCGTAGGGGGAGGCCTCGGCGTGGCGCCGGTGTATCCCCAGGCCCGGGCATTCAAGCAAAACGGCGCCTACGTGATCGGCATCGTCGGCTTTCGCAGCAGGGACCTGATCTTCTGGCAGCGGAAGTTCGAGGACGTTTGCGACGAGCTCATTATCTGCACCGACGACGGTTCGGCGGGTATCAAGGGGCTGGTGACCGACGGGATCGCGATGGCTGTGGACAAGCATCCCGACATCGACGAGGTCATTGCCATCGGGCCGCCGGTGATGATGAAGTTCTGCGCCGAGGCGACCCGCGCCCGCGATATAAAGACCACAGTCAGCTTGAACCCGATCATGGTGGACGGCACCGGCATGTGTGGTGGCTGTCGCGTGTCCGTCGGCGGCGAGATGCGTTTTTGCTGCGTGGACGGACCCGATTTTGACGGTCACCAGGTCGACTTCGATGAACTCATGCGCCGGCTGACGCGCTTTCGCGAGGACGAACGGGCCGCGCTGGAGCGCTGGCAGCGCAACCCGGGATGCCGCCTGGAACAAGAGCCGACCGCCAGCGAGTAACTTCGCCGCCGACGGGCGGGGCGGAGACTGGAAATGGCAAAGAAGACGATCCGAAACATACCGCAGGAGCGCACCGCGATGCCGGTTCAGGAGCCGAAGGCGCGGGTGCGCAACTTTTCGGAGGTGGCTCTCGGTTACTCTCTGGCTGAGGCGCTCAACGAGGCGGAGCGCTGCATCATGTGCCCGCAGGAGCCGTGTGTGAAAGGCTGTCCCGTGGAGATCGACATACCCGGGTTCATTCAAAAGATTTGTGACCAGAATTTCCGTGGCGCTTACGACGTGATCACGGATACGAACCTGCTGCCGGCCATCTGCGGCCGGGTTTGTCCCCAGGAGTCACAGTGCGAGCAGGTATGCATCGTGGGTGACCATTTGGAACCCGTCGCCGTAGGCCGGCTGGAGCGATTCGTCGGCGACATGGCGGTTGCCGAGGGCTGGAGCAACGAACCGGACATCGAGCCGAACGGCCGCCGGGTGGCCATCGTCGGCGCGGGACCTGCCGGCATCGCCTGCGCTGCGGATATGGCGAAGGCGGGCTGCGAAGTGGTTATCTACGAAGCCCTGCACCGTCCCGGCGGTGTGCTGAGCTACGGGATCCCGGAGTTCCGTCTCCCCAACGAAATAGTCGACGATGAATTCGGCAAAGTCATCGAGCTGGGCGTCAAGGTGGAGTGCAACACCCTCGTGGGGCGGCTATTCACCATCGAGCAGCTTCGCGAAAAGATGGGATTCGACGCGGTGTTCATCGGGACCGGCGCCGGTTACCCCACGTTCATGGGCATACCGGGAGAGTCGCTGAACGGCGTGCTTTCGGCCAACGAGTTTCTCACCCGCTGCAACCTGATGCAGGCCGGGGAGTTTCCCTACAAGGACACGCCCCTGCACATGGGGCGCAAGGTTGCCGTCATCGGTTCCGGCAATACCGCCATGGATGCGATGCGCGTATCACTGCGCCTGGAGGCGGAGGAGGTACACTGCCTGTACCGCCGCAGCCGCGCCGAGAGCCCGGCGCGGGCGGAGGAGGTCGACCACGCCGAAGAGGAGGGTGTCATCTTCCACTGGCTGACGGCGCCGGTGGAGATCCTCGACGACGGCAACAACAACGTGCGGGCGCTGCGCTGCATTCGGATGGAATTGGGCGAGCCGGACGACTCCGGCCGAAGGCGTCCTGTCGCCATCGAAGGCAGCGAGTACGAGTTCGAGGCCGACATGGTGATCTATGCCATCGGCACAAACGCCAACCCAATCATCGGTCAGACCTCCAATCTGGAGCTCAACAAGTGGGGCTATATCGAGGCCAACGAGCAGCAGCGAACCTCGATCGCAGGCGTATTCGCCGGAGGGGATATTGTCACCGGAGCGGCCACCGTAATCCTGGCCATGGGCGCCGGAAGACGGGCCGCGCGCAGCATGAAGGCCTATCTCGGTATTCTCGACCCGGTGGAGATGGCTGTCTCGGACCCGGAGCGCCCCCGGATATTCGGCATCGACGCGCGACAGAGGAACTACCGCAGGGTGCGGGTTGCCGCTTGAGGCCGAGAGTCGCTGGCAGCGGTTTCAGTCGAAAGCTGCCGCCCGCTTCTTAAGCTCCTCCAGTCCCGGCTCGCTCGGGTCCAGCGGCTGGCCCGGGTGGATGATGCAGACCGGGCAGTTCTCGGCCGCTTCCACCAGTTCCCTGTAGGTCCCGGCGGTGACGTCCTTGATGAAGGCCTGCTTCGCGTCGTTGTAACCGAACATCGCGGCGTTGCGATCGATGCAGTCGTCGCAGGTGGTGCAGAACTCGGTGTCGATGAAGGCCTGGTCGCTCGGTGTCGAGACTTCGGGTGCCGGTGCCTCTTCAATCTCTTCCGGCGCCTCCGCCTCGGCGGGTACCGGCTCCGCCATCGGTTCCTCGGCCTGAGCCGGGCGCGTTAGATCCAGCTCTTCGATGGCGCGCTGATGTTCTTCTTCGAGTCGTGCGCGCTGCTCCTCGAGCAGCCTAATGGCGTGAGAGTTCCGGACCCCGCCCAGCTCCTGGAGCCTTTTCCAGCTGGCCAGGCATTTGCGTGCAAACGGCACCAGGGCGCGTCGCACGACTACCCGATGCACGCGGTCTTCGGAATCTATCAGGTATACGAAAGGGACCTTATCGATGCTTCCTTGTCGCGAAAGGGTAAGATATTCAGCCATTGGCACCATGTTCGCGTGCCAACGGGACTGCGGCACGATGACGAAGTGCTGCCGGGACCGCGGCTCGAGCATCAAGAAATCAACGCAGGTAAAAACGAGATTCTCGCTGGCCTCCTGGCTATCCGCGGTTTCGTAGTCGTAGCAATGCTCGGGCCAATCACGATCCGGTTGAGGACTTCCTCGGAGGGAGTAACGGGATGCCAGGTCGTCACCGCGATCCGGGTCGTAAACGAAACTCGGAAAGGCGCGGGACTCGACCGCGCTGGCGCAATTCAGATAGTGGGGGACGCTAGCCGGTGGTACATCGGGTCCAGTGTAGATACAGAAAAGCGCCGGTCCTTCGCGGCCTAGACCAGCCACGATTTCCGCCGCAAGCTGTGGCAGATGCGAGGCAGCCGTTTGCATCACGAAAGCCTCTCCCATGGAGGTCGCCATGGCGGCAATCTGCTGCGTCCACTCGGTAGACGATCCGGGGGGCGCATTGGAAGAGGTACTCACGGAAAGCTGCTTTATTTCCAGAAGCACTTTAACCGGCATATCCGATCCGAGAATTTCAATCAGGGTTGATTTTTCCGCATCGCTCAAGTTTTCGCCGTCCAGAAAGACCAGCAAGGGTGGTAGAGCCCGGTAGTCCTCGGAGGTGAGCTGCTCGGGGCCGAATGTCTTGAAAAAGGTATCGTGCCGTTCTTCGTGGTAACGGTTCTCGAGTTCGAGACTGGCCACCCTTATCGCCCGAAGCAGCTCGACTCTGCGTTTGAGCTCAGTGTCGAAAAGTTCGACGGCTTCGGCACAGCTGTGACACGTGCCTGCGCGTCGCCGGTCGCGCCTGCGTCGTTTGCCGTTACCGCCCGGCGATGGGAGAAGCGCGCGTTCCGATTTGAGCACCTTGCTCGCGACGCGCAGGCGCTTGAGGCGTTTCGCCGGCATGGGGCGGGATTGACTCGCGCCCCGCAGGAGAGTGGAGAGGGCTTTGAAGTCGATGCCTCCGGCGTGTTCGCCTCCCATGGCAGCCTCGAGCGCCTCCGGCGACGTCGACTTGGGAGATCTCGCGCGCTCCGATTCCAGCACCTCGGACAGTCGGGCGATGAGTTCTTCGACCGCGACGCGTTCGCTTTCGGCCCGCTGCGCCTGGATCGGCCACCAGGCATGCTCGAATATCTGGCGTGCGCTGTGGGGCCCGCAGGAGATCAATCGCCCGTCATGCGCGAGATCGGCTTTGACAGAATCGAGGCTGGCTCGAATCTGATCCGGGCGTTCACTCCGCGCAACGACCTGCTCCGTCGCCAAGGTCCAGAGCTCCGACAGGCGCTGCGCCCGCTTTCCCTTGGTAAGACGTTTGATTGACGCCTCCAGCCGGTAGACGTGTGCCCGCAGGGCCTCCGCTTCCGCGCCCGACACCGCCACTTGGTCCAGGATGCCGTCGATGATACTGGCCAACGAGATGACGGGCGTATCGGCTCGGTCCTCTACCAGTAACACGGGAAAGTCGTGGCGGACCGATTCGAGATCCAGGTAGGCACCGAGAAGGGCCGGAACCAACTCAGGTTGTAGCTGCTTACCCTCGCGTTGCTTTTCTTCCGGTTCGGCCAGGTGAATGCGCAGGAGATCCGTCAAGCCCTCGTCGTGAAGGACTGCCGCAAGCGGGTCCAAACGGTCGCTGGTTGTACGACCCTGCAACATTACTCGTCCTTCAAAATCATGACTTAAGGCCTTCTAGCCTAGGATTCCGGCAGCACCGTAAATCTGTCGAACTCCCGCTCCAGGGCAGCGATCTTGGCGCTCACCGGTAGATGCTTCTCACGCCGATGCAGGTCCTCGTAGCAGGGGACGGAGCCGTCGCGATAGAGGATGCCTACGGAAATTTTTTCCCCCACCTCCGCCAGCGCCCGAGCCCGTCCCAGGTCAGAAGGATCATGCTCCTCGCGACTGGAGAAAGGACGCCTCATCGGGATGGATGCCGTTGGGGTGGGTCAACAACCGAATCCGCTCGGGGTTCTTGATGTACGGATCGAAGTGACCCGGCAGGTAGTGCGGGCACCTCTGCAGAACACTGACGAAGGACAGGCCTCGGTGGAGAAACGCCTGATGGATGATGTCGTACAAAATGGCGGGCAGCCAATCGACCGCCTGGGCCACGAAGGAAATGTTGGACATGCCGAGCGTCGCCGACAGCGCGTTCAGCGGCTCTAAGGGGGCGCCACGGGGTGACGTGTTGGTCCGCAGGCCCTTCGGCGAGGTGGGTGATACCTGGTTCTTGGTCAGGCCGTACACCCGATTGTCGTGCATGATCACCGTCATGTTCATGTTGTAGCGTACGGCGTGCAGCCAGTGTCCAGCACCGATGCTGCAGCAGTCGCCGTCACCGGTGTTGACGAACACGTGCAGGTCGGGCCGCTTGATCTTGATGCCTTCGGCCAGCGGCAGCGCGCGCCCGTGCAAACCGTGGAAGCCGTACGTGCCCATGTAGTGAGGCAGCCGGGAGGCGCAGCCGATCCCCGAGACGAATACGGTTCTCTCGGGCGGGAGCTGCTCCTCGGCGCAGAGTTTCTGCAGCGCAGTGAGAATGGCGTTGTCACCGCAGCCATGGCACCAGCGCGACACGGCCCCTTCATAGTCATGCAGGATGTGCGCGTCTTCCTCCAGATCCGCCACGCTGGTTGGCAGTCTATCGATGAAATCAGACATTCTTGCTCCCCGTTTCTAGTTTTCGGCGAATCACCTGGACCACGGATCCGGGCTTGAGGGGTTGTCCCTTGACCTCGGACCAGCAGTCCACGTCTATCAAATAGCGCGCCCGCAGCAGCCAGGCGAGGTTGGAGTAGCGTCGGCTTTCCGCGCTAATGTATGCGTCGTCGACGCTGTCAGACCAGCTCATCTCGACCGTCATCACCTTGGCAAACCGCTTCAGGATTTCACCGATCCCCGACGCCATGGGCTGCAGATAGGTGAGGTGCAGCGAGGAGACGGCGTATCCGTCGGCACGGGCGCGGTCGACTGCTTCCTCGATGACGCCCCGGGTGCTTCCCCAGCCGATGATCAGCAGTTCGCCTTCCGGAGCCCCGTACACGGGCGGCGCGGCGAGCGTCTTCTGGAAGCTGGCCAGCTTCAGGCTGCGATAGCGGAGGCCCTCTTGGTTAATCTCGGGATCGTAGGCGACCCGGCTCGAGCGATCATGCGCCAATCCAGTAAGGGTGTGCATGCCACCGGGCTGGCCGGGTATGAAGCGTCTCCGCAGCCCCGTCCGGTCATCCCACTCGTACGGGCGGTCGCCTTCGGGGATCTCGTTCTGGTCGGAGGCTACCGCGTACCACTCTTGCTTCGGCTGGGGCCGCACGAACAGCTGCTGAGCCGTCGCCAGGTTGGCATCACTCAACAGCACCACCGGAAGGTTGAAGGCTTCGGCGATGTGGCGTGCAGTGATCACAAGGTAGAAACACTCCTCGATATTGGCGGCGGCCAGTACTACCCGGGGCGCGTCACCGTGGGTTCCGAAAATGGCCTGCAGGAGGTCGCCTTGCTCCACCTTGGTCGGTTGCCCGGTGCTCGGGCCGCCTCGCTGAACGTTTATCACCACCAGCGGGATTTCGGCCATCGCGGCAAGCCCGATGAGCTCCTGCTTGAGCGACATCCCCGGTCCCGAGGTGATGGTGACGGAACACTTGCCGGCATAGGACGAGCCGATGGCGAAAGCGCAGGCCGCGATTTCGTCTTCCGCCTGGTGAACGAATCCGTCCACGTGCTCGAAGATCTCGCTCAGGTAGTGTGCAGCCGACGTCGCGGGCGTGATCGGATACATGGCGCATACCTCCATACCGGAGGCCATGATGCCAAGCGCCAGCGCGGTGTTGCCGTTTACCACGATCTGGGCCTTCTTGGTTCGCGAACCCGGAATTGTGAAACGGAGATCCAGATTCTCGAGCGCCCACGAATGCCCCGCTTCCAGGAGCGTATGGTTCCGATCGACCACCTCTTTGTCCTTGGTTCGGAACACGAACGCGACCTGCTTGCGTGCGAGCTTCAGATCCATGCTGTAAATCGCGCTTAGCATCCCCAGCACGAACATGTTCTTGCCCAGCGCGGGATTGGACGTGTACTGGAAGCAGACCTGCTCCATCGGGATCTCGTAAACCCGATAGCCTTCGCCAATCAATTCGTCGTAGACCCTGGTGTAAGCGGCAACGATTTCCGCATCGCGGTGGAATCGCCACTTGTTCTCGAGAAGGATGACCCCGCCTTGCTTCAGCGCGCCGGCTTGCAGCCGACCACGCAATACCTGCTCGTTGAAGGCCACGGCCAGATCGGCCTCGTCCCCTCCGTTGGTCACGCGGTGTGAGCCGATCCGAATGCGGTTGCCGCTGGCACCCGCAATGCTGCGAGGCGGCGGTTCGATCTCGGCTGGGATGATCTCGACGGTCCAGATCCCGTTGCCCATATTGGCGGCAATGCTGGCGAAAGACTGACCGCATTTCTGGGCGCCTTCACCGGAGTCACTGATGACCTCGATGACGTGCTCCCGAATCCGTAACGGTGCCGCCGGGACCGGTGGACCGGGGCGCTCCGTGACGGACTGCTCCGGGGCTTCGCTTTCCCCGGTGGAAAAATTATTCATTCGTTTCCACTTGGCCTTGGGGCTCCCGAGATCCGATATGAGCCACCAATCCTAAGTTATTGTTCCAAATAATAGGAATCCGACCATAAGCGCATCATGACCTGGATCAACAAGACTCTGAAGATCACGTCGGATACAGTGTTTGTTTGAAATCGTTGAGTTCGACAGCCGCGAATGCATGAATCACCTGGAGTCAGGCAGCTAACCGTAAATGGCGGCTAAGCGATGGCTGCGTCTCTGGTGATTCGTCGGCTGCAAACCGACCGGGCGAACTACCTACGGTTGCATCATCTCCTGGACCCCAAGCTCGTTGTCGTTTCACCTGCCGAGGCAAAGAATCCCTACCTCAACAGAGAATAGCAGGCGAACGCGTTGCCCGCCGCGAGCAGGGGAAACAGGTTGAAACGACCGGCTTTGAAAGGATGCCGGCGCAACGAGCGTCGCCCAAGGCGAATTTGGACCGTTCTTCGCTCCCGATCCATGGCGACGGGCGTCGCTCAGCGACGTGTGGGGAATCTATTTCTGCCTCGGTCTCACCGCAGCGGCATCGGTGCCGCTCGTCGGCATGGTCTCAGCCCCAAATGTGCATCTCTACTGGTCCGGAATCGGGAGCGTGCTCGGGACCCGGCCGCTCGTCTATATCGCCGCCGCTTTCCCGGCGGCTGCGCTATCAGATTGGCTGGGACCGGGTCGCGTCTTGCCGGTCGCTGCGCTGCCGATGGGTTTCTCCGCTGCCCCGAGGGCACCGGCGACGGGACACTGCAGACTGATTTCCGCTGTCGGCGTTTTCGCGCTTGGCGGAGCGACGGTATCCATACGGGGAAAGGCATCGGGGCAGAGCAGTATCTCTCACCCTGACCAGTTTCTGCCGATCGCCCCTTTCCGGCGCCATCAAGCCGACGGCAATCGCAGCTGATTGAGGTTGATACCAATGCTCACGTCGGTCTTCAGGCGTACCAGGGCGACGGACAGTCGCGCCTGAGTCGCTTCGGCGATCAGCGCTTTCCCCGCTCTGCCCGGAATTTCCTCCGCCTTCGCCAACATATTTTCCAGCGTGCCGTGCTCGTTGATCAGCTTTGCCGCGGTGCGCGGGCCAATCGATTTGACCCCGGGGATGTTCAGCGACTTATCGCCCATCAGCCCGAGCACATCGGTGAGCTGCGACGGGGTAACGCCGAACTTCTCTTTTATATATACGCCATCCAATTCGCGACCCGCGAAATGATCGCGGATCCGGATCCTGTCTCCCGCCAGCTGGCACATGCTTTTGTCTGTAGAAAGAATCACCGCTTGCCCATCGTGAGCGGCTATTTTTACAGCGATGGTCGCTATAACGTCGTCGGCTTCTACATTGGGCACGGATACGCAACGAACGCCGAGATTCTCGATCGCTTCTTCAACCCGATGCAGGTTCAATCGGAGCGGATCAGGCATTGGCGGGCGATCTCGCTTGTAGTCTGGAAACATCTCGTGTCGCCAGTTTCTGCCGCCGGCGTCGAATACGCACACCGCGTGCGTCGGCGTGAGCTCATCCAGGGCGCGGCGTATGGAATTCAGCGTCGAATCCAGCGCGCCGTCGAAATGCTCGGGTGAATGCTCGTTTCCCGGTACCGCGGCATATACCCGTCGCACCAGGTTCAAACCGTCGATGATCAGAACTTTCATTGTGGAAAGACAACGAGAAGTCGGCGTAAGTATTTAATCGCCCGAGCGGTAAGCATGGATCTCGTTTTGTTTCTCGCCCTTAGGGAAACTCTGGATAATTCCATCCCTGGAATTTTCAGAGCCGGCAAGTGAAAACGCGGTTTCCACTTGCCTCATGAATCCAATGACTTACAGTCATCGGATTCGGCGGCGCATCCCTGCTTAGCTAAGGAAGGTCTGATAAATCAGATCTTCCTTAGCTGTCGGCAGCAATGGCAAAGGTTAACATCCGAGGTCTTAGTCGAATAACACCGTTTACATATCAGCACCATCGGGTTTTGCGCGAATTCATGCTCGCTCGAGTTCCCCAAGGCGATTCTTCGTTTGCGCAGCCCAGGCGGCGATGGTTGCTCCTGTTGGGCGTGTGGACAATCTATTTTTGCTTCGGTCTAACCGCGGCGGCTATGGCGCCGCTGGTCGGAGTAATATCGTCTGAGCTCGAGCTCTCTCGTACCGCGATGGGGAGCATCCTCGGCGCCTGGCCGCTGGTTTATATCGCCGCCGCCATCCCGGGGGGTGCGGTGCTGGATAGGTTCGGCGTGGGACGCGCCTTGCTGGTCGCTGTTCTTTTGATGGCGTTCTCCGGTGCCCTGAGAGCACTGGCCACGGGACACTTAAGCCTGTTCCTGGCCGTCGGCGTCTTCGGGCTCGGCGGACCGCTTGTGTCCATCGGCGGACCAAAACTCATTAGCCATCACTTCGCCGCGCGCGAGCGCGGACTCGCCATCGGCCTCTACACCACCGGTCCCGCTCTCGGCGGCATTACCGCGCTTTCGCTCACCAACAGCGTTGCCATGCCGGTGCTTGATCGAGACTGGCGCGCGGTGCTGCTGCTTTACGCCTGCTTTACGCTGGCTGCCGCGTTGTTGTGGTTCGCCATTGGCAGGAGCGAGGGCCGGGATGGGTCGGCGGGCTCGGAAAGATTAAACACATCTCAACTCGCGGTGTTCGCACGGCTGCTGCGATTGCCTGTCGTGCGGATCACGCTGCTCATGGGTATCGGCATCTTCTTCTTCAACCACGCCCTCAATAACTGGTTGCCCGAAATTTTGGCTGCAAGCGGGATGAGCCCCGTCCAGGCCGGGAACTTGGCGGCCATCCCGACTGCCGTCGGCGTGCTGGGCGCGCTCATCGTTCCGAGATTCGCGGTGGGACGAAGGCGCGTCGCTGTCATGATCGCGCTGTTCATCTGCGCCGGGGTCGCCACCCTGTTGATACCCACAAACGGTTGGACGCTGACGCTTGGACTCTCTTTGCAGGGCGTTGCCCGCGGGGCGATGATGGCCGTGGCGCTATTGGTTTTGATGGATTCCAAGCAAATTGGCCAGGCGCAAATGGGCGCCGCCGGCGGCTTGTTTTTCACCGCCGCTGAGGTCGGAGGTGTGCTGGGCCCGCTCACCGTCGGTTGGCTTGCCCAGCGCGGCGGCGGATTCGAAAGCTCTCTATGGATGCTGTCCGGCGTTTGCGTCGCCCTGATCCTGCTCGCTCTGGCGTCGGCCAGGGGGCGCGGCGAAGAATGAGCGTTCGAGATCGAAAAACCTGAAGCACTGAGCAGTCTTTGGCGTTAGTATTGACATGCGGCCAGCTACGCTGGCGCGCTTAATTCTTTCCTGCGACAAGTCGGCAAGATGTTCTACCGGTGCTGGAGCACCCCCGGCTTGAGCGATGCGCACGGTGAAGCTTCCGTTTAGAAGCGCGATTCACTAGAACCTATCTCAAAATTAGCGAGCTTGGATAAGACAAGGCAAAAACAGGCTTAATCAGCGCAGTTTACACGCCAGCAAATGAGCATTTTGAGCCTGTTTTTAACGCCGTTAGGCTAAGCGCAGCAATTTTGAGATAGGTACTAACAAACATTTGCGACAGCGTTTCCCACCAACCCTCGGAGAAACCAGTGAACGACTCAAACGAGCTGCCGATAAGTATCGAAACCAAGGGCGTCACCGGCCGTGACGGCTACATCATTGCCGAGTCACTGGTATTCGCAATAAAATACATCGACGAACTGCCCGACAACATACGGCCGACGGCGGACAAAAACGACATCATCAAAATTCTCAATACCGCCTTTCCCACCTGGGAGGACGTGCTGGGTCCGGGCTGAGTTCCGGATCAACCCTCGATGGGGGAGGACTGCGCAATTTTCGGGCGCGCGAGTCGGGACCCAAGGCGCCAGCGGGAAAAACGAATTTGGCGCGCGTCGGCGGCGCTGCATTCAAAGCTCCGACGCCGGCCTTGTGTACCAAATCAGTAACCATCCGCGAACATGAAGATGAATGACCCTCGATGAGTTCCGAGCTGAAACAAAATCTGACCCGCGGCGAAACATGGATTCGCATGCTCTACGTGGTTCTGTTTGCCGCCATTTATACGGTTGCCGAGGTCGTACTCGTGGCGGTGGTGGTCGTCCAGTTCGGATTCGTACTGATCTCAGGAAAGCGCAATCCGAATCTTCTGCAGTTCGGCGGGCGTCTGAGCCGATATATGTACGACCTGCTCCTGTATTTCACCTTCAGGAGTGACGCCAAACCGTTCCCCTTCGACGACTGGCCAGCGGCCGATTACTCAGAGGGAGCAGCCAGCTCGAGGAAGAAGAGCGTGCGAAAGAGAGTGCCGCGGAAGAAAAAGGCCAGCTCATCAACTTAAGGAAACTCTGAATAATTCCATCCCTGGAATTTTCAGAGTCGGCAAGTGAAAACGCGGTTTCCACTTGCCTCACGAATCCAATGACTTACAGTCATCGGATTCGGCGGTGCATCCCTGCTTAGCTAAGGAAGGTCTGATAAATCAGACCTTCCTTAAGTAGAGACTCTGACCGAGATTGGATAAAAAATCTCGCTAAGCGCTACCGGCAACCGCGATGTCCGGATTGCCACCGCGGACGCTGGTCTCGATGTCAACGTGACCCCCAAAAGGCCTCGGCGGCCCGCGTGATGACGGCAACGATCCGGAGCAGCTTTTTTTGCCGCAGGTTACTCGGCATGCTTCCGGGGCGCGCTCATGCAGGCGGCGGGTGAGGAGAAGAGGAAGATCCCTGATGAAGGAACCTCGACGGGAAGTCATGCACCGAGGGTGAGCGCTTCGTCCGAATTGCGGCACAGTTTCTGTAATCGGTGAAATAGAGACCGGCGCACGCAAGTGCTTGCTAACGCAACGCGCTCGCCAATGGCACAGATACGTTCGCTGCGGAAACGCCTGCTGGCGGAGGCTGCGGACGGCAGCGTCGGCTAAGGCGACGATTTCTCGCTCAAGTTCCGATAGTAGCGCTCCACGATCTCGGCATGGGAAGGTGGGGGTTCCGTGCGCGCCACCGCCGCTGAAGTGGGCGGCGTTTGTTCCAGACGCGCGCGCAGCTCTCGTTCGATGTTCTTCAACGCCGCCAGCAGCTCGGCATGCCGGAGCTGAAGCGAGGCGGCGTCCAGCTCTTCCTGCCGTCGCGCGCCCTCCAAGGCCGAAAGCAGGGCCGCCAGATCGCCTGCGAGCCCCGGTTCGGCGGCAAGCGCTTCGGCCAGGCCGCCGATACTGCCGGCGCGCTGCTCCAGCGCGTGGCGGTAGTCGGCGAGATCCGCCGGGTCGACATCTGCGCGCGATCCTCTGCCCGGCAAAACGGGTCCACGCCGGGCCTGGTCGGCGAGACGCTCCTGGTCGCGCTCCAGTCCACGCATGTTGCCGCGCAGCTCATCGAGCATGTGGGATAAACGCATGCCGCCGGGTTCGCCAATCTGCCTCGAGGCGGACGCGATGCGGGCGCGCAGAACCCGCAGCGCGCGGGTGATGTCGTCCTCCTCTTGCGCTTGCTCGGCAGTCGACCCGCGGGCAAATCCGTCTGCCGAGCGGCGAATGCGGTCGGCAATCTTCTCTTCCCGCAACCCGTCCGCGGCCTCTTTGAGCACTCTGGCGGCGCCGGGTTGCTGCTGTTGTCCGGCGCGTTCGGCCAGGCGGTCGAGCTGCGACTCCATCTCGCGCACGTCGCCCGCAAGGGTCTGCTTTCGCTGCGGCAGATCGCCGGGCTCAGCGGGGGCGTTCTCGCCTCGACTCAATCTGTCGGTGACGTCGCCCTCGATATCGCTTTGCCTCTCGGCCATCTCCTCGGCCTTGCGCAGCGCCTCTTCGGTGTCCCTGGAAAGCCTCGCCGGCCCTTCCGAGTCCAGCAGCCGGCTCGCTTCGCGCAGGCGATCCAGCGCCTCGGCACCGGCGGCGGCGTCGCCGGCATCGGCGGAACGGCGCATCGCACGGGCGGCATTTTCGAGCGCGCTCAAAGAGGCGCGAAGCTCTTGGCTGGACTTGCGGCGGGTCAATCGCTCGAGCTCCCGCATGAGCCGCTCCACTTGCTCCGCCAATGCGCGCTGGCTGTCGGAGCCACCGCCGCCCCGACGGGCGCGCAGCTGCGCCCGTTCGAGCTCGCGCTGCTGTCGCTCCGCCAGCTCGCGCAGCTTGCGCAGAGTCTCGTCGAGCTGGCGGTTCTGGGGCCGCCAGTCGCCGCGGCGAATGTCCTCGTATTGATTTCGGAAGCGGTCCATCTCCAATCGGAACAGGTTCTCTAAATCGTTGGCCGCAGAAGCGCCGCCACGCTGGCGCGCCTGGGCGACCTGCACTTCGCGAAAGGCGCTGTCGGCGCGCTGGAGATGCAGCAGCGCGAAGCGCGCCGCGGGCAGCGCCGCCTTAACGTCGTTCAGCGCCAGCAGCGCTTCAACTTCCAACATCGACTTTGCCGCCTGCGGCAGTTCCTCGGCCATACGCCGGTAACCCGGATTGAGTTCGACGATGCTGCGGGCGCCTAGGCGTCGCACAATGGCCTCCACCCGGCTTCGGATGCGTTCCTGGGCCGCGTTCAAAGTCGATACCCGTTTTTCGAATACTTCGCCCTCCATTGACGCGCGGTCGCGCAGCAGCTTGAACATGGCAATGACTAGAGTGCGCTGCTGTGCGGACAGCGTCTCTTCCTGCTGCGCGCCGGCGCGGCCGCCGGCGCCCCCCGCGCCGCCGCTGGGACGGTAGCTCATCTCGAACGGGCGAACGTCCATGAAAAATATGTCGGAGGTGAACTGGCGTGCGGGATCTCCGGCGGCGTCCCGGGCGCGCACGTGGTAGGCGATGAGATCCCCGGGGGCGAGATCACGCTCCTCGAGAAAGAGCTCCAGCTGGCCCTGCACTATGGGCTGCGGTCCGGAAGAATCGCTGAGATCGACGATTTCGTCGGCACCGCCGTTGACCGAGAGCACAACTTCGAGTTCCCGCACCGCGACGTCGTCTTCGGCGCGAACGTCGACCGCGATCTCTTCGATGCTGGTTACACGCACGTCGCGCCCGGGGCTGAGCAGCGTGACTTTGGGCAGCGTGTCTACGTAAGCAACAATGGCGTGCTCGGGGGAAGCGGGCGCCATGCCGTAGCTCTCCGCTTCCAGCTCCACCCGGTAGCGACCGTCGTCGCGTACATCGATGGTGGCGCGCAGTTCGCCATTTTCTTCCGCCTTCAGATCCAGGTAACGCTCGCCGTCCAGAACGAGCCGGCCGCGGGATGTCGCTTCGCTTGGAGTGACCCGCACCTCGACCCGGGTGCCGCGCACCGCGGCGATGTCGCCGCCGTCGTTGACGAGTTCGGGGGCACGCCCGGTGTATTGGGGAAACTCGTACAGAAGGTCGATACGCTCGGCGACCGGCCGCGACACGACGTCGATTCGAAACACCGGCGATTGCAGTGACTCGTGAGTTACGCGGTAGTCCAGCGCCGCGGTGACGTTGAATAGAAAGGTTTCGAACTCGGCTCTATCCGGAGTCGGGGCAAGCGGCACCTGCGTCCAATCCGTTTGTCCTTTGCTGCGATAGTGCAGGACGACCTGGGAAGGGTCGAAACCATCCGCGGTAGCACTGATACGCAGATCTTCTCCCGACAGCAGGGACGCATTGCCGGGTGCCACGTGCAGGGAATAGGGATTCAAAGCTTCCGCATCTGACGGCGAACTGACGAGCAGCCAGCTTCCGTGTCGCCACGAGTCCGGGCCCAGAGAAAGTAAGGCAGCGCCCACCGCGACGACGAGCGCGGCGGCAATGGACGCGCGCCGGGTGCGCCTGGTTTCGAGCTTCGACACCGCTGCTGAGGTTTCGCACTCCCGTGCCGCGTGATCCACCAGGCGACGGGCCAGCTGTGGCGAAGTGTCGCCCCGGATTTGCACCTCGTGGCGAAGCAGCGCGCGGGCTTCCACCGCGCTCAGCATCAGCGCGTCCAAATGTGGGGCGTTGGTTTCCACATAAAGCGCCATCGCATCGTCGGGGGCGTGAGCGATGGCGGGCCTGAGAACAAGCAGCAGGGCGACGGCGGCGATCAGGTAAAACCCGATGCGCGCCCATGATATGGCGTCCGGCTCGAACAGCCAGGCGTTCATGACCGCGACGGCGGCGACAGCCGCCAGAAGCATCGCCGCCAGCGCGAGCGCGGTAGCTTCCAGAGTCCGTCGCCGGCGCCAGCGCCGACGCGTGCGGGTGAGCGAGCGGTCGAGGGCAAATTCACGCCCGCGGTTTCCGGCGCCTGCGGTCACGTCACGGCTCCTCTTGCCACCGAGGCACGGCGGATTGAAATTCGGTTGGCGATCAGGCTTTCCACGATCAGCGTAAGGCCCGCAATCAGTAGCAGCCAGCGCGCCGGGCCGAAGGGATCGGTCCCATCGGCCCCGGCGGAGCCCGTGTTGCCTCTGAGCTCGGAACGCGCCCGGCGCACGATGCGACGCTCGAGCTCGGCAGCCGAAAGCGCCGCGAGCACGGACTCGGTCCGAGACACGTTGACCGCAAAAGGTAGCGATGCTCCGCGGCCACCGACGCGATGAGCTTCGTGCATCCCCGCGATGCGGGTGGCGAACAAAGCGCCGCCGGCGCGCTCTATTCTCTGCGCAACCCCTGAGGGGGTTTCTACCACCACGGCGCCGCCTCCGGCGAGCTGTGTTCGCCACTCGGACCCGGCCCGAAGATGGCTCGCAACCTGAGCCAAGTCCACCACTTCGCCCGCCAGGTAGGCGTCCCTCCATCCACCGCGCCCGGCGAGGTAAGCTACCGCCGCCTGCACGAACGGCACGAAGCCGGGTTCCAGCGCCAGAGTGCTCCAGCGGGGATCGGCGGTGGTGGCGAGCGCCAGCGCCCGTCCCGCACCGGAGACCCGTTCCAGCAACAGCGGCGGGCCGTTGTCGAGGCGGGCAAGTACCCGATCCTGGGCCGCGGGGACCAGATTGCGGTTTGTAACGATTTTTGCGGCGGACAATGCCATGCCTCGTTCAAGCCCGGCGGCGGTCCACAGGGGATGATCGCCGGCGCTCGGTACGACTCGATGCGCGCTGTCCGCCGCCGTCGATTCGGCGCCCAGGACGCCGGGAAGAAAACCGCCGTTTCCGCCCGGCCAGGCGGGGCCGATCGAGGGTCCGGCGACCGCAATCACGCCGCCGCCGCGGTCAACAAAGGCTGCAATGGCATCACTCTGAGGTCCCGGTGTGATCGCCACGTCATCGAGCACCACCACATCGAAGTCTTCAAGCAGCGCATCGGCGACCTGCTCCAGACGTACCCGCCGGATCAGGACCGCTGGCTGCCGCGCCAGGCGCAAGGCTTGCTCGAAATATACGCCCTGGTGGGCGCGGGAATGGCGCGGCTCGATCAACGCTACGGCGACGGGCCGGCGCGGGGCCAGAACCAGGTGGTAGCGATCATCAGCCGGTAGGGCGTCAGGTCCGACCTGGAGCGTGATCGGCGTCGGTCGGTCCGCGGCCAGCACCAGCGGCAGCATCAGGGTGCGGGCTTCACCGGGGTCGAATTCAAGGGTCCGCGTCTCGGCTACGCGGCCGTCCACGACGAGCTCCAGTCGGGCCGCGGCAATCGGCGCGTCGCCCGTGTTTTCGATCCGCACCTGCAGCGTGTCCGCGACGCTCCCACCCTGTTGCGGCGCCAGCCGGGCGTCGGTAACGGTGACATTCGCACCCACTGGCGCGTCGACAGCAACGATGTCCAGGGCGACTTTTTCGCCCAGCGGGATCGCGCTGCTGTCGTCGAGGGCGCTTCGCTGCAGATCGGATATCAGCGCCACCCCGTGCCGTTTTGCATCGCTCGAGGCGAGCATCCGGCTGGCGGCACCAAAGGCAGCCGCATATCCCGTTCTTCCCTCGCCGGGCTGGATGCGATTCAGCGCCGCGAGGAGCAACGTCTTGTCGCCACTCAGCTCCGAGATGACCTGGGCGTGGTCCTGGAATGTCACCAGCGCCGCGCGTTCGCCGGACCCGAGCGCCTGGAGGCGCTCGCTGGCGGCGGCCGTCGCACGCTTCCACCGGTCCGGATGACTCATGCTGTAAGAGCGATCGAGCAATATCACGACGTCGCGTTCGATTGCCGAAGCGCTGGTGGCTGACAGCTTCGCATTGAAATAGGGAGACGCGAAGGCGATAACAACTGCGGCAAGCGCAAAGCAGCGAAGCGCGAGCAGTATGGGGTTCCGGATCCGGCGCCGACGTTTAATCTCGAAACGAATCCGGCGCACGAACATCAGCGAAGGAAACTTTCGCCCGCTCTCCTCTTCTCGCTGCACCAAATGGATGAGCACCGGCACCGACAGCGCCGTGAGCCCCAACAGCAGCCAGGGATTGATCAGTCCCATCAGCGCACTCTCGCCAGCCGCGCGCGATTGGAAAGATAGCGCCACAGCATGTCGTCTAAGGGCCGATCAGTGACGAAGCAATCATAATCGATGCGCCGGTCCCCCAAGGCTCTGGCCAGGGCGGTCACGTGCGCGTCCACCAGCTCGCGGTAAGCGGCGCGTCCCTTCGGCGTCACCGGCACACGTTCCCCGGTTTCCAGATCTTCGAGCACCGCCGGATCGGAAAGGGGCAGATCGCGCTCGAAGGGATCGAGCACGTGCAGCGCTATCACGTCGTGACCGCGCACCCGAAGCGAATCGAGCGCTACGGCGACATCCGCCGGCGCGGCGTAAAAGTCGGAAATGACGACCACGATCCCGCGCCTCCCCAAACGCTCGCTCACGCGAGGAAGGGCCGCAGTCACGTCTCCGCTGCCTTGGGCGCGGGCGCGATCCAGCGCCTGGAGAATGGCGTTGCGCCGCCTCGCCGACGGCGGCAGGAAGTCCACCAGATCCGAATCGAAGCTCACCAGTCCCACCTTGTCCCGCTGTCGCGAGGCAAGGTGCGCAAGCGAAGCCGCCATGAAGCGGGCGTAGTCGAGCTTGGAAACCTCGCCGCTGGCATAGCCCATGGAGGCCGACACGTCGAGGGCGATGACCACGTCGGCGTTGGTTTCCGCCTCGAAAGTTTTGACGTAGATACGGTCGGTGCGGGCGAATACTCGCCAGTCGACCTTTCTCACGTCATCCCCCGGCGTGTATTGACGGTGCTCTGCGAAGTCCGTGGATACGCCGAGGTACACGGTTTTGTGCAGGCCGCTGATGAAACCATCCACCACCACCTGGGCAATGAGATCCAGGTTGTCGATGCGCGCGAGCACGTTGGGATCGAGGAATTGCGCCGGCGCGGTGCGTCCCGCCGCGTTGCCGCCGCCGGTTGCAGCGGTTGCGCTCATCGCTTCTCCGTCGGCGTCGGCATCACTTCCAATAGCTCGTCGATCAGCTGATCAACGCTGACGCGTTCCGCTTCGGCGTGAAAGTTTCTCAGCAGCCGGTGTCTGAGCACTGGTCTCGTCAGCGCGCGCACATCCTCGAATCCCACGTGCACCCGGCCGTGGGTGAGCGCCCGGGCCTTACCGGCCAGTACCAGAAACTGCGCCGCGCGCACGCTCGCCCCGTAGGCCAGCCAGCGATCGGCTAGCTCGGCGGAATGCGGACCTCCGGGTCGGGTTGCGCGAACCAGGGCGAGGACGTAGCGACTCACCGCATCGGCGATGGGCACTCTCCTGACCAGCTTTTGATAGGCAAGCAAACGCGCTGCTCCCACCACGGGTTGGAGATGGGCATCGTCCACGCTGGTCGTCGTTCGCACCACGTCGAGTTCCTGCTCCTCTCCCAGATAGTCGAGCACGATCTCGAAGGCGAAACGGTCCAGCTGTGCCTCGGGCAGGGAGTACGTGCCCTCGAGCTCAATCGGGTTACGGGTGGCAAACACGAAGAAGGGTTCCGGCAGCGTATAGGTGCGTCCCTGAACGGTAACGCGGCGCTCCTGCATCGCCTCCAGCAGCGCGGCCTGGGTCTTTGGCGGTGTGCGGTTGATCTCGTCCGCCAGCACGATGTTGGCGAACACCGGACCTTTGAGAAAGGCGAGCTCGCGGCGACCGCTTTCGGGATCCTCCTGCAACAGATCGGTGCCGGTGATGTCCGAAGGCATTAAATCCGGCGTGAACTGGATGCGGGAAAATTCGAGATCGACGCTCTCAGCGATGGTCTGCACCAGCATTGTTTTCGCCAGGCCCGGCACGCCCACCAGCAGACTGTTGCCGCCAATGAGCAGCGTGAGCAGGGCGAGCTCCACCACGTCGTCCTGGCCGACGATGCGCTTGTGGATCTCGTCGACGATGCGCTCGAAGTCCGATTTGAGCGCGTCGGCGTATCCGCTGTCGTCCATTCCTTCGCCGCGTGACACGGCGGCAAGCCCTTCATCACTCACGCTTCGTCTCCCATGTTACTGAGCCGCTGTTTTAAGCTCCGGATGCCTCGCGGATTTGCAAAAGAAGCTCCAGCGCCTCCTCATACATAGGCGCCACTTCCAGCGCGCCAAGCACCTCGCGCCTCGCCGCCGACAGCTTGCCCGCTCGATGATGCGCCCGCGCCAGCAGGTAGCGCGCCTCGGCCGGGTCGCTGGGATCCAGAGCCACCACCGCCTCCCGGGCGGTGGCCGCTTGCTGCCATTCGCCTCGGGACTCGCGGATCTGGGCCAGGCTGAGATAGAGCGTCGCATCAAAGGGCTGAATCAGCAACGCCCGGTCGATCACTCCGGCAGCGGCGGCGTCATCTCCACTCTTGATGTAAAGCTCGGCCAGCCGGCGGTGGGCGTCCAGATCATCGGCATCGATGGCGATGGATCGCTTCAGCTGGTCGACGGCCAGCTCGAGTTCGCCGCGTTCAAGGTAAAGCGTCGCGAGTAGGGGATAAGTGGAGTCAGGCCCGGCGTGCTCTGGAAACAGCGATTGAGCCTCGATAAGCGCGCTATGCGCGCGCTCGAACTCTTTCCCCTCCATCGACCGGCGCGCTTCGCGCAGCAGGTGGGGGTAACGACCTTCGGGCATGCTGCCTAGCTCGGAGTCCGCAACCGGCGTCAGCGCTTCGAGCGCGCGGCCGAATCGTTCGCGCACGAAGTCTTCGAACGCCGCGTCCACGGCCTCGGGCTCGAGCCCCAGCAGCTCGCGAAACAGATCCGATGTCGAGCGCCCATCGCGATAACCCTCAAGCATGCCGACGATGGCCTCGAATCCATGCTGGCGCTCAATCATTTCCATCAGCAGCGCGCCCTGGAAATAGGCGTGGACGACCTGCTCGGGATAGCTCGGGCGGAGGAAGGACTGGTTGAGGGCGCTTGCCGCTGCCAAGCGTCCTTGCTTAAACGCGATCAGGAATTTCGGCGTCACGTCGAAACCCCAGCCGGTGCGGGCGCGGCGCTCCTCAAACACCGCCAGCCCTTCCGAAAACCACCGCGGCACCCGCGAGTTCGTCAGTCCCAGGTGAAAGCTGTGAGCAAGCTCGTGCCAAAGAGTGGAGCCGAAATTGAGCGCGCCGAATACGCCCGCAGAAGGAGAGTCCAGGGCCACGACGGGTCCGAAGGAGACGCCCAGGATGTCGACGCCGACGAGGCCAGTGGTCCTTACGGAGAAATCTTCGTGGCGGCGGTAGAACTCGATGCGCAGCGGTATCGGCGGGTGGTAAGCGTACACCTCGGAGAAGTAGTCGTAGGCCTGTTCGGCAATTTCGATCACGCGGGGCGCCAGCACCCGCATCTCGCGAGGGTGGGTGCTGAGCACGAAGCGTGGCGAGCGAAGCTCCTCGTAGTCGTCTAGCAGGTCCAGCAACTCGAGCGCGTTCTTGGTTCGCGGGTCGAAGGGATCGCCGCGAAACGCGACCTCCAGCGCGGCCCGTCCGGCGTCCATCTCCCCCAAGCGCAAGCGGTTTATACCGAGCAGCGCATAGCCGCGCCAGGAGTTGGGGTTAAGGTTGACGGCCCAGAGCGCAAACCGCTCCGCACGGGCGTAATAGCGATTCTGGGCGGCAATTTCCGCCAGGGTTTCGAAAAGGGCCGTATATCCCGGCGCGTTGTCTCTGATCTCGGTGACCCGGGCGTCGTAACTCTCGCTTTCTCCGCGCAGGAATGCCAGCGCGGCCAAAAGGGTCAGGGCTTCCGGCGATCGCGGATTAACCGCAAGCGCGCGCTCGACGAAATCCTCGGATTTCTCGTACTCCTCGAACTCCAGGTGCAGACGCGCCAGCAGCACCAGCGCGCCGATGTCATTGGGACGCACTTTCAGTACCTGATGCGCTGTGTCGATGGTGCCGGTGGAATGATCGAAGTGCTGGCTGCGTGCGACGCCAAGCAGCGCTGGGGTAAACTTGTCGTCAATGCTCAACGCCGCGCGATAAGCTTCCAACGCTTCCTCGTTGTTATAACGATCCAGGAGCAGATCGCCGATGGCGACGTGGGAGGCGGGATCGTTCGGCTCGCGCGCGATGGCCTGCTCGTAAATCCTGAGCGCGGTGGCATAGAGCGCCGGATCTTCTCCGGCGAGAGCCCAGGCGGCGTCTCCGGCGGCCCGGACCTCGGCTGCCGGCAGCGTCGTCGATCTGTCGCGGTAGGCGGCGAGCACCCGCTGGATGCGGTGGCGCCAGCCGGCAGACAGGCCGTGCACCCGCTCGATTCGGGCCATTGCCATTTCCACGTCCAAACGCGGCCCTTCGGGACCTGGTGGAATCTTCTCATAGGCGGCCAGGGCCCCCTCATTTTCGCCCGTCGCCGCCAGCGCATCGGCGAGCGTTCGCCAGGCTTCGCTCGCCTGCGGCGTGGTGGCGATTACGGCTCGGGCGGCCTCGGCGGCTTCGGCGTAACGTCCCGCGTCAAGCAGCGCGCGGGCATCGGCCGGGGCTGTTTCCGCGGCGGCAAACGGAGCCGAGACCAGTCCCACCAGTGCCAGCGCGGCCAGACGCATTACTGGGCCTGCTTCGCGCGGTAGGCGCGGCGATTGAGAGCAAGTTCCAGCAGCAGCGCCTCCAGCCGCTGAAGATAATCGGCGGACTCGAGCGAGCGTTTCTTTCGTTTTGTCTCTTCGATCCGATCCACCAGTCGGCGCGCCTGGATCTGAAGCGCCAGCGCCTCGCGCCCGGCGGGCGTGTCGATCGCGGCCGGCGCCTGCAGATGCACCCGGGCCGCCAGCATCCCATCCCCTTCATCGGCGTCCGGGTCGCGGCTTCCCGCGCCGTCACCGTCGTCATCCAACATCGCGTGCTCGGTGCGAATGCGTCCCTCGGTCTCGAATTCGCGAGCGACTTCGCGGCTGGCGTAACGAAACGCTTCCAGCAGCGACACCTGCTTGTCTTTGTCCGCATCTGCGGCGTCTTCCGCGAAGGCATCGACGAAATGACCGCCGAATCGGGTGTGCTGGTTTTCCGCCGTGTTGGCGGTGGCGGTGATGACGATGCGGCCGGGCGCCGAAAGCGCCTCGACGAAGGGCGCGCTGGAAGGCGCCGCGATCACCGCTACTACGGTTCTGCCGTCGAGCGCATCCAGCGCCGCTGCGAGCTCGGCGGCGGAAAGATCCGGCCCCGGAAGATTCAACAACGCCTGTCGGCCGCCGGCGGTGGCGTGGCCCAGATAGACCAGCGCCACCAAGTCGCCATCGCCAGCAATCTTGCCCAGTCGATCAACGCTTTCGATCACCTGTTGCTTGCGCGAAACCGCGGCAATGAATTCCGGATCCCGCGACGGATCCTCCGCCAGGCGAATCACCCGCCCGGGCGAAACGCCGAGCCGGGTGGTGGCCACCTGGCTCAAGGTGGTCGCCCAGCGGTGGAAAAGATCGGAGTAGTAGGGCTCGCCGCCCAAACCAGTGACGATTAGGAGGTGCGGCTCCGCTGCCCGCGCTTGCGCGCCTGCGGCAAGCAGGAGGGCAAGCAAAAACCCGCGCGCGCTCATGCCATGTCTCGCCGTCGGCGCCAGGCCCACTCAAGGCAGGCGAGCGCGAGCAGCGCCAGCAGCAGCGCCGGCGCGTCGCGAAGCGGAAGCCGTTTTTCCACCCGCAGCGTGGACTTGGTGTCGTCGATGACTCTAGTCATCTCCGACGCGCTGGCGGCGGTGAAGAAGCGGCCGCCGGTGTCCTCGGCAAGTCGCTTAAGCCGGGGCACATGGAGCTCCGCAGAGTGAAACTCTCGGCCTGAGCCGGAGACCTCAACCGAAGCCTCGGTCTGAATCGCTTCTCCCTCGGGCCCACTGAGCCTCAAGCGGAATTCGTGGCGCCCGATGTCCCGGGCGATAAAGCTCCCACGATGGAATCCGTCTTTGCTGATTGCGCGCTCAAGGGCAACTTCCTCCACCTGGCCCAGCGGGTCGGTGACTTCAAGCGTGACCCTCGGATCTGCCAGCGGAAAGAAGCGGGGATCCAATGTTTGCGCCTCGATGGAGATACTTTCCCCAACAACGGCCTCCGCCGGCTCGAGTTTAAGCTGTGCCCGGCCGCCTGCCGGCCGCGCGACGTGCCGGAGGAGATTGCGCCAAAGCCGCTCGTGGGTTTCGTCTTCTAGCGGCACCTCGGCGTGCATCTGCCAACGCCAAGAGTCGCGCACCGGAAACGCGGCCACGGTGCCGCGCCCGTAGCGCTGCCAGGCGAGTATCACCAGAGGCTCTCCGGATCCGTCGTCGCCTTCGAGCACGGTGGTGGCGCCCGGCTTGGAACGTCGTATGGGGTTGATTACGGTGAGCGGCGGTAGCTGTTCCCAGGAGGCATAAAGCTGATCTGCTTTCGCCAGCCGAAGCAGCGGATTGTCGCCATGGCTTACGGATGGACGCACCGGTACCTGCGCCCGGTAGGCGCTGGCCGCGGGCGGTAGAACCACCGGCGAGATCCCGGCGAGTGTGGATTCCGAATAGCCGCCTTCGGCGAAGGCGCGGCGGCCCCCGAGCAACACCAGACCGCCGCCGCGGCGGGCGACGAACTCTCGTAACCGAGACTGCAGCGCTTCGTCAAAGAGGTCGTTGCCGATGCTGCCGAGCACCACGGCGTGGTAGCGAAAAAGCGCTTCCTCCGAGGCCGGCAGCCCTTCGGCCAGCTCGTCCGCATCTTCGACGCCGAGGCGGTAGTATTTGTTTTCCGCCGTGCGCACCAGGGAAACCAGACGGATGGCGTCATCCGCCGCCACGGCGCGGCGGAGAAACTTGACCTCGAAACGCGGCTCGCCCTCGATGTGCAATATGCGCACCGGATCGCCACGCACGTCAACGGCTCGGTGCGCCGCGTTGTTTTCTACCACGATCTCGCCGGGTTCAGGCGCAACCCGAAAAACCATCCGCCGCGGCCCCTGTCGATTGAATTCGAGCGGAACCTTAAGCGACACCGGCCGGTCGCCAGCGGGGAGCGTCAGTGACTGCTCTTTCACGATCGCGCTCTCTTCCTCCACCACCAGCGTGACCGTCTTAGCGGCGAGTCCGCGGTGGCTGAGCTTCACTTCCGCCTCCATCGCGTCTCCGCGCAGCACCGTCCGCGGCAAGCGCACTTCGGTCACTTCAATGTCGGTCTTCAGCCGCTCCGACCCCACGCCCACGCTGTGGAGGGTCACGCCCGAGGCCTTCAACGCGCGCAGCGCATGGTCCAACGTGCCGCTGTCTTCGACTGCGCCATCGGTGACCAGTACGACGGCCGCGAGGGCGCTGGCGTCAGGGGCGTGCGCTACCCGCTCGAGTGCACGGGCGAGGTCGGAACGCGCCCCGGAGAAGGTTAAAACTTCGCCGGGCGCGAGCGTTTCCACGTCGGCGGAAAATTTGAGATAGCGGATGTCGAAGCGCTGCTCCAGCGTCGCGGCCAGCGTGCCCGCGCCGGGGGTGAACGCGCCTGCGACGAATTCGGAACGCGCCGCGCCGTCTAAGTCGCGAATGCGCATGCTCAAGGAGTCGTCGATCAGCACCGTCACGTGGCCCCGCACCGGGTCATCGGTTTCCACCACCAGCCTCGGGTCCAGAAGCACGAATAACAGCAGCGCCAGCAGCGTCGTTCGTAGCGCCCAAAGTCCCACCCGATCGCGTTTGCGGCGCGGAGATCCCGCGCCGAAATAGCCGAGCGCGATCGCCGCCAGAAGGGCAATCGCCAAGACCGCGGCGGCGTAGCCGCCGAGGGGCCACAGCATCTCCAGTGTCCCGCGTGAGAAAAGCTCCGCCGGATATTTAAAGGCGAGTTCCAGCACCTCAGTAGCTCATTCCGTAAATCACGAAATTGATCCCGATCTCGAAGGCGTAGGTGGAATAACGCAGCGGATAGCTCGGCAGGTCCGCCCACTCCCAGGCGTCGCCGAGATCGGTGTTCCAGTTGATGAGCACCATGAGCCGACCTTCGTCGTCGAAGATGCCGCGCACCCGAGGTATGCGCCCGTCGTATTCCCAGGTGGGGCCGCCGGCGGCCTGGTGCACGTTGGGCACCTGGAGGATCTCGCTGATGTCATAAAAGGCATGAAATACGGGATGATCCAGCGGCACGTCGACGATGGTGCGATTGGGAAATACGAGCCGCATCTCCTGCTCCAGGTTCTGCCACGCCCATGTGCCCCAGAAGTCGTCGATGACCATGAAGCCGCCGGCGAGCAGGTATTCCCTCAGGGCCTTGGCCTGCGCTTCGGTCAGGGACAGCGAACCGACTTCAAGCACGTAGAGAAAAGGAAAATCGTGCAGCCGCGCTTCGCCGATGCTGATGGCGTTATCTTTGTCGAATGCGTCGACCACCGTCAGGCGGCGGAGCGCCACCAGGAACTGCTCGTCGGCTTTCGGAAAATCAACCGCCCAGCGGGGACCCCAGTCGGCAGCGCCGACACCGCCTTCGCCGTAGATCCCCCGGGTGA
Organism: uncultured Gammaproteobacteria bacterium; assembly: GCA_947258715.1. Taxonomy (GTDB): domain Bacteria; phylum Pseudomonadota; class Gammaproteobacteria; order HK1; family HK1; genus CAMYJH01. Next base: position 36,903 of record CAMYJH010000029.1, read on the forward strand.
AGTAAAATTCGTGCTCTCCTCCGCGCAGCTCACCGTTTGCGAGCGATGGCGAAGCCGATGCCAAAAGCAGGCCCAAGGCGACCAAAACCCTTCCAGCGGCCTCGCGCATTGTCAGCCCCGGCTGCAGGAAAGCGGTGTCCCGCGTGTCTTCAAAAGCACGACGCATGGGCCAAGCGCCCAGAAACTGGCGCGCAGCCCGATCTCGGGGTTGATCAGTTGCCGGCATTCGAGGGGAGAACGAGTTCCACCCCACCCACCAGAACCTTCTCGCCGTCTTTGCGCACTTCTTCCAGAAGGATGGCGAAATCCCCTTCGCGCGCTTCGTTCAGATGAGGATCACCTTTGAACAGTATCCTGGTTACGAGCTGTCCGTGGGATTCGTGGCGCACCAGGAGGTGAATGTGTTTCGCACCCCAGTATTGTCCCGGAAGCACGGTGGAGACGCTAAAACTCCCGTCCTTCGCGGTCTGAAGCGTCGCCCGGTAACGGACATCGTGGTAGTCGCCGTTGCCGTCGGCCTGGCGCAGCGCCACAAGCGCACCGGCCAGGGGCTGGCCGCTCGGATCCACGACGCGACCGCGCAGGAACAAGCGTTCCCCTGGGTCGCCGGGCTGCCAAAGGACTACGCTTGCCGGACCCCCCGTGACGCCTGATGCCGCTGACGGCACGGTGGCGGCAGGAACGGCCGCTGGCAGCACGAGGAGGCCGAAGATTGAAGCCAAAAGGCAGCGTTTGATAGCGTACATCCTCCACCTCGCTGCTTAACAGCTGGGACCCCAACTATAACGGAAGAAGGCACAGATTGAGCAAGGAATCAGCGGCCATAATATGCAATTCATTCGCCAAATAATCTCCTAAACTGTTTCTTTAAGACGGATGTAAGCCAGTGTTTACTGCCAAGAACATTTCCTCCGCGTTAGTCCTCCATTTTGCCGCGCTTTTGGGCGTGGCGCAGGCGGCACCTGCGTTTCAACCTGAGCCCTTTGAGGCTCATTTCGAGCTCGAAGTCCGGGGATTCACGGTTGGTGAGACGGTATGGCGCGTGCAGCGCGTGGACGACGGATTCATCTATGAAACTCGGACAAGAGCCATCGGTTTTGCCGCAGTGTTTGGTGCGAAGCAGGTAGTGGAGCGCAGCGAGTGGAAACGCGTCGGCGACGGCGTCAAGCCCGCGAGCTACCTCTATGAGCGCAGCGGCAGACCTGACAAGACAACAAAGATTGCTTTCGACTGGAACAACGGTCTAGTTGAAAGCACCCGGCGCGGACAAACCTCGCGAATGCCCGTACCGGTCGATACGCTGGACAAGCTCGGCTACATGCTGGTGCTGATGGAGGACCTCAAAGCAGGAAAGCGCAGCGTGCGTTACCACATCGCCAGCGGCAAAAATCGGATGAAGGTATACGAGCTCAAAGTCGTTGCCGAGGAACGGATGAAGACGGCGCTGGGCACCTTTGGAGTACTTAGAATCGTGCGCGAGCGCAAGGACGACGATCGCCAAACCACTATCTGGGTTGCGCCAGAGCTGGATTTCATGCCGGTGCGAATCAAGCATCGGGAACGCGAGGATGAAGTCGTGACTATTAGTATCCGATCCTTTTCGCGTGGTTCCATGGCCAAGAAAGCTGGCACTGACGAGGCCGAAGTACATACCCAGCCGAATCCCGTCCCTCAAGATAGAAGATAATCCCCGAGTACGGTTTCGGGCTTGAACGGCTTTGAAATGTCGAGTTCGATTCAACCCGCTGGATAATCTATCGACGGCGCTTGATTAGAACCTATCTCAAAATCAGCGAGCTTGGATAAGACAAGTCAAAAACAGGCTTAACGAGCGCAGTTTACAAGCCAGTCAATGAGCATTTTGAGCCTGTTCTAAACGCCGTTAAGCTAGACACAGCAATTTTCTGGATTAGTTCTAAGCCCAAGTAGCAGGCGTGAACAAAAGCGAATTCCGACTCCCCGGTTCTCTCGCCACCGCTGTCCTGGCGGCGCTAGTGATCGTGGGCGCTTATCCCAACCCCGCCTCGGGCGCCGATCAAAGTGAACCGGTTGCAGCGGCAGAGATGTTGGAGGTTGCTACATTTGCCGGCGGCTGTTTTTGGTGCGTGGAATCAGACTTCGATGCTGTTGCCGGCGTTGTGCGCACGGTTTCCGGCTACACCGGCGGTCACGTCGAAAATCCGACCTACAGGCAAGTGTCATCAGATACCACGGGACACCGGGAGGCGGTTCAGATCTACTTCGATCCGGATCGGGTCGCCTTTGCCGATCTACTGGAGATTTTCTGGCGCACCATCGATCCCACTGACGCCGGCGGTCAGTTCTGCGATCGCGGCAAAAGCTATACCACGGCGGTATTCGCAAACTCGGAACAGCAGCGCCGTGCGGCAGAAGCGTCAAAGAAAATGGTTGAAAGCTCGGGTGTCCTCGGGCAACCCGTGGTGACAGCTATCGAGACTGCGGGGCCGTTTTATCCCGCCGAGGATTACCACCAGGACTACTACAAAAAGAACCCCCTGCGCTACAAGTTCTACCGCTTCTCGTGCGGGCGCGACGCCCGGGTTAAAGATCTCTGGGGGGAGCAGGCGCACCGCGGGATCGCAGCGCATTGATTACCCTCTAAGGCAAGCCGGGCACAACGAGGCCGGGACTATGCTTGACCCGGCCTCGTTTCTCAATTTACGTGGTTGAGTGAACGACCGATCGATCAGCGTGACTGGTGACCGTTTCTAATCTTCGTCGTCATCATTGTCATTACTCCGGCGCAAAGACTCCACTGCGCCGATGCGACGCCGGTCACCGGCGCCGTACTGGCGTTTTCCTTTCCGGTCTATGGCGACCAGCTGCACCGACCCGATTACCGAAAGCCGCGAGTCCGAAAGATTGTGGCCGAGGCCTTCGAGTTCGTCGATGACGTCCTCGTCAAAGCCCGCTTCCCAACTCGGGCTTCCGTTGGCGCTGGTCTGGGAAATACGCGGTAGGTCTACGGCTTCCTGGGCGTTGCGGACGTGATCGATGAGACCCATCGTCACGTTGGTCACCGAGTTAATTATCGTGGACCCGCCCGGTGAGCCCAGCGCAACCAGGGGCTTTTTACCTTTGAATATGAGCGTCGGCGACATGCTGCTTCGCGGCCTTTTGAACGCAGCCGCATCATTCGCACCCGGATTGAAATTGTCCGGATCCGGATTGAACGTGGGCACGCGGTTGAAGTCCGTCAGCTCATTATTCAGGAGGAATCCCCAACCCGGCACCATCAGACCCGTGCCCCAGGCGGACTCGATAGTGTTGGTGTAGGTCACGATATTGCCTTCGCGGTCGACGATGGAGAAGTGGGTCGTATTCAGCCCTTCTTCGTCCGGAAGACCGGCCATGGCGAGCTGGACTTCATCGGCATCGAACTGCGCCATTTCGAACGGCCGGGGATCGTCGGCCTCGACATTGTTCTGGCGCGCGTCGGGATCGATCAGCGCGCTGCGAAGGGCGATGTAGTCATCATCCAGCAGGCCTTCCGAGGGCACGTCGACGAAGTCGTCGTCGCCCATCCACACCGCGCGGTCTGCAAAGGCGAGGCGCATGGCCTCCATCATGACGTTCAGGGTTCGCTTCGACCCGAAGCCGTAGCCCGCCTCCTCGTCGCCGATGGGGAAACGTTCGATGAGCTTCAGGATCTGGATGACGGTGAGCCCGCCCGATGAGGGTGGCGGCATCGAGACGATGCGGAACCCTCGATAGTCTCCCACGACGGGGTCGCGAATCGCCGCCTCGTAATCACTGAGATCCTGCAGCACCATTCGCCCGCGCAGCCGCGCCTGATCGTTAGGGTCGGCCACCGTGCGCGCGTTTTTCTGGGTTTCGACAATCGCCGTCGCGATGGGCCCGGTGTAGAACGCGTCCGCGCCCTCGTCGGCAATCTTCTCTAGCGTCGCCGCGAGTTCGGGCTGGACCAGAAGATCATTTTGTTGGAGGGGGACCCCGCCAGGTCTGAACACGTCACGCGCTACTTCGTATGCAGGGTTTCCGGGCTCACTGTCGAGTCGCGAGGACAGGATGCTCTCTTCGAGCCGCTTGCTCACCCGGAAGCCCTTCTCGGCCAGGTCGATTGCAGGCCCGAGCACTTCGTCAAACGACATCGTTCCCCATCGATCCAGGGCCAACTCCAGCCCGCGCACCATTCCAGGCACGCCGACGCCTATTCCGCTTGTCGAGCGGATCGAGAACCCGAACGGGTCACCGTTGGAGTCGAGAAACATGTTCGCGTCACCTGCCGCGGGTGTGCGCTCTCGCGAATCCACGACCACCGTCTCCTTTTGCTTCGCCAGATAGATGATCATGAAACCGCCGCCGCCAACTCCCGATGACTGCGGCTCGACCACGTTCAGAGCGAACGCTACCGCAGCCGCCGCGTCGATGGCGTTGCCACCAGCTTCGAGGATCGCCCGGCCGGCACGGGCGGCCGCCGGTTCGCTGGTGGCCACCACGCCCCCGCGTACGCCGGGAATGCCAAGGGAGGTCTTGTCTCCTGCGGTGGCCAACGCAGGACCGAGCAGCGCGACGGTGGCGACCGCGGCGGCAACGGTGTAAAGAATTCCGCGGGCGCCGTGCCGGCGGGAGGCAATGTTTTCTTGCTTATTCATGTTGAATTTCCTCTTCTTCGATCGAGCGTGGTGATAGAAAACGACGAGGGGGTAGCGCGTGCGCCGCTCTGTGCCGTGGTGTCGGCGTCGCGGCGCGAGGAAAGAATGTTATTCCTCTTTTGCCTCGACTCCAACCTGCACGGCGCTTGTAACACGAACGCTGGCGATTACGACCGCAAATTTGGGCGAGAAAGGTCGACAGAGAACGCATTTACAGCGGAATTCGGCAAGCAGTCGAGCCGTGAAGTGGCCTCCAGTCGCAGCGCCGTCGCGCCGATGGAAAACTGTCTAGCTATTCAACAAAGCTCACGGCGTCATACGCCCGTTAAGCGGCGGCAGCATGAAATCGAAATCGGCGCCGCGATCCGCCTGGGTGACATGCTGCAAGTAAAGCTTCAGATATCCTCGGCTCGCACCGTGGGGGATTCTCGGCGGCCTCCAGGCCGCACGTCTTCTTTCCAGCTCAGCGGCGTCCACCTCGAGCTGCAGTCGCCTCGCTTCCACGTCGAGCTCGATTAAATCGCCCGTTCTAACCAGCGCCAGCGGTCCACCCACCGCCGCTTCCGGCGTGACGTGCAGCACGACGGTGCCGAAGGCGGTGCCGCTCATGCGCGCATCCGAGATCCGGACCATATCATTGACACCCTCGGAGGCCAGCTTTTTCGGAATCGGGATGTAACCCGCTTCGGGCATCCCCGGCGCGCCTTTGGGACCCGCGTTGCGCAGAACGAGTACATCGTCCGCGCTGAGCTGAAGATTCGGGTCGTCGATGCGGGCGGCGAGGTCCTCGAGGGAATCAAAAACCACGGCATGTCCGCGGTGTTTAAACAAGGCCGGCAGGGCGGCCGACTGTTTGATGATGGCGCCGTCGGGCGCCAGATTGCCGCGCAGCACGGCGATTCCGCCCTGCGGATGGACCGGGCTGTTGATCGGTCGCACCACCGATTGTTCCCAGGACGATGGCGCCGCAGCGAGGTTTTCGCCGAGGGTTTTCCCGCTGACGGTAAGGCAATTCAAATCCAGCAGCGGTTCGAGCTCGCGCAGCACCGCCGTCATACCTCCGGCGTTTTGCAGATCCTCCATGTAGTGCTGGCCGCTGGGTTTGAGGTCCACCAGTACCGGGGTCTCCCGTCCCATTCGATCGAATGCCTCCAGATCGACTTCGATACCGAGGCGGCCGGCAACGGCGGTGATGTGTACCAGACCGTTGCTGGAACCGCCGACGGCCAGCAGCACCCGAAGCGCGTTGGCGAACGCGGCCGACGTCATGATCTTCGACGGCGCGAGCCCGTCCTCGGCCAGCGCAACCGCACGCCGTCCCGCTGCTTCGGCGTGACGTAAGCGATCCGCCGCTATGGCCGGAATCGCGGCACCATCCGGCAACATCATGCCAAGGGCTTCGGTCATGCAGGCCATGGTGCTGGCGGTGCCCATGACCATGCAGGTACCCGCGGTTGGGGCCAGCTTTCCGCTGATCTCTTCGATCTCCGCTTGATCCACATCGCCAGCACGGTGCATTCCCCAATAGCGCCGGCAGTCGGTGCAGGCACCGAGGCGCTCGCCGCGGTAGCTGCCGGTCACCATCGGCCCGGTCACCACCTGAATGGCAGGAATGTCTGCGCTCGCCGCGGCCATCAGCTGTGCCGGCACGGTCTTATCGCATCCGCCGATGAGCACTACCGAATCCATCGGCTGGGCGCGGATCATTTCCTCCGTGTCCATCGCCATCAGATTGCGCAGGAACATGGAGGTCGGGTGTGAAAACGACTCGTGCAGCGAGATGGTGGGAAATTCAACCGGCAGCCCCCCGGCCAGCATCACACCGCGCTTGATGGCCTCGCACAACTCGGGTGCGTTTCGGTGACAGGCGTTATAGCCGCTGAAAGTATTGGCGATGCCGACAATGGTGCGATCAAGGGCATCATCGGAATAGCCCATGGCCTTGATGAAGGCTTTGCGCAGGTAGAGGGAAAATGCGGGGTCGCCGTAGCTGGTAAGCCCGCGACGCATGCCGCGGGTGCGATCGCTGCCCATAGGTTAATAGCCCGTTTCGGTTTCTTTGCTCTCTCGAGGGTACTGCTTCAGAGTCACTTTCAGCGCAGATTGATTTACAGAAAGACGGTGTCCTTTACGAAGGTCGCCGCATGATCCGTGCCCGCAGGGAAGTGAAATACGTCGTCTGATTCGAACGCTATGGTTCCCGCCGGCGTGGTCAGCGCGCCGGCACCTTCCAAAACTTCGAAAAACTGCTCGTGAGCATATGGGTGACTCGGTGCCACCACGCCGCCCGGAATCTCCACCCGCAAGAGCTCCGCACCGGATCCTTTCAGTCTGCGCCGGACGACCCCGTTCGCGCCTTTTTCCTGATCAAGAGAGCTCCAGGAGGTGAGATGTTCGGTCATGACCCGGTCTCCTCGACTTATTGTGTTAAACGGGTTCCCAAGAATACCCGTCATCGGCGGACGGGGGCATTATGTGGCGATAGGCCGTCCTTCGCGAGGGGCCCTGGGCCACCCGGCTCGAGCGCGGTCAGACGGAAGAAAAAAAGGCACAATATAAACAGCGCAATGGACAGCCAAGGAATGATTTTCGAAAAGCCACTCGCCGAGCGCACCTTGCTGCGCCGCGCCATTGACGCGCACTACCGCGCCGACGAGACGCAATCTGTTCGCGAGCTCTTGAGCCAGCTCGAACTCGATTCCGAGACCAGCGGTCGCATCGCGTCCACCGCGCGCAAACTGGTCGAGGCGGTACGCGGACGGGCCAAAGGTGGCCTCGACGCATTTCTCTACGAGTACGGGCTCTCGACCCAGGAAGGCGTGATGCTCATGTGCATCGCCGAGGCGCTGCTCAGAATTCCCGATGACGAAACCCAGGAAGCGCTGATCCGCGACAAGATTTCGGCGGGAAACTGGAACCGCCACCTCGGCCACAGCGACTCGGTGTTCGTCAACGCTTCGACCTGGGGGCTGATGCTGACCGGACGGGTGGTGCGTATGCACGGCATCCGCGGGCAGAGTGCGGGCTCGGTGCTTCGCCGGCTGGTGGCGCGGGTCGGCGAGCCGGTGATCCGCGAGGCGGTCAATCAGGCGATGCGCATCATGGGCCGCCAGTTCGTCATGGGACGCAGCATCGGCGAGGCGCTGGAGCGGGCCAAGGCGTTCGAAAAGCGGGGTTATCGCTACTCCTACGACATGCTCGGCGAAGCGGCGCGCACCATGGAGGATGCGGACCGGTTCTTCGAGGCGTACAAAAGCGCCATCGAAGCAATCGGGGAAGTCGCCACAGGCAAAGGGATCGTCGATGGTCCCGGCATCTCGGTGAAGCTCTCCGCGCTGCATCCGCGCTATGAGCTCTGGAATGAGCGGCGGGTGATGGACGAAGTGGTGCCGCGCATTCACGCGCTGGCGCGGTTGGCGGCGGAGCACGGCATCGGCCTCAACATCGATGCGGAGGAGGCGGCGCGGCAGGATCTTTCTCTCGACGTCACCGAGGCGGTTTCAGGCTCGGTCGAGCTGAGAGGCTGGAATGGCTTCGGCGTGGTGGTGCAGGCGTACCAGAAGCGCGCGCCGTTCGTGATCGACTGGCTTGCCGACATGGCGCGGCGACACAAGCGCAGGCTTATGCTGCGGCTGGTGAAGGGCGCGTATTGGGACGCCGAGATTAAGCTCGCCCAGGAGCTGGCGCTGGCGGGGTATCCGGTGTTCACGCGCAAAGTGAACTCCGATGTTTGTTATCTCGCCTGCGCGCGCAAGCTGTTTGCCGACAAGGACGCGTTCTACCCCCAGTTTGCCACCCATAACGCCCACACCATAGCCGCGGTGCTCGAGTTCGCGGGCAACACGCGGGACTTCGAGTTTCAGCGCCTGCACGGCATGGGCGAGGAGCTTTACGAAGAAGTGGTAGAGAAAGCGGACGTGGGCACGCCCTGCCGGATCTACGCCCCGGTAGGCGAGCACGAGGATCTGCTCGCTTACCTGGTGCGACGTTTGCTGGAGAATGGCTCCAACAGTTCTTTCGTCAACCGTATTCAGGACGAAGATCTGCCGGTCGAGGAGATCATTGCCGATCCCATCGCCCAGGCCCGCGGCCATGCTTTCGTGCCCCATCCACGTATTCCGCTGCCAAGGGATCTGTACGGTGCACGGCGACAGAACTTTTCCGGCATTGATCTGACCGACCGCGCGGAGCTCGAGAAATTGCGCGTCGCCATGCTGGTTGCAGAGGCCAAACCTTGGACCGCCGGCGCCATTGTTGCCGGCAAGGAGCGCGGCGGCACCACGCGCGAAGTGGTCTCGCCTGCAGACCACGCGCGCGTGGTGGGGCAGGTCAGCGAAGCCGATACAGACGACATCGAGGGCGCGCTCAAAAGCGCCGCCGGCGCGGCGAAAGCCTGGGCCGAGACGTCGGCGACAAAACGCGCGGACTGCTTGAGAAGGCTCGCCGATCTCATGCAGGCAGAGACGCCCGAGCTGATGGCGATTGCCGTGCGCGAAGCCGGCAAGACCATCAACGATGCCTTGGCTGAGGTTCGCGAGGCAGTCGATTTTTGCCGCTACTATGCGCTGCGCGCGCTAGGGGACTGTGGGCGGCAAACTCGACTGCGCGTGCCGCGGGAGGACGGGCGCACTTTGCGCCTGGAGGGCGGCGGTGTTTTTTGCTGCATCAGCCCGTGGAATTTCCCTTTGGCAATCTTTAGCGGCCAGGTCACCGCGGCGTTGGCCGCGGGTAACGCAGTTGTGGCCAAGCCCGCCGAGCAAACGCCGCTCATGGCGGCAGCTGCGGTACGGCTCATGCACCGGGCCGGGATCCCATCAGAGGTTTTACACCTGCTTCCCGGCGACGGAGCCAAGGTGGGCGGGGCGCTGGTGGCGGATCCCCGCGTAACCGGCGTCTGTTTCACCGGCTCCACCGAGGTAGCGCAAATCATCAACAGGACGCTGGCGAAAAGAGACGGTCCCATTCATCCGCTCATCGCCGAGACTGGCGGCATGAACGCCATGATTGTCGACTCCAGCGCGCTGCCCGAACAGGTGACGCGGGACGTGTTGACGTCCGCGTTTCAAAGCGCCGGCCAGCGCTGCTCGGCACTGAGGGTGTTGTTCCTGCAGGAGGAAGTGGCCGATCGAATGCTCAACATGATCCGTGGAGCCATGGAGCAGCTTTGCGTTGGCGATCCGGCCTATCTTTGCACCGACGTCGGGCCGGTCATTGACGAAGAAGCGGAGTCGATGCTCGAAGGTCACATCCGTCGCATGCGCGGTGAAGCAAGGTTAATCCATCAGGTAAAGCCCGGTCCGCGCACCGGCAACGGATCCTTTATCGCCCCGGTCGCGTTCGAGATCGACAGACTCTCACGTTTGCAGCGCGAGGTATTCGGGCCGGTGCTGCACGTGCTGCGCTATTCGGGAAACCACCTCGATGCCGTGATTGAAGCCATCAACGCCACCGGCTACGGGCTCACCCACGGCATCCACACCCGGGTGGACGAAACCCGCGACTACATTCTGTCCCGGGTGCACGCCGGCAACGCTTACGTCAACCGCAATCAGATCGGTGCCGTGGTTGGGGTGCAACCTTTCGGCGGCGAGAGGCTGTCGGGCACGGGACCGAAGGCTGGTGGACCGCATTACATCCCCCGTTTTGCATCCGAGCGCGCCGACAGCGGGGCGACCGGAAATAACAACAGCTCAGACCACGGCGGCGACCTGGGCCGATTCGGGATCTCGCGCAAGGTTCTCGACGGCGCGGTCGAGGCCGCCGTTTCAGGCGCCAGGACCTGGTCGCAACAATCGGTGTCCTTGCGCGCGGCGGTGCTGGAGCGCGCCGCCGCGCAGCTCGAGGACGCGGTCGAGGAAGGGCTCGCCGGATTGGACCCGCGTGGCAGCGACGGCGTGGATCTGGCCGCGGATTACCTGCGCTTTCACGCCGCCCAGGCCGAGTCCGAGCTGGCAGAGCCCTTGTCTCTGCCGGGGCCGACGGGTGAGCGCAACGAGCTTTCCTATGCCGCGCGCGGCGTTATTGCGTGTTTCGCCGCCGACGGGGTGGCGCCGCTCGCGGCGCAAATGGGCGCCGCGCTGGCGGCAGGCAACGCTGTGATTGCGTGGCACGCTGACGATCGAGTTGCAACCGAACTAGCGTCGATCTTTCGCCAGGCCGGCGCGCCGGAGTCGGTGGTGCATGCGGTGCCCAAAGGTGAGGGCGCGTCTTTGAGACACATCGTCGTCGACGCGCGCGTGGACGCGCTGGCCTTTTCCGGTGAACACGACGACGCCAAAGCAGTTGCCCGCCTGCTGGCTGAGGTCCAAGGGCCGATCCGGCCGCTGATTCCCTACGCCGAGCTCGAGCACTCGGGCGGTGCACCGGGCAGCCCGCTGGCCGGAAGCCCGCACTATCTGCATCGCTTCCTGCTCGAGCGCTCATTGAGCGTCGACACTACCGCCTCGGGGGGCAACGCTTCGCTGTTTTCCCTTGAGGAATCGCAGTCTGGCTGAAATCGAATCGCCCACGGCCACGGTCGAGCTCGATCTCAGATATTGGGTAAGTGTCTGTTGCAGATGATTAGATCGGTTAATTCTGCTGCCATCCTGCAAATGGGCCTGATAAAGGGCGGGTATTTCCGACGGCCGCGAAATGTAAAGCATTGTAAAAACCCTGCCGCTTCCTTTGTGGACGCACTGCTATCGGCATAAAATGTGCCCCGTCGCGCGCTGCTAGCGCGCACGATTTCTGATTTCCTGGAAAACCAATCCAAGAAAATCGTGGCTTTAAGCCCCTGAGCAAAGAGGGGCTGCTTCACATCAAGTGTTATCAGCGATAGGAGTTTATGGTAATGGGCTACAAAATTGACGAAATCGAGGGTATTGGGCCGGCGTCCGCCGAGAAGCTCGGTACCGCTGGCATCAAGAGCACGGACGATCTTCTGAAGTTGTGCTGTGACTCTAAAGGACGAAAGTCGACCGCGGAAAAAACCGGCCTGGGCGAGAAGCAGCTGCTGAAATGGGCCAACATGGCGGACCTGATGCGAATCTCCGGCGTGGGCGAGGAATACTCCGAACTGCTGGAGGCCGCCGGCGTGGATACCGTCAAAGAGCTCGGCAACCGAAGTGCCGAAAACCTGGCGGCCAAGATGGCCGAGGTCAACTTGCAGAAAAAGCTTACCCGCAACGTTCCCTCTGAGAAGCAGGTCGCCAAGTGGGTACAACAGGCCAAGTCGATGGAAGCAATGATTTCGCACTGATCTCGCTGCTCGACAGAATGGAAAAGGCGCGGGGCGTTTTACATCCCGCGCTTTTTTTTTGCGCGGACAGTTACAAACACGCCAGACCGGAACATTCGCCAATCGATGACAGCCGGGATTGAACTCCTACAGAAACAACCCCGTAATCTAACCAACCGGATTAATGACGAAGTTGCCCACGTGCTGTTTCTTCAGGAATGCGGTCTGTGCTTCTCGCAAAGATTCTAATGGCCAGGTGCCCGCGAGCAGCGGCTTGATTTCCTTGCGTTCGATATAGCCGACCAGATCCGCAAAAAGACCCGGCGGAATGGTGGTTGCGCCGGTCAGCGTGAGATCGTTCAAATAGAAGGTGCGTAAGTCAAACTCCACTATCGGCCCGGCAATGGCGCCCGAGCAGGTGTAGCGTCCGCCGCGGCGCAGGCAATCGATGAGCTGCGGCCAGAGCGTTCCGCCGACCACGTCGGCAACCACCTCCACTTGTGGTTTGCCGATTGCCGCTTCGAGCGCGGCCGGCAAGTTATCTGGAGATCGGGGCAGCACGGCTTCGGCGCCGATGGACCGCACCTGATCCACCTTGGTCTCGGCGCAGATGGCAACCGGGATCGCGCCGCGGCGACGGGCGAGCTGGATCAGGGCCGAGCCGACGCCTCCAGAGGCTCCCGGTACCAGCACCACCTCGTCCGCTTTAACCCCTGCGCGGCGGAGCATGTTCTCCGCCGTAATGGAGGAGGTGGCGAAAGTCGCGAGCTCCGCGTCGCTAAAGTCACTCTCTATGGGATGCACGTTCTTCGCCGGCGCCTTGGTGTACTCGGCGAACCCACCGTCGGTCTCCGATCCGAAATAGCGGCACTTGTCGACGTTGTCAGGGTCGCTCCAGTCCCGCAGCCAGGTATCAACGAGCACACGCTTGCCCATCAACGCTTCGGGCGCGCCGCTTCCAAGGGCGATGACCCGGCCGCAGACGTCGGCGCCCTGAATGCGCGGAAAGGAAATGCCGTTACCGCCCCAGCCGCTGGCGGCCTCGCGCTCCAGGCCGAATCCCGTTTCGCCGCGCTCGGCGGTCGTTCCCTCGGTCACGGATTTCGAATACCAGCCGATACGGGTATTGATGTCGGTGTTGTTCATGCCGCAGGCGCCGACTTCGATCAGAACCTCGTCCCCGTGCGGAGTCGGAAGCGGCCAATCCTCGCGGTACTCCAACTTTTCAAGGCCGCCGTAGCCAGTGAGCACCATCGCCCGCATCCGCTTCTGAATCATGACTCTCCCCATCCTTTGTTCGTACCGCCGGCATCAGACATGCACGCCGGGCGCAGTGTGAAATCACTCAGTCAAGAGAACACGACGATTGAACACGCCAACGTTCAGGCGGCCTAGTCTAAACCTTCAGCTCGGGCTCAGGAGTGGCGCAAGGGAACGAAGCGAACCCGAAACAGCTCTTTCCGCGAGACTCGTCCATCGGCGTGCTTCTCAATCAGGGTGAGCCACTGTTCGCCCCCCGGCTCGCGAAGCGGAATCACCAGGCGTCCGTCGGCCACGAGCTGAGCCACGAGGGCGGGAGGAATACTTTCAGCCACCGCCGTGACCACGACTGCGCGGTAGGGCGCGAACTCGGGCCAGCCCTTACGGCCGTCTCCGGTGCGAACACGAACGTTTCGGTATCCAAGCGCCTGCAGCTTGTGCTGCGCTGCGACCGCGAGCTCCGGAATCGTCTCCACCGAATACACCTGTGCACCGAGTTCCGCCAGTACCGCAGCCTGGTATCCCGATCCGCTCCCGATCTCGAGCACACGATCGCCCGCGCCCACCTTAAGCAGCTCGGTCATGTAGGCGACGATGAAGGGTTGGGAGATAGTTTGGCCGTGGCCGATGGGAAGCGCGGCGTCAGCATAGGCGAGCATCCGCTCGTGCCGGGGGACGAACTTTTCCCGTCGCACCCGTGCAATGGCTCTCAAAACGGCCGGCGATATGTCGCACGCCCCGATTTCCATCGCCACCGCCTGCGCGTGGGCGCGTATGGATGCGATCAGCGCTTCTATCCGCGGGTCGTCCCGTGCAGATTGAGAATTTTCCTCGCCCTTGGAGGTCGAGGAACCGGGCGCATTTGAAGCTATCCACACGGTGCCGAACTCCTGAACTGGAAATGCTCCACCGAACCCGCAATCCCATTCTTTGGTCACGCTCGAAAGCTCGCATTGACCAGGATCAGGGTTGGCCGAGATTCGGCCGCGTGACATGAGCGGCAGCCGGAGGGCGAAACGTGGCCCCCGGATTCAGGCAGAGGTCACGGATTCCTTCTTCATCTGTTCGACCACCTTTTCACGCATGCGGAATTTCTGCAGTTTCCCCGTCACCGTCATTGGGAACTCCTGCACCAGCTGGATGTGGCTCGGGATTTTGAAGTGCGCGATATGGCCTTCGCAGAAGTCCCGTATTTCCTGCTCGGTGAGCTGCTCTCCAGCGTGCGGCTGGATCCAGGCGGCGACCGCCTCACCGAAGTACTCGTCGGGTATCCCGAACACGGCCACCTCCGCAACCTTGGGGTGAGTGAAGAGGAAGTCCTCGATCTCCCGGGGATAGATGTTCTCACCGCCGCGGATGATCATCTCTTTGCGTCGGCCGGTGATGCTCACGTATCCCTCTTCGTCCATGTGGCCAATGTCCCCCGAGCGCAGCCAGCCGTTTTCATCGATGGCTTCACGGGTCGCCTCTGCATCCGCGTAGTAGCCTTTCATCACGTGATAGCCGCGAAAGCAGATCTCGCCGTCGTCGCCCAAAGGCACGGTTGCGCCGCTTTCCACCTCTATCACCTTGACCTCCTGGTGCGGCAAATTGCGGCCCACGGTGGCGACACGTCGCTGCAGGCTGTCGCTGGCGCTGGTCAAGTGAGTGAGCGGCGAAGCCTCGGTCTCCCCATAGCCGATGAGGATCTCGGGCACGTGCATGTCCTCCATCACGCGGCGCATGAGTTCCGGGGGGCAGGGCGCCCCGGCCATGATTCCGGTACGCAGCGTGCTGAGATCGGTATCCGCGAACCGAGGGTGCCCGAGCGCAGCGATGAACATCGTCGGCACCCCGTGGATGGCGGTGCAGCGCTCTCGCTGAACGCAATCGAGAATCGCTCCGGGGTCGAAGTGCTCGCTGGGCACCACCGCGCACGCTCCGACCGAAAAACACAGCAGATTCGAAAGCACCATCCCAAAGCAGTGATAGAACGGCACCGGAATACACAGCCGGTCGTTTTGATCAAAGCTCATGCACTGCGCCGTGAACCAGGCGTTGTTGAGAATATTGTGATGCGAGAGCACCACGGCTTTCGGAAATCCGGTGGTACCGGAGGTGTACTGGATATTGATCGCGTCGTCCGGGTCCAGGGAAGCGGTCTCCCCCTCGAGACGCTGCCGGGAGATCTCGTCGGCGCGGGCGAGGAACCTTTCCCAGGAAAGAAATCCGGCGACGGCGGTGGTGGCGGATGCGGTCATATTCGGATCGAAAAGGATGAGCCTGCTCAGATGGGGAAACTGCTTCGACTCAACGCTGTCGGTTTTCGATGTTGTCAGTTCCGGTATCAGCTGTGTCAGCATGGCCACGTAATCGCTGGAGCGAAACCGCGGGATTAGAAACACGGCTTCGATTTCCGAACGTTCGAGCGCATGGGCAAGCTCTCGCGGCCGGTACGCCGGATTGACGTTGACCAGGACGGCGCCGATGCGTGCGGTCGCAAGCTGCAGCAGCACCCACTCCACGTTGTTGGTGGACCAGATGCCGATCCGGTTTCCCTTGCCGAAGCCATGCGCAAGCAATGCGCGCGCGACTCTGTCCGCCTGCGTGCTCAGCTCGCGGTAGCTCAATCTCCGCGACTGGGGCACGGCGACAATCGCCTCGCGTTTTTCGAAGCGGGAAACGATATCCGCGAACTGCTCCGGGATGGTGACTCCCCTGAGCGGCGTTTCCCCGCCGCGATGAAAATAGCTGCGCCGAAGTGCGTCGCTTGCGCTGCCGATAGCGTTGGGGTTTCGACCCGAGCGCGCCATGGCTCAGAACGAGGACCAGCGCCGGGTGCGCATCGCTGCCTCGACCCGCGAGGTGGCCAAATCGAGCGCCGCCTTTCTTGGCAGAAGCTGCTCTTCGCGGGCGCGCGTCAATACCTCCCGCGTATTGCGCCGGATTTTTTCATCGATGGCCTGCATGGCGGCAGCTTCGCTGGCGCCGTGGTATTCCATCGCCGCGCAGATGACGCCGCCAGCGTTGGCAATGAAGTCGGGGATGTTCAGCACCCCGCGCTCGTGCAGCGTGCGCTCGGCGTCTTCGGTGATGGGAATGTTTGCGCCCTGAATAATGAGCCGTGTTTTGAGTCGATCGACGTTGGCCTCATCAATTACGTCCGGGCGCGCGGCGGGGATCCAGATATCGCAGTCAATATCGAGCGTGGCGTCCAGCGGCAGCACTTGCGCGCCTTTCCACTGTGACAGGTTGACGCCCGCGTCCTTGTGCGCGATGAGGGCGTTGACGTCGATGCCGGAGGGATCGTGCACGGTGCCGCTGGAGTCGCTGGCGCCCACTAGAACCGTCCCGCGCTCACCCAAAATTCGCGCCGCGTGCTTGCCCACAGCGCCGAAGCCCTGGACCACGACTCGGGCGCCTTTCAGCTCCAGATCGCAATACTCCGCGGCCACCTCGGCCGCGCTGGCGAGACCCAGCCCCGTGGCGCCGATTTCGTCCAGAGGAATGCCGCCCAGCTCCCGCGGAAGGCCGACGGCGCGCCCGATTTCGTCTTTTACCCACGCCATGCAGCTTTCGTCGGTGCCCATGTCGGGTCCGAAGATATAGTGCTCCTCGCCCGCCAACGCGCAGGCAAAGGAACGCACGAGCTGCTGCTTGCCCTGATCGTCGATGCGTTTCGGGTCGGCGAATAGAACCGATTTACCGCCCCCGTGGGGAAGACCTGCCGCCGCGTTTTTGAACGTCATCGCGCGCGCGAGGCGGAAGCATTCGCGGGCGCTCACGTCGGGCGCCATGCGCAGCCCGCCGATGGACGACCCGGCGGCAACGTTGTCGACCACGAGCACGCCTTTTAGAGAAACAGACGGCTCGTAGACGTGAATGACCTTGAGTGGCCCCAGGTTATCGGCAAAGCTGAACGGATCTTCCACTTCGGCGCCCTCCGCTTATCGATTCGGCTGGCGGCAGGCGGGGAGTTTCTTCCTCGTCACCGTCGGCCGCACACAGTCAGTCTGCCTCAGGCAAAGCGTGGCTTGCGTTGATCTCGATCACTTCCCTTCGAGGGCCGAAATCGGTTCCCGCCGCAACGGCTACCGTCGCTTTTTTACCAACATGCGCGTAGAGCAGAAATTGGCCTCAGCGCGCGATTTCCGCGCCCGCACCCATGGTAACCAGCAGCGTAACCGTGACGATCGACAAAAGATTGAGCGCAAATCCCGCTCGCGCCATCCGCGCAATGGTCAAATGTCCGCTGGCAAAGACGATGGCGTTCGGCGGGGTCGCCACCGGCAGCATGAAGGCGCAGCTTGCCGAGAGCGCGGCCGCCACCAGAAGCGGCCCCGGCGGCACGCCCAGGGCGATGGCGCTTGCCGCCAGCACCGGCAGCAGGGTCGCGGTGACCGCGGTATTGCTGGTGATTTCTGTAAGAAATACCACCAGCGATGCCACCGCGAGCGCCACCAGCACGAGCGGCGCGCCGGCGAGGGGATCGAGCGCCGAGGCGATCCACGCGTCTACTCCGTGGCGGGTAATGGCGGCGGCGAGCGTGAGGCCCCCTCCGAACAGAATCAGGATCTCCCACGGCAACTTTCGTGCCGTGGGCCAGTCCATGGCGAAGTTCAGCGGCTTCGCGCAGACCGGGATGGCGAACAGCGCGAGCGCGGCGGCCATGGCGATGACCGCATCCGATACGCCTTTCAACCCGGTAACAGCGACGATTTGTGGGCGCAGGATCCAGCCCGTGACGGCAGAAGCGAAGATCAGCATCATGACCCACTCTCCCCGCGACAGCGGTCCAAGCTGGCAAAGCTGCTCGGCAAACAGCCTTCGGCTGCCCGGCAGGTGGGAAGCCATCTTACGGCAGGCGACGCGAGTGAGATAAAGCCAGGCAAGTGGAAGCATGATCGCGGTGAAAGGCAGGCCGATGGCGAGCCAGCGCAGCATGTCCACTTCGATGCCGTAATGCTCGCGCAGGAAAGCGGCGAGGATGAGATTCGGCGGCGTTCCAATGAGCGTGGCCACCCCGCCGATGGAAGCCGAGTAAGCGATAGCAAGCATCAGTGCCGTGGCCAGATGGGCCAGGGGTCCATCATCAGCTGGCTTGGGACCACGTCCGTTGGCCACCGTTGCGATCAGGCTGGATGCGATGGGGAGCAGCATGATGGCGGTGGCGGTGTTCGAGATCCACATGCTGAGCAGTGCGGTCACCAGCATGAATCCGGCGATGAGTCGACGCGTGTCGTTGCCTGCGGCCTTCAGCACCAGCAGCGCGGTGCGCCGGTGGAGTCCCCAGCGCTGCATGCCGAGACCGAGTATGAACCCCCCCATGAATAAAAAGATGAGACTGTTGGCATAGGGCGCGGCGGTTTCCTCGATGCTCGCCACGCCGAGCAGCGGGAACGCAACCAGCGGAAGCAACGCCGTGGCGGCGAGCGGCACCGCTTCGGTGAGCCACCAGCAGGCCATCCACGCGGCAACTGCGGTCGTCGCCCGCCCAGGTTGGGTCAGCGCTGAATCATCCCCACCGAGCAAAGCGTAGATCAGCGCCGCCAGGACCGGACCGGCCGCCAGCGCCAGCCAGCGAAACGCGGGTTTGTCTTCTATAGCGTTCGTCGAGTCTGTCATTCGCGGCTGCAAACAAAGCACGATCGGATCACGATGCTGTCCTCGGAGTCTGTCAAAATACTCGGCGCGAGGCCCTTCTGTGCGCCAAGCGATGGAGGCTCGCTGCGTCATGAGGTGACGACGTCATGAGCGGAATAGCTTATTACATTCCATCGCCTCCACGAGCTGACGAAGTACGCGATGGCGGACAGGTTTTTTGAAACACAACCTTGAAGCAGATTGGAAAAGACCAAGGAACCGGATACTACAGAATGAAGATTACGACCATCGAGACCTTCAGCAACGAGTTCGTGGGCTTTTTGCGCGTGACCACCGATGAAGGTGCTCAAGGGTGGGGACAGGTTTCCACCTACAACGCGGACATCACCTCGCTCATCGTTCATCGTCAGATCGCGCCCTGGGCGCTGGGCGCCGACGCGATGGACATCGAACACCTGGTCGACATCATTCCCGAGCGCGAGCACAAGTATCCGGGCTCGTATCTGTATCGAGCGCTGGCGGGACTGGATACGGCGTTGTGGGACTTGCGGGGCAAGCTCGAAGACAAGAGCGTATGTGAGCTGATCGGAGGCACGCCGGGTCCGATTCGCGTCTACGCCTCGTCCATGAGGCGCGACATCAAGCCTGAAGACGAAGGCGAGCGCTTTATCAGACTGCGTGAGCGCTATGGCTACGACGCCTTCAAGTTCAGGGTCGGCGCCGAATGTGGCCACGACGTGGACGAGTGGCCCGGGCGCACGGAGGCGATCGTGCCGGCGGTGCGCAAGGCATTGGGCGACGAGATTGCGCTGCTGGTGGATGCCAACAGCGGCTTTTCGCCGCCGCGGGCGATCGAAGTGGGAAAGATGCTTCAGGACCACGGCGTGGAGCATTTCGAGGAGCCTTGTCCCTACTGGGAGCTGGAGCAGACCCGGGCGGTGACGGAAGCGCTGGATATGGACGTCACCGGCGGCGAGCAGGACTGCGAGATCCCCACATGGCGGCGCATCATCGAGTTGAGAGCGGTGGATGTGATCCAGCCGGACGTTTGCTATCTGGGCGGGCTGACGCGCGCGCTGCGGGTGGCAAAAATGGGCGCGGAAGCGGGACTTCCGTGCACCCCGCACAGTGCCAACCTTTCCATGGTGACGCTGTTCACGATGCATCTTCTGGGAGCGATCGAAAACCCGGGCAAGTACCTCGAGTTTTCCATCGAAGGACCGGACTACTATCCCTGGCAGCAGGACCTGTTTCGCGACTCGCCCTATGAAATCGTTGACGGCAAGGCGCGTATTCCCGATGCGCCCGGCTGGGGCGTGGAGATCAACCCGGCGTGGCTGGAAAAAGCCGGCTATCGGATCAGCAGGTTCGCGTAGCTGGAAAAAACCCGCTGGCGATGGTGCGCCCGTCGATTTTTCCCGAGCTCAGTGCGGCGACCCGATTAAAAACAGCAGCCAACGAGCTTATGGCTTGTTCAGACCGGCAACGAAGGCAGCGATTCGGCGGCAGCCTTCTTCGAGCTGCGCTTCCTCGGCGCTGAACGACAGCCGCACCAAGCCGTCGGCGGCGCCGAAGGGCGCCGCGTCCAAAACCGAGACGCCGCTGGCGCGGTAGAGTCTGCGGGCGAACTCGGCGCTGGTAAGTCCAGTGCCTCGGACGTCGAGCAACAGAAACATGCCGGCCTGCGGCTTAAAACAGCGGATTCCTTTCACCTCGGCAAGGGCGTCAAGCACCGCGTCGCGCCGGCGGCGGTAGTGATCGCGCATGCGCGACGAATCCGCATCGGATCCGGTCAGCGCCTCCTCGGCCCCCGCCTGGGCGAACCCGGGAAGACCGTAGAGCATGCACAGGGCGAGATTCGCCAAGTGTGGCACCAGCACCGGCGGAGCAATCGCCCAACCCGTCCGCCAGCCGGGCATGGCGTGGGACTTGGAAAGACTGGAGACGGTGACGGTGCGCTCCGCCATTTGCGGCAGCGCGGCGATGGAAAGGTGCGCGCCGTCGAAGACCAGATCGGCGTAGACCTCGTCGCTCACCAGCCACAGATCGTAGCGCCGGGCGAGATCGGCAACAGCCTCGAGCTCCCGGCGGTTCATGACCACCCCGGTGGGATTGTTGGGGTTGGCAAAAAACAGAGCCCGCGTGCGCGGCGTTACCGCCGCCTCTAGGCGCTCGAGATCCGGGCGGAAACCCTGGGCCGCGTCGCAGGGAACCGGCACCAGCCTCGCGCCGGCGGCGCCGATGGTGGCCTCGTAGGTGACGTACATGGGTACCGGCACGACGACCTCGTCGCCCGGTGCGGTGAGACAAAGGGCGCAGGCGAAGAGACCGTTTTGCGCCCCGGCGAGAATCACCACCCGATCGGGCTCCACATTGAGTCCGGTGCGCGCGGCGTGACGACGGGCGATGGCGGTGCGCAGCGACGGGCGCCCGACGATGGGCGTGTAGTGGGTATCGCCGCTTCGAAGCGCGCCGACTGCCGCGTCGACGATGGCGGGCGGGGTGTCGAAATCCGGATCGCCGACGCTCATCACAACGACGTCTTCACCGCGGCGCTTGGCCGTCATGGCTTCCTGGTGCAGCGCCCACGCCGCCGCGCCGCGTCCGGCGATGCGTTCGACGAGCGGCGAAAGCGTGCGGCTGCCGCCCGCGGCGTCGTTCACCGCGGGCGGGCTCGAATGAAAAGTGAGAAATCAGTGATGTTCAAAGCTTGCGCCTCCGGCAGTTTAGAGCGATCGCCATTTCTCATGCGCGGTTCGGCGCTAGTTTATTCGATCTGAACAGTTTCCACTTTGAACCCGAGCATGGCCGTCTGGCAAACGCCTCGATTCGGTAAACTACAACAGGCGGGACCAGGCGGCCGGCTCCATCGGGCGCATACCAACGGGTAGACACCCGGGTAACGCTATGCGTTATCTATTCATATATAAAGACCAGGGGGCAGGCGATTTGCGCCGGCGATGTCGTGCTGAAACCCGAATCTAGGGCGCAGCTTCGGGATTGAATTCTGGCGCCGAAAGCGGAACATTCATTGCCCGCATCGACAACCAACCGAGGGGGAAGAAATGGCGCGGTTTGACGAAGTAGAAGTGAACGGAAGCCCGATGCGTATCTTTCTGGCGTCACCGGAGGGCGGTGGACCGCACCCGGCGGTCGTCGTCATGTGCCACATTGGCGGCCTGGATGAATTCACCGCGGATCGGGTAGACCGGCTGGCGGCCGCCGGCTATGTCGCCGCCGCGCCCGACGTGTTCCACTACCACGAGTGGATTGAGGACAATGCGGCGCGGCGCGCCAGCCTGCGCGATCGTTCGATTATTGACGACATCGAGTCCTGCATCGCTCACATCGAAAAGGTCGAGCAGGTAGACGAAAAGCGGATCGGCATTCTCGGACACTGCATGGGCGGGCGTACGGCGATGCTCGGGGCCGGCAACATCTCGCGCATCGGTCCGCTGATGATTTACTACGGCGGGCGAACCATGCTCTCCTGGGGCGGCGACGGTCCCACGCCCTTCGAGCGTATTGCCAACATCAAGGGTCCCGTGGTCGGTTTCTTCGGTCTCGACGACACCGAGCCTTCCCCCGAAGACGTGGACAAGATCGAGGCGGAGTTCAAGCGCCACCGGGTCGCCTGCGAGTTCCATCGATACCAAGGTGCCGGGCACGCGTTTCAGAATTTCATGAGCCCCGAGCGCTACCGCGAAGCAGCGGCCAACGATTCCTGGGAGAAGACGCTGCAATTTCTTGGCAAAGCGTTTGGCTGACGCGCACGCGAAGAGCTAAGGAAGTGCCGACCGTGTGAAATCCCGCTGCTCACTCCTGGCACTTGGATCGTCGGTGGTTTTTTGGCGTGAGTGAGTGTGTGCCCGGTGATTCGGGAAGAACGTTTGCTGCTGGCGTGAAACCGAGTTTCCCGGGCGTTTACAACCTGTGCATGTATTCCAAGGAATGGTATGGCATCTGCGTTGCTTGCGGGGATGTCTCGATACGTATCGATCAGCTGACCTCAGTGTTGCACTCATTCAGTAAAGGGAGACTGAAATTGCGACATTCACCACGCGAGAAGTTATCGCAGTCTTTCTCAGTACCGGCACCGCATCCGCCCGGAAGGAATCAATGTGTTTGTGTCCGACTGGTCCAGGCGATCACTGATTCGCATCGTTGTCCCTAGGTCTCCAGTGTGGTCACGAAATAGGTCGAGACCAATCCTTACAGTAAAAGGAACAGGCAAATGAGAAACTCACGCGGGTCTGGTATGACTTCGATGGTATCCGCTGCCGTGAAATCGGGCTTCGCGTTGCACTTGGAGCACCGGCGGGTCCGACTGCTGCTCGCCTTCGCCGCCGGCCTTATCGCGTGGCTCGCACTCGGTCCCGTGTTGGCTGCAGAGGGGTTGGAAAGTGAAGGTTTGAATCGGTTCGACATGGGCATGGGGCTGTTCGGCGGCCTCGCTCTGTTTCTGTTCGGCATGGAGCAGATGGGTGACGGCCTCAAGGCGGCGGCGGGCGAGCGGATGAAAGACATACTCGCAAAACTAACGAGGACTCGTGTCTCCGCCGCTGTCACCGGCGCTTTCGTTACCGCGGTCATCCAATCCTCCTCGGTGACCACCGTGCTCGTGGTCGGCTTTGTTTCCGCCGGACTCATGACCCTGACCCAATCCATCGGCATCATCATGGGCGCAAACGTGGGCACCACGGTTACAGCGCAGATCGTCGCATTCAAAGTCGAGAAGCTCGCTCTGCTCATGATCGCGGCCGGGTTCGGGATGCTCATGATCTCGAAACAAGATCGGGTCAGGCACTATGGCGCCATTCTGATGGGGCTAGGCCTCGTATTCTTCGGTATGGGCATCATGAGCGACAGCATGCGCCCGTTACGTTCCCACCAGCCGTTTCTCGAACTCATGGCGTCCATGGACAGACCGCTTCTGGCGATTCTGGTGGGCGCTGGCTTTACTGCTCTAGTGCAATCCTCCTCGGCGACCACTGGCATCGTCATCGTGATGGCGAGTCAGGGCTTCGTGTCCCTCGAGGCGGGGATTTCGCTCGCTTTCGGCGCGAATGTGGGAACCTGCGTCACGGCATTGCTGGCGGGTCTGGGCAAGCCGCGTGAGGCGGTGAGGGCTGCCGTAGTGCACGTGCTCTTCAACGTGTTGGGTGTTCTGCTCTGGCTCGGCTTTATCGATCAGTTAGCCGCGCTCACTACCTCGATATCGCCCATGTACCCGGAGCTCTCCGGGACAGAACGGCTGGCGGCCGAGACGCCGCGGCAGATTGCCAATGCCAACACGCTGTTCAACGTCGTCAATACCGTGGTATTCCTGGGATTCGCCGGCCTTTTCGCGCGGTTTGCCACCGCGCTGGTACCCGAGCGGCCGGTGGACGAACGATTCCTCGTGCGGCCTAAGTTCCTCGACGCGGAGCTCGTCGACACCCCGGCGCTTGCCCTCGAGCGCGTGCGGCTTGAGATCGGCCATCTAGGTGAAATCGTGCGTGGTATGTTCGATCGGTTACCGGATGCGTTCCTTGGCGGCCGGGTCGAGCCGTTCGAGGAAATCGCCAAGCTGGATGACCGGGTGGATCTGCTGGAGACAGAGATCATTGGATACCTTGGGCAAGTCCGGAAGCGCACTCTGGGGGATACGGAGAGCGAGGACTTCGTGACCCTCATGCATGCTACGGATAACTTGGAGAGCATCGGGGACGTGATCGAAACCGACATCGTCGGCCTCGGAAAAAAGACTCTCACCGAAGGCGTGGAGGCAAGCGATACCATGAGGCAACTGCTTCAAGAGCTGTATGCCGTCGTGGTCAAGGCGGTCGACCTTTCCGTGCAGGCGGTGCGGGATGACGATCAGCGCGCAGCCCAAGAGGTCATCACCTTGAAGGGGGAGGTGGACCGGAGCGTCAACGCGGCGCTTGCCCACCAGGCCAAGATGCTCGGGCAAGGCGATGCCAAGCGATTGGCGATTTTCCGCATCGAAATGGAGCTGGTGGAGAAGTTCAAGCACATCCACACGCTCGCCAAGCGCATCGCTCGCGGTGTGTTGCCAAAGGAACTCGCGGCTCGCGCGGAATGAGGTGCGTCTAGCAAGAAATTT
>CAMYJH010000030.1 GCA_947258715.1 uncultured Gammaproteobacteria bacterium
TCCCCTTTGCTCTTTAGGTTCCAGCTTTCCATTTCGGCAAGACTTCCAAAAGTTCCTGTGCATACTGATCGCTGTATTTCCGATGTCCTGAAAAATGGTGCTTGACGAGAGAGATCACTTTTGGGCTGTACGCTCTATCGAGGCGGAAATTCTCCAAGTGCTTCACGTTCATATCAAGCTTGGCGTATCGGCCACTCGCCCGATGATGGCCAATGACTGTAACTGCATCGCACATGCCCCAGTGTGCATCTATCACATAGACTTTGGCGCCTGGGCGAAAGTGCTTCGTTCCCTTCCGAATCTCGAGCCCGCCTTCGCCGTATGAACGTGCTTGTGCGACACTGGCACGAACGACAAGAATTGATTCTCTCTCCATGAGAGCGAATTAGTTGAGCAAGAGGGGTCTCAATATAAACTGACGATTTAAAGTCTAGACCACCCCTCCGCCTTGGGGACATTCAGAGTTCGTAAGTTGCTGATTTTTAGATTTCTCGCGATGATGCAAGGGAAGTTTCAATCACTTACGAACTCTGAATGTCCCCTTTGCCGCTTTGCCGTGGCTCGGGAGGCGGGATTCAGGCCGACAGAGCGTCGAAGGGTAGGTTGAAGGCTGCGTGATGGGCTGGGGTACTCGCGGGACTTGGGAAAGGGCGTTTATCCTGCTTATACTCCGCCCCAGTTGAGTGAGCCGGGATTTTAGGACCTCGAGCGACTTCGAGAATTTCGGCTTTTTTCAATCAGGGGTTCAGGCATCGATTTGTACCGACTCCACACCAACCACGGCCTCGATCTCTTCTTGCTCCGGTGCGATGAAGTTTCCCTGAACGAAATCAACCCCTGCAGAGATAGCCAAGGTAAGCGCGTCTGCGTCTTCGATTCCGGAAACGACGGTCAACGCCGCGCGATTATTGGCTGATTCCAGCATTTTCTCCCATGCTCCGGCGCCAGGCTTGTTCTCTTTCAGGCGCTTGAGCACCGCATAGTCGACAATGAGTAAGCTGAAAGGAAACTGGCTGAAACAGACGTTGCAGAGATCCACCTCCTCAACGCTGTTCAACGCGAAAAGAAACCCATGCTGCTTTTTCAGGTAGTCCAGAAGCGCAAGCAGGGGTTTCAAGTGACGCATGAATACGTTGCCATTCAGGCCGAGGTAAACCTCGCCGAAGCGACGATTTTTTCCGTGACGTTTGATGAGTTCGCTGAGCCAACCAGCCAGTTTGGCGTCAGTGCAGGACGCCTCGCTCAATTGGATATAAAAACCTGGGGTCTGCTCTTCTGGAAAATTTCCGCTCAATAGACGACTGACGGATTCCCGGATTTTCCAACGATCGATGAGACGCGCCAGACTGTCGTCCTGTTTCCCTGTAATCACGGAGTCAGCTGTTATTGTCTTACCGTTGTGAGCGATAAAACGTGAGCTGATTTGAAATAACTCCGTGAAGGAAAGCTTCGAACTCCTTTCGGATACCTTCATCAGGGCCTGAAAAATGGCCTGGAGGCGATTCTCCCGGATCGCTTGTTTGGCATCGAAAGCTTGTGCGCGCGCAGCCGTATCCGGTTCCTTCCCTTCCGGTGCCTTGGCTAACTTCACCACGATTCGATCGCCTTCGGTAGCGGATGATTCCGCAGTCGCGGCTTCGGCCTGCTGAAGCAAGCCCGCCACGCCCGGCGCGCGGGAATTGATGATGACGGCGCCGATGCTCAAGGTGATGCGGACGGGTGTGCCATCCACATCTGGCGGAGCATTCCTGAGACGGGCGCAGAGGCCTTTGAGGAGGCGTTCGAGATCATCTTTGGACTTGTACTGCCCCGCGAGAATGGCAATGGACGAGTCGGTGAAGCGCGTTGCCCTCGGCCGGTAACCTCCTATGTTGAAGATCTCGGTGCTGACTTTTCCGAGATAACGGGCAATGGCGTCAGTCCCGAGAAAGCCAAGCGAATCTCTCAGTGCCTCGAATCCGTCAATCGTGATCAGAATGACGGCCCGATTTTCACCCTTTTCCGCCTCTTCGAAGGCGAGGCTGAACTGGCCATAGAAGAAGGACTTGCTGAACCGCGACGCGTTGAGGGTCAGTGATTGGGTCGCGCTGGACTGCCTGGCGCGAAGATTGAAAGCGTCGGCGATGCTCTCGGCGAGTCTCTCGGCGCTCAGGTTCTGTTTGCGCAGATAGTCGTGCGCACCGTAACGAAGTGCCCGAACGGCGATGTCCTCGTTTCCGGAGGCCGTGAGCAGAATGGTCGCCGGGAAGCGAGTGTGGTCACGCTTGAATTTTCGAAGCCAGTCCAGCCCATTCTCTTCCGGACCAAGACGATACTCCATAATCAGCACATCGAACTTGGACCAGTCGAAATCGGGGCCCGGTACTCCCTTTTCCACGGGGTTGTAGGAGGTGACTTTGGCATCCGGAAACGCTTTGTTCATGAAACGAGCCAGGAGATTGCGATAGTCGTCGCTGTCGTCGATGAGGAGCACCTGTTTCGGAGCATGCTGGGTCACTTCAAATTACCGTTTCGAAACCAAAATCTACCGATGAGGCGTTTCTTTCAGCCGCAGTCTCCGCTTCCGAGCCAGCGGCTGGCCGGGAATGTCGCTATCGAGCACCTACGCGGGAGCCACTCGGCCAATACGAAAATAATAGCATCCGAGCGCGGCGGTGAACTGGTACAGCCTCGCAGTGGCGTCACCCACCCTCGAGAATCCGGCACAAACTCTGTTCCTTCATTCAGTCAAGCACCCATCTGAAACGGGATTCGATCTCGAGGGCAAACCCGATCAGACTTAAAAGCCCGTGCAGGCGCTGAACCTCAATGGCAGAGACATTCGTCGCCATAGGGTCCCCACTGCGGCAGCAGTTTTGCACCGCGTCTGACATCAGTGTCACGGCTCACGCCACTTTTGCCCGGGCTGCGGGGTTGGTGATCAACCGCCAGTGGGGTGATCTTCATTACCCTCGAAGACGAGACCGGTCAGATCAACCTCGTGGTCTGGCCTCGGGTGGCGGAGCGTCAGCACCGGGCGGTGGTGCACGCGCGTCCGCTCATAGCCAGCGGCACCGTCGAGTGCGACGGTGAGGTAGTGCACCTGATTGCCGGGCGTCTGGAACATCACAGCCGGCTGCTGGGAAAGCTAGAAACACGGTCGAGGGAGTTCCAGTGAAGGCGCAGATCAATACCCGCGACTGAAATGTGGGCTGCCAGGCCGCATGCCTCTAGGGGTAAAGGAGACATTCAGAGTTCGCAACTTACTGATTGTCGGATTTCCCGCACTGATGCAAGCGAAGCTTCAATCACTTGCGAACTCTGAATGTCTCCTTTGCTGCGGGAGGGTGTCGAAGGGCAGGTTGAAGGCTGGCTGATGGGTTGGGGATACTCGATGGACTTGGGAAAGGGCGTTTATCCTGCTTATTTTCCCAGCACGTTTTTTCGCCGGCGCGGAATAGTCAAATAGTCAACTCCGGCTTCATTGTGGGCTCCATTATCCGGAGGATTTGAGCCGTTTCGAACGTTCGACAGCCTCTTCGGCCACGTGCCGGACCTCGGCGTCCTTGTCCAGCGTGGCCGCTTTGAGAAAGCGCTCGGACGTCTCCGTCGCGATCCCTGCAAGTTCCCTGGCAGCCGCGAGGCGCATTTGCGCGTCCCGGTGCTGAAGCAGGACTTGCCCGAGAACTTTCGTCGCGTATTCATCCCTCACCGCACCAAGGGCCTTGACGGCGTGCATGCGAACCGACGGCACATCGTCGGCCAGGGCGGCCTCCAGCACCCGGGAGGCCCCGTTCCCAGCGAGCTTCCCTAGCGTCGCCGCGGCTTGGCCCCTGACAATCGGGTCGTCGTCGTATTCGAGGACCTGAGCCGCAATCCCAACGGCAACTTCCGACTCCAGTTGCGTGAGCCGTCGGACGGCGACGATTCGCGTGCCGCGGTCTGTTGACTCGAGTCGGGTCCGGATCCACCCCTCCATGTCCGCTTGCAAGGATTCCTCCACCGTCGTCACTTGAGGCCGCACAGCCTTGACGCCAGCGGTGCCCGCGCCTGCATAAACATGCAGCAGCGTAAGGCGTTTTGCATCACCCGATCCGCTATACACCATGACGAAAGAAGCCCCGTCGAGCAAGCGTCGAAGGCTCTGATCAACAGGCAAACCCGAGAACGATCGGTTCACCGATGAATCCAGGTCTGCGTCGATTACGACGTCGAACGTCGCTTCCTTGCCGATGGCATTCAGGACCGTTTCCAGTGGTGCCCCGTGGGCGTCCAACGTCAACAGGCCGTTTCGGATGTCGACCTGAACATTTCCAGGCCCAGTCGTCGATGGCTCGGCAGCGACCGCCGTGCCCGAGCCGCAGGCGAACAACAAAGCGATCAGAAGGAAAATTGCCGCCCGGGTCCGTTGAGGCATGGTTCGCCGCTGAGGTCCTGTCATGTTTTGCCCCTGCGTTGTGCAGCCCGTGACGGGTCCGGTCGGGGCGCCCGGTTTTTGCGCCGTTGCCACCGCTCGGCCGAAGGATATGCAGCCGCGTTCCTTCTAGTAAGACACTGTGGCGCCTTCGAATTTACGGACACCGACGACGCAATAGACTGGTTCTTGGCCAGCACTAAAAGGCGGCAGGCAGGGTGGCGCATAGGCCACCCTGCCTGCCTCGTTGTCACCGGGCCGCCATCGGCCCGGCACCCGCAGCTGCCTCTACTTCTGCAGCTTGTCGGCGATGTACTCCATACCGTCTTTCCACTTGCCCAGGCCCTCACCCTTGTCGGTGCCATTGACCGACGAGGTGGTCATAGCGAAGGTGAGCACGGAGTGCGCGACAGCGTCGGAGTTTTGGTCGAGCGCCGTCAGGCTGATGTTGTCGAAGGTGTCGCAGGCCAGGTGGTAGCAGGGGTCGTACTGGTCCCCGGCCGTGCCGCCGTAAATCGCGACCTGCTCATCGGTCTTGATGCCTTCCGCGCCGGTGAACAATCCGCCGGCGGGAATTCCCACCGCAATGAACGGCCCGTAGTCCGAACGCCCGTCAAACGCCGTCGGCTCGACCGGCAGACCCTGCTTGGCGAAGTAGTTGAGGTACACCGACTCGATGTTCTTCGATCCGTTCGGACCGGCAAGCGGTGTTGCCGAGCCGTCACCATCGTAGACGAAGCGAACGAAATTCGGCGAGCCAATCATGTCGAAGTTCAGATTGAGCGCGATGTCCTTGATTTCGCGTTTAGTCAGGTTGTCGACATAGTGTTGCGAGCCCAGCAGGCCGGACTCTTCGGCTCCCCACCATGCGAAGCGCACCTTGTTCCTTGGCTCGATGCCAAGATCCGCCATCTGCAAGGCGATCTCCAGGATCGCTGCAGAGCCGCTACCGTTGTCCTGGACTCCTGGGCCAGCCGGCACCGAATCCAGGTGCGCGCCCACGACCACGACCCGGTCGTCACGGCCTCCGGGAGTGTCAGCAATGACGTTCTTGGACGTTCGGATCTCCGATGTCGCGTTAACGAACATGCGCACCGTGACCCCGCCTGCGGCCAGCTCGACGCCGACGTCGAAGGCGGCACCTACCACCGGAATGGTGCTGCCCGGCCCCCCGAGTGTGCCGACGAAAGCGGCGGTTCGGCCCGGCTGGCCCTCGTTGAAGATTACGACCCCGACGGCGCCCGCGGCCTCGGCGTTCTGCGCCTTGAGGGCGAAGGTGCAGGTTCCCCGCTGGATGATCGCAATGTTACCCGGCGTAAAACCCGCAAAGTCCGACGCCTCGCAACCGCTGGTGGAAGTGTTGGCGGCGGCGCCTGGCGGAAGAACGAGATCCACCCCCTCAGCAGTGGCCATCACGTCACCGCTGCCTGAGTACTCCATGGTGGCGAAGCCCGCCGCGTCGAAGTACGGATAAACCGTGGGGACGGGCGCCACCTGCTCCAGCTCGGCGTCCTCGAGCTCCTGAAAGAACGGGAAGTCGAACTCTTGCACGGTCACATCGTAGCCCGCCGTTTGCATGGCATTGGCCACGTAGTCGACAGATGCGAAGTAGCCTGGTGACGAGGCTTCTCGAGTACCCCCGTTCGCATCGGCATGCATTTGAAAAGCCGCCTGATGCGCCCTGACGCCGTCCACCGTCACGGCATCGCGAAGCGCCGAGGTGTCCACCTTCACGGCCCCGATCACGGGCCCCAGCGTAACGGCTGTCAACGCGACCGTCGCTGCAAAAGCAAGCGAAATCGGTATCGCTCTTCGTTTTGTATTCATGCACTTCTCTCTTTAATCCGATAATAGTTGTACTCATGAGCAGCTCATGGCGTTTCGAACCAGCTTCAATCCATACGCTCACCGAAACGCCGCGTGCCCGCCTAACCGGGATGGCAAACCGTACGTGCTAGCCCCCCCGCGAATGGGACTGTACCAGACCGGCCTGGTTGTGGCTCCCCCGGTGCAGTTATCCGAAGTAATTCAACTAATCCGGGTTAGAGATCCGTTTTGTCCCAATGAGATAAAAACCAGATCTGATCCGATTTCACCGGTTTCTTCTTTTTTCTTCAGGCCGTTTCTCGTAATCCGACGAGTGAGAAGGCCTGAATGGGCCTGCTCACACCCTTCAACTGAAGCCCGCCCAATTAATCAGGGTCAGAGATCCGTTTTCAAAAAAAAACCGGGGCCGTTATGTCAGGTTTTTTCCTAAACATCGCAGCCCCGGCCGTTTTATGCACGTCTTTACGGGTCACGCTCCGCAATAAGCGTTACTCGAGCACCCCGCTCGCCTCCGCACGCTGAACGTAACGCTCGGCGTCACTCTGCAGCAGCAGGCCTTCGGCGACCAGCTGATCGGCCGCGGCTCGCACCGCATTCACGTAACCGTCATGGGTGCCGTAACGCGCTTCGAGTGAGGGCCGCGGGTCGCCGCTTGCGATCCGCTCGTCTTCGGTGTCCGCAAACGGAACGAAGGTGCCGGTTAGTCCGCAAAGCTCGCCTTCTGAAAATCCCGCCTTGCGCAGATTCCAGCCGGCGTACGTGCCAATGGGCGCGAGGATGTCTGGCGATCGAATGCCGGCGATCTCGTTCCCGTCGCCGTCGACCTTCGGCACCAGCACATTGTAGTCCGCGCCGGCGACGACCAACGGTGGCTCTGCAAGCACGCCGCTTTCGGCTCGCGCCTCAAAGTCGGAGCCGAAATCAAGCAACGTCAACTCATTGAGGACACCGTTGTATACGACGCCCGGGATGGCCGGAAATCCTATGGCGTCCTGATCAGACTTCGAAAGCGTTTGCGTGCGCAGCATCGGGATACGGTTCTTCGGCGGCTGCCGATTGTTGGTAACCCACTCTTCCAGCGCCACCAGCAGCGCCCGCAGGCTGGGAATGTAGCTGTTGGGGTTGCTGAGCTGCTGGCAGTTCACGGTCGGGCTTGGGGGTAAACCGGGAAAGGCGAAATGCTGTGTGCTTGAGAACAGATACATGCGCACATTACCCGGCAGGCCGACGTCGTGTCGCGCCAGGGCGTCCGTGGTGTTGAGCGACGCGCGCCCCTGCCAGTATTCGGTCGAGCTCACCGTCCACATGATCTTCGGACAGGTGCCCGTGTCCCGGCAGCGGTCCAACAGTCCCGCCGTCTGTCCGGCCAGAGGATCGCGGATACGATTCCAGGTAAACGGCGACTCGTAGGCAGGGAAGAGATGATCCTCGTGCTGGCCATAGGCGCGTCCCGGCTGTCCGAAGCGCACGTTCAAGGGAATGCGCCCCGGCGAGATATGCGGGTTGGCGCCTTCGAACACGATGTTCCCGGACTCGTCCTCGTTGAAGCCGAGATCGATGAATGTGCGCACGTAGCGCCCGCTCTGCGAGGTGCCGTGAATGAGCGCGACGTCGGCCTCGCCGGCAACGGGATTTGGGCTGCCTTCGTCGTCGGCCAGCTCGTGGCGCAGGAACGAAACCAGATCGCGGGTCGCCGCGAAACCGAGCCCGAGCACCAGCGGATCCTTGGCTTCGTAGAGCAGCTCGTAGATGTAGTTGGGATCGAAGCCGTCCTTCAAGCAAATTTTGGTCGGATCGGCCACGCCCGGAAAGGGAACAACCGAGCAGTCCGAGTACGCCCAGTCGCTAGACGCAACCGACACACGGGGATCGCTCTCGAGCACGCGTTTGGTAAGCGCCGCTTCGCTCGAGTCGAGGCTCACCGGCTCGTAGCTGCGGTGCGTGTTGCTGGTGAAGGCGCCGCTGGAAAGATCCAGCGTCGAGGTGGATGCGTTGACGACGTACTCGGTGCGTACCGTCCCTGTGATCGTCTCGCCGCCGTTGTTGGCGACCGGCACGTCCAGGTTTAATCTGCCGGGACTGTCCTTAAGGTCCCCTTGCCAACCGCTCCACACGGTAATGTAACCACGTTCACGCGGAATACTCTCCACACCGAGAAAGCCGGGGCCGAAAACCAGCTCCGAGATAGGATTGCCGCGATTGACCACGTCGTAGAGCAGCACGCCGCTGCCGCCGGCCGTAGGTCTCAAGATCCTGAATTCGGTGCTGTACTCGACGTTGCCATTTGCGTTGCGCGGAGCAAGCTCGATATCGGTGATGAGGGCGTTGCGGTCATCGGCGGGATCGACCTCGCCCCAGGCGACCCCGTCCATC
The DNA here is from genome assembly GCA_947258715.1 of uncultured Gammaproteobacteria bacterium. Lineage (GTDB taxonomy): Bacteria > Pseudomonadota > Gammaproteobacteria > HK1 > HK1 > CAMYJH01. The sequence goes on from CAMYJH010000030.1 coordinate 8,594, forward strand.
TGCTCGAAACCCGGCCCACTCGGGCTCACCGACTGCACTTCGATGCGCGTGATCCGGGCTTCAGCCTGCCCGAAAACAAGAAGAGTGAACGCGCCTGCCAACGCAACGCGGGACCAGGCGCGACGAATGGTGAGTGTTTTCAATCTCATGACGAATTCCTCCGGAATTTAGTGGGAGCAAACGCCCGCGGCGCATTGCGATGTTTCTCGCGACACGCTTGACGTCGTTCGTTCCCGTTGGGGCAAGAAGTTACAGAATAACGTTCCTTCGCCTACCTGACCAGACGGCCGTCGCCTGCAGGAGAAGTTACGAAGAATCAATAAGTTCAGATTTAGATGGAACGGTTGAAGCGCGAACGGTTTGCCCTCGATCCCTACTCTGCGACCCGCCAGACATTCTGGCCTCGGCCCCTCCTTTCACGGCCCCTATTTTCCGCGACACATGTCATTTCGGCTTTGCCGTCATTTCTTGCCACGACCTAGTTCTTCTCGTCTTTGAAGCCGATGTTGTAGTGGGTTCCGTCGCAGAACGGCTTGTTCTTCGAGCCGCCGCAGCGACAGAGGGTGTAGTGCTCGCTGGAAGCGCCGTCTCCAAAAGATTGCCCCGTACATTCGATGCCGCCCAAAACGGCGTAAGGACCGTCCTTGGTCACGCTGATCGCGGGCGCGCGCTGCTCGTCTCGATGCTCTACGCCCTCGATTGAATAACTCAATGCCCCGGAAGGGCATGCCTTGATTGTCTCGATAACCGCCTCCACGTCCGCGCCGTCCGGGTCGATCCACGGCTCCTGCCCATACTTGAACACCGACCCGAGACCCTCGGTGCAGTGTCCCGCATGGGCGCAAACTCCGCGGTTGTCGTGGATGGTGATTTTTTTGCCCTTATAATTGTCGCGCTTGTCTGCGCTGCCGTCCGTAAGCCTCGCGTCGGAAAAGCCGATCTTCTTGTGCGTGCCGTCACAAAAGGGCTTGTTCGCCGATCCCCCGCAGCGGCAAAGCGCAATGACGGCTTCGGTGGATATGCGCTCCCCCTTGGAATTCTCGAGCACTTCGAGATTTTTGATGAGCAAAGGACCGTTCGAACTGAACTCTATGATGGGTTTTTGATTCATGGGGATCTCCAGCAGGCGGCTTAGCGGCTTGGGGACATTCAGAGTTCGTAAGCTACTGATTTTCGGATTTCCCGAACTGATGCAAGCGTAGCTTCAATCACTTATGAACTCCGAATGTCCCTATCCTATATCGTCAGAAAATCAGTAGCTTACGAACTCTGAATGTCCCCTACTGTATCGTCCGGAACAAAGTTCTGGTCGGAAATCGGGGGGCGGACATATCCGGCTCCCGACGTGCGCTTGGGGAGCACGATCGGTTCCGGCGTGAGATCCTCATAGGGGATCATGCTGAGCAGGTGCTTGATGCAGTTCAGCCGAGCGTGCTTTTTGATGTCCGCGTTAACAACGTACCAAGGCGCTTGCTTGATATCCGTGTGAGCAAACATTTCGTCTTTCGCCTTCGAGTATTCGACCCATCTCTTTCGCGACTCGAGATCCATGGGGCTCAGCTTCCAGCGCTTGTGTGGCTCCAGCAGCCGGCTCTGGAAGCGCCTCTCCTGCTCCTCATCCGACACCGAGAACCAGTACTTGAGGAGGATGATTCCGGAGCGCACCAGCATGCGCTCGAATTCGGGACAAGAGCGCAAAAACTCCCGGTACTCTTCCTCTGTGCAAAAGCCCATTACGCGTTCCACATTGGGACGGTTGTACCAGCTGCGGTCGAATAGGACCATCTCTCCCGCCGCAGGCAAGTGCGCGACATAACGCTGAAAATACCACTGCGTTTTCTGACGCTTGGTGGGGGCGGGCAGGGCAACCACGCGACAGATGCGAGGGTTGAGATGCTGATTAATCCGTTTAATCACTCCGCCCTTGCCGGCGGCGTCCCGACCTTCGAATACCACGACGACCTTCAGGCCCTTGTGTTTGATCCATTCCTGGAGCTTGACCAGCTCCAGCTGAAGCTCGAATAGCTTTTTTTCGTAAAACTTATTTTTGAGATTAAGGCGTCCTTTCTTTGTGTCCGCGGCGCGCGCCGACCTGGATTTGCCGCCTTTACCCTTCGATTTTCCCTTCTTTCCGGGGGGGCTATCTGAAGAAGGCTTTGCAGTTTTGTTCTTCGACATGTTTCATCCTCGTGCGGTTCGCAGCTGCAGAGAGCTCCCCAAATAAATAGTCTGTGTGCGCCCGAAAGCGAACTTCTAATCGCTTTCATTTCAAGTCGGCACTTCCAAAAAGTCAATACGCCAGCCACAATTCGCGCTTGTCCATACCGCACACTCGGCCTTCGATCACGCCGGTCCATTACTTCGTTCCTTGTAGAAAGATGATCGTCTGACTCTCTGCAGTGTCGAATATGGTCTGCGGGTACTACCGTATTGAAAGTCGGACAAGATCTCGAGCTTTTATCCCAACTGACTATAGCTGCGACACCCTAACGGCTATCGCCGAAGTCTATCGCATGGCCATTGATAAAGTCGGAACGCAGCCGTTCTGTCAACCGAGCAAGCCGTGAACCCGCGATCTCCGAATGCCGTCTATAGAGTTGAAAGTTTTCTCCTTGTCTGAGTTGGGCGGCGATCTTGTCGGGCTTGGAAAAGTCTAATGAGCTTGACACTCAACGTATATCTTGATTTGGGAACAGTGCATCTTTCAGGGTAATTCCGATCGCCTTGGTCCCCGTGCTAGGTCATGTGTGATACGATTTAATAAATAATCTAAGCCTGTTGATAAATCAGGTTTCGGGGAGGGCACATGATCTCGCTTTTCGGCAAGACAAAGGCGCTGGAGGCCCAAACAGAAGAATTCTGCAACAAAGTCTCCGAAGGCAGCCTGGCATTCAAAATCGGTCTATCGGCGTATCTCGCGGGGGATCAGGAGACCTTCGGCGAAAAGCAGCGGCATGTCTCGGAAGTCGAGACTCGCGGTGACCAGCTACGGCGCGATATCCAGCGCAGGCTCTATGTCGAGACCCTGCTCCCAGAATCCCGCGGCGACGTGCTCGAGGTTCTCGAGAACACCGATCAAATCCTGAATGCTTGTGAGAGCGCCATGTGGCAGTTTTTCATCGAGAAACCCGAGTTCGCCGATGAGGTGGCCGCCGAGTTCACCAAGCTCGTGAATACCGTGGTCGCCTCCGTCGACGCATTGGTATCGGCACTGCGGGCATTTTTCCGCGGTGACCCGTCGATTTCCGACCACATGCACAAGGTGATTTTCTACGAGACCGAGGCAGACAAGATCAATCACCGTGTCCTCGGCCTGGTGTTCGACTCCGATTCCGATTTGAGCTACAAGAATCAGATTCGCCACTTCGTGCTCCACATCGACAATATTGCTGACATAGCCGAGGACGTGGCCGACCGGCTGGCCATTTTTTCTCTCAAGAGAGCGATTTGACTGGCTAGCTGATCGGGGGGTGAGGCCATGGAAATCGCGGTGGTCGTCTTTCTGTCCAGCGGTCTCTTTCTCGGCTGGTCGCTGGGTGCCAACGATGCCGCTAACGTGTTCGGCACCGCGGTCGGGACCCGCATGGTCAAGTTCTCGACCGCGGCGTTCGTCTGCAGCGCTTTCGTTATCCTCGGGGCAGTGATCAGCGGCGCCGGGGCGTCGCATACTCTGGGAAAGCTCGGCGCGGTCAACGCCATTGCGGGATCGTTCATGGCCGCTTTCTCCGCGGCTGTGACCGTGTACGGCATGACCAGGGCGGGTCTTCCCGTTTCCACCAGCCAGGCGGTCGTGGGGGCCATCATCGGCTGGAACCTGTTCAGCGGTTATCCCACCGACACCGCCGCGCTGCTCAAGATTGCCGGGACCTGGGTCGCGTGTCCGCTGCTGGCAGGTGTCATCGGCGTCGTTTTGTTCAAGTTGACGGCCGTCGTCGTCGCCTGGGCCAAGCTGCATATCTATCGGCTCGACGCCTATACCCGGCTGGGCTTAATTCTCGCCGGTGCTTTCGGTTCCTACAGCCTCGGTGCCAACAACATCGCCAACGTCATGGGGGTGTTCGTTCCGGCGAATCCGTTCACCAGCTTCAGCTTCGGCGACTTTGCTGCTTTCACAGCAGTTCAGCAGCTTTTCCTCTTGGGTGCCGTCGCGATCGCTGTGGGTGTCTTTACCTATTCGAAAAAGGTCATGTTGACGGTAGGCTCGGGTCTGCTCCCCATGTCGCCCGTGGCCGCGTGGGTGGTCGTCGTATCCCACTCCATCGTGCTGTTCCTGTTCGCTTCGCAAGGCCTCGAACACTTCCTGGCGAATGCCGGCTTGCCCACTATTCCGCTGGTTCCCGTGTCGAGCTCACAAGCCGTAGTCGGAGCCGTCATAGGCATAGGCTTGTTGAAAGGAGGTAGAGGGATCAAATGGGGTGCGTTGGTGAACATCGCATCGGGTTGGATTACCACTCCGTTGGTCTCGTGCCTGGTTTGCTTCGTCGCCTTGTTCTTTCTTCAGAACGTGTTCAACCAGCAGGTGTACAAGGATTCGTCGTATGTCTTGTCTCAGCTGGCTATTGATGAGATCGAACGCCGCGGGGTCGCGACCAAGAGGCTGGAGAGCCTCAAGGACAAGCGCTTCGAGTCGGTGCGTGAATTTAGAAACATCCTCCAGCTCGAGATGGCGCCCAATGAAGGCGACGAATCCACAATCCTCGATGTGGCGAGGATAGACACCATATTGATTAACAACAGTAAGCTGTGGCTTCTGGATTCGAAGCCGCTTTCGGACGAGCAGCGAGCGGCGATGTGGAACGTCGTCGGTCGCAAGTTCGTGCACAGGTGGACGTTGGACAGAGCCCTTGCCGAGGCAAGCGACGCCTGGAAACCGCTACCCGCCACCAAGAAAAACAAGCTGTTCAACCGCCGATTGCAGCAAGATCGGCAGATTATCTACGACGTTTTCCGGATCAAAGAGAATCGCTAAATTTCCGGGACATTCAGAGTTCGTAAGTTGCTGATCTCTGCCGTAAAAGCGGGCAGTTAAAGTTCGTAAGTGATTGAAGTTATGTTTGCATCGCTGCGGAAAATCAAAAAATCAGCGACTTACGGACTCTGAATGTCCCTGCTCTGGGCACTCTGGCTTCTCTTCCGGCAATTATCTTTGCATTTGACTCAGATCAATTCTCGCTCCGTCGAAATCGGCTAATGGCAACGAAACCCCTAGACGTGCTAGAGGCCACGGCGGCGATCAGAGCCGATTTCGGAGCGTTAACTTCGGCCGGTTGTCTCCTGCGAGCAGGCACAGCTGGGTTCGAATCTGATAGACGATATCCGGTCGCTACATAAAGCGGTCACTGAAGCAAAGAGTTTTGAATTGTTGCTTGCATCGAATTCGGGCTTCGACGGCCGAGCACCGTTCTGTCGGCCGGCTGGTGGGATCGCCGGGGTCATTGCCGCTGAGGAGAAAACGACATGAAAAATGCAAAAAAACGTCTTGGTAATAATTTTCGTTTGTCATTACTGTCGCTTTCTTTCTTCCTGCCTGTCGCAGCCTCCGCCTTTGAGGCACCTTCGACGTTCGAGGCGCGGGCGGCTTTGGGGGATTTGCCGCTCTTCTTCGAACCCAACCAGGGGCAGGCGGCGCCGGGCGTGGATTTTATTGCCCGCGCGTCGGGATACGGCGTTTTCCTCACGGGCAGCGGCGCGGTGTTTGCTTTACCTTCCGGGTTTTCCGTTGGTACAGAGGCGCCCGCTTCGCCTGCAGACAGAGCCGCCACAAGGCTTCACCTTATCCAACTCGAATTCGATGGCGGCAATCCGGCAGCCGCCGTGAAGCCCTCGGGGCTTTTGCCGGGACGAAGCAACTACCTCATCGGAAAAGACCCAGCGGGCTGGCGCAAGCATGTTCCACACTTCACCCAAGTTCGCTACAGCGACGTCTACCCCGGAGTGGATGTGGTTTGGCGCGGGAGCGGCGCGCTCGAATACGACATGGTTCTGAGCCCCGGCGCGGATCCCGGGGCGATCCGGCTCGCCATCAAGGGTCACTCGAAGATGCGCGTCGATGAGGATGGCAGTCTCAATCTGGAACTCCAAGGGCGCAGCGTAGTTCACCGAGCGCCCTATGTGTTTCAGGAGATCGGTGGCAAGCGTAAGGCGATCTCGGCGCGTTTCCGGCTACTTGATGAAAACATCGTCGGCTTCGAGGTCGGAGAGTACGACCGGGGGTTTGAGCTCACCATCGACCCGCTGGTGCTTAGCTATTCCACCTACGTAGGAGGAAGCGCGAGTGAGGAAGGGAGGAGGGTAGCCGTTGACGACAACGGCATGGCCTACATGACGGGTATTACATACTCTGTCGACTTCCCCGTGACCGCGGGCGCGCCGCAGGGGACGATACTCGGTACTGACGACGCCTATGTCGTCAAGGTCGACCCTTCAAAGAGTGGCGCGAACTCTCTCGTCTACGCCACGTACATAGGCTCATCGGACCGGGACGGGGGCCTGGGAATTACGGTCGACTCTGTTGGCCGGGCCTATGTTACTGGGTGGACCATGGGAGGCGACTTCCCGACGACAACTGACGCCTTCAAGCCCACGTTCATCCCGGCCCCCGACGAGGAGGAGGCCTTCATCACTGCCCTGACTACAGCGGGCGACGGTCTCTATTACTCGACGTTCTTCGGCGGAGACAGGGACGACGCAGGCTATGACATCAAGCTCCGCGGATCGAACTTGATCTACCTTGCGGGATGGACCCATTCGGGACCCCTCTTTCCGACCACTGCGAATGCGTACGACACGGCGGGAACGTTTAATTCGGTCTTCCTGAGCGTCCTTGACCGCGCAGCCGGGGCGCTGCAGTACTCGACCTTTATCCACGGGAGCGGTTTGGACTATCCGCGCGCACTCGCGCTCGACTCAACAGGCATGGCCTACGTGACGGGCCTCACGCGCTATGGCGGTTTTCCGACCACCGCCAACGCTTTCATGCAAACCGAGCCGGCGGATACCGCCAGTTACTCCAATAATGCCGGGTTCCTTTCGGTCTTCGACCCAAGCAAGTCAGGGGCGCAGTCCCTCATATACTCTACGTATCTCGGTGCAGGCGACGCGAAGGATGTAGATGTCGGCGACGATGGTCACGCATACGTGGTCGGCGAGACGAGCTCACCGAACTTTCCGACTACCGCAGGGGCGTTCGACACCGTCTGCAAGGATTGGGTCCTGGACCAATGGCTCACTATCGACTGCGCGGATGATGCCTTCGTCATGAGGATCGATCCCTTACGCTCAGGGAGCGCATCGCTCATCTACTCCACCCGCCTCGGCGGGTCTGCTCCCGAGAGCGGATACGGCATCGCCGTCGATAGAGAAGGCAACGCCTACGTCACGGGGGACACGATCTCCACGGACTTTCCCCTTAAGCATCCCCTCTCCGGGATTGGAGCGACCCCGGATCCTACACTCAATATGCTCGACAGCAGCTACGCTTTCGTGGCCAAGCTTCGGCACGCGGGGGACCGGCTCATCTACTCCACACTCCTCGGAGGATCGGACACCGACTCCGGTCGGGGGATCGCCATCGACGGCTTGGGGGCGATGTACGTGGTCGGGTACACCAGCTCTAGCGACTTCCCCATCCGGCGTGGCTTCGACGCGACGCTCGATGGCAATAGTGATGCCTTCTTGGCGAAGATCACCTACGACCCCTGCGGAGATCCCGCAGAGGTTGTCGAGACGCCACCCGACTGGGAATGGGAGGAGCCGAGATGTATCGAATGGGATCTGAACGAATGGGGATTCTTTACAGGTGTTCCCAGAAAGTGTCCTCCTTCCGGTTGTCGTGACTGCTCGCCCATGATGTCGAGAGATATCGGCGGTAAGGTGCCCGAGATCATGCCGCCGCTTTACCGTGAGCTCTTCGACCTTGCCGAGACATATAAGGATCCGAGGAGGCTTGCGAAGCCAGCCGGGCGGTTGGCCTTGCGGTTGAAAGCGGCGCCGACTGGCCGCTATTTCACCGAGTCGATGAAGACGGATGTGCTCAGGGCTTTGGACGGCATCGAAGATCTCGAAGGCCGACCTGATTCTGCGCAAAAGAGCGATGGTGGCGAGGCGCAGAAAAGTACGATCGTGGGTTCGAAGGCCGTTCTGTCAAAGGTCGTCGCTGCGGTGAACGCCATAGCGCTCGACTGGAAGGTTCCCAAGATCGCCGTTCAGAAGGTCGAGGCCGGAAGCTTCACTTCCGTGGACTTTGGCGGGGTCGCCTGGGCCGCTTTTCGCGACGTGGCGAAACCGGGGCAGGCCTCCCTGGAGCTGAAAAGCGGAATGCCGGCGCGTCCCGAAGGGTATGAGCCGGGTTGGCCCGTCGTGACCTACAGGCTCGGCTTCACGGGTGAGCTCTCCAAGTCCGGATACGTGGACGTGAGCTTCTACGTCGGCGGGATCGCCTATGACGGTGAAGTCAAAGACCTTCGCGTCCTGGCATGGAACGGCAAGTCATACAGACCGATCCCGTCGAAGTACGACCGCACCAGAGGGGTCGCTTCCGGGAGAATCTTTTTTAGACCCGGATACGAATATGTCGAATTTACGGTAGTGCAGGCGTTAATCTGCTGGCCGGGATTTTTGAGGGAAGCGTACCGGTATTTTCAGATATTCGGGCAATGATAGGGGTTAAAGAGATAGGCGGTCGCGGGTTCCGGGGTCCCGGACGCGCGCCTATTTGGTGTAGTGTTCGCTGTCGGCCGTCAGGTGATTGAACGCGCGCGGCACATCGATGGATTCACCATAGCGCGAACGATCAACGATCATTGCATGTGCCAGGATAGGGGCGACTGATACGATCGCCACCTATCGGATCTGGCGGAAACGCAGCTCACGGGTTCCATTCGCGGTGGAAGACGTCTTCGCTAATATCGAAGAACATAGTCCCAGGAGGAAATGATCATGGCGTGGATTCGGTGCCGAATGTTGATCTTGTGTATTGTCACTTTGCTCAGCTCGTCATGTGCGTTCGGTCCATTCTCCGTGGAGACGGCGCCGTCGGTGAATTTGTTCGTCTCCGCGCCTTCGGTGGGCATTACGCGGCACAAGTTCAATATTGTTTCCAAACAGCTGCTATCCACGACTGTCTTGGTTCCGAGCACCAGTACCTCGCCGCGACCACAAGGAGTCTCTGCGGCTTTTCTCTCTGGGCGCCTGTGGATTGCCTGGAATGAAAGTGATCGAAAAATCATGGTTTGCGCGGCGCCTTGTGCTGACCCCAGTGATCAGCATGAGGTAGACACCACCACCAGAAATTCCACATCGCCTTCACTGCTCAGCGTCAATGGCGTATTAGTGCTCAGTTGGGCTGTTGAGGATCGCTTGAAATTCGCCAGCTCTAGCGACGGGGCGACTTGGAATACCTTCAAGGACGATACCTACGATCAGCATGTAGGCCCGACAGCGCTGGCGCTGCACAATGGGCACATCTTTGCGGCGTTTGGCTTCTACCAGCCCATGTCGCCGCCGTCCAGTTATGGCGCTCTCAATGAGTGTCCCCGGGAGATTGTATTGATGCGGATTGAGATCGGCAGTCCAGCCTCACACGGTGAGTTCCGAGTGCCTGTCGCCGGTTGCAATGTTGACGTTCGAAACGGCGTCTCCCTGGCGTCGGATGGATCTCAGCTTACGGTCGGTTTCATTCGCCGCAGTTATCCCTGGTTGATTCGCTCCGACGCTAGCGATGGCGATACGCTGACCTGGTCGCTGCCCGCCCAGCAGCTCTATACGCCGGGGCCCATTGATATGGAGGTTGAACACCGGGTCAATCTCGCCCCCGTTATTGCCCACTCTTCCGCTTCTCAGATCTCGTCACCAACCCTCGGCGCCATCAATAAGTACAAGGACGTCTACCAAACACCCGCCCAGGTCGATATCTTCGAGATTGGTAGCGGCGGACAACTCGGTGCGTATTGGAGCGGACAAGGCTTTTCCGGGCGGGTATACGGTGTTGATCTCAAGATCTTCGGAGGGCTTCAAATCCAGGAACTTCCGATACCGGGACGAATCCCCTGACTCCCGGCGTGCGGACGGCGTGATCAGAGTTGCTTCGTGGGGAAGGGGACATTCAGAGCTCGTAAGCTTCTGGTTTTTGAATTTCTCAAACTGATGCAAACGTAGCTTGAATCATTTACGAACTTTGAATGTCCGCTTCCGCTTCAAAAATCAAAAAACTTACGAACTCTGAATGTCCGCTCTGCCACAACTCCGGGGACGATTCCCAACGGCCTCATTGCCTGCCGACGATTATGAAGGTTCCGGACCGGTTAGTTCTGGCCATTACGATTCCACGGGACATCACGATTCCGGTCGTTACATCCACGAGACGATCCTCGTCGATGCGCAGCACACGAATCGACGAGACGTTTGGATCGAACCGCAGTTGTTTTAAGTAGAACCCCAGATCCATATATCCCTCTGGTCCAAGATTTCCGTTGAATTTAACCACGTAGGACAAATACGGCCAGGTTGGGCTGTACTGCGAATCCACCGGGAACGCTTCGTAGCCGTCAATTATGCTGAGCGTGAGTTCTCCGGATTCCCGCACATCAGTTAGTCCCGCCCAGAGTGCCCCTTTCATATCGATACCAATTGTTTTCCCTGCCTTGACTCGTTGTGTCTCAAGACTAGGCAGCCGCCAGTCCAGTTCGATCGCATTTAAAGATTGAACGAGGACGGGTGAAAATAAAAAGTCAGTGGGGGATCGCCTTTTTCCGCTTCTGCCAGCATTTATTGCTTGCAGAAAGCGGCCTTTCTCATCTACGTCGAAAAACCGTCCGTCCGGGACCTTTTCAATAACGTCCTGTAGTTCTTGTAAGGTTTTATTGAATGACGCGGCATCGGCGGAAGGCTGCACCATTTTCCACATTGCCTTTTTTAACTCGAGGAGATGCGAAGGAACCGCTTGCTCACGCACCTCAATCGAAAATCTGTTTCCGGGGCAACCTGGGAACCCCATTGGACACCAAGGCATGCCTTCTAGATAGAGTCCCCGGAGCGCATAGTTCAAGGGAATATATTTGAGCGTATATCTGTCAATCGCCAGTTCAAAATTGTACTCATCATCGTCCCCTGGATCTTCGCAACCTGGATCATCCGAGTCGATCTTTCCATCGCTATCATTGTCGACACCATCGTTACACTGCGTCTGGGGCGCGACATCGCCATCGTGGACCAGCCAGACGTAGTGAGATTCTGTATGGGCCGATCGAGTCTGGAGACCGGTCCTGAACTTGAACGTGATGCTCTCTGGCGGAGATCCCGGACTTGTCCAGTCCCATTCCGACCAGTAATTGAGATCGGTTTGGATATCTATAAAGTCTCCCCGATTCGTGAGTCCGCCTTCACCGGCGGTATTTCCAAGCTCGATGTAATAGAGATGACCCATTTCGCTCTGAGTGCAGCCGAATCCCTCATTGAATGAATCTGAACAGCTTGGATCGGGCGCCGCAAAAGTGATCGGGAGTCGCCAGTTGTCTCCGACAGGCCAGTTGTAGACGTTATTGAACCAGTCTACGTAATCATCAGCATCAGTTTTGGTCATCAACCCGTCGCTGTCATATCCGGTGTCCACTGCAGTGTTCGCCGACTGGATCCAGGTGATATCTCGGTCGGCGTCATAAATACAGCCGTTTCCGCGATCTATTAATTGGGCTTCTGCGGGGCTGATCCACAAGCTTGCCGCAAGAGTCGCACAGGCAACAGAAAGACCGAGCGTTTTCATAGTTGAGGCTCCTCTGTCGAAATCTACTAACGATTTAATCAGACATAGACACAACGTGTTCGTTATTCTCGACGGGATTGTGAGTCAGTGTGATCTGGGTATGGAGGTTTGAGCAATTCCATTGGCGAGTACGCGGCTACTGTAATAAGACACGCTTAAGCCAAAGTGTCGTCATGATGCCCACCGCCTCGGATCGTTTCGAAACTTGCGCTGTCAGAGTCTGCGCGAGAGTGTAAGTATGCTTGCCGGCTTCGGCATGTGGGAAACCCCACAGATCTCGGGCTTCATCTCTGTATCCTGTCTTGGAAAGAAAAACTGTCGATTCTAAAGAAGTTCCATAACTTGAGCGTGGAGATCAGCGATTCAAGGGTCGAAAAATAGCTTTCGACGTCTCGTAGATGTTCGCTGCCCGACAGGGCGCAGAGAATTCATGCCTCGTATGGTGACTCCGAAAAATCGTAGCTTCGAGATTTTCTGCTTTCTTGATCCAAATCAATATTCAAATGATCAAAATAGATTAATGGCAAAAAAACTCTGACGGCCAAGGGCGTTTAGTTTTGCGAGAAGCCTGTATGTTACAAAGCTTACTTTCAAAGTCCAAAGCACTTCTTCAATTGAGAAAAGTTTCTTCCCGAATTTGGGGACTGAAGAGACGAGGAGATATCGCGAGAGAATATATAGAATTTCGATTATGCGAGCCAGGGCGGCCGCCCGCTCTTTACTTGGAGGAAAGGCAAGATGTCAGCCAAGGCTACACTTTTCGTGCTTGTTGAGGACGCGGAAGAGGTATTGATTGGAGATGCGGATGTCAGCGTGTATGCCGACGGAGAAGGGAAGCGCACGAAGGTCCACTATGACCAAAGGCTTCGGCGTCACGTCCTAAGTGGCCTGAGGCCCGGCCCCTATGAAATACAGGTCAAGGGTCCTGAAGGAACGCTCAAGGAGCATCGCACGCTTTCGTTGAAAGCTGGGGAGAATCATGTCGTCGTAATGGTGGCGGAGCGCGGTCTGCTCCGATTCAATGCCGGCGGGATGAATTTCTACTTCCGACTGATGGCAGGTGTAATGCTCCTCTCGGTGAAGCGAGCGAAGACCCAACGCCAAGTGACCGACATCCTGGACTCCGCCCAACTCCAGTACAGAGTCCTGCCCGACCGAAACGGAAGAATCGTTGCGGACGACCTATTGCTGCTGGTTAGAATCGGAGAGGGTACCGACGCGAAGCGAAATCAATCTACGTTGCGCTCTCTGCTACGCTCCGCGTTCCCCGAGCACGGCCTGCGCGCTCGTCTCTCCCTACCGAGTGAGAAGCGCGGAGAGATCGCCTTCGGCATCACGGATGAGATTGTAGTCCGGTTCGAGTCCTGGGTAACGAAGGCCCAAAGAAAGGAAATCGCCGCCCGTTACGGCCTTTCGATCCTGCGAACGATCGCCTATCTGGGCAGCGGTTTCCTACTGCAACTAGACGGCCCTCTGGACTACCGCATCCTCGACATCATTGAGGCACTTCACGGCAGCCGGGAGGTGACCTACGCGGAGCCGAATCTGCTGCTTCGCCTGGAGAATTGTCAGCATACCCCCAACGACTACCTGTACCCGGAAGTACCGCACCTCGGCTTGATCCGATGCGATGACGCTTGGGCCTCCCTTGGAAATCAACCGGGAGGCAACGTTGGCGGCAGCCCGACTGTCACTATCGGTGTGCTGGAGCCGGACGGTATCGACCCTACGCATCCCGATCTGACTGGTCCGTTGAGTGACAGCACGGAGAAGATGGCCGCCAACTTCGACTTCAACAACATGACGAATCAGGATCCTGCAAACGTCGTGAGTCATCACGGTACCCAGTCTGCCGGATCGGCGTCCGCGAAGATGGACAACAACGTCGGGATTCCGGGTGTGGCGCCAAACTGCCGTCTTATTTGTGCGCGTTCGGGTGGAGCAACCATTGTCGATATCGGCGACATGCTGATCTGGATGGCCGGCTTTCCCACGGGCTCAACCGATCCCGACTTTCCAGCACCGGTCCCCAAAGGTGCGGACATCCTCTCCAATTCCTGGCTGCCCGTCTGGACGCCGGATCAAGCGGTTGTTCGAGATGTGTTTGATTTCCTGACAACCTACGGTCGCGGGGGACGAGGCTGCCTAATCTGCTTCGCTGCAGGGAACTGGGGCCATGTCTCCGTCGACGGCCTCTATCCGCTACTCAACGACGCGAAGTCGCTGGTGGTCGGCGCATCGATCAATGTCAACCCGACCAATCCGTGCAGCTCGATGCACGTCGATCCCAATGGCCAAAACACGAACCTGCCCGCGGCGGTCGATACGCGTGCCTACTACAGCGTCTACGGGATGAGTCTCGATCTCGTAGCACCCAGTAGTACCAGTCTCGTTGTCGATTTCATCAACTCTGTGCATGTGGATCCCATACTGGACACCGTAAGGACCGATATGGGTAACTGGCCCGGCAGCGCCGTCAACCAGACCACCATCGCGGCCGCCGTGGCAGCGGGCGCCACCGATGTTACGGTGGCTGACTCAACGGGCTTCCAGGCCGGAGAGTACGCGCTTTTCGGCAGTCCCGGATCCAGCCCCAACGAGACGAGAGCGATCACCGCCGTGACGCCGGGGCAGATCAGCGTAAGCGCTCTGGAGAATGCGTATCCCGCCGGCACCACGGTGGCGACGGGTGCTAATGACTATGCCAGGAATCCGTATGTTGGGTATGGAGGGACGAGCCACGCTTGCCCAACGGTGGCGGGTGCCGCCGCGTTATTGCTGTCCGCCAAGGCCGACCTCACTTGGATCGAGTTGAGACGCCTGCTTGTCGACAATGCCGTGAAGATAGATCTCGGCCAGACCGCCTCTGCTGGTCAGTGGTTCGACCGGGACGGCGACGGGACCATCGAATTTAGCCAGTGGTACGGCTATGGACGCCTAGAGGTTGCGGCCTCGGTAGACGCGACGATCGCGCTCACCCAGCGCGCGGACGTGGTCCTCCGGGACAATCTGAGCGACATCGGGACCGTGCCGTCCTCAGGGTGGCACGCGCACAGCCCGGATCTCTGGGTTCGGCGCACGAACGATTCGATCCCGACATTGCCGTACGACTCAACCCCCCCGCACGAAAGCCCACGCTACGGCCAAGACAACTACGTGTACGTACGGGTGAAGAACTTCGGCAACGCCACGGCACCGGTCTTGTATGTGAGAACCTTGATCACTCACTTCCCGGGGATCGAGTTCCGGTATCCGGAAGACTGGCAGCCCACTCCGAGGCCGGGCGAGCTACCGGTCGATCCCCTGGTGCCCGGTAGTTATCTCATCGGCGAGCAGCAGATTACCGATCTCGGTCCGGGCGCCAGCACCATCGTCAAGATGACCTGGGCCCGGGAGCTGATTCCGCCGGAGACCGTTACCGTGAGCGGCGACGTCGTTCGCTGGCATCCCTGTCTACTGGGCGAGGTTTCTCCGCACGACGGTCCCCCGCCCGTGGACAATGCGTATCCTGTAAAAGGCAATAACAACATTGCGCACCGGAACCTGTCCATCGCCTATGCTGCGGGGTGGAGCGCGCCCTGGTTCTTGTCCGCGGTGATCGCGGGGACTAGGAGCAAAAAGGGCGTGGATGCCCTGCTGATCGATCGTTCCAAGGTATCGCCGGAGTGCAACGTGCTCGTTCGGGCGGTCGACCCGAAGCTCATGTCCCTCTGGACAGACGCGCTCCAAGGCGGTGATGGGCTGAAGTGGATAAAGATTCAGTACGCCGGAGCCAAGTCGAAAGGGAAGGGTGAAGTCGAGGAGCGAAACCTATTCCTCGACCACGTCAAGCTGTGCAAGGCCGAGTCGCTTGACCTTAAGAGCGAATGCATTCTCGCGGCCTGGGGCGACGAGGCCACGAAAACTACTGAAACGGTGGGATCGGTAGAACGTCGGGGCCACTTGGTCCTATCGATCGCGCATTCCGCACCCTTGGTGAGTATTCCCCTGCGAATTCCGGGCGGGAAGTTCTCAATGCTGCTGATCGGAATGGAGCATCGCGAGGAGGACAAGACGCCTTGCGGCACGCTCCTTGTCAGTCAGATCCGGGGGGACGGTGTAATATCGCCGGGTTACGAAATCCAATAGCATCGTGAAGCGGAGAGAAGGCATATGAACGGCAATCATGCGAGAAACGGCTGGGAGAGCAGGAAAGCATCCCAACTATTCGAACACATCCGCCTAACGAGCGTCCTTATGGAGAGAAGGAAATGTCCCTCCATTTTTCTCCTCATATTCGCCACCAGTCTGGCGTTTGTATATGACATTGCTTTTGCGGCCGCGCCTAACGTAAATATCTCCAGCAACGGCTGGTTTCAAAACGAGCCGATGATGGCAATTAACCCGCTGGATCACGACAAGCTGGTGGTAGGTTTCAACGACGCCCGCAGCGCGGGTAACTTCGGGGTAGGCTGGGCATGGTCTGATAATGGTGGTAGCAACTGGAACTATGGCGGTAAGTTCAGTTTCGCAGGTTACTCACTCGGGGCCGATCCGGTAGTGGCCTTTGATAATACGGGTACGGCCTATATGGCGGGGCTGGCCTATAATTCGGACGCTGCCCCCAGTCTTGGCCGCGACGGCAGCATCTTTATTGCCAAGTCGAATGATGGTGGCCATACGTTCAATGTCTTCCAGAAAATCATTGCCACCGGAAACGATACCGTAACTTATTACGATAAGCCCTGGCTCTATGTAAACCGGGCCAATAACCATATTTATGTCGCCTGGGTTAAACGTTCCAATGCCTGGGGTTCGGGAGGCACTGAGTCTACGGTGATCGAATTCACGCGCTCTACGGACGGCGGCGTAAATTTTTCTTCGCCGATTCAGGTGACCACCTTTATGAGCGCAACGGGAACCAATCGTTCCCACGGGCCGCAAATCACTGCGGTATCGGGAAGCCGCGTTTACGTCTCTTGGCACACATTAGAAGCGGGAATCCTGCCAAATCCACCGACAACGCCGTGGAAGATATGGATTTCCGAATCGACGGATAGCGGAGCAAGCTTCGGGAGCAATAATCTCGTGGCCACCACGGTGTGGGGCTATCCTATCAAGTTCATTAGCATGGACGCAGATCCGGCGAGTGGCAGAGTTTATATTGCCTATGCCGATAGTCTTGTGCAGAGTCCACGCGACTACGATGTTTTTGTGACCACGGCCACGTCGGCTACCGGGCCGTGGACAACGCCGGCGAGAGTTAACGACGACCCGCAAAATGGTCGATGGCAGTTTTTTCCCGCACTAGACGTTGCTCCAAACGGCCGCGTGGATGTCATGTGGTACGACTACAGAGACGATCCCAACGCACTCAGCGTTTACTACACGTACTCCACCTCCAGCGGCGCGACTTGGTCCTCTAATAGCAGGCTCACGGATATTACTCCGGGTTTCCCGCCAGATAATGTGAATTTCGCCGGGGATTACAGTGCCCTGGCTTCGGTCGACGAAAAGGCATATGTCGCGTGGATGGATAACCGGCTTGGTTATCAGGAAATCTACGGTGCCTCCGTCGCGCATACCCCTGTGACCTCTACCCCGTCTCCCCCGCAGGGTCTTCAAATAAATTAGGCCGCGTCGCGTTATCGAAACGCAGCGCGTAGCGCAAGGTCAGAGCTTGAAGATCCGCTCGGCGTTTTTGTATGCGACGGCGGCCCGCTGGTCTGCCGGCAGGGCATCGACGCGCTCGCGGCAGCCCTTCATGTCGCCGATGTCGTGCGGGTAGTCCGATCCGTACATGACCTTGTCCGCTCCGCCGACCTCGATGCAAAGCGCCAGCGCCTGGCGGCGATAGCAGACCGCATCGTAATAGATGCGCTTCAAATACGACGACGGGGGTTCGGCGATCACGTTGCGCGTCCCGGGCGTCATCTCCCAGGCGCGGTCCATGCGCCCGGCGAGATAAGGCACGGTGCCGCCGGCGTGGGCGGCGATGATTTTCAAGTTCGGGTAGCGATCCAGAAAGCCGGAAAAGACCATGCGGGTAATCGCCAGCGTGGTGTCGAACATGAATCCGACGGTGGCCGTGAGGGAGTGCTCCGCAAGCTGCATTTCGTCGGTCCCGGGCGGATCGGCGGGGTGGACCAAAACCGGAAGACCCTTGTCGTCGATGGCCTTCCAGATGGGCGCAAATGCGTCTTCGGTGAGCTGCCGTTCCGCGATGTTGGCCAGCACCATGACCCCGACGGCGCCCTTGTCATGAGCCCGGTCGAGCTCTTTCAAGGCTTCGGCCGGATACTCCCAGGGCAATGACAGCAGCCAGCGAATGCGATTGGGGTAATTGCGTTGTCCCTCGGCCATGGAGTCGTTGACGATGCGCGCGGCCTGGCAAGATACGCTCTCGTCGCCCCAGAACACGTTCGGGCAGGTTAGCGAAACGATGGCGAGGTCGACGCCCGCTTGGTCCATGTCTTTAACCCGCAGGTCATAGTCGAAGTGACCGGGCATCGGCGTCATGAAGTGGGCGCCGTGCTTGTAGATCCCCTCGACCTCGCTGGTCAGCGGCTCGACGGAATAGCGGGGGCCACCTTTTTGCTTCAGAAGCTCGAGCCACTGCCGATCGAGCATGTGGGTGTGGACATCGATATAGCGCATGGGAGATCTCCCGGCGGGTAGAGGGGACACGGGGACATTCAGAGTTCGTAAGTTACTGATTTTTTAGCTGCAAGCGGATATTCAAAGTTTGGACGTGACTGAAGGTACGTTTGCATCACTGGGGAAACTGAAAAATCAGTAACTTACGAACTCTGAATGTCCCCATTACCGCTTAAAGGACAGTATTCTGATAGTAGTGCTTAGACGTACTGCAACGGCTAATTCTGAGCTCTACGGGCCTACCGCCCAATGTCAGGGCCGTGCGCTCGATTTCCAGAAGGGGGCTACCTGGCTCTAAACCCAGCAATGATGCGTCACGATCAGTGGCGGCGACTGCGCGCAGCTGTTCTTCTGCTCGATGAATAGTTATGCCGAACTGGGTTTCATACAGTTCATACAGTGTATTCGGCAGGTTACGTGCTTGCCGTTTTCCCAGGTCACCAAATAACGCCGTAGGCAGTATGATCCTTTCTATGATGGTCGGCTGGTTATCAAGGTTACGGATCCGTTCAATACAGACTACCTGTGCTCGACTCGATAGATTGAGTTTTGAGGCCTCCTGACGTGAGGCGGGTTTTCTACGACAGGAAAGCGTTTTAGATTCAGGTAAATTCTTGCTTCCACTGTCATCAACAATATGAAAAAAATGGAATAGCGCCCGGTCATTGTCGTGGGTGGCGACAAACGTGCCTCTACCTTGTCGCCTTACCAGCACATTGTTTTCAACAAGTTCTGTTATGGCTTTTCGAACCGTTCCCTGACTGACATTCAGCTCGCGAGCAAGCTGTATTTCGCTGGGAATAATATCTCCAGGCGCCCATTCTCCCTCTGTCACCCGTGCGACGAGCATATCCTTGATCTGCATATAGAGCGGGATGGACCCCTTGGCATTTGAAAGCGCCAAAACAAGCTTTCTCCTCTGTATGTCGGCAACCATTCGAGACAAAAATTAAGGAAATTGATTTTAAGACTTATATAAGAGTTAGGCCAGTAATTGGGCGGAAATACTTATATAAGACTAGTTGACTAGATATCTACTCTAGATGTAGGATCCAGACCAAACATCAGGGGGTGGCGGTTCTTCACCCCTCGAGGAAAGACTAATGATTGATTTTGTGGTTCATGACGAGGGCGACAGTGTTGGCGTTGTCGTTGTGGAAGGGGTGAAAGCAGGGGATCAAATTTCCGGATGGATTATGGATCAGGACAAGGAGATCAATTTCACTGCCGCCAGTGATATTCCGATTGGGCACAAGTTGGCGATCAAACCCTTGAAAGAGGGCGATACCGTGATCAAGTACGGTGTGGATATCGGAAGAGTCGTGGCTGACATCGGCAAGGGTGAGCATGCCCATGTGCAGAACATCAAGACCAAACGCTGGTAGCCAACCATGGCATCTAAAGGCGTTATTCTTTTGGAGATAGAGTAATGTCCCTGGATCTGAGCAGTACAACTTTTTTGGGTTACCGACGCGAGAATGGCCGCGTTGGAGTGCGCAATCACGTAATTATCCTGCCGGTTGATGACCTCGCGAATGCGGCTTGTGAAGCTGTCGCGAACAATATCAAAGGTACAATGGCATTGCCGCATCCTTACGGCAGGCTGCAGTTCGGTGCAGACCTTGACCTGCACTTCCGCACACTTATCGGTACCGGGGCCAATCCGAACGTTGCTGCAGTGGTTGTGATCGGTATTGAAAACGGTTGGACTAAACGCGTCGTGGATGGCATTGCTGCTACCGGCAAACCGGTCACCGGCTTTGGTATAGAACAACACGGCGATCATGAAACGATTATGGAAGCCTCTCGGGTGACCAAGGAGTATGTTCAGAGGGCTTCTGAATTGCGCCGTGAAGAAGCGTCACTCGACGAGCTTTGGGTCTCCACTAAATGCGGTGAGTCGGACACCACGTCGGGCTGCGGATCAAACCCGACTGTGGGTAATGCCTTCGATAAGATGTACCCACACGGTACGACGCTGTTGTTCGGAGAGACCTCGGAAATTACCGGTGGCGAACACCTGGTGGCGGAACGCTGTCGTAACGACGAAGTGCGTGAACGCTTCATGTTCATGTTCAATCGTTACCAGGACATGATCAATCGATACAAAACATCGGATCTCTCCGAATCGCAGCCGACGAAAGGGAACATAGAGGGTGGACTGACAACTATCGAGGAAAAAGCACTGGGCAATATCCAAAAAATAGGCAAGAAATGCATGGTAGACGGCGTGCTTGATAAAGCAGAAGAGCCTACCGGTCCGGGTCTCTGGTTCATGGATTCCTCATCCGCCGCCGCCGAGATGGTGACTTTGGCTGCAGCGGCGGGGTTTGTAGTGCATTTTTTCCCCACGGGACAGGGCAATATCATTGGAAACCCGATAATTCCCGTCATTAAAATCTGTGCTAACCCACGCACGCTTCGCACCATGAGCGAGCACATCGACGTTGATGTTTCCGGTCTGCTGCGCAAGGAGATGACCCCGGATGAGGCAGGTGACGCGCTGCTGGACTCGATGTTTCGAACCGTCAACGGACGTCTGACTTCAGCAGAGGCGATGGGACATCGAGAGTTTGTTCTGACCAGGCTTTATGAGAGCGCGTAGAGCAAATGCGAAACGGTGCGCAGTTCGGCTCATCTGAGATCACTGCTGAAGGGATTATATTTCCAATCAAACGGAGGAAACATGAAGAAAAGATCTGACACCTGGTATCTAGCCAGCGCCGGCATACTTTTTGGATTGTTCCTTCTCAACATATTCCTGGGCAAGGCGGCCCTGGTATTCGACATGGAGCCGATTCTAACGATCGGTGACGTAGGTGAATTCTTGATTCTACTCGCCGCTGTAATTTTTTTTGTGATCGTGGTGCTGCGGCTGGAATCGCAAGAATCCAACGGAAAAACGAAGTCTGCCAATAATGCAGAGGAGGAGATCTAGTGAGACGTAATTCTGAAAAACCCGAATCTCTCGAGCGCCGCGAATTTCTGGCGCTTTCCGGAAAGTATGGCTTTACCGCCGCGGTAGTAGCGGGAGCAGCGGGCAGTTTGTTGATCAGCGAAGAGGCAGCTGCCGCCAGCGCCAAGGAGGAAAGGGCGCGGCAAAAGGCCGCCAAGTACAAGATGACAGTGGCTACCGCCTATGTAATGGGCGCATCACGCAGCTATCCCATCATGCAGCTGGATTTTAAAGAGAATATCCAGAACATGACGAATGGCCAGGTCTACGTAAAGCTGGCGCCGGGCGGCCAGTTGGGTGCCGGTGGCGCGCTGGCGCAAAAGGTGCAGCAGGGCACCATCCAGGCGGCCCAGCACTCGCTTTCCAATTTTGCGCCTTTTGCGCCGACCGTAGACTTGATTAACCTCCCGTATTTTTGCGGTGCGAACCAGAAGTTCACTAACTTGGTTAGTTCCGATAGCTGGCGCGACGAGGTCCATACCAAAGTCGAAGCCAAGGGTTTCAAACCGCTCTGGTACGTGGTAATCGATCCGCGTGTCGTGGCCCTTCGCAAAGGTGGGGATGGTCCGATCAAGACACCGGATGATCTTTCCGGTATCAAGTTCCGGGTGCCCGGTTCCAAGATGCTGCAACAGTATTATCGCACCATTGGCGCCAACCCCACCCCGGTAGCCTGGGGTGAAACACCGTCGGCCATCAAGCAGGGTGTTGCGGATGCACTCGATCCGGCGGTAGGTGCGCTGCACGTGTTCGGCTTCAAGGACATTCTCTCCTGGGTGACATTCACCCGCGCGGTCCCCGATTCGCAGGTCTACTCGTGCAACCTGGAATGGTTCAACGGGCTTCCGCTTGAAGTACGCGAAGGCATCGAGTTCGCGAGTGAGGTCACTTCGCATCAGAACCTATCGAAGGTGCCGGCGGCGCGTGCCTATGCCATGGCTGAGATGAGCAAATCGGGTGTTCAGTTCTATACGCCCACGGCAGATGAACTCGAGCAGTGGGTGAAGAAGGGTGGCCATCAGAACGCTGAATGGGACTCTTATAAGAAGGAGCTGGCAGGGTCCATCGCAACGTTCGATAAGCTACTCGAAGCGGCAAACACACAAGGGCGTTATTACGTCAACGACGCCTAAAGGGTAGCCGGGTGGGCCACCCTTCCGGGGGTGGCCCACTACATCTCTTCAGTAATGATAGATGGGGGGTAACGTTGTGCGACGGATACTGAAACAGATCGACCAGAACGGCGAGCGCTGGTTGCTGTTGGTCTTCTACAGCATGATCGTAATGACCATCGCGATCGAAGTGCTACGTCGTTTCGTTCTTTCCTATTCGTCGATTTGGGGCGAGGAGATAGCACGCTACGCGTT
The DNA here is from genome assembly GCA_947258715.1 of uncultured Gammaproteobacteria bacterium. Lineage (GTDB taxonomy): Bacteria > Pseudomonadota > Gammaproteobacteria > HK1 > HK1 > CAMYJH01. Next base: position 31,311 of record CAMYJH010000030.1, read on the forward strand.
TATCTATCTCGTCTGGATCGGTGTTTCGGCTGCAGTAAGCGAGCGCGCGCATATCCGTATCGATGTGCTGATGCACTATCTCTCACCGCGCGGCAAAGCGTTTGTCTACCTCCTCGGGGATTTCGTGATGCTGATTGTCGCCTTGTTTGCCCTGTTTTATTCATTTGAAACATTGATGACATCGATAAAATTCGGCTCGGTAACTCACGGTCTGCGTATCGCCCAGGCGTGGTTTCTGGCGGCGGTACCTTTTGGATTCACGCTCACTTGTATTCGGCTAATACAGTCTATCTGGCGTGACTGGGGTGACATGCGTGGAGGCCGTTCCGTATTCGAAGGCCACAGGTTGTTTGACTGATGGAACTCTATCAACAGGACGCCTTCGAGCTGATATTGGGCTGGGAGTTCTATCTCCCACTTTTCTTGGCCGTCATTCTGATCGTGCTCGCTGTGCCGGTATGGGCGGTGCTGGGCGTGACGTCCATCGCCATGCTTTACCTCTCCGGTGTGTTGCCGCTTTCTCTGCTCGGTGAAGCACTGTTCGATGGGATCGACGCCTTTGCGCTGATCGCCGTGCCTCTGTTCATCCTTACCGGTGATGTGCTGGTGCGCACGGGGCTTTCGCAAAAACTCCTGGATGTGGCGGAAGCGCTGGCGGGCGGATTTCGCTCGGGTTTCGGCACCGCTACGGTGCTGGTGTGCGGTTTTTTCGCCTGCATCTCCGGTTCTGATGCCGCAGGCGCCGCTGGTGTTGGCCGTATGACGATCGACCGGCTGGTCGAGCAGGGCTATCCAAGGCCCTATGCCTGTGCGCTGGTCGCCGCAGGCGCGTGTACCGGGATACTGATTCCGCCTTCGATTGCCTACATCATTATCGGCCTGATCCTAGGGATATCCGCGTCGACATTGTTTCTCGCCGCAATGATTCCGGGTCTCCTGGTCATGCTGACCATCATGATTACCAATATCATCATGAACCGGATTAAGGGCTACGAGAATGCTGAACAGGGTTTCTCGTTCAAACGGCTCTGGAAAGCCATTTACGACGGCCGTTACGCACTGATCGTGCCGTTCATCATCCTCGGCGGCATTTACAGCGGCATCTTTACCCCGACAGAAGCCGCAGCGGTGGCTGTGGTGACGACAATTATCATCGGCCTCCTTCAGCGCACCATTACGCTTGCCGACTTTCCCAAGATGTTGGCGAGTTCGGCCAAGGTGAACGGGGTGATTGTGCCGATTATTGCCTTCTCTTTACCTTTAGCGCAGACCCTGGCTGCTCTCGAGGTCCCGCAGGGGTTTGCACACGCGATGACCTCGATGACCGACAGCGAGACGGTCATTATCCTGATGATGATCTTCATCCTGATCGTTGCGGGCTGCGTCATGGAGACAACGCCGAATATTGTAATTCTTTCGCCGATCTTGCTTCCGCTGGCACAGGAGATCGGGATGAATGAGATTCATTTCTGCATCATGATGGTGACATCCCTTGGGGTTGGCTTCATCACGCCGCCGCTCGGGTTGAACCTGTTCGTGGTTTCCGGGTTGACAGGCACTCCAATCCTCAAGGTGGCGGGCAAAGCAGTGCCCTATGTGCTTGCCATGCTTTTTGTTGTGCTGTTGCTCGCCTTCGTGCCTGAGCTTTCGCTCTGGGCGTTGGACTAACAACAAGCAGCCTATGCGCTAACGTTTTCGAGAGATAGATCCATGGCAATTGAATATTTGAAAAAAGCGGTGAAAACCCCCTCCAGCGGTGAGGACGACACCCGTGAGATCGTATCAGAGATGCTTTCAGCGATTGAAGCTGGAGGCGAGGAGAAAGCGCGGGAGTATGCACAAAAGCTGGACAACTACACCGGCAATATCGTGGTCACACCGGAAGAGATCGCCGCGGCCACGGCTAAAGTACCTCAGCGAGTTAAGGACGACATTCAATTCGCCTACGACCGCGTAAGTGGTTTCGCCGCGAAACAACGGGAAGCACTGATAGACTTCGAAGTGGAGCTTTCTCCCGGTCTGTTTGCCGGGCAGAAGCAGATACCGGTCGCAACGGCGGGCTGCTACGTGCCCGGTGGGCGCTATTCGCATGTAGCATCCGCGGTGATGTCGGTGGCCACGGCCAAGAAAGCGGGTGTGGATCATGTGATTGCCTGTTCCCCTCCGAAGCCGGGTGCGGGTGTGAACCCTGCGATCGTCTACACGGCCAATCTTTGCGGCGCAGACACCATCCTTGCCCTGGGTGGTGTTCAGGGTATCGCTGCCATGGCTTTTGGACTGTTCACCGGTCACGCAGCAGATATCCTCGTTGGACCGGGTAACCGTTTTGTTGCCGAAGCTAAACGCATGTTGTTCGGTCGTGTTGGCATCGACCTTTTTGCTGGTCCCACGGAGATTGCAATTATCGCGGATAGCTCCGCCGACCCGACCATCGTAGCCAGTGATCTGGTTGGTCAGGCCGAGCATGGGCTGGATTCTCCCTGCTGGCTGATCACTACGGACCGGGAGCTGGGAAAGAAGGTGATGGAACTGGTACCGGATCTCATCACCAAGCTGCCGGATACCGCACGCAGTGCGGCAGAAGCCTCGTGGCGCGATTATGGTGAAGTGGTCCTCTGCTCCGAGCGGGAAGAAGCCGCGTCGGTCAGCGACCGTTACGCTGCGGAGCATCTGGAGGTGCAGGCAGACGACCTGGACTGGTGGGTTGATCGACTGCGCAACTATGGATCGCTGTTTATCGGGGAAGAGACCACGGTGGCATTCGGTGATAAGTGCTCGGGTACCAATCACATCCTGCCGACCAAAGGCGCGGGCCGTTACACCGGTGGTCTGTCGGTGGGAAAGTTCATCAAAACCGTTACCACCCAGCGTATGAGCCGGGAGGCAACCCGCGAAGTGGCCTCAGCAGCAGCGCGGATCTCGCGCCTCGAAGGTATGGAAGCGCATGCGCGTACCGGTGACGATCGCCTGTTCAAGTATTTTCCGAATGACTCCTTCGATCTGCAGCCTCAATCAATGGAGTGATTGCAGATTTCAGCCTCACGGGCAAGGTTGCCTTGGTGGCCGGTGCTGCCTCCGGCATCGGTCGCCACAAGTCGCAGCTGCGGCAGGCCGTCCTGGGTAACTACACGTATAGTGCCGTTGATCTGCGTGCCGCCATTCAGGCCTTATACAGTGGCGCTCTTGGCTCGCTTGAATGGCTGGAGACACGCCTGGTTTTCGATGGCGCAGCCGCATTTCGTAAGATTCACGAAGGCAAGGCGACCGCGCCAAGAATTTTTTTGCGACCATAAGCCCAAAGCGACACGATTGAGAAGAGAGTGGATGACGCAACTTACACGTTTGGCCGTGCTGCCATCGGTCCTGGCTTCATCCGCCTCCGTGGTGATAGCCCCCAGCAGCTTCACTTGAAGTGGATCTTCAATGAAACCATTTACAAACCGTGTAGATTTCGATAAAGGGTAAACAACCATGCCAATCAAAAATCTTCTGATCGCATACGGCGGCTCTGAATCATCTGACGCCGCACTGGATTTCGCCCTATTCATGCATGACAAGTACGACGCGCACGTCACCGGCCTGTTGGCCCACAATTTCGCGCCAGTAAACCAGATTGTAGGCAGCTGGATACCAGAGGACGTTCGAGACAGTATCAAACAAGCGCAGGCTCAGACTATCAAGAATATTGAAGCCCGCTTCAAACAACGTACCGCATCGAGCTCGGCCCCCGACAAGATTCACTGGATATCCAAACGTGGCGAAGGTGATGAAACAGTCGCAAGATATGCGCGACTCTATGATTTAACCATTCTCGGCCGCTACGATGCGGTGCACGGCGAAGATCAGCAAGAGTTGCACCCGGACATGATTGCGATGGTCAGTGGCCGGCCGGTGATGCTCGTACCCCGGGAATTCGACATGTCAACTTTTAATGAGCATGCTGTGGTCGCCTGGGACGGAAAGCGTGCCTCATCGCGTGCCCTCGCAGACGTCATGCAAATCCTAAAAACCAAGAGCCTCGTGACGATCATCACGGTTGCTGACGGTCACGCCGAACTATCGCTGCCAGATATGAACGTGGAAACGGCCTTGCAACGGCACGGCGTGAATACCAAAAGAGTGAATCTGGAGCGCAACGGGAAATCCGTCGGCGATTGCATACTGAAATTCGTCGAGCAAGCGCAACCCAGATTACTGGTCATGGGTGCCTACGAGCACAGCAAGTTTCGTCAGTCAATTGTCGGTGGTGTCACCAGTACTGTGCTCAGGAAAGCGAAGGTTCCGGTTATCATCTCCCACTGATCAGCCAAGTTTTAAGCGAAGGGGACATTCAGAGTTCGTAAGTTACTGATTTTTCAAATTTCCCCGGTGGTGCAAACGTAGCTTCAGTCACGTCCAAACTTTGAACATTCGCTTCCAGACCAAAAAAATCAGTAACTTACGAACTCTGAATGTCCCCGTTGTCCCCGTTGCCCCTCGATGGACGCTTCGATTTTCCATAGTCCGCTGGTACAAAGCGGCGCGCTGCCGCTGGTGGTGACGCTAGCCGCCTGCGGTCTCCTCAGGTTGATCGGTGGCGAATCGCGCGGGCCGCTCGCTGCAAGCGCGGCCGTCTCCATAGGATTCCTCGCCGCCTACGTTGCGATATCCGGCGTTCCGTTATTTCCGCCCCGGGCGTCGTCGCAAAAGCTCGCCTACCTGGTGCTTGCGGGTCTGGCGCTCGGGCTGGTGATCGATCTGCTGAGACCCGGCCATCGCGCAAGCTGGGCCGCGATCTTGGTGGCGTCGGGACTGGGTATCGCCTGGCTCGCCTGGCCGAGGCTCGGTTCCGCCGATCCCGCAATCGTGATTACGTTCGCACTCGTGTGGATGGGGTCCGCAATGGCGCTGGTACGTCTGCATGCCATCCGCGGTAGAGCAAGCGACGCCACCGTGGTACTTTTTGCCGCCGCGCTCGGTCTCGCCGCGATATCCTTACTCGGCAGAACGGCGTCCTATGCGCAGTTGGGCGGGGCGCTTGCCGCGGCGGCGGGCGGGTTCTTGCTCTGGAACTGGCCGGTGGCTCGCTTTCCTTTCGGCGCGGCGGCTGTGCTGGGTGCCGGCGGGGCGTTCGCGGCGATGGGCACCAACGTCATTTTCTACACCCAGTCGAGCTTGTTCGCGATGGCATGTCTGTTACCGGTATTTTTTGTCGGCGTTGTCGCCGACCGGCTGCCGATTCCGCGCGGATCTTCAGGGCAAGCGCTGCGCCCCGTCGTTCTGGCGGTGCTCGCTTCGATTCCCGTGGGCGCTGCGGTCAGCATCGCAGCGTGGTCCAGCGGGTAGAATCGAGCGCCGGCCGTGCCCGGCATTTTCATCCAAACAAATAGCTGCAAAGGAGATCGTATGATGTCTGTAAAAACGTTGATGATTCACGCTTTCGCTGGCGCGGTCGCGCTGTCGATTTCTGCGGCGGCACAGGCTGCGGAACAATTCAAGATCGATCCGGCTCACACCAACATCGTCTTCATAGTCAATCACCTGGGCTACTCGGACATGATCGGCCAGTTCCAGGAGTTCGAGGGAGAATTTACCTTCGATCAGAACGATCACTCCAAGGGAATGGTGAGCCTGAACATCAAGACCGCCAGCGTGGACACGGATCACCAGGCTCGCGACGATCATCTTCGGTCACCGGACTTCTTCAACGCAGCCGAATTCCCGGAGATGACCTTCAAGAGCACCTCCGTCAGCAGCAACGGCGATAAGAAACTGAGAGTGACCGGGGATTTGACGATGCTTGGCCTGACCAAGCCGGTGACGCTGGATGTGGACGTCAACGACGTCAAGCCACATCCATTACCGCAGTACAACGGCGTGCTGGTGGCGGGATTCTCCGCGCGCAGCACCATCAAGCGATCCGACTTCGGGATGAAGTTCGCGCTCGGGGGCATCGGCGACGAAATCCGCCTCCTGCTGGAAGTCGAGGGTCACAAGAAGTAGGAGATCGGGTTTCGGAGTGAAAACGGGCCGGTGCCGGAATGTTTGTGAACGGCTCGCAACAGAACGGTGCCGGCCCCTTTATTGATTTGTTGGTCGGCGAAATCCTTAGCCTGGTTGACGAACAACCACGAAGGATTCGTCGATGAACCAGAGTCCCCCGTGACGGGCAAGCACTTCCCGCGTCGCATCGAGGTAGACGCTGGTCGACATGGCCTCTGAGACCTGGTCATCGTCGATCTGCGCCACATAAACGGCCGCGTTCCAGGCGGCGAGAAGCGTCGAGGTGCCGATATGCTCGCGCACTTCGGTCGGCATCACGTGCAGGCCGTAGCGGAACAGGGATTGATCATCGCTGTCCGCCTCGAAGCGTACCCCGGGCGCGCTCGCCGCGAGCCGCTCCAGCAGCACCCGGATCAGCATCGGTCCCGGGGTTTGAAACGGATGCTCTTCCGGCCAGACGCTGCGAATGATTTCCATGCCCGGGTCCTGACCGGTTGCCTGAATGGTGATCATCCGGCCCCCCTCGGCGAGTGAACGGGCGAGAGGTTCGAGCACCAGGCGCACCTTTTGCTCCGCTGACTGGCGCGCGCGGTACGGCTGGGCGGCGATGACCAGGTCGTAGTTTGCGGCGAAGCGAGCCTTCGGCGGAATCACGCCGTCGAGGATGAAACGCTGATCGGCGCGGTAGAGTATGAGCACCGAGGGCTGGACGTAGATCGGGTTTCCGCTGCGCTTGCTGGTCCGCACCTCCCACCAGTCCCTGAGTCTGGGACCCAGCTCGTAGAGCTGTGCGTCGAAATCGTGAGCGGTGTGTCCGTCGAGCTCCACCGTTTGCCAGTTGAGCGCCGACTGGGCTTCCGGAGTTTCGGGTTGCAGCCACGGCGCTTCGCGGTAGTGCATGTTGGTCATCACCACCACCGTTTCGGGGTGCTCGGAGAAGCGATCCGCGAGCTTGCCCAGGGTCAGCCTCACGTCCTCGAGACTGATTTCCTTGCCCACGGCTAGGAACGGCACCGTGGGAAAACGTCCGTGAAGGTCTCTCAGCACGCTCGCCAGCACCGAACCGTCGCCGGTACCCGCATCGAAGAGTTTGAGCGCCGGCGGGGTCGGTTGGATTCGCTCGATTTCTTTGCCGATGCGCTCCGCAACGGCCCATTTCTCGCCGCAGGTGGTGACGAAGAGAAGATATTTCTCGCGATTATCGAAAAAGCGAAAGGGACGTTCGCTGTCGGCGGGCTGCGTGCTCATGGATTCTCCAATAACGAAATCAACCGCATGTGGTCAGTTTGGCGGGCCGCGTCAGAAATTCGGGCTAAGCGATAAGAACAGTGACAAGTGGAAACCAATTGAGGATTCAAGCCCCTTGAAATGTGATGTTAGGTGAGTCAAGAGATCAAAACGCTTTAGTCGTTATCGGATGGCCGGCCACCGATCAGGTTCGATGCTCGTCGCGGCCGGTGCCGTAATAAAGGATCCGCCGGCGGTCTTCTTCGGTGCGGCGATGAAAGGCCACCGCCACAGGGTCGAAGTCACGACTCGGCTCCGGCTCATGCTCGAAATAGCCGCAGCGATCCTCGCCCCGAACCAACGCCGCCGCATCGCGCTCTGACAGCTTCTGCCGCGCATCGGGCGGAATATAACGGATGGCGTAGCCAATTCGCCGATCGTCACTTCGATTGGGATGCGACGCGTGGGCGATGCGAAAAGCAAATATGGCCGCGTGGCCGGCGGGCACCTCGAGATTTATCGCCTGCTTTTCGTCGACGCACTCGATGGATTGCCCGCGGGTCAGCATGTTGTCCGGGTGATAGGTTTCGACGTGGGGCAGATCGGGGCCTAGATGGCTGCCAGGCAGCAGCCGCATGCAGCCGCTTTGATCCGTTGATTCGGACAGTGCCACCCAGACCGTTACCAGCCGGTTGGTGTCCAGCCCCCAGTACTGCGAGTCCTGGTGCCAGGAGACGAAACTCGGCGAGCGCGCTTCTTTGATCCACCAGTCGGTCGACCAGACCATGAGATCGGGGCCGATCAGATCTTCGACCATATCGAGAATTCTGGGCGAGCGAATCAGATCGGCCAGCCCCTTAAACAGGAGGTGGCTTTTGAATCGATTCGAGCCCTTGAGCGGCCCATCCAGAGAGGCCTCGAAAGCCTCCAGGCTTTGGCGCAGCGCGAGCGCTTCGTCTTCCGAGATGACCGGTCGTGCGGGAAGATAGCCGTCGCGGCGGAACCGCTCGATTTCGGTTGAGCCAAGGGCCTTCGGCATGCTCCGACTCCTTAAATCAACGCTGAACGCGGGTGCCGGGAGGGCCCAAGCTTAGCGCGTTTTGGCGCCGGGGCTCGCGTTTCGCCGCCGTCCCTCGGGTTCACGGGGCCGGACCGCTTGATGGAATATTTCGCCTCAGCGATGATGCGGCAGCCCGCTTGCAGTAAAGACGATGCCTTCAGCCGGCCGCGTGTCGGGCGATGACTTCGAGGAAGGCCGGCCCGTAACGCTGAAGTTTCTTCTCCCCCACCCCGGGAATGTCGGCGAACTCCGCCAGGCTGCGTGGACGGCGCTCGGCCATCTCCGCCAGGCTGGCGTCATGAAAGATCACGTACGGCGGCACCCCCTGGCGTTCCGCCAGTTCCCGCCGCCACGCCCGCAACGCCTGCCACAGATCCGTGGCGCTGGGCGGCACGCTCGCTGCCGGTGCACTCCGGCGGCGCGCGGTCCGCGGCGGGTGCGCGTCGCGCCGGAGCTCGATCCGTTCTTCGCCGCGCAGCAGCGCACGGCTGGACGGCGTGAGCCTGAGCGAACCATATCCTTGGGCGTCCACGCTGAGAAAGCCCCGCGCCACCAGCTGGCGGAACACGGCGCGCCATTGTTTCAACTCCAACTCGGTGCCGATGCCGTAGGTCGAGAGGCGGTCGTGGCGGAGGCTGCGGACGCGCTCGGTGTCCTTGCCCAGCAGCACGTCGATGACGTGTCCGGCGCCAAAACGCTGGCCGGTTCGGTAGACGCAAGACAGCGCCTTGCGCGCGGCCTCGGTGGCGTTCCAAGTCTCCGGGGGCTGCAGGCAGTTGTCGCAGTTGCCGCACGGCTCGGGGAGGGTTTCTCCAAAGTAGTCCAGCATCACCTGGCGGCGGCAGCCGGTCAGCTCGCAGTAGCCAAGCATGGCGTCGAGCTTTTGCACCTCCAGGCGCTTGCGAGACTCGCCAGCTTCGGATCCGTCCACCATCTGACGCAGCGTGATCACGTCCTGCAGGCCATAGGTCATCCATGCGTCGGCGGCGAGCCCGTCGCGCCCGGCGCGTCCGGTTTCCTGGTAGTACGACTCCAGGCTCCTGGGTAGATCCAGATGAGCCACAAAGCGCAGGTTGGACTTGTCGATTCCCATGCCGAAGGCGATCGTGGCCACCATCACCAGACCCTCTTCGCGCAGGAAGCGTTCCTGGTTGGCGTCGCGCTGGTGCGCACTCATACCCGCGTGGTAGGGCAGCGCGTCGAAGCCACGCAGGCGAAGCCATTCGGCGGTCTTGTCCACCTTGCGCCGCGACAGGCAGTAGACGATGCCGGCGTCACTCGGGTGCTCGCGGCTGAGAAACCGGTGCAGCTGTTCGCGCGGGTTGTTTTTCGGCACCACGTGGTAGCGGATGTTGGGGCGGTCGAAACCGCAGACGAAGACCGGCGCGTCCTCGAGGCCTAGCCGCTCCACGATTTCGCTGCGGGTGGGTGCATCGGCGGTGGCGGTAAGGGCGATCCGCGGTACGCTGGGGAAGCGCTGGTGCAACACCGAGAGCTGGCGGTATTCGGGGCGAAAGTCGTGGCCCCACTGGGACACGCAGTGGGCCTCGTCGATGGCGAACAGCGACAGCGTCAGGGTCTCCAGCAGCGCCAGGGTGCGTTCGCCCAGCAAGCGTTCCGGCGCCACGTACAAGAGCTTCAGATCCCCGGCCCGCAGCCGCTGCTCCACCGCGCGCTCCTCCTCGAAGCCGAGGCTGGAGTTCAGGAACGCGGCCTTGACGCCCGCCTCGCGCAGCGCCGCCACCTGGTCACGCATCAGCGCGATCAGCGGCGACACCACCACCGCGACGCCGTCGCGCAGCAGCGCAGGGATCTGGTAGCAGAGGGATTTGCCTCCACCGGTAGGCATCAGCACCAGGCTGTCGCCGCCGGCCAGGGTGTGCGCGACGATAGCCGGCTGCTGGCCGCGGAAACTCTCGTATCCGAAGACCCGCTTGAGCACGTCCCTGGGCGTCGCGGCCATGGGCGCCAATTGTCACATTAAATAAGAGCCAGTAAAACTGCAGCGATGAAAACGGCCAAAGCCTTCTATCTTCATTAACTTTGTTCGCCCGATATTGATCGGAGCGCGTCGTGGCCTTTGCGCAGATCCTCACTGGGTCTTAAGATTCTGGAAATCAAACAGGTCCGACAGCCGCGGCGTGATAGGCTTCAAGCTTGGTTTGGTCACGGCGCCAGCGAAAATTCATGCAGATATTACTGATCCGCGTATGCGTCCTGGGGATGCTGCTGCTTGCGGGTTGTGCAGCGACAACGGTCCCGGAGTTGGGAGTGACAGACAACGGTAAGCTTGCGCCATGCCCGGATTCGCCGAACTGTGTCTCCAGCGATGCGACGGACAGCTCACACCGTATCGAGGCGCTGATGCTGGGAAGTGATCCGAAGGCGGCCTGGCGGGCCCTGCTTGCCTACCTGGAGCATGACTCCGGCTATCTGATCAAAGTCCAGGAAGCCGATTACGTGCGCGCGGAGGCACGGACGCGGTTTCTTCGCTTCGTCGATGATGTGGAGTTTCATCTCCGCCCGGAGGAGGGGCGGATTGCCATGCGCTCGGCATCCCGAGTCGGAAGGTGGGACTTCGGCACCAACCGGCGGCGGCTCGAGGCCCTGCGGCAGGCATTGAAGGACGCCCGGGTTATCGACAACGGCAGCTAAGCTTCATCCATGGCGCTTAAACGACTGACCGTTTCGCAGCCGCGAAAACGAATGGGTTCCAACGCTATGGACGCAGCGCGCGCGATGGGCCGGCGGCCAGCCGGCTCATGCGATGCCCGTGCTAGAAGAGAAGTAGAGATATTTGTCGTCATGGGAGAGGTGGTCGCTAGACAACCAAGACGGGACACGCTGCAAGACTCGTGACCTTGTGTGAAACGCTGCCGAGCAGATAGCCCTCCATGTCGCCCAGGCCACGGCTCCCCAGTACGATCAGATTGGCGTTTT